>NZ_JBSFSC010000002.1:0-1278099 GCF_053589555.1 Rhodococcus sp. NPDC003322 | reverse complement strand
CATCGGCACACTGTTGAGTTCTCAAAGAACACGCACACACCATCACTCCCGAGATTATCTCTCGGCCGCTCCGGGGCAACTGTTCCAGCCTAACCCATCGCAGTGACCCGGTCAAAACCGGGAAACTCACAACCGGAAGGCGGTCGAAGCCAAGACAGTATCACTGTCTAAAACTTCTGGATTCGCCAGGCGCCTTCGTCCAACCTCGTTTGCTCTCACCCGGGGGGCGGAGTCGGTGTCCGTGTCGCTCTGACTCGACAAAAGTTACGTGATCGACCGCGCTCCCGCAAATCGCCTGGTCACAGCGATGACGGCGCGGAAAGTGCGTGGTCGGCGGCGACGAGAGGGGCACCCTGGACGGGAATGGTGGTGCGCGTCACCATGAACGCGTGTCGCGGAGCCGGCCCGGCACGCCCCGCGGACAGGAGAACCATGACCGACTGGCATCGCGTCAGCCCCGTTGCGCACGGCATCTGGAGCATCACCGAGCCCGGCCACGTCACGATGTGGCTGATCGCCGGTTCGGAGCGGGCCCTACTGCTCGACACCGGAATGGGCTTCGTCCCCCTCCGACCGGTGATCGAACAACTCACGCCGGCTCCGGTCGTCGTCGTCAACTCGCACCATCACTTCGACCATGTCGGCGGCAATCACGAGTTCGACGACGTCCGCATCCATTCCTCCGGCCTCCCCGCGCTGGCGACGCCTCCCGATCGAGCCGACCTCGATGCCTATCTGGACCACAACGACCGCGTCGTTCGTGCCGCCGCATCGGTGCGCGATGTCGACCACTACTACCTGCACCTGTTCGACGTGGACAGTGAGCCGGCCGCACTCCCCCGCGGATTGGACCGGTCGGCGTGGACGGTCCGGCCGCCCCGACCGTCGGGCACCGTCACCGACGACGAGACCATCGACCTGGGTGATCGCACGGTTCGGATCCTGCACACCCCCGGCCACACACCGGACAGCATCTGCCTGCACGACGACCGCACCGGAGTGCTGTTCGGAGGGGACACGGTCAACTCGGGACCGATCTACGCGCACGAGCCGGATTCGGACCTGGCCGACTTCGCCGCGAGCACCGCACGCCTCGCTGCGATGAAGGACGAGGTCTCACTGGTCGCGATGAATCACTTCGGGCGGGTGATCGCGCCGCCCTATGTCCTGCAATCCGTGGCCGACGCGTTCGCTCGACTCGCGCATGACCGCGCCGGGGCGCGACAGACCCGGGACGTGCAGGACAACCCCGTGGACGAAATGGTCCACGACCACTTCTCGATCCTGTTGCCCCCTGCCGCTCCCGGACTCTGACCAGGGAAACCTTGTCGGGCCTCGCGACCGGGTAATAGGCTTCGAGAGCTGCGACAACCGTGCACGCCGACCGCATCACGACACGCGAACCGGCACGTGAAGCCACAGGCACGAGGAACCACGGTGGACCGCTCGCTCGGTTGACGAACCGGACCCGCTTCGGCAGGCCCTTCACCGAAGGGAGCGTCAGCCATGTCCGCACTCACCCGTTCCGCCGGCCGCCTTTGTGCGGTCGCGGCCGCGATCCTCCTCGGGCTCGGTGCGCCCTACTCCAGCGCCGCGGCGGCCGGCCTCCCCGCCCCGACGGCGGCTCCGAGCGGGGGCTACTGGTACTTCCACTACCTCGCCGAACGCTGCGAGGCCGGGTCGATGCAGGCGTGTGACAGCCTCACGACCCAGACCACGCTCAAGGCGTCCGAGACAATGTGGCAGACCTACAACCGGTACGGCCGGTCCTGCGGCGGGCGCACGGAGCCCAACCCGTACCAGGCTCCGCGGACCAGCTGTGTCCAGCAGTTCCCCGAGGGCGCCTGACCACGGCCGTTGACGAAGCGGGACTACTTCACGTCGTCGAGGGACTCGTCCTTGGTCTCGCGCATCACCAGCAGCGCCACGAAGGTCAGTGCGGCAACGACGAGCAGGTAGATGCCGACCCAGCCGACGCCGTAGGTGGTGGCCAGCCACGTGGCGATGAACGGCGCGACCGCCGCACCGAGGATGCTGGAGGTGTTGTAGGCGATGCCGGAGCCGGTGTACCGGACGTTGGTCGGGAACAGTTCCGGGAGCACCGCGCTCATCGGCCCGAAGGTGAAGCCCATCAACAACATTCCGATGATCAGGAACAGCAGCATCCGGCCTTCACCCATGCCGTCCGCGCCGAGCAGCACGGAGAACGACAGGCCGAAGACCATGATCACGGCGGTGACCACGAGCAGCACCACCCGACGGCCGAAGCGATCCGACAGCCAGCCGGTGATCGGCACGCCGGCGGCGAAGAAGAACACCGCGACCAGTTGCAGGACAAGGAAATCCGAATACTTGAAGCCGAGGCCGGTACCGCCCTCCGCGGCGGTCTTCCCGGTCCCGAAGCTGAGCACCCAGGTGGTCATGATGTAGAAGAGCGTGTACGTCGCGAGCATGACGAAGGTGCCGATGATCAGCTGACGCCAGCTGGTCTTGAACACGGTCGCGAGCGGGGTCTTGACCTTCTCCCCCCGTTCCACGGCCCGAGCGAAGACCGGCGTCTCCTCGAGCCGCAGCCGGACGTAGAGGCCCAGGATCACCATGACCGCGCTGAGCAGGAACGGGATCCGCCAGCCCCAGGACAGGAACGCGCCGGCCAGATCGGGGTCGCCATTGTCGTGGTTCATGAACAGCGTGATGATCAGGAACAGCCCGTTGGCGAGGAAGAAGCCGATCGGCGCACCGAGCTGCGGCCACATCGCCGCCCACGCCCGTTTGCCGGGCTTCGCGGTCTCGGTCGCGAGCAGTGCGGCACCCGACCATTCGCCACCGAGGCCGAGGCCCTGGCAGAACCTCATCAACGCGAGCAGTGCGGGGGCCAGGATGCCTGCGGCGTGGTAGGTCGGCAGCAAGCCGATGACGAACGTGGCAATGCCCATCGTCAGCAGCGAACCGACGAGCGTGGCCTTGCGACCGATCCGGTCGCCGTAGTGCCCGAAGAGGACCGAACCCAGCGGCCGCGCCACGAAGGCCAGACCGAACGTCGCGAGCGATGCGAGCAACGCGGTGGTGTCGTTGCCCTTCGGGAAGAACAGGTGCGGGAACACCGAGACGGCGGCGGTCGCGTACGCGTAGAAGTCGTAGAACTCGATCGACGTGCCGACCATGCTGGCCACCACGATGCGGCTGCGTGGAATGGCCTCCACCTTTTCCTCGGTGGTCGGGATCGCATCGTCTCGGGTCTGGGTCATCGGGCCGGCTCCTGCACGAACTCACTATCGATTCCAATATGTGGACACTTCGCGTCCATCTCCTAGGAATTTCACCACCGAAGTAGTTAGCAAAGCAAAATGATCTTGGTGGGGTCGTTGCACCGAGCACCGTCAAGGTCGCGATAAAATCCACTCGGAGCGCCGGGAAGTCTGGTCGGCACGTGCCCCTGCATGCCCGTACCAGGAGAGACCTTGATCCAGACACTGCGCTCCGAACTGTCCCGCTACCTGCGGACCGAAACCATCGGCGGTTCGATCCTGCTTGCGGCCGCCGCGATCGCGCTGATCTGGGCGAACTCCCCGTGGGCGGACGCATACACGGGCCTGCGCGACTTCCAGATCGGCCCCGAGGCACTCCACCTGCACCTGCACCTGACGGTCGGCGCCTGGGTTCAGGACGGTCTGCTCGCGATCTTCTTCTTCGTCGCCGGCCTCGAGCTCAAACGCGAACTGGTCGTGGGCGAACTCTCCGATCGCAAGAAGGCCCTGTTACCGATCGTCGCCGCGGTCGGCGGTGTCATCACCCCGGCACTGATAACCCTCGCCGTCGGGTGGGGCACGCCCGGGATCGAGCAGGCCTGGGCGATTCCCGTCGCGACCGACATCGCATTCGCCCTCGGCGTCCTCGCCCTGACCGGGTCACGAATCCCGGCGGGTGCACGAGTGTTCCTGCTCAGCCTCGCAGTCGTCGACGACCTGCTCGCCATCGCCATCATCGCCACCGTGTTCACCACGACGATCGCCTTCGCCTGGCTGCTCGGCGCCCTGGCATGCGCCGCCGGCTACTGGTTCGCCCAGCACCGCAGGCTGACCAGCCCGTGGCTGTACGTCCCACTCGCGCTGCTGACCTGGTACTGCGTGCACCAGGCGGGGATCCACGCCACGATCGCCGGCGTCCTGCTCGGCGTCCTGACCCGGGTGCGACCCGACCCCGGTGAAGCCGACGCCCCGGCGGTGCGCCTCGAGCACCGCCTCCAGCCCTGGTCCGCCGGACTGTGCGTGCCACTGTTCGCGCTGTTCGCCGCGGGCGTGCCGATCAACAGCGACGTCCTCGGGACGCTGTTGACCGACCGGCTGACGCTCGCGATCATCCTCGGAATGTTCCTCGGGAAGATCATCGGAATCTTCGGGGTGTCCTGGGTGGCGGTGCGTTTCGGCATCGCCGTCAAACCGACCGGACTCGGATTTCGAGACATGTTCGCGCTGTCGGTGCTCGGCGCGATCGGATTCACCGTTAGCCTTCTGGTGACCGAACTCGCACTCGAGGGCGCGGAACAGGACAAGGCCAAGGTCGCGGTCCTGCTCACCTCCTTGGCTGCGTCACTGATCGGGTCGGCGCTACTGTTGCGCCGGGGACGCGTCCACCAGGCGCGTGCCGCCATCGATCACCGGCCACGAGGCGACGACAACGGAGGGGCTACGACGTGAGCATCAGCGACCGCACCGGCAGGACCGGAAACGGGGTGCCGAACACCATCTCGTCGATCCCGCTGACCGACGTCGACGCACACGCCCCCGGCACCGCCAGCATCGGCAACCTGGTCAAAGACGCGACCGCGCAGGTCTCCACCCTGGTCCGGGCCGAGGTCGAGCTGGCCAAGGCCGAGGTGACCGGTGAGGTGAAGAAGGGCCTGCAGGGGTCGCTGTTCTTCATCCTGGCGCTCGCCGTGCTGGTGTTCAGCGCGTTCTTCTTTTTCTTCTTCCTCGCCGAACTGCTCGACCTCTGGGTCGCCCGCTGGCTGGCATTCCTGATCGTGTTCCTCCTGATGCTGGTGGTCACCGGGGTGCTGGCACTGTTCGGGTACCTCCGGGTCCGCAAACTCCGGGCGCCGGAGAAGACCATCGACTCGCTGCGTCAGGCCGCGTCCGTGCTGCCGACCACGTCCGAGTCCACGACCGGCTCCGGCGGCTACACCCCCGGCGAGTACGCCCGCCGCACCACACCCTGACGCGACGTCGTCGTGAATGCTCCCGACCCGTCGACCGTCCGCCTCGACGGACCATGGCGGCACCGTGACGTGCGCGCCAACGGCATCCGCTTCCACGCCGTCGAGGCCGGACCGACCGAACTCGACGCGCCGCTGGTGGTGCTGCTGCACGGGTTCGCGGACTTCTGGTGGACCTGGCGCCACCAGCTGACCGCGCTCGCCGACGCCGGATACCACACCGTGGCACTGGACCTGCGCGGCTACGGGGACACCGACAAGCCGCCCCGCGGCTACGACGGCTGGACCCTCGCCGGAGACGTGGCCGGGCTGATCCGGGCCCTCGGGCACACCGAGGCGACGCTGGTCGGCCACGCGGACGGCGGGCTCGTCTGCTGGGCGACCGCCGTCCTGCATCCGCGGGTGGTGCGGTCCATCGCGCTGATCGCCTCCCCGCATCCGATCGCTCTCAAGCGGGCGGTCATTCGGAAGCGGGCGCAACGATCCGCGTTTCTGCCGTCGTTCCTCGCCTGTCAGCTGCCGTGGCGACCCGAGCGGCGCCTGACCCGCGACGACGGCGCGGAGGTCGAGCGCCTGCTCCGCCGTCGCAGCGGACCGGCAGGTCGGACGACCGGCGGTGAGTTCGACGAGATCCTGGCGCGATCCCGCTCGGCCATCCAGATCCCCGGCGCCGCGCACTGCGGACTCGAGTATCAGCGCTGGGCGTTCCGCAGCCAGTGGCGACCCGACGGCCGACGGTTCATGACCGCGATGGACCAGCCGCTCCGCGTCCCGGTACTGCAGATTCACGGCGATGCCGACCCCTACGTGCTGCGGTCGACGTTGCGCTCGGACACCCGTTGGGCACCGCACCGACACCTGCACACCGTTCCCGGTGCGGGTCACTACCCGCACTGGGAACGACCCGACGACGTGACCGCCGCACTGATCGAGGCGCTCCCCGCCCGTGAGTGATCCTCACTCCGCGAAGGGTGAGGATCACTCCGGGGCAGCGCGGCCGCGCTAGAGGATGCAGGCGCCGGTGTCGACGGAATCGGCGGCGTAACCGGACTGCTCGAGCTGGCGGGACACCTCGGCTGCGGTCAGCGCGAACCCGGTGTCGCTGTTGTCGACGGCCGCGCCGAACACCAGGCCGAGGACGCGGCCCTGGTCGTCGACCAGCGGCCCGCCCGAGTTGCCCTGCCTGATCGACCCACGCACCGTGTAGACCTCGCGGGTGACGTCGGCGGCCCGGTAGATGTCGGGTCCGCTCAGGTCCAGCGTCTCGCGGATCCGCGCGGCGCTGGCCGTGAACGGGCCGCCGCCCGGATACCCGAGCACCAGGGCGTCGGAGCCGGACTCGGCGGGCTCGGGCGCGAACTGCAGCGCCTCGGCGTCGAGACCCGGCACGTCGAGCACCGCGACATCCACCTTGGGGTCGAACAGGACGACGGTCGCGTCGAGCGGGCCGTCCGCGCCGTCGACGACCACCTGGCTCGTACCCGCCACGACGTGGGCGTTCGTCATCACTCGCTCGGGCGCAACGACGAACCCGGACCCCTCCAGCGCACGCTGGCAGCTCGGTGCCACCCCTCGCACCCGCAGCACGCTCGGCTGCAGCCGGGCCGCGAGCGGGCCCTGCGCGATCGCCGCGTTCGGGGGATCCACGACCGCGATCGGGGTGCGGCCGAACGGGCCGATCACGTCCGGCAACCCGGACGTGTCTAGCAGCGCCGAGAAATCGCTCGGCAGCCGGCGCATCCAGTCCGGCGCCACGTCGTCGACCTGGGTGAGCACCCTCGACCCACGAACCGCAGCGGCGACCTCGGGCTGCGACGACGCCGTCAGCGGGATCGCCAGCAGCCACGCCGCGACGAGCACCGCGGCGCCCTGCAGACCCGCCCCGACAACACTGTCGACGGACCGGGCGACCGGGCTGTGCATACTTCCGCGGGCGGCGCGGCCGAGCACCATGCCCGCCACCTCACCGACGATCACCAACCCGATGATCAGCAGGATCCCGACCAGCACGCGGGCCCGTCCCCCGTCGACGTGCACGAGCACGTGTGGGGCGATGAGGATGCCGGCGACCGCACCGAGGACCACACCGAGGAAGGCCAGGGCGGACGCCACCGCGCCGTGCCGCCACCCCGACGTCGCGGCGAGCACCGCGATGGCCAGGACGGCGATATCGATCCAGGTCGACCCCGTCACCGCTCGTGCACCTCCACCACACCGGCATCGAGCTCGGCGAGCGTCACGTCGAGATCCCGCACGTCACGGCGGTCCCACTCGATCTCCCACCCTGAGACCGCGATCAGCCCCGCGAGGACGCCTGCGGTGAAACCCCAGATGAGGAAACCGTCGATCTGGAACGCCGGCCCCCGGTAGCCGAGCCGGTGCTCGACGATGAACCGGTTCTCGGGGTCCAGCAGGGACCGGACCGGCACTCGCGCGACCCGGGCGGTTTCGGCATGGTCGACCGGACGCACCGGAGTGGGCCGGTCCCAGTAGGCCACCACGGGCGTGACGTCGAAACCGGACGGCGGCACGAAGATCCCGGGCAGAACCGCCAGCGATCGGACACCGGACGGGTCGAGACCCGTCTCCTCCTCCGCCTCACGCAAGGCCGTCGCGATGGGCCCGTCGTCCTCGGGGTCGGCGGCACCACCGGGGAAGGCGACCTGGCCGCTGTGCTGGCGCAGCGTCGCCGCGCGCTGGGTCAGGAGCACGTCCGCGTTCTCCGGCAGCCCGCCGAGGCTGACCGGATCGGCCTCCTCCGAACCGCCGAACAGAACCAGGACGGACGCGTCCCGTACCTTCGCCCCGCTGGGGGCGCGCCGGCGCAGGACGGGGTTGATCGCGTGGTCGTCGCCGGGCGGCAACGTGACGACACGCTGCAGCCATTCCGGGGCGGGATGCTCGGTTCGGGTCACGACACGACACCCAGGTGCTCGCGGACCGCGGCGGCGATCTGGTCGGCGTCGTCGAACGGTTGCGGCAGCACGGCCGCGACCGTGCCGTCGGCGCGGACGAGCGCGGTGACGGGCAGCACCTTCGGTGCCCCGACCGCGGCCGCGATCCGCCCCGCCCCGTCCTGGACGCCGGGCAGGTGGACGCCGTACTCGGTCAGCGCGGACAACGCATTTCCCTCCTTGGGGTCCTGATGGACCGTCAACACCGTCACCGCGTCGCCGGCCCGGCGCGCGTACTCGTCGAGCGCGGGCAGTTCCTTCGCACACGGACCGCACCAGTAGGCCCACAGGTTCACCAGTGCGGGCTTGCCGGCCAGGGCGGCGCCGACGTCGATCCGGCCGCCGTCGCCGATGCAACCGAGCTCGATGCCGGCAAGCGGCCCGGACGCGGTGGTACCGGGGACGGGCGTCGGGCAGGGAGCCAGCGCCGCCGCGGCCCGCGGACCGGCCAGCGCCTCGTCGGTGTCACCGGCGACCCGTTCGACCGCGGACGGCGTGGCACCGCCGCTCCGGTAGTCGGCGTAACTGCGGGTCGTGGGCTCGTCGCCTCCGCGTGGCCAGATCGCGACCGCCAGCGCGGCGACCACGACAAGGGCAGCCAGGCTCCACCGGCCCGTGTTCGAGATGTGCACGCCCCGGTTCACCGACCCGCCAGGTCGAGGAGGTGTTCGGTCTCGGGTCCCTTGACCAAAGCGGCGGCCACACTCGGATCGGTCGGTCCGGCGCCGTACGACGGGCAGTCCTTCGCCAGGACGCACACCCCGCAGGCCGGCTTCTTCGCGTGGCAGACCCGCCGCCCGTGGAAGATCACCCGGTGCGATAGCAGGGTCCACTCCTTCCGAGGGATCAGTTCGCCGACCGCGCGCTCGACCTTGACGGGGTCCTCCTCGGCGGTCCAGCCCCACCGCCGCACCAGCCGCCCGAAATGGGTGTCGACGGTGATTCCCGGCACATCGAAGGCGTTCCCGAGGACGACGTTCGCGGTCTTGCGACCGAACCCGGGCAGGCTGACCAGATCGGTCATGTTCCCCGGAACCTCGCCGTCGAATCGTTCCACCAGAGCCCGCCCGAGCCCGATGATCGAGTTCGCCTTGTTGCGGTAGAAGCCGGTCGTTCGGATGTACTCCTCGAGCTCCGCGCGATCGGCTCCGGCGTAGTCGGCAGCCGTCCGATACCGGGCGAACAAGGCCGGCGTCACCTGGTTAACCCGCACGTCAGTGCACTGCGCGGACAGAATCGTCGCCACCGACAACTCGAGCGGGGTGCTGAAATCGAGCTCGCAGTAGACATGCGGGAACGCCTCCGCGAGGCGCCGGTTCATCCGGCGTGCCCGGCGGACGAGACCGAGCCGGGTCTCGTCCCGCTTCGGGCCCCCGGCGGGCGACGCCGCGCGGCCCCTCGCCGGGGTCTGGGAAACAGTGGTCGACACCCGTCCAACTCTACGGACGGCCCCGACACCCGCCGTCGCATCGTTTCGCTTCTGAGACATTGGCGGTGTTTACTGCCCCGTATGCAAGGTCTCGCTGTGGTGCTCTTCCCAGTGCTGCTCATGCTGTTTGCGCTGGCGATGGAGCGGGTGGAATTCCGGCTGCGCCGGCTCACGGTGCGTGAGCAGGAGGTGGAGGAATTCCTCGACAAGGCGAGCCACGCGGAGGTGGCCACCCTCGCTCAAGAGGGACTGCCTCGGGCGCTGGCCCGCTTCCACCTCCGCCGCAGGCGGGGGGCCCTCGACGACCACGAAGACCTGACCGAACGACGCGCCAGCTGACCGCAGGCTCCGCTGCGACCGGGTACCCGGTCATTCGCTCGACGCGCAGGGCGTGGCGCCGATCACTACTGTTCGAGTTCGGGACGATAGACTTCGATCGAAGTCAACGAACAGTCGGCACGTCCACACGTGCCGAGCCGGTGGACGTCCGCCCCACAGGGTGGCGCCCACCACACCGATTTTTCCGATGAAGGAGCGCACGTGGACGAGGTCCTGGCCAGAGCCGGTATCTTCCAGGGAGTCGAGCCCTCGGCGGTTGCCGCGCTGGTCAAGCAGCTACAGCCCGTCGATTTCCCCCGTGGGCACGTCATCTTCAACGAGGGTGAGCCGGGCGACCGCCTGTACATCATCGTGTCCGGCAAGATCAAGCTCGGACGCCGTTCCCCCGACGGCCGCGAGAACCTGCTGACGATCATGGGCCCCTCCGACATGTTCGGTGAGCTCTCGATCTTCGACCCGGGTCCGCGCACGTCGACGGCCACCACGGTCACCGACGTGCGGGCGGTGAGCATGGACCGCGACGCCCTCAAGTCGTGGATCGACCAGCGGCCCGAGATCGCCGAGCAGCTGCTTCGGGTTCTCGCCCGCCGCCTGCGCCGGACCAACAACAACCTGGCCGACCTGATCTTCACCGACGTTCCCGGCCGTGTGGCGAAGGCGCTGCTGCAGCTGGCCCAGCGGTTCGGCACCCAGGAGGGCGGCTCCCTGCGCGTCACCCACGACCTCACCCAGGAGGAGATCGCCCAGCTCGTCGGCGCCTCCCGCGAGACCGTGAACAAGGCGCTGGCGGACTTCGCCCACCGCGGCTGGATCCGACTGGAGGGCAAGAGCGTCCTCATCTCCGACTCCGAGCGTCTCGCGCGGCGCGCCCGCTGACACAGCGCAGACGCAAGAGAGAGCCGCCCACCCCGCTGTCGGGGTGGGCGGCTCTTTTCGTCGGACCGCGGCCGACCCGACCGCACATGCCGCCGGGTCCCGCTCGAGGCACCCTGGACAGGAGAAGGGCCCCGGTCCCGGGCTGGGACTGGGGCCCTTCTGCTGTTCGACGGCCGGATCGTGTGCTCGAACTACCGCCCCCCTCGGGGCACCCTCACGCACTCACCGCCGACGATGTGGGGACAGCACTCAGGCGGGGGTGCCGCCGTTGTCGGAGCTGCCGAGATCGAGCTGGAAGATGGTGCCGAACATGCCGATCAGCTGCACGATGCCGTTCTCGTCAGCGAGGTTTTCGAGGGATCCCACGTGTACTGCTCCTTGCGTTTGTGAGGGGGTTACGCACCGCAACGCAATGCGATGCCGGACAGATATGTACCGTCCCTCACGACCTCCCGCAGCCCGAGAAACCCGCACCACCCGGGCCCGCGGCGTCCTCCGTTCGAGCGACACCGCCCGCCACCAGCGCACATTCGTCGACCAACAGCGTTTATGTGATGTCCCACACATTTTCTGCGAATCTCGCTGTGCGGGATCGCGAAGTCAGCGTCGCAGGTAGTCGAGCTGCACGCGCACCGACTGCTCGGCCACCGGCCACAGCTTCGGGTCGACGTCGGAGTACACGTGCTCGACCACCGTGCGGACGGCGGCGTCGTCGCCCAGAACCTCGAGCGCGGACCGAACCTGCTCGAGCCGCTCCTCTCGATGCGCCAGGTACTGCTCGGCGACCGCCTGCACGTCGGGCAGGTCCGGCCCGTGCCCGGGCAGCACCGTCCGACCGGACCCCAGGTCGATCAGCGACCGCAACGACGAGAGGTAGTCGCCGAGATCGCCGTCGGTCGAGTCCAGGACGGTGGTGCCGCGACCGAGGATGGTGTCGCCGGTGAGCACCGACCCCTCCCCCTCGATCACGAAGGACGTCGAGTCCTTGGTGTGCCCGGGGGTCCGCAGTACCCGGATCGCGAGCCCGACCTCCTCGATCAGCTCCCCGTCGGGCAGGCCGGCGTCGGTGTGTCTGCGCAGCGACGGGTCGACGGCGCGCACCGGACTGCCGGTCATCTCGACGAATCGGTCGATGCCGTCGGTGTGGTCGTGGTGCCGATGGGTGATCAAAGTCAGCGCGACCGGCCCGACCTCCGCGACCCGCCGCAGGTGCTCCTCGTCGGCCTCGCCGGGGTCGACGACCACGCACTCCTCCCGCCCCGGCGCTCGGAGGATCCAGGTGTTGGTGCCGTCGAGCGTCATCATCCCGGGGTTGTTCTCCAACATCACCGCCGCGATCGGGGTGACCTGTCGCAGTTGGGCGTAAGCCGGATGTCCGAGGGTCATGGGCACACTCTACGGACGCGGATTCCGGCCTCCTCGACCCTCCGGTGCTGCGCGGTCCGGAGCGGAGACGACGTCGGCCCGCCCACCTGTGTGCAGTGGACGGGCCGACGAGAGTCGTTGCCGGTCAGCGGACCTCGACGATGAGCTCCACCTCGACCGGGGCGCCCAGCGGCAGCTCCGCGACCCCGACCGCGGAGCGCGCGTGCACGCCGGCATCCCCGAACACCTCGCCGAGGAACTCGGACGCGCCGTTGACGACGCCCGGCTGCCCGGTGAACCCCTCGGCGGACGCGACGAATCCGACCACCTTGACGACGCGGACCACCGAATCGAGCCCGACCAGGGCGTCGATCGCGGCCAGCGCGTTCAGCGCGCAGGTGCGGGCGGCCTCCTTCGCGGTGTCCGCGTCGACCGGCCCACCGACCTTGCCCGTGACCGGCAGCGAACCGTCGACGAACGGCAACTGACCGGACGTGTACACGAGATCACCGGTCCGCACCGCAGGCACATATGCCGCGACGGGTGCGGCCACCGCGGGCAGTGCGACACCGAGATCGGCCAGCCGCGCCTTCCAGTCCGCCATCGCGCTCAGCCCTTCGGACGCTTGAGGTAGGCCACGTGCTGCTCGCCCGTCGGGCCGGGCAGCACGGTGACGAGCTCCCAGCCGTCCCCGCCCCACTGATCGAGGATCTGCTTGGTCGCATGGGTCAGCAGCGGGACGGTCGCGTACTCCCACGTAGTCAATTCGCTCATGCCGGTGAGCCTAGTGCCCGCGCCCGCCGCCCTGCGCCGTCGTGTCAGGGGCCGGTCGCACAACGATTCACGGCCGCGACTTATAGGCTCGGGGGGTGGCAGCACCTGCGAACGCACCCGCCTACGAGTGGCCGGCCAAGGCCGACAAGGCCCGGCTGCATTTCGTCTCCGGCAAGGGCGGAACCGGAAAGTCGACCGTTGCGGCGGCGTTGGCGCTGGCCCTGGCCGCGGGCGGCCGGAGAGTGCTGCTCGTGGAGGTGGAGGGCAGGCAGGGTATCGCGCAGCTTTTCGACGTCCCACCGTTGCCGCCGACCGAGACCAAGATCGCCACCGCGGACGGCGGTGGCGAGGTGTTCGCGCTGGCCCTCGACATCGAGACCGCCTTCCTCGAATACCTGGACATGTTCTACAACCTGGGCTTCGCCGGCCGCGCGATGAAACGCATGGGCGCGATCGAGTTCGCGACCACCCTTGCGCCGGGCCTGCGCGACGTGCTGGTCACCGGCAAGATCAAGGAGTGCGTCGTCCGTTCCGACCGCAACGGGGTGCCCGTCTACGACGAGGTGGTGGTCGATTCCCCGCCGACGGGCCGGATCGGTAGCTTCCTGGACGTGACGAAGGCGATGTCCGATCTCGCGAAGGGCGGCCCGGTGCATTCGCAGTCGGAGGGCGTGGTGCGGCTGCTTCACTCGGACGAGACGATGGTGCACCTGGTGACGCTGCTCGAGGCGTTGCCCGTGCAGGAGACCGCGGACGCGGTCGAGGAACTCGAGGGCGCCGACCTGCGCCTGGGCACGGTGATCGTCAACCGCTCCAACACCGCGTATCTGCCGCCGGACACGATGGCGGCCGCCGCGGCGGGCACCGTCGACGCCGCCGCCGTCCGCGCCGGCCTCGACGCGGTGGGGATCACGCTCTCCGACGACGACTTCGCGGGACTGCTCACCGAGACGATCGAGCACGCGTCGACGCTGGCCGCCCAGGACGACAGCGCGGTCGAACTCGACAAGCTCGACGTGGCCCGGCTGCACCTGACCGCGTTGACCGACGGAGTCGACCTCGGCGGGCTCTACGAGCTGGCCGAGCAGCTCGCCGAGCAGGGCGTCCGATGAGCGCGGCACTCGACGTCGACGCGATCCTCACCGATCCGGCCGCGCGGATCGTGGTCTGCTGCGGATCCGGTGGCGTCGGGAAGACGACGACGGCGGCGGCGATGGCGTTGCGCGCCGCCGAGGAGGGCAGGCGGGTGGTCGTGCTGACGATCGACCCGGCCCGCCGGCTGGCCCAGGCCCTGGGGGTGCAGGACCTGGACAACACGCCGCAGCCGGTGCAGCTCGGACCGGGCGCGACCGGCGAGCTGCACGCGATGATGCTGAACATGCGCCGCACCTTCGACGACATGGTGCTCGAGCACTCCTCCCCGGAGAAGGCGCAGCAGATCCTGGCGAACCCCTTCTACCAGACCGTCGCCACCTCGTTCTCCGGGACGCAGGAGTACATGGCGATGGAGAAGCTCGGCCAACTCGCCGCCAGCGACGAGTGGGATCTGGTGGTCGTGGACACGCCGCCGTCGCGCAACGCGCTGGACTTCCTCGACGCGCCGCAACGACTCGGATCCTTCCTCGACGGACGGATGATCCGGCTGCTGTCGGCGCCGGGACGCGGGATCGGGCGCCTGGTCACCGGCGCGATGGGGCTGGCGCTGCGGGCGGTCTCGACGATCATCGGCAGCCAGATGCTCTCGGATGCCTCGGCGTTCGTGCAGTCTTTCGAGTCGATGTTCGGCGGGTTCCGGGAACGGGCCGCGCACACATACGAGCTGCTGCGCGCGCAGGGCACGCATTTCGTCGTCGTCGCCACCGCGGAGCCGGACGCCCTGCGAGAAGCCTCGTTCTTCGTCGAGCGGCTCTCCTCGGAGGGGATGCCCCTCGCGGGCCTGGTCCTCAACCGAACCCACCCGACGCTGAGCGCGCTACCGGCCGATCACGCGGTCGCGGCTGCCGATCTGCTCAAGAAGCGGGGCGAGCACCCGATGACCGTGGCCGTCCTGCGGATCCACGCGGAGCGCGCCCGGACCGCTCAGCGCGAGCTGCGCCTGCTGGGACGGTTCACCGGGGCGCATCCGCGGGTTCCGGTGGTCGGGGTGCCGTCGCTTCCGTTCGAGGTGTCCGATCTGGAGGCGCTGCGGGCGGTTGCCGATCAGCTGACCGGTCGGGGCTGACGGGCTCGGACACCGGGGCCGGTTCCGGCTCGGTTCGACGGTCGCGCCGGACCACGAGGGTGCCCAGTCCAGCGGCGACCAGACACGCGACCGCGCCCATCAGCAGGCCCACCCGTCCGCCGAAGTGCTCGGCGACCGCACCGGCGATCGGCCCGCCGACCGGGGTGGACCCGAGGAACGCCACCGACCACAACGCCATCACCCGCCCGCGCATGTGCGGCGCCGCCTCGAGTTGCAGGGTGCTGTTGCCGACCGACAGGAACCCGACGCTGGCGGCGCCCACGCAGACCAGGAGCACCAGCGCGAGCCACAACGTCGGGGCGAGTGCCGCCGCGCCGATGACGACGCCGAACAGGGCCGCCGACGCGATCAGTGCCGGGATTCCGGTCCGTCCGCGGGCCGCGACGAACAGGCCGCCGAGCACCGCACCGACCCCCATCGCGGCGGTCATGAACCCGTACACGCTGGCGTCGCCGCCGAACGTGTCCCGGGCGAGTACGGGAAGGACCACCTGGAACTCGTAGGCGAGGCAGCCGACCAGCGCCATCATCAGCAGCGGCACGAGCAGGCCCGGTGTGCGGGCGACGTAACTCAGGCCCTCCCGCAGCTGCCCGGGTTCGCGGGGCGCCGGCGGAGACGGGCGCAGCGCGGCGACGTCGAGCCGAACCAGGGACGCCACCACGGCGACGAAGCTGAGTGCGTTGAGCAGGAAACAGATGCCGAGTCCGCCGGTGGCGATGACGAGGCCCGCGATCGCGGGACCGATCGCGCGCGCGGCGTTGACCAGCACCGAGTTGAGGCTGACGGCGTTGCGCAGATCCTCGGGCCCGACCATCTCGAGCACGAAGGACTGGCGGGCGGGGTTTTCGAAGCTGTTGTTCAGACCCAGCAGGAACGCGAGCACGTACACGTGCCACAGCTCGACGGTGTCGGTGACCGTGAGCACGCCCAGGATCAGGGCCAGCAGACCCATCATCGTCTGCAGGCCGATCATGAGCTTGCGCTTGTCGAGCCGGTCCGCGACGACACCGCCGTAGGGACCGAACAGCAGCACCGGCAGGGTCTGCAGTGCCACCACCGATCCCAGCGCGGTACCCGACCCGGTCAGCTGCAGCACCAGCCAGGACTGTGCGACGGACTGCATCCAGGTGCCGATCATCGACACCGCCTGACCGCCGAAGTAGATCCGGTAGTTGGGGACGGCCAGCGAGGAGAACGTGTCGCGGCGGAACTCGGCGAGGGTGGTCACGACGCGGTCGTCGCGATCTCCCGGGCCAGCGCCTCGATGGCGGGCAGCGCCGCGACCACCGCGTCGGCGTCCTCGTCGGGCAGGCGACCGAGGGCGTCGGCGAACAGTTGGGTGCGCTCACTGCGCAGCCGGCGGTGCAGTGCCTCCCCGTCCTCGGTGACCTGCACCCGGGCCGCGCGCCGGTCCGCGGGGTCGGCGCTGCGCCGGAGCAGGCCGTCCCCCTCGAGCTTGCCGACCACCCGCGAGAGCATGGTTGGGTTCAGGCCCTCGGTCTCGGCGAGCGCGCCGAGGCCGAGCGGTCCGAGCCGGGCGACGGTGCCGAGCACCGACAGCTGCGTGCGGGTGAGCCCACCTCCGGACACGCGGCGATCGACGATCCGGGAGATGCGGGCCAGTGCGATCTTGAGCCGGGTGATCTCGTCCTCGGTGGGGAGATGGGTCACGGGTGTGCGCCTCCGAAGATAGTTGCCTATCGGCAAGCATACTCTTCGGAGCCGACGACTGCGCTGCACGAACCGGGTCGAGCTGCGAGGATCGCCGGATGACCGAGCCACCCGCGTGGGCGGAGCACCTGAACCTGGTACCCCACCCCGAGGGCGGCTGGTACCGCGAGACCTGGCGCAGCGACACCACACTCCCCGCGTCGGCACTGCCCGACGGCTATCCCGGCGACCGGGCGGCAGGCACGGCGATCCTCTTCCTGCTCATGCCCGGCCAGCGATCCGCCTGGCACACCGTGCGCGGTGCGGAACTGTGGTTCCACCACCGCGGGAGCCCACTACGACTCGACCTCGGCGGAGACGGCCCCGAACCCGGCCGGCCGGAGAGCCGGCTCCTCGGCCCCGACGTCGCCGCCGGACAGCACCCGCAACTGGTGGTGCCGCCCGGACACTGGCAGCGCGCCGAGCCGGTCGGCGACGAGGCGGCACTGGTCGGCTGCGTCGTGGTGCCGGGGTTCGATTTCGCGGATTTCCGCATGCACGAGCCGTGATGTCGCCACCACGACCGCCGCACACAGCACACCGGCCGGGACCTGAGTGCCAGATCCCGGCCGGCGGCCGAAGATTCATCCGTTCGGATGACAGGGATTCAGACGACAGACGCCTGGTTTCGCTGTGCCGAGAAGAAGTCGGCCCACGACTCCACCTCGGGGTGCTGCTTGAGGAGTGCGCGGCGCTGACGCTCGGTCATGCCGCCCCACACTCCGAATTCGACCCTGTTGTCCAGTGCGTCCGCTCCACACTGCATCAGCACCGGGCAGTGCCGACAGATGGTGGCCGCCTTGCGCTGCGCGGCTCCGCGAACGAACAACTGATCAGGATCGACCGTGCGGCATCGTGCCTGCGTAACCCACGCAATGCGCGCCTCAGCCTCTTCAACGTCCAACCGGCGACCCGGGGTGGTCACGGTCATCTTCTGCCCCTCCTGCAGTACAAGCGTCGCCCTCGCTGACGCTCCGGAAAGTGCCCGCGTCCGCCCTAGCATGGGCGAGACGCACCACATTCCCGATCTAGTGTTATCTGAATCACACTGGGTCACAATTTAGGCAATGTATAACGGTCTGCGCAAGATGCCCGACCCACTTTTTTGGTACGGACGTGCATCCAGATCGAATCGGCTGGTTGCTCTGGGAGCGGGAGCACACAGGACACGTACCCTGTCGTAGTGCCCATCGCAAAAACAGTCGCGAAACTCGCTGGATGCACGGCCCTGGCCGGCGCCCTCCTTGCGGGTGTGATGTTCCCCCTGGCGGGCGGGTTCGGCATGGTCTCGAACCGCGCCGCCGACACAGTCGACAACGTCTCGGCCGAACTGGTCGAGGGTGACGTGCCCGCGGTGTCGACGATGGTCGACGTCGAGGGCAACCCCATCGCGTGGCTGTATGAGCAGCGCCGATTCGAGGTTCCGAGCGACAAGATCTCCAACGACATGAAGTTGGCGATCGTCTCTGTCGAGGACCGCCGCTTCGCGGACCACAAGGGGGTCGACTGGCAGGGCACGGTGCGGGCCTTCCTCACCAACACCACCAGCGGTCAGGTCCAGCAGGGCGCCTCGACCATCGACCAGCAGTACGTGAAGAACTACCAACTGCTGGTTGTTGCCAAGACCGACGCCGAGCGCCGCGCCGCGATCGAGACGACGCCGGCACGCAAGATCCGTGAGATCCGGATGGCGCTGACGCTGGACAAGAAGCTCACCAAGGACGAGATCCTCACCCGGTACCTGAACCTGGTCCCGTTCGGCAACGCGTCCTTCGGCATCCAGGACGCCGCACAGACCTATTTCGGCATCGACGCCAAGGACTTGAACCTCACCCAGTCCGCGATGCTGGCAGGCATGGTCCAGTCCAGTTCGGCACTGAACCCGTACACCAACCCGGAAGGCGTGCTCGAGCGCCGCAACACCGTGCTGGACACGATGATCGTCAACATCCCGGACCGGGCCGACGAGATCCGCGCGGCGAAGCAGGAGCCGCTCGGGGTGCTACCGGAACCGAAGTCGCTGCCACGCGGCTGCATCGCCGCCGGTGACCGCGGATTCTTCTGCGACTACGCCTTGCAGTACCTGGCGAACGCGGGCATCAGCCGCGAACAGGTCGAGAAGGGCGGGATGCTGATCAAGACCACCCTCGATCCCTCCGTGCAGGACTCCGCGCACGCAGCCCTGACCGCGACCGCCCGGCCGGACATCGACGGCGTCGCCCAGGTGATGAACGTCATCCACCCCGGTCAGGACCAGCACCGCGTGCTTGCGATGAGCAGCAGCCGCAACTACGGCCTCAACGGCGCGATCAACGAGACCGTGCAGCCGCAGCCCTACTCCCTGGTCGGCAACGGCGCGGGGTCGATCTTCAAGGTGTTCACCACCGCTGCGGCGATGGAGAAAGGTCTCGGCACCAGCGCGGTCCTGCAGGTGCCGTCACGGGTCGACGTGAAGGGAATGGGCAACGGCGGCGCGCGGGGCTGCCCCGCCGCCACCTACTGCGTCGAGAACGCAGGCAAGTACCCGGCGGCGCTGTCGGTCACCGATGCGCTCGCACAGTCGCCGAACACGGCGTTCGTCAAGCTGATCGAGTCGGTCGGGGTGACCCCGACGGTCGACATGGCCGTGCGGCTGGGCATGCGGTCGTACGCGCAGCCGGGCACGTCCGGCTACGGCGACGGCCAGTCGCTGGCCGACATGCAGAAGCAGCAGAACCTCGGCTCGTTCACCCTCGGTCCCACGTGGATCAACCCGCTCGAGCTGTCGAACGTCGCCGCGACCCTGGCCTCGCACGGCAAGTGGTGCCCGCCGACACCGATCGACTCGATCTTCGACCGGTACGGCAAGCCCGTCTCGATCACCCAGCAGGCGTGCGAGCAGGTCGTCGAGCCGGGCCTGGCGGACACCCTCGCGAACGCGATGAGCAAGGACGACAAGCCGGGCGGCACGTCCGCGGCGGCTGCGGGTGCGAACGGGTGGACACTGCCGATGGCGGGCAAGACCGGCACCACCGAGTCGCACATGTCGTCGGCGTTCATGGGCTTCACGAACAACCTGGCGGCCGCCGTGTACGTGTACGCGGACTCCCCCACGCCGCGGGAGATCTGCACCTCGCCACTGCGACAGTGCGGCGATGGCAACGTCTTCGGCGGCAACGAACCCGCTCAGGCCTGGTTCAAGGCGATGAAGCCGATCGCCGATCAGTTCGGTCCCACCGAACTGCCCCCGATCGATCCGAAGTACCAGCGCGGCTCGCAGAACGCGCAGGTTCCGGAGGTCGCGGGGATGAGCGAGTCGCAGGCGACCGCGGCCCTCAAGGCGGCCGGATTCGGCGTGAACGCGGTCTCGACCGCGGGGGACGGCTCGAAGGGCACGGTGCTCAGCTCGTCGCCCGCCGGGTCCGCGGTGCCCGGGTCGTCGGTCACGCTCTATGTCAGTGACGGCACGCTGCGGGCGGCTCCGGCGACGACACCGGCTTCTCCCGCCCCGGGCCCGGGCCAGATTCAGATCCAGCTGCCCAACCTGCCCGCGCTACCGCTCCTGCCTCTGCCCCGGTAGCGGGGCCGCCTGTGTGTGAATTTCCCCGCGGGAAATTCACACACAGGCGCCCAGCTCTCCTAGAGGCGGTCCTTGACGGCCTTCGAGATCCGGGAGCCGTCGGCCTTGCCCGCGGCGAGGGCGGTGGCGGCCTTCATGACCTGGCCCATCTGCTTCATGCCCGGGCGTTCGCCAAGCTCCTCGGCAATCTGGGCGATGGCGGTGTCGGCGACGTCGGCCAGTTCGGCGTCGGTGAGCGGTGTGGGCAGGTAGCCGTCGATGACCTGCGCTTCGGCACGCTCGTTCGCGGCAAGCTCCCCGCGTCCGTTCTCGGTGTAGATTTCGGCGGCCTCGCCGCGCTTCTTCGACTCCTTGGCGAGCACCTTGAGGACTTCGTCGTCGCTGAGTTCGCGGGCTTCCTTGCCGGCCACCTCCTCGGTCTGGATGGCGGCGAGGACCATCCGCAGCGTCTTCAGACGCAGGGTGTCCTTGGCCTTCATGGCGGTGGTCATGTCGGCGCGGAGGGTGGCTTTGAGGGTGCTGGTGGAGTCGGACATGGTTTCGAACGCTACGCGCCCGCACCGGCGACGCGCATGTCCATTGCCGGCGCTGCGTATCCTGAAATGGTGTTTGACAACCCTCGCACCGTCCTCCGTGGCACCGCTGCCGGGCTGGCGGGTGCCGCGGCCCTCGGTGTCGGCTACGCCTCCCTGATCGAGCGGAACGCCTTCACACTGCGTGAGGTGACGATGCCGGTGCTCGAACCGGGCTCGTCGACCCTGCGGGTGCTGCACCTGAGCGACCTGCACATGATGCCCGGACAGAAACTCAAGCAGAACTGGCTGCGAGAGCTGGACCGGCTCGAACCGGACCTCGTGGTCAACACCGGCGACAACCTGGCGCATCAGCGCGCAGTACCCGCCGTGGTCCAGTCGCTGGGCAGCCTGCTGGCACGGCCGGGCTTGTTCGTCTTCGGCAGCAACGACTACTTCGGGCCGAAGCCGAAGAACCCGTTCAAGTACTTCAACAAGGAACACAAGCGCACCTTCGGCGAGCCGCTGCCGTGGCAGGACCTGCGCGCCGCGTTCACCGAGCGCGGCTGGCTGGACGTGACGCACACCCGCCGCGAGCTCGAGGTGGCCGGGGTCCGGATCGCGACCGCCGGCGTCGACGACCCGCATCTGAAGCGCGACCGCTACGACACCATCGCGGGCGCTCCGAACCCGGTGGCGAACCTCAAGCTCGGGATCACGCACTCCCCCGAGCCTCGGGTGCTGGATCGGTTCGCCGACGACGGCTACGACCTGGTGCTGGCCGGGCACACGCACGGCGGTCAGCTGTGCCTGCCGTTCTACGGTGCGCTGGTGACGAACTGCCAGATCGACCGGTCCAGGGTGAAGGGCCCGTCGCGGTGGGGCGCGCACATGCAGCTGCACGTGTCGGCGGGGATCGGCACGTCGCCGTACGCGCCGGCCAGGTTCTGCTGCCGCCCGGAGGCGACCCTGCTGACGCTCGTTCCGACCGCCGAGAAGGGTCCGAAACAGGGGGTTCAACCAGGCGTTTCGCGTTCTTCGGCAGTCGTGCGCTAAGCTTTGCTGGCTGCCCGGGAACGGGCAGTCGGTAAGACCGGGGTGTGGCGCAGCTTGGTAGCGCGCTTCGTTCGGGACGAAGAGGTCGTGGGTTCAAATCCCGCCACCCCGACGGTCGTCGAAATCCTCCATCCGATGCATTTCGGATGGAGGATTTCGTCGTTTTCGGGTCCGTGGCGAATTGTCAGTGGACGCGAGCGGCGCCGGTGGCCGACCACCTGCCGTTGTTGCGGTCGATCCGGATCGGGTGTTCGAAGGCACGCGAGATCACGTCGGAGTCCACTGCTTCGTCCACCGGGCCCGCCGCGATCACCCGGCCACCGGCAAGGACGAGGGCGTGTGTCGTGGAGGCAGGCAGCTCCTCCAGGTGGTGAGTGACCAGGACCGAGGCCAGTTCCGGCCGGAGCACCCGCAGTTCGGCGAGGACGTCGAGCAGGATCTCTCGCGCCGCGAGATCGAGGCCGGTGGTGGGCTCGTCGAGCAGCAGCAGGTCCGGTTCGGTGACCAGCGCTCGGGCGATGAGCGCGCGACCCCGCTCCCCCTGGGACAGCACCGCCCACCGATCGGACGTGCGGGCGGACAGGCCCAGTGCGCCGATGAGCTCGTCGGCTCGTTCCGCTTCGCTCTCCGCGGGTGCCCACCGCTTGGGCAGGTCCGCGGCGGCGTGCAGTCCGGTCAGGACCACGTCGCGGACCGGCAGGTACGGCTCGATTCGTGAGCGAGGGTCGACGTGGCCGATGTGCGTGCGAAGCCACCTCATGTCGACGCGGCCGAGCCGGTGCCCGAGCACGTGCACGGTCCCGCGGGTCGGATGCAGTCGGGCACCGCACAATGCGAGCAGCGTCGACTTGCCGGCGCCGTTCGGCCCGAGCAGCGTCCACTGCTCCCCGGAGCGCACGTCGACGCTGACCGAGTCGATCAGCGCTCGCCCCTGCCGCAGCACGCTCACATCACGCACCGAGAGCACCCTGTCGTCACGTTCGCCGCTCACGCCCACCTCCGATGTCCAAGTCCTCTGGTTGTCTGACAAGACGGTAGCCCGCAGGGCGACGGAGGCGGTTCGCGGAGTCCCCTTCCGGCTCAGTCCTGGTGAATCTGGACGAGGTTGCCGCAGGTGTCGTCGAAGACGGCGGAGACGCCGGACGGATCGCTGGTCGGTTCGCCTGTGAAGCGAACACCGAGCCCGATCAACCGCTCGTACTCGGCCCGGACGTCCGGCACCCCGAACACGATGGTCGGCATCCCGAGCCCGTACACGCCCTCCCGGTAGGCGGTGGCGATCGGGTTGTCACTCGGCTCGAGCAGCAACCCGACACCGTCCGGGTCCTCCGGGGACTTCACGATGAACAGGTTGTGGTCGGGCATCGCGAGCAGTTCCCGGAAACCGAGCGTCTTCGTGTAGAAGTCGAACGCCGCGGCGGGATCGATGACGTGGATTCCGCACATCTTGATTCGCATGGTGCCGAGGCTATCGGTGCCCGACGCGACCCGCACGGCGCCGCGGTTGCCGGACAGGGCACAGTGATGGGCGTCCGCCTCGATCCAGGAGAACCCGATCACCGCCCTGTCTTCCGCGCTGCGCCGCCGCGCCGCGCTCGTGTCGCTGACGGCGTGCGCCGTGCTGGCGTCCGCGGCGTGCGGTACGGCCCTGGACGCGGCGCCTTCCGATCCGCAGGCACCGAGCATCGCCGTGGACCCGGCGCACGATGCCCCGTCCGACCCGCCGACGGCGGCACCGGATCCGGGGTCGGAGTATGCCCTCCGCCTGCTGTCGACCCTGCCGGTCAAGGGCCACGCCCCGAAGTCGGGATACGACCGCGACCTGTTCGGACAGTCCTGGACCGACGATGTGGACGTCGAGGGCGGACACAACGGCTGCGACACCCGCAACGACATCCTGCGACGCGACCTGACCGATGTCGCCACCCGGGACAACACCCGGGGATGCAAGGTCACCTCGGGCACACTGTTCGACGAATACACCGGCGAGACAAAAGCTTTCGCCTCGGGGCCGAGCACATCACCCCTGGTGCAGATCGACCACCTGGTGTCGCTGTCGAACGCGTGGCAGACGGGAGCACAGCAGCTCGACGAGGCGACCCGGACGGCCCTCGCGAATGACCCGCTCAATCTGCAGGCAGTGGCCGGGGCGGTCAATCAGAAGAAGGGCAACGGTGACGCCGCGACGTGGCTGCCGCCGCGCGGCGCGTATCGCTGCACCTATGTCGCGCGACAGGTCGAGGTGAAGGCACGGTACGGACTGTGGGTGACCCAGGCCGAACGGGAGGCCATCGCTCGAACCCTGTCCAACTGCGGCACAGCATGATCCGCGCCGGGCAGCCGACGCGACCGACCCGACCGGTCTGATCGTCCGCGGCACACCACCGGCCAAGCCCCCTGCCGGGCCCGACGCCTGCGGCGCCGGTTGGGCGCGTGAGTCCGATTTGGACTGAAACCAACTATCGAAGCGCCGGACAACGGCCCGGCAAGATGGTAATGATGGACATTTTTATTCGCGGCATCGAACTCTAAAGCGCTGGTAGAGACCCCTATTTCAGGGGAACGTCATCCAAACGGATGAACCACGCCGTCCCGTTACCGAAAATTCTCAAAACTGCAACGAGTTCTCACGCTCGCTGGCATGGTGTTGTGAATTTCATCCAGCCGAGGCCCACGGAACACCCCACCGAGGGGCGCAAGGAGAGTCGATGTCCAAACCAACAGTGCGACAGGTCGCCGTGCCGGTCACATCCGCCGCGGTCGTCGCGGGCATGATGTTGATCGGCGCGCCGGCCAATGCCGCGACCACCAACTTCACCAGCTCCTGCCAGGCGAAGTCGATCATCACCGTCGACAAGACGGTGGCTGCCTCGATGACAGTCGACGCCCCGGCGACGGTTGCACCGGGTGAGACCTTCACCTACCGCATCCAGCCGAATGCGTCCTCGTACCCGGACAAGGACTCGGGCGCGACCACGACCAACGTCTCGCGGATCAAGTACGACTACGCGATCCCGAGCAACGCCACCTACGTCAGTGCGTCGGTGGTACCGGGCACTGCGGTCAACCTCGACAACGTCGCCCCGAACGTGCTCCGCGTCAACGACAGCGGCGCGGTGGACGCCAACGGCGGCATCGTTCGGCTCTCCGGCAACAACGAGGTCGTCGGCAACGGCACGTCGAACTCGACCAACTCCGAGGGCGGAATCCGGGCCCCGAAGCTCAAGAAGAACCTCGACGGCACCACCAACTCCGCCGGTGACAGCTGGTTCCGGCTGCCCGCCGTGGACGTGACCATGGTCGCCGGGGCGTCGGGCGTCATCGAGCCGAAGCTGCGCACCGCCGGGTCCGCCGCGAGCTACGGCAACGACCAGAACTTCAGCACGTCGCTGGCGAAGGCGAGCCTCCTCGGTACGCAGTGGGCGCCGACCCGGTGCATCCCCAGCGACAACAAGAGCGCCCTGAACGCCGGCGCCGGCCCCCTGGCGACGATCACCATCAACGATCCGGGCCCGGTGGTCGTCGACTCCACCACGACGGTGAACGTCCCGGCGACCGCGAAGACCGGCACCGCCGTCGACCTCACCGCCACCGTCGCCCCCGCGGGCGCCACCGGCACCGTCCAGTTCAAGGACGGCGCCACCAACATCGGCGCCCCGGTCGCCGTCACGGGCGGCACCGCGACCCTGAACCACACCTTCACCACGAACGGATCCCACAGCATCACCGCCGTCTACAGCGGCGACGCGACCCACAACGCGTCGACCTCGGCCGCGGGCGCCGTGGAGGTCACCACCGATCCGGTGATCGTCGACACCACCACGACGCTGAACGTCCCGGCGACCGCCAAGACCGGCACCGCCGTCGACCTCACCGCCACCGTCGCCCCCGCGGGCGCCACCGGCACCGTCCAGTTCAAGGACGGCGCCACCAACATCGGCGCCCCGGTCGCCGTCACGGGCGGCACCGCGACCCTGAACCACACCTTCACCACGACGGGTGCGCACTCGATCACCGCGGTGTACTCGGGTGACGCGACGAACCATCCGTCGACCTCCGCAGCGTCCACCGTGGACGTCTCGGTCAACGTGGTGGACACCACCACCACCCTGAACGTCCCGGCGACCGCCAAGACCGGCACCGCCGTCGACCTCACCGCCACCGTCGCTCCGACCGAGGCCACCGGCACCGTCGAGTTCAAGGACGGCGCAACGGTTCTCGGCAGCTCGCCGGTTTCCAATGGCACCGCGACCCTGAGCCACACCTTCACCACCGACGGCACCCACAGCATCACCGCCGTCTACAGCGGCGCCGAGGGCTTCGCCACCAGCACGTCCGCGGCAGGCACCGTCGAGGTCTCCACCGACCCGGTCGTGGTCGACTCCACCACCACCCTGAACGTCCCGGCGACCGCCAAGACCGGCACCGCCGTCGACCTCACCGCCACCGTCGCTCCGACCGAGGCCACCGGCACCGTCGAGTTCAAGGACGGCGCAACGGTTCTCGGCAGCTCGCCGGTTTCCAATGGCACCGCGACCCTGAGCCACAGCTTTACCACCGACGGCACCCACAGCATCACCGCCGTCTACTCCGGTGACGCCACCCACAACGCCTCGACCTCGGCCGCGGGCACCGTGGAGGTCTCCACCGACCCGGTCGTGGTCGACTCCACCACCACGGTGAACGTCCCGGCCACCGCCAAGACCGGCACCGAGGTGAGCCTCGCCGCCACCGTGGATCCGAGCACCGCCACCGGCACCGTCGAGTTCAAGGACGGCGCAACCGTTCTCGGCAGCTCGCCCGTCGTCAACGGTGTGGCGACACTGAACCACACCTTCACCACCGACGGCACCCACTCCATCACCGCCGTCTACTCCGGTGACGCCACCCACAACGCCTCGACCTCGGCCGCGGACACCGTGGAGGTCTCCACCGACATCGTGGTCGTCGACTCCGCCACCACGCTGAGCGTCCCGGCGACCGCCAACACCGGCACCGCCGTCGACCTCAAGGCCACCGTGAGCCCGACCGACGCCACCGGCACCGTCGAGTTCAAGGACGGCAACACGGTCATCGGCACCGCGCCCGTCGTCAACGGTGTGGCGACCCTGAACCACATCTTCACCACCGACGGCACCCACAGCATCACCGCCGTCTACTCCGGGGACGCCACCCACAACCCGTCGACCTCGCCGGCTGCCACCGTCGACGTCTCCACCGACGGGGGCAACCCGAGCGGCGGCGGATCGCTGGAGAACATCTTCGGTTCCTGATCCCAGTGCGAGCCCGGACCCCACGGTCCGCTGACAAGTAACCGACGGACGCCCCTCACACCACTGTGAGGGGCGTTCGTCGTCAGCACCCGGCGACGGCCCGTCCTGCGCTCATCACTCCGGTGACCACGACGGCCGTTCCAAAGGAGTCCAGCCATGTTCCACCCTGTTCACCGCGCCGTCGTGATGGCGACCGGATGCTCCGCAATCGTCACGGGGACGGTCCTGCTCGGCATTCCCGCCGGCGCCACACCTTCACGAGCGCCAGAGTCGTACCGGACACCGCCGTGGGCCTCGACGCCGTGACCCCGAACGTACTGCGCATCAACGACATCGGAGAGGTGGACGACAACGGACCCATTCTCCGTCTGTCGGGGTACAACGAGGTGATCGGCAACGGTGCGGACAAGTCCACCACCGGCGAGGGTGGCATTCGTGTCCCGAAGACCAAGCGGAATCTCGACGGGAGCACCAACGTCAACGGTGAAACGTGGTACCAGCTCCCGGCGGTTGAGGTCACGATGGTCGCGGGCGTCGGGGACGTCATCGAGCCGAAGGTACGCACCGGCGGAACCGCCTCCACGTACGCGAGTGACACCAACTTCCACACGTACCTCGCCAAACAAACACCCTTCAGCACCTTGTGGCTGGCGACCAGGTGCATCCCGAGCGACGACAGGAGCACGCCCAACACCGGAGCGGCGCCACTGGCCACCATCACGATCACCGATCCCGTGATCATGGACACCACCACCGCTCTGAGTGTCCCGGCTGCCGCGACCACCGGCGAAGCCGTTGACCTCCGGGTACTGGTCAGAACATCCGACGACACCGACGCGGTCGGCGGCACAGTCCAGTTCCAGGACAACGGGTCCGACATCGGCAGGCCGGTGGCCCTCGTCGACGGCGCGGCGAAGATGGTGCACGCCTTCACCACTGCGGGCAGCCACTCGATCATCGCGGCGTACAGCGGAGGGGCCGGATTCAAGGAGTGCATCTCCTCGGCCTCGACCGTGACCGTGTCCGACGCGACCACCCCCGGCAACCCCGGCGGCGGCTTCGGCTCGATGGAAGGCCTGTTCGGCTCGTAGGCCAGCCGAAAACTACTGTCATTCGTTCGATCGAATTCAGTCGAATCACTGTATGGCCCAATAGAAAATCATTGCCCTACCGTCGTCGGCACCGGTAGTTTCCGAGCCCGAAACATTACGCTCAGCGCGCATGCGGGCGGGGGCCCCGGCGCTTCCACACAGGAGGTTGCAGTGACCATGTCCCTGTCCCGTCGCCTCGCGACACCACTGATCGCGGCATCGGCCGTGGCCGGGCTGGTGTTCGGAGTGACCAGCGGCGTCGCCGCGGCCGATCCACCGCAGTCGTCGCGGTCGCTCCAAGACGCCCAACTGCTCCTGTCCAAGGAAGTGGTCGGCAGCAACGTCGTCCTGCCCGGAGCGTCCGTCACCTACCGGACCACGATCGCTTACACCACCGCCAACGGTGTCGGGAACGCGCCGCTGAACCAGCTCTCGATCGCGTACGTGCGCGAGGTTCCGCCGGCCGGCTGGACCCGCACCGCACAGTCCCTGAGCTACGCCGGCGGTGGCGGAACCTTCTCGACGCAGGACGGCGGCGCGAAGGTCACCTGCAGCAGCGGTTGCACCTTCCTCGTCGGTGGTTACGTGATCAAGTCCGGCCAGTCGGCCGTCCTCACCACCACCTACACGGTGCCCGCCGGCACCGCCCCCGGCGTCTACGACAGCGGCGCCTTCTCGGCCCAGCCGAACACCTGGAGTGGTGGCGAGCGCGGCAGCAACAACTTCGGCGTCTTCGTTCAGGTCGCCGACCCGAACGTCGCGACGACCACCACACTGAACGCCCCGGGCACCGCGACGGTCGGCCAGTCCGTGGCACTGACGGCGAACGTCGGCCCGGCCAACTCCGTCGGCACCGTGCAGTTCAAGGACGGCGGCGTCGACATCGGAGGACCGGTCACGGTCTCGGGCGGCAACGCCACCCTGAAC
The DNA here is from genome assembly GCF_053589555.1 of Rhodococcus sp. NPDC003322. NCBI lineage: Bacteria > Bacillati > Actinomycetota > Actinomycetes > Mycobacteriales > Nocardiaceae > Rhodococcus > Rhodococcus sp. NPDC003322. The sequence continues at coordinate 1,248,777 of NZ_JBSFSC010000002.1, read as the reverse complement.
CACACCTTCACCACAGCCGGGAACCACGACATCACCGCGGCGTTCACCGCAGGCGCCGGCTTCTACAACTCGGCATCGGGCGTGCAGACGGTCGCGGTGTCGCTCGCCGAGTCGACCACCACTCTGAACGTCCCGGCGACCGCGCACACCGACGAGGCGATCGACCTCACGGCCAACGTCGCGCCGGCAGATGCCACCGGCACCGTGCAGTTCAAGGACGACGCCACCGACATCGGTGCGCCCGTCCCGGTGAACGCGGGCACGGCGACGCTGAACCACACCTTCACCACCGTCGGCAACCACGACATCACCGCCGTCTACTCCGGTGACGCGACGCACGCCGGATCGACCTCCTCGGTGTCCGCGGTGGACGTCTCGGTCAAGGTCGTCGACTCCACCACCACCCTGACCGCCCCCGCGACCGCGACAATCGGTGCGGCTGTGGACCTGTCCGCGACCGTCGCCCCGGCCGACGCCACCGGCACCGTCGAGTTCAAGGACGGCGCCACCGTTCTCGGCAGCGCGCCCGTCACCGCGGGCACCGCCACCCTGAACCACACCTTCACCACCACCGGCAATCACGACATCACCGCCGTCTACTCCGGTGACGCCACCCACAACCCGTCGACCTCGGCCGCGGCCACCGTGGACGTGACCGTCGTCGAGTCGGCTGTCACGTTGACTGCACCGGCCACCACCGACACCACCACCCCGGTGGAGCTGACCGCCACCGTCAGCCCGGCCGACGCCACCGGCACCGTCGAGTTCAAGGACGGCGCCACCGTTCTCGGCAGCTCGCCCGTCACCGCGGGCACCGCCACCCTGAGCCACACCTTCACCGCAGGCACGCACAGCATCACGGCCGTGTACTCCGGTGACAGCACGCACGCCGGGTCCACTTCGGCCGCGTCCGCTGTCGAGGTGTCGGAGGCCGTCGTCGACACCACCACCGCGCTGACCGTCCCGGCCACCGCCAAGAACGGCACCGCCGTGGACCTGACCGCGACGGTCGACCCGGCCGCCGCCACCGGCACCGTCGAGTTCAAGGACGGCGCAACCGTTCTCGGCAGCTCGCCCGTCGTCAACGGTGTGGCGACGCTGAACCACACCTTCACCACCGACGGCACCCACTCCATCACCGCCGTCTACTCCGGGGACGCCACCCACAACCCGTCGACGTCGGCCGCGGACACCGTGGACGTCTCCACCGACATCGTCATCGTCGACACCACCACCGCACTGAGCGTCCCGGCGAGCGCCGAGACCGGCACCGCCGTGGAGCTCAAGGCCACCGTGAGCCCGACCGACGCCACCGGCACCGTCGAGTTCAAGGACGGCACCGAGGTCATCGGCACCGCGCCCGTCGTCAACGGTGTGGCGACCCTGAGCCACACCTTCACCACCGACGGCACCCACAGCATCACTGCGGTCTACTCCGGGGACGCGACGCACAACACGTCGATCTCGACGGCCGGCAGCATCGAGGTCTCGACCGACCCGGGCACCGGGGGCGGCGGCAGCAGCTTCGGCTCGCTGGAGAATCTCTTCGGTTCCTGAACTCCGGTACCGAGGTGAACGTTCCGGGGCCCTGACGGATCCCGGTGCACATCGATGGCGAATGCCCTCCGCATGCTGCGGGGGGCATTCGCGTGTCGGTTTCCGTCCGGATGCGCGCAACCCCTCCGCAACCTGGACCGATGTCCTATGTTGACCGAATGACCATCGCTCCCCCACGCCTGAGCAGGTCGACCGTCGCCGGCTACTCCCTCGGCTCGGTCGGCACCGGCGGGTTCGCCACGCTTCCGGGGCTGGTGCTCGCCTACTACCTCACCGACACCCTCGCGGTTCCCGCCGCTGTCGCGAGCGTGGTGGTCTTCGCCCCCAAGGCACTCGATCTCCTGGTCAATCCGCTGGTCGGGTCGCGCAGTGACGCGGAGGCCGCTCGGACCGGCACCCGTCGCCGGTTCCTGCTGCTCGGCGCGCTCGCCTTGCCGGTGTTCTTCGCACTGACCTTCGCGGTACCGGCCGGGCTGTCCACCGCGGCGAGCAGCCTGTGGGTTGCGGTCGCGTTCATCCTCGCGGCGATCGCGTTCGCCCTGTTCCAGGTGCCGTACATTGCGCTGCCCGCCGAGTTGACCGAGGACTATCACGAACGCTCCCGGTTGATGTCGTGGCGAGTCGCGCTGCTCGGGGTCGCGATCCTGCTCTTCGGTGCGGGTGGTCCGGCGCTGCGCGAGATCGGTGGCGGTGGGCGGCCCGGCTATCTGGCGATGGGTGTGGTCGCCGGCCTGCTGCTCGGGGCGGGGATGCTGGCCGCGTGGGCGATCGCCCCCCGCGGCCCGTCGCGCGAGAGTCCCGATTCCGTTTCCGCGCACGGGTTCTCCGATGCCCTTGCCGCAGTGCGGTCGAGCGAACCGTTCCGGGTACTGCTGCTGACCTTCGCGTTGCAGGCGCTGGCGACCGGCACCATGCTCGGCGGCGCCCAGTACGTCGCGACCTATCTACTCGACTCCGAGGGCGCGGTGTCGATCCTGTTCGCGGCGCTGGTCGCTCCCGCGGTCGCGGTGATGCCGCTGTGGATCCGGCTGGTCCACGCCTGGGGCAAGCAACGCACCTTCCTGCTGGCGTCGACACTGTTCCTCGCCGCCACGATCGCCCTGCTCGGCCTGCTGGCCGGCGCCGGCCCGTGGATCTACCCGGTGGTCGCGGTCGCCGGGATCGGCTATGCCGGAATGCAGATGCTGCCGATGTCGATGCTGCCGGACGTGATCACCGACCACGAGCAGCGGGCAGGCGGCACTGTCCGGGCGGGCGCGTTCAGCGGGGTGTGGACGGCCGCCGAGACGGTCGCGATGGCGTTGGGTCCCGCGCTCGTGCTGGTGATCCTTGCCGCCACCGGGTTCGTCTCGTCGAGTGGCGACGACGTCGTCGCCCAGTCCGAGACCGCGCTGACCGGTATCGCGTTGGCGTTCACCGCCGCCCCGGCCGTCCTGGTCGCGGTGAGCATGCTCGTTCTCCGCCGGTACCGGCTGGCGGCAGAGGACAGGAACAGGAGTCACCAGTGAACTTCGAACAGTCGCCACAGGAGATCCTCGCCCGGCTCGACGAACTCCGGACCGCCGATGCCCCCACGTCGGGCGGGCGGCTGCTGTCGTACGTGTACGACCCGGGCGTCGCCGAACTCGACGACCTCGCCGGCGCTGCGGCGCGAAAGGCCCAGCCGCTCAACGGTCTCGACCCGACCACGTTTCCGTCCGTCGCGGCCCTCGAACGGGATCTCGTCGGGCTCGCCCGCTCCGTGCTCGCCGACGGCGTGGACGGCGTCGTCGGCTCCGTCACGAGCGGCGGCACCGAGAGCTGCATGCTGGCCGTCAAATCCGCCCGCGACAGCTGGCGCGCGGCTACCGGCCGGGACGATCGACCCACCCTGGTGATCGGATCGACGGCACATGCCGCGTTCATCAAGGCCGCGCACTACCTGGACCTGCGACTGCGGGTGCTGCCGGTCGACCCGGACACCTGCCGACTGCGGCCCGCCGATGTCGCTGCGGCGCTGGACGAGTCGGTGGCGCTGGTGGTCGCGTCGACGCCGTCGTACCCGCACGGCGTGCTCGACCCGGTCGCGGAGATCGCGGAAGTATGTGCCGCGCAGGGTGTCCCGGTGCACGTGGACGGCTGCATCGGCGCCTGGGTGCTGCCGTGGTGGCCGGGCGCGGACGACCGTCCTGAGTGCGACCTGCGGGTGCCGGGCGTCGCCAGCCTGTCGGTGGACCTGCACAAGTACGGCTACGCCCCGAAGGGCGTGTCGGTGCTGCTGTACCGCGACCGGGACCGGCACCGCAGGCAGTGGTTCGCGACCAGTGCCTGGCCGGGCTACGCGGTGGTGAATCCGACGATGCTCGGTTCGAGGACGGTGATGCCGATCGCGGCCGGCTGGGCGGTGTCGCGGGCGTTGGGCCGCAGCGGTTTCGCCGAGCTGACCGGACGTATCGCCCGGTCGGCGGAGCAGCTGCGGAAGGTTGTCGACGGACTCGACGGCCTGCGCGTGGTCGGCGACCCGGTCGGCCCGCTGCTCGCCGTCGCGACCGACCCCGAGGTGCCGGAATCACGGCGGGTGGACCCGCACCGCTGGGCGGACGCCGCGAAGGAGCTGGGCTGGGTCCTGCAACCGCAACCGGGCCGCACCCAGGCCGACCGCACCGTCCTGCCTCGCACCACACACCTGACGCTGACTCCGGTCACCGAGTCGGTGGTCGGTGAGCTCGCCGATGCGCTCACCGTCGCCGCGGATCGCGTCCGCGGGGTGCCGGGCGCGCAGGCCCCCGCCGACTTCGTGGCGGCCGCCGGTCAGATCCGGATCGAGGACCTGACGAGCGAGAACTGCGCCGCCGTGCTGGCGATGGTCGGCCTCGACCCGTCGGGCGGCCTGGACGGCCCGATGGCCGAGCTCCTGGCCCTGATCGAGGCCCTGTCCGAGCCGGTCGCCGAACGACTCCTGATCGAGTTCCTGGCCCGCTTCATGGAATAGGCCGGGACCGGTTCAGGGCGCGGCGACCCGGTCGGTCAGGGCGATCACGTCCGTCCGCATGGCCTTCGGATCGGCGTCGGGGGTCGGCTCCGTGACGTACACCTCCACCAGCCGCCCCTCACGGATCGTGGCGCCTGCCGCCTGGACAGCGGACATGAGCTTCTCCCACGCGGTCGCCAGCAAGTCGTAGGGTCCGAGATGGGTGAGCGCGGCGGCCGGACCGGCGGGCAGGCCCGAACCGACGACGAGCGCGCCGTTCACTGTGGTCGACGCAGGGAGCGGTTGCGCGATCGGGAAGCCGATCTCGAGGTCGAAGACCTGGGAGGGGTCGCCGTGATAGATCGCCACCGCCGGACCGATGGGCGCCACCGCCCCGGTGCCGATCGCCGACCCGAGGGCCCCGAACCCGGCGTCGAACAGCGATGGCAGGTCGGCGATGGTGACGCCGTCGTACCGGACGACGGCGAGGTGCGTCTCGTCGAGGTCGAGCCAGGTGACGTCGGCGTGGGGCTGGGCGGAGAACAGTTCGGACATCGTGAACCTCCCGGACCTCGGAGACTTCGGCGGCGAAAGCCGTTGCCAGTGTAGGCGAGAACGGGCGGCCGTCGGCCGACAACGGCAGGGGCGTCACACCGGCCGGTGTGACGCCCCTGTCGTGACGAGGCACTGGGTCAGGCTGCCATCGCCTGCCACATCCAGTGCAGCTGTTCGAGTTTCGCGGTGATGCCGATCAGCAGGTCCTGAGTGACGGGGTCGGCCTTCTCCGTCGCCTCGATGCGCTCGCGCAGTCGCTCGATCACCGCGGCGAGGTTCGCCACGATGGCGTCGACGACATCGCTGTCGCTGGTCCAGCCGGCACCGAAACCGGTGGTGCCGGCATCAGCGGCCACCGTCGCGGCACGGCCGTCCGGGCTGACACCGATCGCGGTGGCACGCTCGGCGGCGGCATCGGTGAAATCGCGAGCCGCAGTGACCAGTTCGTCCAGCGACGGATGCACGGACAGGAAGTTGCGGCCGACGACGTTCCAATGTGCCTGCTTGGCGACGAGGCTGAGGTCGATCAGGTCGACCACCGTGCCCTGCAGGGCCTCCCCGGCGATCCGCTGCTGTCCCGCGTCGAGTGTGCTGGCAATAGGACCGTTGGTCATTGTCGTCTCCTCTACTGTCGGTCCGGTTTACACTGCGAACCCCCCAGCGGGGTTCATTCTTCATGTAGTACAACGCCTTTCCCGGCGAATCGGTTCCCGGTGTGGCCGAGACCACGGCCAGTGAACGAATCGGCGGCGCGGACGGTCAGCGGTCCTGCGACTGCCGGCAGTCCGGGCAGAGTCCCCAGAACACGACCTCGGCCTCGTCGATGACGAAGCCGTGGTCGTCGGAGGGCTGGAGGCAGGGCGCGTGGCCGACGACGCAGTCGACGTCGACAACGGCGCCGCACTCGCGGCACACCAGGTGGTGGTGATTGTCCCCGGTCCGGGTCTCGAACAGGGCAGGCGAGCCTGCGGGCTCGATGCGCCGTAGTAGTCCGGCGTTCACACATGCCTTGAGCACGTCGTAGACGGCCTGGGTGGACACCGAACCGAGTTCCGCGCGGACCTCGGCGGCAACCCCGTCGGCATCGGTGTGCGGTTTCGCGGTGACCGCGTTGAGCACAGCGACTCGAGGCGCGGTCACCCGCAGACCCGCGGCACGCAGGAGCCCACGGGGGTCCGCGTCGGAGCCGGCGTCTCGCATGGCCCCAGTATCCGCCCGATTTCTGGAATAAGTCAAGAAAACCACCTCCTCGCGGGACGAGGAGGGCACCAACCGGACGGACCGGCAGACGACCCCTCGCCCCGCGCGACGCGGCGTCAGGCGTCGAGCGCAGCGAGCGCCTTGGCGACGCCCTCCCCGTACGCGGGATCGCACTTGGTGCAGTTGTCGATGTGCCGCTTGATGATCTGCGGGTCGACACCGTGGATGTTGCGGGCGGTGTTGTCGAACAGCGCCTGCTTCTGGTCTGCATCCATCAGGTTGAACAGCGCCCGCGGCTGCGAGTAGTAGTCGTCGTCGGCGGCGCGGTAGTCGAAGTGGTCGGCAACGGCGCCGACCGCCTGCGCCGGCTCGCGATACTGCGGCTGCTCCTGCCACTTGCCGTAGGAGTTCGGCTCGTAGTGCAGCGAGCTGCCCATGTTGCCGTCCACCCGCATCGCGCCGTCCCGGTGGAAGTTCGCCACCGGACAGCGAGGAGCGTTGACCGGGATCTGGAAGTTGTTGACGCCCAGTCGGTACCGCTGCGCGTCGCCGTAGGAGAACAGTCGTCCCTGCAGCATTCGGTCCGGCGAGAAGCTGATGCCGGGCACGACGTGCGCGGGGTTGAACGCGGCCTGCTCGACCTCGGCGAAGTAGTTGTCGGGGTTGCGGTTGAGCTCCCACTCGCCGACCTCGATCAGCGGGTAGTCGCCCTTCGGCCACACCTTGGTCAGGTCGAACGGGTGGTACGGCACCTTCTGCGCGTCGGCCTCCGGCATGATCTGCACCATCAGCTTCCACTTCGGGAACTCGCCGCGCTCGATCGCCTCGTACAGGTCGCGCTGGTGACTCTCCCGATCCTGACCGACGAGCTCCGCGGCCTCGGCATCGGTGAGATTCTTGATCTCCTGCTGGCAGCGGTGGTGGAACTTCACCCAGAATCGCTCACCGGCCGCGTTGATGAAACTGAAGGTGTGCGAACCGAACCCGTGCATGTGACGGTACGAAGCGGGGAGCCCGCGGTCGCTCATCACGATCGTCACCTGGTGCAGCGCCTCGGGCAGGCTGGACCAGAAGTCCCAGTTGTTGTTCGCGCTGCGCATGTTGGTGCGCGGGTCGCGCTTGACCGCATGATTCAGGTCGGGGAACTTGAGCGGGTCGCGGAAGAAGAACACCGGGGTGTTGTTGCCGACGAGGTCCCAGTTGCCCTCCTCGGTGTAGAACTTCACCGCGAATCCCCGGATGTCGCGCTCGGCGTCGGCGGCGCCGCGCTCGCCGGCGACGGTGGAGAACCGCACGAACAGGTCGGTCTTCTTGCCGACCTCGGAGAAGATCTTCGCCGACGTGTACTTCGTGATGTCGTTCGTGACGGTGAAGGTGCCGTACGCGCCGGATCCCTTGGCGTGCATCCGCCGTTCGGGGATGACCTCGCGGTCGAAGTGGGCGAGCTTCTCGAGGAACCAGACGTCCTGCAGCAGCTGCGGACCGCGCGGGCCGGCGGTCTGGACGTTCTGGTTGTCCGGCACCGGTGCGCCGACCGCGGTGGTCAGGGTGGTGTCGGTGGTCTTCGGGTCATTGCTCATGGGTGATCCCTTCGCTTTCTCCGCGCTGTCGGCGCGGTGCTCGTTCGGACCTCGGTTGAACCCGGCGGCGGCCGGTCGTGGGGCTGTTCACGGCGGGGGCTGAACTCGGCCGCCAGAACCACCACAACACCTTTTCTGGAACTAGTCAAGATTAGTGGGGGCGTGTCGCCCTTCCGCCCGCCGAACCGCCCCGAGGTGCGGTGGTCCCCGGACGACACGGCGACGCGCCCCACGAAACCGCACTCGGCCAGGCGAAATAGAGTTCACTTGACGCGTGATGTCCACCAAGCTGTCGGTCGCGCTGGCCAGGGAAGCACTCGAGGTACGGAGACAAACCGCACACGGCTGGCTGCGCGGCACCGTCGCGGGCCGGACCGTTGCCCGCATCCTCCGTGGTCTGGCCGACATCGAGCTCGCCGACCGTTCGATGACCCTCGCCGCCCAGGAGTTCACCTCGGTGCTGCCGCTGATCATCGCGGTCGGCACGATCGGGAACCTCGGTGGCGTCTCGGAGGCGTTCTCCGACCAGCTCGGCATCGATCCCGGCGCCCTGACCACCATCACCACGACGACCGCGGACACGATCGAGGCGAGCCCGCCGACCTTCGCCGCGTTCGGGGTCGTCGGCATCCTGATGGTGCTGCTCGGCGGCACCTCGTTCGCACGTGCCCTCGGCCGGGTCTACGGGCGGATATGGAAGGTGCCGACGCTGACGCTGCGCGGATGGTGGCGGTGGCTGGCGGTCCTGATCGCCGTAGCGACCTCGGTCGGCCTGCTCGGCTGGGTCCGCAAGCTGACGTCGCTGGACTGGGTGGGACCGCCCCTGGCGATGTGCGGCGAGGCCGTGATCTGGTTCGCCCTCTGGGCGGCGGTCCCCTACCTGCTCACCGAGGGCAGGCTCACCGGCCGCGTGCTGTGGGCGACCGCGGCGGTCACCTCGGCCGGGCTGACCACCGTGGGGCTGGCCGGTGTCCTCTACCTTCCGCTTGCCACGTCGTCGGCGTCGGACAAGTTCGGCGAGCTCGGGCTCATCTTCACCGCCATCACCTGGATGTTCATCCAGTCCGGTGTCGTGGTCGCGGCCGCGGTGATCGTCAAGGCGCTGGCCGTCGACGAGGGCATCGTCGGCAGGCTGCTGCGCGGTCCCGTCCCCGAGGTCGTCGCTCCCGTCCCCGAGGTCGTCGCTCCCGTCCCCGAGGTCATGACGCCCGTCACCGGAACCGAGACCCTTCCCGAGGCCGACCGCGCGGGCTAGCGTTTGGGTCATGACCGACGTTCGTCCGCGGTTCGCTCCCGGTGCCGCGGTCACCGAGGCCCAGCGACTGCTCGATCACGGCGCACCCGAGGAGGCCGCGGTCCTGCTGGCGGGAATGACCGCGTCGATCCCCGAGGACGAACTCGAGCTGTGGCAGGGCCTGACGCTTCTCGTCGAGGGGCTCACCCAGGTGACCCGGCACGACCCGGCCGCCGCCTCGTCCCTGCGTCGCGGCGCGGACCTGCTCGGCGCCCACGAATCCGCCGCGCCACACGCCCTGGACGTCACCGGCCTGGTCGGGTGGGCGGAGCACCTGCGCGCCGAACTCGGCGAGCGGTCCGCCCCCACCTATCCGGCACAGCCCCCGATCCCCCGGCTCCGCCTCCCCTGACCCCCAAGACACGAGTTCCCCAATGTCACATTGGCTCACCTGAAGTGAGCCAATGTGACATTGGGGAACGTCGGGAGCGGGTGACCGGCGGTCAGCCGACGAGCAGCTCCGCGATCTGGATGGTGTTGAGTGCGGCGCCCTTGCGCAGGTTGTCGCCGCACACGAACAGCGCCAGGCCGCGGCCGCCGGGGACACCCGGGTCCTGGCGGATGCGACCGACGAGGGAGGGGTCGTTGCCTGCGGCGGCCAGCGGGGTCGGGACCTCGACCAGCTCGACGCCGGGGGCGTCGGCGAGCAGTTCCTTCGCACGCTCGACCGAGAGCGGATTGCCGAACTCGGCGTTGATGGACAGCGAGTGCCCGGTGAACACCGGCACGCGCACGCAGGTGCCGCTGACCAGCAGGTCCGGGATGCCCAGGATCTTGCGGGACTCGTTGCGCAGCTTCTGGTCCTCGTCGGTCTCGCCGCTGCCGTCCTCGACCAGCGCGCCGGCCAGCGGGATGACGTCGAACGCGATCGGCGCGACGTACTTGTTCGGCGCCGGGAACTCCACCGCAGCGCCGTCGTGGACGAGCTGCTCGGCGTCGTCGACGACCGCGCGCACCTGGGAGGCGAGCTCCTCGACACCGGCGAGGCCGCTACCGGAGACCGCCTGGTAGCTGGAGACGATCAGCCGCTGCAGACCGGCCTCGTCGTGCAGCACCTTGAGCACCGGCATCGCGGCCATCGTGGTGCAGTTCGGGTTGGCGATGATGCCCTTCGGCGGGTTCTTCGCCTCCTCCGGGTTCACCTCGCTGACCACGAGGGGAACCTCGGGGTCCTTGCGCCATGCGGACGAGTTGTCGATGACGGTGGCGCCTGCGGCGGCGAACCGCGGGGCCTGCGCACGCGAGAGGGTGGCACCGGCCGAGAACAGCGCGATGTCGATGCCCTTGAGGTCCTCGTCCGACACGGCGGCGGCGTCCTCGACGACGATGTCGTCGCCACGGAACGGCAGGGTGGTTCCGGCCGAACGGGCGGATGCGAAGAACCGCACCTTGTCGGCGGGGAAGTTGCGCTCCTCGAGCAGGGTGCGCATGACGGCGCCGACCTGTCCGGTGGCGCCGACGACTGCGATGGTCAGACCCATGGGGTTACCGTCCCGTTCCCGCGTGGACGACGGCCTCTTCGTCGCCGCCCAGATCGAATGCCTTGTGGATCGCGCGCACCGCGTTGTCGAGATCGGCGTCGTCGACGAGCACCGAGATCCGGATCTCCGAGGTGGAGATCAGGTCGATGTTGATGCCGGCCTCGGCCAGTGCCTCACAGAAGGTGGCGGTGACGCCCGGGTGGCTCTTCATGCCCGCGCCGACGAGGGACACCTTGCCGATGCTCTCGTTGGAGAGGACCTCGGAGAACCCGATCTCGCCCTGCAGCGCGGTCAGCTTCTCCACCGCGGCGGGCAGATCGGTCTGCGGCAGCGTGAAGGTGATGTCGGTCTTGCCCGTCTCCACCTTCGAGATGTTCTGCAGGACCATGTCGATGTTGATCTCGGCATCGGCGACGGCGCGGAAGACCTTGGCCGCGTATCCGGGCACGTCGGGCAGGCCGACGACGGTGACCTTGGCCTCGGAGCGGTCGTGCGCGACGCCGGTGAGGATGGCTTCTTCCACGGGAATGTCCTCCATCGATCCGGACACCATGGTGCCGGGCTTGGTGGTGTACGAGGAACGGACGTGCACGGGCACGTTGTAGCGGCGGGCGTACTCGACGCAGCGCAGCATCAGGACCTTCGCCCCGCACGCCGCCATCTCGAGCATCTCCTCGAAGGAGACGGTGTCGAGGCGCTGGGCGTCGGACACGATCCGCGGGTCGGCGGTGTAGATGCCGTCGACGTCGGTGTAGATCTCGCAGACGTCGGCCTTCAGGGCCGCGGCCAGCGCGACAGCGGTGGTGTCGGACCCGCCGCGACCGAGGGTGGTGACGTCCTTGCTGTCCTGGCTGACGCCCTGGAAACCGGCGACCAGCACGATCGAGCCGCGGTCGAGGGCATCCCGGACCCGGCCGGGGGTGACGTCGATGATCTTGGCGTTCCCGTGCGCGCCGGTGGTGATGACGCCGGCCTGCGAGCCGGTGAACGACCGTGCTTCCTCGCCGAGGCCGTGGATGGCCATCGCGACGAGGGAGTTGGAAATCCGCTCACCGGAGGTCAGCAGCATGTCCATTTCACGGGCCGGTGGCGTGTCACACACTTGCTGCGCGAGGTCCAGCAGCTCGTCGGTGGTGTCACCCATCGCCGAGACCACGACGACGACGTCGTTGCCCGCGCGTTTGGTCTCCACGATCCGTTCGGCGACACGTCGGATGCGCTCGGCGGATGCCACCGAGGATCCGCCGTACTTCTGCACGACGAGCGCCACGCCAATCAACCTCCGGGGTCTGGGGTCTGTCTGGTTACAAGTCCGATCGTCAAGCTTACCGACGGCGACCGCGCCGCTCTCATCCAGCCGGGCTGTCCGGGCCCGCGAGGCTGCGGTGGCCGTTCACCGCTGCCACCATGAGCGAATGAGCATTCCCCGACGGCTGCGCGTGCAGCAGGTCCAGGAGCGGGCCTCGGTCTCCCCGCTCGAGTTGTTCTTCGACCTCGTCTTCGTGTTCGCGCTGACCCGGGTCACCGACCTGATGGCCGACGACCCGACCGGCACCAACCTGCTGCGCGGGATGCTGGTCATCGCGGTCCTGTGGTGGTGCTGGGTGGGGTACTCCTGGTTGTGGAATCTGGTCCGCGCAGACGAGGGCGTGGCCCGGGTGGTGCTGTTCGCCGCGATGGGCGCGATGTTCATCGTGGCCCTCACCATCCCCGAGGCGTTCCACGATCTGCCCGGCGGGCTCAGCGGTCCGGTGGTGTTCGCGCTCGGGTACTTCGTGGTGCGGCTCCTGCACGTGCTGATGTTCTTCGTCATCAGCAGGGACGACCCCCAGCTACGCAGGCAGGTCCTGCGTTTCGTGCCCAGCATGGCGATCGGGACCGCCTGCCTGCTGATCGCGTCCCAGCTGACCGGTCCCGCCCAGACGGCGATGTGGTTCCTCGCCCTCGCCGGCGACTACCTCGGCACGCTGGTCGGCGGGGCGGGGTGGCGGCTGCGGTCGGTGAGCCACTTCGCCGAACGCCACGGGCTGATCGTCATCATCGCGCTGGGCGAATCGATCACCTCGATCGGCATCGGGGTGGCGGCGCTGCCGATCTCGTGGGCGATCATCGTCGCGACGCTGCTCGGTCTCGCGGTGGCGGCCCTGATGTGGTGGACGTATTTCGACGTCACGTCGCTCGCGGTCGAGCACGCCTTCGAGTCCGCGGCGGGCACCCGGCTGATCAAGATCGCCCAGCACTGTTACACCTACGCGCACATGCCGATGGTGGCCGGGATCGTGCTGATGTCGCTCGGGCTCAAGAAGGTGCTCTCGTACGTCGCGGACGGCAACCACCACCGCCTCACCGACCCGCTGTACGGCTGGCCGCTGGTGTCGCTGCTCGGCGGCGCCGCCCTGTACCTGCTGGCGCTGGTCTACTTCAAGGCGTACCCGACCGGCTCCATCACCTACCCCCGGGTGGTGACGGCCGCCGTGCTGGTCGCGCTGATCCCCGTGCTCTGGCACACCCCGGCGCTCGTGACGCTGTCGGTGCTCACCGCGGCACTGGCGACGATGATCGGATTCGAGATGTGGCGCTACGCCGAGCCACGCGACGAGGTCCGGCACCGGCACTGAACCGTGTCGGTCCCGTCCGACACACTGGGCGGGTGAGAGTGGTGCTGGCGCCGGGCCCGGAGCGAGTGGTCACGGTCCGCACCGACGAGGGCGGCGCCGTGATCGGCTCCCCCACGTCATTCCCGGACGCGGCCGCCGCGGTGCGGGCACTCGAACCCGAATGCCCGCGGTGGGTCTGGCCCGACACCGGCGCGGTGTACCCGGCGGTGCTGCGGGCCGGGCTGCGGGTGGAACGCTGCCACGACATCGCCCTCACCGACGCGCTGCTGCGCACCCGGGCCGGCCATCCACCTGCGGCCACGGCGCCGCCGGCGGACGAGCGTCCGGGACTGTTCGACACCACCCCCGCGGCGGATCCGGCCGCGCTCGTCGCCGAGCACGCCGAACAGGTGCGGGAGATCGGACCGGATCCCCGCCTGCGTCTGCTCGTCGCCGCCGAGTCGGCAGGCGCCCTCGCCGCGGCGGAGATGGGGCACACCGGGATGCCCTTCTCGGCGGCCGCACACCACCGCATGCTCGAATCCGCCCTCGGCCCCCGGGTGCCGGCGGACGTTCTGCCGCACCGACTTCGGGATCTGGCCGGTGAGGTGAGCGCCGCCTTCGGCCGACCGGTGAATCCCGCGTCGCAGCCGGAGGTGGTGGCCGCGTTCGCCCGGGACGGAATCGAACTGACCTCGACGCGGGCGTGGCTGCTGCGCGACGTGGACCATCCCGCCGTCGATCCCCTGCTCCGCTACCGCGATCTCGCCAAGCTGCACTCCGCGAACGGGTGGACCTGGCTCGACACCTGGGTGCGCGGCGACCGGTTCCGGCCGGTGTACGTGCCCGGCGGCGTGGTGTCCGGCCGCTGGGCCAGCCGCGGCGGTGGCGCACTCCAGATCCCGAAACCGGTGCGCGCCGGCGTGATCGCCGATCCCGGCCACACCTTCGTCATCGCGGACGCCGGTCAGCTCGAACCCCGCATCCTGGCCGCGATGTCGCGTGATCCGCTGATGGTCGCGGCCGCCGGCGCCGACGACCTGTACGCACCGGTCGCCGCCGAGGTGTTCGGCGGCGACCGTGCAAAGGCGAAGGTCGCGATCCTCGGTGTGCTCTACGGCGCCACCGCCGGCGAGGCGCGGTACCTGCTCACGTTGCTGCGCAAACGTTTTCCCGTCGCCGTACGGTACGTCGAGGACGCCGCGCGGGCCGGCGAACGGGGCGAGGTCGTACGCTCCTGGCTCGGGCGGGCCTGCCCGCCACCGGACGACCGCTGGTGGTCGCACGGGGACGCACACGCGCGCGGGCGGTTCACCCGCAACTTCGTCGTCCAGGCCACCGCCGCCGAGTGGGCACTGTGCCTGCTCGCCGAACTGCGCCGCCGCCTCGCCGGCGATGACACCGGCCGCCTCGCCGACGGTGGCGGCGACCTCGTGTTCTTCCAGCACGACGAGGTGGTCGTGCACTGCCGCGACCCACACGCGGCCACCCGGCACGTCCTCGACGCGACCGCGGCCGCGACCCGACTGCTGTTCGGCGACACCGAGGTTCGCTTCCCGATGGATCTCGCCGTCCGCGACTGCTACGCGGACCCGGACGCCTCCGGACACGAGTCGGACGCCCCACCCGCCGAACACCGAAAGTGATGTCCGGCTGGGTGATTCACTACTCGACGCCCTCCGGGGCCGACTCGCGGGACGTCTCGAGGACGGTGGAGACGGGCGTCTCGTTCCGCGTGAGATCGAGGACCGGGCAGTGCGCGTCCACCGCTTCCTGCAGCTCCCGGTAGCGTTCGTCGGTCTCCGGCCCGGTCACCGTGACGACGACGCGGATCTCACCGAATCCGGCGCGGACAGCGTCGTCGAAGCCGAAGAAGCCGCGCACGTCGAGGTCACCCTCGGCCCGTGCGGAGATGTCGTCGACCCGGATGCCGAGCTTCTCCGCCCAGAACCGGTAGGTGACGATCTGGCACGACAACAGCGACGCCAGGTGGTATTCGACCGGATTCGGCGCCGCGCCGGCGCCGCCGAGGGCCGGGGGCTCGTCGACCTCGATCGAGTACTTGCCGAGACCGATGGTGCTGGCCACGGCGTCGTGGGCCTGCGCCGACGCACGGAAGACCGCGTGGGCCTTGCCGGTGTCGCGGGCGACCGCATCCGCGGTGGCGGTGATGATCGAAGACAGGTGTGAGACAGATGTAGCGGTCATGTGCCGGAAGCTCTTTCGTTTCGGGGCGTACGGGCATTGTCGAGATCCCGGCGGGGAAACCCTCGCCGGGGCAGGCCGAT
The DNA here is from genome assembly GCF_053589555.1 of Rhodococcus sp. NPDC003322. Classification (NCBI taxonomy): domain Bacteria; kingdom Bacillati; phylum Actinomycetota; class Actinomycetes; order Mycobacteriales; family Nocardiaceae; genus Rhodococcus; species Rhodococcus sp. NPDC003322. The sequence continues at coordinate 1,233,275 of NZ_JBSFSC010000002.1, read as the reverse complement.
CAGGACTGCGGACACCCGGACGTGCACACGAGCGCGAAATCGACATGACGACGCCGCGTGAGCGGCGAGTCGATCCCGGCGAAAGAGGTCACGTCGCAGACTCTAGCCCGACGACTCACCCGCCGCGACCCGGCCCCCGGAGCCGGGCGAGGCCGACCCGGGACGAAGTCACCTCGCGGCGGCCCCGCGCCGGATCGCCCGGGGCGTCGAGCCCGTGATGTCGCGGACGGCGCGACCGAACTGGGTCGGCCCGACGAATCCACTGCGGACGGCGACCTGGCCGATGGTCAGGTGCGCGTGCGCGGGGTCGGTCAGCAGATGCAGCCCCCGGCCGACGCGGCGCAGGCGGATCAGCTCGTACACCGAGTGCTGCTCCGACTCGAACAACCGGTGCAGGTAGCGGGGACTCACGTTCATCGCCGCCGCCACCTTCGCGATGGTCAGGGCCGGGTCCGTGTAGTTGTTCTCGACGAACTCCACTGCGCGAGCACGATTTCGGGAGACCGCCGACTCGGCGTCGGGGCAGCGCCCCTGTGCCCGTCGGATCACCGCCAGGCACAGGTCCACCACGGCGTGCTCGACGAGCGCCACGTCCGCGGAATCGTCTGTGCACAGGTCGATCTCGCTGAACTGCTCGAGCACCGCGCCGAGCAGCACGGTGAGCGGCTCCGCCGGCATCACCACCCCGGCGAGCGAGCGCACGTCGACGGACCGCGCTGCCAGTGTCGCGTGGGGAAGGTAGGCGGACACGTAGTCACCGCGCCCGGAGAACATGACCTCGAACGGTGCGGCGAAGTCGACGAAAGCCGCCTCCCCCGTGCGCAGCCGGCAGCGGGTCCGCCGCTGCTCGACCGTCGCTCCGCCGGAGCGGGCGACCAACACGGACAGGTAGTCACCGTGCGCGTCGCCCAGCCGGTCCTGCGACCGGACCACCGAAACCGCGGAGGTCCGTAGCCGATTCACCCGCACCGATCCGACATCCACGGCGCGCATCGTCGCCCGGAACCGGTGGGGACGCTCCGCGGCGACGTCCACACCCACCGACAGCGAGTCGATTCCGTCGGGTCCGCTCAACCGCACCCCACCGCGCCACCGCTGCGTCAACGACACCGATGGCGGCAACGACCTGCCGTGCATGCTCACCCCAGCCACCCGACGCCTCGACAACCGTGACGGCCAGCACCCTACGCGGGAAAGGCCGGGCGCGAAACGCTTTCGGTCATCACGCGGAAGCCGCGAAACCGGCCCCGCCCGTGACCAGTCCACGCAGCGCGGTCGACAGTCCCCGCACGTCGGTGAACCGGTCCGCGCTCGGAAGCGTGCCCGGAAACGCCAGGTACAGCTCGCCGCGGGCCCCGATCCGCAGCCGCCCGGGCGGTTCCAGGTCAAGCACCCCACCCGACCGGTGCGCCACCCGCATGGTCTCGGTCAACGGCCGGGCCGCCCTCGCCGCGTCGGACCGCGACGGCAGCACCGAGGCGGCGGTGGCGAGCGAACAACTCTGCTGCCAGTCTGCGACCACGACACCGCCGAACGCGGTGTCGACCATGTCGACGATCCGGGCCAGCGCGGGCGAGTTCACCCCACACATCCACACGGTGCGCGCGAACACCTCGTCGATGTCGAGCTCGTCACGCGACGTGCAGGTCACGACCGTCAGGCCGACGTCCCGATCGGTCACCACATCCCGGCCGTGCCAGAACTCCACGGTCGAGGAGCCGCCGCAGCAGTGCAGCAACCGGTAGCGGCCCGCGCCGAAGGTGCTGCCGGGGACGTGACCCGCAGCGGATCGGCTCGCGGGCGGGTGGGTGGCAGCAGGCGGGCGAGCCACCACAGCGGATAGCCATTCGGTGTCAGCGTGCATGCACCGACGTCCAGCCGCTCGACCGTGTGTCAACGCAGAGCATCCGTGAATCCTCACACAGCGTCACCACGACGCAACCCCCACGCGGACGGGCCCGGGGCGGGCGTTCGGGCGGCGCCGTGACTCGACGTGGGACTCCGGCGCAGGTGACACCCACCGACATCGCCGACGGGGCGAGCGAGTACCTCGGGCATCGGCACGAATCATCGGATCTCCGTGCGCGAATTGTCCGGTGTCGCATTTCGGCGGCGGGATCACCCGGCCAGCGCATCGTCCACCGTCCGGAACACGGCCAGGTCCCCGCCGTCCTGCTCGACGCCGCGCAGGACGTCGCGCACCTGTCCGATGTCGTGTGCGATGCGCAGGTCGATCCCCTTGTGCTGCAGTGCCGTCTGCAGCTGCCCGAGCATCTCCGACGCGGTGACGTCGATGTAGGGCATCGTCTCGGCGTCCAGCACCACCACCCGCGTTCGCTCCGTGCACAGCGCCTCGACCCGCTCCTTGACGTGGTCGGCGTTGGCGAACGACAGCCCGCCCTCGACCCGCACCACAACGGCGTCGTCCCGCACGTCGGCATCCGGGTGCCGGTCGGTGTCCACCCACAGGGTCTTCGCCTGTCCCAGGATCGCGACGTTGGGACGCGCCGACCGGTACAGGAGCAGCAACATCGACACCGAGATGCCGATGACCAGGCCGGGCAGGGTGTCGAACAGCAGCACGCCGAGCATGGCGGCGATCGCGGCGGCGAAGTCGGGTCGCGCGGCGAAGCCGTAGATGCTGCCGAGCCGGTGCGTCCAGACCCGGTACAGCCTGCGCAGCGACGCGAAGTCGACCAGGTCGATCACCGCGGCGATGACAACGGCGGCCAGCGTCGCCTCCGGCAACTGCTCGAACAGGCCGGTCAGGAACAGCAGGGTGATCACCGTCATCGCGGCCACGACCAGACCGCTCACCTGGGACTTCGCGCCCGCTCCCCCGTTGACCGCGGTCTTGGACAGGCTGCCGTTCACCACCATGCCCGACGCCAGCCCCGCACCGAGATTCGCGGCGCCGAGGCCGTACAACTCGCGGTTCGCGTCCACCTCGTACCCCGCCTTGGCCGCATAGGTTTTCGCCGCGCCGAGCCCCTCCGCGAAGCCGATCAACAGCACCCCGACCGCGGGGCCGGCGAGGCCGAGGTAGTCGTCGAAGCCGAGCCCGTTCGGCAGGCCCACCGACGGGAGCCCGGACTCGATGGTCCCGACGATGTCGACACCCTTGTCGTCGAGACCGAACAGCTGCACGGCGGCGATTCCGAGCAGCACTGCCACCAGCGAGCCCGGCACCAGGGGCAACCACCGACGCAGCACGAGCACCACGGCCAGGCCGAGCAGGCCGACGATCAGGGTCCGCCACTGGGTGTCGCCGAGGTGGGTGACCACCCCCCACGCCTGCTCGAAGAAGTTGCCGTCCGCCTTCTCCACGCCGAACAGCTTGGGCACCTGGCCGATGATGATCGTCAGCGCCAGACCGACGATGAATCCCTTGAGCACGGGTTCCGAGACGAATGAGGCGATGAAGCCGAGCCGCATCAACCCGGCGAGCAGCCCGGCCAGGCCGGTCATGATCGCCAGACAGGTGGTGAGCGCCAGGTACCTGCCGTCGTCGCCCCCGGCGATCGGTGCCACCATCGCCGCCGACAGCGCGGCGGTCGCGGACATCGGGCCGACGATCAGGTGCCGGGAGCTGCCGGCTGCCGCGTACAGCACCAGCGACGGGATCGCCGCGTACAGGCCGACAACCGGCGTCACGCCCGCGATGGTCGCGTAGGCCAGGCCCTCCGGGACGAGGACCGCCCACACCGTCAGACCGGCGATGACGTCCGGCCGCAACCATCGCCGGTCGTAGCCCTGCAGAGATGCGAACAGCCACCACCGCCGGTCCGGTGTCGTCGTCACCGCAGGATCCACCTCGCGCCGCATCGCATCACCCGTTCACGAAGAGTGCCGCCGATGCCCATGCTGGCCGGTGGCGGACCGGGCGGCTTCACCTGCGAAGGGTGAGGCGCCGGCGGATCACCCTGCTCGCTGCGCGGCGAGCAGGTCCTCGAACGGAATCGGGTCGTCGTAGGGGTCCGCCTTCCGGATGCGAGCGCGCCCCGTCACCGCGCCGGCCAGTTCGCCTGCGGCGCGGTCGATCCGGTCGGCCAGCCGCCGATCCACACCCTCGCCACCGGACCGGTCCACGCCGGCGGTGCCGGCCCAGTCCTCCGACGCGGCGAACACCGCGCTCGGTACCACCGCCGCCCGCAGGTACGCGAACATCGGCCGCACCGCGTGCTCGAGCGCCAGTGAGTGCCGCGCGGTGCCGCCGGTCGCTGCGATCAGCGTCGGCATCCCGTCCAGGGAACCCACCTCGAGGACGTCGAAGAACGATTTGAACAGTCCGCTGTAGGAGGCGTTGAAGATCGGCGTCACCACGATCAGGGCGTCGGCCCCGGTAACGGCGTCGATCACCTCGCGCAGCGCGGCCGACGGGAACCCGGTGAGCATGTTGTTCATCAGGTCGTGGGCGTGGTCGCGCAGCTCCACGGTCCGAATCTCGGTGTCCGGCCCCAGGTCCAGCGCGGTGGCCGCGGCGAGACGGTCGGCGAGCATCCGGGTGGACGACGGCTGGCCCAGGCCCGCGGAGACCACCGCGACGGTGCGGGCGGTCATCGCGTCACCTGCGGCACGTCGCCTGCGACCGCCGCCCGGACCAGCGACTCGTGGGTCGGTGCGTCCGGCACGTGCGCGGGCCGCTTGGCGTCGAGTTCGCGGCGCAGCACGGGCACGACCTCCTCGCCGAGCAGGTCCAGTTGCTCGAGCACGGTCTTGAGCGGCAGGCCGGCATGGTCCATGAGGAACAGCTGGCGCTGGTAGTCGCCGAACGACTCCCGGAACGTGAGCGTCCGGTCGATGACCTCCTGCGGGCTGCCGACGGTGAGCGGGGTCTGCTCGGTGAACTCCTCGAGCGACGGGCCGTGCCCGTAGACCGGGGCGTTGTCGAAGTACGGGCGGAACTCACGGACCGCGTCCTGAGAGTTCTTGCGCATGAACACCTGCCCGCCGAGCCCGACGATCGCCTGGTCCGCGGACCCGTGCCCGTAGTGCTCGTAGCGACGGCGGTACAGGTCGATCAGGCGCTGGAAGTGGTCGGTGGGCCAGAAGATGTGATTCGCGAAGAAGCCGTCACCGTAGTACGCGGCCTGCTCGGCGATCTCGGGGCTGCGGATCGACCCGTGCCACACGAACGGCGGGGTGCCGTCGAGCGGACGCGGGGTGGAGGTGAAGCCCTGCAGCGGGGTGCGGAACTTGCCCTGCCAGTTCACCACGTCCTCGCGCCAGAGCTTGTGCAGCAGCGCGTAGTTCTCGATGGCGAGGGGGATGCCCTGCCGGATGTCCTGCCCGAACCACGGGTACACCGGGCCGGTGTTGCCGCGGCCGAGCATCAGGTCGACGCGGCCGTCGGCGAGGTGCTGCAGCATCGCGAAGTCCTCCGCGATCTTCACCGGGTCGTTGGTGGTGATCAGCGTCGTCGACGTGGACAGCACGATCTTCTCGGTGCGTGCCGCGATGTAGCCGAGCATCGTCGTCGGCGACGAGGGTACGAACGGCGGGTTGTGGTGCTCGCCGGTCGCGAAGACGTCGAGGCCCACCTCCTCGGCCTTCTGCGCGATCGCGACCATCGCCTTGATCCGTTCGCCCTCGGTCGGGGTGCGACCGGTGGTCGGGTCGGTCGTGACGTCGCCGACCGTGAAGATGCCGAACTGCATTCCCGCCTCCTCGTGCGCCTCCGGCACCTGTGCGCCCTTCGGTGGTCGGAGCCACCAGAAGGGCGCACAGGCACGAAGTGCCTAGTGGTTCAACTTTCAATCAGATGAACCACGGCTCACCGCGAGGCATTCCCGGCGCGCGAACTCAGCGGGTGAAGGCACCCTCGAGCCGGTTGCGGGACCCGGGGTGCACCAGCCGGGCGGTACTGACCAGCCCGTGCTCGGACCAGGTGCGCCGCCGGATCAGCAGGCACGGTTCACCGCGCTCGATCTGCAGCATCCGGCACTCCTCCGGGCTCGCGAGCACCGCCTCGACGACGTGCTCGCCCCGCACCAGCGGCGCCACCCGGGTCAGGTAGTCGTTCGGAGTCGTCACGGTGAAATCCTGCGCAAGGTAGTCGGGCGCCTCGGCGGGGTTCACGAAGCGGTCCTCGACCTGGATCGGGGTGTCGTCCTCGTAGTGCACGAGGACGGAGTGGAACACCTTGCGGCCGACCGACTCGCGCAGGAAGGCGGAGGCGTGATCGGTCTCCTCCTCCCGCATCAGCACCACCTCGGTCCGGTGCCGGTGGCCGCGCTGCTGGATCTCGTCCGCGATGTTCTTCACCTCGAACAGCGGCGAGGCCGTCTTGGTGCTCGCCACGAACGTTCCGACGCCCATCATCCGGACGATCAGCCCGTCCCCGGTGAGCTCGCGCAGCGCCCGGTTGATGGTCATCCGGGACAACCCGAGGGCGTGGACGAACTGGTTCTCGGACGGCAGCTGGTCGCCCTCGGCCCAACGCCCGGACCGGATCTGCGCGGTCACCAGATTCTTGACCCGCTCGTAAGCGGGCACCGACTCCCCGCCGGCCTCCCGGAACAGCGCAGCGAGTTCGGTGTCCGCATCGACCATCGCCATCGGCTGTATCCGCTCCTCGAAAAGACCACCACCGGCCCGTCCGTGGCTCATGAAGTCTACCGACCGGCTCACCCCACGACCGCACGCAACTGACCGGCGGCGACGGACAGCGCCGCCAGGTCCCACTCGCCCGAATCCTCGATCTCCGCCAACCCGATCCGGGCGCGGCGGATCCGGGCGGCGTTGCGATGCTCCCAGTCGTCGAGCATCGCGTCGGGCGTGTCGCCCGGCGCGGCCTGCCCGAGTATGCCGAGGGTCATCGCCCGTACCGTGCCGTACAGCTCGTCCCGCAGCGACAACCGCGCCAGCGCGTTCCACCGCCCCTCCCGCGGCAACGCGGAGACCCGGTTCAACAGCGGCACCAGACCGACCCGTTCCTCCACCCGGAAGTAGAGCTCGCCCGCGACGGCGAGGTCGGTGGCGGCCAGTTCGGCGATCTCGACGACGTCGAGCAGCCCGAACCGGTCGAGCAGGAACTCGACCGCGCGGACCAGGTCGTCGGGGGCACCGCGCTCGGCGACCGTCCGCGTCCGATCCCGGAGGTTGTCGCGATCGGCGCCGACCAGCCAGTCGTCGAGCATGTCGGAGGCACGCGAGATCCGATCCCGGAATCGGGCGATCTCGGCGCCGACGGCAAGCGGTTGCGGACGCCGGGTCAGCAGCCACCGCGACGCCCGCTCGAGCAGCCGCCGGGTCACCAGGATCAGCTCGTCGGCGACCTGCGTCGACACCGGTGCCGCGGCGATCCGCGCCCACAGTTCGGGTAGGCCGAAGACCTCGGCGACGACCGTGAACGCCCGCACCACGTCCTCCGGACCGGCGCCGACCTCCTCGCCCAACCGGAACACGTGCGTCAGGCCGCCGCGGTCGACGACGGTGTTCGTCAACGCGGTGGCGACGATCTCCCGCCGCAGCGGGTGCCGGGCGATGTCGTCCGCGTGCGCCTCCCGCAGCCGCTGGGGGAAGTAGGCCCGCAACGTCGGCAGGAACACGTCCTGGTCGACGAGGTCGCCTCCCAGCAATGTCGCTTTCAGGTCCAGCTTCACGTGCGCCATCAGCGTCGCCAGTTCCGGCGAGTACAGTCCTCGGCCGGCCCGGGCACGGGCCGCGATCTCCGCCTCGTCGGGCAGCACCTCGAGTTCCCGGTCGAGCGCGCCGGACGCCTCGAGCGCGGCGATCTGACGCGCGTGCACCCCGAGCATCTCGGCCGCGTCGGCACGCGCGGTCCCGACGAGCTCGTTCTGGGAGACGTTGTCCGCCAGCACGAGGGCCGCGACGTCGTCGGTCATCTCCACGAGCAAGCGATTGCGTGCGGCCGCGTCCAGCCGTCCCGACCCGACAAGTCCGTCGAGCAACACCTTGATGTTGACCTCGCGGTCGGAGCAGTCCACACCGGCCGAGTTGTCGAGGGCGTCGGTACCGATCCGGCCGCCGCCCCGCGCGACCTCGATGCGTCCGGCCTGGGTCAGCCCGAGGTTGCCGCCCTCCCCGACCACCCGGGCCCGCAACTCGAACCCGTCCACCCGCACCGCGTCGTTCGACTTGTCTCCGACGTCGAGATGGGATTCGTCGGCGCCCTTGACGTAGGTCCCGATCCCGCCGTTCCACAGCAGATCGACCGGGGCGCGCAGGATCGCGCGGATCAGCTCCGGTGGGGTCAACGCGGTGACACCGGCGTCGAGGCCGAGGGCCCGCGCCGCGGGCGCGGAGATCGGCACCGACTTCGCGGAGCGTTCCCACACGCCGCCGCCGACGCTGATCAGTGTGCGGTCGTAGTCCGCCCACGACGACCGCGGCAATCCGAACAGCCGCTCCCGCTCCGCGAACGACCGGGCGGCATCGGGATTGGGGTCCAGGAAGACGTGCCGGTGGTCGAACGCCGCCACCAGCCGCAGATGCCGGCTGAGCAGCATGCCGTTGCCGAACACGTCGCCGCTCATGTCTCCGATCCCGGCCGCGGTGATCTCCTCGGTCGCCACGTCGACGCCGAGTTCGCGGAAGTGCCGCGTCACGGACTCCCATGCGCCGCGGGCGGTGATGCCCATCGCCTTGTGGTCGTAGCCCACCGAGCCGCCCGAGGCGAATGCGTCCCCGAGCCAGAAGTCGTACTCGGCGGCAACGGAGTTCGCGATGTCCGAGAATGTCGCGGTGCCCTTGTCGGCCGCGACCACCAGATAGGTGTCGTCGCCGTCCCGGCGCACCACCTCGGGCGCGGGACGCACCTCACCGGTGGTCCGGTCGACGTTGTCGGTCAGGTCGAGAAGTCCGCGAATGAAGGTGCGGTACCCGTTGATTCCGGCCGCCCGCAGCGCGTCCCGGTCCTTCTCCGCGTCCCCGGTGGGGACGGGTGGGCGGCGCAGCACGAAGCCGCCCTTCGCCCCGACCGGCACGATCACCGCGTTCTTGACGGCCTGCGCCTTGACCAGTCCGAGAACCTCGGTGCGGAAGTCCTCCCGCCGGTCCGACCAGCGCAGCCCGCCGCGGGCCACCGCGCCGAACCGCAGATGCACTCCGGCGACGGCCGGGGAGTACACGAAGATCTCGTGTCGGGGTCGGGGCTCGGGCAGTTCGTCGATCGCCCGCGAGTCGAACTTCAGCGCCAGGCAGTCGCGCCGGATGGCAGTGAAGTGGTTGGTGCGCACCGTGTTCCGGATCAGACCGAGCAGGGCGCGCAGCACCCGGTCGGCGTCGAGACCGAGAACCGCCTCGATCAGTTCCGCGGCCGACTCCGCGGCGGCGGCCCCGCCGTCCGACGCGGCGGCGTGCGGATCGAATCGTGCGGTGAAGCAGTCGATCAGCGCCCGGGCGATGTGCGGGTGGGCGCACAGCACGTCGGCGACGTGTGCGCTCCCGTAGGCGAAGCCGGCCTGCCGGAGGAACTCGACATAGGCCCGCAGCACCCCGACGGCGCGCCAGTCCAGTCCGGCACGGGCCACCAACTCTCCCAGCCGGTCCGGCTCCGAATCGCCCCGCCACAGTGCGGTGAACGCGTCGGCGAACAGTCCCTCGAACCCGTCGCCGTCCGGGGCGATCGGGTACCGCACGGTGAACCCGTAGATCCAGCAGGGCGATCCGGAGGGAGCGCGCAGCGGGTACGGGCGCTCGTCGAGCACCTCCACCCCGAGGCTCTGCAGCAGCGGCATCAGATCACCGAGCGAGGCGGGCCGTCCCGCCACGTAGAGCGAGAGCCGGTGTGTGCCCGGCCCTTCGGGTGACCGCACCAGCCGCACGGCGACGTCCCCGGCGGCCAGCTCCTCGACGATCGCCAGGTCACGTCGCGCCCGGTCCGCGCCGAAGTCCTGCTTGTAGTTCTCCGGCAGTGCGGACGCGAACGCCGCGAGCGCCGGGCGCCGGTCGGCCTCGACGTCGGCGAGCAGTCGTTCGTCCCAGCCCTGGCAGGCGGCGGTGATCCGATCGCCGAGACGGCGGGCCACGTCCTCGGACACGGTGACCGTGTCGGGCACCGTCATCGTCAGGTGGACGGTGGCGAGCGGCGCCGACGAGATCCGGCTGGTGGACTCGAGATTCGTCGCCTCCAGCCCGTCGACCAGGATCCGGGCCGCGGCCCTCCGCACCGCGGTGCCGAACCGGTCGCGGGGGACGAACAACAGCGCGGACAGGTTCCGGCGGCCGGGGGTGCGGCGCAGGAACAGGTGCATCCGCTCGTTCGCGTCGAAGGCGGTGAGGTCGGCGAGCGCGGCGGCCAGCGGCGCCGGGTCGGCGGCCAGCAGTTCCGTCAGCGGCAGCGTCTGCGCCAGGGCAAGCACGGCCTGTCCGGTGAAGGAACCGACGTGGTGCCCGGACGCCGCGAGCAGCTCACGCACCCGGTCCCCGACCAGAGGGATGTGCCGCACGTCCGGGTGCACGGCGGCGAACGTCCCGACGAGCAGATACAGGTGGCCGTCGAGGCGGGCACGGATCGCGACCATCCCGTCGTCACCTCCGAGCCCCGCCGGTGCCGGCACCGGCGTGATCGCGAACACGGAGGCATCGAGTTCGCGCAGTTCGGCCGCGAGCCCCCGGTCGCGGAGCAGGCCGAACGCGGCCTCGCCCACTCCACCGTCCGTGGCACCGTCCGCGCCGAGCAGCCGGAACACACCGGGCCTGCACCAGGCGAGGAAGTCCGCGGCGCGGTGCTCGCCGGCCGCCCGCAGGCGCCCGACCAACTCGACCCTGACCCGTTCCAGCTCGCCGGAATCGGCGCGCACCAGGCGAACCCGGGCCAGCGCCCGCTCGATCCGGAGGCCGAGCTCGGCGGCGTCGATCGTCCCCGGCGGCAGCGCGAGGTGAATCCACGACTCGGTCGCGGCGTCGTCGACCCGCTCGTCGGACGGCGGCACCGGCACCGGTCCGGAGACGGCGTCCGGGCCGTAATGCAGGCGCAGCACCGGGTGCAGCACGAACTCTGGCGTCACCGCGGCGTCGTCCAGCACGCCGAGCACGGCCTCGAGGAGATACGGCATGTCGGTGCCGACGATCTGCACGGCGGGACCGGGGCCGGTCTCGCCTGCGGAGATGGTGCGCACCAGGCTGTCGCGGTCGCCGCGGTCGCGGGCCAGGGCCAGATGTCGGTCCAGGATCCGGTCGCGGCGGCCCGGGTCGACGAGGGCACGGGCGTCGGAGAAGTAGGCGGCGGCGAGGACGTCGGTGGCCTCGCCGATGGGGGTCGGGACTTTCTGGGACGAAAGGGTGGTCATCGCGGAACCTTCCGGCGGGAGCCACGCTGCTCCCGGCCTGTGGGGGGCGGTCCATTCCGGCGGGTCGAGGGTGTGGGGTCGGGCGGCGCTGCCGGGACGCCTCTTGACAGGAGGTTGTATAGACAGGAATATACAAGTCATAGTTGCAGAGCGTGAGCCAGCGCACAACCACCCTGCGGCACGGATTCTCCAGCGACAACGGCGTCGCCCCGAACCGAACCACCAGGGCTCGCGAGCTCACCCTTGACGTCAAGGAGTACCGATGGACATCACCTCCCCCGGCCACGAGGCCCGCCCGGTCAGCGCTCCGCGCGGCTCCGAGCTGAACACCCTCGGGTGGCAGCAGGAGGGCGCGCTGCGCATGCTCATGAACAACCTCGACCCCGAGGTCGCCGAGCACCCCGACAACCTGGTCGTCTACGGCGGCACCGGTCGCGCCGCCCGCAGCTGGGCCGCGTTCGACGCCATGGTCGCCACCCTCAAGACGCTCAAGAGCGACGAGACCATGCTGGTGCAGTCCGGCAAGCCGGTCGGCGTCTTCCGCACGAACGAGTGGGCGCCGCGCGTGCTGCTCGCGAACTCCAACCTCGTCGGCGACTGGGCCAACTGGGAGCAGTTCCGCAAGCTCGAGGCCGAGGGCCTGATGATGTACGGCCAGATGACCGCCGGGTCCTGGATCTACATCGGCACCCAGGGCATCCTCCAGGGCACCTACGAGACCTTTGGCGCCATCGCCCGCAAGCGTTTCGACGGCACCCTGGCCGGCACCATCACCCTGACCGCGGGCATGGGCGGCATGGGCGGCGCGCAGCCGCTGGCCGTCACCATGAACGAGGGCGTCGCGATCTGCGTCGACTGCGACGTCACCCGCATCGACCGCCGGATCGCCCACAAGTACCTCGACACCAAGGCCGACAGCATCGAGCACGCCCTGCAGCTGGCGACCGAGGCCCGCGACGCCCGCAAGCCGCTGTCCATCGGCCTGGTCGGCAACGCCGCCGAGATCTTCCCGGCCCTGCTGGCGATGGATGCCCCGATCGACATCGTCACCGACCAGACGTCGGCGCACGATCCGCTGTCCTACCTGCCGATCGGCGTCGACATCGCCGACATGAAGGAACTGGCCGCGAAGGATCCGGAGAAGTTCACCGAGGATTCCCGCAAGGCGATGGCCGCGCACGTCGAGGCCATGGTCGGCTTCATGGACAAGGGCGCCGAGGTCTTCGACTACGGCAACTCCATCCGCGACGAGGCCCGCAAGGCCGGTTACGACCGCGCGTTCGAGTTCCCCGGCTTCGTGCCGGCCTACATCCGCCCGCTCTTCGAGGAGGGCCTCGGCCCGTTCCGCTGGGCCGCGCTGTCGGGCGACCCCAAGGACATCGCCGCGACCGACAAGGCGATCCTCGAGCTGTTCCCGGAGAACGAGCACCTCAAGCGCTGGATCGAGATGGCAGGCGAGAAGGTCGCCTTCGAGGGCCTGCCCGCCCGCATCTGCTGGCTCGGCTACGGCGAGCGCCACAAGGCCGGCCTGAAGTTCAACGAGATGGTCGCCAGCGGCGAGCTGTCCGCGCCGATCGCCATCGGCCGTGACCACCTCGACTCGGGCTCCGTCGCCTCCCCGTACCGCGAGACCGAGTCCATGAAGGACGGCTCCGACGCGATCGCCGACTGGCCGCTGCTCAACGCCCTCGTCAACACCGCGTCCGGCGCCTCCTGGGTGTCGATCCACCACGGTGGCGGCGTCGGCATGGGCCGCTCGATCCACGCCGGTCAGGTGTGCATCGCCGACGGCACCGAGCTGGCCGCGAAGAAGATCGAGGCCGTGCTGACGAACGACCCCGGCATGGGCGTCATCCGCCACGCGGACGCCGGCTACGACCACGCCATCGAGACCGCCCGTGAGCGGGGCGTGCGCATCCCGATGCAGGAAAACGCCTGAGCCACGGCGTGATCGACGCCGGGTCCGCTCGGCGTGACAACCGAATATCGCAGTCTCCTCGCGCACGGCGCGCGTGAGGCCGGTCTCCGGTCCCCCACCCCACCGGAGACCTCCCCGCCGAGCGGCGGTACGCAGTCATCCCCCTGCGTGCCGCCGCTCGGTTTGTTCTGCGCGGAGCGCCTCGGGGGCACCCCTGGACAAATCTCCGGTTCTCCGCCATAGTCACTTCATGCCATCTAGTGGCAATCGAATTTCACTAGATGAAATTTCTCAGAGATCCCGGCCGGCCGCCCCGCCGCCGACCCGCCCCCAGGAGTTCCCGTGACCGCTCAGACCCTCGACACCGACCTCGACCTGTCCGAATTCCGCAGCACCGTCCGCGCCTTCGCGAACGCGGAGATCCTGCCGGGAGCGGCCGAGCGTGACGAGACCAAGGCGTTCCCCGCCGACCTGATCCGCCGCCTCGGCGAGCAGGACCTGATGGGCATCTCCGTCCCCGAGGAGTTCGGCGGCCTCGGCCTGTCGACCCGCGCCCAGCTCGTCGCGATCGAGGAGGTCTCCCGCGCGGACGCCGCCCTTGCCTCGATCTACACCGCGCACTACCTGGGCCTCGAGCCGATCCTGGTCGGCGGCTCCGACGAGCAGAAGCGGCACTGGCTGCCCAAGCTCTCCTCCGGCGAGCTGCTTGCGGGCTTCGCGCTCACCGAGCCCGACGCCGGCTCCGACATCGGCTCGATGCGCACCGTCGCCCGCCGCGAGGACGACGGCTGGCACCTGTCCGGCTCGAAGACCTTCATCTCCAACGCCCGCGAGGCCGACGTCGTGGTGCTGTTCGCCAAGACCGACCCGGCCGCCGGGTTCAGGGGCATCTCCGCGTTCATCGTCCCCAAGGGCACGCCCGGCATCACCTACAGCGAGCCGCAGGACAAGATGGGCATCCGCTCGGCTCCCACGTACACCGTCTACCTCGACGACGTGGTGCTGCCGCACGACGCGGTGATCGGCACCGAGGGCCGCGGCGGCAACATCGCGCTCACCGCCCTCAACCGCGCCCGCATCGACGTCGCCGCGATGGCCAACGGAATCGCACTGCGCGCTTGGGAACTCGGCCGCGAGTACTCCTCCGAGCGCAAGCAGTTCGGGCAGCCGATCGCCGACTTCCAGGCGATCCAGCTGCTGCTCGGCGAGTGCGACGCCAAGCTGGTCTCGTCCCGCACGACCGCCGACTGGGCCTCCGACGTCAAGGACGCCGGCGGCGACCTGCGCCGCGCCGCGTCGATCTCGAAGTACGTCGCCACCGAGGCATGCTTCTCGATCGTCGACAACGTCGTCCAGATCCACGGCGGTGCCGGCTTCATGCGCGAGTCGGAAATCGAGCGCCTCTACCGCGACTGCCGCATCCTGCGGATCTTCGAGGGCACCTCCCAGATCCAGCTGCTGACCATCGCGGGCAACGCGCCGTCGATCCGGTCCACCGAGTACTGAGAACCCAAGTACCGAGAACCACTGGGAGACAAGATCATGACCGCTCTTCCCCCGCTCGACGGCATCCGCGTCGTCGACCTGTCCCGGGTGCTCGCCGGACCGTACTGCACGGCCCTGCTCGCCGACGCCGGCGCCGACGTGATCAAGATCGAGTCCAAGGCCGGCGAGGACTCCCGCCACCTCGGACCGTTCCGCGACGGCGAGAGCATCTACTTCAACGTGCTCAACCGCGGCAAGCGGTCCGTCGCGCTGGACCTGAAGGATCCGGCGGATCGGGAGGCGTTGCTGCAGTTGATCGAGGGCGCCGACGTCGTCGTCGAGAACTTCCGTCCCGGCGTCACCACCCGGCTCGGCATCGACTACGAGGCGGCCCGGGCCCGCAACCCGCGCATCGTCTACGCGTCGATCTCCGGTTTCGGCCAGGAGGGCCCGATGTCCGGCGCCGCCGCCTACGACCTCGTCGTGCAGGCGCTGTCCGGAATCATGAGCATCACCGGCACGGAGGAGTCGGGCCCGACCCGGCTCGGCGAGTCGTTCGGCGACCTGGTCGCCGGCCTGTTCGCGGCGTGGGGCATCAGCACCGCGCTGCTGGCGGCCCGCACCACCGGACAGGGCCAGCACCTGGACGTCGCCATGTTCGACAGCATGCTCGCGATGCTGCCGACCGCGCACAGCCAGCTGCAGGCCACCGGCGTCACCCCGGCCCGGGTCGGCAACCGGCACCCGGTCTCGACGCCGTTCGACACCTACCGCGCCGACGACGGCCTGTTCGTCCTCGCGGTCGCCAGCCAGGGCGGCTTCGAGAAGCTGGCCCGGCTGATCGGCCGCGAGGAACTGCTGAGCGACCCGCGGTTCACCGACGACACCACCCGCACCGAGAACGAGCCGGCGCTGCGCAAGGAGATCGAGGCGTGGGCGACCGGACGCACGGTCGCCGAGATCACCGCGATCCTCGGTGAGGCCGGGCTGGCGAGCTCCGAGGTGTGGACGGTCGAGCAGGCCCTCGGATCCGATCAGGCCCGCCACCGCGGCGTCGTGGAGACCGTCGAGCACCCCACCGCAGGCGCGATCTCGTACGTCCGTCAGCCGGTGGTGTTCGGCGACAGCACCCGGCCGCCGGCACGCCGCAGCCCGCTGCTCGACGAACACCACGACGAGGTGCTGTCCCGGCTCGACTAGATTCGGCCCGGGCCCGTCAACCACCGGCCCTGAAAAAATCCTCGGCACTGGGAGTGAACCGCAGATGGCCCCCGGCGACGTGACTCGCAGCGCGAGTCGGACCTTCGAGCTGCTCGGCGCGATCACCGAGCGGGGTGGGCTGACGCTCGCCGACGCCGCGAAGGCCACGGACCTCGCACCCAGCACGGCGCTGCGACTGATCCGCAGCCTCGAGCAGACCGAGTTCGTGGTGCGCGGCGAGGACAACGTGTACCGGCCGGGTCCGCGGCTGCTGCAGATCGGGGCGCGGGCGCTCGCCGACAACCAGCTGCTGCTGCGGGCCCGGGCGGCCATGACCGAGATCGCGGAGACAACCCGGGAGTCGACGTACCTGTCGGCTCCCGGGCCCCGCGGGACCGCCCTGTACCTGGGGCAGGTCGAGGGGACGCATGCCATCCGGCACATGGGCTGGGTCGGGCAGACGGTGCCGTTGGTCGGAACCGCGGTCGGCGCCGCACTGCTCGGCGAGGTCGGCGCCGACGGATACGCCATCGCCCACGACACCATCGAGGACCACTCCACCGGGGTCGCGGCACCGATCTACGACGCGATCGGCCGGATCGTCGGGGCATTGAGCGTGGTCGGCCCGACATACCGCCTCGACGACGCCACGTGCGCCCGGCACGGCCAGGTCCTGGTCGCGCGCTGCGCCGAGCTGTCGGCGCAGTTGGGCCGCACAGAGGAGTTCTGACGGCCGACTCGGCCGGCACCGAGGCCGTGGGCGGCCGACTTGGTGACACAGTCTCGTATTCGAGACAATGGCGGCGTCACCGGTGAGGAACGAAAGAGGGCGGTACATGTCGAGCAGTCGCGTGAAGTCCGCCGAGCGTGTGCTCGACGTGCTCGACCTGCTGGCCCGGCGCGGGGCGCCGATGGCGGCGACGGAAATCGCGGCCGAACTCGATCTGCCGAAGAGCACCACCCACCACCTGCTCAACGTCATGCGGGACCGCCGGTTCGTCTCCTACTGGCCGGACCAGCGCGCCTGGACACTCGGGGTGTCCGCGTTCGAGGTGGGCGCGTCGTACATGCGGTCCGGGCCGCTGCACCGGGAGGGGCAGCGGTACCTGGTCGCGCTCACCCAGGCCGTGGACGAGACGTCCCACCTGGCGGTGCTGCAGGGCACCGACTCCATCTACCTGGACAAGCGCGAGCCGCTCAAGCCGGGAGTGCGCCTGGTGACCGAGATCGGCACCCGGTTGCCTGCGCACCTGACCGCGGTCGGGCGGGCCGTGCTGGCCCGGCTCGATCCCGAGCAGCTGAGCGCGCTCTACGACGGCTACTCGTGGCCGACCCGGACCGGAGCCGGACCGACCTCCCTCACGGAATTACGGACGGTGCTGCGCGCCGATCGCGAACGCGGGTACTCGGTCGAACGCGATTCCACGACCTCCGGGGTGACCTGCGTGGCGGGCCCGGTCGTGACCTTCGAGGGCCGTCCGGTCGCCGCACTGGGTGTCGCCTACCTGACCGGCTCCCGCACCGAGGCCGAGGCCGAGCAGATCGCCGAGCGGGTGGTCGCGACCGCCGCCGACTTCTCCGCCAGCCTGGGCGACCGCATGCTCGATCCCGATCTGCGCACCGAACACGCCGGCTGAACTACGCCTCTCGGCCACGGACACTCTTGCTTTAGTCTCGTATTCGAGACTAAAGTCTCGTATTGCAGACATTGCGACGTCGTCGCCTCTCCTCCGAACTCTGGAGCCTTCGTGACCCCCACCAATCCCACCGCCCCCGTCGTCGAGGTCGGCATCGGCCCCGTCTCGATCCAGGACGTCGTCGACGTCGCCCGCCACGGCCACGGCGTCCACCTGAGCGCGGAGTCGCTCATCGAGATGGCGGCCTCCCGCGCCCACATCGAGGCACTCGCCGCCAGCCCCGTCCCGGTGTACGGGGTCTCGACGGGATTCGGCGCCCTCGCCACCCGGCACATCCCGCCGAACCTGCGAACCCAGTTGCAGCGCAGCCTGATCCGCTCACACGCCGCCGGTTCCGGCCCGGAGGTGGAACGAGAGGTGGTGCGGGCACTGATGCTGCTGCGGCTGTCCACCCTCGCGACCGGCCGCACCGGCGTCCGGCCGGCGGTCGCCCAGGTCTACGCGGACCTGCTGACGGCCGGGATCACCCCGGTGGTCCACGAATACGGCAGCCTCGGCTGCTCCGGCGACCTCGCCCCGCTCGCCCACGTCGCGCTCGCGGTGACCGGCGAGGGCACCGTCCGGACCGCGGACGGCCGGCTGCTTCCGGCGGCCGCCGCCCTCGCCGAACACGGGATCGAGCCGGTCGTCCTCGCCGAGAAGGAGGGACTGGCGCTGATCAACGGGACCGACGGCATGCTCGGCCAGCTGGCGCTGGCGATCACCGACCTCGACCACCTCCTCAAACTGGCGGACGTGGCCGCGGCGATGAGCGTCGAGGGCCTGCTCGGCACCGACCGCGTGTTCGCCGCCGACCTGCAGGCCCTGCGTCCGCACCCCGGCCAGGCTGCCGCCGCGGCGAACATGGCCCGACTGCTCGCCGGCTCCCCGATCGTGGCCAGCCACGCCGGACCCGAGGACACCCGGGTGCAGGACGCCTACTCGCTGCGCTGCGCCCCGCAGGTCGCAGGCGCCGCCCGCGACACCGTCGAGCACGCCCGCACCGTCGCACTGCGCGAACTGGCCTCCGCGATCGACAACCCGGTCGTCGCCCTGGACGGCCGGGTCGAGTCCAACGGCAACTTCCACGGCGCCCCCGTGGCCTACGTCCTCGACTTCCTCGCCATCGCCGCGGCCGACGTCGCGAGCATCAGCGAACGGCGCACCGACCGCTTCCTCGACGTCGCCCGCAGCCACGGGCTGCCCCCGTTCCTCGCCGACGACCCCGGCGTCGACAGCGGCCTGATGATCGCCCAGTACACGCAGGCCGCGATCGTCTCCGAACTCAAGCGGCTCGCCGCCCCGGCGAGCGTCGACTCGATCCCGTCCTCCGCGATGCAGGAGGACCACGTGTCGATGGGCTGGTCGGCCGCCCGCAAGCTGCGCCGCTCGATCGACGGCCTGACCCGGGTGCTGTCCGTCGAAATCCTCGCCGCCGCACGCGGAATCGATCTTCGCGCCCCGCTGCAGCCCGGAGCCGGCACCGGCGCCGTGCTGCACGCGCTGCGGACCGCCGTCCCCGGCCCCGGCACCGATCGCCACCTGTCACCGGAGATCGAACGGGCCGTCGAACTCGCCGCCTCCGGCGCGCTCGTCGCCGCCGCCGAGGACGCCGTCGGGGAACTGCGGTGAACGCACCGGCCACCCCCCTTCCCACCGATATGCCCACCCCCCGCCCCGCTATCGAGGCGCTACCCCGGTACTCCAGGGCCAACGGCTCCGCGACGATCCGGTGGCGGGCGTCGAGCAACGAGTCGCCGATCGCGCCCGCTCCCGCTGTCGTGGAGGCGATCACCCGCGCCGGCGCGAACGGCCACCGCTATCCGTCGCTGTTCGGCGACGACCTGGTGGCCGCGCTGGCGGCGCGACTGGCGGTCCCGACCGAGGCGCTGCACGTCGGCGCGGGCTCGCTTGCGCTGCTGCAGCAGGTGCTCACCGCCTTCACCGGGCCGGGCACCGAGGTGGTGCACGCGTGGCGCAGCTACGAGGCGTACCCGATCCTGGTCGGGATCGCAGGCGCCACCGCGGTTCCGGTGCCACTCGACACCGACCACCGGCACGACGTGGACGCGATGATCGCCGCGCTGACCCCGCGTACCCGCGCAGTGCTGGTGTGCAACCCCAACAATCCGACCGGGACCGAACTGTCCGGGGCCGAGCTGCGGAGACTCCTCGACGCGGTTCCCCGCCACGTGCTGGTGTTGCTCGACGAGGCCTATCGGGAGTTCGCCACCGGGAACGACGACACCGACGGGGTCGCGCTGCTGCGCGACCATCCGAATCTCGTTGTACTGCGCACCTTCTCCAAGGCGTTCGGTCTCGCCGGACTGCGGGCGGGCTACCTGATCGGCGACCCCGAACTCGTCGCGCACCTGCATGCGGCGGCGCCGCCGTTCGGCCTCGGCGCGGTCGCGGAGGCGGCGGCGTGTGCGGCACTGACCGATCCCGACCACACCGAGCGGGTCGTGGCGGCCGCGCGGGCGGGCCGCGAGCACCTGCGCGCCGGGCTCGCCGCCCGCGGCCTCGAGACCCCGCGGAGCGGCGCGAACTTCGTCTGGATACCGTTGGACGACGGAGCCGCCGCGTTCGAAGCCGCGTGCGTCGCACAGGGCGTGTCCGTTCGCGCCTTTCCCGGCGAGGGGGTCCGGGTCACCGTCGGTGAACGCGCCGCGGAGGACGCGGTCCTGGCCGCCGCCGACACCCTGACCGCCCCGTGAACCACCAAGGAGCACCGATGCCCCTCGACGCCCTCGCCCGCGAGCTGCGGTCGAGCCGCCTGATCACCGACCCCGACGTGGCCGACGCCTACCGGCGCGACGAGGCGCACCTGGCGGAGCCGGGTACGCCGCTGGCCGTCCTGCTCGCGGACTGCACCGAGGACGTGGTGACGGCCATGAAATGGGCCACCGCACATCGTGTTCCGGTGGTTCCGCGCGGCGCGGGCAGCGGCCTGTCCGGTGGCGCGACCGCGGTCGACGGCTGCCTGGTCGTCAGCACCGCGCCGATGCGGGCGATCACCGAACTGAACCCCGCGGACCAGTTGGCCGTGGTGCAGGCCGGCGTGGTCAACGCCGACCTCGACCGCGCGGCCGCCGAGTACGGGCTGATGTACGCGCCCGACCCGAGCAGCCACGAGATCTGCACGATCGGCGGGAACGTCGCCACCAACGCGGGCGGGCTGCGGTGCGTCAAGTACGGCGTCACCCGCGACTCGGTGCTCGGCCTCGAGGTGGTGCTGGCCGACGGGCGGGTGCTGCGCACCGGGCGCCGCACCGTCAAGGGCGTGGCGGGCTACGACCTGACCGGGTTGATGGTCGGATCCGAGGGCACGCTGGGGATCGTGACCGGTGCGACGGTCCGGCTGCGGCCGCGACCGTCCCGGCCACCGGTCACGGTGGCGGGCAGCTTCGGCTCGCTGACGGCCGCCGCCGACGCGGTCGCGGCGATCGTCCGGGCCGGGATCGGGCCGAGCCTGCTCGAACTCATCGACCGCGCGACCCTGCGCGCCATCGACGACTGGCGCAACATCGGCCTCGAGGACGACACGGAGGCGATGCTCATCGCACAGGCCGACGGTCCCGACGCCGAGGCCGCGGCGTCGGCGATGGAACGCGAGTTCACCAGCGCCGGGGCCGATTTCGTCGCCGTCTCCCAGGACCCGGCGGAGTCCGCACAGCTGCTGGAGGTGCGGCGCCTCGCCTATCCCGCGTCCGAGCGACTGGGGCAGTGCCTGGTCGAGGACGTGGGCGTGCCGCGCTCACAGCTGGCGGAGATGCTGGCGAGCATCGAGCGGATCGCGTCCGAGCACGGCGTGACGGTGATGACCGTCGCGCACGCGGGCGACGGCAACACCCACCCGACCTTCGTCTTCGACCGGCGCCCCGACGGGTCGGTACCGGACGAGGTGTGGGCGGCGGCCGACGCGGTGTTCCGCCGCGCGCTGGAGCTGGGCGGCACCCTCACCGGCGAGCACGGGGTCGGTACCCTCAAGAGACGGTGGCTGGCCCTCGAGGTCGGCGAAGACGGTATGGCGATCCATCAGGCGGTGAAGGCGGCATTCGACCCGCTGGGCATCATGAATCCGGGCAAGGGCTTCTGAGTTCGCTCGAACCGAGCGAGCCTCCCCCTGTTGACAGACCTGTCTATACAGGCATATACATTCCCCGTCGCCAAGTGATTCACCGCACAAGCGAGAAGAAGGTGGGCATCACCCCGTAGTCGACTCCGCCGGCCGGCGGAGTCACCCCAGAAAGACAGGCCTATGACGCACGACGGATCCTCCTCCGAGATCCTCCTCACCCCCGAACGCCGCACCATCGACGTCGTCCCCGACGACGAACGGCACGGCACCCCCCGGAGCCAGTTCACGCTGTGGTTCGGCGCGAACATGCAGATCACCGCCGTCGTCGACGGCGCACTGGCCGTCGTCTTCGGCGCCGACGCACTGTGGGCCATCATCGGCCTGCTGATCGGCAACGTGTTCGGCGGCGCCGTGATGGCGCTGCACTCCGCCCAGGGCCCCCGCATGGGTCTGCCGCAGATGATCTCCAGCCGCGCCCAGTTCGGCGTCAAGGGCGCCGTCGTGCCGCTGGTCCTGGTCATCCTGATGTACCTCGGATTCGCCGCCACCGGCACCGTCCTCGCCGGTCAGGCCGTCAACAAGGTCCTCGGCATCGACAACCAGGCCGTCGGCATCGTGATCTTCGGCCTGCTCACCGCGTTCGTCGCGGTCACCGGCTACAAGCTGATCCACGCGGTCGGCCGGGTCGCCACCGTCGTCGGCGTCATCGGCTTCACCTACCTCGCGATCCGCCTGTTCATCGAATACGACGTCGCCGCGTTCGTCGGCATCAAGGGCTTCGACATCGTGACGTTCCTGCTCGCGATCTCGCTCGGCGCAGGCTGGCAGCTCACGTTCGGCCCGTACGTCGCGGACTACTCCCGGTACCTGCCCCGCGGAACCAAGGAGAGCACGACGTTCTGGTCCACCTTCCTCGGCAGCGTCGTCGGTTCGCAGTGGTCGATGACCTTCGGTGCCCTCACCGCCGCCGTCGCGGGTGACGCGTTCCTCGGCAACCAGGTCGGCTTCATGGGTGAGCTCGCGGGACCCGCGGTCATCGCGTTCCTGATCTACCTGGTCATCGTCGTCGGCAAGCTGACCGTCAACGTCCTGAACGCGTACGGCGGCTTCATGTCGATCCTGACCACCGTCACCGCGTTCGACGGCCGCTCGCAGATCTCCACCAAGGCCCGGTCCGCGTACATCCTCGGGTTCACGATCGTCTCGATGCTGATCGCGATCATGGCCAGCGCCGACTTCCTGGACAACTTCAAGAACTTCGTCCTGGTGCTGCTGATGGTGTTCACCCCGTGGAGCGCGATCAACCTGATCGACTACTACCTGATCTCGAAGGAACGCATCGACATCCCGGCGCTGTACGACGCGAACGGCCGCTACGGCGCCTGGAACGTCCCGGCCCTGGTCGTCTACTTCGTCGGCGTGATCGCGCAGATCCCGTTCCTCGCGCAGAAGATGTACACCGGCCCGATCACCGACATGCTCGGCGGCGCGGACATCTCCTGGATCGTCGGCATCGTGTTCACCGCCGCGATCTACTACCCGGTCGCCAAGCGGACCGCCAACCCGCCGGCGGAGATGATCTACCCGGCCCACACCAACATGGTCGACTCCCGGGTCTGATCCGACCCACCACCACCCCGCCTCGTTCGAGAAGGAGACACCGTGTCCACCCGGACCACCGCACTGACCAACATCGGCACCCTCGTCACCAACGACCCCACCCTCGGTGACGGGATGCTCGGGGTGCGCCGGGACGCCGCGGTCGTCTTCGAGGACGGGGTGGTGGCCTGGGTCGGTGACTCCGCGGACGCCCCGGCCGCCGACACCGGGTACGACCTCGCCGGCCGGGCGGTGCTGCCCGGATTCGTCGAGAGCCACTCCCACCTGGTGTTCGCCGGTGAGCGGGCCGAGGAGTTCGCGGCCCGCATGTCCGGCGAGAAGTACGCCGCCGGCGGCATCCGCACCACCATCGAGGCCACCAGGGCCGCGACCGACGAGCAGCTCGCCGCGAACGTGCGGCGCCTGCTCGACGAGTCGCGGCGCTCGGGCAGCACCACCGTCGAGATCAAGACCGGCTACGGGCAGAGCACGCGGGACGAGCTGCGCAGCGCGCAGGTCGCGGGCCGGTTCACCGACGAGGTCACCCTGCTCGCCGCGCACGTCCCGCCGCCGGAGTACGCCGGTCGCGCCGACGAGTACGTGACGATGGCCGTCGACGAGATGATCCCCACGTGCGCCCCGCACGCCAAGTGGATCGACGTGTTCTGCGAGCGCGGCGCGTTCACCCTCGAGCAGTCCCGCGCCGTCCTCACCGCCGGTGTCGCGCACGGCCTGATCCCCCGCGTACACGGCAACCAGCTCGGCGAGGGCCCCGGCGTCCAGCTGGCCGTCGAGATGGGCGCGGCCTCGGTGGACCACGTCACCTACGTCACCGGCGCCGACATCGACGCGCTCGCGGGCAGCGACACCGTCGCGACCCTGCTCCCCGGCGCGGATTTCTCCACCCGCAACCAGTACCCCGGCGCCCGCGCGCTGATCGACGCCGGGGTCACCGTGGCGCTCGGCGCCGACTGCAACCCCGGCACCTGCTACACCACCAGCCTGCCGTTCTGCATCGCCATCGCGGTCCGCGACATGCACATGACCCCCGCCGAGGCGGTGTGGGCGGCCACCGCGGGCGGCGCGAAGGCGCTGCGCCGCGAGGACGTCGGCAGCCTGCGGATCGGCGCCCGCGCCGACGCGATCGCGCTCGACGCCCCGTCCTACCTGCACCTCGCCTACCGGCCGGGAGTTCCGCTGGTCCGCGAGGTGTTCGCCGGCGGCGAGCTCGTCACCGCCTAGACCGCACGCGCATCCGCCGGAGGACCAGTCATGACCGATCAGCTCCCCACCACCCTCGAGATCGAGGTCGACATCGCCCCCGTGCCCTGGACCGGGCGCACCGACGGCACCACCGACGAGCACCTGCGGTGGCATCAGGCCATCGCCCCCTACGTCGCCGAGCCGGGCTCCGGAGCGGTGCTGATCGGGTTCGCCAGCGACGAGGGGGTGCGCCGGAACAAGGGCCGCCGCGGCGCCGCCGCCGGTCCCGACGCACTGCGCGCCGCGCTCGGTTCGATGGCGCTGGCCGCCCCGCTTCCGCTGGCGGATGCGGGCACCGTCGCGGTCACCGGGGAGAATCTCGAGGGCGGGCAGGCCGCGCTCGGCCGCGCCGTCACCGCCGGCCTCGACGCCGGGCGACTGCCGGTGGTCCTCGGCGGCGGTCACGAGGTCGCTTTCGGCACCTACCTGGGTGCCGCGTCCGCGCAGCTGCGGCGGGACCGGCCGCGCCTCGGCGTCCTGAACCTGGACGCCCACTTCGACCTGCGTGGCGACCCCGTGCCCAGTTCCGGGACCCCGTTCCGGCAGATGGCCGAGGCCGAGCAGGCCGCGGGCACCGGCTTCCGCTACGACGTGCTCGGCATCAGCCAGCCCAGCAACACCACCGCCCTGTTCGACACGGCCGAGCGGTTCGGGGTTCGCCACCTCCTCGACGAACGCTGCGGACCGGCCGACCGCGACGAGGTGGACGCGTTCGTCGACGACTTCCTCGGCGACGTCGACATCGTGTACCTGACGATCGACCTGGACGTCCTGCCTGCGGCCGTCGCGCCCGGCGTCAGCGCCCCCGCCGCCTACGGCGTGCCGATCGAGACGATCCAGCGGGTCTGCGACCGGGTGGCCGCGAGCGGCAAGCTGGCCGTCGTCGACGTCGCCGAACTCAACCCCGGCCTGGACGTGGACAACCACACCGCCAAGACCGCGGCGCGGCTGATCCACCGCATCGTCACCGGGCACGTCCCGGTGTCCTGATCCGAGCGATCAGCCCCGCGGCTTGAGGCGGGTGTTCGGCAGGATCGGCGCCGGGATCGTCTGTCGCCACTGCGCCGGGAACGGGCCGAACCGGCTCGTGTCGGGATCGGACTGGTCGTCGCGTTCGCGCTGCCAGTCCTCCCGGTAGCCGGCGATCTCGTCGTGACTGCGGCCGACGAAGTTCCACCACATCACGATCTGCTCGCCGAACGGTTCTCCACCGAGCAGCAGGATCCGCACCGGGCCCTCGGCCGAGGCGACCAGGTCGAGGTCCGCCGGCCCGGCCGGCAGGTACACAAGCTGTCCGATCGTCGCATCGACTCCCGCGACCGTCGCCGACCCGGCGTCGACCATGACGCCGTGCTCGAACGACGGGTCCAGCGCGACGCGCAGCGACTGCCCGGCCTGCAACGTCAGCTCGGCGCCGAGCAGCGGCGTGAAGGTCCGCACCGGTGACGTGTGCCCGAACAGGCTGCCGAGGAACACCACTGCCTGCGCGCCCTCGACGTCGAGCACCGGAGGCGCGTAATGCTCGAAAGCCGGTGCGGTGAAACGATGTTCGTCCGGCAGCGCCACCCACAGCTGAACGCCGTGCAGGAAGGCGGTGTCCGGTGTGGAGTACTCCGAGTGCGCGATCCCCGAACCCGCGGTCATCAGGTTCACCTCCCGCGGCCGCACGACCGCGTGCGCGCCGGTGGTGTCCCGGTGTTCGATCTCGCCGCTGAACACCCACGACACCGTCTGCAGTCCGGTGTGCGGGTGTCCCGCGACCTTCATACCGCCGCTGTGCCGTACGTCGTCGGGACCGTAGTGGTCCAGGAAGCACCACGCGCCGATCAGGGTCTGACCTCGTTGCGGCAGCGACCGGCGCACCGTCATCGCCCGCGGACCACCGAGGGGGACCTCGCGGTAGTCGAGCAGGCGCGGCGCGTGCCCATCGCAGGTCTCGCACACGACCTCGGTGGGTGCGGGGTCGAGGTTGCTCATCGGATCGGCGATCCTCTCGGTCGAGAATGATGTTCAGCGTCGAGCGTAACGCCCGGAGCGACCACCCACCGAAATCGAAACTGCGCCATAGTTGATTCATGAACGACGATTCGACCTCGCCCACACCGTCCCCCGCCGTACGCGACGCGGGAGACCGCTACGAGATCACCGTCGGCGACGAACTCGCCGGCCTCACCCAGTACCTCGACCACGGTCAACAGCGGATCTTCTTCCACACCGAGGTGGACGACCGCTTCGCAGGGCAGGGGCTGGCCGCGATCCTCGTCCACGACGCCCTCGCCGCCACCGTGGCGAGCGGCCGACGCATCGTGCCGATCTGCCCTTACGTCGCCAAGTACCTGCAACGCCACCACGACTTCGACGCTCATGTCGATCCGGTGACAGAGGAGGCAGTCGCCGCCGTCCGGGCCCAGTGACCGCCCCCGGCCCCGGCCACGTCGACGCGGGCACCACCTCGTAACCATCTCGTGTCCGTTTCGTCGCTGGTCCGCCGCGCGAAACCGGGCCCCTCGTAATAGATTCGAAATCGCTGGTCCCCGCGGGGTTCCCCCGCGGGGCAACGCCGGTGCGCACGCCCCGGCGCGATACCCGCGAGGAACGAGGCCAGAGATGTCCGTCGCGAACCACACCACCCGACGCGCGCGGGTACCCGCCTACGGGCGAGCGGCGATCCGCCGCCACCGGCTGCACGAGGCCCTCTCCTCCACCATGTCGCCAACCGAAGGGACGCCGAGTTCCGTCGCCCTGCTCAGCGCACCCGTGGGGTCGGGCAAGACGATGCTGCTGGCCGACTGGGTGACCGAAACCGCTGCGGGACAAGACGCCCCGACAACCGCGTGGCTCACCGTCCAGGAGTCGGACAACGAGCGAGAACCGCTGGCGCCGGTGCTCACCGCACTGCGTGCCACCGCCGACGCCGAGGTCCTCGACGCACTGTCCGACCTTCCGGCCGCCGACACGGACGATTATCCGGCCGTCGTCGCGGAATCACTCGGAGCCCTGAGCAGGCCGATCCTGCTGATCCTCGACGACGTACACCTACTGCACGCCCCGACCGCTCTCGAAGCGCTCGGGGCGTTTCTGCGCTGGGCGCCGCCGACGGTCCGGACGGTGCTCGCCGCGCGGTTCGAGCCGCCGCTGGCACTGCATCGGATGCGACTGGACGGGCGTGTCCGCGACTTCCCGCCACAGGAGCTCGCATTCACGGAGGAGGAGGCCGCGCAACTGTTCGCCGACCACCCCGTCACCCTCGACACCGGCGACCTGCACGCCGTGTGGGAGCGGACGCAGGGGTGGGCGGTCGGACTCCGGCTCGCCGCGATCGTCCTGGGCCGCTCCGCCGACCCGACCGCGGTGATCGCGGACTTCGGCGGGGACAACCAGGTGGTCGCGGACTACCTCGTCGGCGAGGTCCTCGATCACCTCGATCCGGCGGAACGCGCCTTCGTCGTGGAGTCGTCGATTCCCGACAGCTTCACCGTCGAACTCGCCGAAGCCCTCACCGGCAACCCGAACGCCCGCGGCATCCTCGACACCCTGGAGCGGGAGAACTTCCCCCTCGAACGGGTGGCGGGCCGGCCCGGCTGGTACCGATTCCGCCCGCTCCTGCGCGATTACCTGCGCGCGGAAGTGAGCCGGCTCGGGCGGAGCGCGGTTGCCGATCTGGAGAACGTCGCGTCGCGATGGTTCGCCGAGTCCGGCGCCGACGCGCGGGCCCTCGAGCACGCGCAGCACGCCGGCGACATCCGGGCCCTGCGGTCCCTGCTCGCCGGTCGCGGCCTCGGGGCGGTCCTCCGTGGCCACGGGGCGAAGGTGATCGAGGTCCTCGACCACGCGCCACCGTCCGTGCGATCGGGCCGCACCGCCCGCCTCGTTCGCGCCGCCGCGGAGATCGCCCGCGGCAACGAAGCGGCCGCGGCGTCCGTCCTGGGAGCGGCCGGCTCGACCACGACCACCGAGACGCCGCACTCGCGTCTGCTCGAACACACCCTGCGTCTACAGCTCGCGCTGCGGACCGGCGGTGTCGAGGACGCCCTCGACCGTCTTCACGACGACGACGCCGGCGCCTCCGGCAAACCCGAACTCGACGCCTTCGTCCTGCTCTCCGAGGGCGCCGCCGAGCTGTGCCTCGACCAGCTCGATCGCGCCGGGCAGCACCTGGAGGCCGCGGCGGCGACCGCGCGATCCGCGGACCTGCCCGCGCTCGAGGTCGAGGCGTTGACCTGGCTCGCGGCGGAGGCGGCCTTCCGCTGCGAACTCGGCACGATGGACCGGCACGCCTCGGCGGCAATCGACCTCGGCCGAAGCCGTGACCTGGCGGGCGGCACCCATGTCCGGCTCGCGGAGTTGATGCGCGACTGGGGCCGCTACCTGAGGATGGACCCGCCGGCGGTACCGGACGATGCCGAACATCAGACCCTCACCGAGTGCCCGGACGACGCCATCACCGATGCCGCGGCCTGTGTTCGGGAATTGCTCCGACGGTCGGACACGACAGGGAGGCGGCCGTCGGGCGTGGCGATCCACGCGCACCTCGAATCGGCGGCGCAGCACCCGCTGCCGCCGGGCACGGTCGCGCTGTTGGCCCCGGTGGTCCACCGCATCCTGCTCGACGAAGGACAGGAACCACACCTCGGGCAGTTGTCCGCACACACCGCGCGCGTCCTCGGGCGCGGCGGCGAGCTCGCGCTGATCGTGGCGATGACCGCGGCCCACCGGGGGCGGGTGGACGCCGCGAGCACGGAACTGGAGCCGGTGTTGTCGGGCGAGCTGAGCTGCACGGCACCCGTCACATTGATCCACGCCTGGCTGCTGGACGCATCGATCGCCGACCGTCGGCACGACGACCTCCGGGCCCGGGCCGCGGTCACCGAGGCGTTGCGTCTCGCCGAGCCCGAGGGGATCCGACGTCCGTTCTTCGACGGCGGCGGCGGAACGATCAGGTCCCTGCTGGACCGTCACAGTGGCCGATTCGGCGTTCTCGACGGATTCGCCGAACAGGTCCGCGCCGTCGTCCCCGCCGCTGCGGGACGCGCCACCCTGCTCACCTCACGGGAGCGGGAACTGTTGACGGAGCTGCCGTCGTGGCGCACCGCCGAGCAGATCGCAGCGGACCTGTTCGTCTCGGTGAACACCGTCAAGACCCATCTGCGCGGGATCTACCGAAAGCTCGGGGTCCGGACCCGGCAGGAGGCCATCGCCGAGGCCCGAGTCCGGGGCCTGCTCTAGCGAAGTTCACCATCGACGGGTGAGGTCCGCCACATCGTCGTCCGGCAGGCTCGGACACGAGCAGCCGGATGACCACGGGAGGTGCGGCAGTGTCGCAGAGACCTCACGGCCGGGTCCGTTACGAGTTCCTGGTGCGCGGCACACTGTCGGCACGGGCACTGGCGGCGTTCCCCGAGCTGGCAGGTGTCGGAGCACCAGCTGGCCACACGCGCCTCACCGGCCCGGTGGACGGTGATCAGGAACTGCGCGCGATGCTCGCCCGGTTCGACGCCCTCGGTCTGACTGTGATCGAGATGCGGCGGCTGCCCGAGCCCTAGCCGACGCCGACGAAGCTGTTGTTCGTCGAACCCGTGATGTTGAGCCCGAAGGGACCACTCGGCTCGGTGCCGGTGTTGCCGCCCGTGTCGACGCCGACGCCGGCGTCGTTCGCAGAGCCGGTGACGTTGATCGGGAACGGGAGGGAGCTGCCGCCACTCGTCTCGGCATCCGAATCGTCGGCGGTGGTGACCGCGCCGGTCAGGTCCGCTCCGACCGCACCGGTGAGGTCCGCGCCGATCAGCTTGGCGCCGGACAGCCGCGCCCCGGTCAGTGTGGCGCCCGTCAGCTTGGCGCCGTTGAGATCCGCACTCGACAGATTGGCATTCTTGAGGTTCGCACCGGTCAGATCGGCGCCGGACGCGAGGCCGAGGTAGAAGTTCGCCTGGGAGAGGTTCGCCCCCACCAACGTCGCGTTGGTCAGGTCCGCGCCGAGCAGATTGGCACCGGACAGATTCGCATGGGACAGGTCGACACCCGACAGGTTCGCGCCGGCGAGGTTGGCGCCCGCGCAGTCGGTGAAGGTTGTCTCCGTGGGATCCGACACAATCGTGCAGCCGCCGACGACCGTGTCCGCGGACGCCACCGGCGCCGAGACGACCAGCCCGGCCAGGACGAGACCAGCGCCCGCGGCTGCGACACCGAGCCTGGCCCGCAC
This sequence comes from Rhodococcus sp. NPDC003322, assembly GCF_053589555.1. NCBI lineage: Bacteria > Bacillati > Actinomycetota > Actinomycetes > Mycobacteriales > Nocardiaceae > Rhodococcus > Rhodococcus sp. NPDC003322. The sequence goes on along the minus strand of NZ_JBSFSC010000002.1, from coordinate 1,202,599 downwards.
ATGGTTACGCCTGCTGTTCAGTACCGACATGTCGATCTCGCTTCCCCAGTGAAACCCCCGATAGAGGGCTGAATCCGCCTAGACCGGCACACACTAACGAAACGGTCACGACCGCGGTGGATGTTTCGTAAAACAAGCGTCCAGGAAACGGCGATGACGGTCCGCGCGACACGCGGGCGGGTGCTGTGATCTCGCCGGGCGCCGGTCCAGCCGATCCGACCAGCGGGTAGACTGCCCTACATGCAGCGGGCGCTCCTTCTTAACTGCCGCGACGGGGTCTGATTTCAGACCGGCTCCCGTCGCGGGGTTCAGTCGCGCCGGTCGATTCACCTTTAGGACTACCCGTCCCCTCTATTTCGGAGATTCGTCAATGTCACCCGCCGACGCCTTTACTTCCGGATCGCGCACCATCACGCCGCCGTCCAAGCCCGCGCCCGCCGATCAGCCCGCCTGGAACACCCAGAAGAACTCCTCCATGCCGACCTACCGGTACCAGCCGTTCGCGGAGGAGGTCGAGCAGATCACGCTCGCCGACCGCACCTGGCCGGACAGGGTGATCGACCGCGCCCCCCAGTGGTGCGCCGTGGACCTGCGTGACGGCAATCAGGCACTGATCGACCCGATGAGCCCGGCCCGCAAGCGCCGCATGTTCGACCTGCTGGTCCGGATGGGTTACAAGGAGATCGAGGTCGGCTTCCCGTCGGCGAGCCAGACCGATTTCGATTTCGTCCGCGAGATCATCGAGGACAACGCCATCCCCGACGACGTCACCATCCAGGTGCTGACCCAGTCGCGGCCGGAACTGATCACACGCACCTTCGAGGCATGCCAGGGCGCGAAGAGCGTCATCGTGCACTTCTACAACTCCACCTCGATCCTGCAGCGCCGGGTCGTGTTCCGCGCCGACAAGGACGCGATCAAGAAGATCGCCACCGACGCCGCGGTGCTGGTGCTCGAGGAGGCGAAGAAGTACCCGGACACGAACTGGCGCTGGGAGTACTCCCCCGAGTCCTACACCGGCACCGAACTGTCGTACGCCAAGGAGGTGTGCGACGCGGTCACCGAGGTGCTGCAGCCGACCCCGGAGAACCCGGTCATCCTGAACCTGCCGGCGACCGTCGAGATGGCTACGCCGAACGTGTACGCCGACTCGATCGAGTGGATGCACCGCAACCTGGCCCGCCGCGACTCGGTGATCCTGTCGCTGCATCCGCACAACGACCGCGGCACCGGTGTCGCGGCCGCCGAGCTGGGCTACCAGGCCGGCGCGGACCGCATCGAGGGCTGCCTGTTCGGCAACGGTGAGCGCACCGGCAACGTCTGCCTGGTCACGCTCGGCCTGAACATGTTCACCCGCGGCGTGGACCCGCAGATCGACTTCTCGAACATCGACGAGATCCGCCGCACCGTCGAGTACTGCAACCAGCTGCCGGTGCACGAACGGCACCCGTACGGCGGCGACCTGGTCTACACCGCGTTCTCCGGCAGCCACCAGGACGCGATCAACAAGGGTCTCGACGACATGAAGTTCTCGGCGGACGCGCAGGACGCGGACATCGACGACATCGTGTGGCAGGTGCCCTACCTGCCGATCGACCCGAAGGACGTCGGTCGCACCTACGAGGCCGTCATCCGGGTGAACTCGCAGTCCGGCAAGGGCGGCGTCGCGTACATCATGAAGGCCGACCACGGCCTGCAGCTGCCGCGCCGCCTGCAGATCGAGTTCTCCCAGTCCGTCCAGAAGATCACCGACGGTGAGGGCGGTGAGGTCTCCCCGAAGGAGATGTGGGACGTCTTCCACGAGGAGTACCTGGCGCCGATCATCCCGCTGGAGCGGATGCGCCAGAAGGTGACCGCGTCCGAGGAGGACGGTGGCACCGACGCCATCACCGCCGTGGTGAAGGTGGACGGCAAGGAGCAGGAGATCTCCGGCTCCGGCAACGGTCCGCTGGCCGCGTTCGTCGACGCGCTCTCCACCATCGGTTTCGACGTGCGGGTGCTCGACTACAACGAGCACGCGATGTCCGCCGGCGACGACGCCCAGGCCGCCGCCTACGTCGAGGCCGCGGTGACGCTGCCGGACGGCAGCACCAAGGTCGTCTGGGGCGTCGGAATCGCCACCTCGATCACCACCGCTTCGCTGCGCGCGGTCGTCTCCGCCGTCAACCGCGCTCACTGAGCTCCCCTGCCAACGACCGAAGGGGCCGTTTGTTCGGCTGATCCGAACAAACGGCCCCTTCGGTCGTAGCTGGGGAGAGCGCCGCGTCAGCCCAGCAGTTTGGCCTTGGCTGCCGCGAACTCGTCGTCGCTGAGCACGCCGGCCTGGTGCAGCTCACCGAGCTGCTTGAGCTTGGCGATCATGTCGTCCTCCGCGGGTGCGGCCGGCGCAGGTGCGGCCGCCTGCTGGGCCGCAGCCTGCTGGGCGGCGGCCTGCTGGGCGTACTGCTGCTGTTGGTACGCCTGCTCCTGCTGTTGCTGGTCGGCGTAGGCCTGCTGCTCCTGGTACTTGCGCTGTGACCGCCGGTCCATCGCGTTGGTGGTGGCCCTGGCGGTGCCCGCGACCACCGCGGTCCGCGCGACGGTGCCGAGCAGTCCCGGACGCCCCACGCGTCCTGCCCTGAATACCATTGCTCTTCCTTCCCTAGAGCGCGGCCTCGACCGCGGCGACGATGACGTCGTGTGGGATCTGGACGTGCAGCGCGACCTCGCCACCCGCCGCGCGGGCACTCGCCACGAATTCGCGTGCCCACGTCTGCTCGTACACGATGATCGCGGCCGAACTGCCGGGGTCGAGCGACTCCCGGACCACGTCGAGGTCCTCGTCGCTGATCAGCGCCTTCGCCTCGATCGACAGAATCTCCAGGCCCACGTCCTGCAGGTCCTCGTCGACGTCCACCTGGGTGATGTTGCCCGCCTCGTCCTTGTGGATGTAGACGAGGTCCAGAAGCGTCACGTAGCCACGTGACACCACGTTCTGCAGCGCCGCGACCGTCGCGGAATCCACCTTGGCGCCCGGAAACGCCAGCACGACCAGCTCGACCGGCCCGATGTTCACCGTCTCGTCCATGCGTCCACTCTCGTCCGGCAGGCCACGGTGCGCATCACCCGCCGCGGATGAGGACCGATCTCACCTGCTGCGGATGAGGCGCAGGCCCCGGCCGGAGAGCGATCCTCTTTCCAACAATCGAATCACTATCGTGAATTGGAGGCGTCCGATGAACTCTGCCGTCGACTCGTTCTGGGACTTCCTGTGGCTGATCCTCATCACGTTCGCCTTCGTGGCGTACCTGATGCTGCTCTTCGCGATCATCGGAGACCTGTTCCGCGATCACAAGCTTTCGGGCTGGTGGAAGGCGGTGTGGGTGTTCTTCCTGATCTTCGTGCCATTCCTCACGGCGCTGATCTACCTGATCGCGCGCGGAGACGGCATGACCCAGCGCTCGCTGGCGGCCGCGCAGCACATGAAGACCGAACAGGACGCCTACATCAAATCCGTTGCCGGTAAATCACCGGCCGAACAGATCGCGGATGCCAAGGCGCTACTCGATTCCGGCACCATCACCGAGGCGGAGTTCACCGCGCTGAAGGGGAAGGCACTCGGCTAGCTGCCGGTCGTTTCCACACCGCTCCGGGCACCCCGCGTGGGTGCCCGGAGCGCTGTCGTTCGTGGCCGGGTGCGCTTCCGGCACCGGCACCGTGGGCTCGACCGATCGGGGCCGGTCACCCGCCGACGACGGCCGCCTGCGCCCGCACCGCAGAGAGGACCGCCCGGACCGCGGGACGTTCGGCGGCGGCGGGCCGGGTGGCGAGCTCATAGATCCGTGCGGCGCGAACCCCGGTGAGGCGTTTGCTCACCAACCCGCGATGCGCGGGGACGTACCGCGGCATCAATGCGACGCCGTGCCCGGCGAGCACGAGTTCCTCGATGACCCGGAAGTCGTTGATCCGCTGCACGACTCGCGGTTGCACCCCGGTGGCCGAGGCGACGGACTGCAACACGTCGTCGACCGGGAACCCGCCCCTCACACTGATCCAGTTCTCCTCGGCCAACTCCTCGAGCGCGACCTGCGGGCGGTCGGCGAGTGGGTGGTCCGGCGCGAGCACAAGGTCGATCGGTTCCCGCAGAAACGGCTCGAAACGCACTCGCGGGGAGACCAGTGCGGGCGCGCGTTCGTCGCGGTGGGTGACCACCACGTCGAAGTCCGCCAGCAATCGCGGGACCTCCGACGCGGGCTGGTCCACGTCCCGCGCGTCCACCTCGACCCCGAGGTTCGCGATCCGGGTCAGCACCCCCGGCAGCAACAGGGCGGCACCGGACGGGAACATCGCCAGGCGCACCCGGCCCCTCGGTGAACCTGCGTACGACGCCATCTCCTCGGTGGCACGGTCGAGCGCGGCCAGGACGTCGTCGGCGCGGAGGACGAGCGCCCGACCGGCGTCCGTCAGGCGCAGGCGTCGGCCGTCCGGTTCCAGGATCGGCACTCCCGCCTCGCGGGCGAGCAGTTTGAGCTGCTGGGAGACGGCGGACGGGGTCAGCGAGAGCGCCGACGCGGTCGCGGCGACCGTGCCTCGGTCGGCCAGCTCCCGCAGTACCCGCAGCCGCACCACATCCATGTAGCAAAATTACATTGTTGGTGAACCAATATTCGATTGTCCTGATGTTTAGGTGACCGCACGATTGATCGCATGACCAACCGCGACCGCCTGCTCGGGATCCTCGTCGCTCTGCTGTGGGGACTGAACTTCCTGGCGATCCGCGCGGGCCTCGACCACTTCCCGCCGTTCTTCTTCGTCGCCCTGCGATTCCTGGTGATCGCGATCCCGGTGGTGCTGTTCGTGCCCCGCCCCAACGTCCCGCTGCGCTGGCTGCTGCTCTACGGCACCGGATTCGGTGTACTGCAGTTCGCCTTCCTGTTCTGGGCGATGGACTCCGGCATGCCGACCGGCCTGGCGTCGCTGGTGCTGCAGGCCTCGGCACCGATGACGGTGCTGCTCGGCGCGCTGCTGCTGCGCGAACGGGTCGGCCGCAGGCAGGTGGTCGGCATCGTCGTCGCGGTCGGCGGCATGGTCGCGATCGGCTGGGACCGCTTCACCCACGCGAGCCTGCTCCCCCTGCTGCTGACCCTGTGCGGCGCGTTCGGCTGGGCCCTCGGCAACATAGGCAGCCGGCAGGCGGGCACCGCCGGACGCCGGGCAGGCACGGACACCGAGTCGCCGATGCGGCTGATGCTGTGGATGACGGTGATCCCGCCCCTGCCGATGCTGGCGCTCTCCGCCGTGATCGAGGGCCCGACCGCGGGGTGGTCGGCACTCGGCTCGTCGCTGACCGCCGACGGGTGGCCCGCACTGGCCGGACTGGCCTACATCGTGGTGCTGGGCACCATCGTCGGGTCGGGATTGTGGACCGGGTTGATGAGCCGCTACCCGGCGTCGACGGTGGCCCCGTTCTCGCTGCTGGTACCGGTGGTCGGGATCGGCGCCGCCTGGCTGGTCCTCGACGAGCGACCCACCGCATTGGCCCTGGTCGGCGCGGTGGTGGTGGTGGTGGGCGGCTGCCTGTTCGGCGTCACCCGTCCGCGCACCCCCCGACCGATCGGAACCCTGCCGGCCGTACCCGCCGGGGATCCGGCGACTGTGTCCGCAGGCGAGCCGGCAACTGTGGCACTGCCCACCCCGGCCCCGGCACGCTCCTGACCCGGCGACGTGGTGTGGAAAACTGCGCGCGTGGCAAGTAGCACTCGATTCTCCGCACGAGGACGCCTCGCACTGCGCGCGGCCGCGCTGGCGTCCTGGGCGTCGCAGAAGGCCGGACGGGGTAAGGGGTCGATGATCGGCGGGCTGATCGCCCTGAAGATCGACCCGACTCTGATGACGCAGCTGGGGCGCGGCAAGCGGACGGTGCTGGTGACGGGCACCAACGGCAAGTCCACCACCACCCGGATGACCGCCGCGGCGCTCGCGACCGTGGGCACGGTCGCCACCCAGGCGGACGGTGCGAACATGGACGCCGGGATCGTCGCGGCCCTCAGCGTCGGCATCGACGCCGAACTCGCCGCCATCGAGGTGGACGAGCTGCACACCCCCCACGTCGCGGACGCGCTGGACCCGCAGGCGATCGTGCTGCTCAACCTCAGCCGCGACCAGCTGGACCGGGTCGGCGAGATCAACATGATCGAGCGTCGGCTGCGGACGGGCCTCGCCGCGCACCCGAATGCGGTCGTGGTCGCGAACTGCGACGACGTGCTGGTCACCTCCGCCGCCTACGACAACCCGAACGTGGTGTGGGTGGCCGCGGGCTCCGGCTGGGCGAACGACGCCACCAGTTGTCCGCGCAGCGGCGAGCCGATCGTCTGGGACGCCGACGGCAACTGGCGCAGCACCGGCGCCGACTTCGCGCGGCCCACCCCGGACTGGTGGCTGGACGACGAAAACCTCTACGGGCCGGACGGTCTGGTCATCCCGATGTCGTTGACCCTGCCCGGGCGCGCGAACCGCGGCAACGCGGCACAGGCGGTGGCCGCGGCCGTCGCGCTGGGCGCCGATCCGACGGCCGCGGTCGCCGCGGCGGCGGGGGTGCGCGAGATCGCCGGACGGTACGCCGCCGTCCAGGTCGGCCCGCACTCGCTACGGATGCTGCTCGCCAAGAATCCCGCCGGCTGGCAGGAGGCGCTGTCGATGATCGACCCCACCGTGGACGGTCTCGTCATCGCGGTGAACGGCCAGGTGCCCGACGGCGAGGACCTGTCCTGGCTGTGGGACGTGCGCTTCGAGCACTTCGAAGGCGTCAAGGTCGTCGCATCCGGCGAGCGCGCCACCGACCTCGCGGTCCGGCTCACCTACGCCGGCGTCGAGCATTCCCTCGAACCCGATCCGTTGCGTGCCATCGCGTCCTGCCCGGCGGGCCGGGTCGAGGTGCTTGCCAACTACACCGCGTTCCGGGATCTGAACACCGCCGTCACGAAGGGGGCCGAGCATGTCTGAGTCGACCGTGCGGATCGGACTGGTGCTCCCCGACGTGATGGGCACCTACGGAGACGGCGGCAACGCGCTGATCCTCCGTCAGCGACTGCGGATGCGCGGGATCGACGCGGAGATCGTGGACATCACCCTGTCCGACCCGGTTCCCGAATCCCTCGACGTGTACACCCTTGGCGGAGCAGAGGATTCGGCGCAACGCCTGGCCACCCGGCATCTGCAGCGCTATCCCGGACTGCAGAAGGCGGCGGAGCGGGGCGCGCCGGTGCTGGCGATCTGTGCAGCGATCCAGGTCCTCGGGCACTGGTACGAGACCTCCGCAGGGGAGCGGGTCGAGGGCGTCTCGCTGCTCGACGTCACCACCTCCCCGCAGCAGACCCGCGCGATCGGCGAGGTGATCACCCGCCCGCTGATCGATGGCCTGAGCCAGCCACTGACCGGGTTCGAGAACCACCGCGGCGGTACCGCGCTCGGCGCGGACGCCCGTCCGCTCGGGTCGGTCACCCACGGCGTCGGCAACGGGGTCGGCGACGGCTACGAGGGTGTGGTGCAGGGGTCGGTGATCAGCACCTACATGCACGGCCCTGCGCTCGCCCGCAACCCGGAACTGGCAGACCTGCTGCTGGCCCGCGCACTGGGCCTGGACTCGCTCGCACCCCTGGACCTGCCGGAGGTCGACCGACTGCGGCGCGAGAGGCTCGCGGTCGGTCGCTGACCCTCTCCGACCGGTGTAGCTTCCGAGGTACACCCACCTCGATCCAGGGAGGGGACATGGCCGTTTCGGAGCCGTGGCCGCTGATTCACGCCGAACGCGCCGCGCTGGCGGACGATCTCGCCGACCTCACCGACGACCAGTGGTCCTCGCCCTCGCTGTGCACGCAGTGGTCGGTGTGGGAGACCCTCGGCCACATGACGGCAACGGCGAAGATGACACCGTTGAGGTTCGTGACCAAGATGGTGGGAACGGGCCTGCGGTTCGAGACGTTCGCCGCCAAGAACGTCGCCGCCGAGACCCGCGGGACCCCGGCCGACACGTTGGCCGAGTTCCGTTCCGTGCTCACGGCCACCTCTGCCCCGCCGGGACCGGTGGACTCGTGGCTCGGTGAGACGATCGTCCACGCCGAGGACATCCGTCGCCCCCTCGCCATCGGCCACACGTATCCGATGGACGCACTGGTGCGAGTCGCCGACTTCTACAAGGGATCGAACCTGCTGATCGGCACGAAGAACCGGATCGAGGGCCTGTCGCTGCGGGCGACGGACACCGCCTGGACGATCGGTTCGGGCCCCGAGGTGGCGGGACCGATGCTGGACCTGCTGATGGCGATGACGGGACGCGCAGCCGGCCTCGACGGACTCACCGGCGAGGGCGTGGGCACCCTCCGGGAACGGATGTGACCGTGGCCGTCGATGTGTGCACCGAGGTGGTCATCGCGAGACCCCGTGCGGAAGTCGCCGACTTCGCATGCCTTCCGAACAACGCGACCATCTGGTACACGAACATCCGGGAGGCGAGCTGGCGGACGGAACCGCCGCTACGGGTCGGCTCGCGGTTCGACTTCGTGGCCAGGTTTCTCGGTCGCCGACTGTCGTACACATACGAAGTCGCCGAGTACACACGCGGCGAGCGCCTTGTGATGCGGACGTCACAGGGACCGTTCCCGATGAGGACCGAGTACACCTGGAAAGACGCGGGTCCGGGGTCGACGAGGATGGGCCTGCGCAATTCCGGGGAACCGTCCGGTTTCGGCGCGATCGCGGCTCCATTGCTGGCCGCGGCCATGCGCCGCGCCAACCAGAAGGATCTCGCCCGCCTGAAGCAGGTGCTCGAGGAAGGGTAATCGGCCCCAGACAGGGGTTCGGCCGAGAACGTAGCGATAAATCGCGCTCCCGGCCGGATCTCTGCTTCTCAAGGTTGTTCGAGCCGTTACCAGTTCGCTTTTTCCTTGATCCGCAACACTCACGGTACGCCCGGCCCTGCACCCCACGCAATAGTGTTGACCAGGCGATTTCGGCCGAATTCGAGCATGTCACCGTAAACCCCGTACCCGCCCGACACGGGACGGGTACGGGGCACGGACGCCGCTACTCGGCGGGCGGCTGCACGATCAGGAACCGGGCCCCGAGCGGGTCGGTCACCGTGGCCAGCCGGCCGTACGGGCTGTCCTCGGCCGGTCGCTCGACGCTGCCGCCGAGTTCGACGACCCTCGCCACCGCGGCGTCGGTGTCCTCGACCCCAAGGTAGAACTGCCAGAACGACGGCACCCCTTCGGGCAGGAAACCGGAGGCGTCCATGACACCCGCGATCTCGCCGCCGTTCAGCCTGGCCTGCGAGTACCGGAAGTCATCGGTGTCCGACAGCGTCGCGTACTCCCACCCGAAGACCTCCGAGTAGAACGGCAGCGCGGCGCGGTAGTCACGGGACATGGTCTCGAACCAGGCGGGTGTGCCGGGCTCGCCCCACCGCCCGTACCCGGGATGCCGGTCGGGCTGCCAGACCCCGACGACGGCCCCTGCCGGATCGCTGAGGACGGCCATGGTGCCCTGGTCCCCGACCTGCATCGCGGGCATCATCACCTGACCGCCCGCGGCGGACGCCTTCTCCACGGTGGCGGCCGCGTCCGCGGACTCGAGGTAAACGGTCCACACGTCACCGTAGGGATCGTCCGGCCCCTGCTTCATCATGCCCGCGACCGGTTGGCCGTCCTTGCTGAAGATGGCGTACCCGCCGTACTGAGGATCGGCGTTGGTGTCGCAGGCCCAGCCGAAAAGGCCGGCGTAGAACGGGACCGCCCGCGCCGGGTCGGAGGTGAACAGATCGACCCAACACGGGGCGCCGACCAGTGATTGACGTTGGGGCACAACGGACTCCTATCGAAAAGGACTGCCGAGGACTGGTGCATCCCCAACCTACGCGCACCCACCGACATGTTCCGGGCGCCGCGGTCAGCACTCGTTCGGGGCAGGCTCCCCCCGCAGTCGCGCGTCGATCCAGTCGAACGCCCCCGAGTTCCCGGTGATCTCACCGACCACATGCTCACCCGGTACCTGCCGGTACACCGCGCTGACCCCCTTCGCGCACTGTTCGTCGTACAGGTTGCGTGCGCCGAGTGCCGGGATCCAGAACTCCTGACCGCCGTTGTAGATGTACAGCGGAGCACCGGCTGTGTAGTCGGCCATCTTCGTGATGTCGTAGATCTCGTGTGCGACAGGTGAATCCAGTGCCTTCTTGACATTGGCCAACGCCTCGGCCGGAACACCGGGAATGCCGGCGAGGGCGAGCACCCCGACGCACTGGTCCTTGAGCCCCGAGACGCCCAGCTGCTGCCCCAGACTGTTTGCGAGGGTGAGGATCTGCACCCGTTCGCGGGAGACCCCGAACAACGCGGCCAGGAACAGTCCCCCGGCGAGGTTGCCGTTCATGGTGCGGCCGAGCATCTCGAAGTCCGCGGGCACCCCGCCCATCGCGGCTCCTGCGATGTCGGACTTCAGTTCCGGTGCGTACGAGTCGATCAGCTTGACCGCACCGTGTGTGGCGATCGAACCGCCCGAGTACCCCATCATCGCCAGCTTGCTGGTGCCGAACTCCACGGGGTAGAGGGTGCGCATGCCGCGGATCGTGTCCAGGATCGCGTGCCCGGCCACGAACGGTTCCCCGTACGCCATCCGCGGGCCCTCGTGGTCCGGAATGAGCACCGCGTAGCCCCGTTCCTCGGCCTTCGAGGTGACGGGGCGCAGCAACTCGAACGGGTTCGTCGACGGGGTGATGCCGTGGGCGAGGGTGTGCGCCGGGGTGCACGCCCTGCCGAGACCGTTGATCGGGACGTTGTTCACCAGCACCGGCCGCGGCCCTGGACCGGCCCACGGGGTTGCCGGGACGACAAGGGTGGCGGTCGCGAAGGACGCCTCGCCGAGCGCATCGGTGGTCTTGACCTTGAACTGGCGAACCTCCCGCACCGGACCACGGAGGAACTGCCGGGCCACCGTCGTCACGTCGCGCGTCTCGATGACCTCGCCGTTCGCCATGCCGGGCAGACCGGGTGGGTACTCGTCGAAGAACGGTTCCCCGAGCGGCGACGGCAGCATCTCCAGGCGCAGCGTCTCCAGACCCGGCGGGTCGAGGTCGGGCTCGGGGATGATCGAGCCGACCACCGGCGGCAGCACGGAGCCCAGCGGAGACCGGGCCACCGACGCCGTCCCCAGCGAGCCGGTGATGAGGGTGGTTCCGTTGAGCAGCGTGCCGTCCGAACCGGTCCCGTCGGTCAGCGATCCGGTGCCGACCGATCCCTCGCCGCCCGCGCTGCCGCTGGACTGTGCCGCGGCCGTGGTGGCACCGCCACCGACCGCGACCGCCACCGCCACCGCGGTGACCCACATTCGAACCCAGAAACCCCCGTGCTGGATACGCATGGCGGGCACGCTAGCACCGGCCCGATGCCCTGTCGCGGCGGAGCAGGATCACGGAACCCGCGTCGACACTTAGGTTTTCGAACTTACGAGGAGGACGGTGGACCCGATTCGTCCGAATCGTCGCGCACCGGTGCCGACACGAAAGAACCGCGGCCACCCGGAAGGGCGACCGCGGTTCTCGACGTTCGGCGGGTGACGTCAGGAGACGGCGACCGGCTCCTTCGGGCCGTTCGGAACGACGCTCTTGATCACCTCGGGTTTGATCTCCTCATCCTCCGAATCAGCTTCGGCGACAATGGATTCGGAGATGTTCTGCGGTTCCTGCGCGTAGTGGAAGTGCGGTCGGCGGTGGCCGAGGAAGGAGCCGAACCACGACATCACCGCGACGTACCGGTTCCGGAAACCGACCAGGTACACCATGTGCACGGCCAGCCACAGGACCCACGCGACGAACCCGGTGAGCTCGATGCTCTTGACCTTGGTCACGGCGCGGAAGCGGTTGATGATCGCCATGCTGCCCTTGTCACGGAACTTGAACGGGGTGCCGCGCTTGGTCTTGCCGAGGATGGTCCGCGCAACGTGGCGACCACCCTGCATCGCGACCGGCGACTGGCCGGGCAGGTTGTTCAGCGAGGTCATGTCGCCCACGGCGAAGATGTCGGCGCGACCACCGACGGTGAGGTCGGGGTTGACCAGCAGTCGGCCCGCGCGGTCCGTCTCGCAGCCGGTGCGCTCGGCGAGGACCGCCGCGAAGTCGTTGGCCTGCACGCCCGCCGACCAGATGACCGTCTCGGCGGTGCGCCGGACGCCCTCCTGCTCGCCATGCGCCTTGAACGTCGCGCCGTGCTCGTCGATGTCGGTGACGAGGGTGTTCAGCACGACCTCGACGCCGGCCTTCTCCAGCGACGCCTTGGTGTACTCGCTGAGCTTGCCGCCGTAGGCCGGCATCGCGACACCCGCACCCTCGACGAGGGTGACGGTGACGTCCTCGGCGGTGATCCCGCGAATCGACTGCTCGAAGTAGCGGCCGGCGAGCTCCTTGATCTGACCCGCGAGCTCGACACCGGTCGCGCCTGCACCGATCACGATGAAGCTGAGCAGGTTCTTCGCGCGCTCGGCGTCGGACGTGGTGTGCGCCTCCTCGAAGCAGCGCACGATCTGGGCGCGCAGTCGCTCGGCGTCGTCGACGGTCTTGAGCGCGAAGGTGACCTTCGCGAACTCGTCCCGTCCGAAGTACGACTGCCGGGCGCCGGTGGCGGCGACCAGCGAGTCGTAGCCGAGGGTGTGCCGCTGGCCTGCGGCCTCGTAGACGAGCTCCTTGGCCTCGGCGTCCACGTCGACGACACGACCGAGCCGGACGTCCGCCTTCGGGTACTTGGCGAGGATCGCGCGCACCGACGGCGCGATCTCTCCCGCGGCGAGGACACCGGTCGCCACCTGGTACAGCAGGGGCTGGAACAGGTGCTCGGTGGTCTCGGAGATCAGCACGAAGGGCTTGCCGGCCTTGGCCAACTTCTTCGCGGTGGCGAGCGCGCCGAAGCCCGACCCCACGATGACGACCTCGGTCTTGTCCTTCACTGCCTCACCCACGGAAACCTCCTACTGAATCAACGCTGAATCAGACGTATGAGAGCCACGCTAAGTATTTACGGCGTCACCTCGCCACTGTCGTGGACTATTCGCAATTCAGTTATCGCGTTTGCTCATAAGTAGGATGTCTCCATGGACTTCCGGCAGCTCCGCTACTTCCTGGCGGTGAGCGAGGAGCTGAGCTTCAGCCGCGCCGCAGCGAAGTGCTTCATCTCGCAGTCCGCGATCAGTCACCAGGTCAGCAAGCTCGAGCACGAGCTGGGTGTCTCGCTGTTCGACCGGTCCACCCGGGTGGTGCGGCTGACGGCCGCGGGAGCCCGGCTGGTGCCGATCGCCCGGCAGGTGCTCAGCCTCGAGACCCAGGCCCATGCCGTCGTCAAGGAGCCACGCAACCGGGTCCGGATCACCGCGAACATGACGTTCGCGCCGCAGAGCCTCGACGCGATCGCCGGTGTCCGCGCCAGGCACCCGGACCTGGACATCGAGTTCGTGATCAAGAGTTTCGCGGAGCGCGTCGACGCCGTCGCGTCCGGGGACGCGGACATCGCACTCATCCGCGGCGCCGTCGACCGCCCAGGCCTCGAGACCGTCCAGCTCGGCGTCGAGGACCTGCTCATAGTCACCTCGAGCCAGCACCCGCTCTCGGCGTTCTCCACCGTCGAACTCGGCGAACTCGCCCCGTACCCCCTGCTTCTGCCGCCCCGGCACAGTCAGGTCCTGATCCACAGCGTCATCGAGGACGCGTTCGTGGAGGTCGGGCGCCGGGTCCAGTTCGGGCCGCCCATCGCCCGCGACCACACCGCCACCCTCGACGTGATCACGAACCCACGGGCATGGACCGTGCTCTACGCCAGCACCGTCACCGACAACACCCCGCGCACCGGGCTGCGCGTCATGCGCGAAGCCGGGAACCGGCTGCGGGTACCCGTGTGCGGCGTGGTGCGCAGCGATGCCACCGATTCGCCCGCGATGGCCGACCTCGTGAGCTCGTTGCGGCAGAGCATCAAACCCGGCGGCACCCACGGTCCCGCGCTCCCCGACCCGGAGGAACCCGGACTGTAGGGAAGCCATCGGCGTTCGTGGCCCCTGGCGATGAGTTCGGGGCGCTGGAAGGGTCGAACCTGTCGGGGGGGATCCGGGGGCACGACCACGAAGGAGATCGCCATGAGCCTGCCGAGGATCGGGACCCGCGACGAATGGCTGGCCGCCCGCACCGAACTTCTCACCAGGGAGAAGGAGCTGACCCGGCAGCGGGACGCCCTCAACACCGCGCGCCGGAACCTGCCGATGGTCGCGGTGGAGAAGGACTACGTCCTGCACGGCCCCACCGGCCCGGTGCGGCTGCTCGACCTGTTCGACGGCCTGCGACAGCTGATCGTCTATCACTTCATGTTCGACCCGTCCTGGGACGAGGGCTGTCCCAGCTGCACCGCGGGCACCGACGAGTTGTCGCAGGGATTCCTCGAGCACCTGCGTGCACGCGACACCGCCTACGCCATGGTGTCGCGCGCACCGCTGGAGAAGTTGCAGCGCTGGAAGGCCGAGCGCGGTTGGGACCTGCCGTGGTACTCGTCCCACGGGTCGGATTTCAACTACGACTTCGGGGTGACGATCGACGAGTCGGTCACCCCCGCCCGGTACAACTACCGCGGCCGCGCCGAGTTCGAGGCGATGGGCAGCGACTTCTTCGACTACGAGCAGCCGTTCGAGATGCCGGGCCGCAGCTGCTTCCTGCGCGTCGACGACCGGGTGTTCCACACCTATTCGCAGTACGCACGCGGTCTGGAGTCGACGGGCGGCTCGTACTACTTCCTCGACCTCACCGCCCTCGGCCGACAGGAGGAGTGGGAGGAACCGACGGGACGCAGCGACACGACACACGGCGCCCGGCCGGACTTCACGTCCTGACCGGGCACCGCGTCACATCGCGCGACGTCCCGACAGCGCCCGCCCGAGCGTCAACTCGTCGGCGAACTCGAGATCACCGCCCATCGGCAGTCCCGACGCGAGCCGGGTGACGGTCAGGCCCGGGAAGTCGCGCAGCATCCGCACCAGATAGGTCGCGGTCGCCTCCCCCTCGGTGTTCGGATCGGTCGCGATGATCACCTCCGCGACGTCCACCCCGTCCTCCTGATTCCCGATGCGCGCCAGCAACTCCCGAATACGGAGCTGATCGGGGCCGACACCGCTGAGCGGATCCAGCGCGCCGCCGAGCACGTGGTAGCGGCCGCGGAACTCACGGGTCCGCTCGATCGCCTGCACGTCCTTCGGCTCCTCCACCACGCAGATGACGGTGCGGTCGCGGCGGTCGTCGGAACAGATCCGGCACTTCTCCTTGTCGGACACCGTCCCGCAGACGACGCAGAACTGCACGCCGTCCCGCACCCGCTGCAGCGCGTTCTGCAACCGCTCGATCTCCGGGGGCTCGACGCCGAGCAGGTGGAACGCGATCCGCTGCGCGCTCTTCGGCCCGATTCCCGGCAGCTTGCCGAGCTCGTCGATCAGATCCTGGACCGGACCCTCGTACACGCTCCGCCTCGCTAGAAGGGAAGTCCGGGCAGGCCGCCCGCGAGCGGACCGAGCTTGCCGGCCGCGATCTCCTGTGCCTTGGCCGACGCGTCCGCGATCGCGCCGATCACCAGGTCCTGCAGGGTCTCGACGTCCTCGGGGTCGACGACCTTCGGGTCGATGGCCAGGGCCACCACCTCGCCGGTGCCCTTCACCGTCGCCGTCACCAGGCCGCCACCGGCCTGCCCGGTGACCTCCGCCTGGGCGATCTCGGCCTGAGCGGCCATGAGCTGTTGCTGCATCTGCTGTGCCTGGGCGATGAGCTGCTGCATGTCGGGTTGTCCACCGGGTTGCACGTTGCGGTCCTCTCTGCGCGTGTTTGCACGCCAGCGTAGACGCACCCGGCTACGGTGGGCGCGTGCGAGCGACGTCACGGCCTCGCGGCCCGCGCGCCGCCAGGGTTCCCCTCACCCGGCTGGGCGCCCTGGCCGCCGTCACGCTCACCGTCACCCTGACCGGCTGCACCATCCCCACCGACGGCGCTGTCACGGCCGGCGAGCCGGGCACCAGCACCGCGCCACGCCCGGAGGGCGCCGACGAGCAGCACGCCTCCGCAACCCCGCTGACCGGAAAGACCGTGTTCCTCGACCCCGGGCACAGCGGATCGCACGACTCCGCGATCACCGCCCAGGTCCCGACCGGCCGCGGCGACACGAAGGACTGCCAGACCACCGGCACCGCAACCGCCGACGGCTACCCGGAACACACCTTCACCTGGGAGGTGGTCGGGTTGATGCGCACCGAACTCGAAGCACTGGGCGCCAGGGTGATGCTCAGCCGGTCGGACGACACCTCCGTCGGCAGTTGCGTCGACGAGCGGGCGGCGGCCGCGAACGCGTCCTCCGCCGACGCCGTCGTCGCGGTGCACGCGGACGGCGCCGAGCCCGGCCAGCACGGATTCCACGTCTGCTACTCGGCGCCACCGCTCAACGACACGCAGGCCGGACCGTCGGTGACGTTCGCGACGACGATGCGCGACGCGCTGGTCGACGAGGGCCTGACCCCGTCGACCTACACCGGCACCCAGGGCCTGCAGGCCCGCGCCGACCTCGCCGGGCTGAACCTGTCGGAACGGCCGTCGATCCTGGTGGAACTGGGCAACATGCGCAGCCCCGGCGAGGCCCGGCAGATGACCGACGACGCCGGCCGGGCCCGCTATGCGCAGGCCGTGGTGCGCGGCGTCGTCGTGTATCTGGGGAGCGCCTCCTGATCCCGCTGGGGATCGGGAGGCCCGCCCACCGTCCTAGCCCAGTTCGCGGGCCAGCTTCTCGAGAACTGCGGCCTGAATCTTCTTGAGCCCCAGCGGGGCGAAAATCTTCTCGAAGAAGCCGCCGACGCCGCCGGCACCGTTCCACGTCGTTGTGGTCGTGACGGTCGACCCGGACCCGTGCGGGGTCACGGTCCAGGTGGTGACCATGCTGGAGTTCGCATCCGACTCGGTGACGGTGTCACCGGCCACGGTGATCGCGGCCTTGACGTTGCGCGTGCGCTTCTCGGTCGCCTTGAGCGCCCACTGCACCACGGTCCCCGCGCCCTGCCCGCCCTCGAGCACCCGGTAGTCGGAGTAGTGCTCGGTCAGGATGCGCGGGCGCACGGTCTGGTAATCCGCGATCGCGGCGAGCGCCGCCTCGGGAGCCGCCCCGACCTCGACCGAACTGCTGGCACTGACCTGTCCCACCGGGCACTCCTCACTCCTGACGGGTCGGCCGGACGCCTGCCCCGTGTACGGCCCATCGTGCCTGCTCCGAGGCGTGTCCGGCCACCCCCTTGGGAACCCTGTGCCTCGTATCACAGAGCGCCCACCGTCGGATTCCCGGGCACCGATTCCGCGACGCGTCGGCCACCTTCCGTCGCCGGAACCCCCATCAGGGGATAGCGTCGAAGGGTGGCAGTCACTTCCAGTGCATTCCGCAGGCGCTCGGACCGACGATCGACCACTCCGCTCGAGATCGGGCCACAGGCCCACAGAGTGGGGGTCGACCGTCTGTTGGCGAGCTATCACGCCATCCCGCCCTCCGCGACGGTGCGCCTCGCGAAGAAGACGTCGAACCTCTTCCGGGCCCGGGCGAAGACGAACGCCCCGGGCCTCGACGTGTCGGGCCTGTCCGGGGTCGTCTCGGTCGACCCGGTCGCCCGGACCGCCGACGTCGCCGGGATGTGTACCTACGAAGACCTCGTGGCCGCGACACTGCCGTACGGGTTGGCGCCACTGGTGGTCCCGCAGCTCAAGACGATCACGCTGGGCGGAGCGGTGACCGGGCTCGGCATCGAGTCCACCTCGTTCCGCAACGGCCTGCCGCACGAGTCGGTGCTCGAGATCGACGTCCTGACCGGCAGCGGCGAGATCGTCGAGGCGACCCCGGACGGCGACCACGCCGACCTGTTCTACGGGTTCCCGAACTCGTACGGCACCCTCGGCTACTCGACCCGACTGCGAATCCAACTCGAAACCGTCAAACCCTATGTGGCACTCCGGCACCTGCGATTCGACGACGTCGAGTCCCTGCAAGCGACCATGGACACGATCGCCCGCACCCGGACCCACGACGGCGTCGCGGTGGACTACCTCGACGGTGTCGTGTTCTCGGCGACCGAGTCCTACCTGACGCTCGGCACCCAGACCGACGAGCCCGGCCCGGTGTCCGACTACACCGGCATGGACATCTACTACCGATCCATCCAGCACGAGTCGGTCAACCACCCGAAGACCGACCGGCTGACCATCCACGACTACCTGTGGCGATGGGACACCGACTGGTTCTGGTGCTCACGGGCCTTCGGGACGCAGAACCCGAAGATCCGGCGCTGGTGGCCGAAACGCTGGCTCCGCAGCAGCTTCTACTGGAAGCTGATCGGCCTGGACCAGAAGTACGACATCGGCGACCGGCTCGAGAAGCGCAAGGGCCTGCCCCCACGCGAGCGGGTGGTCCAGGACGTCGAGGTGCCGATCGAGCGGACCGCGGATTTCGTCCACTGGTTCCTGCGGGAGGTCCCGATCGAACCGATCTGGTTGTGCCCGTTGCGGTTGCGTGAACCCGCGACTCCAGGCGCGGCCGCGGATCGGCCGTGGCCGCTGTACCCCCTCGAACCCAAGCGGACCTATGTCAACATCGGGTTCTGGTCGTCCGTGCCGATCGTCGCGGGCGAACCGGAAGGCGCGACCAACCGGCTGATCGAGCGCACCGTGACCGAGTTCGACGGCCACAAGTCGCTGTACTCGGACGCCTACTACTCGAAGGACGAGTTCACCGCGCTCTACGGCGGCGAACGCTACGACGGATTGAAGAAGAAGTACGACCCGGACTCACGTTTACTGGACCTGTATTCGAAGGCGGTGCAACGCAAATGACCATGTTCAAGGAGCCGAGGACCACAGCCCGAGCGCACGGAATCGAGGGCGGCAAGTTGTCGATCGCCGAGATCCTCGAGATCGTCGTCGGCAAGGATCTGCCGGTGTACTTCACTGCGTACGACGGCAGTTCGCTCGGATCCCCGGATGCGCAGTTCCACCTGAACCTGCGCTCGCCCCGAGGCACCACCTATCTCGTGACCGCCCCCGGCGACCTGGGCCTGGCCCGCGCATACATCTCCGGCGACCTCGAGGTCACCGGCTCCCATCCCGGGAACCCGTACGAGGTCCTGCGGGTGCTCGGCGAACAACTGCACTTCAGCCGGCCGTCGCCCCGCGAACTGGCCCTGATCACCCGATCCCTCGGCTGGGACGTGCTCAAGCCCATCGCTCCCCCACCCCAGGAGTCGCTGCCGCGGTGGCGGCGCATCGCGGAGGGTCTGCGCCACTCGAAGATGCGGGACGCCGAGTCGATCCACCACCACTACGACGTCTCGAACGGTTTCTACGAGAAGGTCCTCGGCCCGTCGATGACGTACACCTGTGCGGCCTACGAGTCCGACGACCAGTCGCTCGAGGACGCGCAGGAGAACAAGTACCGCCTCGTCTTCGAGAAGCTGAACCTGAAGAAGGGCGACCGCCTCCTCGACATCGGTTGCGGCTGGGGCGGAATGGTCCGCTACGCCGCCCGCCGCGGCGTGAAGGTGATCGGCGCGACGCTGTCCGCCGAGCAGGCCGAGTGGGCGCAGAAGGCGATCGCCGAGGAGGGCCTGTCGGATCTGGCCGAGGTCCGGCACTCCGACTACCGCGACATCGCCGAGACCGGGTTCGACGCGGTGTCGTCGATCGGCCTGACCGAGCACATCGGCGTGCACAACTACCCGTCGTACTTCGGGTTCATCAAGTCGAAGCTGCGTGACGGTGGGCTGATGCTCAACCACTGCATCACCCGCCCCGACAACAAGCACACCGCGCGCGCCGGCGGCTTCATCGATCGCTACGTCTTCCCCGACGGCGAGCTGACCGGCTCGGGACGGATCATCACCGAGATCCAGGACATCGGGCTCGAGGTGCGCCACGAGGAGAACCTCCGTGAGTCCTACGCCCTGACCCTCGCCGGATGGTGCCTCAATCTCGAGGCCAACTGGGACGACTGCGTCGCCGAGGTCGGCGAGGGCACCGCCAAGGTGTGGGGCCTGTACATGGCCGGCTCGCAACTCGGATTCGAGCGCAACGTCATTCAGTTGCACCAGGTCCTCGCCGTCAAGCTGCCGCGGAGCGGCAAGGCGGACCTGCCCCTGCGTCCGTGGTGGAAGGCCTAGGCAGCTCCGCTGCTCGTGCGCGGTTTGCGGGTCCAGGGACCCGCAAACCGCGCACGAGCGCCACAGGCGCCTCAGTGCTCCCGGGCACATCGAAGGCAGGGGTTGTCGGTCCCACGCACCCACCCCTCACGAGCCAGGACGCGCTCGACTTCACGGGCCACCAGGCAGGCCGTCCGCCCGACCTCCTCCATGCCGTAGATCAGCCGGGGGCGGTCTGCGAGTTCGGCGGCGTTGTCGCGGCGACGATCTCGAAACTGGATCTCCCGCATCGAATGCGCCCATCGTCCGTCCAGCCGGACGATGAGCGGCACGCCGTGCACGGTGTAGTCGACGTCCTCCCAGAGAGTCCGGCCGTCGACGATCACCGGCCCCTGACGATCGCCGCCCGGGAGCCCGTGTGCCCGCTCCACGTCCACGGCGTAGTGGAACTCGAGCGCCGACTGGACACCGTCGGCGAGCAGTGTCACTGCCGAGGCAAGGGCGCGCCGATACCGCCGGGGTGGACGCTCGACCAGCCGGGACACCACGTCTGCCAAACGGATTCGCGCATTGGTCACGGTCATGATCAGCCTGACATAGGCGGCCCGAGCGTTCGGCTCGGAGACCGCGAGGTCGATCGCGGTGTCCGCCTTCGTGGTTCGGGGATGAGCGAAGTCGATTCCGATGTAGGGGTGCGCACGGGACCGGTGCACGATCACCCCGGGATGAAGTGGTCCCGGTCCCCGTCCGGGATGCGCCGGCGGCGCCGGCCGCCTCACCCGTGGAGACTGACACAACGCGGACTTGCCGTAGGGAACCGTGACATGGACAGGGAGCCCTGCCTCCACGGGGAGCCACCCCCACTCCTCGGCGGCGGTGCGATGACTGAGAACGGCGTGACCGCCTCCGTACAGCAGCGCGGCGGACAAGGTCATTTCCCTGGTCAGCGGACCACTGCTGGTCGCGTAGACACCTCGTAGGACCGCTTGCCAGCGACGCGTTTCCAGCCGGTGACGAAGCCGGTCACGGGGATACCCGACCGAACGCAACTGCGCGCCCGAGATCACACCGTGCTGATGATCGATCAGCGCCTGGAGTTCTTCCGACCTGTACATGCATCGAAGCGTTGCCGCCCCCTCCGACTGCAACCCTTCGGCGATCCGGGGGTTGTCCACAGACAGCCACTGCGTACGGAGTTGTCCACAGACGCCCACTGCGCTCGTGCGTGGTTTGCGGGTCCCTGGACCCGCAAACCACGCACGAGCAGCGGAGCTGCCTATGCCTTGAGCGAAGCAGGCGGGGTGAAGCGCTCGCCGTACTTTGCGGCGAGTTCCTCGGCGCGGGCCACGAATCCGGCGACGCCGCCCTCGTAGCCGGTGACGAACTGGCTGACGCCACCGGTCCAGGCCGGGTAGCCGATGCCCATGATCGAGCCGATGTTGGCGTCGGCGGTGGACGTGATGACGCCCTCGTCGAAGCACTTGACCGTCTCGAGCGCCTCGATGAACAGCATGCGGTCGATCAGGTCCTGGAGCGGCGGGGTCGCCGATCCGGAGTTGAACGCCTCGCGCAGGCCCGGCCACAGGCCGACGCGCTTGCCGTCCTCGTAGTCGTAGAAGCCGGCACCGCCGAGGCGACCCTTGCGGCCGTTCTCCTCGACGAGGACGTTGATGACGTCACCGGCCGGGTCCGGCGGCAGCGTCTTGCCCTCGGCGATCGCGGCGGCCTTCGACTCCGCACGGATCTTCTGCATCAGCGTCAGGTTCAGCTCATCCGAGAGCTGCAGCGGCGCCGCCGGGTAACCGGCCTGCATGCCCGCCTGCTCGATGGTGGCCGGCTCGATGCCCTCGGCGAGCATGGCGATGGCCTCGTTGACGAACGTGCCGATCACGCGCGAGGTGAAGAAGCCACGCGAGTCGTTGACGACGATCGGCGTCTTGCGGATCGCCTGCACGAAATCGAAGACGCGCGCGAGAGTCTCGTCTGACGTCTTCTCACCGCGGATGATCTCGACCAGCGGCATCTTGTCGACGGGCGAGAAGAAGTGGATGCCGATGAAGTCCTCGGGACGCTTGACGCCGGTCGCCAGATCGGTGATCGGCAGCGTCGAGGTGTTCGATCCGAGCAGGGCGTCCGCGTCGACGATGTCCTCGATCTCCTGGAACACCTTCTTCTTCAGGTCGGGCGACTCGAAGACGGCCTCGACGACGAAGTCGACGCCGGCGAAGTCGGCCGGATCGGCGGTCGGCGTGATGAGGTCGAGCAGCGCCTTCGACTTCTCCTCGGTGGTCTTGCCCCGCGAGAGCGCCTTGGCCTCGATCTTCTCCGAGTACGCCTTGCCCTTCTCCGCGGCCTCGATCGCGACGTCCTTGAGCACGACCGGGATTCCCGCCTTGGCACACACGTACGCGATGCCTGCGCCCATCATGCCGGCGCCGAGGACGCCGACCTTCTTGATCTCACGCTTGGGGATGTCCTTCGGACGCGACGCACCCGAGCCGATGGTCTGGATGTCGAAGAAGAACGCCTGGATCATGTTCTTCGCGACGTTGCCGGTGACCAGCGAGGTGAAGTAGCGCGACTCGATCTTCAGCGCGTTGTCGATGTCGACCTGGCTGCCCTCGACCGCGGCCGCGAGGATCGCGCGCGGCGCCGGCATGTTGGCGCCCTTGATCTGCTTGCGCAGGTTCGCCGGGATCGCGGGCAGGTTCGCCGCGAACGCCGGGGTGGCAGGGGTGCCGCCGGGGATCTTGTAACCCTTCTCGTCCCACGGCTGGACGCCCTTGTCCGGGTTCGCCTTGATCCACGCCTTCGCGGCGGGCACCAGTTCCTCGACCGAGGACACGACCTCGTCGATCAGGCCGACCTCGAGCGACTGCTGCGGCCCGCGCTGCTGACCCTGCAGCAGGAACTGGGTCAGCGCGGTCATCAGGCCGAACTTGCGGACGGTACGGACGACGCCGCCGCCGCCCGGCAGCAGACCGAGGGTGACCTCGGGCAGACCGATCTTGACGCCCTTGACGTCCGCGGCGATGCGGTGGTGGGTGGCCAGCGCGATCTCGAGGCCACCGCCGAGCGCCGCGCCGTTGATGCAGGTCACGACCGGCTTACCGAGCGTCTCGAGGCGACGCAGGTCGGCCTTGAGGGCGAGGCTGTGGTGGTAGATGTACTCGGCGTCCTCGGGACCCGACTTGATCATGTTCTTCAGGTCGCCGCCGGCGAAGAAGGTCTTCTTGCCGGAGGTCAGCACGACACCGGTCACGGTGTCCTTCTCCGCGTACAGCCGGTCGACGGTCTCCTTCATCGACGAGATGTAGCGGTCGTTCATGGTGTTCGCGCCCTGGTTCGGGTCGTCGATGGTGAGCACGACGATGCCGTCGGCGTCCTGCTCCCAGTTGATGATGTTCTGATCGCTCACTGTTTCGTCTCTCCTGATTGTCCGGTGAGCGTCAGACGCGCTCGATGATGGTGGCCACGCCCATGCCGCCGCCGATGCACAGCGTGACCAGGGCCCGCTTGGCGCCGCGACGCTCGAGCTCGTCGACCATGGTTCCGGTGATCATCGCGCCGGTCGCACCGAGCGGGTGACCCATCGCGATCGCTCCGCCGTTGACGTTGAGCTTCTCGTCGGGGATCTTCAGGTCCTTCTGGAACTTCATCGCGACGGACGCGAACGCCTCGTTGATCTCGAACAGATCGATGTCGTCGACGGTGAGCCCGGCCTGGGCGAGCACCTTGTGCGCGGCCGGGGTGGGGCCGGTGAGCATGATCGTCGAGTCGGCGCCGGAGGTGGCGGTCGCGACGACGCGGGCACGCGGGGTCAGGCCCATCTCCTTGCCTGCCCGCTCGGAGCCGACGAGGACGAGAGCGGCGCCGTCGACGATGCCGGAGCTGTTGCCGCCGTGGTGGACGTGGTTGATCTTCTCGACCCAGTGGTACTTCTGCAGCGCGACGGCGTCGAAGCCGCCCATCGCGCCGATGCCGGCGAACGCGGGCGCGAGCCCGGCCAGCGACTCGAGGGTGGTGCCCGGACGCATGTGCTCGTCGTTGTCGAGGACGGTGACGCCGTTGATGTCCTTGACCGGGACGACGGACTTGGCGAAGTAGCCGCCCGCCCACGCCTTCGCCGCGAGGTCCTGCGAACGGACCGCGTACGCGTCGACGTCCTCGCGGGAGAAGCCCTCCATGGTGGCGATCAGGTCGGCGCCGATGCCCTGCGGCACCAGGTAGGTGTCGAAGTTGGTGGCCGGATCCAGCATCCAGGCACCGCCGTCGGAGCCCATCTTCACCCGGGACATCGACTCGACGCCGCCGGCGATGACCAGCTCGTCCCAGCCGGACCGCACCTTCTGCGCCGCCATGTTCACGGCCTCGAGGCCGGACGCGCAGAAGCGGTTGATCTGCACGCCACCGACGGTCTCCGGCAGGCCGGCGACGGTCACCGCGGTCCGGGCGATGTCGGCGCCCTGGTCGCCGAGCGGGGAGACCACACCGAGGATCACGTCGGAGATACGGTCCTCGTCCAGGTCGGGGAACCGCACCCGCAGCTCGTCGATCAGGCCGGTGACGAGGTCGATCGGCTTCACCGAATGCAACGAGCCGGACGACTTGCCCCGGCCGCGTGGGGTTCGGATGGCTTCATAAATGAACGCCTCTGTGGTCACGGTGTTCCTTCCTGTGCACGGCTGCGCCGCGTGCGAGCGGTTCTTCTGCGGATCCAACGTGGTGCCGGGGCACCCGCGAGTGCGCCGACCCGAGGCAGACACCCCGATGCACGCCATAGTAGAACGTGTTCCAAAATGGGGTCTAGGACCGAAGCGAGCGAGACCTGTGACCGTGCCGATCAACCGTGCCGCGGCCGTGCCGATCAACCGCACCGCGGCCGTGCCGACCAACCGCACCGCGGCCGTCAGCCCAGACCCGCCTCCCGGGCCCGCACGATCGCCGCGGACCGGTCCGGCACGCCGAGCTTGGTCAGGATGTTCGAGGTGTGGTTGCGCACCGTCTTCGGGCTGAGCACCAGGCGACGGGAGATGGTGGACGTGTCGTGGCCGGCGGCGACGAGGTCGAGAATCTCCCGCTCCCGATCGGTCAGCTCGGGGAAGACCGTCGGCGCCAGTCCCCGCGAAGCCGCCATGAATCCCATCGCCCGCTCCGCCACCGCCGCCCCGAGGAACAGGTCGCCGTGCGCGACCGCTCGCACGGCCCGCTCCACCTCGTCCGGGCCGGCCCCCTTGACCAGGTAGCCGCGGGCGCCGGCGCGGACCGACGCCACGAGGGCGTCGTCGTCCTCGTGCATCGTCACCATCAGCACCCGCAGCGCGGGCAGGCGGGCCAGCAGGTCCCGGGTGGCCTCCACGCCGGAACCGTCGCCGAGCTCGATGTCCATCAGCACCACGTCCACGTCCGAGGTCACCGCGGTCGCCGCTTCCGCGACGGAACTGGCCTCGACGACGACGTCGATCCCGTCGAGGGTGGACAGCAGTGCGACCATCCCGAGCCGGAACACGGGATGGTCGTCGACGACGGCGACTCGGATGGCGGTGACGGTGTGGTCGGTCATGTTGGGGCCAACGGTATCCGGGCGGCCACCCGCGTGCCTCCCGACGCCGGCGAGTCGATCACCAGGGTGCCGCCGAGGGCCCCGGCCCGTTCCCGCATCGAGCGGGTGCCGACGCCGCCGACGTGCTCCGAGTCGAAGCCGCGACCGTCGTCGTGCACGACGACGGTCAGCTCCCCCGCGGTCGAACCGGGTGCGGCGCACACCTCGACCCGACAGCCGTCCGCGCCGCTGTGGCGGCGTGCATTCGACACCGCCTCGACCGCGATCCCGTAGGCGGCCGCGCTCGCGAGCGGGTCGATCGTCGCGGGTACCTGCGCGTCCACGTGGAGGACGAACCCGGCGCGGGCGTGCTGCGCGGCGAGATCGTGCAGGGCCGCGACGAGGCCGAGTTCGTCGAGGATCGGCGGAAACAGGGTGCGCGACAAGGAGCGAACACCCTCCACCTGGTGATCGAGCTGCTGCTGCAGCGAATCCAGCAGCCGGGCCGCGGCGTCGGGGTCCACCCCGAGCAGATTCCGCACCCCCTGCAGCCCGAGTCGGATCCCGGCGAGCGACGGTCCGAGACCGTCGTGCAGCTCCCGCCGGATCACCCGCCGTTCCTCCAGCCGGACCGTGGACAGCCGGTCGCGGGCCGCGTCCAGGTCTCGCGTCGCCCGCCCCAGCACCAGGCCGGTGGCAACGACCGAACCCAGCTCCTGCAACGCTTTCCGGTCCCGCTCGTCGAGCGACTCGCCCGGGGGCGCAGTCGCGGCGAGCCCGCCGACCGGAGAACCCCGATGCACGAGCTCCACCACCGTCTCCCGGCCCGTCGGATGCCCGTACCGCACAACGGGTTCGGGATCCCCCGCCTGCCAGACGGTCACCGACTCCAGTCGCAGCGCCGCGGCGACCCCGGCGGCGAGCTCCCCCATCAGTTCGTCCGGCGCGGCGGCCGTCGCGAATCGGCTGCCCAGGTCACGCACCGCGCGCGCCGGATCCGCGCCGGACCCGTACACGAGGTCGTGCACGCGACGCTGCAGCCACGATCGCACCGGCTGCACGGCCACTGCCACGGCGCCGGCCGCGACGGCCTGCGCGAGAACGGAATCCGACGACGGGAGCAACTGTGCCAGCGCCGTCGCGGTCACCACGTACAGGGCGATCAACCCGACCGTGAGCGTGCCGGCCAGCACCGCACGGCTCACGGCCAGGTCGAGTCCCCACATCCGTTGACGCAGCACCGCCACCAACATCGCGGCCGGGTAGAACGCCTGCACCGCGAGGTGGACGAGTGGGGTGATCATCCACATGTGCGGCCACGACGACGGCAGCGCCAGCGGGACGAACGACAGCGCCATCAGCGCGGTACCGACTGCCAGCCAACCGAGACCGACCCGTTCCTCCACCGGGCCGCGGCGCGCCCTCCGCGCCGCGTCGCCCGCCGCAACCAGTCCGACCGCCACCACCGGCGCGACGAGCCAGATCGCGGCGACGTCGCTCCAGGTGCGGGCGACGAAGAACCACGCCGTCGCTGCCACTCCGGCGACCAACCCGGCGCGAGCGGCGATGTCGAGCCGCTGGTCGCGGATCAGCCACGGCACCACCAGGAACAGCGCGAGGGTGCCGGGGATCCACGCGGTGTTCTGCAGCGGCTCGATCGCCGCGACCGCGGGCAATCCGGGCCGGACGGCCGCCAGTTCGGTGTAGGCGTAGCTCAGCGCGGCGAGCCCGATCCCGATCGCACCCAGGCCCAGGATGATCGGAACCGGATGCACCCTGCGGGCCAGCACCACGCCGCCGACGGTGCCGTACACCGCCGCCCCGACGACGTCGACCAGGAAGAACAGCTGGTTCGCGTCCAGTGTCGGCTCCGCCGCCAGGAAGGCGACCACCGACAGCACTGCGAGCAGCCAGGCCGTGACGGCGAGCGCAGCGGCGGGCACCGGCGCACCGCCGCCCACCGACCCCTCGTATCGCTCGCTCACTCGTCACACCCTTCCCGGCTCCGGCGACGCCCGTGCGCGTTTCCGGTAGCCAGGACTACCAGAAACGCGCACAGGTTCAGCGCTTGCGGCCCGTGAACCACAGTCCGACAGCGCAGACCAGCACCCACACCGGACCGGTGAATCCGGCCATGTACTGCAGCGGCGAGATTCCGAACAGCGCGGTCAATCCGCCGAGGACCACGCTGGTCCAGCCGAGCCACCTCGGCAGCGCACCGTGCCGCAGGGACGCCACCGCGACCGCGAGGGCGCTGACGCCCGCGGCCGCCCACAGCCACGGGATGGTGCCGAGCCAGTGCGCCCCGACCACGGCGAACTCCGGCACCATCTTCGTGCCCTCGGACAGCCCGAAGACCAGTTCGGTGGTCAGACCGGTGCCGATCAGGGAGATCGCGGACGTCACGATCAGCCCCCCGGCCGCGACCTGCGGCAGCACACTCGCCGGTGCCAGTCGCGCGGCCATCAGTCGGGCCAGGCCCGCCGCGAACACCAGCAGCGCGAGCGCGGCGACCGCGAACCCGGTGTGTTCGATCAGGATCATGGTCCGCTGGTCGGCCAGTCGTTCGGCGATCGCGACCGGGTTCCCGGCGATCGTCTCGTCGTAGACGGCGGTCACGCCCCCACTGGCCTGGATGCCGACCACGCCGGCGAGACCGGCCACGACACCGGCCGCCACCCATGCTCGACGCTGGGTCGCCGGCGCGTCGGGAGCCGGATCGGCGGATGCGGCCGCCACCGAATTGCTGATGCTCATGTGCGGTCTCCTTCACTGCCCCGCCCGCTGGCGGATCGACTGCAGCAAAGGATGTGCCGCCCGGCGTCCCGGCCACCAGGGGCCGATGACCCGGACGGCCGGGAAATTCACACGGAGTGGACGGTCTCCCCGGGAGTGAGCGCGAACTCGCACCAGCACTCGACGTGGTCGGCGGCACCGGGACGTACCGCCAGCGGCGCCCGCCCGGACCGGGTGATCGGCGGCGAGATCGGCGGCAGCCCGGGCAGCGGGACCAGTCGCACGTCGAGCGGGGCGTAGCCGTCGGCCCGCACCACCACCCGCATGTGCTCGTCCGCGGCGCCGGCGACGACGTCGAAGCTGCCGCGGTCGCAGGTCACCGCGGATCCGCTGGGCTCGACGGGCAGGCCGGTCGCGGCGGCGTCGTCGTCGACGGGATGCCACCAGTCGAGTCGCGCATCGGGAATCGGATCACCGGAGTGGGTCCGGACGATGCCGAGCACCCGCAGGGGCCCGGCACTTCTCGTTTCCGGTTCGACGCTCGGAACCAGGGTCAGCTTCGCAGGGCCCGGGAACTCACCGTCCGGACACGACGAGTCGAGTCGCTGTAACGGCATGTCACGCACTCCCTCGTCGTCGCACCGCACCACCGGGCCCGGCTGAGTGGTCCGACGCTACGTCATCGATGCCACCACCGCGATCCGCTGTGCGCACCGAAAGTACACATTGCGCAGCCGCTCGCGTGCCCGATTCGTGAATATGAGTTCGGCCGGTCGCTGGCTGTGGGCCCGCCGGTCAGGTTCAATTGACGGGCGGCGTGCAACCGACCCACCACGCCGACGCCGAAAGGCGTGCCCTCGACCGGGGTGCCCGCCACATCGGATGACGTCCTCCCCGCGCCCGGGGAGGTTGGCGGACAGGAGGTGAGCGAGCCGATGCTCCATCCTGCGAACACGCCGGTGCCGGCCGCCTCGCCTCCGAGTCTTCTCGACGCATCCGATCTGTCCGCGCTGTCCACACCCGTGCACTCGGGCCGGCCGGGGGCTCCCCAGATCCCGGACAACTGGGAGGATGCGTCCCGGATCGCATCGGACGCGTACTTCCCGCACAACCTGATCCGGCTGTCCCCGGACAGCACTCCTGGGCTGGTGCTGCGCAACGCGGACCTCGGGCCGATCCGGCTCGCCCGCATCGGGTGGGGTACGGAGGTAACCGTCGAAT
Source organism: Rhodococcus sp. NPDC003322 (assembly GCF_053589555.1). NCBI lineage: Bacteria > Bacillati > Actinomycetota > Actinomycetes > Mycobacteriales > Nocardiaceae > Rhodococcus > Rhodococcus sp. NPDC003322. The sequence continues at coordinate 1,172,907 of NZ_JBSFSC010000002.1, read as the reverse complement.
CCGCCCACCCGGGCGGCTACGCCGTCAACATCCCGCTCACGGGTCACCTGACATCGGTCATCCGCGGTACCGAGGTGACCTCCGCGGTCGGGCAGGCGACGATCTGCCCACCCGACACTGCGACACGGATCGTCGAATGGGACCGGGCCTGCCACATCCTCGGGGTCGGCATCGATCGCACCCACCTCGACCGCGAAATACTCCGCGTTCTCGAGACCGAGCGGCAGCTGCCCCGGCAGGTCGACCTCACCACTCCCGAGGGCGCGAGCTGGCTGCGTCTGGTCGTCTCGCTCGCGCAGCAGCTCACGGACGATCCGGGGGTGCTCGGCAACGCCCTCGTCGCCGACCAGTTGGCCGGCGCCGTCACGACGGCACTGGTCCTCGCGGCCGTGCCGTCGACTGCGGCTCCGACGCCGCGGCCGCGGATCGTCAAGCGGGTGGTCGACGCCCTGCACGCCGACCCCGGCCGCGTGTGGACGGCGGGCGACATGGCCGAGTGCGCCGGGGTGGGCGTTCGCCGCCTGCAGGAGGGGTTTCGCAGGTACGTTGGACGCAGCCCGTCCGAGTACCTGCTCGACATTCGGCTGCAGCGGGCACACGAAGAACTCCTGGATGCGGACCCCAGCCGCACCGTCACCGAGATCGCGCAAAGGTGGGGATTCACCCACACGGGCCGCTTCGCGGCGGCCTACCGCAACAAGTACGGCAATTCCCCCTCCCAGTCCCTGCGGGGCTGACCTCATCGCACCGGAGCCCTTCCCATGGCGATCGCGACACCGAACCAGGCCGCACTCCTGCGCGAACTCGAACCGACCGTCGAGGCGCTGCTGAACCGGCACCTGTCGATGGCCCGCGACTGGAATCCCCACGAGTACGTGCCCTGGGACGAGGGCCGGAACTTCGCCCCGATGGGCGGCGACGACTGGGAGCCCGGCCAGTCCCGACTCACCGAGGTCGCGAAGGTCGCGATGGTGACCAACCTGCTGACCGAGGACAATCTGCCGTCCTATCACCGGGAGATCGCGGGCAGCTTCTCCAGGGACGGGGCGTGGGGAACGTGGGTGAACCGGTGGACGGCCGAGGAGAACCGCCACGGCATCGTGATCCGGGACTACCTGACGGTGACCCGCGCCGTCGATCCGGTCGAACTCGAGCGGTTCCGGATGCAGCACATGACCATGGGGGTGTCGTCGCCCCTGGATGAGTCCTTCCTGCACTCGGTCACGTACGTGACGTTCCAGGAGCTCGCGACCCGGCTCGCGCACCGCAACACCGGCCGGGCCTGCGCGGACGACGTCGCCGAGCGGATGCTGAGCCGGGTCTCCGCCGACGAGAACCTGCACATGGTCTTCTACCGTTCCCTCGCCGGTGCCGCCCTCGACGTGACGCCCGATGCGGCGATGGACGCGCTCACCGAGATCCTGGTCCGCTTCCAGATGCCGGGGATGTCGATGCCCAATTTCCGCCGCAATGCGGCACTGCTGGCGCGGCACGGCGTCTACGACCTGCGCCAGCATCTCGACGAGGTGGTGTGGCCGGTGCTGAGGATCTGGCAGGTGTTCGACCGGACCGACGTCGGTCCGGTCGGTGAGCAGGCCAGGGAACGGCTCGCGGCCCATCTTGACGAGCTGGAACGCTCGGCGCGCCGATTCGAGGAGACCCGCGAACGCCTGCGGGCCCGCGAGGCGGAACGGGCCTGACCCCGGCGCGCCCGAAACCGGGCGAGACCGACCGCGGCCACCTATCGTATGCGTGACACACGGTCACACACAGGGGGACGCTCATGCGCACCGGGGAGAACACCGTCTGGCACTGGGACGTCAGCATTCGAGCGCGGCTGATCGCGGGGTTCACGCGAATCGTCGTCAAACCGCTGTTCACGATCTGGCCGGCCACCGACGGCGGCATCCGGATCCTTGCCAAGCTGGAAACCTACGTCGACCGCCTGCCCGCCCCACCCGGCAGCACCGTCCAGGACCTGACCCTGGGTGGGGTTCCGTGCGAGCGGGTCACGCACCGCCACGTCGCGACCGACGAGCTGGCCGATGCGACGATCCTCTACCTGCACGGCGGCGGCTTCGTGTTCTGTGGTCGCGGCACCCACCGCAGCCTGTGCGCCCTGCTGTCCGCCCGCGCCGGAGTTCCGGTGATCTCGGTGGAGTACCGGCAGTTGCCGGACGGCGGTGTCGGCACCTCGATCGCCGATGCGATGGCCGCCTACCGGGCCGTGCTCGAATCGTGTCCCGACCCGGCGAAGATCGTCGTCGCCGGCGATTCCGCGGGCGGTTACCTCGCCATGAAGGTCGCCGAGATTGCCGCGCTGCAGGGGCTCCCCCGGCCGGCCGCCGTGATCGGCTACTCCCCGCTGCTGAACGTGCACCTCGAACGACACGACCCGAAGTTCATGCGCAAGGACGCGTACCTGCCGATGAGCCAGGTCGCCAAGCTCAAGGACCGCTGGCTCGGCGGACCCGACGCCATCGTCGGCGTGGACTCGCCAGTCGACGCCGACCCGGCCGTGTTCCCGCCCGTGTTCCTCTCGTGCGCCGAGTACGAGCTGATGCGGCCGGATGTCGAGCTGCTGACGAGTCGGTTCGAACACGCCGGGCGGACCGTCGAGACCCATCTGTGGAGCGGTCAGATCCACGCGTTCCCGGTGCTCGGCACGATCCTGCGGGAAAGCCGGGAACTCGTCGCGCTGAGCATCGACTTCGCGCGTCGCAACGTCGCCGCCCGCCAGCGCCGGACCGCCTGACGCTCAGCCGCGAAGGTCGACGTACTCGGCATAGCCCAGGCCGGTGACGGCCCGGCCGCGGAACCACCCGTCGTAGCGAAAGCTTCCGACGTATCCGGCACCGAGCCCGTAACACCAGTCCCCCGACGCCGTGCAGTCCAGCGTCAGCAGTTCGTCACCGCCGACGCTCAGCCGCCACCTGAAGGTCTCCGGGAGCGACATCTCGCGACCGTCCGGGGTGCGGTGTGACCGGTCCGCGGCCCGCACGACGGTGAGGGTGCAGCCCGCCGTGTAGCCGACACTGTCCCCGCTCCGTGTCCGCAGGTATGCGGTGCGCAGCAGCGGGACACCACCCGGACCGGTGACGTGACTGAGCAGCACCTGAGTGCCCTCGTCGACGTTCACCACGTGATAGGTGAACAGGCGGGCGGGGAGCTTGGCGCGCGAGGCCAACCCGGGCGGCAACACACTGTGCGGACCGGCGCCGCGGGCGTACTCGACCGTGCACAGACCGGACACACCCTGCCCGTCGCCCGCGTGCGTGACGGTGCCCTCGTACTCGCAGAGCAGGCTCCAGTGCCGGTACACGCCGGGGATGTCGAAGAACCGGCTGATCGCACCGGTTGCCCGCAGTCGCAGATCGACTCCGACCTCCGGATGGGTGCGACGCACGGTGAACTCGGGATACCGGGACTCGAGGAGCAACTCGTCCCCGAATCGCAGCACGCTGCCGTCCGCCGCGAACTCGCAGTCCCGCGACGTCGAGCGGTGCAGAAACCCGCCACCGGTCATCGCCGCCGTCGACGAGACGACGGTGGTGGTGTCGCGAGGCGTCGTCTCGATCGCCCAGTCGTTCGCGAAGACCGCCGCCTCAGGGGTTCCGACGATTGCCATCACCCCGAAGTATCGATGCGGCTCGGGCAGATTCGGCACCATCACCCCGTAGTGCGCCCAGTTGAACCACCGCGACCCGAAGCTGCCGCGAGCACCGGGCGGACGCAGGTCGAGAGGCTGACGCACCGGCGGCTGGGGGCCGGACGCGCGGCGGTTCACCAGGGCCAGCGCCCGCTCGGCGAGACTGCGCCGCGGCGTCATTCGTCGAGCGGTTTCGCCCCGAGGACGTCGGCCAGCAACTCCAGTGCCACGTCGTTCGGATCACGCCGCACGGACGGGTCGGCCGGTTCGGCGGCCTCCGCCATCATCTCTTCCTCGTCCTCGGCCGTCACCGAATCCGGCGACGGCGGGTCGAAGTCCATCGGCCCCGGATCGTCGGGGTAGTCCGGCTCGTCGGGCGGCGGGATGTCGTCGACCGGCGGCCCGACGACCGGTTCGGGACCGGCCGGACGGGCAGGCTGCGGCGCCGCATTCGCCTGACTCGGCCTCGAGAACCGCGGCGCACCAGACGATTTCGCTTGCTGACGGACCGGGGCCGGCTTGCTCGGCACATCCTGGTCTGGGGTGCCGACCTGGCAGTCGACGGACCAGTCGACACCGAACACGTCGTGCAGCGCACGCCGGATCACGTCGGCGTTCCGGGGTTCGACGAGCCGCTTCGCGAGCGGGGCGGAGGCGTGCACGAGCACCACCGTGCCATTCTCGACGGAGCGAACCGTCGCCCCGGAGAGCATCACCTCGACGGTGCGGCTGTGCTCACGGACCTTGGCCCGCACCTCCGACCACACCGCCCGGATCGCAGCCGCGTCCGGCTCGGCGCCTCCCGCCGCGGCCACCGGGGGCTCGACGCCTCCCGGTTCCGGGACGGCGGGCTCGACCGCCACGAGCTCGGGCTCGCCGCCGACAGGCTCGGTGACGACCGGCTCGACCGCCACCGTCTCCGCGACTGCCGGCTCTGTGTCGGCCGGCTCGGTGTCGGCCGGCTCGGCGGCCGCGGGATCGACGGCGGCAGACTCGGCGATTTCAAGCTCGGGCTCGGATATCGGCTCCGCAGAATCCTCTGCCGGAGAGAAGAATTCGGCGGAGTCGGGATCGGCAGCGGGCGTGAGCGCATCCGCCACCGTGTCGAAGCTGTCGGGCACGAGCGGCGACGGTTCGACGGACGGTATGTCGAGGGGTTCACCGGGCTGCACCGGCGCCGCTTCCATCTGGGCCGCCACGGCCCGTGCGCGTGCTGCCGCCGCCTCCGCTGCGGCCTGGGCCTCGGCAGCCGCCTTGGCCAGTGCCGCGGCCTCCGCCTCCGCTGCGGCTTGGGCCTCGGCAGCCGCCTTCGCCCGGGCAGCAGCCGCGGCCTGCGCAACTGCCTCCGCCCGGGCAGCGGCCTCGGCCTGGGCCGCTGCTTCCGCCTCGGCGCGCGCGGCCGCTTCCGCCTCGGCCCGTGCCGCAGCTTCCGCCTCGGCCTGCGCGGCCGTCTCCGCCTGAGCCGCGGCCTGCGCAGCTTCGGCCTGGGCACGGGCCTCCGCATCCGCTTCCGCCTGCTTGCGCTGCGAGGGCCGCAGGAAGCGCGGTGCGGGTTCGTCGGGCGCAGGGCCCGCCGGCTCGGGCGCGGTGGGGGTGAGCGGCCTGGCCGCGGGCGCCGCGCCGCCGGGCCCTGCGACCACCCCACCGATCTCGAGTCGCTCGAGGCGCTGCAGCACCGCCGATTCCGCATCCGATGCGGACGGCAGCAGCATCCGGGCGCAGATCACCTCGAGCAGCAACCGCGGTGCCGTCGCGCCCCGCATCTCACCGAGCCCGGTGTGCAACAGTTCCGCGTACCGGGCCAGCGTCGCCGGACCGATCTGTTCCGACTCCTCCCGCATACGTTCGAGGACATCGCCGGGCGCGTCGACGAGGCCCCTCTCACCGGCGTCGGGGACGGCACGCATCAGGATCAGGTCACGGATCCGCTCGAGCAGATCCACAGCGAACCGGCGCGGGTCGTGACCGGCGTCCATCACCTTGTCGACGGTGCCGAACAGCGCGGCACCGTCGCCCGCCGCGAGGGCGTCGACGGCCTCGTCGATCAGCGCGACATCGGTGACGCCGAGCAGTGCGAGGGCTCGCGCGTAGGTGACGCCCTCCTCACCAGCACCGGCGAGAAGCTGATCGAGGACGCTGAGCGAGTCGCGGGGTGAGCCACCACCGGCGCGGATCACCAGCGGATACACCGCATCCTGGACCGCGACGTCCTCCTGCGCGCAGATCTTCTCGAGCAGTCCGCGCATCGTGTTCGGCGCCAGCAACCGGAACGGATAGTGGTGGGTGCGCGACCGGATGGTCGGCAGCACCTTCTCCGGCTCCGTCGTCGCGAACACGAAGATCAGGTGCTCCGGCGGCTCCTCGACGATCTTGAGCAGGGCGTTGAAGCCCTGCGTGGTGACCATGTGGGCCTCGTCGACGATGAAGATGCGGTACCGCGACTCGGCGGGCGCGTAGAAGGCGCGGTCGCGCAGCTCGCGGGTGTCGTCGACACCGCCGTGGCTGGCCGCGTCCAGCTCGATGACGTCGAGATTGCCCGGACCGCCGGGACCGAGAGCAACACAGGAGTGGCACGTCCCACACGGAGTCGACGTCGGGCCCTGAACACAGTTCAGGGAGCGCGCCAGGATGCGGGCGGACGAGGTCTTGCCGCAGCCGCGCGGGCCGGAGAACAGGTACGCGTGGTTGATGCGTCCCGCGTCGAGGGCGGTGCTCAGAGGCTCGGTGACGTGCTCCTGCCCCACCACCTCCGCGAAGGTCGCCGGTCGGTATTTCCGGTAGAGGGCCACGCGGTGAGGGTACCGGCGAGCACCGACATCGGGACCATTGACCGCCCGCGCGCCGGTCGGCCGAGCGGGTCCGGCCGCGTCCGTGGATCGACCGAATGTTCCGTTCACCCGATCGGATCGACCGAACGCTTCCGTTCACTCGACCGAATCGAGCGGATGCGCCGCCCGCTCTGCAGGCCACGCACGGCGCGTGACCAAGTGTGAGAAAGGCGAAACACACCCGCAACGTCACGGCAGCGCTCGTGAAACTCCGAGGGACGATTCTCTGCTGCGGCGTGCAAGCCGACCGCACGCGGAGGAGGCTGACCGTGCACACGATCGACGCCGGGGACACCGCCTGGCTGCTGGTGAGCACCGCTCTGGTGCTGCTGATGACTCCGGGCCTGGCCCTGTTCTACGGCGGCATGGTGCGGTCCAAGGGCGTGCTCAACATGATCATGATGAGTTTCGTCGCAATCGCGCTGGTCACCGTCGTATGGCTGATTGCCGGGTACAGCCTCGTCTTCGGTGACGACATCGGCGGCGGCCTGCTCGGTGGCCTCGAGCACGCAGGCATGGCCGGGATCTCCCCCGACACGGTGCACGGCACCGTGCCCGAACTGCTGTTCGCCACCTTCCAGCTCACCTTCGCGGTCCTCACAGCCGCGCTGATCAGCGGTGCTATCGCCGACCGGGCCAAGTTCTCCGCATGGATGCTGTTCGTCCCCGTGTGGGCGCTGCTGGTCTACGTGCCCGTCGCGCACTGGGTGTGGGGCCCCGACGGCTGGATCGCCCGCCTCGGTGTCCTCGACTACGCCGGTGGCCTCGTGGTCGAGATCGTCTCCGGCGCGTCCGGGCTGGCGCTCGCCCTGGTCCTGGGCCGGCGGATCGGCTTCCGCACCGAGCCGATGCGCCCGCACAACCTGCCCCTCGTGCTGCTCGGCGTCGGACTCCTGTGGTTCGGCTGGTTCGGCTTCAACGCCGGTTCCGCGCTCGGCGCGAACGGCACCGCTGCCGCGGTGTTCGTCAACACCCTCGTGGCCGGCTGCACCGGCATGCTCGGCTGGATGTTCGTCGAGCATCGCCGCGACGGGCACCCGACCACGTTCGGCGCCGCGTCCGGCGTCGTCGCCGGCCTGGTCGCGATCACCCCGTCCTGTGGTTGGGTGACCATTCTCGGCGCCGCCGTCGTCGGCACCCTCGCCGGTGTCGTCTGCTCGTTCGCGGTCGGTTGGAAGTTCCGATTCGGATACGACGACTCCCTCGACGTGGTGGGCGTGCACCTGATCGGCGGCATCGTCGGCACCCTCGCGATCGGCCTGCTCGCCGCACAGGTGATGACCCACGGCCCCGAGGGACTGCTGTACGGCGGGGGCCTCACCCAGCTCGGCAAGCAGGCGCTGGCGGTCGGCGTGGTCGGCGTGTACGCGTTCGGCCTCACCTACGCCCTCGGCAAGCTGATCGACCGTTTCTTCGGATTCCGGGTCACCGCAGAGCAGGAGACCGGTGGCATCGATCTCGCCCTGCACGCCGAATCCGCTTATGAGCACGCGGTCCTCGCGCACAGCGGCCCGGGCGGCTCCGGCATCTTCGGTACCCACTCCGGCCTGTTCGACACGCGGCACGACGGGACCCGCCGTCCGGACCACGAGCCGAATCCGGACCAGGACGATCTTCAGCGCGACTGACCTCCCCGGCGAGCTGCGCGAGCGGACGCGGCTCTGCACACACCTTTTCGGCGGTCCACACCCCTATTCGGCGACGAATGCCGGTGTGCACACCTGAAAAGGTTTGTGCACACCGGCATTGCGCGCGTCAGCAGTAGACCCGTTCGGCGGTGGCGACGTGGATCTCGGCGACGTTGCGGGCACCGCCCGTGGAGACGGTTCAGGTGCGCTTTCCGGCGTCACGTCGACGGTCGTCATCACCTCGTCCGCCGGGGCCGGGATCTCGGCCCCGCGGTTCTCCGCCACCGGTGCCGGAAGCCGGCTCGAGGACACCGCCGCAGATGTCGGCGCGCCCGACTCCTGCCCGACATCGACTGGAGTCGAGCACCCCGACAGACCGCCACAGATCACCGCGGCCACGACCGTCACGACGTTTCCAACTCTGACCACGAGCTGGAGTGTTTGCCCATTTCTACTTGCCAGTAATCCCGCATGACCAGGGAAAATCCGACAGTTCGATTACGACACGAACGACACTGGCGGCGTGCTATAAACAGCTTTTGTCCGTTACGTGAATTTGCACACACGGCAGCGGAACCGTCTCGGCCGGTCGGCTCCACGGAGCCGGCGCGCGTCCTCCCCGGGCGCGCTCGCAAACGTTCTTACGACGTAAGGAGCCGCATGACAAACTCGACGAAACGTTCCCCCCGGCGAACCGGAACCCTCACCCGAATCGCACTCGCAGGCCTCGCAACCGGCGGGGCCCTCGCCCTCGCCGCACCCACCGCGGCCGCTGCGCCCGGAACCACACCCGTTCCCGGCGGCGCCGTCTGCGATCCGACTGTCGGCCAGGGATGCCTGAGCGTCGTCGTCAACAGTGGAACCTTCGACAACAACGGGTTCACGCTTCCGATAGGCGACGGCGACCTGACCATCGCCGCGACTCTGCCCGACGGCGACGGGGCAATGGTGCCTCGCGACGACGGTCACTTCGGCGTCTACTCCAAGCCGATGACGGTGCCGGGCGGCGTCCTGGGTGTCGACCTGCCGTTCGACAACCTCTTCGGCCTCGCCGCGGTCACCTCACAGGTCGAGGCGGTGGAGACCCCAACCCTCAACGGCCTGGTCACCGACTTCGACATCACCCTTCCCGCGCGCCTGAAGATCAACAACCCCCTGCTGGGCGACAACTGCTACATCGGATCACCGGAGAACCCGGTCGTGTTCGAACTCGACAATGATCCCGCCGGCTTCGAATCCCACTACGAGGATCCCTACCCCGCCGAGACCGCGTGGCTGTCGGGCATCCACAACAAGGCCACCGAGTTCTCCCTGCCCGGCGCCACCGGCTGCGGTCCGTTCGGGGCACTGAACCCGATCGTCAACTGGCGGGCCAAGGTTCCGAACGGCACCGGCACGTCGCTGGAAACGGTGTCCACCGGCTTCCTGTTCCCGTCCGCCGCCGGCGGCACCGATCCGCTCGACGAGACCGGCGGCGAGGGTGGCAGCTCCGGCTCCAGCGGATCAAGCGGCAGCTGACCCTTCGCGCCAGGGCGTGGTGCGCCTCGAGATCCGCGCACCACGCCCGGGCATCAGGTTCTCGGCACCAACGCCCCGAATCGACCGGTGGCACACATCATTCGATCGATCCGACCTCTGACGCGAGTCCACCCCCGGCCCGGGAGGGCGTCACCATGGGGTGATTCGGTTCCCGCACTATGCCTTCGCGGCCTTCGCGGCGGCCTTGGCGGCCTGCTTGAACTCACGGACCTCCAGGAGCGTCTGCTGGTCGACGACGTCGGCGATCGACCGGCGGGCACCGTCGTCGCCGTAGGCACCGGCCGCCTCCCGCCACCCGGCCGGCTGCACGCCGATCTGCTTGCCGAGCAGGGCCAGGAAGATCCGCGCCTTCTGGTCGCCGTAGCCGGGGAGCGCCTTCAGCCGCTTGAGCACTTCCCTGCCATCCGGGTCGCCCGACGTCCAGATCGCGGCGGTGTCGCCGTCGTAGTGCTCGACGATGTAACCGCACAGCGACTGGATCCGCGCGCCCATCGACTTGGGGAACCGGTGTACCGCCGGCGGCTGCGAGCACACCGCGATGAAGTCGTCCGGGTTCATCTCCGCGATCGTGTGCACATCGAAACCGCCGATCCGGTCGGCGATCTTCTTCGGGCCCGCGAACGCGGATTCCATCGTGACCTGCTGATCGAGGAGCATCCCGGTGAGGAGCGCGGCCGGATTCTCGGCCAGCAGCTCGTCGGACGCCGGGTCCTGGGTCAGGCACAGCTTCACAGTCATTGCTCGATTCTGACATCCGCGCGGGCGCCCGGTGCGGAACAATTTCGCATGGGTGCCGCGCTGTGGATCAGTCAGCGGCGACCGAAGCTCGGCTGGTGCTGGAACGGCAACCCGCACTCCAGGCTCGGCTCCGCCTCGGCCGGCCGCCGGATCGGCCCCTGACGGTCAGCGCCGCCGCCACAGCACCGCGGCCGCGACCACCGACCCCATCATCACGGTGGTCGCGGTCAGCGCGTACGCCCAGTGCGTGAACAGTGTCGGCTCCGTCGTGGCCGGGATCGCCGCCAGCGCCGCGAACAACGCCACCGCCGCGATCACCCCGGCGAGCACCGACCACGCGTTGGCGAGCCGCGAGTGCCGGGCGCCCCGAAGTTCCGCGCTGCGCAGGAGCCCGTGTTCGATCACACGCACTGCCTCGGCCAGTTCGATGTCGAGTTCCTCGGTCTCCTCCGCGGCCCGCCGGACCAGGATCGAGCGGAGCTGGGTGGGCTGGGTCCAGGAGTGGTAGCGGTTGTCGCGCTGGTGCTCCTTGCGCAACAGGGCCCGTTCCATTCGCCGGGCCTGCATCGCGGCGACGTCGTCGAGCGCTTGGACCAACCGGTCTCCGGTGAGGTCCTCGCGGCAGCGCAAGTGGTCGAGGACCTGCCAGAAGTCCATCGAGCACCGCGCCCGGATCGCCACCCACGGGAGCAGGCAGTACAGCATCTCGCGGGTGCCGGAGCCGACGTAGTCGTGGCCGCGGGCGGTCGCCTCGAGGTCGAGGAGCACCGCGGCGGAGTCCTCACGTACCGCGACCGTCGCACCGGGCTCGACCGGCTGGTCGACGAGCGAGACCCGATCCCAGTGCCAGAGCACTCCCCACCGCCCGGCCGCGGCGCGCGCCAGCGGCCCGGTCTGCGGCCCCTCCACCAGGCCACGGACCCGGTCGGCGCCGTCCGCGGTCACCTCGACGACGAGGCCTTCGATCGCCTCCTGGTCGCCGATGCCACGGTGACTGTGCACGACCACGTCGGTCAGCGGCCGATGCACGGCCGGATCGGAAAGTCGGGTGTGCAGCCCCGGGAACAGGTCGACCAGGCTGGCATCGGAGTCGAGGCCGAAGACCGTGAGGAACGCGTCCACGGCCGGGCGGAATCCTGCTCCGTCCCGATCCTGCAGGGGGTCGGTGTTCCAGCCGACCAACGTGGTGTCCGGGACATCGGACAGCGACTCGAGCGCGAGGACGAGTCCGTTGTCCGGTACTTCCCACAGGGACAGGCAGGTGGCGGCGGGCCCCACATAGGGACGGACACCAGGTTCGCCCGACCGCATCGCGGCGGTCGCAGCCCCGAACGTGAGCTCCGCCCCCGCCTCGCTGCGATGCCGGTACGCCAGCAGTACGGCCGGCCGCACCCCGCGCTCGGTCCGCGGCCGTGGCCCGATCCTGGCCGGCAGGAACGGCTCCACGGCGAGGACCGGCTCGACCCGTGTCGGCGACGGCCCCTCACGGACGTCTAGCGCCAACAGAAACATTCTCAGCACCCCGTTGCACGCTCCGGCCGACCCGACGTTCGTCGGAGCCGGTCCGGACTGCACACCAGCGCGACTGGTCATGACACTCACCACTCAGTCCAACCCACTGCGCCGATCGCAGCGGACCTGAGCCGGAGTATCGCAGGTTCCCCGCGAAAAAGCCCTTCCCGCAGGTCGACTCGGGTACCGGGCGCGCGAGTTACGCTTCGAGCGCCTTCTCGGTGGCGGCGAGCAGGACGCAGGTCGCGACGCCGTCCATCGCGGTCTCGAGGTCGTCCATCGACGGGAAGCTCGGCGCAAGCCGGATGTTCATGTCGTCCGGATCGGTCGAGTACGGGAACGCGGAGCCGGCGGCGGTCAGCGCGATGCCCGCATCCTTGGCCAACGCGATGACCCGCTTCGCGGTGCCCGGGACCACGTCGAGGCTGATGAAGTAGCCGCCCTTGGGCTCGGTCCAGGACGCGATCTTCGACGGACCGAGCCGGTCCTCGAGGATCCGCAGCACGGCCGCGAACTTCGGCGCCAGGATCTCGCGATGCTTGGCCATGTGCGCGCGAACGCCGTCGGCGTCGCCGAAGAAGCGCAGGTGCCGCAGCTGATTGACCTTGTCCGGTCCGATGCTCTTCTTGCCGACGTGCTTCTGGTACCAGGCCAGGTTCGCGTCGGAGCTGCCGAAGAAGCTGACGCCGGCACCGGCGAAGGTGATCTTCGAGGTGGACGCGAACACGTACGGCCGGTTCGGGTTACCAGCAGCAGCGGCGAGACCGAGCACGTCGTACGCCGGCGCGAACTCCTCGGTCAGCGGATGCACCGCGTAGGCGTTGTCCCAGAAGAGGCGGAAGTCGGGGGCGGCGGTCGGCATCGACGTCAGGGCGCGCACGACCTCCTCCGAGTACACCGCGCCGGTCGGGTTGGAGTACGTCGGCACGACCCACATGCCCTTGATCTGCGGGTCCTCGGCGACCAGATGCGCGATCGCGTCGACGTCCGGGCCGTCCGGGCGGATCGGAACCGGGATCATCTCGATGCCGAACGACTCGGTGATCGCGAAGTGCCGGTCGTAGCCGGGGGCCGGGCACAGGAACTTGACCTTCGTCTCCTGCGTCCACGGCCGCGGCGAGTCCACGTTGCCGTGCAGCAGGGAGAACACGATCAGGTCGTGCATGATCTCGAGGCTGGCGTTGTTGCCCGCGAGCAGGTTCGCGGTCGGGATGTTCAGCAGCTCACCGAAGATGGCACGCAGTTCCGGCAGGCCGGTCAGCCCGCCGTAGTTGCGGACGTCGGTGCCGCTGCCGTCGCGGTGATCGCCCTCGCCGGGGAGCGTCAGCAGCGCCTCCGACAGGTCGAGCTGTTCGGGGGACGGCTTGCCGCGGGTGAGGTCGAGGACCAGCTTCTCTGCCTTGAGCTGCGTGTACTTCTCGGACTGCCGTTCGTGCTCGGAACGGAGTTCCTCGTGGCTCATCAACCCAATCTGGGTTTGGGTAGGCATCCCGGAAAAACCTTTCACACCGAAGCGGCGGGGGCAGAGCTGCATAGAAAATAAGGGGACCCCGCGCACCCGGCAGAGCCCATTGACCCTTGCTGCCTTCCGGCCCTGGGGGAGTTCACAGGATGCGCGCCGCGCGGGATCCACTGACGAGTGTAGCGAGCCCGTCGCACGGACGGACAATCGGCCGGTCATCGGGGCCCCGGCACCCCCGTTTTCCGGATTGCGGGGGTGAGCCGGTATGCTCGCCCACGGAGGATTCGCCTAGTGGCCTATGGCGCTCGCCTGGAACGCGGGTTGGGTTAACGCCCTCAGGGGTTCAAATCCCCTATCCTCCGCCACACGATGGCCCCCGATCTCCGGATCGGGGGCCATCGTCGTATCCGCCACCCCGTGACGCGAATGTTCAAGACTCCGGCGCGGGAGCGGCGCAGGATGGGTCCATGACCGACACCTCCGCGATCGCAGCCCGCTACCGCCGCCGCGCCGACAACCTGACCGGCACCGTCGCCTCGGTCCCCGCCGACCGGTGGGACTCGTCCTCTCCGTGCGAGGGCTGGACCGCACGCGACGTGTTGCGGCACCTCATCGACGTCCATTCCTTCCCGTTGAAGCCCGTGGGACTGTCTCTTCCGCCGGCGCCCAGCGTCGACGAGGACCCGCTCGCGGCATGGACCCGCACCCGCGACGCGGTACTCGAGATCCTCGACGACCCGCAGCGCGCGGGCCTCGAGTACGACAGCAGCCTCGGCCGTACCTCGGTCGCCGCGACGTTCGACTCCTTCCTCGGCTTCGACCTGGCGATTCACCGCTGGGACATCGCGCACGCCACCGGTGTCGACGAGACGATCCCGGCCGAGGACCTCGCGGCGGCGGCCGCCCTCGCCGACCGGATGGGTGAGCAGATCCGCAGCTCGGGCGTGTGTGGTCCCGCGGTCGAGGTCCCGGCCGACGCGGACGAGCAGACGCGCATCCTCGCGGTGCTGGGGCGGCGCGCCTGAGCGGCGCCGAGTGCGCACTCGGCGGATCGCTAGGCTGGACGCCATGAGTGGAGACGGTGCCGGGCGGTTTGCACCCAGCCCGTCCGGCGACCTCCACCTGGGCAATCTGCGAACCGCCCTGCTGGCGTGGCTGTTCGCCCGCTCCACCGGCCGCGGGTTCCTGATGCGGGTCGAGGACCTGGACCGGGTACGGCCCGGCGCCGAGGAACGGCAGCTCGCCGACCTCGCCGCGATCGGTGTGGACTGGGACGGCGAGATCGTCCACCAGTCGCAGCGACTGCCGCGTTACGCCGCCGCCGTCGACGCCCTGTCCGCCGCCGGCCTGACCTACGAGTGTTTCTGCACCCGGAGGGAAATCCAGCAGGCGGCCACCGCGCCGCACGGCCCGGACGGGCACTACCCGGGCACATGTCGGTACCTCACGACCCAGCAGCGGCAGGCCAAACGGGACGCCGGGCGGCCTCCGGCGATCCGGTTGCGCGCCGACGTCGCGGAGTTCGAGGTCGAGGACCTGCTGCACGGCCGCTACACCGGAGCCGTCGACGACGTGGTGCTGCGCCGCGGCGACGGCGTGCCCGCGTACAACCTCGCGGTCGTCGTCGACGACGCCGCGCAGGGCGTCGACCAGGTGGTGCGCGGCGACGACCTGCTCGGGTCCGCCCCGCGCCAGGCATACCTGGCAACCCTCCTCGGACTTCCCGTGCCGACCTTCGCGCACGTGCCGCTGGCCCTGAACGCCGAGGGCAAACGCCTCGCCAAACGAGACGGCGCGGTCACCCTCGCTGACCAGCAGGCCGCGGGACGCACCCCGGATGCGGTACGCGGTCTTCTCGGGGCCTCACTCGGGCTGGCCGAATCGGACGAGAAGCCGTCGATGGCGGACCTGCTCGACCGGTTCGACCCCGCCGCGCTCCCCCGCGACCCCTGGGTGTTCACAGCCGGCTCCGAGTTGTAGCCGAATCGGTACGAAACGCCTGTTCGCCAGCGCGCGAACAGGCTGCGGGCGCCGTAGTGTCTACCAAGATCAACAAACAGCGCGGCGCGCCGATGTGTCGCCGCGCATCGACCAGGACCATTGAGGGGAACCGCACGTGAGTGAGAACCCGCCCGGGGCACCCGATCCGAACCATCCGCAGCAGCCCCCGAACCAGGGCACCCCGCCGCCGAACTCCGGACAGCCCGGCTACGGACAGCCCGGCTACGGGCAGCCCGGCCCCGGACAACCCGGCTACGGACAGCAGCCCACGTACGGGCAGCCCGGCGGCTACCCGCCTCCGCCCGGCTACGGTGCACCGCAGCCCGGCGGCTATCCCCCACCGCCGGGTTACGGCACGCCCCAGCCCGGCGGATATCCGCCGCCGCCCCCGTCCGGGGGTTACGGGGCACCGCTCCAGCCGGCACCCGGCTTCGGTGGACCCGGAGGCACCCCGCAGCTGACCATCCCGGATGCGCTCGGCTACGCGTGGAACAAGTTCAAGGCCAATGCCGGCGTGTGGGTCGGGATCACCGTGATCATCTTCCTGATCGAGCTCGTGGTCAGCTTCATCTTCGGTTTCAACGACTCATATGACAGCTTCGGTGACTACTTCACGTTCTGGCGCATCCTCGGCACCGTCGTCAGCGCCATCGTCAGCTACCTGGTCAATGCGGCACTGGTGCGGGGCGCCCTGCACGAACTGGACGGAAACAAGCCGGGCATCGGCTCGTTCTTCCAGTTCACCAACGTCGGCGCGATCATCCTGGCCAGCCTCCTCGTCGGCATCATCACCGGCATCGGATTCGTGCTCTTCATCATCCCGGGCATCATCCTGGCGTTCCTGACCTGGTGGACACTCCAGTTCGTCGTCGACAAGGAGCAGGACGCGGTCACGGCGATCAAGTCCAGCTTCCGGGCGATCTCCGAGAACGTCGGGCCGCTGGTGCTGCTGGCCCTGGTCCTGGTCGCCCTGAACATCGTCGGCGCGCTGCTGTGCGGCCTGGGCCTGCTGATCACCATTCCGCTGACCACCATCGCATCCACCTATGCGTACCGGGTGGTGGTCGGAGGCCGCGTCTCCGCCTGACCGATCGGCATCCTGCACCCTGAACCATGCACGGTGCAGGGCAATCACAAACCTCGCACATCGGGCGCGAACCCAACCGGGTTCGCGCCCGACGTCGTCTCGGTGCTTGGATGGCCGTCGTGACAGCTTCAGACCAGGTCGACCAGCAAACCGAGCACGCGACGTTCGCCCACGTCGCCCGCGGCTACTATCCGACCTTCGTCGCACTGTTCACCGCGGTGCTGCTGATCTCCAACATCTGCGCCACCAAGGGCGTCGCATTCTTCTCGGACGCCGACGTGTCCGTCGGCCCGCTGCAGATCCTGCCGATCATCACCGACGGCGGGTTCTTCCTGTTCCCGCTCGCCTACATCGTCGGCGACGTACTCAGCGAGGTGTACGGCTTCAAGGCCACCCGGCGCGCGATCTACCTGGGCTTCGGCGCCCTGATCCTGGCGTCGGTGTGCTTCCTGATCCTGATCGAACTGCCGTCCGCCGACTTCTACGAGAACCAGGCGTCGCTCGAGGCGGTGGTCGGGGTGTACCCGCGGCTGCTGCTCGCCGGACTCGCCGGCTACCTCGTCGGCCAGTTGCTGAACTCCCTGGTGATGGTTTCCATCAAGGAACGTACCAAGGAGAAGCACCTGTGGGCGCGGCTGATCGGTTCGACCGTGGTCGGCGAGTTCGCGGACACCCTGATCTTCTGCGCGATCGCCGCCGGCGCGATCGGCATCAGCACCTGGGACGACTTCCTGAACTACGTGCTCGTCGGGTTCCTGTGGAAGACGCTGGTCGAGGTGCTCGTCATGCCGATCACCTACCGGGTCATCGCGTACGTCAAGAAGCGCGAGCCGACCTACGTCGTCGCTTCCTGACCGCCCCGCCTTGGTTCCCTAATGTCACATTCGGTCACCTCAGGTGAGCGAATGTGACATTAGGGAACCCCCAGGGGCACCACGGGGGTCAGGCGCGGGCGGTGGCGTAGAAGCTGCTGAGCGTCTGCGCCTTCAGGTCGTCGAAGTACCCGCCGTCGATGCTGTCCCGGATCCGGTCGACGAGGCGGATGGTGAACCGCTCGTTGTGGATCGTCGCGAGCGTGGACGCGAGCATCTCCTTGGCCTTGAACAGGTGGTGCAGGTACGCCCGCGAGTAGTTGCGGCAGGTGTAGCAGTCACAGTTCTCGTCGATCGGGTTGAAGTCCCGCTTGAACCTGCTGGTGTTGACGTTGAACCGGCCGTTCTCGGTGTACATCGCGGCGTTGCGCGCCACCCGCGACGGGTTGACGCAGTCGAACGTGTCGGCACCGTTCTCCACCGCGGTGAACAGGTCGTCGGGCTCGCTGATGCCGAGCAGGTGCCGCGGCTTGTGCTCGGGCAGTTCCTCGTTGCACCAGCGGACGATGGTGCCCAGGTTCTGCTTCTCGAGCGCGCCGCCGATGCCGTAGCCGTCGAACCCGCGGCCGGTCTCGCCGACGATCGACTCCAGCCCGCGGCAGGCCTGCCGGCGCAGGTCCTCGTACTGCGCGCCCTGCACCACACCGAACAGGGCCTGGTACGGCCGGTGTGTGCGCTGCGCGGTGAGGCGTTCGTGTTCGGCGATGCAGCGCACCGCCCACGCCTGCGTCCGCTGCACCGACTCCTCCTGGTAGGCGCGGGTGTTGAACAGGGTGGTCAGCTCGTCGAACGCGAAGATGATGTCCGCGCCCAGCTGGTGCTGGATGCCCATCGAGATCTCGGGCGTGAACCGGTGCCTGCTGCCGTCCCGGTGTGACTTGAACGTCACCCCGTCGTCGTCGACGTGCGCGAGCCGCTCCTTGCCCACCGCGATCACGTCGTCGGACTGGACGCCGACGGCCTCCATCGCGAGCACCTTCTTGAAGCCCACGCCGAGGGACATCACCTGGAAGCCGCCGCTGTCGGTGAAGGTCGGGCCCGGCCAGTTCATGAACCGGCCCAGGCCGCCGGCCTCGTCGACGATGTCCGGTCCGGGCTGCAGGTACAGGTGGTAGGCGTTGGCGAGCACCGCCTGCGCACCGGCCTCGCGGATCGTCTCCGGCAGCACCGCCTTGACGGTGGCGTTGGTGCCGACCGCGATGAACGCGGGGGTGGCGATGTCACCGTGCGGGGTGTGGATCGTGCCGGTCCGTCCGAGCTGTCCGGGGATCCGGGTCCGCACCGTGAAGAACGGATCGGGCGGCGTCGGCACTGCATCACTCACCTCGCCATCGTGTCACAGCCCCACAACGCCTCGTCCGCCACGCGGCGGAAGCCCGGAACGGGTGTGCTCGCCGACACCGCCCCGAAAACATGCGCACGAATGACGTCGCGGCGACACTCCCGCGAAACATGGCTGCACTAGACACTTCCCATGACCCACCCCGTGACGCCCCACACCGATGCCCCGGTTCCCCCTGGATTGATCGACGCCTTCTGGCGCTACGACGCCGCACTCCTCTCGAACGACACGCGCGAACTCGACTCGTTGTTCGAGCAGTCCGACCACACACTGCGCGCCGACGGCAACGGCATCCTCGAGGGCCACGCGGCGATCAGCGACTTCCGGGCGGCGCGCCCCGATCGACCGACCCGCCGGATCACCCGCTGGTGGACACGGGTACTCGCCGACGACCTGGTCTACACCACCGCCGAGGTGCGGTCGGCGACCGGCGCAGCGGGACTGCAGACGCAGCTGTGGAGGCGTACCGCGCACAGGTGGCAGATCGCCGCGGCTCATGTCACCCCGCCGAGCAAGCCGGTCGAGAGCACCATCTGGCGCGTCGCGGGTTCGCCGTTGCTCGCCGGGGCGGGCGACGGCCCACTGTCCGGCGAGACGGTGGCGGTGAAGGACCTGTTCGCCGTGGCCGGCGTGGCGCGCTCCGGTGGCGTCAAAGCGTATCTCGCGGAACAGGATCCGCAGGCCGATTCGGCCGTCGCGGTGCGCCGGCTCCTCGACGCGGGTGCGTCCGTCACCGGAGTCACCCACACCGACCAGTTCGCTTTCGGGCTCGCGGGCCAGAACGCGGACTTCGGCACTCCGGTCAATCTGGCCGCCCCGACCCGCATCCCGGGCGGATCGACGAGCGGATCGGCCGCCGCCGTGCGGCACGGTTGGTCGAGCATCGGCCTGGGCACCGACACCGCCGGCTCGATCCGGGTGCCGTCCAGCTATCAGGGACTGTGGGGTTTCCGTCCGACGCACGGCGCAGTGAGCACCGACGGCGCACTGCCGCTGGCGCCGTCCTTCGACACCGTCTCCTGGCTGACCCGGGACGCCGCGACACTGATCGCGGTCGGACAGGTGCTGCTGCCCGACGACGACGCACCGGCCCCCACCGACACGGTCTGGTCGCCCGACGTAATCGGCCCCGCAGATCCACTGGTGCAGGACATTGTTCGCGACACCGCCCGCACCCTGAGCGCGCAGGAGCTTCCGCCGCTGCCTGCCCTCGCGGAGTGGACCGCAGCCTTCCGCACCGTGCAGGCGCACGAGGCGTGGGAGGCGCACGGCAAGTGGATCACCGCGCATCCCAGCGCGCTCGGCCCCGAGGTGAAGTCCCGTTTCCACGCCGGGAGCACGGTGACAGAGGCGGACCTGGCCGACGCCCGCGACACCCTGCGCACCGCGCGGACCACGCTGGCCGGCCTGCTCGACGGCCGGGCCCTGATGCTGCCGACCGTCGGCTCCGCCACACCGCAGGTGAACGCCACTCCCGCCGAGGTGGACGCGCACCGGCAGTCGACGCTGCGGTTGACCACCCTGGCCTCGCTCACCGGCTTCCCCGCGGTCTCGATCCCGGCGCTCTCCCTGGACGGCGCACCGCTCGGCCTCTCCCTGGTCGGTGCGGCCGGATCCGATCGCGGACTGATGGAGCTGGCCGGGCGAATCGGCGCAGAACTCGGCGCCTGACCAACGCGATCCGGCGCCGGGGACCGAGCGGACCGGTCCCTAGCGCCGAATCGCGCGGCGCACCATGCCGTACTCCGGTCCGTCGGGTACATGCGTCTCGAAGCCGCGGTAGAGGCGTTCGCCGTGCAGGGACATCCCGACGAGGCTGATCGTCAGCAGCGGACGATCGGCCTCGACGGCAAGCAGTTCCTGCACGGCCGGATCCGGAAGGACAGGCTTGAGGGTCGCCGACTCCCATTCCACCGGCACCCCGCGCAGGGTCGTGACCGACTCGAAGACCGAGTACTCGTCGTCGAACTCGACGCCCTCCCGCCGGCGCGCGGGCACCACGTCCTCGGCCAGGATCAGCGGACGGCCGTCCGCCAGCCACCGCTTGACCACCCGGAAACAGGACGCCCCGGGTGTCGATTCGAGGTCGCGGGCCTCCTCTTCGGTCAGCTCCGACCACTGCGCGCTGACGACGTCGACCTTCACCTCGTAGCCGGCCTCGACGAGCCGCTTGCTCAGCTCGTAGCTCTGGTCGATGCGGAACGGAACCGAGAGTGCGGCGACGTTCGCGAAGGTGCCCTGGTGCGCCCGCCGGGCGACCAGGCCCTGACTCTCGAGTCGCACCAGCGCTTCCCGCACCATGGGGCGACTGATGCCCAGCGCCTTGGCGAGTTCGAGTTCGGTCGGGAGGGGTACTCGCTGGGTGGCGGCCTCGCGCCAGATTCGTTCGAGCTCACCGCCGAACTCGTCGTCCCAGCTGTGTTCCATCGGTCCCCGCCCCTCCTTCGAACAGACCGGCTGAGTCTAAGCACTACCTTCGCAAAATCGTAGTGGCGCAACATGAATGTCATACCACGGATATGAATGGGTTACGACGTCGTCTTACGTTCTATTCACCCGCAAGAACGAGCGAAAGGAGCCGTCGTTGACCGGACCCGCCCACGGCCGCTCACCCGCCGGGACGCTCGAGCCGAATCTCCCCCGTCTCCCAGGAACACTCGTACACGTCGGGCAGCTCCTCGCCGTCGAGCGCCCGGCGTGCCAGATCGACGAGAACCGGTGTGATCGCCGATCGTACGCTCGCCGAGTCCGCACCGACAGGGGTCAGGAAACCGTAGGTCGTGGCGCCGAGTTCCCGCGCCACCGCAGTCGCCGCGGCCCCGGGGGCGTCGACCGAGTGTGCGACGAGCGCGCACTCCAGCTGCTCGACCAGGACCCGCGCTGCGTGCGGCCCCTCGTCCATCGCCAGGAAGCTCGACAGGTACAGCACGTTCACCCGGCGCGCGGGGTCCACAGCGGCCACACCGCGGACGAATCCCGCTGCCGCCCGTTGCTGGGTCGGCACCGGCGGGCCGGCGATGTAGCCGAGCGGCCCGTCGACCTCCTCCGCCGCGGCCCGGCCGGCGTGCTCGGCCCCCAGCCACCAGCACCAGTCGACCATCGTCACCCGAGGTGGCGTCGTGAAGGTGTCCGGGGCCTGCGCGTACTCGGCGGGCACATCGGACAGGATGACCGTTCGCTTCCCATCAGCCAACCGCCGGGCCTCGTCGAGGTACTGGATTCCGTGCAGTACCACCACATCCCAGCCGTCGACGGTGTCGTCGACCGCGCCGACCACGACCTCCGCGTCCAGACCGGCCTCACGCCACGATGCCAACGCGCCCCAGGCCCCGTCCAGCCAGCCCGCGTCGCCGCCGATCGCCGGTACCACCAGCCCGATCCGTGGACTGCTCATGTCCCGATCACACTCCGCTCCATGGGATTTGCCCTCACCTCGAAGTAAGGAAGAAAGTTGCCGAACATGCTGCCCATCCTAGAAACCTGTCCCAAGTCGATGCGGATCGGACCGTGCGGTGGCGTCTTCGCCGATGGTGGTTGCGAGATCCGGCCGAGCCGGGCCTGCAGCTTCCTCGACCTCGGGAAGGCCGAGGCCCGCTCGGCCGACGAGTCCGCCTTCGTCCCCGCCGCAGGCAGCCGTCCGGCACACCCGGCGGGCAGCAGCCTGAAGGCGACACTGGACAGCGGCAAGTTCACGATCATCGCCGAGGTGAACGGCGCGGACAGTTCCGACGCAACGGAATTCGTCGACTCCTCCCGCGTCGTCGCCGAGGTGGCGGACATCGTCTCGATCACCGACCACTCCGGTGCGAACGTGCACATGGGCAACATCGCCGCGACCGCACACCTGCGCAACGCCGGCCTGGACGTGATGCCGACCTTCGGGTGCCGCGACCGCAACCGGATCGCGCTACAGGGCGATCTCCTCGGCGCGGCCAGCCTGGGCGTACGCAACGCCCTGATCGTGACGGGAAACCATGTGGACGTGGGTGATTCGCCGGATGCCCGCGCGGTCTTCGATCTCGACAGCCCGCGCCTGCTGGCAATTGCCGACCGGCTGCGCACCGAGGGCGTTCTCGACAACGGCCGCGCGGTGGAGGTGGCGCCGGACCTCTACCTCGGTGCCGTGGTGCACCCCTTCGCCCCGCCCTACGACGACCGGCCCCGCCAGGCCATCCGGAAGGTGCGGTCCGGCGCTGATTTCATCATCTCCCAGCACATCTTCGACGTCGATCGCTGGCGGTCGTTCCTCGCCGAGGTCAACCGTCTCCGCGTCGGCGAGCGGCCGTTCCACCTGCTCGGCGGCATCGCGATCATGCCCAGCGAGACGATCGCCCGTCAGGTCAACGCCGGACTGCGCGGATTCTCCATCCCCGAAACGCTGCTGACCCGGCTGCGTCAGGCCAAGGACCCGCAGGACGAGGGCATCGAGATCGCCGCCGAACTGCTCACCGAGCTGATCGAGAGCGAGGGTGTCTCCGGTTGCCTGCTGGCACCGGTGACCGGTCGGCAGAACGCGCTGGCGGCCTCGGTGGAGCAGTCCGAGCTGATCGCCGAGGTCCGGCGCCGCGCAGGCATCCCGGTCGGAAGGGAGGCACTGGTATGACACGCGAGGTGATGAGCGTGACCGGCCCCGTCGACGTCGAGTCGCTGGGCGTGGTCATGCCGCACGAACACCTGATCGCCAACGCCCACACCCAGTGGATCTACCCCGAGGACCGCGGCGAACTCGACTACTACACCCAGGCCTACACCGCGCAGCTGCACGGCGAGGTTCAGCTCGAACCGTTCTCGTTCCGCTCGGCGATGCAGCAGCTGGACCTGGACGTGGCCCGGGAGGAGCTCGACAGCTACCTCGGCGCGGGCGGGCACACCGTGGTCGATCTCGGAATCCCCGGGTTCGGCCGAGATCCGGTGGCCCTCAAGGCGCTGTCCGAGCTGACCGGCGCCACGGTGATCATGGGCTGCGGTGAGTACGTGGAGCATTCGCACTCCCCGTACGTGAAGTTCTCCTCCGCCGAGGTGGTGCGGGACGTCCTGCTCGACGAGATCGAGAACGGCGTCGGCAACACCGGCGTCCGGCCCGGGATCATCGGCGAGATCGGCACCGGCAATCCGCCTACCGCGGAGGAACGCAAGGTCGTCCGCGGTGCGGCGCTGGCGCAGATGGAGTCCGGCCTGGCACTGAACCTGCACCGCACCATCTTTCCCGACCCGCTGGCCACACTGCCGGTGGTGGACGAGGTACTGGAGATGGGCGTCGATCCCCGCAAGCTGATCGTCAGCCATTGCGACGAGCGACCGGAATCCGAGTTCGCGTTCGAGCTGGCTCGCCGCGGGTGCTGGGTGGAGCTCGACACCTTCGGCATGGAGCAGTGGGCGGTCTCCGCGCGCCGCGGGGACGACTATCCCCCGCGCTCGTTCGACCACCACCGGATCGAACTGCTGGTGGCGCTGCTCGACGCCGGCTACGGCGACCGGGTACTGCTGAGCCACGACATCGCGATGAAACCCCAGTTCACCCACTACGGAGGGTGGGGGCTGCGGCACCTGCTGCGCGGCATCCGACCGCAGCTGGCGGCCCGGGGGATCACCGACGAGGTGTTCACCCGGCTCACGGTCGAGAATCCGGTTGCCGCCCTGGCCTGAGCCCCAGAACCGCAGACACCGGCCGACGGCCGCGATTTCCCCCGAGGAGGTCGCGGCCGTCCTGCTGTGCGTGCACCGCGACCACAGCCTCACGCACGAGCGGGTGCGGGCGGGACCGCGGCAGCCGGCGCGGACGGGTGCGGGCCCCGCGTGAACGGACGCGGTCGCGCAGACACCTCCACCCGTTCGGCCGGACCACCGCCACCGACGACGGCTCGGCCAGCGGACGGTCCCATTCCGGGTGGCCGATGTCAGCGGCTGCCGGTTGCCGGCACCCACGACCGCACCCCGCAGACGACCTGGCGTCGCCCCGGGAGACGAGGGAACGGGACGCCGAGGGAGGGCATCCGCACACGACGAGACCCGGCTGGGGGTATCCAGCCGGGTCTCCGTCGGGTGTGAGTGTTCAGTTCTCGTGTTCCCTCATGGTTCTCACTCGTCCTCGGGGACCGCGGACTCGTGCCAGCGGTGCAGTACCAGCCATTCGACGAAGCTGACGATCCCGAACAGGATCAGGGCGACGACGCTGGCGAGCACGACGGCCGCGAACAGTTCCGGGGTGCGGAGCTGATTGGCGTAGTGGGTGATCGCGTAACCGAGACCGCCTGCGCCGCCGCCGATGCCGGCGGCGAATTCGCCGACGATCGCGCCGATCGCGGCCGAGCTGGCGGCGACCTTGAGCCCGGTCATGATCTCCGGCAGGGCGTGCGGCACGCGTAGCGAGAACAGCTGCACGCGAGCCGGTGCGCCGGCCATCCGGTAGAGCTGGACGAGATTGCGATCGGTCGACTTGAGTCCCTGCAGGGTGTTCGCCGCGACCGGGAAGACCGCGAGCATCGCGGCGACCAGGGTGTTGGTGGCGATACCTGCCCCGAACCAGACCACCAGGATCGGCGCGACCGCGATGATCGGAATCGTCTGCAGGATCACGAGATAGGGGTAGATGCCGAGTTCGGCGGTCTTCCAGCGGCCCATGATCAGGGCGGTGGCGAAGCCGCTCACCGCGGCGAGCAGGAACCCGAGGTAGGCCTCCTGCATCGTCACCAAGGTCGGCTCGACCAGGTCCGGGGCCCGCTCGATCAGTGCGGAGACCACGTCCAGCGGGGAGGGCACCAGATAGGAAGGGACACCGGAGAGAGCGACCCCGCCCTGCCAGAGCGCGAGTGCGACGACGGCGAAGGCGATCGGGACGGCGACCTTGCGGCCCAGTCCCCTACGCGGTTTCGGCGCCGCGGGTTCGGTGCCCGCGCCGTCCGGGGTGGTCGGCGGCGGTGTTTCGACGGGTGACTGCAGTGTCTGGGACATCGGCGGCCTCTCAGTGTTCGAAGGCCAGCAGGCCGGAGATCTCGGTGGTGAGGGCGTCGAGCGCCGCGAGGTCACGCGGGCCGCCGTCCTGGCGGGGCGGGCTGGGCGAGTCGATGATCCGGTCGATCCGCCCCGGACGGGCGGCCATGACCACCACCCGATGGGCGATGTTCACCGCCTCCTGGATGGAGTGCGTGATGAACAGGGCGCTGAACTGCTGCATCCGCCACAGGTCCAGCACGACTTCCGACATCTTCGCGCGGGTGAACTCGTCGAGTGCGGCGAACGGTTCGTCGAAGAACATGATCTCCGGCGAGCTGGTGATCGCCCGGGCCAGCGAGACCCGCATCTTCATACCGCCGGAGAGCTGGCGCGGCAGGGAGGAGGCGAACGGCGCCAGGCCGACCGTCTCGAGGGCCGCCGTGGCGGCAGCACGGCGTTCTGCCTTGGGCACGCCCTTGAGCTTGGCAACCAGTTCCGCGTTGCTCTGCACCGTGCGCCACGCCAGTAGCGTCGGGTCCTGGAAGACGTAGGCCTGCTCCTGCGCACGCCGGATCAGCTGGCCACGACTCACCTCGGAGAGGCCCGCGGCCATGCGCAGGACCGTGGTCTTGCCGCAGCCGGAAGGCCCTACGATCGAGACGATTTCGCCCTTCTCGATGCTCAGGTCCAGCGGCGTGATCGCGTGGTACCCGTTGCGGAAGACCTTTTCCACTCCGCGGAACTCGAGCATGGGCTGCGGCGTCGGCACGGTCACGGGGTCCATCAGGGTTGCGGTGGTCATAGCCTCTCCTCGGGAGTCGTCTGTCCGGGCGGGGGATCCGTCCGTCGGGGCGGAAGTCGTCAGGGGGATCCGCCCGCCGAGCGGTCAGAACTCGATGTGCTCGTAGGAGCCTTCGGGGGCCACCGGACGGGTGTCGAGCGGTGCGATGTCCGGGGTGACGGTCAGATCGGCGACGTCCTCGACTGCGATGTCCCGCTTGATGACACCCAGCTTCTTCATCTGCTCGATCAGGGTGGACCAGCGCTCTTCGGTCATCGCACCGATCTTCGCCTCGCCCTCGGCGGTGAGCACATAGTCTCGCTGCGCGTTCCACTCGAACCACAGCAGGTCCGGGGACAGTTCCTTGTCGACCTCGGTCATCAGGTGGTCGTTGACCTTCTGCGCGACGTCGAGGTCACCCATGTAGTCTCGCCAGCCCTTGTTGCTGGCCTCGACGAACGCCTCGACGACGTCCCGGTTCCCGTCGAGGTAGTCCTCGGTCACGTAGGTGACGGTGTTGTAGGGGTTGAACCCCGTGTCAGCGAAGGGCAGGAACTTGACCGCGAGGTCGCCCTCCTTGTGCGCGACGTACGGTTCGTTCACGGCGATGCCCTGCTGGACGAGCTTGTCGTCGCGGATGAAGTTCGCGAGGCTGCCGGTGTACTGCATCTGCTTGAAATCGATGCCGTACTCCTGCTTGACCCAGTCGGCGCCCAGGACGCCCGGGGAGTTGACCCAGGTCAGGCCGTCGGTCTTCTCGAAGCTGTCGATACCGGAGTCGGCGTGCACCATCATGCCGGTGATGCTCTTCTGGATGATCGCGTTCACGGCCTTGAGCGGGATGCCTTCCTCCTGGGCCTGCACGATCTCGTTCGCGCCGCTGCCGGTGATACCGAAGTCCGCGCGACCGGAGGCCACGAGCTGGGTTCCGGAGACCTGCGGTCCGCCCGGCTCGATCTTCACGTTCAGGCCGGCCTCCTCGTAGTAGCCCAGCTGCTGGGCCGCGTAGAAGCCGCCGCTCTCCGCGTTGGGGTACCAGCCGAGCACCACGGTGACATCGGTCAGTCCGCCGTCTGCCGCAGGTTCCGACGATCCACTCGAACAGGCGGACAGCGTCAGGGCGGACGCGAGAACGGTTGCGGCCAGGACACGTTGGCGCGCCATTTTGAACACTTGGTTCTCCTCTGTGGAAGGGCACCGGATTGCGCCACTTGACCTTTCGGTGGGACCGATCGTAAAACCACGCTGTAACGCAACTTTCTCCACAGCATTACGTCGACATTTCCTTCGTTAATTCACTTCGCCACAATCGGTTTCGCATCCACCACTTGCGCCGCGTAGTGAACCGGACCACATTCCGGGGCGGCGCGCGTCGCCGCGGTAAAGGTCGTGTTACGGGTCGTTTACATCGCGGTCTGACAGCCCGGAGGGCGTATACGGTCGGGAAGCGGCGCGCCGGCACCCATGCGTCCCGCACTCGGCGAGAAGGAGAATCCCGTGGCTGATGCCCCCATCCTGAAGAACCTGGACGACCTTACGGCACACCTGATTTCGCCCGAGGACAGGGTCAAGCTGGTACCGCTCGCAGGACCCGGAGACGGCTCGCCCTCCAGCGTCTTCTTCGAGATCTGGGAGCCCGGCGGTGCCCAACCGGACAACTCGCACCCGGACTCGGTCGAGATCTTCGTCGTCCTGTCCGGCGAGGCGCAGGCGCACAGCGACGAGCACACCGTGCCGCTCCGCCAGGGTGACGTCCTGATCCTGCCGAAGGGTTCGGTTCACAAGATCCGCAACACATCCGAGACCGAGCGCCTCTACACGGTGACGATCATGACCGTCGATGCCGAGGGCTCGATGGCGAACGGATTCGAGCACCTGGTCGTCAACGGCACCCCCACCGTCCTCGACGAGCGGGACAAGGCAGCGATCTTCGCGAACTTCGTTCCGCGGGTGCTCGTGTGACGCGCGTTCCCCTTCTCTCCCACCTGCCCACCACCAGAATCGACGACCTCGACCGCGAGAACGCGGTCATCGTCCAGCCGATCGGCGCGGTGGAACAGCACGGCCCCCACCTTCCCGT
The DNA here is from genome assembly GCF_053589555.1 of Rhodococcus sp. NPDC003322. NCBI lineage: Bacteria > Bacillati > Actinomycetota > Actinomycetes > Mycobacteriales > Nocardiaceae > Rhodococcus > Rhodococcus sp. NPDC003322. The sequence goes on along the minus strand of NZ_JBSFSC010000002.1, from coordinate 1,144,455 downwards.
CGGGACCGATGCCGTTCTCGCCGAACACATTGCACGAGAGGGCGCGAGCCGATCCACGGCGCCGGCCTGGGTGCTGCCGACACTCTCCTACGGCACCTCGAACGAACACCTCGGCTGGACCGGCACCGTGTCACTGGACACCGCCACCCTGCTCGCCGTCGGGCGGGACATCGCCCGCTCGGTGCACGCATCCGGCTTCACCCGGCTGGTGTTCGTCAACGGCCACGGCGGCCAGACCCACCTGCTGTCGATGCTCGCCCGCGACATCCGGGTCGAGTTCGGCCTGCAGGTGGTCAACGTGATGCCCGGACAGCTGGGCGTGCCGGAGGACGTGACCGTCGGCGATGCCGAGTGGGGCATCCATGCCGGCGAGCTCGAGACCAGCATGATGATGCACGTCGCTCCCGATCTGGTCGACCTGGAGGCCGCCGTCGTCGGCGGCATGCCTGCTCGCGAACTCTTCACCACCTCAACGCTTCTCACCATCGAGAACGGAATCTCCCCGGCCTGGACGACCGACGACATCTCGCCGGAGAACGGCGTCATCGGCGACCCGCGGAGGTCGTCGGCCGAGCTCGGCCGCGCGGTCGTGGAGCACCAGATCGACCGGCTCGCCGACGCGCTGACCGAGATCAGCACCTTCGCCTTCCCGACCCCCCGTTCCCGAGGACTCTGATGGCCCCCATGCAAACCTGGATCCGCACACCGGATCACGTGGACCTCCACCCCACCCCGCCCGCGCCGGTGCGGGTGGACCTGCCCGCGCTGCCGCAGTCCCTCACCCTCGACCTGACGCGCACCGCACTCGTGGTGATCGACATGCAGAACGACTTCTGCCATCCGGACGGCTGGCTCGCCGGGATCGGCGTCGACGTCAGCGGACCGCGCGCCGCCATCGCCCCGTGCGCGGCACTGACCGCAGCCGCCCGCTCCTCGGATGTTCCTGTGGTGTGGGTGAACTGGGGCAACAGGCCGGATCTGGCGAACCTGCCCGCCGGCGTCGTGCACGTCTACGACGGCGCCGGCACCGGCGGCGGCATCGGCGACCGGGCCGGTCGCAGCGACGCGGTGCTGACCCGCGGCAGCTGGGGTGCCGCGGTGGTCGAGGAGCTGACCGTCGAGCCCGGCGACGTCGCCGTCGACAAGTACCGGATGAGCGGGTTCTTCGACACCGAACTCGACAGCGTGCTGCGACTGCGCGGGGTCGACACCCTGCTGTTGGCGGGCGTGAACGTCGACCAGTGCGTCCTGGCGACCCTGATGGACGCCGCGGGACTGGGTTACAACGTCGTTCTCGTCGAGGGGGCCGCGACGACCTCCTCCCCCGAATTCTGTGTTCAGGCAACCCTGTACAACACCCGGCAGTGCTTCGGGTTCACCGCAGGCTGGGCCGACGCACTGGCCGCCCTCGAGCAGGCCGCCCGGTGACCGCGCGTTCCGCCTCCGTCCTGGTCACCGACGCCCTGCTGATCCCGGTGGACCCGGACCTGCCGGAGTACCTCGAGGACGGCTGGCTGCTGGTCGAGGACGGTGTCGTGGCCGACCTGGGGTCGGGCACACCGCCCGCGGTCGGCCCCGAGGTCGCCCGCGTGGACGCGGCGGGCGCGATCGTCGCGCCGGGCTTCGTCTCCTCACACAGCCACCTGTTCACCAGCGGGCTGCGCGGGGTGGCCAGCGACGAGACGCTCTACGGCTGGGCGGGTGCCACGATGGGCGCCACCCGGGACGCCACTCCCGAGGACATCTACTGGGCGACGCTGCACGGGTCGCTCGACTTCCTCGGCGCCGGGGTGACCACCGCGTTCGACTTCACCGATTCCCGCGAACCGTGGTCGGAGATGGTCGACGGCAAGCGATCCGAGCCGGCTCCGGAGTCGCTGCGGCCGGTCGAGTACATCCTGCGCCAGATCGACGCCAAGCACGACGCCGGCATCCGGTTCGTCAACGCCACCCGGCCGGACTCCGACATCGGCACCGCCGAGGAGATCGTGGAGCGGTTCCGGCCGACGGTCGAGTACCTCGACCGGCTGGACCCGCGATTCGCGCTGGGCGCCGCCGTCTTCGGTGGTGTGCAGTGGGCCCGGAACCGGGACGCCGCCGAGCACGAGGTGACCCTGATGCGCGAGTTCGGCATCGTCAACCAGGCACATTTCCTGGAGACCGCCGAAGCACTCGACCACCAGCTCGACCGGTTCTCCTGGTACGACGAGGCCGGGGCGCTTGGTCCGGACTTCATCTTCGGGCACTTCGTCCAGGCCACCGACGAGGTGATCGCGCGCACCGCCCGGGCCGGTGCCCGGATGAGCTGGCAGGCCACCGCCAACGGCCGCCTCGGTTCCGGGGTCGCGCCGATTCCGGAGATCCTCGCGGCCGGCATCGAGATCGGACTGGGCCTGGACGACCAGGCCTGCTCGGACCTGGCCGATCCCTGGCAGAACATGCGGATGGCCGCCTACAGCGTGCGCGCCGCCCGCCGGGACGCCCGAGCGGTCAGGATCCGGCAGGTGCTGCACATGCAGACCCTCGGCGCGGCCCGCATCCTCGGGGTCGACGACCGGGTCGGCAGCCTCACCCCCGGCAAGTACGCGGACTTCGTCGTGGTCGACCCCACCGCCCCGGACGTCGGTCCGCTGTGGAATCCGGTCGACGCCTATGTCCTGGCGTGCGGGCTGCGGAACCTGCGCGGGGTCTACGTCGGCGGGGTGCGGGTCGGCGACGGAATGCGCAGCCTGCACCCGCTGGCCCGGCAGGCGGGCCAGGAGATCCGCGCGCGCAGGCACGCCATCACCCCCTTCCACTGACCCACTTCCCCGGCCGCAGGCGCGGCGCCCTCGAGAAAGCGACACCGCCATGCTCAATCCCGGTGCGGGACCGATTCGTTCGGACCTCTACCTGCCCTCCACCCTGGACAACGTGCTGTGGGGTCGGCTGCCCTGCCGCACCGATCGGGCCGTACTCTCGATCGACTCGGGCAGCGAGGTCACGATCGACACGATCAGCCACGAGGGCATCCTCGAGGACCAGGGCCGCGACCCCAAGGCCTTCTTCGGGGCCCATGGCGTCGAGGGGGTGCTCGACGATGCCGTCGCGCTCGCGGCCAGCGAGTACCCCCGCACCTTCGGCGTGGACGGCCCGCACGTGGTGACCGGTCCGATCGAGATCCGCGGGGCGCAACCGGGGGACGTGCTGGCGATGCGGGTCGTCGAGACCCTGCCCCGGGTGCCCTACGGGGTGATCTCCAACCGGCACGGCAGGGGCGCGCTGCCCGGCGAGTTCCCGCTGTCCGGTGACGTGTTCAGCGTGTTCGCCGCACTCGACGAGAACGATCCCTCGCGGGCCCGGGTCCCGCTCGGGCCCGAAGACGCGCGCGCCGCCTCGTTCCCGGTGGCCCCCTTCCTCGGAACGATGGGGGTGGCCACGGACACCGAGACCCGAGCGCACTCGGTGCCGCCGGGACCGCACGGCGGCAACATCGACATCAATCTGTTGACGGCCGGCTCGACCCTCTACCTGCCGGTGCAGGTGCCCGGGGGGCTCGCCTACATCGGCGACCCCCACTTCGCGCAGGGGGATGGCGAGGTGGCGCTCACCGCGCTCGAAGCATCGCTGCGCGCCACGATCCGATTCGACGTCATCCCGCGCGAGGAGGCTGTCGACGCGTTCGGTGCCCTGGTCGGCCCCGTCGCCGAATCGACCGAGTACCTGATCCCCACCGGTCTCGACGAGGATCTCGATGTCGCCATGCAGAACTGTGTGCGGGCGGCGATCGCCCTGCTCGATGCCCGCTACGGCATGGACCCTCGCTACGCCTACGCCTATCTTTCCGCGGCAACGGATTTCAACATCTCCCAGGTGGTCGATGTCGTGAAGGGCGTGCACGCACGAATTCGCAAGAGCAGCTTCGCGTGACGGTCACTCCGTCCCCCACCCGTCCACCCCGCGCCGGGCGAGGGACGGAGTGACCGGGCTCAGCCCGAGAAGTCACCGATCGGGACGAAGTGACTCCATCTACCTTCCCGGTCGAGAACGTGCCCGGTGCGCTTGGCCACCCTCGGGATGATCCAGCGATCGATGACCCGGAGCCCTCCGTGAGGACCCTGCAGTCGTCGTTCCAGAATTTCGAGTTCGTGCAGATCGCGCAGCCAGAACGAGGCGACGAGGTTCGCCTCACCGACCACCGATGCGCACAGACGCACGTGCGGCAGGCCGATGATCATCGCGATGGTTCGATCGACATCGGGATGATCGACCCGCAGCCACAGCATCGCCTCGGCTTCCCACCCCATCAGGTCGTGCGCCAGGTCCACCCGCCACCGCGCCCAGTCGACGGCGAGCAGGGTCTCGATCCCACGGGAGACCGACGACAGGGATCGGCCGACCTCCTTCTGCACATCCGACACCGGACGCCGCACGTCCCCGGCCAGCGCCGCGATCAGCTCCAGGTACGACGCCGAGATCGGCACCTTCCGATCACGACTCGGAAGGGTCTTCAGAACCGCCTCCACCTGATGTTCGGTCAGATGACGTAGGCGGCTGGTCGGACCGTCGAGGTGGATCGCCTGGACGAAGTGCGTCTTCGCCGCGGTCACCCCGGGGATAGAGGTGATCCGTTCGTCGATGTACCCGTCCAGCGCCGCGAGACCGACACCGGAGACGATGAGAAACAGGTCTCGCGACCCCGACGTGCAGTTGACGCTGTAGACGCGACGCTCCTCCGTCAACACGTCGATGATCTCCTGCCGACGTCCGGGTGCGCAGCTCAGCTCGATGAAGGCGTACTTCAGGTGGGCCCCGACGGGCCGGGGCGAGGCGAAGCACGTTGTCCAGACCGTCCGGGCCTCCTGCATCCGGGTCCAGCGCCGGGAGATGGTCGACGCGTCGACCGACAGGATGGCCGCCAGCCGTGTCCACGAGATGCGCGGGTTCAGCTGCACCGCACTGAGAATCTGCAGATCCAAATCGGCATCCATGAAAAATCCCTGCCCTCCCATGCCCCAATGAGCAATATTCATGCCAGATTCCTGCGCACAGTTCAAGTTCACGGGTTCGGACCACAGAATTGTGCAACTGCACCGCAAACCGGGCACGCGGGCCGCGGCGCCCTGCGCCCACGTTCTCCGCCACGCCCGATTCCCCCGAAGGAGGCCCCGTGCCCAACTTCTCGACGGCGACCGTCAAAGCGGTGTCGATCGCCGCCTCCGTCGTTCTCGCCGCCGGTATCGCCGGATGCGCCAGTGGCGCCACGGCAAGCTCCGGCGCAAACCGGGACGGCACTCTCAACGGCCGATTGATCACCGATCCCAGCGGATTCGATCCCGCCCTGGCGAAAGCGTCGGACGACTACCACGTTTCACGCTTGCTGTTCGACACCCTGCTGCGCAAGGGCGACAACGGCAACCTCGTCGGCGGCCTCGCGCAGTCCTGGGCCGCTGTCGACGCATCGACCTACGAGCTCACGCTGCGTCCGGACCTCACCTGCGCGGACGGCAGCCCGATCACCGCCACGGTGGTTGCGAATTCTCTTTCCCGGGTGGCCGATCCGGCTACCGGGTCGATCGCTCGAACCCTCACGTTCGGAGACGGCACGGCGTCGGTGACGCCCGACGACGCGCGGTCGACGGTCCGAATCTCATTGGGCGAGGACTGGTCCGACCTGCTCGACGGGCTGACGGCCCCGCAGACCGGGATCGTCTGCCCCGCCGGACTCGCGGACCCGGCCGGGCTGCGCGCCGGTACCGTCGCCGGGGCCTTCACCGGCCCATACAGTCTCACCCGCTCCAGCCCCGCCGTCTCGTACGAGTTCACCCTTCGGGACAACTACTCCGCGTGGCCGCAATTCGAACCCCCGCTGGCCGGAACCCCGCCGAACCGGATCACCCTCACACCGATCAGTGACCAGACGACGGTGGCCACCCACCTGCTCGCAGGCACCCTCCACACCGCGAACCTCACCGACGAGAACGTCAAGCGACTGACCCCCGAGGCGGGATTCACGGCCCAGAGCGTGCTCAGTTCGACCCTCTACATCGTCTTCAACGAGCGCCCCGGCACCGCCTTCGCCGATGCACCGGACAAGAGGGCCGCCGTCGCACGCGCGCTCGACAGGGTCACGTTCAACGACATCGTGTCCGGCGGCCGCGGAGAGGTTCTGACCTCGCTCGGTGGACCGAATCTGCGGTGCGCCAACACCGATGAATCAGTTCTCGCCGAACACGACCCGGCGGCCGCGGCCAAGGCACTCGGCGGGGTCTCCATCAACATCGTCGGGACGACGGCGTTGTCGGCCGGCAACGAGTACATCGCGGAGATGCTGCGCAAGGCGGGGGCCGACGTCACCATGAACGGCGTCGACAGCGCGAACTGGTCGAGCATCACGCGGTCCGGCAGCAACGAATGGGATCTGACGCTCATGGGCGACGCCAACCTGGTCGGCACGCTGTCGTCGTCCCTGCTGCGCGTCATGGGCCCGAGCGAGGAGAACGGCGGCCGCAACAAGTCCGGCGTCACCAACGACGAGGGTTACCACGCACTGCGCGAGGCCATGTCCGCGACCGACCCGGCTGCTCACTGCGCAGCGCTGCAGCGCGCGCAGCGCTCCGCACTGGCACGCGTCGATGCGGTTCCGCTGGCCACCTTGCCGATGTCCGTGGTCACGACCGGCGGCGTCAGCATGCGGGTGTTCGGCGACTACGCCGACTTCGCCACCCTGCGATTCGAGGGCTAGGGCGACGCCATGACCACCGTGCACACCTCGGCCGGATCCGTGACCACACAACCGGGCCCGTCCGGGGAAGACCCTGCTGCGACGACATTCGACGAGCGACCGAACACGAACGAGCGGACGATCCGGAACTCCCCGTGGATCGGATTCGCTGTCCGACGGAGCCTGGCGCTGGTGGGAACCTGCGTCGCGCTGGTGCTGCTGTCCTTCCTGATCGTCCAGTTGATCCCCGGCGATCCCGCCGAGGCGATTGCCGGTCCGGACGCGACCAAGGCCGAGGTCGATCTCGTCCGATCCGAGCTCGGCCTCGACCGACCCGTTGTGGCTCAGTTCTTTTCGTACATCGGCCAGCTCCTGCACGGAGATCTCGGGATCTCCACGATGTACGAGCAGCCGGTCACCACCATCATCTCCGCCCGCCTGCCCTTCACGGTGTCGATCGCCGCGTGCGGCATCGCGCTCGTCCTGGTCACGGCGATCCCGGTCGGCATGGCCGTCGGCGTCGTCACACGCGGCGGCCGGCACCGGCGGCTCGACACCGCGTTCACCGTCGTGACCGGAATCCTGGACTCGATCCCCGGCTACATCATGGCGACGGTCATGGTGCTGCTGTTCGGGATCGGTGTGGGGCTGCTGCCGCTGTTCCCACCCGCGTATTCGCCGAACCAGCCGGTCGCCTCGTTGCTACTCCCCACTGTGGCGCTGGCGGTCGGCCCGGCATGCACCGTCGCGCGGGTGGTGCGCCGCGAGACCGCGGTGATCCTCGAGCACGACCACATCCGCACCGCACGCGGGTGGCGACTGTCCGCGATCCGGATCCACCTGGGGCACGTGCTGCCGAATCTGGTCGCCACGAGTCTGACGCTGTGCGGGCTGGTGCTCAGCGGCATGATCGGCGGCGCCTTGATCGTCGAATCGGTCTTCGCGCTACCCGGCATAGGCAGCGGGATCGTCAAAGCAATCGTCGACCGCGACTACCCGGTCATTCGCGGCATGGTCCTCGTCATCGGAGTCATTGCCGCACTGGTGAATCTGATCGTGGACATCGTGATCGGCTTGCTCGATCCACGGTCCCTCGGAGACAAGGACGCCACCGATGCCTGACCTCTCCCGACTCGGGAAGTACCGCTCCAACCGGGCGCTGGTCGTCGGCGTGACGCTGATGCTCGTCATCGTCCTCCTCGCGGTCATCTCCCCGATCGTCCTGCAAGATCGCGCCGACACACTGTTCGGGCGACTCGAAGGAGCCTCGCTCGAACACCCGCTCGGCACCGACGCCGCCGGGCACGACGTGCTGGCACGAACCCTCGTTGCCGGGCGGCTGACCCTGCTCATGACCGTCGCGGCGACGGCGATCGCGGTGGTCACCGGGTCCGTGATCGGGATCGCCGCCCTCCTGCTGCCGCGCCGGCCCCGCGAGGCCGCGCTGCGGGCCATCGACGCGCTGGTCGCCTTCCCCGCGCTGCTCATGGCTCTCGCCGTCGCTTCGATCATGGGACCCGGGGGGATCTCCGTGGTGGTCGCGCTTGGAGCGGCTGGGGCGCCGAGTTTCGCACGATTCACCGCCAACCTGGCGGCGCAGGTGTCGCGCCGCGGATACGTCGTGACGGCGCGACTGCTCGGCGTCAGCCCGTTCCGGACGGCACGATCGCACATCCTCCCGAACATGGCCGAACCCCTGATGGTGCTGACGGCATCGCAATTCGCGCAAGCCCTGACCGCGCTGTCGGCACTGTCGTTCGTGGGACTCGGCGTGCAGTCCCCGCACTACGACTACGGCAAGCTACTCAACGATGCCTTACCGTTCGTGCTGGCCGGGCATCCCATCCAGATGGTAGGCCCAACGGTGATGATCGTGCTCACCGGCGCAACCGCCATCCTCATCGCGGACGGCTTGTCCGCGGTCTCCGATCCCCGCACCAAGATGGCCGCCCGCCCCGGCGCCTCCGCGCCTCGGGTTCCGTCCACCGACAAGCACTCTCCAGTCGGCGATCTCGTCCGTGTCCGGAATCTCACCGTCTCGAACGGAAACAGCGAACGACTGGTCGAGGACGTATCCTTCTCGATCCGGGACGGCGAGATCCTCGGCATCGTCGGCGAGAGCGGTTCCGGCAAGTCGCTGACCGCGATGAGCCTGGCCCAGCTGCTGCCCGAGGGCCTGACCGCCACCGCGAGCGAGATACGCATCGCCGACCTGGACGTGCGGAGGCGGGTGGAGCGTGTGCGCATGGCGCAGACGGTGAGCCTCGTCTACCAGGATCCCGGCAGCACCTTCAATCCCGTTCTGCGGATGGGCAGCCAGCTCAGTGCGCCGCTGCGGACCGCGCGCGGGCTGGGAGCCAAGCCGGCGCACGAACGGATCGTCGGGTCGCTGCGTGACGTCCACATCAGTGATCCCGAGCGACGACTGGCTCAGCGACCGTACGAGTTCTCCGGGGGCATGCTCCAACGGGCGATGATCGCGACGGCCCTGAGCTGCAGCCCTCGGCTGATCATCGCCGACGAGCCGACCACCGCACTCGACGTGACCGTGCAGGCGAAGATCCTCCGAGAGTTCAAGCGCGTCAACCGCGTCGACGGAACGGCGATCGTCTTCATCTCGCACGACATCGAAGTCGTCAAGGCGCTGTGCGACCGCGTCCTCGTGATGAACGCAGGCCGGATCGTCGAGGAACTCGACAGCGGCGATCTGACTGTCGAACAAGCCCACCACCCGTACACCCGAAAGCTCCTGCTCGCCAATCCAACTCTGCAACAGCAACACTCACGCAACGAAAGGTGACGGCGTGCTCGACATCGAAGACCTCGAGGTCCGGCTGGGGCGAGGCCGCCGGGCCGCGCCGATCCTCGGCGGCATCACCACCAGCGTCGCGAAAGGCCGAACGCTCGGCATCGTTGGCGAATCCGGCAGCGGCAAGTCCACTCTCGCGAAGACCCTGGTCGGACTGATCCGCCCGAGCGCGGGCACCGTGCGGGTCGCGGGCATCGACGTACACGCGATGGACCGACGCGGCCGCGCGCGGCTGCGTCGCCAGATCCAGATGATCCCGCAGGATCCCTATTCGTCGCTCGACCCGCGCCGCACCGTAGGGTACGCGCTCGCCGAGGCGGTCGACCCCCGCCACGTCGACACCGGCAAACACCAAACGCTCATCCGGCACTGGCTCGAACAGGTTCATCTACCGGGTGACGCGATGCACCGGTATCCGCACGAGTTCTCGGGTGGTCAGCGGCAGCGCATCGCCATCGCCCGCGGACTCGTCGTCGGCCCGTCGATCGTCGTGGCCGACGAGATCACGTCGGCCCTCGACGTCTCCGTCCAGGCGGAGATACTGCGCCTGCTCGACCGGATCCGCACCGAACTCGGCCTGACGATGCTCTTCATCTCGCACAACCTCGCGGTCGTCCGACAGGTCAGCGACGACGTCGCCGTCCTGCACCGTGGCCGGATCGTCGAACAGGGCGCCGCTGCCGACGTCCTCGAACGCCCACGAGACGGGTACACCCGCGCCCTCCTCGACGCTGTTCCCGGGACGCCCGGCTTCACCCTCGCCTGACCAGCGCCGCTCGATCCGCCGGCGCAGACACACACCTCTGAGGAGCCATCATGAACAGCACGTCGACCACGACAGCGGCAACCACCGCGCCGGACCCGGGCGGAAACGACACCGCCCACGGAGTCGAGTTCCTCACCGCGGCAGCCGATCTCCTCCCACGACTGGTGACATTGCGGCGCCGGCTGCACGCGCACCCCGAGGTGGGATTGGAGCTGCCGAAGACCCAGGCCGCCGTCCTCGAGGAGCTTGCCGGGCTCGATCTCGAGATCACCCTCGGTGAGCGAACCACGTCGGTTGTGGCGGTACTGCGCGGCGGGCACCCCGGCCCCACCGTGCTGTTGCGCGGCGACATGGACGCGCTCCCGGTCGTCGAGGAGAACGACCTCCCGTACCGGGCGACCAACGGCGCGATGCACGCCTGCGGCCACGACATGCACACCGCCGGACTCGTCGGAGCGGCCCACCTTCTCGCCGCGCGGCGAGAAGATCTCCACGGCGACGTGCTTCTGATGTTCCAGCCGGGAGAAGAGGGGCATGGCGGCGCCCGCGTGATGATCGACGAGGGCGCACTCGCGGCGTCCGGCTCGCTTCCGATCGCCGCGTACGCGGTTCATGTCGGCCCGGGCGTACCCGGACGGTTTCGCACCCGGTCGGGCACGATCCTCGGAAGCTCGAGCGTCCTGAGTGTCACGCTGACCGGATCCGGCGGTCACGGTAGCCGCCCGCACCAGGGCCGCGACCCGGTGCCCGCACTGGCCGAGATCGTCCTCGCCCTGCAGTCGATGATCACCCGTCGCGTCGACGTCCTCGATCCCGCGGTCCTGTCAGTCACCCGGCTGAGCGCCGGCGACGCGGTGAACGTGCTGCCCGAGACGGCGAGTCTGGCCGCTACCGTACGGACGTTCTCCCGGGAAGCCCTCGACATCGTCGAGGCGGAATCGCGGCGGATCGTCGCGGGCATCGCCCACGCCCACAGGCTGCGCGCGGACGTCGACTTCGAGCGCTCGTATCCGGTGACCGTCACCGACGAGGCGGAGACGCGACGAGCGCTGGACACGATGATCGCGATGTTCGGCACCGACCGTGTCGAAACGACCATGACGCCGAGGCTCGGTTCCGAGGACTTCTCGTTCGTCCTAGAGCGAGTCCCGGGCAGCTACATCTTGCTCGGTGCCAGTCCGGCGCACGTCGATCCGGCCACCGCGGCGTACAGCCATTCCCCGCAGGTCTTGTTCGACGACGCGGTGCTCGCCGACCAGTCCGCGCTACTCGCCCAGCTCGCCTGGGACCGACTGCACCTCTGAGCCCCGGCCGCAGCGAACCGGCGCAACGAACCCGCCGCTGGAGCCGCCCGTCACCGGTCGGGCGGCTCCGTCGGACGTCGATCCGGTCAGCTCATCGCTCCCGCGAACTGGCTGTGGTAGAGCTCCGCATACGCACCGCCCTGCTCGAGCAGGTGGGTGTGCGAGCCCTGCTCGACGATGCGCCCGTCCTTCATCACGAGGATCACGTCGGCGTCGCGGATGGTCGAGAGCCGGTGCGCGATGACGAAGCTGGTGCGGTCGCTGCGCAGCGCGGCGGTCGCGTGCTGGACGAGCAGTTCGGTGCGGGTGTCGACGGAGCTGGTGGCCTCGTCGAGGATCAGGATCGACGGCTGGGCCACGAACGCGCGGGCGATGGTGATCAGCTGCTTCTCGCCGGCGCTGACGTTGTTGCCCTCCTCGTCGATGATCGTGTCGTAGCCGTTCGGCAGGGTCCGCACGAACCGGTCCACGTAGCTCATCCGCGCGGCCTCCAGGATCTGTTCCTCGGTGGCTCCGGGCAGGCCGTAGGCGATGTTGTCGCGGATCGTGCCGCCGAACAGCCACGTGTCCTGCAGCACCATCCCGATCCGGGACCGCAGGTCGTCGCGCGTCATGTGCGCGATGTCGGCGCCGTCGAGCAGGATCCGGCCCGCGTTCACCTCGTAGAACCGCATCACCAGGTTCACCAGCGTCGTCTTGCCTGCGCCGGTCGGACCCACGATCGCGACCATCTGGCCGGGCCGCGTGATGAGGTTCAGGTCCTCGATCAGCGGCTGGTCCTCCTTGTACCGGAAGCACACGTCCTGGAATTCGACCAGGCCCCGGTTCACCCGGGGGGTGACGGCGGACTCCGGATCCGGGATCTCCTCCGGTTCGTCGAGCAGCTCGAACACCCGCTCCGCGGAGGCGACGCCGGACTGCATGAGGTTCATCATCGAGCTGATCTGGGTGATCGGCTGGGAGAACTGTCGCGAGTACTGGATGAACGCCTGCACGTCACCGAGGGTCATCGAGCCCGACGCCACTCGCATGCCACCGATCACCGCGATCGCGACGTAGTTCAGGTTGCCGAGGAACATCACTGCCGGCTGCACCAGACCGGAGATGAACTGCGCCTTGAACCCCGACTCGTAGAGGTTGCGGTTCTTCTCGTCGAAGGCGGCCCGGACCTCACGCTGCCTGCCGAACGCCTGCACCAGGTCGTGGCCGGTGTAGGCCTCCTCGATCTGTGCGTTGAGGGCGCCGGTGTTCTGCCACTGGGCGACGAAGTGCTTCTGCGAACGCTTCGCGATGACCGCGGTCACCGCCACCGACGCCGGCACCGTCAGCACCGCGATCAGCGTCAGCAGCGGCGAGATCCACAGCATCATCGCGAGGATGCCGACCACGGTGAGCACGGCGGTGAGCAACTGGTTGACCGTCTGGCTCACCGTCTGGGCGACATTGTCGATGTCGTTGGTGACCCGGGAGAGCAGGTCGCCGCGCTGCGTGGTGTCGAAGTAGCGCAGCGGCAGCCGGTGGATCTTGGCCTCGACGTCGGCGCGCAACTGCTTGACGGTGCCCTGGACGACGTCGTTGAGCAGGTACGCCTGCACCCACGCGAACAGCGACGCCATCAGGAACAGCACGAGCACCAGGACGAGGACCTGCGTCAGCGCGGACCAGTCGATGCCGACACCCGGGACGACGTCCATCCCCGAGATCATGTCGGCGAAGGTGTTCTGCCCCTCCGCGCGCAGCGCCTCGACGGCCTGGTCCTTGGTCAGGCCGGCAGGCAGCTGCCTGCCGATCATGCCGTCGAAGATGATGTTGGTGGCGCGCCCCATGATCTTCGGGCTCACCACGCTGAACACCACGCTGATCGTGGCGAGGACGATGACCGCCGCCACCTGGAAGCGGTGCGGGGCCAACCGGCGCAGCAGCCGCCGCAGCGACGGCCAGAAGTTCAGCGCCTTCTTGCCGGGGATCGTGGCGGCGGCCTTCTTCGCGCCGCCCTTCTTCGCGGCACTCACGACGCCTCCTGTGCGGTGAACTGGGAGGCGACGATCTCCGCATAGGTGGGACAGGTGTCGAGAAGTTGCTCGTGCCTGCCGACGCCGACGATCCGCCCGTTGTCGAGCACCAGGATCTGATCGGCGGCGATGATCGTCGACACCCGCTGCGCGACGATGATCACGCAGGCCTCGCGGGTCACCGGCTCCAGGGCCGCCCGCAGCCGGGCGTCGGTGCCGAGGTCGAGCGCGGAGAACGAGTCGTCGAACAGGTATATCTCGGCGCGGCGGACGAGGGCGCGGGCGATCGCGATGCGCTGCCGCTGCCCCCCGGACAGGTTGGTCCCGCCCTGCGCGATGGGGGTGTCGAGCCCGGTGGGGACGGCGCGCACGAAGTCAGCTGCCTGCGCCACCTCGAGCGCCCGCCACAATTGGGCATCGGTCGCGTCGGGGTTGCCGTAGCGCAGGTTGGTGGCGACGGTGCCGGAGAACAGGAACGGCTTCTGCGGCACCAGCCCGATCGAGGCGCGCAACCGCTCCGGGGCGATCGACCGGACGTCCGCCGCTCCGACACGGACCTGGCCGTCGGTGACATCGATCAGTCGGGGGATCAGGTTCAGCAGGGTCGACTTGCCCGCGCCGGTGCCGCCGATGATCGCGGTGGTCATACCCGGTTCGGCGAGGAAGCTGATGTTGCGGAGCACCGGCTCGTCCGCGCCGGGAAAGGCGAAGGACACGTCGCGCATCTCGACGATGCCGCGCTCGCGCCAGGACTCGAGCAGCCACTCCGGTTCGGTGACGGACGGTTCGGTGTCGAGGACCTCGGTGATCCGTTCGGCGCACACCGAGGCGCGCGGCAACAGCACCGTCATCACCGTGACCATCATCACCGACATCAGGATCTGCATGATGTAGGACAGCACCGCGGTCAGCGCGCCGATCTCCATCTTGCCGTCGTTGATCAGGTGGGCACCGAACCACAACACCGAGATGCTGGTGAGGTTCGCGATCAGCATCACGGCGGGGCCCATGAACGCCGTCAGCCGGCCCACCCGCAGCGCGACGGAGACGAGGGAATCGTTCGCAAGGCCGAACCGCTCTTCCTCGTGCCGCTCCCGGACGAAGGCGCGGACCACGCGGATGCCGGTGATCTGTTCACGCAGCACCCGGTTGATCGCGTCGATCCGCACCTGCATGGACCGAAACTCCGGGACCATCTTCCGGATCACCAGGAACATCGTCACCGCCAGGACCGGCACGGCGACGGCCAGCACCCAGGCCAGGCCCTGCGACTGCCGGATCGACATGACGACACCGCCGATGCACATGATCGGGGCCGCCACCAGGATGGTGCAGGAGATCACGACGACCATCTGGATCTGCTGGACGTCGTTGGTGTTGCGGGTGATCAGCGACGGCGCGCCGAAGAAGCCGACCTCCCGGGAGGAGAAGTCGCCGACCTTGTACATCACCGCGGCGCGCAGGTCACGGCCGAGACCCATCGCCGCGCGGGCACCGAAGTACACCGCGCCGATGCTGCACGCGATCTGCAGGCCGGTGATGAGCAGCATGACGCCGCCGGTGGACAGCACCACACCGGTGTCACCCTTGGTGACGCCCTTGTCGATGATGTCCGCGTTGAGGCTCGGCAGGTACAGCGACGCCATCGTGGAGATCAACTGCAGCACGATCACACCCGTCAGATCGGCCCGATACGGCCGCAGGTATGTCCGGAGCAGTGAGTACAACATATTGACCGAGGCTACCAACCTGCTTGTTTGCTGCCCGGGGGACGCGCTCGGATCACAGCAGGCCGGTCAGCGGCGACGCCATGCCTGAGGCTCGGCCGTCAGCTCGTCGACGAACTCCGGAAGGGCGCCGACCGCGATGTCCGCGATGGTGACCGCCTCGAGCACCGCACGCAGGTTGACCCGGACCGCGATCCACACGTCCCGCAGCGGCGCGGCCGCGCCGGTGTACTCGACCTCTTCGGGCCGTTCCCCCCGCACCGAGGCCAGCGGGCCCTCGACCGTGCGGATCACGTCCGCCACCGCGATCTCGTCCGCGGGCCGGGCCAGCCAGTAGCCACCGTCGGGTCCGCGGCGGCTGTGCACCATGCCTGCGCGTCGCAGGTCGCCGAGGACCGCTTCGAGGAATTTGTGCGGGATGGCCTGGGCGGTGGCCAGGTACTCCGCCTTCACGGGGGTGGTCGTGTCGGCGGCGGCGATCTCGACGAGCGTGCGCACCGCGTAGTCGACCTTCGCGCTGATGTGCACGCGTGTCCCTCCCCTGTACCTGAAGTCGAGCTCAATTCCTACCATTTCGGTATGGAATAGCCAAGAACCGATTGACAGACAGGTCGTGCGCTGAAATCCTGTGCGCATGTCCGGCCACCTCGCGCTCACGGTTCGACGCCACGTCGACCTCCTGCGCGTCGCCGGCGCTCTCTGTCGCTGATCGATCTGCCTCCTCTTCTCTCGTCGACCGGATCCGCCCGGGTACGGCGCTCTCCTGCGCGGCTCCGACCGCCACACCGCATCGGAAGACCCCATGAGCATCGATTTGCACTGGTTCCTGCCCACCGCCGGCGACGGCCGCGGCATCGTGGACAACTCGAACTCCTCTAATGCCGACCCGCGCACGGCCGGCAACCGGGCCCCCACCCTGGAGTACCTGACGCAGGTCGCCCGCGCCGCGGAGGCGGCCGGATTCACCGGTGTGCTCACCCCGACCGGAACCCATTGCGAGGACGCCTGGCTGACGACCGCGGCACTGATCCCGGCGACGACCCGCCTGAAGTTCCTCGTCGCCTTCCGCCCCGGCGTCATCTCCCCCACCCTGGCCGCGCAGATGGCGTCGAGCTTCCAACGCCTGTCCGGCGGACGACTGCTGCTCAACGTGGTGACGGGCGGCGACTCCGCCGAGCAACGCCAGTTCGGCGACTGGCTGACCAAGGACGAGCGGTATGCGCGCACCGCCGAGTTCATGCAGGCGCTCCGCGGCACGTGGGGCGAGGCCCCGTTCGACTACACGGGCGAGCACTACCGCCTGGTTGGTGCCACGACCTCCGCACCGCCGAATCCGGTGCCGCCGTTGTACTTCGGCGGCTCATCCGCAGCTGCACTCCCTGTCGCGGGCGCGAACGCCGACGTCTACCTCACCTGGGGTGAACGCCCCGACGCGGTGGCCGCCAAGATCGCCGCCGTCCGCGAGCACGCCGAACGGGCGGGCCGGACAATCCGATTCGGCATCCGACTGCACGTGATCACCCGCGACACCTCGGCCGAGGCATGGGCGGTGACCGAGAAGATGCTCGCCGGCCTCGACCCCGACGCGATCGCCGACACCGCCTCCCGGTTCGCGAACGCCGAGTCGGAGGGACAGCGCCGGATGACCGCCCTGCACGGCGGCAGCACCGCCGACCTGGAGATCGCCCCGAACCTGTGGGCAGGGGTCGGACTGGTTCGCGGCGGCGCCGGAACCGCCCTGGTCGGCAGCCACACCGAGGTCGCGGACCGGATCGAGGAGTATCACGCCCTCGGCATCGACGAGTTCATCCTGTCCGGCTACCCGCACGTCGAGGAGGCGTACTGGTTCGGCGAGGGTGTGCGTCCGATCCTCGCGCGCCGCGGCCTGCTGGCCGGCGACCGCGCCCTGGTCCACGCCTGAGCCGTCCGCCCCGGTTCACCGCCCGCCGCCGAAGACCCGTTCCCGCAGGTCGCCGAGCGGGGATCCGGGCACGCGGTCGGCGACCCCGCGGTCGGTTCCCTCCACCGTGTACTCGGGCAACCCCGCGACCACGGCGGCGACGTTGTGTCGGCTCGTGCTCCCGGCACTCAAGTAGTCACTGTGTCCGGTTGCACCGGAATATGATTCGCCGTCCACCTCGGCAGCCGCCGTGGAAAGATTGGTGACCCCCGAGAGACGGTTCGGGTCGGTCCCGTAGGCCGCGAGGTCGGCCACCCGGTCACCGTGCGCCTCGGCCACGTAGACGTGCCCCGGGGCCAGGCCGAGATCCGCGACGGTGTCGGTGCCGAGCCCGGGCGAGCCGAGGAACACCGCGTCGTCGACCCCGGTGTCCCCGCGCCGCAGCGCCATCCCGGTGGTCGTCGACCCGTAGGAGTGTCCGACCGCGGTCAGATGCATCGGATCCGCCCGGGAAGCGGCGAGACCGCGGTAGAACGACGCCAGTGCCTGGGCTCCGGCGCGCGCCGCCTTCGCGCCGCCGAGGTCGACGATCGCGTCCCGCACCGATCCCACCGGATCGTCCGGATCGAGTTGCGGTGCACGGTAGTCCATCCAGACGACGGCTGCGACGGTCTCGTCGGCGCGTTCGGCGGCGACGAGCTGGCGCGTGGCGTCACCGCGCAGCCCTTCCATCGACTCGGCATACCTCGCGAGGTCGTCACGCACGGTCGAGTTGACGCCCGGAGTGAACGCGGCGACGTGGTCGGCATTGTCGACGTCCCCGATGGCGACCGCGGCCCGCACCTCCACTCCGCCTCGGTAGACGAGCAGCCGCCGGTCCGGATCGGCGATGGCCCGTGAGACCGCGTCGATCTCGTCGAGCCGGGAGCGGACGGCCCCGATCTCGGCCCGGGCCCAGGAACCGGCCGCGCCGAAGGACTCCCGGTAGCGAGCGGCGGCACGAAGTTCTTCGAGACGCTGTCCGAGGCCGCGCCGGTCGGCGGCGAGCTGGGCCCGGTTCGCGGCGTCACGAGCGGCGGCCGGAATGCCGTCCCGGTTGCCGATCCACCCGGGGTGCGCCGCGATCACCTCGCGGCGCTGCTCCTCGGTCAGGCGCGTCCAGTAGGTCGTGTTCGCTTCGGGCACCGCGTCGCTCGCCGGTGGGGCGGGTTCGGACGCCGGCCCCACCCCGCCCCGTCGCAGTGCGTCCGCGACCGCTCGGTCGGCCTCGTCGACGGCGTCCAACGCCGCCGACAGCCGGGCCTCCTGGATGCGGGCGAGGACGGCGAGCGCGGCACCGACGACCGCGGTGGCCGGCACGGCCGCGAGCCACGGCGCCGCGAGCGCGGTCACCCGTCCGCTGTCGCTCACGCGCAACCCGAACACGTCGGCAGCGTCGCCCGCGACGGCGAGCGCTGTCGAGCGGGCCGCGCCGATGGTGGCCGCGGCCGTTCGCAGCGCGGTCGCGACGTCGTCCAGCGCCGCGGAAAACTCTGTCGCCGAAACGAGTTCGCGTTCCACACGGTCGAGGGCAGCGGCCGCGGCCACACCCGTCCAGTCGGTGTCGTGGGTCCGCACGTGGGCGGCGCGGACGGCGGCGAGATGGTCCCGGCTCACCGCGTCGAGCGCGCCCGCGCAGTCGGTGAGCGCGTCCGGGGTCCAGCCGCGCAGCCGGGTCAGGGTCGGGCGCATCAGCGGTCACCGGCGGCGGGCCGCCAGTCATCGCCGGCGGCGGGCCGCCAATCGCTCGCGGCGGCGGGCCGCCAGTCATCGCCGGCGGCGGGCCGCCGGTGGTCCTCCGCGGCGAGCCGCGCGGCGGTGGCGGCGTCGGTGCCTGCATATCCGGCTGCCGTGCCGGTCGCGGCGGCGGACAGCGCCCGGAGTCGCTGCGCGGTGTCCGCGACCGCATCCGTGAGGGCGGCGGACAGCGGCGCGAGCGCGGCGGCGGTGTCCGATCCCGGCAGCGCCTCCGCGGCCGATCCGACCGGTCTCCCCGGATCACCAGCGGCCACCGCGTCCGCTGCTGCCGCCAGCGCCCGCGCCAGCGCGACCACCGCGTCGGCGTCGACTCGCATCTCCCCGTCCATCCGGTCCCCCTCCGCTCACGTCACCGGCACGCTATCGGCGGGATCGGCGCGGCGGCGGCGCTGCACAGGGGCTTGTCCCCAGGGGAACCGGGCACCGCCGCGTTGCGTCCGCCATTCCCTGGATCGCGGGCGGCCGACGGGTCCACACTGCTTGCATGTTCTCGGTGCCCGACCTGTGGAATTCTCTGCCTCAGCCGCTGCGTGACCCGGTCGCGCTCGCGATCCCGTTCTTCGTGCTGTTCCTGGTGCTGGAGTGGGTCGCGGCCCGCTACCTCGCCGAACCGGAGATCGACGAGGCCGGGCGCACGCACCCACCGAAGGGCGGCTACCAGGGCCGGGACGCGCGGACGAGCATCTCTATGGGGCTGGTGTCGGTCGCCACGAGCGCGGCGTGGAAGGCACTCGCGTTGGTCGGCTACGCGGCGATCTGGGCATACCTCGCGCCGTGGCACCTGCCGCCCGACGCCTGGTACACGTGGGTGATCCTGATCGTGGGCGTCGACCTGCTGTTCTACTGGTATCACCGGATCGCGCACCGGGTGCGGATCGTGTGGGCCACCCACCAGGCGCACCACTCGAGCGAGTACTACAACTTCGCGACCGCGCTGCGGCAGAAGTGGAACGACAGCGGCGAGATCCTGATGTGGCTCCCGTTGCCGCTCCTCGGGATGCCGCCGTGGATGGTGTTCGTCGGGTTCTCGGCGAACCGCGTCTACCAGTTCCTGGTGCACACCGAGCACGTCGACCGGTTGCCGCGGCCGATCGAGTTCGTCTTCAACACACCCTCGCACCACCGGGTCCACCACGGCTGTGACCCGGAGTACCTGGACCGGAATTACGCGGGAATCCTGATCCTCTGGGACCGGATGTTCGGCACCTTCCGGGAGGAGACGCACCGGCCGACGTACGGGCTGACCAAACCCGTCGGCACATACAACATCCTCACCCTGCAGGGCCACGAGTACGCGGCCATCGCCCGGGACGTGCGCGCCGCCGACTCGTGGCGGCACAAGTTCGGCTACGTCTTCGGCCCACCTGGGTGGAAAGGGCGCGCCTCTCACATCCCGCCGGATGCACCGGGCGAAACGATCGTTGCCCGGCAAGGCGGAGGAGAAGCCGATACCGGGGTTGTATCGGCGACGACGACAACGCAGCTGGACGGCGATCGGGCGCCCGGGGCGCCGAAACGGGATGTGGGAGGGGTGCCCTAGCTCTTCTGCAGGCTGACCAGGAAGTCGACGGTGCCGGTGCCGTCGACGGTGACGAACCCGAGCGACGGCGGGGTGACACCGAAGTCGGTCCAGGTGACGGGAATGGCACCGGAGGCGATCAGCTCGTTCCCCGAGCGCAGCACCTCGACGTCGACGCTGACCGGGCGCGAGGTGCCCTTGAGGGTGAGGGTGCCGGTCGCGGGGACGGTGCCTGCGGTGCCGTCGGTGGGCACCGCGGACAGGTCGACCGGACCGTCGAGCGTGAATGTCGCGGTCGGGTACTGCGCGGCATTCATCACGTTGCCGGTGAACTGGCCGTCGCGGCGGGCGCTGTCGGTCTTGACGGACGCGACCTGCACGACGACCTCGGCGGCGGTGAGCTTGGCGGACTCGACGGTCGCCGAGCCGGAGACGTCGCCGGTGGTGCCGACGACGGTGACGCTGGCGCCGTTGAGGATCTCGTGGACGGTGTAGCCGGCGGCGGTCTTGTTGGGCTCTGTGCCTGCTACCACGGTCCACTGACCGTTGACGTCACCCTCGGCCGTCTGTGCGCCTTCCGTGGACACCGACGCGGCCGGGGCGTCGTCCTCCGCGATCCAGTTCCCGTACACCCACGGTCCTGCGACGAGCGCGAGGAGCGCGACGACGACGATTCCACCGAGAATCCACCAGCGCTTGGTCATGACGGCCAGAATAGTTGAGCTTTCAAGGTCGTGGGGGCGTCACGATGCGCGCGGAGCCCGAGGGGCAACCGGTGAGCGAGGTGTCAGCAGTTGTCGAACTTCCACTGCCCGTCCACGTATGTCCACGTCATCGGCGCCTTGCTGCCCTTGCCGTCGAACGAGGTCGCGACCACGGTGGCCGACTCCCCGTCCATGGTGATGGCGACTTCCTGCGCCCCGGAGAAGTCGCGGCCGGCGTATGCCGTCGCCGCGGCCGTGGCGTACTCCTCTCGGCCGAACTTCTCCTGGCACCGCGCGGACAGGTTGTCGTAGTCCGCGGACCAGTCGGCCTTCTGCAGGTTCGCGTACTGGGCGTCGACCGCGGCCCGCAGGCCGTCCTCGGTGGCGCCGGAGGAGGAAGACGAGTCGTCCGACGAGCAGCCGGCGAGCGCCAGCACCGCTGCACCGGCGAGGGGAATCACGATCGAAGCCTTGTTCACGGCCACATCGTTACCAGATCGAGGCCACCGGCATCGGCGGGTTCGGCGAATCGCATTCACTCTGTGGACCCCGGCGACGTGCCCGGGCCCGGGCCACCGACCGCGGTGTCGAGCAACCGGATCGGGACCCCCGCCGCGAGCAGATCGGTCGCGGTCGGTCCGAACATCGAGCGAAACGCGTCGCTGAAATGCGACGGGGACGCAAATCCCGCATCCATCGAGGCGCCCGTCAGGTCCGTTGCCTTCGCCGGCGAACCCGCGACGCGGACCATTCGGGCCCACATCCGGCATCGGCGGAAGCTCGTGCCGGTCTCCGCCGCGAAGAGTCGCAGGAAGTGCGTCGTCGACAGCCGCGCGCCGGGTCCGCGAGCCGTCGACACCGGCCTGGACAGGCCTGCCGGGGCATGAAAAAGCTCCCCACCTGCGTACACAGGTGGGGAGCTTTGGCGGTGGCGGAGGGATTTGAACCCTCGGACGGGGGTTACCCGTCACACGCTTTCGAGGCGTGCTCCTTAGGCCGCTCGGACACGCCACCGCTGGTGACTTTACCCGACTCGACCGCACGGCACTAAATCCGCAGGTCAACCGGCACCGGCCGACCCGGGCCCGTCAGCGCCGCGGCGCGTACTCGACGACCTCGACCCCGGAGGCGAACGCACGGGTGTCGACCACGTCGAACACGACGGGGAGGTACGCGACCCCGTCGAACAGCGGAATACCGGCCCCGAAGAGCACCGGATGGCGCTTGACGATCAGCCGGTCGATCTCGCCGGCGAGCCGGCCGGCCAGTTTGCCGCCGCCGCACAGCCAGATGCCCGCGCCGTCCGTGCGCTTCAGTTCACGCACGAGCTCCACCGGATCGGCATCGGTCACCTCCAGGTTCTCGGCGTCGGCGGTGTTGCTGCGCGAGAACACGATCTGCCGCAGATGGCGGTACGGGCTGGTCACGCCGTCGGGCAGCCCGGCGGCGTAGGTGTTCCACCCCATGAGCACGGTGTCGAACCCGGTACGCGGCTGAGCGATGCCGAGATGCTCGGCGCCGTCGGTGGGGAGTGCGTCGGCGAAGCGCGCGAGGTCGGCCATGTGGTCGCCCTCGAGGACGAACGCATCGAACTGACCTTCGGGACCGGCGATGTAACCGTCGAGGCTGGCGGCGACGTAGTACACGAGTTCACGCATTCCAACTCCAATCACTACAACTGTCGTGAATGCCAATGTACAACAGGTGTCGTGGTTCGGCTAGCATGTTTTCCATGGCGCGCAACGACGAGCGTCGGCAGTCACTCGCCGACGCAGGCCTGACGGTCCTGGCGAATCAGGGCGCTCGGGGGCTGACCCACCGGGCGGTCGATCGTGAGGCGGGCGTGCCCCTGGGCACGGCATCGAACTACTTCCGCAGCCGGGACGAGCTCATCGCCGGACTGGTGGAACGCATCGGTGAGCGCCTGACACCCGACGCGGACGTCCTCGCCGCCCTCGCGGACAGGGAGCCGAGCCGCGAACTGTTCGCCGACTACCTGCGCGACATCGTGCGCCGGCTGACCGAGAACCGGGAGGTGACCATGGCGCTCTTCGAACTGCGACTCGAGAGCACGAGGCGCCCGGAAGTCGCGGCGATGATGTCGGAGTGGGGACGATCGGGCTTCGAAGCGGACGTCGCATTCAACACCGCGGCCGGCCTGCCCGGCGGCGCCCGCGAGATCGCGCTGTTCCACTACGCCGTCGACGGGCTCCTCCTGGACCGGCTCACCACACCGCTGATGCCCGACACCTCGACCGACGAGATCGTCGACGCGCTCGTCGCGGGCCTCCTCCCGCACTGAGCCCGGCACCCGCCGACGAGCACGTCGCCGTCAGCGGTGGGTGCGGAAGAAGTCGTCGAGCAGCGTCACGCACTCGGCCTCGAGGACGCCGCCGCGCACCTGTGGGCGGTGGGTGAGCCGGCGGTCGCGGACCACGTCCCACAACGACCCGACTGCCCCGGTCTTCGGTTCCCACGCCCCGAACACGACCCTCGACACCCGCGCCAGCACCAGCGCGCCTGCGCACATCGTGCACGGCTCCAGCGTCACCGCGAGGGTGGCACCCTCGAGCCGCCAGCCGTCCCCGTGCACCTTCGCGGCCTGCCGCAACGCCAGGATCTCCGCGTGCGCGGTCGGGTCGCCGGACGCCTCCCTGGCGTTCGCCGCCCGCGCGAGCTCGATCCCGTCGGCGTCGAACACGACCGCCCCGACCGGGACGTCCGCGTCCCCGGCAGCGGCGGCGGCCTCGATCGCGGCACGCACCATCGCCTCGTCGCGCGCGAGCGGCGACTGCGACAGCGTCACTACCGCGGCGCGGCGTCGAGTACCGCGGTCAGCTCCGTGCCGAAGCCGAGCCGCTGCGCGATCATCGTCAGCTGCTCGTCCGGGTACAGGTCCGTCTCCGCGAGGATCACACCGAGTACCGGTTCCGGCAGACCGAGGTCGGAGAGGACGCCCAGGTCGCCCTCCTCCCACGGCTCGATGTCGTCGAGGTCGTCGGGGTCGATGTCGGGGGCCTCGATGTTCAGCGCCTCGAGCACGTCGGCGGCGATGTCGTAGTCGAGGGCCATGGTCGCGTCGGACAGCAGCAGCCGCGTCCCGGTCGGTGCGGGACGCAGGATGACGAAGAACTCCTCGTCGACGTCCAGCAGGCCGAACACCGCGCCGGACGCGCGCATCTCGAGCAGCTCCTTCTCGGCCTGATCGAGGCTGGTCAGTGCGGCCGAGGTCAGGGCCGTGCACTTCCATTTCCCGTCGTCGAGCACCACTGCCACACCGAAGCCTTCGAGGTCTTCGAACCGGTCCGAGGGGGCGTTGTTCCCCGCGCGCTGTGCAGCCATGCGGCAACCGTAGTCCGCGCGCGGCCCCTACATGAAGTCCGACGGGGAAATGTGCCAACCTATCCGGGTGTCTGCTGAATCTGCTGATCGTCCGGTGTGTGTGCTCGGCCTCGGATTGATCGGCGGATCACTCGTGCGGGCGGCGGCCGCGGCGGGCCGCACCGTGTGGGGCTGGAACCGGTCGGCCGACCCGGTCGAGGGCGCCCGCGCGGACGGCTACGACGCCGACACCGACCTGCAGACCGTGTTGACCCGGGCCCGCGACACCGGCGCCATCCTGGTGGTCGCGGTGCCCGAACCGGCGCTCGACGCCGTCCTGACGCAGGTCGCGGCGCACGCCCCCGACTGCATACTCACCGACGTGGTCAGCGTGAAGGGCTCGGTCCTCGACGCCGTCCGACGGCACGGCCTGGCCGCGAACTTCGTCGGTGGGCACCCGATGGCAGGCACCGCGCAGTCCGGATGGTCGGCCGGGGACGTCGACCTGTTCCGCGGCGCGGTGTGGGTGGTCGCCGCCGAGGACGACACCGACCCGGCCGCCTGGACTTCGGTCGCGCGGCTGGCCCTCGACTGCGGGTCCGTGGTGGTGCCCGCCGGGGCCGCCGAGCACGACTCGGCGGTCGCGCGGATCTCCCACCTGCCGCACCTGCTGGCCGAGGCGCTCGCCGTCACCGCGGCGTCCGGCGGCGACCTGGCGCTGGCGCTGGCGGCCGGCTCCTACCGGGACGGCACCCGCGTCGCCGGCACCGCCCCGAGGCTGGTGCGGGCGATGTGCGAGGCGAACGCGCAGGCGTTGACGGTCGCGTTGGACGAGGCCCTGGCGCTGCTGACCGACGCCCGCCGCGCCCTGGCCGACTCGGGCAGCACCGAGGCGCTGGTCGAGGCGGGGTACCGGGCACGGAGGCGGCACGACGACCTCGACCGCTGGGACATCACCGACATCGAGATCGGCGGCCCGGGCTGGGCCGAGGCCCTGAGGGACGCCGGCAGGCGAGGCGGAGCGCTGCGCACCCTGTGAGCGAATTTCACCCTCACCGGGGTGAGATCACGCACGGACGTGAAGCGCTCAAATCCGCTCGGCGAGCCCCGGGTAGTCGAGGATGAAGCCGTCCGCGTCGACGGTCACCGACGAGCTCGACACCGGCGACAGCACGTGGATGCCGTCGGGACCCGAGCTGTAGGTCAGGTCCGCAGGCCGCACGCTCAGGTCGGGTAGGTACACGTAGACCACCGGAACCTGGATGTCCTCGGAGTCGTGCTGCATCCCGAACCGGCGGATCGGCAGCGTGTTGAAGAACGGGCTGAGCACCACGTCCACGTCGAGGGCGCCGCCGAACGCGGACCGGTGATGGTTGGTGCCGTCCTCGACCATCCAGTACCCCTCGGCGTCCCGGCTGATCGACACGTGCCGTTCCCCGGCTGCCAGGCTGGCCCGCAGCGACAGGCGTCGGGTCACCCCGGCCTCGTCGGTGACGAGGTCGTAGGAGGCGCTGAACGCGGGGTGATCGGCGCACTGCCCGCCGATGATCCGGCCGGACGCCTTGATCCGGTTGCCCACCAACTGCACTCGCACCGACTCCATCCGAGGCGCGTTGTGTGCCCGCCACGTGAGAACCGCGGGCCAGACGGTGTCGGCGCCCTGAGCTGCATTGGTCACCTGTCTACGGTAAGCGACGTCGACCCGATCAGCAGCGGAGGCACCGATCCGCGTCCAGCGCGTCGTCCTCGGAGCGGTCGAGCACGCGTCGGCGGCGGACGGGAGCGACATTGTGAACCACCCGCGCCGTCCACGGTCGGGAACCGCGAAACCGACGTGGCCGATAACACATTGGTCACAGAATGGGATTGATCGGATGACAGCCCCAGGAGGTTTTCGATGGCCGACAATCAGGAGATCTGGTCCGCCGAGGCTCGCCTCGTCCTGATCGAAGTGGCCGGCACCTACCAGCGCACCCTCACCTACCAGGAACTCGCCGACACCATCCAGGAGCGGTCCGGCGTCCGGACCCGGAACCTGCTGCAGAACTGGATCGGGAAGACCCTCAGCCGGGTCGGCGGGGACTGCGCCGACCGCGGTGAACCGTTGCTGTCCTCACTGTGTGTGAGT
Organism: Rhodococcus sp. NPDC003322; assembly: GCF_053589555.1. Taxonomy (NCBI): domain Bacteria; kingdom Bacillati; phylum Actinomycetota; class Actinomycetes; order Mycobacteriales; family Nocardiaceae; genus Rhodococcus; species Rhodococcus sp. NPDC003322. The sequence goes on along the minus strand of NZ_JBSFSC010000002.1, from coordinate 1,117,765 downwards.
GTCAACGGCACCGTCGGCGAGGGTTACGCGAAGGCGGTGCGTGCCACCTACGGGATCGACCCCCACGATCTCGAACTGCACGCCGCCGAGGAACGCCTGCGGTGCTACCGCCACTTCGCCGCGATCGACCTGCCCGCCGACGGCGGCGTCGCGACACTGGCACCGAGCGTGGTGCTGGCACGGGCGAAGGCCCAGAAGCGGGACCGCAGCCGCCGCCGCGAGCTGGTCAGCACCTGCGGTGAGTGCTTCCAGGTGCAGTCGCTGACCGGAACCTGCGGCTGCAGCTGGTGACCGAACGGGCGGTCGCCACGGTCGTCGAGCACCATCCGACGCAACCCCGGCGAACCGGACATTCGCGCTGGTAGCCGCGCACTTGTAGTCTTCGCGGCGTGACGACACGTCGGACGGCCTTCGCGCGGATGCGCGGCGGCTTCGCCGGCTCCGTGTCCGGCACCGTCGCCGTCGCCGCCCACGCGATGGGCGGTGGGGCTGCCCCCTCCGAAAGCGCCGTGGTGTTGCTGGTGCTGGCGTGCGCCGCCGTCGGCGCGCTGGTGTCCGCGGCCCGCGTGCGCACCCACGAACTGCCCTTCCTCGCCGCCGCACTGACGGTCGGTCAGGTCGTCGGCCACGCCGCGTTGACGGTCGGCGCCGGCGCCCATCACGGCACCCAGTTCACCCCCGCGATGCTGACCGCGCACGCGGTCGCCGTGTCCGTGTCGGCGGTCCTGATCCGCGGCGGGGGACGCGGCTGCGCCCGCGCCGTCGCCTCCCTGCGCGCGATCCTCCCGGCACCGTTCGCCACCGTCCCTGTCGATGTGCCGCGGACGCCGTCCGCCCAGCCCTACCGGCCAACCCTCGAACGCTGGCTGCTCGTCGGTGCCCGCCTCGGCACCCGCGGGCCACCTCTCCCCGCCTGACCACACGAAACCCGCCGCCGCGGAACCGATCCGGGACGGCGCCCTTTCGCGTGCCCTTCTTCTCCACCGGGACTGCGACATCGACGCGCGCGGTCACGCAGCGCATCGCGCCCGCGTCCCGGTGGCATCCGACAACGCCCGGCGCAGCCGACCTCCCGTGTCGTCCGCCGCCGCGGTGTTCCCGCTCGCCGCGTCCCGGCGACCGCTCCGGCCTGCGCCCGCGCGGATCAGCCGATGCGACGAGCCGACCCGAATCGAGACACCTCATGTCCGCACCCGACATCGAGCGGGCCACCCGCGCCCCCTCCCCCGACACCGCGCCGCCCGGCCGGCGGCGCACGCTGCGGCCGCTGATGATGCGCCTGCACTTCTACGCGGGGATCCTCGTCGCACCGTTCATCCTGGTCGCCGCCGTGAGCGGCGCCCTCTATGCCGTCGCACCCACCCTCGAGCAGGTCGTCTACCGCGATTACCTGCACGTCGAGTCCACCGGCCCGGCCCGCCCGGTGGCCGAGCAGATCCGCGCGGCCGAACGGGTGCGTCCCGACCTGACCGTCGCAGCCGTCCGCCCGGCCCCGGAACCGGGCGACACCACCCGCGTCCTGTTCACCGACCCCTCGCTCGGCGAATCCGAGCGGCTGTCGGTGTTCGTCGACCCGGCGACGGCGCAGCCGATCGGCGAGCTCGTGGTGTACGGCAGCAGCAGCGCGCTGCCGATGCGCACCTGGATCTCGCAGCTGCACCGGCATCTGCACCTGGGTGAGCCGGGCCGGATCTACAGCGAACTCGCCTCGTCATGGATGTGGGTGATCGCCCTCGGCGGCGTGTACCTGTGGTGGGACCGCTACCGCAAGGCCCGTGCCCGCGACGGCGCGTCTGCACGACTGCTCACCGTGGACCGCTCGGCGACGGGACGCGGTCGCACGCTGGGCTGGCATGGGGCCGTGGGTGTCTGGATCGCAGTGGGTCTGGTGTTCCTGTCGGCGACGGGGCTGACGTGGTCGAAGTACGCCGGTGAGAACGTCTCGGAGCTGCGCTCGGCGCTGAGCTGGACCACCCCGGCCCTCGACAAGACCCTCGGCGCCGCACCGACCGGTACCGGCGGTGGCCACGACGGCCACGACGGGGCACCCCACGCGCCTGCGGACACCTCGATTGCGGGCACGAACGTCGACCGGGTCGACTCCGTCCTGACCGTCGCCCGCGAGAACGGCGTCGAGGGCGCCGTCGAGGCCTCGATCCCCGCGGACGCGACGACCGCGTTCACCGTCGCCGAGACGCGGCAGCCATGGGTGTTCGCCACAGATTCGATCGCCGTCGACGGCGCCACCGGGCAGGTCACCGACCTGCTGCGGTTCGCGTCGTGGCCGCTGGCCGCGAAGCTGACGTCGTGGGGCATCCAGCTGCACATGGGTCTGCAGTTCGGGCTGCTCAACCAGCTCGCACTGGCCGCGCTCGCGGTCGCGCTGGTGACGGTGATCGTGCGCGGCTACATCCTGTGGTGGCGTCGCCGCCCGACCCGCGGCTCGGATTGGGCGGTCGGAAGGCCCCCGGTGCGCGGCGCGCTCCGGCAGGTGCATCCGGCCGTCGCGGTCGGCGTGGCGGTCGCGGCGGTCGCGGTCGGGTGGTTCGTCCCGCTGCTCGGGCTGAGCCTGCTCGGGTTCCTTCTGGTCGACACCGCGGTCGGGCTGGCCAAGCGCGCCCGCGCCTGACGTAAGCCCCGAACGGGCGGTTGCCAGCTCGGCACTCGGTCGAGTGCCACCCCCGGCAACCGCCCGTTCGGCAGCGACGTCCGATGCCCGGATACGCGACATCCCCGCCACCTGGTGGTGACGGGGATGTCGGTTGTGCGCCCGAAGGGATTCGAACCCCTAACCTTCTGATCCGTAGTCAGATGCTCTATCCGTTGAGCTACGGGCGCAGGTCTTCAGTTGTGTCGGTCCGTGAACCGACGGTGCCAGCAAGCTGACATGGCGGAAGCGAGAGGATTTGAACCTCCGGTCCCCTGTAAGGAGGACAACTCATTAGCAGTGAGTCCCATTCGGCCGCTCTGGCACGCTTCCTAGGCTCAGGTCCTTTCGAACCGCCGGGACGAAAGATTACACAGGGTCCGCTCGATTCTGCAAAACGGCTGGTCACCCCCGCGTTATCGCAGGTTGCTGTCGAACCAGCCGAGGATCCGCTGGTGCGCGTCGAGGATCGGATCGCCCTCCTCGACATCGGGCGTCAGGCGTGGCGGCTCGTCCGCTCGATGCGCGAGGCCCGGGTAGCTGACCACGTTCGTCGCGACCGGGGCCTTCGCGACGGCGTCCCGCAGCGCCTCCACCTGTTCGGGCGGGGTCTGCGGGTCGTCCTCCCCGTACAGCCCGAGCCAGGGCGCCTGCAGTTCGCGGGCCGCGTCGACGAGTGCGGGCACGTCCGCACCGAGCCGCGCGACGATGCCGCGGGCGGCGACGCTGACCGCGGCGCCGATCGGGCGGTTGGTGGCGACCAGCAGCGCCGCGGTGCCCGCGTCGTCGAACCCGAGCACCCCGACGCAGTCCGGGTACACCCCGCGCGCGACGAGCCAGTCGAACGTGGCGTCGAAGTCGGCGAACAGCGCGTCGCCGAAGACCTCTACGTCGCTGTGCGCCGGCTCGCGGTGGAACAGGTCCGGTGCGACGACCAGCCAGCCCTCGCCTGCGAGCAGCCGCATCAGGTCGAGCAGAGCATCGGACAGTGCGCGGGACTCGTACAGGACGACGACTCCGCCGCGCGCGGGTCCGTCCGGGGCGACGGCCGTCAAGGGCACTCGCTCGGGAGCATCGTCGCGCTGCTCCCCGCCGGCACGGAGGACCGCGCCGTCCGTGAAGATTCCCGACATACGTCCACCTTGGCACGCGGCGGGCGACCGCGCCCCCACCAGTTTTCCGGGCCGCGCATAATTGGACCCCGTGACCGCACGCATCCGCCCCGACCTGGCCGATTTCCCCGCTTACGTGCCCGGGCGCAGCTTCCCCGGCGCCATCAAGCTGGCGAGCAACGAGATCACCTCCGGCCCGCTGCCGTCGGTGGCGGCGGCGATCGCCGAGGCGGCCGCGGGCGCGAACCGCTACCCGGACAACACCAATGCCGTGCTGCGGGAGGCGCTGGGCGCGGCGCTCGGCGTCGGCGCGGATCGGGTCGCCATCGGCTGCGGGTCGGTGAGCCTGTGCCAGGAGTTGGTGCAGATCGCGGCCGGCCCCGGCGACGAGGTGATCTTCCCGTGGCGCTCGTTCGAGGCCTACCCGGTGGTGACGAAGGTCGCCGGCGCCACCCCGGTGCCGGTGCCGCTGACCGCCGATCACGCGCACGACCTGGACGCGATGGCGGCCGCGGTCACCGACCGCACCCGGCTGATCTTCGTCTGCAACCCGAACAACCCGACCGGCCGGACGCTGAGCGCCGCCGAGATCACCGCGTTCCTCGACAAGGTCCCCGCGCACGTGCTGGTGGCGCTCGACGAGGCGTACTTCGAGTACGTGCGTCCCGGCGACGACGCGGGCACGCCGATCGCGGACGGTGTCGCCCTCGCCGAGGGGCGATCGAATGTCGTTGTGCTGCGGACGTTCTCCAAGGCGTACGGCCTGGCGGGCCTGCGGGTCGGCTACGCGGTCGCGGATCCGGCGATCGTTGCCGCACTGGGCAAGGTGCACACCCCGTTCGCGGTCAGCGTCGTCGCTCAGGCCGCGGCGGTCGCGTCCCTGTCCGCGTCCGCCGAGCTGCTCGCCCGCACCGACGCCGTCGCCGCCGAACGGACCCGGGTGCGCGAGGCGCTGCTCGCCGCCGGCTACGAGGTGCCCGAGTCGAACGGCAACTTCGTGTGGCTGCCGCTCGGCGAGGCGGCCGCCGCGTACGGCGAGGCCAGCGCCGAAGCGGGTGTCCTGGTGCGCCCCTACGGCGTGGACGGGGTGCGGGTCACGATCGGCGACCCGGACGAGAACGACGCGTTCCTCAAGTTCGCGACCGGCACCGGCCGCGACCTCGTGCAGTCCTGACGGCGGCTCAGACCCGCAGCGCGCGGGCCAGCGTGGGCCACGCGTCGTGCAGGTCCTGCTGCCAGTACGGCCACGAATGCGTGCCGGTGTCCCGGTAGCGGAAGGTCGCGGGGATACCGAGGTCGCGTAGTCGGGTGTCGAACAGACGGGTGCACTGCAGCGCCGCCGCCTCGAGTGCGGCGCCCAGGGTCATCGCGCTGAGGCCGTCGACGGTCGTCGGATCGTCCAGCAGGCCCACGGCACCGTTGCCGGTGGAGACGTAGATCTGCTTACCGCGCAACGCTTCCGCATTCCGCATCGGATCGTTCGCCGCCCACGCCGGGTCGCCGTCCGGGCCCCACATGTTGTCGGCGTCGCCGCCCTTCCACGCGACGGTGGCCCGCACCGACAGCCGGGAGTTCGACTGCCCGTTGTCCGCGCAGCCGCTGAACGCGGCCACCCCCGCGAACCGGTCGGGGTGCCGGGTGGCCAGGTTCAGGGCGGCGTGCGCGCCCATTGACAACCCGGCGATCGCGTTGACGCCGTTGCCGGCGAACCGGGAGTCGACGATCGGCGGCAACTCCTGCGTCAGGAACGTCTCCCACTCGTCGACGCCGAGTGTCGGATCGGGCCGCAACCAGTCGGTGTAGTAGCTGCCGGTCCCGCCGACCGGCAGCACCACGTTGACGGGCTTGTCGGCGAAGAAGTCGACGGCGTCGGTCCGCTGCGTCCAGGTACTTTCCCGGTAGTTCGACTCCTCGCCACCACCGGCACCGTCGAGGAGGTAGAGGGTCGGCCGTGGACCGGTACCCGGCGGCGGAAGCAGCACCTGGACCTGCACGGTCTCGCGCATCGACGGCGAGTGCACGAAGACGGCGGCGCGACGGTCGGTGAGCATCGTGACGTGGTCGACGGCCGCGGCCTCCCGCAGGGACGGCCCACGGGGTCCGGCCCCGGCCGAGGGAGTGATCAGGCCGCACAGGACCACGGACAGAGCCAAGGTCGCGAGTAGCTTCATGAGCCCACCTCGTGCGGCACCCCGCCGGGTTGCGGACGGACCGCTGCGGGCCACGGTAACGGATGTGCCGGGGGCCCGCAGTGCGAGACGAATCCCGTTGCCCCATATCGTTGTCGGACGGTCGACCAGAACAGGCACCCGCGTACGAAGATCGTTACCACGCGAAACTTCCCAGTTCAGAACGCCGTTCGGCAGGAACGTCCACCGATGCGGAGTTAGGATTGTCGCGCCGATCCCTCCATCAACCGAGGTGCATCATGCGAATTCGTCCTCGCTTCCGGTCCGCGGGCGTCGCCCTCGCCGCCTGCGCGACCCTCGCACTCGGCAGCGCCTGCGCCTCCGATCCCGCCGAGGCCGCGACCGGCGACACCCTCAACGGCCCGGTCGTGAACGTCGGCAACGGAAGCGCGCACTCGTACGTCACCGTCGGCGCTGACGGCACCCCGGCCGCGACCGGGATTCGGATGACGCCGGCCGCACTGGACGGGCTAACCACGGCCGCCGACGTGCCGATGCAGACCTTCCAGCTAGCACTGCCGCAGGGCGCCCCGGCCACGGTGTTCGACCACCTCACCCTCGACTGGAACCCGCACGGGCACGAACCCGCCGGGGTGTTCACCAAGCCGCACTTCGACATGCACTTCTACATGATCGACGCGGCGGCGGTCGGCGAGATCACGCCCATGCGAGTCGATTTCGTTCCTCGTGCCTCGAATATTCCACCGGCGCAGTACATGCCGACCGGATACATGGCCCCACCCGGGATACCGGCCATGAACACGGTGCCCGACATGGGGCTGCACTGGTTCGACAGCGCAGCGGGAATCGCGCCCGGATTCGATTTCCGCCAGGTGCTGATCGCCGGATCCTGGGACGGGGCCTACACGTTCCTCGAGCCGATGATGACCCGCGAGTGGATGCTCACGAAGCAGAGCGTCGACGAGCAGGTCAAGCAACCCGCGGCATACGCGAAGTCCGGCTGGTACCCGACCACCTACTCGGTGCGCTTCGACGAACCCGCGAACGAGTACGTCATCGAGCTCGGCGGGATGACGATGCGGCAGGCGTCGTGAAGGATTACGAACGCTTTTGAAACCAAATAGTTCTGGCGCGCTCCCCAACCCGGCACGGGCCACACGAGCGAGTCCGCACCCGCATCTACTGACGCAGCAGGACGATAACGGTGCCGTCATTCGCTTTCCGGACGGCGATGACGGGACTACAGTCGACCCAACTCGTCTCGTTCAACTCGTCTCTTCGTCCGCAAGGTGGGGATCGCGATGAAGTCGATTACGAAGATGTCGGCAACGGCCTTGGTCGCCGGAGCACTGTTCGTCGGAGCGGGTACCGCGTACGCGGATCCGGCACCGCCTCCGCCGCCGCTCACGAAGCAACAGGCCCTCGACAACATGCTCGCCGAACTGGGGCTGGGCTGGGCGCAGGGCGGCGCCGCGGGTACCGCGATCGGCGCGGCGATCGGCCTCGGCATCGGCTGCATATCGATGTTCCCGGGCAGCCTCGCCGGCTGCATGATCGGTGCCCCGACCGGTGCAGCCATCGGCGCCATCATCGGCATCGGCAACGGGAACCCGAAGGCCCAGCAGGCCATCGAGACGTACATCAACACACCGGGCTAGCAGCCGGGCTGGCGTCGGGCTGGCGTCGGGCTGGCGTCGGGCCGCCTATCCGGCGAGGTCGTCCGGTCCGATCGGATCCTCGGCCCAGGCTTCCGCGCTCATCGCGGTACCCGAGCGCAGCCACCGGACGGCAAGTCCGGCGGCGACGATCACGGCGGTTGCTGCCACCAATCGCGTCATGGGCGCGAGCCTTTCACACGAGCGACGCGGGACGGTACTCGCCGTACACGCCGCGGTCGTCGCCGGCGAGGTACTGCTCGTGCTGGATCTGCGCGCGAGCAGCGAGCGCCGACGCCTGGGCGAGTTCGCTGCTGAGTCGGTCGCGGCGGCGCGCGAGGGCGGCGCTGCCGAGCTTGTAGGAGCCCCAGCCGACCACGCCCAGCACGATGGCACCGAGGATCAGCATCCACAGGCTCAGCACCAACACCAGAACGATCGCGGCGCCGATCCAGCCGCCCGGTACCTTGCGCATGTCCGCCTCCTGACAGTTCGGGTACCAGTGTCGCAGCGGCCACCGACAGCCCTCCGCGGTCGCGCGGGGCACTCCGGCCGCGGCCTTCCCGGGTCGGCCACCACCCGAGGCCAACGAAAAGGCCCCGACCTGGCGGTGCCGGGTCGGGGCTCTTGGCGGAAGCGGAGGGATTTGAACCCCCGTTGGTTTTACCCAAGCTCGCTTTCAAGGCGAGTGCATTCGGCCGCTCTGCCACGCTTCCGTGGCGAATCCTAGCCGCCGGGGGCGGTGTGGGACGAACCGGCGCGCGTCTCAGGCGTCGGGACGGGCGTCGAGCGCGGCGTCGACCTTGTCGAACACCGTCGCCACGCCGACGAGTTCGTCGGCGTCGAGCAGGTCGATCAGGTAGCTGCGGACCCCGCGCACGTGCGTCGGTGCCGCCTCGGCCAGCTTCGCCCGCCCGGCGTCGGTGATCAGGGCGAGGACGCCGCGGCCGTCCTCGACGCAGGTGCTGCGGGTGACCAGGTTCTCCGACTCCATCCGCCGCACCTGGTGGGTCAACCGGCTGCGGGAGGACAGCACCCCGTCCGCCAGCTCGCTCATCCGCACGGACCCGTCCGGCGACTCGGAGAGCATGACCAGAATCCGGTAGTCGGCGAGGGAGATGTCGTGCCGGGACTGCAGTTCCCGGTTGAGCACCTCCATCAGGCGCTGACTGCCGTCGATGAATCCGCGCCACGCCCGCATCTCCACGGCGTCGAGCCACCGGGGGGACGCGTCCTCCGCGTCTGCGATCTCTACTGCCACCCGGCCAGTCTAGTGACCGATCCGCCGATCAGTCGCCGCTCAGGATTGACGTGTCCAGTTCCGCGACCGACGCGAAGCCGGCCAGGCCGAGGGTGACGTCGAGGTCGGCGAGGAGCATCCGCAGCGCGTGCCGGACGCCGTCCGCACCGGCGATTCCCAGCCCGTACACCCACGGCCGCCCGTACAGCACCGCGTCCGCGCCGAGGGCGAGGGCCTTGATGACGTCGGCGCCGCTGCGGATCCCGGAGTCGAGCAGCACCGTCGCCCGCTCCCCCACCGCCGCCGCGACCGGGCCGAGCGCGTCGAGCGCACCGATCGCGCCGTCCACCTGGCGGCCGCCGTGGTTGCTCACCACCGCACCGGACGCACCGGCGTCGACGACCGCGCGGGCGTCGTCGGGGTGCACGACGCCCTTGACCACGACCGGTAGGTCCGTCCACTCCCGCAGGCGCGCAATGTCGTTCGCGCGGATCGCGTGGTTGCCGAACATCGACACCCAGGTCAGCACCGCCATCTGCATGGCCTCGGCGCTCTCCTCCGGCGGACTGGCCAGCCGGGACCGGAACACCGGATCGGAGAGATAGTTCGCGATCCCCTTCGCTTTCAGGAACGGCAGGTGACCGAGTTCGAGATCGCGTGGCCGCCAGCCCATTCCGGGAGTGTCCGCGGTGACCACGATGGCCTTCGCACCGGCGGTGGTGGCGCGCCGGACCAACGATTCGGCGACCCCGTCGTCCGACGGCCAGTACAGCTGATACCACCAGGTGTCCCCGGACACCTGCGCAACGGTCTCGATCGGGGTGGACGCCGCGGTCGAGAGCACAGACCCGACACCGAGTTCCGCCGCCACCGCCCCGACCGCGGCCTCCGCGGCCGGGTGCACGAGTTCGAGCACCCCGACCGGCGCGGTCAGCACCGGCGCGGCCAGCTTGGTCCCCAGTACCTCGACGCTCAGGTCCCGGGCGTCCGCCGCGGCGGTGCCGCGCAGCATCCGCGGCACGATCCGGTGCTTGTCGAACGCCGCCAGATTCGCCGCCGCGGTGCGTTCGGTGGACGCGCTGCCTGCGATGTAGCCGAACGCCTCCGGCGACAGCCGCTGCCGGGCCAGCTCCTCGAGACCGGCCGCCGTCATCGGCAGTTCGGGCACCGCCCCGCCGAGCCCGGCGAAGTAGATCTCGTTCTGCATGTTGCCGAAGTAGGTCACCGCGTGACCGTAGCGTCCGAAACGCCCCGCCGGGCCGGGACTGCAGTTGCTTGCGCGGGAACAACCGATAGCGTCGAGCCATGCATGCGATCACCGTCACCAGTCCCGGCGGCCCCGAGGCCCTGCAGTGGGCGGAGGTTCCGGACCCGGCACCCGGTCCGGGCCAGGTTCTCCTGGACGTCGCCGCCACCGCCGTCAACCGCGCCGACGTGCTGCAGCGACGCGGCCTGTATCCGCCGCCGCCCGGCGCCAGCGACATCCTCGGCCTCGAATGCTCCGGCACCGTCGCCGCGGTCGGCAACGGTGTGCGCGACTGGCAGGTCGGCGACCGGGTGTGCGCGCTGCTCGCCGGCGGCGGCTACGCGGAGAAGGTCGTGGTCCCGGCGGGCCAGCTGCTGCCGGTGCCGGACGGCCTGGACCTCGTGGCCGCGGCGTCGCTGCCCGAGGTCGCGTGCACGGTGTGGTCGAACCTGGTGATGATCGGCGGGATGCACGCGGGACAGCTGGTGCTCATCCACGGCGGCGGCGGCGGCATCGGCACCCACGCGATCCAGGTCGCGGTGGCACTCGGCGCCACGGTCGCCGTCACCGCCGGTTCCGAGCACAAGCTCGCCGCCTGCCGCGACCTCGGCGCGACGCTCACCGTCAACTACCGCGAGGACGACTTCGTCGCCGCGGTCCGTGACACCCCGCAGCGCGGCGCCGACCTGATCCTCGACAACATGGGCGCCAAGTACCTGGACCGCAACGTCGACGCGCTCGCCAAGGACGGACAGCTCTGCGTGATCGGCATGCAGGGCGGCGCGGTCGGGGAGCTGAACCTGGGCAAGCTGATCGCCAAGCGGGGCCGGGTCTTCGCGACCGGCCTGCGGGGCCGTCCCGAGACCGGCCGCTCCAGCAAGGCGGAGATCGTCACCGAGGTGACGCGGAAACTGTGGCCGCTGGTCGCGGACGGCACCGTCCGTCCGGTCGTGCACGCGGAGCTGCCGATCACCGAGGCCGCCACCGCCCACGAGATGCTCGACTCCGCCGACACCGTCGGCAAGGTCGTCCTCACCCTCGCCTGACCTGACCCTGCCCACCGATCCCCGATTCACCAGGCCTCCGGTTCCGTAATGTCACATCGGCTGGCGTCAAGTGAGCCGATGTGACATTACGGAACTTTGGGGTGGGGGCGCGGTCAGCCGAGCGAGGCGACGGCGCGGACGAGCTGGTCGATCTCGTAGCGGGTGGTGTAGGGGGCCAGGCCGATCGTCACGGCGCCGCCCTCCTCGTTGACGCCGAGGGAGTCGAGCAGGCGGCTGCCCTTGCCGCCGACGACCGTGCCGATGCGGCGCTCGGCGAAGTGCACGGCGACCTTCTCGGCGGGCACCCCGGCGACGGTGAAGCTGATCGTCGGGACCCGGCTGTACGAGGTGCCGATCAACGTCACCTGCGGCAGCCGGCGCAGCGACGCGAGGAGCCGCTCGAACAGCCGGTCGTGGTAGTCCTGCAGCGAACTGATCGACGTCTCGAGCCGCTCCCGGCGGGATCCGGTCGCGGACTCGTCGAGGTTCGCGAGGTAGTCGATGGACGCCGTCAGCCCCGCCAGCAGCGCGTACTGGTGGCCGCCGAGTTCGAGGCGGCTCGGGCCGGTGGCGTGCGGGTTCAGCGAGATCGACGGGATCCGGTCGATCAGCCCCGGGTCGCGGAACACCAGCGCACCGATCTGCGGGCCACCCCAGCTGGGTCCGCTGACCGCGAGCACGTCCGCGCCGAGTTCGTGGATGTCGACGTGCGCGTACGGGGCGGCGGCGACGGCGTCGCACACCATCAACCCGCCCATCTCGTGGATCCGGTCCGACGCGACCCGGACGTCGGGCGCGGAGCCGACGATCGGCGACGCGGCGGTCAACGCGACCAGCCGGGTGGTCGGCCCGATGAGTTCGGCGAACTGCCAGCTCGGCAGGTCGCAGGTGTCGATCTCGACCTCCGCCCACCGGACCTGCGCGCCGTAGCGGTTCGCCACTCGCAGCCAGGGCGCGACGTTGGCCTCCTCGTCGAGCCGCGACAGCACCACGCCGGTGCCGAGCCCGAGCCGCGAACTGAGCGCCTCCGCCAGCCACGCGAGCAGCGTCGCCCGGTCCGGTCCGAGGACGACACCGGCGGGGTCACCACCGACGAGGTCCGCGACCGCTTCGCGGGCGGCCTCGAGGATCTCGGCGGCGCGGCGGGCACCGACATGCCTGCCGACCTGCGAGGAGGCCGATCCACGGAACGCGGTCGACACGGCGGTCGACACGGAATCGGGGTGCAACATTCCGGACTGCGGATCGAGATGGATCCATCCGTCCCCGAGTGACGGGATCAGTCCCCGCACCCGGGCGACGTCGTAAGCCATGCCCGACAGCCTAAGACCTGTTTTCATCGCGATGCGATCGGGATGACGGATTGCACACCCCGGCAGCCGATCTGAAATGCCGCGGCACGGCGGGTCACGTGGGGTCTTAGCGGATCGCCGCTGGAACCGACAAGATGGAGTCATGACGCAACCGGAGAATGAACACGTCGTCGTGATCGGACCCGACGGTCAACCCGTGGCCCTGACGTCGACCGGCCCGGCGCCGGACCCGACCGCCGCGGCCTCGGACAACGGCAGCGGCGAACCGGGCAGTGGCGACGAGCAGGGCGGCGAGTCCCTCGCCGACATGGTCGAGCAGCCGGCGAAGGTCATGCGGATCGGCACCATGATCAAGCAACTCCTCGAGGAGGTGCGCGCGGCTCCGCTCGACGACGCCAGCCGCAACCGGCTCAAGGAGATCCACAAGTCGTCCATCCGCGAGCTCGAGCAGGGTCTCGCGCCGGAACTGCGCGAGGAGCTGGAACGGCTGGCACTGCCGTTCACCGACGACAACGTGCCGTCCGACGCCGAGCTGCGGATCGCGCAGGCCCAGCTGGTGGGCTGGCTGGAGGGCTTGTTCCACGGCATCCAGACGGCGCTGTTCGCCCAGCAGATGGCGGCGCGGGCGCAGCTCGAGCAGATGCGGCAGGGCGCGCTGCCGCCCGGTCTCGGTGGCGCCGCTCACGTCCAGCCGGGCCAGCAGGCGCAGCCGGGCACGGGCCAGTACCTGTAGGCGCTGCGCGCCTGTGCGCGCTTTCGGTAGCCAGGACCACCAGAAGCGCGCACAGGTGGCGGAGCCGCCACGGGTAGGCTCGGACCTCGTGTCAGCATCCGCCCTCGAATCCGAGACCGCCGCGAACGCCTCGCCACCGGCCTCCGACTCGCAGACCTTCCGCCGCGGGGTCAAGGACCTCCGCGACGGGTTCGCACAGCGTGAGCTGTGGCTCAGCCTGGGTTGGCAGGACATCAAGCAGCGTTACCGGCGGTCGGTGATCGGTCCGTTCTGGATCACCATCGCCACCGGCGTGCAGGCCACCGCGATCGGCATCCTGTACGCGGCGCTGCTCGACATGCCGCTCGACGAGTTCCTGCCGTACGTCACGGTCGGCCTGATCGTGTGGAACCTCATCAACGCCTCGATCATCGAGGGGTCGGAGGTGTTCATCGCGAACGAGGGCCTGATCAAACAGTTGCCCTCGGCGCTGAGCGTGCACATCTACCGCCTGGTGTGGCGACAGCTGCTGTTCTTCGCGCACAACCTGGTGATCTACGTGATCATGGTGGTCGCCTTCGGGGTGTGGCGAGATCTGAGCTGGGCGTCGCTGTCGGCGATCCCCGCGCTCGCGCTGCTCGTGCTCAACGCGTTGTGGGTGTCGATCGTGTTCGGCATCTTCTCCACCCGCTACCGGGACATCGCGCCGATCCTCTCGTCGCTGACCCTGCTGTTGTTCGTGCTGACGCCGATCATGTGGACGACGCAGAGCCTCGAGGCACAGGGCGGCGCGGTCCGCGACCGCGCGAAGATCGCCGAACTCAACCCGCTGTTCCACTACCTCGACATCGTGCGCGCACCGATGATCGGGCAGCCGCAGGAGCTGTACCACTGGTACATCGTGCTGGGGATCACCGTCGTCGGCTGGGCCCTCGCCCTGCTGGCGCTGCGCAAGTACCGGGCCCGCGTGCCCTACTGGGTCTAGGGGGTCCATCGTGAGCAAGGTCAGCATCGACACCCACAACGCGTGCGTCGACTTCCCGATCTTCGACGCGAAGTCCCGGTCGCTGAAGAAGGCGTTCCTCGGCAAGGCCGGCGGCGCGATCGGCCGCACCGACTCCGACGTCGTCGTCGTCGAGGCGCTCAACGACATCACCATGTCGCTGAAGGAGGGCGACCGGGTCGGACTGGTCGGCCACAACGGCGCCGGCAAGTCGACGCTGCTGCGGCTGCTGTCCGGCATCTACGAGCCGACCCGCGGCAGCGCCCACATCCGCGGCCGCGTCGCGCCCGTCTTCGACCTCGGCGTCGGTATGGACCCGGAGATCTCCGGCTACGAGAACATCATCATTCGCGGCCTGTTCCTCGGGCAGACGCGCAAGCAGATGCTCGCGAAGATGGACGAGATCGCCGACTTCACCGAACTCGGCGAGTACCTGAACATGCCGCTGCGCACGTACTCGACGGGCATGCGGGTGCGGGTCGCGATGGGCGTCGTCACCTCGATCGACCCGGAGATCCTGCTGCTCGACGAGGGCATCGGCGCCGTCGACGCCGAGTTCATGAAGAAGGCGCGCGTCCGGCTGCAGGCGCTGGTCGAACGCTCCGGCATCCTGGTGTTCGCGAGCCACTCCAACGAGTTCCTCGCGCAGCTGTGCAACAGCGCGATGTGGGTCGACCACGGCCGGATCCGCATGCAGGGCGGCATCGAGGAGGTCGTGCGCTCCTACGAGGGCGACGACGCCGCCGACCACGTCCGGCACGTGATCACCGAGATGGAACGCGAACAGGCCGGGCACCCGCAGTGAGTGAACTGATCGTCGGCGTGGTGGTCACGCACCGCCGACGCGAGCTCCTCGCCGAGTCCCTGGCGGTCCTCGCCGCCCAGTCCCGGCCGCTGGACCACCTGGTGGTCGTCGACAACGCCGACGAGGACGCGGTGCGCGAGCTGGTCGAGTCGACGCCGATCCCCACCACCTACCTCGGGTCGAAGCACAACCTCGGCGGCGCCGGCGGCTTCGCCCTCGGCATGCTGTACGCGCTCTCGCTCGGCGCGGACCGTGTCTGGCTCGCCGACGACGACGGCCGCCCCGACGGACCGGACGTCCTCGCCACCCTGCTCGACTGCGCGACCCGGCACGGACTGGCCGAGGTGTCGCCGGTGGTCTGCGACATCGACGACCCCGACCGGCTGGCGTTCCCGCTGCGCCGCGGCGTCGAGTGGCGCCGCCGCCGCAGCGAACTCGGCGACGAGGAGTTCCTGCCGGGGATCGCGTCCCTGTTCAACGGCGCCCTGTTCACCGCCGCCGCGATCGACGCGGTCGGGGTGCCGGACCTGCGGCTGTTCGTCCGCGGTGACGAGGTCGAGGTGCACCGCCGTCTGGTCCGGTCGGGGCTGCCGTTCGGGACGTGCCTGCGGACCGCGTACGTGCACCCGAACGGCGCGGACGAGTTCAAGCCGATCCTCGGCGGCCGGATGCACACCCAGTACCCGGACAACGAGACGAAGCGGTTCTTCACCTACCGCAACCGCGGCTACGTGATGTCGCAGCCCGGCATGCGCAAGCTGCTGCCGCAGGAGTACGCCCGCTTCGGCTGGTACTTCCTCGTCCAGCAACGCGACGTCCGCGGGTTCCGGGAGTGGATGCGCCTGCGCGGGCTGGGCCGCCGGGAGAGGTTCGAGCGTCCCTGACGCCTCCGCGCGGGAAACGATGACCGGTCGCGAGGCCGCGGCCCGCGCTAGTGTTCGTCCCCATGAGCGCCCCCGCCGCCGCACCGGATCCCCCGGTGTCGGTGCACGTCCTGGGGTCGGTGCGGGCCCGGGTCGGCGGAACGCCGGTCGATCTCGGCGGCCCGAGCCGGCGGGCGGTGCTGGCGCGGCTGGCGGCGGCGCGCGGGGCGGTGGTGTCGACGGATCTGCTGATCGAGGACCTGTGGTCCGGCGGCCCGCCGCCGAAGGCGCTGGCCGCGCTGCAGGTGCACATCTCCTACCTGCGCCGCATCCTCGAGCCGGGCCGGCGGGCCCGGACCCCGGCGCGGGTGCTGGTCAGCGACCCGCCCGGATATGCGCTGACGCTGCCCGGAACCGCCGTGGACGTCTGGCACTTCGAGGCGCTGGTGCGGCGTGGGCTCGACGCCGCCGATCCGGCGCGCCGAGCGGACCTGTTCGAGCGGGCGCTGGACGTGTGGACCGGTCCCCCGTTCCAGGAACTGGCCGATGTCGACTGGGCACTGCCCGAGATCGCCCGACTGCAGGAATTGCGCCGCACCGCCGTGGAGGAACACGCGAGAAGCGCACTGGAACTGGGCAACCCGGAGTCGGTGGCGGCCCGGCTGGACCGGCACGTCGCCGACAATCCCGGGCGGGAGGCGGCGGTCGCGCTGCTGGCGACGGCGCAGTACCGGGCCGGGCGCCCCGCCGACGCCCTGACCACCCTGCGCACCGCGCGCGAGTACCTCGCCGACGAACTCGGCGTCGACCCCGGACCGCGGCTGCGCGACCTCGAGCGCGACATCCTCACCCACGCCCCCGCCCTCGCACCGGCTCCGACGCCGGTGGCCGCCCCGCCGGCGCCCGCGAACGGGCGTCCGGACGAGCTGGCCGCGCTGCTCGCCGAGGCCGAGCGCGCCGCCGCCACCGGTCTGCGGCTGGTGTGGATCGGCGGCGAAGCGGGTGCCGGCAAAACCACCCTGATCACGCACCTCGTCACCGCCCTGACCGCGCGTGGCTGGTGTGCCGCGTGGGGGCACTGCCCGGAGGTCGACGGCGCACCGCCCGGATGGCCGTGGGGTGAGGCGCTGCGCGATCTGCGCGAGCGGTACCCGATGGATCCCACGACCGCGCAGCAGCTGTCGAACCTGCTCGGGGAGAACGGTTTCCGCGCCTCGGGCGCGAGCCCGTTCTGGCTGTCGCAGGCGCTGCCCCCGTACCTGTCGTCGGTGGCGCAGCGGGCCCCGCTCGTGCTCGCCCTCGACGACGTCCACCGCGCCGACGAGCTGACCCTGCAGCTGCTGCGGCACGTCGCGGCCCGGGCATCGGGTTCACCGCTCCTGGTGCTCGCGACCTTCCGCGAGGAATCGCCCGAGCTGTCCGCGGCCCGGGCGGCGACGGCGGGAGCGCCGGGCGTCCGGATCGAGTTGGGTGCGTTGTCCGAAGCGGGCGTCGAGGCGGTCGCCCGGGACGCCGGGCTCGACGCGCTGTCCGGCGCCGACCTCACCCGGCTCACCGACCGCACCGGCGGAAACCCGTTGTTCGTCAAGGAGTTCGCCCGGCTGATCGCAGCCGACGGCACCGGCTCCGCGGAGCTGACGGTGCCCGAGGGTGTTCGCGACGTGCTCCGCCGGCGCATCGGGCGACTGCCCGAGCCGAGCGTGGCGGCACTGCGTCGCGCAGCGGTGCTCGGACGTGAACTCGACCTGGACATCCTGCTGGCCGTCGGCGACCAGAGCGAGGAGGCGCTGCTCGACGCGCTCGAGCCTGCGCTCGCGGCGAACCTGCTCGCCGAATCCGGGCCCGATCGGCTCCGGTTCCCGCACATGCTCATTCGCGACACCCTGTATGCGGACCTGCCCGGGATCCGGCGGTCACGCCTGCACGCCGCCGCGCTCACCGCACTCTCCGCGCGGACACCCGACGACCTCGCGACACTGGCCCGGCACGCGATCGCGTCGGCGACACCGGCGACCGCGGCGGCGGCCGCCCGGCACGTCGCTCGCGCGGCCGGGCAGGCGGACGCGCTGTCGTCGTACCGGGAGTCGGCCCAGCTGTGGGGCGCGGCCCTGCACCTGTGCGAATTGTCCTCCACGCCGGACGAAGCCCGTTTGCTCGACGTGCTCGTCCCCTATGTCGGCGCGCTCGCCCGCACCGGCGACGTCGTCTCCGCGCGCCGGTACCGCCAGGCCGCGATCGACGCGGCGACCCGCCAGGGTGACGAAGCGGCTCTGATCCGGGCGCTGACCGCCTGGACCGCGCCGGTGACCTGGTACATCCGCACCGGCCCGGACGTCGACGAGGCGGTCGTCGGCCCACTCGACGCGTTGCTGCGCTCCGCCGGCCTCTCCGACTCTGATCGGGCTCTGCTGTTGGTGGCCAAGGTCTTCGAGATCGAGGAGAACGACTTCGCCGCCGTGCTGGACGCGGCACACGAGGCGCTGCGGCTCGCGCGCACCGTCGGCGACCCGGCGGTGCTGCGCCGGGCGCTCAACGCGTACGGCTACATCGCGTACGGCCCGGACTTCGCGAGCGAGCGGCGGGCCGTCGCGGAGGAACTGCTCGCCGTCGCCGGCGCGTCCGGCGATCCGGGGTTCCAGGCCCAGGCCCACTTCCAGTTGTTCATGGCGGCCGCGGCCGACGGCGACCTCGACGAGGCGCGCGAGCAGGCCGCCGAGGCGGTCGAGTACGCCGCGGGCAACCAGCTGTCGCAGATGCTCGGGGCGCTCGACACCTTCCGCGGTCTCACGGACATCGTTGCCGGAGAACTCGATTCCGCTCTCGAACGCTACGACGCGGCGGCGCAGCAGCTGGCCGCGGCGGGCACCGGCAATGCCGACTGGTTGCGGGTGATCGGACGGGTCGGCGTCGGAGTCGCGGCCGGAAGCCTCGCCGGCGTCGCCGCCGACCTGGTGGTCGTCGAGGAACACTGGCCGCAGGCGCTGCGGCCCGCGGTGGTGCTCGCGCTGCTCGACGCCGGCGACGAGACCCGGGCCCGGGAGTTGTGGGCGGGCCTCGTCGACCCGCCGCGCGACTACTACTGGCTGGCCATGACGACATTCCGGGCCCGGGCCGCGGTCCGCCTCGGGGACCGGGCCACCGCCGAGCGGTGCCGAGACGACCTGACGCCGTTCGCCGGCCGGTTCGCCGGGCTCGACTCCGGGTCGATGTACGCGGGACCGGTGGACGCCGCCCTGGCGGAGCTCGCCGAGTATCTCGGGGACCCTGCCGGGGCGGCGCGTCATCGGGAGGCCGCGACCGCGCTCAGTGCGCAGACGCGACAGCGGTTGCGGGCCCGGCAGCGGTAGCCGATCGGGAGGGAGCCGAGGCGCGGAAGGCCCGCACCATCAGCACTCCGATCGCCGCGAACGCCAAGCCGCGGGGCAGTTCGATCATCAGGCCACTGAGCCCCTGCACGTACGGCACCGGGATCAGCAACACGAGGCCGCCGGCGATCATCAGCGCCGCGATCCACCGCGGGACCGCCCGCGAGCGCCACAGCGTGGCGCCGAGCAGCACCTCGCCGATCATCAGGCCCAGCCCGGAGACCGTCATCAACGCGGCGAACGGGGTGGTGTCGATGATCGAGTCGGTGCCGGACAGCACGCCGGCACCGTCCGAGTCGAGAGCCAGCGGAACCGCGATGAACGCCTCGACCGCGAGGTGCGCGATCCCGATCACGGTGGAGGACACGAAGTAGACGACGAACGCGACCAGGCCGGGCAGTCCGGCGCGGGCCGACACCCAGGAATACATGCCCGGCAGGCCGAGCAGCAGGAGCAGCGTGCCGACGAACAGCAGGTACTGCGGGTAAGGGACTGCATTGGCGGACAGCGCGGCGACCGAGTGGCCGCTGTCGTCGGCCACCGGGTGCAGGATGCCCCCGGTCAGGTTGAACGCGAGCGCGACCACGAGGGCGAACCCGCTGAGGCGGTAGAGCAGGGCAGGTGTGATGGTCATGGCCGTCACGATCCCGCCGCGCACTTGTCGGCGACTTGTCGTCGGCCGCCTTCGAGACCACCGATGTGGTCGGTGAGGGCCACTGGCTCGCACAGACCGCGCCGGCGCGGCACGTGAACGCGGTGCTCGAGTTGCCGCTCGGAGAGCGTCACCCCGAGGCCTGCGTTCAAGGCAGCCGCCTCCACACATGGTTTCCGGTGAGGCTATGCAGTGCCGCGCCTTCATCTTTCGCGGAATCCTCGGATTCGAGTAGGCCACTACTCGTTCGAACATGTTCGATGACCGACACACTCTTGAGAAGAGCGTCCTGATTCCGCAGTGCTCACGATCTAGGCAAGGAATTACCATGGCCGAGCTATTGGTCAACACGACCACCCATCAGCTTCAGCATCAGCCCTATGTCGCGGGATTCTCCACGTCAGGCATTCCGCGGTTCTTCGCCGTGTGGTCGGACAGCAGCGACGCAACCATCAAGGGCCGCATCTTCTCGCCAGACGGAGCTCCATCCGACGGTGAACTCGTGATCAACACATCGACGCCAGCCGGAGCGAATACGAACCGACAACTGCCTATCGTCTCTGGAACCTTCTCCGGGCCGGTCGTGGCTTGGATCGAGCAGGCATTCAACCCGCCGGGCCCGCCTCCCCATGTCAAGGCTCAGCGATTCAACAGCGAGGCCCAGAAGTTGGGCCCGGAAATTCAGGTCAGCACGTCAGATATCGACCCCGAACACCGCCCTGCGATCACCTCGATGATCGACGGTGGCTTCATTGTCGTGTGGGTCGACGCACGGCCCGATCAGCGGATACGAGCGCAACGATTCAACATCGACGGCACGAGAAGCGGTCCTGAGTTCACCGTCAACATCACCGAAGGATTTCACCAGAACCCGATCGTGACGCGCCTAGAAGGCGAAGACGCTAACGGAAACCAGGGAAACTATGTCATCGCCTGGCGCAGTGATCCTTCGCCGCCTGGGGGTGGAGCGCTGACGTTTCGCATATTCAACTTCGACGGAACACCTGTGACCGGTGAAACCCGACCCAACCTCTCCGGCTTCAATGGCGGCAAAAGCATGACGCTCCTCGATGATGGGCGCTTCGTCATCGCCCACGTGAGAACTCTGGGCACCAGCGACATAGGGGTTACGAAGAGTGCGGTGCACGCCAACGTGTTTGAACCCAACGGCGTCTCTGCGAACATACCGATCTTCGCCACCGTCGGCGGACAAGAGATCAATTGCTTGTCGCCTGCCCTTGCGCCACTGCAGGAGAGCCGCTTCCTATTGACATGGGTGCAGAAGCGAGCAGACACGTTCGACACCACGACAAGTGTCAGAGCGCGCGTGTTTTCCGCCCAGCAGGGGAATTCCGTTGGCGACGAAGTACAGGTCAACACCACAACGGCTGGCGACCGGTTCGGAGCAGTTGTCGCGAGAGCCGGAGGCTTCGGGGAACCCGAATCTGCGTTCATCACCTGGAGCGACAGCAGTAAGACGCCACCGGACACCTCCGACTTCTCAGTGCGCGCCCGAGCGGGTCGAATCGTCGGCGGACTGGAGGTTCTCTAGGCGTCGAAGAGGTCCTGTGCAATCGATAGGGGTATCCGTGAGTATGTTGGCGATTGGCAGTTGGCCCGCTTTGAAAGAGGCGTGGATATCACAGTGCGTGAGTACAACGCCGCGAGAGGCAACCACCGAGGCACGACCCGGTGAGGTTCAGCCGGCCAGGTTCGCGAACGGCCGTTGACGGTGCTCGGCCTTGAGTGGGCAATCATCTCGCGTTCGATCGCGCGGGCGTCATCGTCGGGGGTGGGCTTCCATCCGACGAGCAGGTCGGCGTGATCGGCGAGCTGCCAGATGTAGCGGCCGCCCCAGTGTTCGACGGGGTCGGCTGCGCCGTGGCAGCGATACCGGGCCCGCCCGCCCCGGTCGCCCGGCCCCGGTGACCCGGGTAGCGTGGCTGACGGGGCGCCCGGCTCGGCCGGGCTCGCCCATCCGACCGGCATCCGATCGACCGTACCCACGATCGAGGAGGTGGAATCGGATGATTCGCGGCCTTCGCCGGACCGCGCGGCTCAAGCTCCAGCGCGCGTTGGCCGAGGTGATCCATGACGCCAGTGTCCAGGCGCGGCAGGAGCAGGAGAACCGGCACGATCAGCTGCTGGCCGACCTGGCCGCCACCAGCGGCGAATTGAATCGGGTGCTCGCCGAACTGGAGGCGGCGCGCGGCCAGATCGCGACGGTCCGGGAGTACCTGGCGGAACTCGAGCACCGGGCCCGTCGTGACCTGCCCTACGCGCTCGACGTCCGCGCCTGCGCCGAGTCCGCCGCGTTCGTGGTCGAGCACATGCCCACCACCGCGGTGCGCCGGCACCCGCACGAGACCCTGCGCCTGGCGCTGTCCCGGGCGCGCGTCGACGGCCTGGCGCTCGAGTTCGGCGTCGCCGGGGGCACGAGTCTGCGGATCATCGCCGACGCGCTGCCCCGCGTCTACGGTTTCGACGTGTTCACCGGACTGCCGGAGACCTGGCGTACCGGCTTCCCGGCCGGCGAGTTCGCCCAGCCGGCGATCCCGAACGTGCCCGGCGCCCAGATCGTCCCCGGACTGTTCGCCGACACCCTGCCACCGTTCCTGGCCGAGCACCCCGGTCCAGTCGCGTTCGCCCACCTCGACGCCGACCTGTACTCGTCGACCAGCACGGTCCTGCACCTGATCGCCGACCGGCTGGTGCCGGGCACGGTGCTGGTGTTCGACGAGTTCTTCAACTACCCCGGCTGGCAGGCCCACGAGTACCGGGCGTGGACCGAACTCGTCGAGCGCACCGGACTGAAGTTCGAGTACCTGGTCTACACCGCCGACGACGAGCAGGTGGCAGTCCGGGTGTGCGAGTGACCTCGCCCGACACCCCCCAGCCCGCTACCTGCGCAGCAGCACGACCTGCGAGACGGTGAACGACCACCGCTCCTCGACGTGCAGGCCTGCACGGGCGAACTCGTCGAGCTCCGGGGTGTCCTCGAACCGGTACGGCGGCAGCGTCCACAGCTCGTTGGAGGTGTGCCGCTCCGTGCGCGGCTGGTCGCGCTCGCGGTCGGTGAAATACCAGAGCGTGTCGCAGGAGGTCAGCGGCTCGGCCAGATCGGTGATCGGCAGATCTTCGTCCCACAGCCAGCCCTGGCTCGCCGCGGTTCGGCCGAGACCGATGTCACGGACGCCGTCGAACGCGGCCGGGTTCGCGTTCTGCACCAACCGCTGCGTGGCGGGGTTCCAGCCGGGCTTCCCGAACAGCACGCAGTCCCCCGGCCGCAGGTGCACGGCGGCGAAGCGGTTGACCACGGAGAAGTCCATGCCGGTCGGCTTCGCAGTGGGTGCCCGCTGCGCCAGGTAGTTCGGCAGCGCCAGCGCCGCGAGCACCGCGACCCCGAGACCGGCGACCCACGCCCGCGCGGTCACCCGTGTCAGCGCCCAGCCGATCAGCAACGCCGCCGCCGGCACCGTGAACAGGAGGTAGCGCGGCGTGTACATCGGTTGCCCGACAAGCGAATACCCCACCAGGGCGATGGTGGGCAGGAGCAACCACGGCAACGCCACGACCGGCACGGTCACCGCGGACACCGGGGATCGCCGAGCGAGCAGCGCCGCCGCCACGAGGGCGGCGGCCGCCGCCGCGAAGGCGGGCGCCCCGACGAACCACTGGTACTCGGTGATCGCGCGCCACACCCGATGATCCACCGGCGGGATCCACGCCACCTGGCCGGACTGGCCGATGACCTCCAGCGCCACCGGCGAGGCAAGGAGCGCCCCGGCCGCCGACGCCGATGCCCAGCCGATCCAGGTGCGCCGCGGGGCGCGCCGGAACGCGAGAACGACGGCATGCACGGGCACCATCGCCGCGAGGTACACCAGCGTGACGACCGCGAGGGCGACACCGAAACCGTATGCGGCCCAGAGGATCAACCGTCGACCCGGCGCCGCGTCCGCGGCGGCGAGCAGGAGCACCGTCAGCCACACCGCGACCGCCGCGGACCCGGCGAAGGACCTCGCCTCGACGGCGGACCAGGTGACCGCGGGGAGCACGACGAACACCAGTCCGGCGAGCAGCCCGGTGCGGCGGTCGGCCAGCCGGCGACCGAGCACGACCACCCCGGCCGCCGCGACGCCCGCTGCCAGTGCGCTCGGCACCCGCGCGGACAGCGGCGAGACGCCGAACACCGCGAACCAGTGGTGCATCACCCAGTAGTAGAGCCCGTGCACCGCATCCTGATTGGCGAGCAGCGCCCACAACTCGGACGGGCTGCGGGTCGCCGAGTGGACGGTCGCGACCTCGTCGTACCAGAACGACGGCCGCCCCGCCCCGGCCACGCCGACGAGGAAGCCGAGCGCCCCCACCAGTGGGGCGTCGATCCGGGCGGGTGCGGCCTTCACGGGACTACTTGCCGTACAACCGTTCCCAGTTCTCGCGGCTGGTCAGCTCCGGAACCGCCTCGCGGTACCGGCGGGACACGTCGGCGCCCTCGTCCCGGAGCCGCTTGAGGGTCCGCACCGCCCGGCGCAGCAGCGCCACCGCGGTCTCCTTGTTCCGCTGCCGGATTCGCACACCCGACTGGGAGGCGTCGGTGACGACCACGTGATCGAACAGCGCGATGTGCCACCAGTGGGCGTCCTCGCGCGGAATGTTCACCAGCCCGTGCTGCGTACGGCCGAGCCACTGGTTCAGTGCCCGCTTGGCCAGCACCACCCGCATCATGCTCGGTTCGCCGCCGGCCCGGCGGGTCACCAGCTCCGCGTCCCGGACCGGTGCCGTCGCGGCGTCGTGCTTGACCGTCTCCGGGTAGGCGGCGCGCTCCGCCCGGATCGCGGCCATCGCCTCGATGCCGCCGTCCCGCAGGGTGTCCGGCCCCTCGAGGAAGTCCTCGATGCCCCGCAGCGTGGTGGCGGCGAGGCCGTACTGCATCGCGACGAGGAACTCGGCGATGTGCCGGAAGAACATGCGCGCGAGCATCTTCGTGTCGAGTTCGCTGTGCAGGGCGCCGACGACCAGCGAGTTACGGGTGCTGAAGTAGCGGGCCCAGTCGTCGAAGTCCTTCCAGTAGAAGTCCGCGTGCCACACCGCCGCGTTCGGCAGGGTGACGGTGACGAACCCGGCCTCGCGGGCCCGGACCCCGTACTCGACGTCGTCCCACTGGAAGAAGATCGGGATCGGCAGGCCGATCTTCGCGACCACCTCGGCCGGGATCAGGCACGTCCACCAGGCGTTGTAGCCGGCGTCGACGCGCCGTTCCTGGTTCTTCTTGAGCATGCTGGTGTTGCGGAGCGCCTTCGGCACCCGCTGCCCGTGCGCCAGGTGGGCCAGGTCCACGTCCTCGGCACCGACGTTGAGGTAGTCGGGGTTGAGCAGGAACAGCATCTGCGCGCCCACGAGGGTGGGTTCGACGGTGACGTTCGCGAACGCGTTCAGGCGCAGCACCGTCTCCGGTTCGCACAGGATGTCGTCGTCCATCAGGATCACGTCGGCGTGCTCGCTCGTCGCGGACACCTCGTACAGGCCGCGGGTGAACCCGCCGGCACCACCGAGGTTCGGCTGCTGGATGTAGTGCAGCTTGTCCCCGAACCGGGGCGCCACCTCGTTGAACAGGTCACGGTCACGAACCAGGTCGGTGCCCTGGTCGACGACGTAGACGGCGTCGATCGCGCCGAGCACCCGGTCGTCCGAGGCGAGCGCGGCGACCGTCTTCGAGCAGTCGTCGGCCCGGTTGAAGGTGCAGATCGCGATCGCGACCGGCCGCACGGTCTCCGGGGACTCGACCGTCCACTCGAGACGGTCGACGGTCAGCGGCCCGCCGAGCGCGTCGACCTCCACCCACAGCGCGCCGCCGTCGACGAACTTGTCGAGCGGTGCGGACAGCGTCACCGTCTGCTCCCCGCTGCGGGTCACGGTCTCGGTGACGCGGCGGTGCCCGGCGATGTCGGAGGCGACCAGGCGCACCCGGAACCGGCCCTCGGCGGCGACGTGCAGCGACACCTGCACCTCGGTGACGACGGTCCACCGCTGCCAGTAGCTGGCGGCGAAGCGGCCGAAGTAGGTGTTGGTGGACAGGGCCGCGCCCTTGCCGAGGCGGATCGCGAGGCGCTCCCGCTCGGCGGAGCCCTTCACCGTCGCGTAGAGGTCGTCGGAGATGTTCTCCGACGGCCCGAGGAACACACCCCGCTGGGCGAGCAGTCGCCCCGTCGCCGGGCGCGCGGTCAGCGCGGCGGTGTCGGCGGTGGCCTCGGCCCCCGGAGTGAGTGCCTCGCGTGCGGGCTGCGCCATGTGATCCCCAACTGTTCTCGACCGGGCCGCGGCGCGCCTGGCGCCGGGTGAAATCCGGGGGCCAGGATACCAACGCCCGCGGAGGCCGAGCAGGGTCAGACGGCGGCCGGCTCCGGGGCGCGCTTGAAAACGAACTTGTCGTACGCCCAGAAGCGGAACACGACGGCGACGATCTGCCCGATCAGCGTTCCGGAGACGTTGTCGGCGAGCGGGCTGTCGAGGTTCAGCACGTACCGGGAGAAGCCCAGGCAGGCCAGCTGCAGGCCGATCGCGACGACGTTGAACAGGGCGTACAGCACCCACTGCTGCGCCGCGTTCCCGGACGGCCGGTGTTTGAAGGTCCAGTACTTGTTGCCGAAGTAGGTGACGACCGTCGCCACGCCGATCGCGATCAGTTTCGCGGGCAGCGGCGCGTGGAACATCGGGCCCTCGCCACCGAAGAACACCAACGCGTTGTAGACCCCGGCGTCGACGAGAAAGCCCAGGACACCGACCACGAGGAACGCGCCACCCTTCCGGAGCATTCCGGTCAGTTCGGCGACGGTGGGGACGGTCAAGGGCACCTCGCGACCCTACATTGTGGAAATCCGGCGGGTCTGGGCCGATTCTGTGTTAGTGGCCGTGTCGGCTAGCCTGCCTTCGCAGCGTATTCCCAGGAACTGGAGGAAACGAAGCGGTGGACACCTCCGAGCTTCGGATCGTCGCGATCGTCCCGTGCCACAACGAGCAGGCCGCGGTCGCGAAGGTCGTCAGCGATCTACGCACCGCCGTTCCAGGGATGACGGTCTATGTCTACGACAACCTGAGCACCGACGAGACCGCCGCCGAGGCGCAGCGGGCGGGCGCGATCGTCCGCCGCGAGAACGTCAAGGGCAAGGGCAACGTGGTGCGGCGCGCGTTCGCCGACATCGAGGCCGACGTGTACGTCCTCATCGACGGCGACGACACCTACGACGCCTTCGCGACGCCGCGGATGATCGAGACGCTGATGTCCGGCCCCTACGACCACGTGCTCGGGGTCCGCCGCGAGATCGCGGACGCCGAGGGCGCCTACCGCCCGGGCCACGAAACCGGGAACAAGGTGCTCAACGGCATCGTCGGCCAGGTGTTCGGCAACAACGTCAAGGACATGCTCAGCGGTTTCCGGGTGTTCTCCCGCAGGTTCGTCAAGAGCTTCCCCGCCGTCTCCCGCGAGTTCGAGATCGAAACCGAACTGACCGTGCACTCGCTGCACCTGCGGGTGCCGCAGACCGAGGTGGAGGTCGACTTCCGGGACCGTCCCGCGGGCAGCGAGTCGAAACTTCGGACCTACCGGGACGGCACCAAGATCCTGGCCCTGATCATCGGCCTGGCCCGGCACGAACGGCCGGTCGCGTTCTACGGCCTGTTCGGCACGCTGAGCCTGCTGGTGTCGCTGATCCTGGCGATCCCGATCGTGGTCGAGTTCTACGACACCGGCCTCGTGCCCCGCTTCCCGACGCTGTTCCTCGCGTTCACCCTCGTGATCGTCGGCTGCCTGGCCTGGACCGCGGGCCTGATCCTCGACGGCATCCGCCGCTCCCGCCACGAGGCCGCCCGGTTGACGTACCTGCGCTACCCGGCACTCGGCGAGCACTCGCGGGACTGCGCGGAATGAGCGACCGCCCGGCCACCGCCGACGAGACGACCGAACCGACGGTGACCGATGCGCTCCCCGTCGGCCTCCCTGCCACCGCAGCCGACACCGTCACCGTCACCGAACCCGACGCGGCAACCGAGCCCGAACCCGCAGGCGGAGCAGCCGTCACCGCGACCGATCCCGGCACCGCGGCGCCGGCCCGCCGGGTCCGCCGCTTCGGCGTCGCGTCGATCCTGTTCGTGGTGCTCGGAGCGATCTTCGGAACCGCGTTCGCCGTCCTCACACCGCCCTTCTGGGGACACGACGAGCTCACCCAGTTCGGTCGCGCCTACCAGGTCGCGCAGGGCGGGTTCCTGCCGCAGGAGATCCACGACGACCGCGCGGTCGCGTACGGCGGGCAGGTGCCGGCGAGCATCGACGCACTGATGGACTTCGCGTTGACCGATTACCGCGAGAACGACAAGGAACCGGCGCCGATGGTCGCCGACCCGAGCGGCTACGACCGGCTCGAGGGCGCCGCCGTCGACGGGCCCCCGGTGGACGTGTGGTTCACCAACACCGCGGCCTACTCGCCCGTCCCCTACGCGCCCGTCGCGGCCGGACTCCGGGTCGCGGAGGCACTCGACCTCGACGTCGGCGGCACCCTCCTCGCCGCCCGCCTCGCCGGACTCGCCGCCTACCTGGCGCTCGCCGGGTTCGCGCTGCACGTGCTGCGCGGATCGCGGATCGCGTGGCTGGCGTTCACCCTGGCGCTGCTGCCGATCGCGATGTTCCAGGCCGGCACCGTCACCGCCGACACCGTGACCAACGGGATGGCACTGCTGTTCTCGGCACTGTTCGTCAAGGCGGTGTTCCTGCGCGACCGGCTGTCGAAGCCGGAGTCGCTGGTCCTGCTCGCATCGGTGCTGGCGCTGCCGCTGTGCAAGCCGACGTACTTCCTGCTGGCGATGCTCGTCGTCTTCGTCCCGCGGGACCGGCTGGCGGGGTTGCCCGCGGTCCGCTGGGTGCCGCAGCTGACCGCACTGGTGGGGCTGGGGCTGTTCGGGCTGTGGACGAAGATCTCCTCGGGCACCACCGAGGGCATGGGCCTGATGCGGCCGCAGAACCAGTGGTACTCGGTGATTCCGGCGGATCAGATGCAGGGCATCCTGTCCGATCCGCTCGGCTTTCTCGACACCTTCTACCGCACGCTGGTGTACCGCGACCAGCTGTACTTCGTGCAGTTCTTCGGCGAACTCGGTTTCGGGTACGTGGACGTGCCCGCGACCGCCATCGTGCTGGCGTTGACGGCGATTATCCTGGCTTTCGGGATCGCCGAGCGGCTCGACCCGCGCCGCTGGAGCACCACGGCCACCACCCTCGTGGTGCTGCTCAGCGTCGGGATGATCTTCGGCACCCTGTACCTGTCGTTCTCACCGGTCGGCTTCTACATCATCGACGGCGTGCAGGGCCGGTACTTCCTGCCGCTCGCGTTCGTCGGGTTCACCGTGCTGCTGCGCTGGATCCCGTTGCGCGTCACCGTTTCCGACGGTCGTGCCCCGGGGCGCGGGGTGCCGATCGCGATCGCCCTGCTCACCGTCGGCTCACTGGTCGCGACGCTGCTCAAGTACAACACCGTCGTCTGGGGGTAGACACTCCGCGCCCGTGCGCACTTTGGTTGCCAGGGCCACCAAAGTGCGCACGGGTGGCGCAGCGACTAGTTCCAGTTGATGCCCGTGGAGCCGATGGCAACCGATCCGAGTCCGGTGAGCCCGAAGCCCTCGACCAGGGAGCCGGTGTTGCCGACGCCGGTATTCGACGAGCCGGTGTTGACCGAGCCGACGTTGGTCGAACCCGTGTTGGCCGAGCCGAGGTTCAGGTTTCCGGTGTTGGCGGACCCGCTGTTGCCGGTACCGGTGTTCGCCGACCCCACGTTTCCGGACCCGGTGTTCGCCGACCCGACGTTGCCCGACCCGGTGTTCGAGGAACCGACATTGCCGGAGCCCGTGTTCTGCGAGCCCACGTTGTTGGATCCGGTGTTCTCCGGGCCGACGTTGAAGGAACCGGTGTTGTTCTCGCCGAGATTGTTCGAGCCGATCGCGCTGGCGCTCGTGGCCGAGCCCCCGCCCATCGAGCCCCCGCCGACGGAGCCACCGCCGAGACCGAGGCTGCCCGCGACGTCCCGGCACGGCAGCACGGTGCCCGGAAGCGCGACCTGCACCAGCACCGCGACGTCGGAGAGCCCGAGCGGCGCGCACGCGTGGACGGCGGCCGCGGGGCTCAGCGACCCGGGGTCGACGGAGCCGTCGGCGTGAGCGAGCCCGGTACCGGTGAGTGCCAGTGCGGAAAGCGATGCGCCGACGACGAATGCGCGCCGGGTGCCGGTGGTCGTGCGAGTGACAGCCTTCATGGAGCGCTCCTTGCTCGAGCCAACTCTCAGTGAATCCGGTCATGTGGACGAAATCTCGTCTCGCGGTCGACCACGGTACCGCCGCGGGTGCGCTTGCGCGCGGCGAATCGCCGCGCGGCGCCGACCCGCGGCCTGGGGTCAACGCAAGACAGCGCGCGGCAAATCGATCGTCACTGTTCGGTGTCCGCGTAGAACGCCTCGGTCGCCGCCTTCTGCGGCCGCCACCACGACTCGTTCTCCCGATACCACTCGACCGTCGCCTCCAACCCCGCCCGGAAGTCCCGGTACCGCGGCGCCCAGCCGAGTTCGGTGCGAAGCAGCGTCGAGTCGATCGCGTACCGCAGGTCGTGACCGGGCCGGTCGGGGACGACGTCGAAATCGCCGGGGTCGCGCCCGAACAATTCCAGGAGCAGCGCGACGACGGTCCGGTTGTCCACCTCGCCGTCCGCCCCGATCAGGTACGTCTGCCCGGTCCGGCCGCGGTCGAGCACGTCCCACACCGCCCGGTTGTGGTCGTCGACGTGGATCCAGTCCCGCACGTTCCGGCCCCGGCCGTACAGCTTGGGGCGGCCGCCGTCGATCAGGTTGGTGATCTGCCGCGGAATGAACTTCTCCACGTGCTGGTACGGGCCGTAGTTGTTGGAGCAGTTCGAGATCGTCGCGCGGATCCCGAACGAGCGCACCCACGCCCGCACCAGCAGGTCGCTCGACGCCTTCGTCGACGAGTACGGGCTGGACGGGTTGTAGGGAGTGCTCTCGGAGAACCGGGCCGGGTCGTCGAGTTCGAGGTCGCCGTACACCTCGTCGGTCGAGATGTGGTGGTAGCGCACGTCGTGCCTGCGCACCGCCTCGAGCAGCGTGTAGGTGCCCATGATGTTGGTCTGCACGAACGGCAGCGGGTTCGCCAGCGAGTGGTCGTTGTGCGACTCGGCGGCGAAGTGCACCACCGCGTCGGACGCACCGACGAGCAGGTTCACGAGATCGGCGTCGGTGATGTTGCCGTGCACGAACGTGATTCGGTCGGCGACCGGTTCGAGGGAGGCTCGGTTGCCCGCGTAGGTGAGGGCGTCGAGGACGGTGACGTGGACGTCGGGCCATTCGGTGACGGTCTGGTGGACGAAGTTCGCACCGATGAATCCGGCACCGCCGGTGACGAGCAGCCTCATGGGGGTCAAGACTACCGACCGGGCGTGGGACACTGGCAGCCATGCGCGGAATCATTCTGGCCGGTGGGACGGGGTCCAGGCTGCACCCGATCACCCTCGGGGTGAGCAAACAACTGGTGCCCGTCTACGACAAGCCGATGATCTACTACCCGCTGTCCACACTGATGCTGGCCGGGATCCGCGACATCCTGGTGATCACCACCCCGGACGACGCACCGCAGTTCCACCGCCTGCTCGGCGACGGCTCGCAGTTCGGCGTCGCCATCAGCTACGCCGTGCAGCCCGAACCCAACGGTCTGGCGCAGGCGTTCGTGATCGGATCCGACCACGTCGGATCCGACACCGTCGCACTCGTCCTCGGCGACAACATCTTCTACGGCCCCCGCATCGGCACCCAACTGAGCCGATTCGAATCCCTCAGCGGCGGAGCCGTTTTCGCGTATCACGTGTCGGACCCGTCGGCATACGGCGTGATCGAGTTCGACGGCGACGGCCGCGCGGTGTCACTGGAGGAGAAGCCGAAGGTGCCGCGGTCCCAGTACGCGGTGCCGGGGCTGTACTTCTACGACAACGACGTCGTGTCCATCGCCCGGGACCTGCGTCCGTCCGACCGCGGCGAGTACGAGATCACCGACGTCAACCTCGCCTACCTCGAGGCCGGCCGACTGCAGGTCGAGGTGCTGCCCCGCGGCACGGCATGGCTCGACACCGGCACCTTCGACTCGCTGCTCGACGCGTCGAACTACGTCCGCACCATCGAGCAGCGGCAGGGCCTGAAGATCGGGGTGCCCGAGGAGGTCGCGTGGCGATGCGGGTTCATCGACGACGACGCGCTGCGCATCCGGGCCGAGCGCCTGGTCAAGTCCGGATACGGCAACTACCTGCTCGACCTGCTCGAGCGCGGCAAGGACGGGTGACGTGGAATTTCGTGAACTGAGCATCCCCGGCGCGTGGGAGATCACCCCCCGGCAGTTCGGCGACGACCGCGGCGTCTTCCTCGAATGGTTCAAGGACTCCGCCTTCCGGGACGCGGTCGGGCAGCCGCTGGAGCTGCGCCAGGCGAACTGCTCGGTGTCCGCGGCCGGGGTGCTGCGCGGCGTGCACTTCACCGACAACCCGCCCGGCCAGGCCAAGTACGTCACCTGCGTGCGCGGCGCGTTCCTCGACGTGATCGTCGACCTGCGCGTCGGCTCCCCCACCTTCGGGACCTGGGACTCGGTACTGATCGACGACGTCGACCGCCGCGCGGTCTACCTGTCCGAAGGCCTCGGGCACGCGATCCTCTCGCTCGAGGACGCCTCGACGGTGATGTACCTGTGCTCGATCGAGTACACCCCTGCCCTGGACCGCGACCTGAATCCCCTCGACCCGGACCTGGCCATCGACTGGCCCACCGTCGGCCGCGACGGCTGCCCGCTCGAATACCAGCTGTCCGACAAGGATGCCGCCGCACCGCCGCTGGCGCAGCTGCTCGAGGACGGGGTGCTGCCGACCTTCGCCCGGTGAGCGGCTCCGCTGTCGGCGAAACCGGGCATGCCGGCGGCCTCCACGGTGTTCCACGAGTCATGGCCGGTGACGACGAGGCGCTGGACGCCTACTCGGCGGTGGTGACCGAGGTGGCCCGACGGGTCCTGCCCAGCGTGGCCAGCCTGCGGGTGCGCCTGCCTCGCGGCACGGGTGCGGGCAGCGCGAGCGTGCTCACCGCCGACGGGTTCCTGCTGACCAGCGCACACGTCGTCGGCGGCGCGTCGGCCGTCGAGGCGGCGTTCGCCGACGGCACCGAGATCCGGGCGGATGTCGTCGGCCGTGACGTGCTCTCCGACCTCGCGGTGCTACGTGCCCGCGGACCGGTGCCGCCCCCGCTCGACCAGGGAGACGCGGCGCGGCTGCGCGTGGGCCAACTGGTCGTTGCGGTGGGCAATCCCCTCGGCCTGGCCGGCAGCGTGACCGCAGGCATCGTCTCCGGCCTGGGCCGCTCCCTGCCGACCAGCGAGGGACGCGTCGTCGACGAGGTGATCCAGACGGATGCGGCTCTGAATCCGGGCAACAGCGGGGGCGTGCTCGCCGACAGCGCGGGCCGGATGGTGGGGGTGAACACCGCGGTCGCCGGGATCGGCGTCGGCCTGGCGGTCCCGATCAACTCCACCACCCGCAGGATCATCGCGACGCTGATGTCCGCCGGGCGGGTACGCCGGGCGTGGCTCGGCCTCGCCGGAGCCCAGACCCAGCTGCCTGCGGCGCTGGCCGCCCGGACCGGTCGTCGGACCGGCCTGCGGATCGCGCAGGTCGTCGCGGGCAGTCCCGCCGATCGCGCCGGGCTGCGCACCGGGGACATCGTCGTCGCGGCCGGCGGCGCCGACGTCGCCACCGCGACCGCCCTGCAGTCGCTGATGATGGAGAACGCGATCGACCGCCCGGTGGAGATCACCGTCTGGCGGTCCGGGGCGCTCGTCGACGTGATCGCCGTGCCCCGCGAACTGAAGCCCGGCTCGTAGCGGTACGACGGACGTGACGATTCCGACCTTCCCGGAACTCGTGGAATATCCCGTCAACGGAGTAGGTTGGACCGTGCGACAGCGTCCGGGCATACCCCGGGTACCAAATTATTTCGTCGCTGCGAGCGACCACTTGCCGAGAGGCGATATGGCGGGCGTTGTCGCCCCGAAGCCGTCGACACCTTGTGTGTCGGCGGCTTCACTCTTTCTGTCCTGGCGGCCCATCTCCTTCGCACGGCGGACCATCCCGCAGCCGGTCCCCGGACGCAGTACGGTCGTTGCACACCAGTGCGCAGATTGAGATGCGGGGTCATGAACAGCACACCGGACCGAACGCGACCACAGCGCCGCCGCGTGTTGTCTGCCGCCCTGGTACTCGTCGCGCTCGCCGGCCTGCTGCTCGTCGGGCACGAACTACCGACACAGCCCACCCCGTCCGAGGTGCCGATCACGGCGGCGCCACCGCCACCGTCCCCTCCGGTACCGCTCGACCCGGCCGCGCTCGAGGCGCGAATGGTCCCGACCCTCGTAACCCTGAACGCGTCCGCGGGCGCACTCACCACCGCAGGCACCGGCATCCTGCTCAGCCCGGACGGCCTGGTGCTGACCAACCACCACGTCATCGACGGCGCCAACGACGTGAATGCGGTAGCCATGGCGACCGGCGCCGGATACGACACCGAGATCCTCGGCTACGACCGGTTCCGCGACGTCGCGGTGCTGCGGCTGCTCGGCGCGGACGGGCTGCCCGTCGCGCCGCTCGGCAGATCCGCCGAACTGCGCCTGCAGGACGCGGTGACCGCGATCGGCAATGCCGACGGCGGCGGGGTGTTGCTGTCCGCGCCGGGCGTGGTCACCGGCCTCGGTGAGTCGGTGGTCGCCCGCAACTCCACCGACGGCAGCCGCAACCGGCTCACCGGGATGATCGAGGTGAACGCCGACATCCGGCCCGGTGACTCCGGCGGACCGCTCGTCGACGCCTATGGGCGGGTGGTCGGCGTCAGCACCGCGGGCAACACCGGCATGCGTCCCGATCCCGCCGAACCGACCACGGGCACCCCGATCCCGGTCGAGTCCTATGCGCTGCCCATCGACGACGCCGTCGCGATCGCCGAGCAGATCCGCACCGGGCGCTCCTCCGAGACCGTGCACGTCGGACCGACGCCGCTGCTCGGCGTCGCGGTCACCGACGTCGGGCAGACACAGGACGGCGCGAAGGTCGTCGCGGTCGGCGTGGACAGCCCGGCGGCGCAGGCCGGCCTGGTGCGCGGTGACGTCGTCGTCAGCTGGGACGGCCGCCCGATCCGCTCGCAGACGGACCTCACCGTCGAGATGACCGCCCGCAAACCCGGTGACCGGGTGGAACTCGGCTGGGTGGACGGCTCGGGACAGCGCCGCACCGCGACGCTGGTCCTCGCGACCGGAACCCCCTAGAGCTTGAAGATCACCGCGCGCTGGACGATGAAGTTGATCACCGTCGCGGTGCCCTGCGCGATGACGAAGGCCAGCGGCACACGCCACCAGGCGTCGTCGGGGAATTGACTGTTCAGCGCGGTGCTGATCCCGACCTGGACCGCGAACGTCACCGCGTACAGCGCGACGACCGCGATGAAGCGGGCCCGGCTCGGCTCGGCCTGGAAGGTCCAGCGACGATTGAGCAGATACGCCGTGGTGGTACCGGCGACGAAGCTGATCGACTTCGCCACCACGAACGGCAACCCGGCCTGGAGCAGCACCACGAGCAGCCCGAAGTCCACGATGGCAGACAACCCGCCCGTCACTCCGAAGCGGATGATCTGCGTGATCAGCCCCACTCCCGGGGCGCCGGCCTCGTCGCGCAGTGGCAGATCGACGGCCGTCGGCAGATGCGGTTCGGGGGCATGCGGGGTTCCTGGCACGGGTCGAGGGTAGGCGACGGTCGCCGCCCGCTGTCGTCGAGCGTGCAGTTGTCGGGGCGTCGGCCGGGTGGCGGTGAAGCTCCCCCGAGCACGTCGTGCAGGGAGGTACCCCCAGGTGCACACTCGACGACAGCGGTCCGGCGAACCGCACGGATCTTGCCGCGCGAGTAACCTCTGTGGCGATGTCCACGACAGCAGACGAGGCGCCCACTGCCCCCGCGGCACCGCGGCCTCTGACCACCCAGACCCGAACCCTCACCGGATGGGGGCGCACCGCGCCCACCACCGCGGAGGTGCTCTCCACTCCCGACGTCGAGGTGATCGCAGCCGCGGTCGCCCAGGTCGCCGAGAAGAACGAGGGCAAGCCATCGCACCTGCGCCGCGGCGTCATCGCCCGCGGCCTCGGCCGTTCCTACGGCGACCCGGCCCAGAACGCGGGCGGCCTGGTCATCGACATGAATGCTCTGAACAAGATCCACCGGATCGACCGGGAGAGCGGCCTCGTCGAGGTCGACGCCGGCGTGAACCTGGACCAGCTGATGCGCGCGGCGCTGCCGTTCGGGCTGTGGGTTCCCGTCCTACCCGGCACCCGGCAGGTCACCATCGGCGGCGCCATCGGCTCCGACATCCACGGCAAGAACCACCACAGCGCCGGCAGCTTCGGCAACCACGTGGTCTCGCTGGACCTGCTCACCGCCGACGGGAAGGTCCGGACGCTGACCCCGAAGGGTGGCAGGCAGGACCCGAAGGGTGCGCTGTTCTGGGCGACGGTCGGCGGGATGGGCCTGACCGGCATCATCCTCAAGGCCACGATCCAGATGACGCACACCGAGACGGCGTACTTCATCGCCGACAGCGTGCGCACCAGCGGCCTCGACGAGACCATCGCCCTGCACAGCGACGGCTCCGAGAACAACTACGACTACTCGTCGGCGTGGTTCGACGCGATCTCCGCACCGCCGAAGCTCGGTCGCGCCGCCGTTTCCCGCGGCTCGCTCGCCAAGCTCGACCAGCTGCCCGCGAAGCTGCAGAAGGATCCGCTGCGGTTCAACGCCAAGCCGCTGGTGACGTTCCCGGACATCTTCCCGAACGGCCTCGCCAACAAGTTCGACTTCACGATCGTCGGCGAGCTGTATTACCGGAAGACGAAGAACGCCACCGGGCAGGTTCAGAACCTGACCGCGTTCTATCACCCGCTCGACCTCTTCGGTGAGTGGAACCGCGCCTACGGTTCGAAGGGCTTCCTGCAGTACCAGTTCGTGGTGCCGACCGACGCGGTCGACGAGTTCAAGAAGATCATCGTCGACATCCAGCGGTCCGGGCACTACTCGTTCCTCAACGTGTTCAAGCTGTTCGGCGAGGGCAACCAGGCGCCGCTGAGCTTCCCGATGCGCGGCTGGAACGTCTGCGTCGACTTCCCGATCAAGGCCGGCCTGAACGAGTTCGTCACCGACCTCGACAGGCGCGTCCTCGAATTCGGCGGACGGCTCTACACCGCGAAGGACTCGCGGACCAACGCCGAGACCTTCCACGCGATGTACCCGCGGATCGGCGAGTGGATCGCCACCCGCCGCAAGTACGACCCCACAGGCGTTTTCGCCTCCGACATGTCCAGAAGGCTGGAGCTGAACTGATGATCAACGCGGTGGGCAACCCCCAGACGCTGCTGCTGCTCGGCGGGACTTCCGAGATCGGCCTGGCCATCTGCGAGGAGTACCTGCGCAAGTCCCCGATGCGGGTGATCCTCGCCGCGCTGCCGGGTGATCCGCTGCGCGAGAAGGCCACCCAGCAGATGAAGAACGCCGGTGCCACCGAGGTCGACATCGTCGACTTCGACGCGCTCGACACCGAGTCGCACCCGAAGGTGATCGACGAGGCGTGGGCCAAGTCCGACGTCGACGTCGCCATCGTCGCGTTCGCCCTCGACGCCGACGCCGAGGAGCTGTGGCAGAACCAGCGCAAGGCGGTGCTGGTGGCGAATGTGAACTACACCGCGTCCGTCTCGGTCGGCGTGCTGCTCGCGGAGAAGATGAAGGCGCAGGGCTTCGGCCGGATCATCGCGATGTCGTCGGTGGCCGGCGAGCGCGTCAAGCGCGCCAACTTCGTCTACGGCTCCACCAAGGCCGGCCTGGACGGCTTCTACCTCGGTCTGAGCGAAGCGCTGGCCCCGTTCGGCCCGAAGGTGACGGTCGTCCGCCCCGGCATGGTGCGCACCCAGTTCAGCGCGCACGTCGACGAGGCACCGCTGACGGTGAACAAGGAGGATGTCGCCAAGCTGGCGGTCGCCGCGTCCGACAAGGGCAAGGAGATCGTCTGGGCGCCGGGCCCGTTCCGCTTCGTGATGATGGTGCTGCGGCACGTCCCGCGCGCGATCTTCCGCAAGCTGCCGGTCTAGTACCGCCGCGAACACCCGAACGGGAGTCCGCCGCACACCTTCTCGACAGGTGCGGCGAACTCCCGTTCGGCGTTTCGGGGCGTCAGGCGGCGATGACCTCGTCCGCGAACCGGCGGACCGCGTCGAGCCGGGCGGTGCGGCTGGTGAAATCCGCGCGGTAGAGGTACCAGGGCGAGACGCGGCACTCGGTGACGCCGATGTCCGCGAGCGCGCGGTACTCGTCGAAATTCCGCACCCCGGTCGGGGACACGTTGATCTCGAACGGCTCACCGGCGCGACCGTTCTCGGCGCGGAGCTTCTCCAACCGCGTGATCGCGGTGGTCAACTCCTCCACCGGGACGTTGACGGAGATCCAGCCGTCGGCGAGACGCGCAGCGCGGCGCAGGCCGGGCTCGCTGTGCCCACCGACGTAGATCGGTACCGGCAGGTCCGGCGCCGGGCTGATCATCAGTCGGTCGAAATCGTAGTGTTTCCCGTGGAACTCGACCCACTGCGGACCGCCACCCGCACACACCGCCTTGACGATCTGGATCGCCTCGTCGGTGCGCGCACCTCGCGTGCACATCTCGGTACCGGTGAACCGGAACTCCTCCGGAATCCACGACAGCCCGACGCCGACGGCGATGCGGTTGCCCGACATCACCGCCATGGTCGCGATCTGTTTGGCGGTCAGCAGCGGATCACGCAGCGGCAACTTCAGCACGTTGGTGTAGAAGCGCAGCCGCTCGGTGACCGCGGCCATCGCGGTCATCGCGATGAACGGGTCCGGCATCGGAGTCTCGCCCGACCACATGCGTTTGCCATCGGCCGTGTACGGATAGTCGGCCGACACCGTCTCCGGGTAGAACACCGAGTCCGGCATCGCGATCGAGTCGAACCCGACTTCCTCCGCGACCTGTGCGAGCTCGCACAGGTCGCGGGCGTCGATCATCGCCGCGGCGAGTGACCACTTCATCGCGCCGACCTCACAGCTTCACGACCTTCGACGTCGGGATCGGGTGCGAGTCCGCCTTGATCCAGCGCATCGCCCAGGTGCCCTCGGCGTGGCCGTCGGTGTTGATCCAGTTGCCGTAGCCCGGATCCTTGGCCGCCACCACGATGGTCAACGTCCCGTCGTCGTTGAGCTTGGCGGTGTGGTTGTTGATGTAGATGTTCGTCCGGTTGTAGTCGAGCGACTCGACCCAGAAGTTCTGCAGCACGAAGTTGAAGTACTCGCAGTTCGGGACCTCGGTCTCGATGACCCATGCCTCGTCCTCGGCGAGCTTCCAGTAGCCGTGGAAGTAGAAGATCGTCGGATCGCCGCCGGCCTTCTGGAACTGCTCCTGCCCGCGGTCGAAGATCTCGTTGGGTTGCGGCATGAAGTCACGCGACCACTCGAGGAACGTGGCGGCCGAGCCCTTCAGCATGCCGATCGCCCGGTCCAGCCGCTGGCCCAGCTCGTCCTCGGTCAGCGGAACGAATTCGCCGTCCGGGTTCAGGCACTCGATGGACAGCTCGCCGGGCACCTCGGCACGCCGGTTCGCATAGGTCTGCCGCACGGAGATGAGGTTGCTGTCCGGTGCGAGCGGCAGCCACGCGCCCTCGGCGGGCTCGTCCACGCTCGCGATGAACTCGAAGCGTCCGTTCTCGTCGACCTCGAGGTCGTGGATGTGCAGGTCACCGGTCTGCAGCATGGTGCCGTCGATGTGATAGCGGTTGACGCGGGAACCGAAGGTGATCAGCGGGACCGTGCCCCGGGTTCCGGTGATCCGGTACGTGTACTGCCCGGAGATGTTGGCGCGCATGTAGATGTTGTCCGGGTTGTCGGCGCCGATCTTGGTCATCATGTTCGGGTTCGGCGCGGACGTGAACTGCGGCCACCGCGGGTCGGTGTACTCGACGCAGTTGATCGTCGCGTAGCGCAGCAGGCGTGACAGGTAGCGCACGCCCTCGGCCTGTGTGAGCTCGTCCTGCGGGACGATCGGGTCCGACAGGATGTTCCCGACCTCGAGCAGGTCGGTGCAGAACTTTTCCCAGGTGGCGTTCATTGTGAATTCCTATCCAGGTGAGGGGTCAGACGGCGGCGAACTTGGCGTCGACCTCGGCCGCGGTGATGCCGAAGTCTTCGAGCGAGTACTTGTGCGACGGACGACGGTGGTCGGCGAGGCTGGCCTCGTGGGCGGCGCCGACCGCGCGGCGCGCCTCGTCGGAGAACGGCAGGGAGAACCGGTCGTAGACCGTCTCGGCCGTCCCGATCGGGTCGGCCACGAAGTCCCGGTAGTCGATGTCGATGAACTGCTCCGGATTGTGGCGGGCCCGAGCCTCCTGGAAGTTCGCGTTCCCGCGCGCCCACAGGTCCAACTGGGTCCGTCCGATGGTCTTGCGGTCGAAGGCCTTCGACATGTCGTGCCCGCCCTGCTCGGCCAGGCTGAAGGTCGACGCCATCGAGGTGTGCGGGTCGCGGAAGGTCCGGACGAACAGCGCGTCCGGAAAGACCTTCATGATGTCGTCGATCGCGAAGACGTGGCTCGGGCTCTTCAGAACCCAGCGGCGATCACGATCGTTCATACCGATCAGCTGCAGGTTCTTCTTGTAGCGGGCGTAGGTGTCGGTCCAGTCCTGCTTCGCCAGCCACTCCGTGTACGACGGCACGTACGCCACGGTGTCGAACGAGGTCGACAGCAGCGTCTGCTGGAGCAGTCGCCAACACTCCTCGACCTCCTCGGCGCCCATGAAGTGCACCTTCATCAGGTCCGCCTCGTTCTGCTGGCGAGCACGGTAGAAGGCGTCGGCGCGGAGGAAATCGGGGTTCGCGGACCACGTCTCGCGGGCGGGACGGGGCTGCGGCGCCTCGGCCAGCCACATCTCGACACCCTGGTTGGCAGGGTCGGCGCTGAGGAGGCGATGCAGCGCGGTGGTGCCTGTACGGGTCAGTCCGCACATGAAGATCGGCCGCTCGATCGCAACATCGACATGCTCGGGGTGCCGCGCGAACGCAGCCTCGCTGATCAGCCGGCCTCTGAGCGCGGACACGATCATCTTCCGGGCGATCACTCGCCCGTGCGGGGTGAGGTCGGCCTCGCGTGCGAACGAGTCCAGCAGAACCCGCAAACCCTCGAGATACTCGTCGCCACCGAAGTCGCCGAGGCCGGTCTCCTTGCGCGCCTGCGCGTGCAGGTCCTCGATGGAACCGATTCCGTCGTAATCCTGAGTCATTTCCTACATCCTTGCGAAAGGTGGATCAGTGATGTGCGTGGCCGCAGTTGACGTCCAGGCACTGCCCGGTGATCGCGCGGGCGAGGTCGGAGGCCAGGAAGATCACCGCGTTCGCGATGTCGTCGGGTTCCGGCAGCCGGCGCAGGTCGGTGTCCGCCGCGATCTCCGCGTAGACCTCGGCCGGGTCGACGCCGCGCTGCTCTGCCTGCTTCTGGACCATCGCCTTGACCCGGTGCGCCCAGATATAGCCAGGTGCAACTGAGTTCACTCGGACACCCATCGGGCCCAGCTCCACCGAGAGACTGCGGGCGAGCGCGAGCAGCCCGGCCTTCTGCACCCGGTAGGCACCGAAGTTCGGCAGCTGGTTGCGCAGCACCATCGAGTTGATCACCACGATCGACCCCTCGGACTTCTCCAGTGCGGGAGCGAGTTTGCGGGTCAGGTTGAGTGCGGCCAGCAGGTTGATGTCAAGGCCCTGCCGGACTGACTCGAACTCGGCGTCGAGCAGCCGCTCGTGCGGCGGCTGCACGAAAGCGTTGTGCACCACCGTGTCGACCGCTCCGAACTCGGCCAGCGCCGCATCGGCGAGATTCGTGACCGACGCGTCGTCGGTGAGGTCCGTCGGCACGGACAGCGCGGTACCGCCGAGTTCCCGGATCTCGTCGGCGACCTCCGTCAGTCGGGACTCGGTCCGCGCGGCCAGGACGACCCGGGCACCGGCGAGCGCGCTGCGCACGGCGACCGAGCGTCCCAACCCCTCACCGACACCCGAGACGACCACGACCTTGCCGTCGAGCATCGCCGGCATCACCGGCGGCAACCCCAAGGTCATACCTGCGCCCTGGGATCCAGAACGACGCTCAGCGAGACGATCTTCCCGTCCTCACCGAACTCGAACAGGTCGGTGGACAGGAAGTCGGGCATGCCCT
The DNA here is from genome assembly GCF_053589555.1 of Rhodococcus sp. NPDC003322. NCBI lineage: Bacteria > Bacillati > Actinomycetota > Actinomycetes > Mycobacteriales > Nocardiaceae > Rhodococcus > Rhodococcus sp. NPDC003322. The sequence continues at coordinate 1,075,580 of NZ_JBSFSC010000002.1, read as the reverse complement.
CGCGCTGCACGCGCAGCTGCATCGCCGCGAACCGGCCGGTGACGGTGATCGGCGAGTACCGGCTCACCGTGAACGCCACCTTCGCGTTCTCGGTGCCGAAGGCCCGGATCTCGTCGACACCGGTGTAGGTCCGCATGCCCAGCGGCTCGTGCTGGACCGCGTCCGCCGCGAACAGCGACACCAGCTGATCGACGTCGTGATCGCCGAGATGCTTGACGTACGAATCGATCACCGAACAGATTTCGTCTCGGGTGGGCACAGGGAACGCTCCTCGGGTGTGGTTGGTGAATCGGGCTGGATCAGGCGATGACGCCGCGGCTGCGGAGCTTCTCGACAATCTGAACTGCGGCCTCCGCGGGAGTCGTCACGGTCGTGTCGACTCGCAGCTCGGGGCTTTCCGGCGACTCGTACGGGGAGTCGATGCCGGTGAAGTTCGTCAGGTCGCCCCGCCGCGCCTTCTTGTACAGCCCCTTCGGATCCCGCGACTCGGCGACGTCGATCGGGGTGTCGACGAACACCTCGCAGAAGCGGTCCTCGCCGATCAGCTCGCGGGCCGCGTCCCGCTCGGCCCGGAACGGGGAGATGAACGACGCCAGCACGACCAGCCCGGCATCGGCCATCAGCCGGGCGACCTCGGTGACCCGCCGGATGTTCTCCACCCGGTCGGCCTCGGTGAACCCGAGGTCCCGGTTCAGACCGTGACGGACGTTGTCGCCGTCGAGCAGGTAGGTGTGGCAGCCGCTCGTGTGCAGTTGCCGCTCGAGCTCGTTCGCGATGGTCGACTTGCCGGACCCGGACAGACCCGTGAACCACAGCACCTGCGGCCGGTGACCGTTCAGGACCGCCCGGGACTCGGCGTTCACATCCACGGCCTGCCAGTGGATGTTGTCCGACCGGCGCAGCGAGTGCGCGATCATGCCCGCACCGACCGTGGTGTTGGTCAGCCGGTCGATCAGGATGAACCCGCCCGTGTCGCGGTTGTCGGCGTAGGCGTCGAACGGGACCGGCCGGTCGAAGCTGATGTTGCACACGCCGATCTCGTTGAGGGCGAGGGTGTTCGTGGCAGTCTGCTCGAGCGTGTTGACGTTGATCTTGTACTTCGGCTTGGTGATCCGCGCCTGCACCGTCATCGTGCCGATCTGGCAGACGTACGGACGCTCGGGCAGCATGTCGTGCTCGCCCATCCACACCAGCTGCGCCTCGAACTGGTCGGCGACCCCCGGCAGGGCGTCAGCGACTGCGAGAACGTCACCGCGGCTGATGTCGATCTCGTCGGCGAGGGTGATCGTGACCGACCGGCCCGCGACGCCCTCGTCGAGGTCACCGTCCATCGTGACGATCCGCGCGACCGTGGACTCCGTCCCGCTGGGCAGCACCCGAACGCGGTCACCCGGGCGCACCGCGCCGCCGACGATCTGCCCGGAGAATCCGCGGAAGTCGAGGTCGGGACGGTTCACCCACTGCACGGGCATCCGGAACGGTCCGGCGCGGAGGTCGTCGTCGATGTCGACGGTCTCGAGGTGCTCGATCAGCGACGGACCCCGGTACCAGGGCGTGTTCGGGCTCGGCTCGGTGAGGTTGTCACCCATGTACGCGGACATCGGGATCGGGACGACACTCGCCAACCCGATCTCCGCCGCGAAGGCGGTGTACTCGTCGACGATGCCCTCGAACACCTCGCGGGAGTAGTCGACGAGGTCGAGCTTGTTCACCGCGAGCACCACGTGCCGGATACCGAGCAGCGACACCAGATACGAGTGCCGGCGAGTCTGCGTGAGCACGCCCTTGCGCGCGTCGATCAGGATCACCGCGAGGTCGGCGGTCGAGGCGCCGGTGACCATGTTGCGGGTGTACTGCTCGTGGCCGGGGGTGTCGGCGACGACGAACTTGCGCCGCTCGGTGGTGAAGTAGCGGTAGGCGACGTCGATGGTGATGCCCTGTTCGCGTTCGGCGGCGAGGCCGTCGACGAGGAGGGCGAAGTCGAGACCCTCGCCCTGGGTGCCGACCTTCTTCGAGTCGCTCTCGAGGGCGCTGAGCTGGTCCTCGAACACCAGCTTCGACTCGTACAGGAGCCGGCCGATCAGGGTGGACTTGCCGTCGTCGACGCTGCCGCAGGTGATGAAGCGCAGCATGGACTTGGTGGCGTGCTGGGCGAGGTACTGCTCGATGTCCTCGGCGATCAGGTTGGACGAGTGGGACATCAGAAGTACCCTTCCTGCTTCTTCTTCTCCATCGAGGCGCTGCTGTCGTGGTCGATGACGCGGCCCTGACGCTCCGACGTGGTGGTCAGCAACATTTCCTGGATGACGTCGGTCAGGGTCGCGGCCGTGGATTCGACGGCCCCGGTCAGCGGGTAGCAGCCGAGGGTCCGGAAGCGGACGCTCTTGAGTTCGGGAACTTCACCGGGCCGCAACGGCATCCGGTCGTCGTCGACCATGATCAGGGTGCCGTCCCGTTCGACGACCGGCCGCTGCGCGGCGAAGTAGAGCGGCACGATCGGGATGTTCTCCTGCCGGATGTACTCCCAGACGTCCAGTTCGGTCCAGTTCGACAGCGGGAACACCCGCAGCGTCTCCCCCGGCGACCGGCGGACGTTGTACATGTGCCACAGTTCGGGTCGCTGCCGCTTGGGATCCCACCGGTGCTCCGCGGAGCGGACCGAGAAGACCCGCTCCTTCGCGCGGGACTTCTCCTCGTCGCGCCGCGCACCACCGAACGCGGTGTCGAACTTGTGGAGGTCGAGGGCCTGCTTGAGGCCCTCGGTCTTCCACATGTCGGTGTGCGTCGACGACCCGTGCGTGAACGGGTTGATCCCCTTCTCCACGCACTCGGGGTTCTGGTACACCAGCAGATCGAAATCCCCTGCGGCAGCAGACTCGTCACGCAGCTTGTACATCTCCCGGAACTTCCACGTCGTGTCGACGTGCAGCAGCGGGAACGGCAACCGCGACGGGAAGAACGCCTTACGGGCCAGGTGCAGCATCACCGCGCTGTCCTTGCCGACCGAGTACAGCATCACGGGGTTCTCGCTCCCCGCGACGGCCTCCCGCATGATGTGGATGCTCTCGGCCTCGAGTCTCTCGAGGTGGGTCAGTGCACGTGTCATCGCGCAAGTACCTCCAATGCCTTGCCGGCCAACTCCGGGCGGCAGATCAACAGATCGGGCAACCAGGGGTTCTCCTGGTTGTAGACGGGTTCGGAACCGTCGATTCGCGAAACATGCAGTCCCGCAGCACGGGCCACGGCGGCCGGAGCCGCCGAGTCCCACTCGTACTGACCACCGGCGTGGGCGTAGATGTCCACGTCGCCGCGGACCACTGCCATCGCCTTCGCACCGGCGGAACCCATCTCGACCAGTTCTGCGCCCAGGGCGGCAGCCATCGCCATCACCGGTTCCGGCCGGCGGGTGCGGCTGACCACCACCTTCGGCGCCCCGACCAAGGGGCTCGGCGGGATCGGCATGTCGCCGGTCGAATACGTGACACCGAGTGCGGGCATGGCGACGGCGCCGACCGTCAGCCGTCCGTGTTCGACGAGCGCGACGTGCACGGCCCAGTCGGTGCGTCCCATTTCCCCGAACTCTCGGGTGCCGTCGAGAGGGTCGACGATCCAGATCCGATCGGCGTCGAGGCGGGCCAGGTCGTCGGCGCCCTCCTCGGAGAGCACCGCGTCGTCCGGGAAGCGCTCCGCGAGCGCGGCGACGATGAACTCGTGGCTCAGCCGGTCTCCGGCGGCCTTGACCTGTGCCGGGTCCACACCCGGCTCGGCCAGCCCCGCCCGGTGCGCGAGGAGAAGTCGCCCTGCCTCCGTGGCGATTTCGACTGCGGCGCGGCCGTCAGGATGCTGCCCGGTCCCGGAATCGGATGTGGTCGGGGTCACGGAACTAGTGGTCATGCGAGTGACTGTAGCCACAGAATGAACATTGTTCAATACTAGATCGAACAATGTTCATTCTTGGTCGGACATTCGGTGCCCGACACCCCGAGCCGATCGGTACGGTGATTCGGTGAGCGAATCGAACGCAGGGTCGATCTACGGCGACGCCGAAGCTCGGCGACGCCGAACGCTGGACGCCGCCGCGGCGCTGCTGGCGGAGGGCGGCTACTCGGCGTTGACGATCCGTTCGGTCGCCAAACGCGCCGGCACGAGCACCGGCCTCATCTACCAGTACTTCGCGGACAAGCAGGACATCTTCATGGCGCTACTCGACGAGGCCATCGTGGAGTCGACGGAACGCGTCGCCGCACTGCCACGAGACGGCGGGGTCACGGCGCTACTCGTCGCCATCATCGACGATTCGGCCCGGCGGTGGGGCCGGGTCGGGCGCATGTCCGCGATCTGGCGTGACGCCGAGGGCAACGCCGACTCGGATCGCGAGTCGCTCCACGAGGTCCACCGAGTGGCCGCCCTCTACGACGCGGAAGTCCTGCGCGCGGTGACCGAGGCCGCCGAGGAGGAGGGGCGGATCCTGCTCGACGACGAGAGGGTCCTTCCGTTCCTGCTGTCGGGACTGCAGGGGGTGGCAGCCACCATCGCCAACAACTGGGCGGCTCACCTCGACCAGTCCGAGCTCGTCTCGTTCTCGGCGGCGGCAATCACCCGCGCGATCACGCGAACCGAGCCGTCCACCTGACGGAGGCGGCGCCGCCGTAGCGCCTAGACTCCGGATTCGTGACGACGACCGCCAGCACCACCCCGCCCGACCTCGTCCAGCCCACCCGCCGCGCAGTCGGAACACTCGTCGAGATGGTGCTGGCCGTTGTCGCCGCAGCGGTCGTCGCCGCCGTCGGCCTCGTCGCGTTCTCCGTCGTCGACTGGCCGGCGTTCAACTCCTCCAATGTCACCCGCGCGCTGACCACGGTCGGGCAGGTGGCCGCCCTGGCACTGCTCGCACTGTCGGTGTGGTTCCTCCGGACCGGCCGCGCCCCAAGGGTCGCGAAGCTGGCGTCGTGGGTTGGGATTTCCGGATTCGTCACCGTCACCCTCGGCATGCCGCTGGCCGCAACCAAGCTGTACCTGCACGGCGTCTCCGTGGATCAGGAGTTCCGCACCGAGTTCCTGACCCGGATGACGGACACCGCCCGCCTCGACGACATGACGTACGCGGACCTGCCGTCCTTCTACCCGTCCGGCTGGTTCTGGGTCGGCGGGCGGGTCGCCAACCTCCTCGGCATGGCCGGGTGGGAGACGTTCAAACCGTATGCGATCGCCTCGATCGCGGTCGCCGCCGTCGTGGCGCTCGTGTTGTGGTCCAAACTGATTCGCGCCGACCTCGCCGTGCTCGCGACGGCGGCGACGACGGCACTCACCCTCGCCTACGCCTCGCCCGAGGCGTACAGCGCCGTGCTCGTCGTCCTGCTGCCGCCGGTGCTGGTACTGGCGTGGGGTGGCCTGTACCGGCCCGGGAACGTCCGCGGCGGAGGCTGGGGCGCGGTGCTCGGAACAGGTCTGTTCCTCGGACTGGCCGCGACGTTCTACACCCTCTACCTCGGCTACGCGGCGTTCGCGGTGGTCCTCATGGCAGTGATCGCGGCAGGATTCGCGGTGCGCGCGAACGGGATCCGCGCGGCATGGGATCCGGTCCGGCGACTCGCCGTGATCGCGGTGATCGCGGGGCTGGTCGCGCTGATCGTGTGGGCGCCGTTCCTACTGGCACTGCGCACGCATTCGCTCGCCGGGTCCGGCACCGCCACCCACTACCTGCCCGAGTCCGGGTCCACGCTGCCGCTGCCGATGTTCGATGCCTCCCTCGTCGGCCTGCTGTGCCTCCTGGGCACGGTCTGGCTGGTCGGCCGCGCGTCCTCCTCACGCCGGGCGCAGTCCCTCGGTATCGGGGTGGTCGCGGTGTACCTGTGGTCGCTGCTGTCGATGGCGTTCACCGCGGCCGGGACCACGCTGCTCTCGTTCCGGCTGGAGCCGGTGCTGCTGGTGTTGCTCGGCGCGGCAGGCGTTTTCGGATTCGTCGACTTCACCCGCTGGATCCTGCTCGCAAGCAGTGACAACCCGCGGATGAAGGCCGCGGCGATCGCGGTCGGCGCACTGGGCGCGGTGGCGTTCGCGCAGTCCATCCCGCACCACCTGGCGCCGGAAATCAACACCGCGTACACCGACACCGACGGTGACGGCGTGCGCGCCGACCAGCGTCCGCCGGGCGCGGCCGCGTACTACGGGCAGGTGGACGAGACGATCCTGGCCCAGCGGCCGGGAGCGCGGTCGGACACCGTCGTCCTCACCGCCGACACCAGCTTCCTGTCCTTCTACCCGTACTTCGGGTTCCAGGCGCTGACGTCGCACTACGCGAACCCGCTGGCCCAGTTCGACGAGCGGGCCGCCGCGATCGCGCGCTGGGCCGAGTCCGACTCCCCCGATGCCCTGATCGCCGCGATGGACGAATCCCCCTGGCGGGCACCGGACGTCTTCGTGTTCCGGTCCAGCGACGACGCCTACACCCTCCGCCTCGCCCAGGACGTCTACCCGAACGACCCGAACGTCAAGCGCTACACCGTGAGCTTCCCGAAGTCGCTGTTCGACGACCCCCGCTTCACCACCACCGACGTCGGCCCGTTCACCGTCGTCACCCGCACGTAAGCGCTTCGCGCCCGTGCGCGCTCTTGGTGGTCCCCGCTACCAAAAGCGCGCACAGGTGCGTAACGCCTGATCGGTCAGTCGCGTGGCGCGGCCGCCATGACCGCCTCGACGAGTTCTCCGACGGCACGTGCGCAGTCGCCCCGGTCGTAGCCGAGCAGCCGCGTCTCGTCGGCGTCCGGTTCGTACGCCAGTGTGTTGCCCCGCCCCTGGACGATCGCGGCGTCCGAGAGCAGCGGGTGCTCCTCGTTCCGCGCGGCGATCTCCCGGTCGCCGCCCGCCGCGTCGACCATCAGCTGGAAGAACTGCCGGTACTCCAGGTTCTCGTCGCCGACGAGGTACGCCTTACCGGATTCGCCGCCGTGCACGGCACCGCGGACCGCCTGCGCGAGCGAGCGCGCCGACATGTAGTTGGTGCCGCCGACGGGAGCGAAATCGGGAATGCCCGGCTCGCGTCCCGCGGCCCACGAGACCATCCGCCGGTAGCGTCGGGTCGAGGCTCCCGGCACGACGCCGATGATCGAGGGCGGATTGAGGGTGCAGACCGTGAACGAGTCGTCGGCGAGCGCGCGGGCACCCTCGTCCGCGGCCTTCCGTGCCGCCACATAGGGATTGGTGGTCGCGATGTCGGGACGCAGCTGATGGTAGTAGCTGCCGACCTGCACGAAGCGGCCCACACCGGCCTGCTTGGCGAGCTCCGCGAAGCGCGGAACACCGACGCTTTGCGTCGACGCCCAGAACTTGTCGTCATCGCTGTCGGCGGCGGTCCGGTGGCGCGGGTCCTGACCGGCGGCGAAGACGACGGCGTCGAACCCCGACAACTCCTCACGGGTGAACGACGGCACCGTGTAATCGCCCGCCAGCAGCGGGAAGTCGGCGACCAGTGACTCGTCGGGGATCGGGCCGCGCCCGGCCACGGTGACGTCGTCGCCGTGTTCGCGCAGCAGGAGGGCGGTGTGTGCACCGATCATGCCGGTGCCGCCGATGACCAGGATCTTCATGGTGTGTCTTTCGGTTGAGGTGGATCAGGGATTGCGGGGACGGTTCGTCCAGCCGCCGGAGCGACGCGGGACCCAGCCACCGGACGAGTGCGTGCCACCGTCGACGTGGATGGTGCCGCCGGTGACGAACCGCGACAGGTCGGAGGCGAGGAAGAGCGCGACGCCGGCGACGTCCTCGGGCTGCCCCGGACCGCCGAGCGGCGACCACGTCGGCCACAGTTCGCGATCCTCCTCGGGGACGAGCGACGTGTAGGGCACCTGGACCGACTCGACGAGGTCCGGCGCGATCGCGTTGACCCGGATGCCGGACGGGCCCACCTCCGCGGCCAGCGAACTCGTGAACTGCGTCAGCGCGGCCTTGTACGCGGAGTACACGCTGTGCCCGGGGATCGCCCGGTGCGCCTCGACGGTCGTGAGGTTGATGATCGAGCCGCCTCCCCGCTCGGTCATGCCCGGCAGCAGTGCCTGCGTCAGGCGCAGGACATGGGCGAAATTGATCTCGTGCAGCTCGTCCCACAGCGACGGCGCGTTGGTGGCGAAGGTGTGCGGGGGCTGCAGGTAGTGGCCCACATTGTTGACCAGCACGTCCGGGCGATGGTCGACGATTTCGGGCGGGTACGCCGTCGCACGGACGTCCCATTCGACCGCGGTGATCGAGCCGCCCGCGAACGGGTCGAACTCGAGCGGGCCGAGCGGTTCGACATCGGCCACGAGCACGTCGGCGCCGTGTGCGGCGAAGGACCGCGCGATCGCGGCACCGATACCCTGGGCACCGCCGGTGACCACGGCGCGACGGTCGGTCAACATCGCACCCGGAGTGAAAGCCATGAGGTTGGGCATGAACGCCAGTACAGCGCAACCCGCGTTGCAGCCGACAGGCCCGTTTCCGGTGTGCGGAAGAATCGGCGTCTGCGCGGTGCGATGCACCAACCCACCGACGAGGCGAGGAGGAACCGATGCCACCGCACACGTCTGACGAGGGCCCGACCGGGACTCTGCAGCGCGCGGCCCTGATCCTCGACGCGTTCACCGGCGGTGGCCGGCTGAACCTGTCGCAGATCGTCGCCGCCACGGGGCTCCCCCGAACGTCGGTTCATCGTGCGTTGGAGCAGCTGGTCGCGCTGCGCTGGGTGCACCGGCACGGAATGGACTACCAGCTGGGCATGCGCATGATCGAGTTGGGGGCCGTCGCCGCGCAGCAGAACTCGCTACGCCGCGCCGCGCTGCCCAGCCTGCACTGGCTGCACCACCGGACCGGGTGCATCGTGCACCTGGGCGTGCTCGACGGACCGGAGGTGGTCTACCTCGAGAAGGTCGGCGGGGAGTTCACCCCCAGCGTCCGCTCACACGTCGGCGGCCGGCTTCCCGCACGGTCGTCGACCATCGGCACGGCGCTGCTCGCCGTTGCCGGTTCCATACCCGAGGAGTCACCGGATGTCCACCGGGTGCGCGAGTTGCGGATCGCGTACGGGCGGGAGAAGTGCCTGAAGGGGTTCAGCTGCGTTGCGATACCGATCGGTCCGGTCGACCGTGCGGAATCCGCTGCCGCCCTCTCCGTCTTCGGTCCGGCCGCGAAGATCGACGACAAGCAGGTCCTGCTGTCCGCGCAGACCGCGGCCGCCCAGATCTGGCGGCGCTTCGCGCCTGTGCGCGCTTCCAGTGGCTCCGGCCACCAGAAGCGCGCACAGGCGCCGCAGTCGACTCAGTCGAAGGAGCAGCCGACCAGCGGCTTGTCGGCCAGCCGGTCGAACAGATAGGTGATGGCGTTGTTCGTGCCGTAGCCGTCGATCAGCAGCGGGCCGAAGTGGTTGGGCAGCGTCGCTCCCGGCAGGATCGGCGGCAATCCGTTGGTGCGGAAGGTGACCGTCGCGCCCTGATCGCACCAGTCGGCGGCGAGCTGTCGCGCCTGCCCGTACGGGACGGTGTCGTCGTTGAGGCCGCTGGTGATCAGGACGGGGGTCGTCGGGGCCAGCCGCCCGATCCGCTGCTCGTCGAGCACCGCGACGATCTCCGGGCTCTCCCGCATGTGGTCGAGGACCGGCCGCCCGTCGACGGTGAGGGTGTCGGTGCGCAGGAACGGATGCTTGAAGATGACGTCGGCGATGCAGGCGTCGGCAAGTTCGCTGAGCAGTGCACGACCCTGCGGGTTGAGGATCTGGTCGACGAACGGTGCCAGCTCGGGATTGCGGTCGACGAAACCGTTGATCGCGAAGGCGATGACACCGCCGATCAGCGCGCCGTCGACCTGGGCGAGCACCTGCACGAGGTCCGCGGTCGGACCGCCGGCCCAGGTGCCCTTGAGGTTGAGTTCCGGCGCGTAGCTCGGCTGCAACTCGGCCGCGGCGGCGGTGGCGCCGCCACCCTGGGAGTAACCCCAGAACACCACCGGCGCGTTCGGATCACCAGCGAGGTTGGTGGCGGCGCGGGCCGCGTCCAGGACGCCGTGGGCCGCCTCGACCCGGTTGACGTAGGTGTGGATGCCCGGCGTGCCGAGTCCGATGTGGTCGGTGACGAACACCCGCGCGCCTGCGGCCGTCCACGCGGCGGCGGCGATCGCTTCCTGGTTCGCGGACATCGAGAGCTTGCCCGGGTCGGCGTACACACCGGTGGCGAAGGCGGCGGACATGGCGCAGTGGTCGCCCTGGCCCGCGGTGCCCGGTGCGATCACGACCGTGGGGCGCTCGCCGGGGCCCTGCCACGGGTGGGTGGCGTCGAGGTACGTGCCGCTCACGGCGACCGGCGACCCGTCCTGCTTGCGTGAGGTGTACAGGACCTGCCTACCCGCGGCCGGCCAGCCGCCGTCGGCGCCGGGGACGGTCGCGAACACGGGCAACGGCTGCTCCTTGATCACCGCGCCCGGGGTGGTGTCGAACCGGTCCGGGGGGAGGTAGAAGCCGCTCACCGGCTCGGCCGAGGCCGTGCCGCCGAACGCGCCGACCGCACTGCCCAGGCAGGCGATCACCGCTGCCACCGCGACGGGGCGAAGCCGCCGCAACCGCCGGTGCCGGCGTCCCCCTTCACACGTCGTCACCATCGCGTTCTCCCCCTGTGCCTGAGATTCCGGTTGTGAGGGCCACGATGCGATCACCGCGTTGTCGCGCCCGTCACACTTGAGCTACCGGAGAGTAACAAACGGGCGGTGTCCCGCCCACACCCAGACAAGGGGGTTCCCGGAGGCGGGGATTTCAGGCGGGCAGCAGCATCCACAGGGCGAGGTACACGAGCACTGCGGTGCCGCCGGTGGCGAAGGCGGCGACCAGCGCGCCGGCACGAACCAGGTTGGCGTCGATGCCGAAGTACTCGGCGATGCCGCCGCACACGCCGCCGAGCATGCGCTGCGACGAGGAGCGAGCGAAGATCTTGGGAGCGTTGCTGTCGAATGTCATGCGTTCAGCCTGCCGTTCGGCGGCGGGTCGGCACATCGGGTGACGCCCTGATCCGAACCCTGATCTTTCACCCCCACCCAGACCCCCCATCCCCGGGCCGAATGACTGAAGGTCACCTTCGTGCGGCCGATCCGCACGAAGGTGACCTTCAGCCGGGAGGTGGTCGGCGTCAGCGGCGCAGCGGCATGATCCGCCGGACCTCCGCGTCGCGCAGGAACAGCCCGCCCCACACCAGGATTCCGACGTAGACCGGGGACAGGATCGTGCTCAGCAGCGGCTGCTCGGTGAGGATGTTGCAGGCCACCGCGCCACCGAGGTAGCCGGTGAGCAGCACCGCACCGAGGATCGACGTCACCGGGAGCAGGTACAGCGCCAGGCACACCAGCATCACGATGCCCATCACGTACGGCGCGTAGTCGGGGAAGCCGTACTCGACCATAGAGTCGCGAACCGGCGCGATGTTCGCGAGGTGGATGACGGCGTCGAACAGCAGGAACGCCACCACCAGTGCGGTGACGACGAGGCCGGCGATGCGCGTCCTCGGCGACACCGTGGGGGTCGCGCCGGCCGGGGTGGCGACGGTGATCGGGGTGGCGGTCATGGCTGACTCCTCGGTTCGGTGTGGCATCGACGGCACCGCCGCCGGGCGCTCCGCGCGGGATGCGCGAAGCCGTTGCCCAGGTAGACCGGAACCCGCCCCGAAACTCATCGCCGGAGGGCGCTATCCGCCGAACCACGCCTGCGCGTCCAGCCGGAAACCCTGCCCGGCGGTGACGGCACCCAGATCGTCCTCGAGTTGGCGCACCCTGTCCGCGCCGATCACCGAGGCCCAGTCCGCCCGCAGTTGCTCGAAGATCTCGGCCGACCGACGCAGGCTGTCGACCCCGCGTTCGGTCAGCACCACCACCTTGGCGCGCGCGTCGGACGGATCCGGCTGTCGTGCAACGTATCCCAGAGCCTCGAGCCGGTCGACGGTCTTGCCGGCCGCCTGCTTGGAGACGCCGAGCCGTCGCCCCAGCTCACTGGCACTCACCCCGTCGAGGCCGACGGCCTGCATGGCGAACCCGTGCGCGGGCCGGAGGTCCGGATGCCCCTGGTCCACGAGCCGACGGTGCGTCTCGTCGATGAGGGACCGAAACCCGGCGAACAGCAGGAAGGGCAGCTCGAAGCCCGGGCGTTCCCGCTCAGGCATGGCGCAACCCTTGCGGGATATCGACAACCAGGTTTACTGTTTGGACAACCATGTTGTCGATACTAGCTCGGAGGAGCTCCCCGTGACATTCCACGCGCACGACCTCGAGACCGCCCCCGCCGCCGCCCGCCCCGTCATCAAGACGATCGCGGACAATCTCGGGTACCTGCCCGCACCCGTCGCGCTGATGGCCGAGTCGCCGGAACTGCTGCGGGCATTCACCCGGTCGAACGCCCTGTTCGAGAAGAGCACCCTCACCCCGCTCGAACGCGAGGTGGTCGTACTCACGATCGCGACCCGCAACGAATGCCACGTGTGCGTCGCGATGCACTCCGCGGCCCTCGCGCGCAGCGGGACGCCAACCGAGATGATCGCTGCCCTCCGCTCCGGCTCCGCCCTGCACGAGCCGCGCCTCGAGGCACTGCGCACGTTCACGGTCGCGGTGCTTGACACCGGCGGCGCCGTCTCCGACGCACAGACGAGCGCGTTTGCCTCCCAAGGCTTCACCAGCCGCAACGCGCTCGAGGTGGTGCTCGGCGTCGGCACCTTCACCCTGTCCACCTTCGCCAACCGGATGACGGACGCACCGCTGGACGCGGCGCTCATCCCGTTCGCCTGGGACGGCGCCGCCTGACCCGGCCGCGGCGTCAGCGGTCTCCGACGCGGCCGAGCCGGGCGACCAGCCGCTCCCCCGGTCCCGCCCACGGCGGCACCGGGACCGGTGCGGCGAAGCGCGCGGGCCGGTCCGCATCGGTCACGAAAATGTCTGCGCAGGAATGCAGTTCGAGGGCCAGATCGAGAGGGAACGGCCGGTGCCTTCCGACCGCCTGCGCGACATCCCACCCGTGCACCGCGACCTCCAGCGCCCCCGCCGCGGCGGCGAAATCGGAGGATAGGGGGGCGCCACCGACCCGGATGTCACCGCGATCCCTCGACCGTGCCCATGACCTCACCATCCGGCAGGCCCGATGCTGCAGCGCGGCAACGGGATCGGCCGAGAGGTCGGGCGCGGCGGCGGGATGCAGCACCACCGCCCGGTCCAGCACCGCCTCCTCGAGGACCACGAGCGACTCGTTCATGTGCCCCAACAGATCCCGCAGATTCCACTCCGAGCACGGGGTCGGACGCGACAGATCGGACGCCCTCACCAGCGCCAGGCTCCCCTCCGTGTACCGAACCGCGCACTCGAGCAGCGCGACCGGGTCCGCGAGCGGTCGGGCGATCTGCCCGGCCGTCATGTCGCCGGATTCGAGATCGGGGGCAGCGTCTCCCCGGCGCTACCGGGCAGCGTGTCCGGCAACCCGAACTTCGCGAACAGCGACAGGTCGAAGAACACCGTCACGTGCCCGATCCCGGACGGCCCGAGCGAGACCACCTGCAACTGGAAGGCGCGGTGCACCCCGTCCTCGCCGCGCATGTACAGACCGAACGCCGGCTGCCCGTTCGACACCGTCGGCACCAGCCGCATGTCGCCGGCACCGTTTGCGGGACAGTTGTTCTCGATGAGGCTGCGGATCGCCGCCGGACCCTGGTACCAGCCGACGAACGGCGGCATCTCCCACACCGCGTCCTGGGTGAACAGCTCCGTCAGCGCGGCCATGTCGTAGTTCTCGAACGCGGCCATGTACTTGTCGAGCAGCGCGCGCTGCTCGGGCTCCACGGGTTCGACGACCGCGTCCTCGGTCGGGGATGCCTGCGCGATCTGCGCCCGGGCCCGCTGCAGCGCACTGTTGACGGCGGCGGTGCTGGTGTCGAGCAGTTCCGCGACATCGGCGGCCGGCCAGGCCAGCACCTCCCGCAGGATCAGCACCGCCCGCTGCTTGGGCGGCAGGAACTGCAGCGACGCGATCAGCGCCAGCCGCAGGCTTTCACGTGAGGTCGCGACCGTGGCCGGATCGGACGCCGCGACCCCGAGCATCTCGTCCGGGATCGGTTCGAGCCAGGGCACCTCCTCGCGGGTGACGAGGTCGTCGACCGGGTCGGAACTCGGTGCGCCGAGCCCGGTCGGCAACGGCCGCCGGCCCTTCGACTCCAGCGCGGTCAGACACGTGGTCGTCGCGATCCGGTACAGCCAGGTACGCAGCGACGAGCGCCCCTCGAACTTGTCGTACGCGCGCCACGCCTTGAGGTAGGTCTCCTGCACCAGGTCCTCCGCCTCGTGCACCGACCCCGACATCCGGTAACAGTGCGCGAGCAGCTCCCGCCGATACTGCTCCGCCTGCGGGGCGAACTCTTCTCTGACAACGCTTCCACTCGTATCCCACCCAGTCATGCGCCCCACCCTTCCGTGATCGGTCGTCGGAGTACAGACCCGCGGGCGCGGCGAAACTCATCGCAGCGAGTCAGGCCGCGGTCAGCACCACCGGTCCATCCTCGGTGACCGCGATGGTGTGCTCGCAGTGCGCCGCCCGCGAACCGCCGAGGGTGCGCAGCGTCCACCCGTCGGGGTCGTGCCGATAGTCGTCGGCACCGCCGCCGATGAGCATGGGTTCGATCGCGAGCACCAGCCCGGGACGCAGCCGCATGCCGCGACCGGCGCGCCCCTCGTTCGGCACGTCCGGATCCTCGTGCATGGCGCGGCCGATGCCGTGGCCGCCGTGGTCCGCGAGCAGCCCACGACCGCGGGCGCGGGCGTACGAGCCGATCGCGGCGGCGATGTCGCCGATCCGATTACCGGCGAGCGCCGCGGCGATCCCTCGTTCGAGCGCCGTCTCCGTGTCCGCGATCAGGCTCAGGTCCTCCGGGTCGGCGGCGCCCACCACGAAGCTGATCGCCGAGTCTCCGCACCATCCGTCGAGGTACGCGCCGCAGTCGAGGCTGACGAGATCACCGTCGGCGAGCCGCGCGTCCGTCGGGATCCCGTGCACGACGGCGTCGTTGACGCTCACGCACACCACGCCGGGGAACCGGCTCGGCGCCCATTCGGGCCGGTAGCCGAGGAACGCCGGCCGCGCCCCGGCATCGGAGATGACCGCGGCCGCGGCATCGTCGAGCTCGCGCAGGCTCACGCCGACCGCAGCGACGGCGCGGGCGGCGGCGAGTGCCGAGGCGACGACCCTCCCCGCCTCTCGCATGGCGGCGATCTCCCCCGGCGACTTCAACTCGACCACTGCAACCTCCCGATACGAATAACAATACCGGTATTACTATAGGCACATGGTGCGCGTGCCGCTGACGGCGGAGGAGATCGAACGGGGCCGACGACTCGGCGAACTGCTGCGCTCGGCGCGCGGTCCGGCCAGCATGGTCGACGTCGCCGCCGAGGCCGGCATCTCCGTCGAAACCCTGCGCAAGATCGAGACCGGCCGGATCGCGACGCCCGCGTTCTTCACCGTCTCCGCCCTCGCCCGGGTCCTCGACCTGTCCCTGGACCGGGTCGCCGACGCCCTCGCCGACCCACCGTCCGCGCGCGACATCGCGTCGTGACCAGACGGAGCGGCGGGATCAGCGCCCGTTCGGGAAGAGCGTCTGCTCGGCGGTGAACGCCCCGTCGCGGTCGTCGACGAACTCGCCGTCGCAGCGTCCGGCGAGCGCGCCCGACACCTGCCCCCACGCAGGTTGACCGGTTCCAGCGCATGATCGGTGCCGCCGTCGACGGCGGTGGGCGTCGGCGTCATCCGGCACCGACCTCCGTCGAGGCGACCGTCCGCCCACTCCCTGGCGCTTCGGATCGCGTAGTAGGAGGTGCGGCAGAGGTGTGCCCTACCCAATTGATAACGACCAGGTACCCGATTCCGGAAACAGCCCCTGACGGTGTACGGATCGGCGGACAATGGGCGCACCGGACAGCGTGACGAACCTCTTGCACGAAAGGGGACAGCCATGGCCGCGGACTCGTCGGTCAAGCAGGAAATTGCGACAGGCACCTCGATCGGGGCGGCCATTCTCCTGGTGACAGTGGGCGTCATCCAGGTCCTCCAGGGCATTGCCGCGGTCGCCGAGGACGAAATGTTCGTGGTCGGCATCGACTACGTCTACAAGTTCGATCTGACCACGTGGGGATGGGTGCACATCGTGCTCGGCGCGATCGTCGCGCTGGTCGGCCTCGCACTGTTCACCGGGGCGACGTGGGCGCGGGTCGCCGCGATCGTGGTCGCCGCGATCTCCATCATCGCCAACTTCCTGTGGATCCCGTACTACCCGTGGTGGTCGATCCTCATCATCGCCATCGACATCGTGGTGATCTGGGCAGTCTCCACCTGGCGCCCGGTGCGGGTCTGACGGCGGAAACCACCCCCGCGCTTCCACCCGCAGGCGATTCCCAGCGTCGGTCGGTACCGTGACCGGTCGGCAACCCGACCGGACCGATCGACGGGAATGGTGAATGGCAGTACCAGCGGACGCACCCTCGACGGTCGCGGACCCTCACCCCGGGACCGCGACCGCGCCCGCACGCCGACGGCTGCGTCCGGCACGTCCCGACGTGCTGGTCGCGGGCGGATTCGCCGCACTCGCGGTGTACGTCATGTGGAACCAGTGGCGCCTGCCGGCGTCCGGGTACCTGACCGGCAGCGGCCAGGACCAGCGGATGTGGGAGTGGTTCTTCGCGCTCGCCGCCCGCTCCATCACCCACCTCGACAACCCACTCGGCTCGGTTCTGCAGAACTATCCGCAGGGCGTGAACCTGATGGCCAACACGGCGATGTTCGGGGTCAGCGTCCCGCTCGCCCCGATCACCCTGGTGTTCGGGCCGACCGTCACCTGGACGCTGGTCCTCACGGTCGGGCTCGCGTCCACCTCGTACGCCTGGTACTGGTTCCTGCGCCGGTACGCGGAGGTGTCCCGGATCGCCGCGACCGTCGGCGGTCTGATCTGCGGGTTCGCGCCTGCGATGATCTCCCACGCCAACGGGCACCCGAACTTCGTGGTCCTGCCACTGCTTCCGGTGATCCTCGGGTGCGTGATCCGGCTGTCCCGCGGCGCGGGCATGCGCACCGCCTGCTGGCTGGGACTGCTGGTCGCGATGCAGATCGCGCTAGGCGAGGAACCGCTGCTGATCACCGCGGTGACCTTCGGGGTGTTCACCGCCGCGTACTTCGCGTTCCGCCCGCGACTGATCGTCCCGGCCGTCCGCAACGCCACGAAACCACTGCTGCTCGCCGCGCTGATCGCGCTGCTGCTGACCGCGGGCCCACTGTGGTGGCAGTTCTTCGGCCCGCAGAGCTACCGGTTCATCGACCACGGCCCGATGGGCAACGACCTCAAGGCGCTGCTGCAGTTCCCGCGGCAGTCCGTCGGTGGACACGTCACACCAGGCCAGGACGTCGCGATCAACGGCACCGAGGAGAACGCCTACTTCGGGTGGCCACTGCTGGTCGTCACCCTCGCCGCCGCGGTGTGGCTGCGCCGGGTCGTCGTCGCGCGCGCCGCCGCCGTCACCGTCGCCCTGATGTGCGTGCTCTCGCTCGGCGCCGAACTGACCGTCGGACGCGACCGGACGGGCGTCGACCTGCCGTGGTCGTGGCTCGAACGGCTGCCACTGTTCGAGTCGGTGCTCGAGACCCGCTTCGCGATGGGCGCGATCCCGGCGATCGCACTGCTGCTGGCACTGACCGTCGACCGGGCCCGGCGGGAACGGGCCACGCTGATCCCCTGGACCGTGGCGCTCGTGGTGGCGCTGCTCCCGCTGACCCCGTTGCCGCTGAACGCGGTCCAACGCGCCGCGGCACCGCAGTTCTTCGCCGACGGCGGTTGGCGCCAGTACGTCGGGAACGGCTCGGTCGTCACCGTCCCCCTGCCCCGCCCCGAGGACGCCCGGGCCCTGAGCTGGCAGGTCGAGGCCGACTTCGGATTCCCGCTCGCCGGCGGCTACTTCGTCGGACCGGTCGGCCCCGACAAGAAGGCCAAGTACGGGCCGGACGACCGGCCCACCGCGCAACTGCTCGGGCAGGTGCAGCAGACCGGGACGGTCCCGAACATCACCGACGCGATGCGCGCGCAGGCCGTCACCGACCTGCAGTTCTGGCGGGCCGACGTGGTGGTGCTGCCGCACGGCGGCAACGAACGTGCCCTGCGCGTGACCGCGCAGGAACTGCTCCGCGACCCCGGGCACCGCGCCGACGACGTGTGGGTGTGGGACGTGCGGGCCCTGGTCCGGGCCTGACGCCGAGCGGCCCGCCGGACAGGGGGATCGACTAGGGGATCGGGGATGTCCGACTCGCCCCCAACCGTCCCCTAACCGCCCGCGAATCGGCACCGGATACCGCCCTCGCCGGGTCGAATGACGGCAGGGCACCGACCGGTGCCGGTCCACGGATACCAGGAGCGCTCATGTCGTTTACGACCATGTTCTCGCTGATCGCGTCGATGCTCGGCCCGAGCTTCGGTAGCGAAGCCGGCGGCGGCGCCGGTGGTGAGGGCGGAGGAGGTTTCCACTTCGAGTCCTGAACCCATCGGGTCGGGAACCGCTCCCTCGCAACGATCGCCCCGGCCCGGGATCACCGCCGGTGGTGCGGCCCTCCCGCACCACCGGCGGCGGCGTGTGTGGGCGAAGGTTCGACAGGCCGGGTCCGCGGGGGCGCCGGGCTCGCCGATGCACCGAAATCCATCCCATACGATCGGTCCTTGTGCCCGCCGAGTCCGACGCCCCCGCCGCCCTCACGTCCCAGCCGGTCCCCGATCATCGCGCCTCCCGCACCACGCGCCTGATCGCCGTCGTCGCCGGACTGGTCGGCTTCCTCCTCGCGGTCGCGACCCCGCTGCTTCCGGTCTCCCAGCAGGCCGCCAGCGTGTCGTGGCCGCAGAACGGCACCCTCACCGGCGTCGAGGCGCCGCTCGTCGGCTACGAACCGCTGACCCTCGACATCCACATCCCCTGCCCCGTCATCGCGGACGTGCCAGGCGACGTCGGCACCGTCGTGTCCACCGTCCCGAAGGACGCCCCCGACGCCGACGCGGCCGGGCTGGACGTCACCGTCGGGTCGGACGCCGACCGCACCGTCTCGGTGGTCCTGCGCGGCGGCCGGCTGATCGCCGCCCCGCTCGCCGACATGACCGGCTGCACCGCCCTCGTGGTGCACTCCGACGCCGAGCTCACCACCGCGACGTTCGCCGGGCTCGAGGCCGCCGACGGCCGGGCCCCGGTCACCGCCGAACTCACCGGCGACGAGCGACCCCAGATGGTCGGCCTCTTCACCGACCTGCAGGGGCCCGCGCCGGCCGGCCTCGAGGTCCGCGCCGACCTCGACTCCCGGTTCTCGTCCAGCCCGACCGCGTTCAAGGTCCTCGCGATGATCGTCGGGGTACTCGCGACGCTGCTGTCGCTGGCCGCGTTGCACCGCCTCGACCTGACCGACGGCCGCCGCGCCCGCCGCTTCCTGCCGCGGCACTGGCTGCGGTTCACCGGCGTCGACGCCGTCGTGGTCGGCACCCTGATCGTCTGGCACTTCATCGGCGCCAACACCTCCGACGACGGCTACCTGCTGACCATGGCCCGCGCGTCCGAACACTCCGGCTACATGGCCAACTACTACCGCTGGTTCGGAGTCTCGGAGGCGCCGTTCGGCTGGTACTACGACGTCCTCGCCGCGATGGCGAAGATCGGCACGGCCAGCACCTGGATGCGGCTGCCCGCGCTGATCGCCGGGATCCTGTGCTGGATGGTGATCAGCCGCGAGGTGATCCCCCGCCTCGGTCGCGCGGTGCGGCGCAACCGGATCGCCGTGTGGACCGCCGGTCTGGTGTTCCTCTCGTTCTGGCTGCCGTTCGACAACGGCCTGCGCCCCGAACCGGTGATCGCGCTCGGCGCCCTGCTTACCTGGTGCTCGATCGAACGGGCCATCGCCACCGGCCGGATGCTGCCCGCCGCCGTCGGCGTGCTGATCGCGGCGTTCTCCCTGGCCGCCGGTCCGACCGGTGTCATCGCCGTCGCCGCGCTGATCGTCAGCCTGCGTCCGCTCGTGCAGCTCGTCGTCACCCGCGCCCGCATCGTCGGCGTGGCCGCGCTGCTCGCGCCGATCCTCGCGGCAGGCACAGTCGTGCTGATCGCGATCTTCGCCGACCAGACCCTCGCGGGCGTGCTCGAGGCGATCAAGGTCCGCACCGCCATCGGACCGAACGTGTCCTGGTTCGGCGAATACCAGCGGTACGAGGCATTGCTGAACGTCTCCCCCGACGGTTCCCTCGCCCGCCGCTTCGGCGTGTTCGCCATGATCCTGTGTCTGATCGTGTGCGCGATGCTGCTGCTGCGCGGCCGCGGTCGGATCCCCGGTACCGCGGCGGGCCCGTCGCGCCGCATCCTCGGCATCGTCTTCGTCTCGCTGCTGCTGATGATGTCGACGCCGACCAAGTGGACCCACCACTTCGGCGTGTACGCCGGCCTGGCCGGGTCGATCGCCGCGGTCACCGCGGTCGGGATCGCCGCCGCCACCGCCCGCTCGCGCCGCAACCGGGCCCTGTTCGCGTCGGGCGTGCTGTTCCTGCTCGCGTTGGCGTTCACCGGCTCGAACGGCTGGTGGTACGTCTCCAGCTACGGCGTCCCGTGGTGGGACAAGGCCCCGTCGATCAGCGGCAAACCGTTCTCCACCGCGTTCCTGGCGCTGAGCGTCCTGACGTTGCTCTACGCCGGCTGGCAGCACCTGCGCGAGCCGTACCGCGGCCCGGAGGAACCGGTGCGGCCCGGGCTGCGCACCCTGATCGCGTCCCCGCTGACCGTCGCCGCGGCGTTCATCGTGCTGGTCGAGGTGCTCTCGCTGGCCAAGGCGGCGGTCGCCCAGTACCCGGCGTACTCGGTGGCCCGCTCCAACCTCGACACCCTCACGGGCGACACCTGTGCGCTCGCGAACGACGTGCTGATCGAACCCGACGCCAACGCGGGCATGCTGACCCCGCTCACCCCCGGCCCCGACCCGCTCGGCGGCGGCGAGAACACCGGATTCACCCCCAACGGGGTGCCCGTCGACCTGACCGCCGACGAGGAGAACAAGGCGGTCGGCGGCGCCAACACCCTCGACACCGCTTCCACCACCACCGACACCGGCACCTCGGCCGGGACCGGCGGCGGCACCGGGACCATGGGCGTCAACGGCAGTTCGGTCGCATTGCCGTTCGGCCTCGACCCCGCCACCACCCCGGTCCTCGGCAGTTCCGGCAGCGACCAGCCCGCCCATCTGACCAGCGGCTGGTACGCACTGCCTGCCCGCAGCGCGGACGCTCCCCTGCTGGTGGTCACCGCGGCCGGACGGATCCGGTACGTCGACCCCGACGGCATCGTCACCTACGGCCAGGACCTCCGCGTCGAGTACGGCACCCGCACCGCCGGCGGCGACGTCGAGGTGGGCGGCGCGATCGCCCCGATCGACATCGGCCCGTCCCCCTCGTGGCGGAACCTGCGGGTGCCGATGGACCTGATTCCCGCCGACGCCGACGCGGTCCGCCTCGTCGCCGACGACCACGACCTCACCCCGAAACAGTGGCTGGCGGTCACCCCGCCGCGGGTCCCGCAGACCCGGACCCTCCAGGACGTCGTCGGCTCGCAGGCCCCGGTGCTGCTTGACTGGTCCGTCGGCCTGTCCTTCCCGTGCCAGCGCCCGTTCGACCACCGGTACGGCGTCGCCGAGGTGCCCGAGTTCCGGATCCTGCCCGACCGGGTCGGCGCCGACTCCACCAACGCCTGGCAGGACAAGGTCGGCGGCGGCCCGCTCGGCTGGGTGAACCTGCTGCTGGCCGCGCAGACCATGCCCAGCTACCTGAACCACGACTGGGCCAGGGACTGGGGTTCGCTCGAGCGGTACACGCCGCTGGACCCGTCCGCGACCACAGCCACCATCGACACCGAGACGGTGACGCGGTCCGGGCTGTGGTCGCCGGGCCCGATCGCCGCCCGATAGGCCCGGAGGTTCCGTAATGTCACATCGGCGATCTTGGTGACCCCCGATGTGACATTACGGAACCCGGCAAAAGTCGCATCGTCGATGCTGTGATGGCGACTCAGGTTGCTGTCATACCATCGACAACCGTGTCCGACGCTCTGACAGCCACCGCGCCCGCGCCCGCGCCAGCACCTTCGCCCGATCCGCGAACCCAGTACCGGACCGCCCGGCTGATCGCGATCGTCGCGGGTCTGCTCGGGTTCGTGTTCGCCGTGGCGACCCCGTTCCTGCCGGTCAAGCAGACCGCGGCCACGCTGAACTGGCCGCAGGCCGGCACCGTCGGCAGCGTCGACGCACCCCTGATGGCGCAGGTCCCGATCGACCTGACCGCCTCGATCCCGTGCCGCCTGGTCGGGGACCTCCCCACCTCCGGTGGCCTGCTGCTCGGCACCGCCCCGCCCGACGGGACCGGCGCCCCGCTGAATGCCCTGCTGGTGCGGGTGACCGCATCCAGCGTCGACGTCGTCAACCGCAACGCCGTGGTCGCGTCCGCGCCACGCGACGCCGTCGAAGCCGGAAACTGCTCGGCGATCACCATCGTCTCCGACATCACCGGCACCACCGCGACGTTCGACGGCCTGACCGTGGACGGGCAGCCCGTCACCGGCACCATCACCGGGGACGAGCGCCCGCAGATCGTCGGCGTGTTCACCGACCTGCAGGGCGACGCCACCGCGAACCTGTCGCTGACGGCGAACATCGACTCCCGCTTCTCATCCAGCCCGACCGTGCTGAAGCTGATGACGATGGTGCTGGCAGCGCTCCTGACCATCGTTTCGCTCGTCGCACTGCACCGCCTGGACGGCATCGACGGACGGCGCGCCCGGCGCTTCTTCCCGCCGCACTGGTGGCGGGTGCGTCCCCTCGACGGCGTCGTCGTCGGCACCCTGCTGGTGTGGCACTTCGTCGGCGCCAACACCTCCGACGACGGGTACCTGCTCAGCATGGCCCGGGTGTCCGAGCACTCCGGATACATGGCCAACTACTTCCGTTGGTTCGGCGTCCCCGAGGCGCCGTTCGGGTGGTACTACGACGTGCTCGCCGCGATGGCGAAGGTCTCCACCGCCAGCCCGTGGATGCGGCTGCCCGCGCTGATCGCAGGCATCCTGTGCTGGCTTGTCATCAGCCGCGAGGTGATCCCCCGCCTCGGTCGCGCCGTCCGCCTCAACCAGGCCGCGGTGTGGACCGGCGGGCTGGTGTTCCTCGCCTTCTGGCTGCCCTACAACAACGGCCTGCGCCCCGAGCCGATCGTCGCGCTCGGCGCCCTGCTGACCTGGTGCTCCGTCGAACGCGCCATCGCCACCGGTCGCCTGCTGCCCGCCGCGGTCGCGGTCATCATCGCCGCGTTCTCGCTCGGCGCCGCCCCCACCGGCCTGATGTGTGTCGCCGCACTTCTCGCCGGCGCCCGCCCGATGATCCGCATCCTCGTCCGCAGGCACCGCCGCGTGGGCACCTGGCCGCTGGTCGCCCCGCTCCTCGCCTCCGGCGCGATCGTGTTGATCGCGGTCTTCGCCGACCAGACCTACGCCGCGGTCCGGGAAGCCACCCGGGTGCGCACCCTGATCGGTCCGAACCTGCACTGGTACGAGGAGTTCCTCCGCTACTACTACCTGTTCGTGCAGACCGTCGACGGATCCGTCGCCCGCCGGTTCGCGTTCCTGGTGATGGTGCTGTGCCTGTTCACCACCCTGTTCGTGCTGCTGCGCCGCAAGCGGGTGCCCGGCGCCGCAGTCGGGCCGTCGTGGCGACTGCTCGGCATCGTGTTCGGCACCGTCTTCTTCATGATGTTCAACCCCACCAAGTGGACCCACCACTTCGGGGCGTACGCCGGCATCGCCGGATCCCTCGGCGCACTGACCGCGGTCGCGGTGTCGGCGACGGCGCTGCGGTCGCGGCGCAACCGCACCATGTTCGCGGCCGGCCTGCTGCTGGTGCTTGCGTTCTCGTTCTCCGGCATCAACGGCTGGTGGTACGTCTCCAGCTACGGCATCCCGTGGTTCGACAAGACCATCTCCCTCGCCGGGTTCCAGGTCAACACGGCCCTGCTGGCGCTGTTCCTGCTGACCGTGGTCCTCGTCGCCTGGCAGTACTTCCGTGAGGACTTCATCGGCAAGGAGGTCCAGGCCTCCGGTACCCGCGGCAGGCGCATCAAGGCGCTCGCCGCGATGCCGCTGACCGTCGTCGCCGCCCTGATGGTGCTCTTCGAGGTGCTCTCGCTGGTCAAGGGTGCCGTCGCGCAGTACCCGGCGTACTCGCTGGCCCGGTCGAACATCGACGCCGTCACCGGATCCCCCTGCGGTCTCGCCGACGACGTGCTCACCGAGGCCGACGCGAACGCAGGGCGCCTGCAGCCGATCGTCGACCCGGCGAACCCCGTCGCCGACCCGCTCGGCGGCGTTAACCCCACCGGATTCGGACCGAACGGGGTGCCCTCCGACCTGTCCGCCGACTACACCGAGGTCAAGCCGGGGCAGGCCAACACCGACAACCAGTCGGTCGGCGCGACGTTCGTCAACGGCGCCGGTGCAGGCACCGAGGGCGGCACCGGGGCGCGGGGCGTCAACGGTTCGACGGTGAAGCTGCCGTTCGGCCTCGACCCCGCCTCCACACCGGTGCTCGGCAGCTACCAGTCCGGGGTGCAGGAGCCCGCGCTGCTGACGTCGAGCTGGTACGCGTTGCCCGCACGCAGCGAGGACGCCCCGCTGGTGGTCGTCTCCGCCGCAGGCCGAATCTGGTCCGAGAGCAAGGACGGCGAGGTCACCTACGGCCAGTCGCTGCGCCTCGAGTACGGGCACCGCGAGGCCGACGGGTCGGTCACCGTCCTCGGCAACTACCTGCCCAAGGACATCGGTCCCGCCCCGTCGTGGCGGAACCTGCGGATCCCGCTGGACGAGCTGCCCGCCGAGACCGACGCCGTCCGGATCCTCGCCAACGACCCCATCCTCTCCGGAGACCAGTGGTTGGCGTTCACCCCGCCGCGCGTACCGAAGCTGCAGACCCTGAACACCTACATCGGGTCCGAGCAGCCGGTGCTGCTGGACTGGGCGGTCGGGCTGCAGTTCCCGTGCCAGCGTCCGTTCGACCACCAGTACGGCGTCGCCGAGGTGCCGAACTTCCGCATCCTGCCGGACCGTCCGCTGGCCGTCAGCTCCACCGACACCTGGCAGTCCGCGGAGAACGGCGGCCCGCTCGGCTGGACCGAGATGCTCGCCGAGGCCTCCACCGTCCCCACCTACCTGAAGGACGACTGGGGCCGCGACTGGGGCGCGCTGGAGCGGTACACCCCGTACTTCCCCGACGCCACCGCCGCCACCATCGACACCACCGAGGTGACCCGCTCCGGCTTCTGGAACCCGGGCATGATGCGCGTCTACAAGTAGCCGTCAGCCGGCTCCCCACCGGCCCAGTTCCCTAATGTCACATTGGCTCACTTGAGGTTCCCCAATGTGACATTAGGGAACGGCGCGAGCCGAAGTCCCGCACTATCCACAGACCCCCGGATCGGTCCACAGAACGCCCGAATCGGGCCTCTGCGGCCAGTAGCGGCCCCGTCACGCCACACACACTGGCGGCATGCGACGTGGAAAATGGGCTGACGACTACGACACCCTCGTCGGGTACAGCACGAACCTGGCCATCAGGTCGAGCATCCTCCGCAGTCTCGGTGTTGCCCCGAAAACCCTCGCGCGCTACTGCATGCCCGGCGGCCCCTGGCAGCGCATCCTTCCGGGAATCATCCTGCTGCACAACGGGATACCGAGCGCTCTGCAGCGAGCGACGGCAGCGTTGATGTACGGCGGTCCGGACAGCGTCCTGACCGGCCACGCGGCACTTTCCGAGCACGGCTTCAGGAGTTCGGCGCAGATGTCGGACGTGCTGCTGCTCATTCCGGCCCGCAGGCACAGAACGCCAACCGGGTACGTTGACGTCGAACGGACGTGGCGTATGCCGGAGTCGGATGAGATCGTTCACCGCGGATCGTTGCGCTACGTGTCGGTGACTCGGGCAGCCATGGATGCTGCACGCCGAACACGACGCCGCGACACGTGTCGCGCGCTGCTGGCCGGGGTCATCCAACGCGGTGACACGTCGCCCGAGGAACTGGCGATCGAACTCGCCGAGGGATCGCGGCGTGGAACGGCCCTGCCCAGGTCCGTTCTCGGCGAGCTTGCCGACGACGCGCATTCCGTCGAGGAGATTCACGCGCAGCAGATCTACCGGAAGAGCGGCCTGCCGACGATGGTGCACAACCGCGAGATCGAAACACACGACGGCGAGTTCATCGCCAGTCCGGACGGCTGGCTCGACGACGTCGCGATGGTCTGGGAAATCGATTCGCTCAGGCACCACCTCGCCATTGCGGACCACGAGGCGACCGTGCTGCGACGGGCACGCATGCAGGCGAAGGGCATCATCGTGGTCAGCCACCTGCCGAAGACGCTGCACCGCGATCCCGAACTCGTGGTCCGTGACCTCCGCGACAACTATCGGCTCGCGGCGTCCCGTCCACGACCGTCGGTGCGACTACGTCCGCTGCCCGCGGGTTCCCCAATGTCACATTCGCTGTCGTGAAGTGACCCAATGTGACATTAGGGAACCTCGGGGTGGCGTCAGAACGGGAGCAGATGGTGCTTGCGGGGGTTCTGGTAAACCGTCTTGTCGCGGAGCAGGGTCAGTGCCTTGCGGATCTCGAGGCGGGTGGTCGACGGGTCGATGACGGCGTCGATGTAGCCGCGCTCGGCCGCGATGTACGGCGTCGCGACGTGCTCGTTGTAGAAGTTGACCAACTGCTGGCGCACGGCCGCCGCGTTGTCGCCCGCGGCCTCGATCTGCCTGCGGCCGATGATGTTCACGGCACCCTCGGCGCCCATGACCGCGATGCGAGCGGTCGGCCAGGCGAAGTTGACGTCGGCGCCGAGCTGCTTGGAGCCCATCACCGCGTAGCCGCCACCGTACGACTTGCGCACCACGACAGTGACCTTCGGGACCGTCGCCTCGACGTAGGCGAACAGGAACCGGCCGCCGCGCTTGATGACGCCGATCTTCTCCTGCTCGACACCGACCAGGAAGCCGGGGGTGTCGACGACGAACACCAGCGGGATGTTGTAGGCGTCGCAGACCCGCACGAAGTGCGCGGCCTTGTCGGACGCGGCGGCGTCGAGGGCGCCGGACAGGTACATCGGCTGGTTCGCGACGACACCGACCGGACGTCCGTCGACGCGGGCGAACCCGGTGATGACGTTCTGCGCCATCTGACTGCGGACCTCGTGGAAGTCGCCGTCGTCGAAGATCTTCAGCAGGATGTCGTGCATGTCGTAGCCGGCGTTGTCGGCGTCGGGCATGAACGTGTCCAGCTCGATGTCGTCGGGGGTGATCTCCGGTTCCAGGCCCGGGTTGATGATCGGCGGCTGCTCGGTGCAGCTCGACGGCATGTAGCTCAGGTACTTGCGGGCCCACTCGAAGGCGGCCTTCTCGTCGGGCGCGACATGGTGAATGTTGCCGTACTCCACCTGGTTCCGCGCGCCGCCCAGTTCGTCGAGGCTGACGTCCTCGCCGGTGACGGACTTGATGACGTCCGGTCCGGTGACGAACATGTACGACTCTTCGGTGGCGATCACGACGTCGGTGTTGATCGGCGCGTAGACGGCGCCGCCCGCGCACTTCCCGAGGATGATCGAGATCTGCGGGCACAGGCCCGACAACGGCTCCTGGCGTCGACCCATCTCGGCGTACCAGGCCAGTGACGTCACCGCGTCCTGGATGCGCGCGCCGGCGGACTCGTTGATACCGACGACGGGGCAGCCGATCTTGACGGCAAAGTCGTTGACGGCGGCGACCTTACGGCCGAAGATCTCGCCCGCGGCGCCACCGAAGACCGTCTGGTCGTGCGCGAACACCGCGACCGGGCGGCCGTCGACGAGACCGTGTCCGGTGACGACGCCGTCGCCGTACGGGTTGGCCGGGTCGCCGGGTTGGCGGGCCAGCTGCCCCAACTCGATGAACGTTCCCGGATCGAGCAGCATGTCGATGCGCTCGCGCGGTGTCGGCAGACCCTTCGCCTTGCGCTTCTCGATGGCCCTCGGATTGCCCGGCGCCTTCGAGAGCTCGAGCTTCTCGTGCAGTTCGGCCAGCTTCTCCGCGGTGGTGGTGCTCACTCAGTTACTCCGGTTCTCGGCCTCGATGGCGGCCAGCTTCTTGGTCAGGTCCGCCCCCACCTTCGCGATGTACGGTTCGTCGACGATCTGGATGTGGTCACCGCCGACGTGGATGACTTCCAGGTTCTTGACGGCGTCTCCCCAGCCGCCGTCGGGTGTACGCGTCCTGAACGCGGGTTCGAGCGCGATCGCGTCGTCGTGGTACTTGTCGGCCATGTACAGCACGACGTCGCCGCCGTAGGAGTCGATCTTCGCGGTCTGGAGCGCCCGGTTGTCCAGCCACGACGTGCGCTGGTGCTCGATGATGCCGCCGGGGATCTTCGCGCCACTGACCTTGAGCAGATCCATCAGGATCTTGATCTGCTCCTCGTCGGTCTCGGCGGCGGCGAGCTTGTCGTACGGCAGCGGCGCGTCGATGTTGTACGTCTTCTTCGCGAACGCGGCGTACCGCTGCCAGCGCTTCTTGATCTCCTCGGGCGTGTCCTCGACCTGCTCGCCGGCCATCACCGTGTCGATCAGGCCGACGACCCGCACGTCCTTGCCCTCGTCACGCAGCAGCCTGGCCACCGCGTAGGACAGGACGCCGCCGAGCGACCAGCCGTACAGCACGTACGGTCCGTCACCCTGGATCTCCTTGATCAGCGGCAGGTACTCGCGGGCGCGCACCTCGATCGGGCCCTCTGTGCGTTCGAAGCCGTACATCGGGGTGCCCTCGGGCAGCCGCTTCAGGAGCGGTTCGTACGCGACGGTGGAGCCGCCGGCCGGGTGGAACACGAAAACCGGTACGGCGGAGGACCCTTCGGGACGGGCCCGCAGGACGCGCACCAGGCCCTCGATCTTGCCCTCGTCCTCGAGGTGCGGTCGCACCTTCTCGGCGAGCTGCTCGATGGTCTCGCAGTCGAGCACGTCGTCGAAGCTGACCTCGCCGCCCGCTCGCTCGGTCAGGCGGGCCGAGAGCTTCTCCGCGGTGTCGTCGTCGAGCACCGGGAGGATGTTGAAGATGCCCTTCGCGGACTTGCCGGTCACGACCGCCCAGGTGGCGAACGTCAGACGCTCGGCGGCGTCGCGCGGCGGGACGTTGACGTCCTCGTCGGACGCGTCGCCGACGGCCGGGGCTGCGACGGCGGCGCCGTCCGGTGTTTCAGCGGCGAGGATCTCCTCGGCCTCCGCGACCGGGCTGGTGGTCTCGCCGTCGAGCGCGGAATCGAGTGCGGCGGTGGCTTCCTCGGCCTCGGCCGCTTCCTTCTCGGCACGCTGCTGCGCGGCGAGCGCCTCGACCTCCTCGCGGTTCTCGATCGCGTAGCGGAGGTACTTCTCCACCTCACGCAGGTTCGCGTCCTTCACCGCCGTGAGCTGCAGCTGCGGGATGTCGAACTCGTACTCGACCCGGTTCTTGATCCGCACCGCCATCAGAGAGTCGAGTCCCAGCTCGATGAGCGGGATCTCGGCGGGCAGGTCCTCGACCGCGTAGCCCATCGACTCGGCGACGATCAGCGCCAGCCGATCCTCGAGGGTCTGGCTGCCGTTGGGATCCCACTTGTCGCCGAAGGATTCGACGATCTCGGGCAGTTCCTCCATCGGCGAGCCGGCCCGCTCTGCCGGCGCCGCGACGACCGGTTCGGGCAGTGCCTCGCCGGAGCTGACGACCGCGTCGAGCAGCAGGGCGAAGTCCGCGCCGTTCTTGGCGTGCACCTGCAGCGCACCGCCACCGGGGTGCGGCGCGAGCGTCGTGGTCAGGGTACCGGTGGTCGGCCGCTCCGCCCGCTCGATGACGGCGGTCAGCGTGACGTCCGAAAGCACCTGCGCGGCAGCGGAAGTGACGAGCGCGTTCAGGTCGGTGACGGCGGACGCCGGCACCTCCCACACGTGCCTGCCGTCGGGCAGCGAGACGTGTGCACCCGGCGGGCGCCCCGAGCCGGACGCACTGACCTGCACGTCGAGCCAGTGCTCCTTGCGCAGGAACGCGGTCCGCGGCGGGTTCGCGTAGCCGCCCGCAGGCAGCAGCGACGGCAGATCGACCGGCTGACCGTGCACGTACAGCTGCGCCAGCGCGGTGAGGACGCCGACCTCCTCGTCCTCCTTGCGCTTGAGCGTGGGGATCAGCTGGGCGTCGTGCACCCCGGCGTCGAAGACCGTGGCGGCCACCGACATCAGCGTCGCCGGGTTCGGTGCCAGCTCCACGAACGTGGTGTGCCCGGCGTCGACGGCCATCCGCACCGCGTTGGTGAAGTACACGCTGTGCCGCATGCCCTTCGTCCAGTACTCGACCGGGTGGAGCGGGGCGTGGCCGGCGCGGTAGAAGGTCTCCTTGTCGACCGACGAGTACAGCCCGACCGTCAGCGGATGCGGTTCGATGCCGGCCAGTTCCGCGGCCAGTTCGCCGAGGATCGGGTCGACCTGCGAGGTGTGGCTGGCACCCTTCGTCTGCAGGATCCGGCCCATCTTCTCCTCGGCCTCGGCACGGGCGACGATCGCCTCGACCTCGGGCTGGGGACCGCCGATGACGGTGTGGGTCGGCGCCGCGTACACGCAGACCTCGAGGTGCGGGAAGTCGCCGAGGACTGCCTCGATCTCGGCAGCGCTGTACTCGACGAGCGCCATCAGCCGGATGTCGTCGCCGGACAGCGTCGCCTCGGCCTCACCCATCAGGCGGGAGCGGGCGGTGATGACGCGGACGGCGTCCTCGAGCGAGAGTCCGCCGGTGACGTACGCGGCCGCGGCCTCGCCCATCGAGTGGCCGACGGCGGCCTCCGGCTGGGCGCCGTGGTGGCGCAGCAGTGCGGCGAGGCCGATCTGAATCGCGAAGATGCCGACCTGCGAGGTCTCGACGTCGTAGTCGATCGAGTCGTCGAGGAACTTCTCGGCCATCTTGTAGCCGGTCTCGAACTCGATCAGCTCGTCGACCTGGTCGATCGCGGCCCGGAACACCGGGTTGTTGGTGTAGAGCTGCTTGGCCATCTTGCGGTGCTGCGACCCGAAGCCGGAGAACACCCACACGGGGCCCTTCGTGGCCGGGGCGTCCGCGGAGAAGATGCCGGGGCCCGGCTTGCCCGCGGCGACGGCACGCAGCCCGGAGATCGCCTCGGCGTGGGTGCGGGCCAGCACGACGGCGCGGGAGCGGCCGTGGTTGCGCTTGGCCAGGGTCCGGGCCAGGTCGTCGAGCGGGGTGGTGCTGCCGATCTCGGTCTCGAGCCAGTCCGCGAGGTCGGATGCGGCGCGGCGCCGCCGCGACGGCATCGACGCGGACACGGGCAGCAGCACGGGCAGCGGCTCGTCGCGCTGCGGCTGCGGCGTGGGGAGCGGTTCGACGCCCATCGACTCGGCGGCGTCGGCCAGCACGGCCTCGGCTTCGGCCTCGACGTCGAGCAGCTCCGCTGCCTGTGCGTTTTCACCCGCATCGGGGTCCAGATCGCTCGCGGGCGCGTACTCGCGCACCACGACGTGGGCGTTGGTGCCGCCGAAGCCGAAGCCGGACACGCCTGCGATGGCGTGACCGGTGTAGCGCGGCCAGTCGGTGGCCTCGGGGATCACCCGCAGGTGGGTGCCGTCGAAGTCGATGTAGGGGTTCGGTCCGGCGTAGTTCAGCGACGGAGGGAGCTTGTCCTCCTGCATCGCCAGCACGACCTTGATCAGGCCGGCGGCACCGGCCGCGGACTCGAGGTGACCGAAGTTCGTCTTCGCCGAGCCGAGCAGCGCCGGCTTGTCGGCGTCGCGGCCGCGGCCCACGACGCGGCCGAGGGCGTCGGCCTCGATCGGGTCGCCGAGGATGGTACCGGTGCCGTGTGCCTCGATGTAGTCGACGCCGGACGGCGCGATGCCGGCGTCGCGGTAGGCGCTGCGCAGCACGTCGGCCTGCGCGTCGGGGTTCGGCGCGGCCAGGCCGTTGGAGCGGCCGTCCTGGTTGACGGCGGAACCGGCGATCACGGCCAGGATGGTGTCGCCGTCGCGTTCGGCGTCCTCGAGGCGCTTGAGGACGACCAGTCCGCCGCCCTCGGCGCGGACGATGCCGTTCGCGTCGGAGGAGAACGCCTTGATCCTGCCGTCCTCGGTGAGCACACCGGTCTCGTCGAAACCGAGGGTGGCGGCGGGGGCGACCAGCATGTTGACGCCACCGGCCAGTGCGATGTCCGATTCGCCGGTGCGCAGCGACCGGACGGCCTGGTGCACGGCCACCAGCGACGACGAGCAGGCGGTGTCCATGGCGACGGACGGGCCGCGGAAGTCGTAGAAGTACGACACCCGGTTGGCCACGATCGACGTCGAGGTCCCGGTCAGCGCGTACGGGTGGGCGTTGACCGGGTCGCTCACGGCGAGCAGCTGGTAGTCGTTGGTCGAGGAGCCGATGAACACACCGACCTGCTCGCCCTTGAGCTCGTTGGCCGGGATGTGGGCGTGTTCGAGCGCCTCCCACGTCAGTTCCAGCGCGAGCCGCTGCTGGGGGTCGACGTTCTTGACCTCGAGCGGCGACATCGCGAAGAACTCCGCGTCGAAGCCCTTCACGTCGTCGAGGTAGCCGCCCTTGGTGTTGGCCTTCGCGATCGCGTCCGCGATCTGCGGGTCGGCCGTGAACTCGGACCAGCGGCCCTCGGGCAGATCGGTGACCGCATTGCGGCCCTCGATCAGCAGCTGCCACATCTCGTCGGGGGTGTGGCCGGTTCCGGGGAACCGGGAGGCCAGGCCGACGATCGCGACGTCGTGCGACTGCGAGGTGTCGCGCTGCGCGTAGTACCCGGCCTCGTCGACGCCCTCCGGCGCGTCCGGCTCGCCCTCGATGATCCGCGTGGCCAGCGACGCGATCGTCGGGTGCTGGTAGGCCACGGTGGCGGTGAGCGTGATGCCGAGCAGCTCCTCGATCTCCCCGGAGAGGGCGACCGCGTCGCGGGACGACAGGCCGAACTCCTCCATCGGGCGGTCGTCGGAAATCTGCTCGACCGGTTGCCCGGTGACCCCGGCAACCCAGTTGCGCAACCATTCGCGCAGCTGCGCGACCGTCATCTCTGTCTCAGCCATCAGTGCACCACGCTACTCGTCGTCGGAGGTCTCGTCGGGGACGCGGTCAGGACTCAGACGCTGTCCGGGAACGCGGTCTGCTGGTAGCCGCCGCGCAGGGTGCCCTCGATGTACGCAGCCTTGCAGGCGCGTCGCGCGATCTTGCCGCTGGACGTGCGCGGGATCGATCCGGCCGGGACCAGCAGCACGTCGCGGGCGGTGACGCCGTGCCGGCTGGAGATGGCACCGCGCACCGCGTCGGCCACCGGCACCGGGTCGGCCTTGCCGGCACCGGGAGCGCGCTCGGCCACCACGACGAGCTGCTCGGACGAGTCGTCCGCGTCGTAGGTCAGGCCGGCCGCGCCGAACTCGAAGACCTCCGCGGGCAGCTGGTTCGCCGGGACCGCGAACGCCGCGACGAAGCCGGGGCGCAGTGCGGTGCTCGCCTCCTGTGCGGAGTACTCGAGGTCCTGCGGGTAGTGGTTGCGGCCGTCGACGATCACCAGGTCCTTGACGCGGCCGGTGATGTACAGCTCGCCGTCGACGTAGACGCCGTAGTCGCCGGTGCGCATCCAGTTCGCGTCGGCGGGCGTGCCGTCGGCCTTGCTGCCCTCGGGCCGGCGCACGGTGAGCTTGTTGTGGAAGGTCTGCTCGGTCTCGTCGGCACGACCCCAGTAGCCGGTACCCATGTTGTTGCCGTGCAGCCAGATCTCACCGACATGCTCGTCGGGCACCTCGGCGCCGGTCTCCGGGTCGACGATCGCGGCCCACTGGCTGCGTGCGACGTGTCCGCAGGAGACCTGCGGGATCGCGCCCGGCGCGTCCTGCGCGACCTGGACCATCCGGCCCTGGTTGAGCTCGTCCCGGTCGACGTGGATGACCCGGGCCTCGTCGGCCTGGTCGGTGGTCGAGACGAACAGGGTCGCCTCCGCCATCCCGTAGGACGGTTTGATCGCGGTCTTGGGCAGTCCGTACGGCGCGAACGCCTCGTTGAACTTGCGCATCGACGAGGTGGTGACCGGCTCGCTGCCGTTGATCAGGCCGATCACGTTGGACAGGTCGAGGGTCTCGCCGTTCTTCGGCAGTCCGCGCGCGGCGGCGTGCTCGAATGCGAAGTTCGGGGCGGCGGCGAAGGTGCCTGCCCCGTCCGCGACCGCGGCGAGCTCCCGGATCCACCGGTTCGGGCGCTGCACGAACGCGCGGGGGCTCATGATCGTGATGTACTTGCCGCCCAGCGCGGGCAGGATCACCGTGAGCAGGCCCATGTCGTGGAACAGCGGCAGCCAGGTGACGCCGCGGGACTCGGTGCTCAGCCCGATTGCGTCCGCCATCTGCACCGCGTTGGTGCCGACGGCGCGGTGGGTGATCTCGACACCCGCGGGGGTGCGGGTGGAACCGGACGTGTACTGCAGGTAGGCGATGTCGTCGAGGTCGGGCTTGGGATTGACCCAGGTCTCGCCGACGGTGTCCGGGATGGCGTCCACGGCGATGATCCGGGGACGCTGCGGAGCGGGCAGGGACCGGAACAGCTGGCGGACGCCCGCGGCGGACTCCGTCGCGGTGAGGATGGCGGCGGGCTCGCAGTCGCCAAGCACCGCGTGCAGGCGGTCCGTGTGTCCGGGCTCATCCGGGTCGAACAGCGGCACCGCGATGGTGCCGGCGTGAATGGCGGCGAAGAACGAGATGACGTAGTCGAGCCCCTGCGGGGCGAGGATGGCCACCCGGTCGCCCGGCTTGGTCACCTGCTGCAGGCGGGCGGCGACGGCGCGCAGCCGGATGCCGAACTGGGTCCAGGTGAGCTCCTGCACCTCGCCGTCGCGTTCGCGGGAGTAGTCGATGTAGCGGTATGCCAGCTCGTCGGCGTTGTCCCGAGTGTGCTGCTCGACGTAGTCGACGAGGGTGTTGCCCGGCGACAGCGTGATCTGGCCGGACTCGTCGATGTAGTCATCGAAGTTCTTCATACCTTCTCCTCCAAGGCAAGCCCCACGTGCCGAGATCGCGCACAGCTGGGCTTCAGTCCCTGCTCCCGCGAGGGATCATGCAAACAATGTCTAGTGGCAATACACAGATCGCGTTTCGACAACGATCTGCTACGCACCCCAAACCAACGGAATATTACAGACCCGGCCGGGTCATTCCCCCTTCAGCTGGGCGATGACCGGCGCGAATGCTTCCATCTGGGTCGGAAAGATGCCGACGTAGGACATCGACGTGCGGGCGCGAACAGCCCTGATCTGGTCGGCGATCTCCTCGTAGGTGCCGATCGCCAGATAGGGCGAGTTCAAGATGTCCTCCACGGTCAGCGTGACATCGGCCTCGATGTTCGGCGGGTAGCCGTTGGCGATCGCGGCCAGCGCCATCTCCGCCATCGACTCGCGGTCGTCGGTCGGCATGATGGCCGTGATCGTCCAGTTCAGCTCGATGTCGCCGAAGCGGTCACCGGCGGCCTCACGGATGCGCTCCACCCGCTCCGCGGTCGCCTCCATCGTGATCCCGGAGAGCAGCATCTTGCCCTCCTTGCTGCTGGGCGAGGCCACGGAGATGATGTCGGCGTACTTGGCGGCGAGGGCCAGCATCTTCGGGCCGCCGCCACCGACCGCGATCGGCGGGCGGGGGCCCTGGCGGGGGCGCGGGCTGCCCTTGAGCCCGTCGATCCGGTAGTGCTTGCCCTCGAAGGTGCACTCCTGACCGCGCAGCAGCGTGTCCAGGATCTGCAGGCTCTCCTCGAGCTTCTCGATGCGGACGCCGGGGCGCTCGTACTCGATCCCCGCCTTGTCGAACTCGTCCTTCATCCAGCCCGCGCCGACACCGAGTTCGAGCCGGCCACCGGACAGCACGTCGATGGTCGCGGCGTCCTTCGCGAGAATGGCGGGATGCCGAAAACCGTTGGCCAGCACGGCCGTTCCGAGCCTGATCTTGTCGGTGGCGACGGCGAGGGCGCCGAGGGCCGCGATCGGACCGACCTGGTTGCCCAGGTGGTCGGGGATCATGAAGGAGTCGTATCCGAGTTCCTCGGCCTTCTGGGCCAGTTTGACGAAGCGCCGCGCCCCGCCCTCCTCGGCGTTACCCTCGCCTCCGGCTGCGAACCGGAACTTGCGCGGCGCGGGTGCGTCGGCGGAACTCATCTATCACTTCTCCTGAAAAATGGCGGTGCTGAAACGGCTGGTGGCCGGTTGGCCACTCTATCTGTTACTCATACCCCTCCCCTATTTGTGCTCAGGGATGGCCCTACTCATGAGCAGGGGTGGGCGCGGACCGCACCTTGTCGGCGGTCCAGTTTGTCATCCACTGAGTCGCCGTGGTGCCGTTTCCATCAACCACGAAGCTGTTGTACAGCGCATGCACAGGATTGTTGACGTACTCCAGGAGGCGGGACAGGCTCGCCATCCAGTTCCCCGGCTTGAACGCCTCGCCGGGCGCGTCGCAGATCCCGTCCGACGGCGCGCAGATCTGCACCGCCCGGTCGTTCAGCGCACCGAATCCGCCCGGCCTGGCCCCGGTCATCGTGATCCCGGGCAGCTTGATCCCGGCGAGTGAGAGTTCCGCGCCCACACCGGCGACCGACGGCCCGACGCCCTGCCCAGCGGCAGGGTCGCGGCGGCCGTCGGCGATCAGGCCGACCCCGAGCACCTGGTCCGCAGGGACCGGTCCGGTGCCCGCGCCGATGCTCGCGGCGACGTCCCCGGCGATCACCGCACCCTGGGAGAACCCGGTCAGAACGTAGCTCGTCAGCGGGCACTCGGCGTGCATCGCCGCCATCACCTCGGTGGTCTTCGCGGTGCCCTCGCCACGACTCTTGTTGTACGACGTCTGACCGTCCGGCGGGAGCGCGATCGGATTCGAGAACTGCGCCACGTACGGCACCGTGTACACCTGCGCGCGCTCGGCACCGAACTCGGCCTGCAGCGGCCTCGTGACGTTGAGCATCAACGAGGCCGGGTTCGCGGTCGGATTGAACGGATCGTCGGTCGCACTGGACTCCCAGGTGCCCGGAATCGCGATCACCTGGACGTCGGGACAGCTCGCGGGCTGCGCGGAGGGCCGCTCCGGCCCCGGCGGCGTGACCGGCGGCTTCGGGACCCGGCCCGCGAGCAGGTACCAGGCCACCAGCGCGACCAACGCCACCAGCAGCAGGGTGATCAGGACGATCAGCATCCTCAGCAGGCGACTTCGGGCCTTACGTGCGGCTGACATCGGTTACTTGCAGTAGGTGGACTGCGCGGCGTCCATGTAGACACGCGCGGCCTTGGCGGCGTCCTCCTCGGACGGCGTCGCCCCGGACAACCCGGCCTCGACTCCGGCCATACCGGTCACGTACGCCAGGATCTCCTCGTCGGCGACGTTGCTCGCCTTGGCGGCGCAGATGTAGTTCGCGGTCGAGATGGCGATGTCGCCGTTGTCGGCCGGGGTCACCCCGCCCTTCTTCAACGCCTCCAGGTAGGCGCGGCCGCGGTCGTCGAGCGCGGGCGCCTCGGTGGGACCGGGGAAACCGCTCGGCACCGCCTCGGGGGTCTCCGGCGGCGCGGTCGCCGCCACCGACGGCGTCGTGTAGGCGGGCACCTCGATGCCGGTCGCCAGCGGAGGCACCGTCGGCGATCCCGATCCGGCCGCGGTGGTCAGGGTCGGTGTGCTGGACGCCGTGGAGTCGTCGCTGCCGCAGCCGGCGAGCACGCCGGCCGTGACGACGGCGAACGCGCCGACGGCCAGCGCCCGGGCGAACGGGGTACGGGAGGAAACGAGCATGTAGTCACAGTCCTATGCGGTGATCGGCGGGACGTGCCGACAGTGTTGTCGGCGAGCGCGGCCGGGAGATTCCGGGTGATCGGTATCGAGGGTACCGACGCGGGCGGGCCGGGTTCGCCGCGCGAACCCGGCCCGCCCGCGGCCGTCCCACTAGTGGATCTCGGCCTTTCCGCCGATCAGCGTGATGTTGCCGAACTGGAAGTCCTGCTGGGTGCCGCCCGGGATGGGACGTTCGTCACCGACCGGGTAGCCGAGCCTGCCGCCCTCCCAGCCCTGGCTGCCCCACGCGTCGAAGATCGGTCCGTTCTTCACCGACCAGGCCCCGCTGAGCGGGCTCCAGTAGATGTTGCCGTTCTCGAACACGTTGTAGCGGCCGCCGTCGCGAATCGGACCCTGCTCGCTGGTCTTCGGGAAGCCGAGCCAGCTGTTCTCGTAGCCCAGTTCGCCGTACTTCTTCATGATCAGGCCCTGGACGCCGTTGGCGCCGGTGGTCGGGCTCCAGTAGATGGCTCCGATCTCGAAGCCCTGGACCGCACCGTCCTTGTTCGGCGTGTTGATCTCGTCACCGACCGGGTAGCCGAGCGGACCGGTCTCCCAGCCCTGCGAGGACCACAGGTCCCGAATGGCGCCGCGGACGGCGTGCGCGCCGGTCTGCGGGGTCCAGTAGATCGAACCGGCCTGGAAGTGGTTGCCGCGACCGCGACCGTCCGGGGTACCGAACTCGCTGGTCGTCGGCAGGCCGAGCGGACCGGACGGACCGCCCATCGCCTGGTACTCGCCACCGATCATGCCGGTCACGACCTGCGCACCGGTGCTGCCGGAGAAGAAGATCCGGCCATTGCGGAAGTCCTGGGCCACTCCACCTGCGACGGGATACTCACCGGTGACGCAACCGCTCAGCCACGGGTTCGCGTTCGCGACGGGCGCGATCGCCCCGCCGACCCCGCAGGCCGGGGCGCTGGCGTCGACGCCGAGGGCGCTCGCCACCTGCGGCCACGCCTGGTGCATCTCGAACTGCCAGTACGGCCACGAGTGGGTGCCGGACGGCCGGTAGTTGACCTGC
Organism: Rhodococcus sp. NPDC003322; assembly: GCF_053589555.1. NCBI lineage: Bacteria > Bacillati > Actinomycetota > Actinomycetes > Mycobacteriales > Nocardiaceae > Rhodococcus > Rhodococcus sp. NPDC003322. The sequence continues at coordinate 1,036,597 of NZ_JBSFSC010000002.1, read as the reverse complement.
GCGGGGATGCCCAGCTTGTTCAGCTTGGTGGCGAACGACTGCGACGTCAGCCGGGACAGGATCTCGAGCCCCATGCCGGCGTAGTTCGTGGACACCCCGGGGATGCCCGACGGCTGGTCGTACGGACCGGCCATGCCACTGCCGCTGGAGATGTACAGGCTGGTGCCCTTGAGCTTCTCCGCCTGGATGTACGGGTCGTGCGCGGCCCACAGCGGGTTGGTCGGCAGGCCCCACATCTTGTTGACGTTGTAGCCGCCCGCGTCGTTCATCGCGTACTGCAGCGCCTGCGGCATGCCGAGCGAGGTGGTGCTCAGGTAGCCGGAGAACGAGCCCGCGAACTTGAAGAACCCGGGATTGCGGGCAGTGAGGAACATCGCCGACGTGCCGCCCATCGACAGGCCGATGACGCCGCGAGTCTCGGTGGTGCGCAAGCTGTTCTGCAGCACCGACGGCAGTTCCTTGGTCAGGAACGTCTCGAGTTGGTAGAACTTGCCGTTGTCGGGCTCGAGCCAGTCGGAGTAGAAGCTGGACTGGCCGCCGACCGGCATGACGACGTTGACGTTCTTGTCCGCGTAGAAGCTGGCGGCGTCGGTCTCGATGGTCCAGCCGCTCTCGTCATCGCGGGCACGCAGACCGTCGAGCAGGTACAGCGCGGGGAACGTGGCGTCGGGCTTGGCGTTCCAGTCCCGCGCCAGCAGGATCTGCACCTGGAACGGTGCGCCCATCGCCGCGGAGTCCACCCACAGCGCGACGCGGCGGTCGGTGATCCACTGGACCTTCGACACACCCGGGATCGACCGGGACGGCGCCGCCGCGGACCGGGCGGAGATCACCCGCGGCGCGGGCGCGACCGTGGTCGTCGGGGCCACCGTCGTGGTGGTCGTCGTGGGCGCAACCGTCGTGGTGGTCGGGGCGACCGTGGTGGTGGTCGGGGCCACCGCCTTCGAGGTCGTCGTCGGCGCCGCGGTCGTCTTCTCGACCGGCTCCAACGTCTCGGCGGCCGGGGTGACCGCCGGCGTGGTCGTGGTCGCGGTCGGGGTGGTCGTCGACGGTGCCGCGGAGGCGACCGCGGCCGTCGTCAGGCCCGCTGCGGTCGGGAGGACGAGCGCCGCCGCCACGAGCGCCAACGCGCGGCGGCGTCGCTCCTGCGATCCGGTACTTCCCCCGAAACGCACCCCCAACTTTCTCGATGTTGGTCGCATGTGACGGTGACTCTCTTTCTGCTGTCGGCCCGGTCCCGCGGAACCCGGCGGCTGTCGGCCTGCCCCGACTCACCCGTGCCCATGTGACACCTGAACACTCGTGTGCCCATTTGTACACGTTGGGCTGGTGTGAAGCCTGTGACGCGCGGTGGCGTGTGCCGTTTGTTACATGCCCTTCAAATGACGGATGCCGCCCTGCAGCGTCGAGAAGGCGCGCAGGGCGGCATCCGGGTCGTCATCGCCTGGGCGATCCGGTCACCAGGCGTTCAAGGTGTCGAGGATCTGCGTGCGGGCGTTGAAGAGCTCCGCCGACCAGTACGGCCACGAGTGGGTGCCGTTCGACGGGAAGCTGTAGGTCGCCGGGATCCCGAGGGTCGCCATCCGGGCCTGGAAGGCGCGGGTGTTGACCAGGGCCAGGGCCTCGAGGCCCATGCCGTTGGCGGTGTTGTAGTAGTCGATCGGCTTGCGCGGGTTGTCGTACTCACCGGGCAGACCGCTGGCCGACGAGATGTACAGCGACAGGCCCTTGAGCTGCGGGGCGAACACGAACGGGTCGTTGCGCAGCCACGCCTTGCTCCACGGCGGGCCCCACATCGAGTCGACGTTGAAGCGGCCGGCGTCGAGCATCGCGACGCGGATCGCCTCGCGCATGCCGGGCGCCGAGATGTTCAGGTACCCGGACAGCGAGCCGGCGAACTTGAACTGGTCGCGGTGGTAGGCCGCCAGCGTCAGTGCCGCGGAGCCGCCCATCGACAGGCCGAGCACGCCGTTGTTGGAGCGCGAGACGCCGCGGGTCTCGAGGTAGGCCGGGAGCTCCTCGGTGAGGAAGGTCTCCCACTTGTAGGTGCTCTTCTGGCCGTTGAAGTTCGACGGCGCGATCCAGTCGCTGTAGAAGGAGGACTGGCCACCGACCGGCATCACCAGGGTGACGTTGTCGCCGGCGTACTGCTGCAGAGCGTTGGTCTCGAAGGTCCACGCGTTGCGGTCGTCACGCGCCCGAAGTCCGTCGAGCAGGTACAGCGCGGCGTCACCACCGCGGGCCGCCCACTGAATCTGCACCTTGATCGGGCCCATGGAGGAGGGAACCATCACCTCTTCGAAGCCACCCGACGGCGCGCGATGCGTGATCGGTGCGGCGCCGGCGACGGCGGTCCCCGCAATACCAGCGGTGACGGGCAGCACGAGCGCTGCGGCCGAAAGGCCGAGGAGGCGTCGCTTGAGGTTCTGGAACCTCGACCTGCCAATACGCATGAATATTGCTCTCTTTCTCTCCTGCGGTGCCCGCCGAAGCGGCCCGGAAGTCTGGCACTTAGGCCACGGCTCTGTCGGTCCCGCGCACGCGGAACCGACAGTGGAACTGATCAAGGTCACACTGCGCTCGCTGGACTGTATGCGAACGCGTGTGGCCTGACAACCGGTGCCTCGGCCCCCGATCTTCTGTCTGATCCGAGGCTCGGTACCGAGGCGAACACGTCAGTAACATCGCTGACCGTCGCCCAGCGTTACACAAACGTGATGTAGCCACCATGTGAGCTGTCCTACCGCTCCGGCGGCATGGTCAGCCCGCACCGCTGGATCTCGTAGGCGGGAACCCGGTCGATGCGGTACCCGGCGTAGTGGAACGCCCGTTTGAAGTTTCGGATGAAAAGCGGCCGGTTCAGCTCGCCCCGCGACGACGCCAGCAACTCCTGGGTGTCCGGACAGGTGAGCGCCACCTGGGCCTGTGCCACCCAGTTCTCGTCGAGGTACCAGGGCAGCCACGGGTGGACGTCCACCATGCCGGTGTCGGCGACCACCCAGTCCGGATAGAGGGCCTTGTCGTGCCCGATCCGGCCGTCCCCGAGGCGCTCGGTGTGCGCGGCCAGCGGGTACGCCAGACCCATCTGGTCGATGACCTTCACGTCCAGCCCGACGTTCATGCTCGTCATGCCGAGATTGAGGAAGAACACCGTGTGACCGGCCCCTCCCTCGGGGATCGGCGCCGGCGGCGGGACGAGATCCCAGTAGGTGTAGTAGGCGGCAGGCAGCAGCAGTCCGCCGTCGGGGGTGTTGTTGATCGTCTCGACCATCGCCCGCATCCGCGGGTAGTCGAGGTAGTCCTCGGCCCGGATCGGGTGAGCGTGCCCGGTGTTGAGGACATAGAAGTTGCGTTCGTCGACGATGCCCGACTTTCCGACGACCGTGCCGTTCGGCATGCCCTGCGCGGTCGAGGCGACGATCGCCCACACCACCGTCGCGAGCCAGGCCAGCGAACCCGCCGCGAACAGTGCGGTGGCCGGGGTGCGGCCCCACTGGTCGCGCCGCGGCACCCGCACCGGCAGCACGGCGATCGGCAGGATGAGACAGAACAGCACCGGCAGCAGCACCCGGCCGTGCATGAAGTCGCCACCGACCCGCACCGAGTAGATGCCGAGCAGCAGGCCCGTCCCGACGAAGAGCAGCACCACCGCCGACGGTGTGTGCAGGCGGGCGAGACCGGTCGCGCCGACCCGGTCGCCGGGCAGACCGAGCCCGAAACGCCGGTACGCGAGCCACCCGAGGTAGCCGCCGACGATCGCCAGCGGCAACCACAGCCAGTACGGCCCGACGAGGTTCCACAGGTAGGTCAGGCCCTGCGCCCACTTGGCGCCGCCCGCGTCCTTGGACACCGCGGTGTTCGGATAGGGCAGGCCGTAGTAGCCCATCCGCCAGATCTGGTACCCGACCGGGACCGCGCCGGCGACCACGACGATCGACGCGCGCATCCGCCAGGTGCCGGGCGTCAGGAACAGCATCAGCAGCACCAGGGCGGCCAGGACGACCATCTCGGGTCGGACCAGCGGCCCGAGCCCGGCGATGAACGCGAGCACCAGCACCCGGCCGGGGGACGGGTCGCGCTGGGACCACTGCACCATCAGCAGCCACAGCACCGCGATCCAGCAGATGACCAGGCAGCTCTCCAGACCGGAGGTCGCGAAGTCGCGGGCCGGAGGCACCGCGATGTAGGCGAGCGCCCCGGCGGGCAGCAGCAGCGTCCCGGCGGTGCTCGCCGGGCCCCGCCCCCGCCACAGCGCGGCGGTCCCGACCATCGCCAGCACCACCGCCGCGACCGAGAGCACCAGCGCCAGCGTCAGCACGACGTATTCGAGCCGGATGTGGGTGAGCCAGCCGAACGCGTAGATCAGATACGTCCACAGGGTGCTGGTGTTCGCCTCGACCCGTTCACCCGCGTTGAACACCGGCCCGTTGCCCGCAAGGAGGTTGCGCACGGTGCGCAGCACGATCAGCCCGTCGTCGGCGATCCAGCGGCGCTGCCACGCACCCCAGAAGAACAGGGCACCGGTGATCACGACCCCGCCGAGATAGACGAGCCGCGCCACCGGCGCCGAGACGGTCTCCGACTCGTCGTGGGCGGGTGGCGCGTGCTCCTCGGCGCGGCCGATGTCAGGCGATGTAGACAGCGACACCCACCACTCCGATCCACGCGAGCGCGAGGAACTGCAGTACCCGGTCGTGCAGCGCGATCTCCTCCGGCTCACCGGCCTCGCCGCCGTCGATGTCGACGGCGTACCGCAGGATCGCGACGGTGAACGGGATCATCGAGATGGCGAACCAGTTCGACCCGGTGGCCTGGTCGCGCTCGAAGGCCCACAGCCCGTAGCAGATCACCACCGCGGTCGCGGCGAGCGTCCAGACGAACCGCAGGTAGGTGGCGGTGTAGTACTCGAGGGACTTGCGGATCTTCGCGCCGGTGCGTTCGGCGAGCTGCAGTTCGGCGTACCGCTTGCCCGCGGCCATGAACAGCGAGCCGAACGCCATGATCAGCAGGAACCACTGCGACAGCGGGATCTCGGCGGCCACGCCACCTGCGATCGCGCGGATCAGGAAGCCCGAGGACACGATGCAGATGTCGAGCACGGCCTGGTGCTTGAGCCCGAAGCAGTAGGCCAGCTGGATGACGATGTAGACCGCCATGACCAGCGCCAGCTGCCAGTTGGCGACGAACGACAGCAGGATCGAGCCGGCCAGCAGGACGACCGCCATGCCGTAGGCCATGTTGACGGGCAGCACCCCGGCCGCGATGGGCCGGAACCGCTTGGTGGGGTGCTGGCGGTCGGCCTCGACGTCCATCGCGTCGTTGACGAGGTAGATGCCCGATGCGGCCATGCAGAACACCACGAACGCCAGCGCGACCGGCAGCAGGACGTCGGCCTCGGTGACCGAGCCCGCGGCCAGTGGTGCGGCGAGGACCAGAACGTTCTTCACCCACTGGCGCGGGCGGACCGCCTTGACGATTCCCGCGGCCAGCGACTTCGGGGCGGCAGTGACCTCGGTCGGGTGCTCGCTCATCTCTCTCCAAACTTCCGCTCGGCGCGCAGCAGCGCTGCGGCCGAGGCTGCTCCCAGGGCGGACCCGGCAAGCACGTCGGTCGGGTAGTGCACGCCCAGCACGAGCCGCGACAACAGCATCGGGGGCACGAGCACCGCGGGCAAGGGTAGCCCGGTCAGCCGACCGAGCAGCACGGCGGCGGCGGTCGTCGAGGTGGCGTGGGAAGACGGGAAGCTCAGCTTGCTCGGCGTCGACACGTTGACCTGCACGGACGGGTCGTTCGGCCGGGGCCGGCGGACCACCCGCTTGATCACGATGGACGCGGCGTGTGCACCGACCGCACCGACGGCGACCCCCGCCCACTGCCGACGGCGGGGCCGGTCGAGCGCGGCACCGACACCGGCGACCGCGACCCAGCCGAGGGCGTGCTCACCGAAGTGGGACATCCCGCGCGCGGCCTTGATCACGGCGGGGTTCGCGCCGATCGTGGACTGCACCTGGTTGAGGACCTTGACCTCAGATGCCGAAGACACGCTCCCACCTCTCCTTACTGGTCAGCGACGGCACCGCCGCGGCGTACTCGCGCTTGAGATCGGGGAACCGGCGGGCCAGTTCGCGACGCAGTCGCATGGCCTCCTTGAGCAGCCCCCACGCCTGCCGGGGGTCACGCTTGCGGTAGACGACGCCGCGCCCGTCCGCGGTGGTGACGGTGACGCCGTCGACCTGCGAGAGCAGGAACCAGCGGGCGTCGAGTGTCGGCACGTTCAGCTGTGGGCGCTCGTGGTGCTCGTCGTTCGCGGGAGTCGCATTGTGCACCAGCCCCTTCCCGAGCCGAACCAGCTTGGCGAGCGGGTTGCCGGGCTCACCGACGGCGCCGACCCCGGCACCGGACGGCAGCGGCAGATCCGTCGACGACGGCAGCACCACCGCGTCCGGGTACTCCCGGCGCATCGCGTGGACCTCGCCGAGGGCGGTGGGCAGCAGGTCGAAGATGTGCTCCGGACCGCCGAGGAAGTCGCGGATCGCCTGGTTCTGGATCGCGATGGTGGAGTACTCGAGGCACAGCAGGTGCTTGAGCGTCGCCTTGACCGTGTTCACGACCAGGCCGCGGCCGTTGCCGGGCATGTGCAGGGAGGCGACCACGAGCCGGTTGCGCAGGTGGAAGTACGCCTGCCAGTCGATCGCGTCGTCCTTGTCGGACCAGGCCATGTGCCAGATCGCGGCGCCGGGCATGGTCACCGTCGGGTAGCCGGCGGCGCGGGCCCGCAAGCCGTACTCGGCGTCGTCCCACTTGATGAACAGCGGCAGCGGCTGGCCGATCTCCTCCGCGACGACGCGCGGGATCATGCACATCCACCAGCCGTTGAAGTCGACGTCGATGCGCCGGTGCAGCAGCTTCGAGTTCTCCCGGTCACTGAGCGGGTACTTGGAGAAGTCGTGGTCGTACTCGACGTTCGGGGCGGCGGACCACATGAAGATCGAGCGGTCGACGACCTCGCCCATCGTGTGCAGGTGACTGCGTTCCTGCAGGTTGAGCATCTGCCCGCCGACGAGCATCGGGGACTTCGCGAACCGGGACATCGCCAGCGCCCGCAGGATCGAGTCGGGCTCGATCTCGATGTCGTCGTCCATGAACAGGATGTGTTCGCAGTCGGTGGTCTTCAGCGCCTCGTACATGACGCGGCTGTAGCCGCCGGAACCGCCGAGGTTGGCCTGGTCGTGGATCGCGAGGCGGTCGCCCAGGACGGCGGCGGCCTCGGTGAACCCGGGCTCCTCGCGGACCTTGCGGGTGCCCTGGTCCGGGATGATGACGGCGTCGATCACACCGAGCACCAGCGGGTCCGAACCGAGCGCGGTGAGCGCCTTGACGCAGTCGGTGGGCCGGTTGAAGGTCGGGATGCCGACGGCGACGCGGCCGGCGCCGGGCGCCTCGATCGGGGCGTACCAGCCGGCGGCGACGAGCTCGACCTCGGTGTCGGTGGTGATGTCGAACCAGATCCAGCCGCCGTCCTCGAACGGCGCGAGCTCCACCTCGAACTCCACGGTCGCCGACTGCGCGTCACCGCGGAACTCCTTGCCCTGCACGTGGATACGCGAGGAATCGGCCTTGGAGCGGTAGACGTCGACGCGGCCGTGCCCGGACAGTTCCAGTCGCAGCACCACCGACGTCAGCACGCTCCACCGGCGCCAGTAGCTGGCCGGGAACGCGTTGAAGTAACTGCACATCGACACCTCGGACTCGGCGCCCAGTGCCAGTGCGGTGCGCGAGAGCGAGTGCGCCCGCCCGGCATTGGTCGGCGACTCCTCCAGGTAGAGGGTGCGCACGTCGAGCGGCTCCCCGGCACGCGGGAGGATCACCCGCTGCAGCAGCGCCTTGCCGAGCAGGCCGTGGTCGTCGAACAGGGTGTCCTGTTCGACCAGGTTCTTCGAGCTCATTCGCCGGTCCCGCCCGCGAGCGGCGCGCCCGACTCGAGGTGCGGGCGCAGCGTGTTGTCGAACATGCTCAGCGCGCTCGCGATGGCCATGTGCATGTCCAGGTACTGGTAGGTGCCGAGGCGGCCGCCGAACAGCACCTTCGAGTTCTCGGTCTCCGCCTTCGCCCGCAGCCGGTACGCCTCGAGCTTGGACCGGTCCTCGGGGGTGTTGATCGGGTAGTACGGCTCGTCGGTGGACTCGGCGAACCGGGAGAACTCGCGCATGATGACCGTCTTGTCGGCCGGGTAGGTGGTGCGCTCCGGGTGGAAGTGCCGGAACTCGTGGATGCGGGTGTACGGGACGTCCGCGTCGTTGTAGTTCATCACCGGGGTGCCCTGGAAGTCGCCGGTCGGCAACACCTCGGTCTCGAAGTCGAGGGTGCGCCAGCCCAGCTCGCCGTCCGCGTAGTCGAAGTACCGGTCCAGCGGGCCGGTGTAGACGACCGGGGCGTCGGGGCTCGCGGCGCGCAGCTCGTCACGGACGTCGAACCAGTCCGTGTTCAGGCGCACCTCGATGTTCGAGTCCTTCGCCATGTTCTCCAGCCACGCGGTGTAGCCGTCGACGGGCAGGCCCTCGTAGGTGTCGTTGAAGTACCGGTTGTCGAAGGTGTACCGCACCGGCAGCCGCGTGATGTTGCCCGCGGGCAGGTTCTTCGGATCGGTCTGCCACTGCTTGGCGGTGTAGTCCCGGACGAACGCCTCGTACAGGGGGCGGCCGATCAGCGAGATCGCCTTCTCCTCGAGGTTGTTCGCGTCCTTCGTGTCGATCTCGGCGGACTGTTCGGCGATCAGCGCGCGCGCCTCGTCCGGGGTGAAGTACTTCCCGAAGAACTGCGACACCAGGCCCAGGCCCATCGGGAACTGGTATGCCTGCCCCTTGTGCATCGCGAAGACGCGGTGCTGGTAGCCGGTGAAGTCGGTGAACTGGTTGACGTAGTCCCAGACCCGCTTGTTCGAGGTGTGGAACAGGTGCGCCCCGTACTGGTGGACCTCGATGCCCGTCTCCGGCTCGGCCTCCGAGTAGGCGTTGCCGCCGATGTGGTGCCGACGGTCGAGGACGAGCACACGCTTGCCGAGCTGTGTCGCCGCCCGTTCGGCGATGGTGAGTCCGAAGAATCCGGACCCGACGATGATCAGGTCGTATTGGCCGGGGGTCGCGGAGCCTGGGGATACGGAGGTCACGGGCAACCAGGGTATCGGACCCGGCGGCGGCGCCGCCTGTGTGTGCGGCGGCGGCGCCACCCGTGTGTGCGGCGGCGGCGCCGCCCGTGCGCGCCTCCGGTGGCCGGGACCACCAGAAACGCACCGGGCGCAGGGCGTCACGCGCCGTCGGCACAGCGATCCGCCTACTGCATGTATGCGTGAAGGGCATTTCGGACGAATTCGGCACCGGCGTGGCCGCCGTAGTTGGCGGCGAACCGCTCGTCCTCGACATACATGTCCGCGAGGCCGAGGACGTACTCGCGGACCGGGGCGCCGCGGTACCCGGGCGTGCCGGGCACCGAGGCCAGCCATTCGACGTGCCTGCGGGCCAGGTCCTGCGCCTGCGGGCCGTCGGGGGCGACGCCCGACGCGGCGGCCGCCGTCCAGTCCGCGCCGAGCCGTTCGGCGAGGGCCTTCCAGTCGCCGCGCTCCCCTGGAGACATCGACGTCCACCAGCGGTCGCTGTCGGCGTAGGCCTGCCGGCCCCACCGCTGCTCGACCTCCTCCTTGTACTGCGTGTGGTCGAAGCCGTCGAACATCTCGTTCGCCATCAGTGGTTCTCCGTTCCGTGTCTTGCGCAGCGTGGTGCGCACCGAGTCGATCTGGCGGCCGAGCCGCTCGCGTTCGCGTTCGAGCAGTTCCAGGTGGGTGCGCAGGGCGGCGGCGGTGTCCCGCTGCCCGGCGAGGACCTCCCCGATCGCGTCCAGCCCGAGCCCGAGTTCGCGGAGCAGCAGGATCCGTTGCAGCCGGACGAGGGCGTCCTGGTCGTAGTAGCGGTACCCGTTGGCGCCGATGCGGCTCGGCGTCAGCAGTCCGCGGTCGCCGTAATGCCGCAGGGTGCGGCTGGTGGTGCCGGCCGCCTTGGCCAGCTCCTGGATCGACCATTCGTTCATGTCGACAAGCGTGCAGGTTGACGCTGCGTCAATGTCAAGGCGGCTGCGTCACCCGCGCGGCCGCAGGGCCGCATAGCGTGGCCGCCGTGACCTTCGACCTCGACGCGTACCTGTCCCGGATCGGCTACGACGGCGACCGGACACCCACTCGCCCGGCGCTCGACGCGATCGCGGCCCACCACACCCGCACGATCCCGTTCGAGAACCTCGACCCGTTCCTCGGCACCCCGAACCGGTTGGACCTGGCGTCGCTGCAGGCCAAGCTCGTCGACGGTGGCCGCGGCGGCTACTGCTTCGAGCACGGCCTGCTGCTGCGGGCGGCGCTGCTCGATCTCGGTTTCACGGTCACTGCGCTCGCCGCGCGGGTGCTGTGGGGGTCGGACATCGACGCGATCACCGGCCGCACCCACATGCTCCTGCTCGTGGATCTGGGTGACGAGCGGCGGGTGATCGACACCGGGTTCGGCGGCATGACCCTGACCGGGACGCTCCGGCTCGAGCAGGACACCGTGCAGCCGACGCCACTGGAGCCGTTCCGGCTGGTCGACCTGGACGGCGACTGGGCGATGCAGGCACGCGTCGAAGACGAGTGGCGCACCACCTACCGGTTCGACCTGCACCCCCAGCACCCGATCGACTACGAGCCGACCAACTGGTACCTGTCGACGTGGCCGCAGTCCCGGTTCGTCACCGGGCTGATGGCAGCCCGCGCCACCCCCGACCGCCGGTTCGCGCTCGCGGGCCGTCGGCTGACGGTCCATCACGCGGACGGCGCGACGGAGCGGCGAGTGATCGCCGACGCCGGGGAGTTCCGCGAGGTCCTCGAGCGGGACCTGCTGATCGACACGTCCGGGCTGTCGGGGCTGGACGCCGCGTTCGACCGACTGCCGTAGGCCAGCCTTACATTGCTGGCCGGATTCGGTTGAGGCCGATAGCGTTTCCGGCATGAGCGCCTCAGTGCACACACCGAACGACGGCGACCCCTCCGATCCTAGCCACCCGTCCGAACCACACGGCCAGGGCCTGAACGCGAAGCTGAACTGGCTGCGGGCGGGCGTGCTCGGCGCGAACGACGGCATCGTCTCGACAGCGGGTCTCGTGGTCGGCGTCGCGGCCGCGACCGTGGACCGCGGCGCGATCTTCACGGCAGGCATGGCCGGCCTGGCCGCGGGTGCGGTGTCGATGGCACTCGGCGAGTACGTGTCGGTGAGCACCCAGCGTGACACCGAACGGGCGCTGCTCGCGAAGGAGCGCGCCGAGCTGCGTGAGGTTCCCGACGCCGAACTGCAGGAGCTGACGGTCCTGTACGAGGCGAAGGGCCTGTCCCCCGCCACCGCGCGGACGGTCGCCGAGGAGCTGACCGCGCACGACGCGTTCGCCGCGCACGCGGACGCCGAGCTGGGCATCGACCCGGACGAGCTGACCAATCCGTGGCAGGCGGCGGGTTCGTCGGCGGTGTCGTTCACGATCGGTGCGCTGCTGCCGCTGATCGCCATCCTCGCGACCCCGGCGACCGTGCGCATTCCGGTCACGTTCGCGGCGGTCCTGGTCGCCCTGGCGCTGACCGGAAGCCTCAGCGCCCGGCTCGGCGGAGCGCGGCGCGGACGGGCGGTGCTGCGGGTGGTGATCGGCGGCGCCCTCGCGATGATCGTGACCTACGCCATCGGTCAGGCGTTCGGCACGTTCGCCTGATTTGGCACGAGCGCCGGCACCACGAACTGTTCGACCATCGCCCGTTCGTCCTCGGCGTCGAGGCCGGGAACGGTGAGCAGCGAGACGATCACCCGCACCACCCAGCGCGCCTGCCGGGGCAGCTCGCCGACACCGCCGCGTGCGGCGTCGGCGAGGAACGTCACCCCGAGCACCTCGATCACCTCGGAGGTGCTCGCCAGCTCCGAGGCGATACCGGCATCCCCGACCGCGAACCACACTGCGAGCGTAGGTGTTTCGCGAACCCTCCGGACCGCGGCGAGGATCGCCTCGGTGATTCGCTGCGCGGGGTCGGCGATCGACGCGACGTCGGCGACGACCCGCTCACCGACCCGCCGGGCCTCCCGGTGCACGAATGCCCGGTGCAGGGCCTGCCGGCCGTCGAAGTAGCGGTACAGCGTGGCCCGGGAGCAGCCCGCCGCCTTGGCGATCTCCCCCATCCCGGTGGTCGCGACCCCGCGCTGCACGAACAGGTCCGCGGCCGCGTCGAGGATCTTCTCGGCGGCGGCCTCGGACCTCTCGTCCCGCAACCAGGTCACGAGCGCACCCGGAACGGCACGTGCATCGGGCGACGGACGTAATTGCCCGGGGCGTAGACGATTCCGTCGACGTCGACCTCGAAGTCGGGGCACCGGGCGAGGAGTTCCTCGAGCGCGACGCGGGCCTGCATCCGGGCGGCCGCGGCGCCGAGGCAGTGGTGCCCGCCGTGGCTGAAGGTCATGATCTGCCGGGGCGCACGCAGCACGTTCAGTTCCTCCGCGTCGTCCCCGTACATTCGCTGGTCGCGGTTCGCGGAACCATAGACCAGCAAGGTCTTTCGTCCGGCCGGGATGGTGACGCCGTGCAGGTCGACGTCGCGGGTGGTGGTGCGGGCGAGCCCCTGTACCGGTGAGGTCAGCCGCAGCAGTTCATCGACGGCGTCCGGGATTCGGGACGGGTCCTCGAGCAGCAGCGCCCGCTGGTCGCGGTGCAGGGTGAGCAGCGCCGACGAGCCGCCGAGCATGCCGGTGGTGGTGTCGTTGCCGCCGGTGACCATGGTGAACGCGAATCCCAGGATCGACAGCAGCCCGGACATGTCGCCGTCGGCGCCCATCCCGGCGGACACCAGGTGCGAGATGGTGTCGTCGCCGAGGTCCCCTGCGGCTGCGTCCGCGTGTCTGCGGGCGATCAACTCCCCGAAGTACGCCATCAGCTCGCCGACCGCGTTGGCCGCTTCGAGCGGATCGCCGGTGGCGTTGGCCGCGACGATCGCCTCGGTCCAGCCGTCGAAGCGGCCCCGGTCCGCCTCCGGCACACCGAGATAGTGCGCGACCACCATGCTTGGCAGCGGCTTGAACAGTTCGGTGACGATGTCGCCCTCACCGGCCGCACGCAATCCCTCGAGGCGCTCGACGACGAACTCGCGCACCGCCGGCTCGACCGCCTCGACCTGCCGCGGCGTGAAGCCGCGGGCGACGAGTTTGCGGAAGTCGGTGTGCTGCGGCGGATCCTGCATCACCAGCGGCGGATTGTCCCCCAGGCCGATCTTGTCGAGCTCGCCGTAGCTGGTGGTCAGGCCGTCCGCCGACGAGAAGGTCTCGTGGTCGCGGGCCGCGGCGAACACGTCGGCGTGCCGGGTGAGCACCCAGTAGTCGTCGTGCGGCGCCGACGCGGGCACCACGTGGTGCACCGGGTCGTGGTCGCGCAGCGCCGCGTACATGCCGAACGGGTCGCGCCAGGTCTCCCCCGAGGGCGGTACGTACGCCGCCTTGCCGGACATAGTCGTCGTCATGTGTCGAGAGTGAGACATATCTCGACATGTGTCAAGACCCGCGCCTGCGCTAACTCATCCCACTGCGGATCCAGTGCTGGACGCGCCAGACGATGTTGTAGAGATTCCACGGCTTGACGTCGAAGGTGTCCCACGGGGTCTGACCCACGCGGGTGGTCCACTCCGGGATCCGCCCGCAGCAGATCCGGTGTCCGAACACGCGGAAGAGACCGTCGCAGAAGGCAGCACGCATCGAGAGTTCCTCTCGTCCAGTCGCCGGCCCCACATCGGGGCTAGCGTTGGTGCGTGCTCATGGCGACAACGTAGCAGGGCCGCACGACACCCGAGCACCGACGAGACGGACCCGGCCCGCCCGTGGTGGGCGAGCCGGGTCCGCGATCACGGGTCGGGCGCGTGTCAGCCGGCGCTACCGGTGCCTGGCAGTTCGGAGAGCACGACGCTGGCGTCGATGACCTGCGCGCCGAGGGTCTCGGTCCACACGATGGCGCCGCCCTCGAACATCCGGAAGCGTCCGCTCTCATCCGGCATGGACATCTCCGGGCCGATCGGCTTGCCCAGAGGTCCTGCCTCACCACCGATTTCGGCGTACTTCTTCTCGATCTCGGTCGGGGTGACCGGCGCCTCCTGCGGCGCGGGCTCGGCCTGCAACTCCGGGCCGGGGGCGGGGCTCGGTCCGGCACCGGGGACCAGCCCCTCCGTGACGGTGAACCAGTCGGACTTGATGCCGAGCCTGGTCCGCGCGTCCTTGCCGGACACCCGCGCGGTGCCACCCGACCCGACGACCTCCAGTTCGGTGACCCGGCCGCCGTCGGCGCCGAGGTTGTTGCGGCCGACCACTGCGATCGAGTGCAGGTCGCCGACACCGAACGCCTTGCCGATCTCACCGGCGGTCAGGGTCTGCGTCCAGTCGTGGGTGGGCGAGAGGGCGTCGCCGATGTCCTCGACCGAGGCGAACTCACCGCCGGCGGTGTATCCACCTGTGGAGGAGGAGAATTCGGCCGACACCGGCTGCCCGTTCTTCGTGACGACCTTGCCCGCGGTGGTCCGGACGGCCTCGGTGGTGCGGGGGTCCTCCTTGCTCGACCCGCCGTACACCTGGCAGTCCTGGGTGTCGCAGGTCTCCGCGTAGGGGTACCTGTGTTCGGCGGCGGCGTAGGACCGGGCGGCAATCGCCTGCGCGCGCAGTGCCTCCTTGCCGCCGGTGTCGGCCCACTCGGCCTTCGACTCGACGGGCACGACGCCGAGCAGATAGTCCTCGAGGTCCACGTGGTTGAGGACCCGCCCCTCGGCACCGTCGAGCGCGACGCCGAGCGATCCGCGGAAGGCTTCTCCGCCACACAGTTTCAGATGCTCGTTCGGGGGACGGTCGGTGCCGAGGTCGATCGGATCTACCCACGGGTGGTCGGTGGCCGCCTGCCACACCACGGCGCCGTCGCAGCCTTGGGTGACGACGACCGCCGCGCCGCCGCCCGGGGTCGCGGTCAGGTGCACCGCCTGGCCGGGCTCCACGTTCTGTCCGGCCACCCGCGCGCCTGCGTCGGAGAACGCGCTGAGCACCCGGCCGTCGAGACCGACCAGCCGGACACCGATCCGCGTGTCCGTGACGTCGCCGAGTTCGGTGCCGCCGTAGTAGTGGCCGACGATACGTTCGGCGGACCAGCCCTCGTTCCTGGCGTAGCCGTAGGCGCCCCACTGCCCCATCCCGCGCCCGTGGCCGTGGCCGTGGCCGGACAGGGTGAACGGGGTGTCGGCCGCGACCGCCGGGGTCACCTCGGGGTCGCCGGAGCCGACCGTGACGACGCCGATCGCGCCGGCCGCGACGAGCGCCGGTACGGCCCCGAGGGCGAGTGCCCGCCGCAACGGGGACGTGCTTCCCCCTCGGTTTCGTCCTCGCAGGGTCACTGTGCGACGGAGCTTCGCCATCTTCTGCTCTCCTCGTCGGCGGCGTCATCACCCGGTCGCGGAACCGTGAAGTGGTCGTCGGCCGGGCTCGAGCAAAGTCTCAATCTAAAGTTGAGGCTTAGGTAATCTGTGGCTAGTGTTGCAAGAGTGCTCGGCATTGGCAACATCTGTCACATTGGTAACACCAGCAACATCAGACAGTCGGACGTAACGTCTTGACGGCCGGCGCAGACCGCACACGCCAGTAGCAACCGAGGGAGCCGTTTTGCCGCACCGTCGACCGAAGTCGTCGATCGTCCTGGGGACGGTCGCCGCCGTGGCCATCGCAGCCCCGTTCGCGGTTTGGGGCGTGACCAGCACTTCCGGGATCCGTTCGACCGCCGACTCCTCTCCGGTCGCGATCCCAACCCAGATCGCCGAGATCGGCCTCGCCCAGATCCCCGACGTCGTCATCCCGCTCAAGGAACTGACCGGGCTCGACCTGCCCGATCTGCGCCTGTCGGATCTGAAGAAGCTGCCGCTGCCGACCGAGATCGCCATCCCGCAGGGCCTGCCCCTGCCCGAGGGGATCACCCTCCCGGAGACCATCAAGATTCCGACCGAGCTGCTGCCGTCGGCGCCCGCGGACGTCGCCGAGCCGGTCACCCCGGCACCGCCGGCGGCCGTCCCCGAGCAGGATCTCGGGACCGCGGTCAAGGAGATCGTCCGCGACACCCCGTTCAGCATGATCGCGTTGACGTCCGAGCTGGGAACGACGGCGGCGAAGGTGCGCGCGAAGCTGGCCGACGGCTCGTGGGGACCGTGGTTCGCGACCGAGCAGCTCGACACCGGCAAGACCGACCAGGCGCCGGGGGGCAAGACCGGCACCGAGCCCGTGTACGTCGGCAACACCACCGCCGTGCAGGTGCTGGTGACGAAGGCCGCCCAGGCCGTCGCCGCGCTGCCGACCGGCTCCGCCGACCAGACGCTGCCCAACGTGCTGACCCCCACGGACCCGACGAAGGATCCGGTCGCGTTCGCGCCCGCCGCCGTCAGCACACCCCTGCGTGGCCAGGACCCGGCCCAGCAGCTGGCCGAGGGCGTCACCGCGGTGCTGATCGCGCCCGGCTCCGGGAACGTCGACGCCTCGCTGTCCGACATCGCGACCCCCCTCGGCGGTAACGGGCCGAGCGTGATCACCCGCGCCCAGTGGGGCGCCGACGAGTCGCTGCGCTGCGAGGAACCGACGTACGACGACATGCTCGGCGGCGCGACCGTGCACCACACCGCGGGCAGCAACGACTACACCCGCGCCGAGTCCGCGGAGATCGTCCGGTCGATCTACGCGTACCACGCGCAGACGCTCGGCTGGTGCGACGTCGGCTACAACGTGCTGGTCGACAGGTACGGACAGATCTTCGAGGGCCGGGCCGGCGGCCTGGACCGCAACGTGCAGGGCGCGCACGCCGGCGGGTTCAACGAGAACACCTTCGGCATCGCGATGATGGGCGACTTCTCGACCACCGCCCCGCCGCAGGCCACGATCGACTCCGTCGGCCGGTTCCTCGGCTGGCGGCTGGCGAAGGCCGGCCTCGACCCGCAGGGTCACACCACGATGTGGTCCGAGGGCACCGAGTTCACGCCGGTCCCGCAGGGTCAGGCGATCGACCTGCCGGTGATCTTCGCGCACCGCGACGTCGGCAACACCAGCTGCCCTGGCGACGCGGCCTACTCGAAGATGGACCAGATCCGCGCCATCGCGAAGGCCAACCCCGACGGCGGCTCCGCCGGCTCCGGCATCCTCGCGGCGGCACCGGCCAAGCCGGCGACCGACGCGGCGGCCACGGCACCCGTTCCCGCCACCACGAACGAGACCGGCACCGGCGGCGGGCTGCTCGACACCGGCTCGGTGGGGGCGCTGGTCACCGAGATCCTCAAGCTCACCGACCAGTCCCCGATCGCGCAGAAGTGGATCGCCGAGGGCGGCGACACCGGCAGGCTCGGTGCGGCCCTGACCGGCGAATTGCCCGCGAAGGCGGGGAACCTGCTGGTCAAGTTCGCGAACGGCGTGATCTCGACGTCACCGAACGGTGGCGTGTGGACCGTGCTCGGCAAGATCTACGAGACCTGGCAGCAGAGCGGGCTGGACGCCGGATCGCTCGGCCTGCCGATCAGCGACGAGTACTCGGTCCCGGACGGCAAGCGCGCCGACTTCGAGCAGGGCTCGCTGATCTTCAACGAGGTCACCGGGGTCGTGACGACAGTGCTCAAGGCGTACAACGAGGCGTACGCGCAGGCTCTGACGGAGAATGCGCCCGCCGATGTCGCCGCGCCGGTCGCGGAGGCACCGGTCCCGGCACCCGCCCCGGCCGAAGCGCTGGTCCCGGCGCCCGCACCGGCAGGCTGACGCCGGCCCAGTACCGGAATGAAGGTGCCCCTCGACCGCACGAGGGGCACCTTCATCCGTTTCACCGCCGGTGCAGCCCGAGCCGCAGCGTCTCGTCGATCACCCGACGCAGGTGCCTGAGCTCGTGGATGTCGCCGAACACCGGGTCCGGGTCGGGCGGCCACAGGCCGCGGATCTCGACTCGGGCCCGCTCGGCCACCTCGGGATGGGTCGCGAGCAGGGCAGTGCGAACGGCAGTGTGCCCGAGTCGGTTTCGCGCCCGGGGAATACAGCCCGAGTAGTCGACCACTCGAATCCGCCGACGCCGGGCCCACACCCGATCAACCGACGACCGGAAGCCGTCCCCGGTCAGCCCACCCACCAGCGCTCGAGCACTCGGGCGACGCCGTGGTTGGAGTTCGACGCGGTCACCTCGTCGGCGGCGGCGATCGCGTCGTCGTGGGCGTTCGCGACGGCGACGCCGTGCCGGGCCATGCTCAGCATCGGCACGTCGTTCGGCATGTCGCCGAAGGCGAGGATCGCCGAATCCGTGATGCCCAGGTGCTCGGCGAGCACCGCCAGCCCGGATGCCTTCGTCACACCCGGTGCGGCGACCTCGATCAACCCGTTGTTCGTCGAGTAGGTCAGGTCGACGCGGTCGCCGACGAGCGGTGCGAGCCGGGAGATCATGTGGGCGCTGGCGATGCCCGGCAACCTGATCAGCAACTTGACCGCCGGGTGCGCCAGCACGTCCTCCGCGGACATCTCGGTGTTGTCCGGGTTCAGCCAGGCGTGCTCGTACCCGGGCGAACTGACGAACTGCGGGGTGGCCGCGTCGTGGGCACTCGCCCCGACGCGCTCGGCCGCGACCCCCGCGCCGGGCAACGCCGCCTCGGCCAGCTCGGCGACCCAGGTCAGGGTGTCGGTGGAGAGGGTCTGCGCGCTCAGCACCCGGTCGGTGTCGCTGTCGTAGATGACCGCCCCGTTGGCGCAGACCGCGAGCGGGGCGTAGCCGAGGCCGTCGACGACCGGGCCGATCCAGCGGGGCGGGCGGCCGGTGGCCAGCACGAACGGCACCCCGTCGGCGACGGCGGCGTGCACGGCGGCGCGGGTGCGGTCGCTGATCCGCTCGTCGTCGTCGATCAGGGTGCCGTCGACGTCGCTGGCGATCAGTTCGGGCTTGGTGTGGCGGTGATCCTGCACTGCACCCATCTTGCCGCACGGGGCACCCGCGTGCCGCAGACGCGCCGGGGACGGCCGACTCCACCCGGCGGTCGGTGACGTCACTGTGGTTGCGGCTTAGCCGTTTTCACGGTACGAGGGCTCGCCGGTCGAGCCGCGACCCGGGGAGGCGACATCGGACACACCGACGTCGGCCGCGCGGAACGCCGCCTCGGGGCCGCTCTGCGTGAGCGCGGCGCCCGCGGGAACCGGCCGCCCATGCCGAGGCGGAGACGGCGCAACAATGCAGTCCACGGACGGAGAATCCGGGCCGAGTCCGTGCCGCACCAGGCCAAATCCAAACCTGCAACACGTGTGATTGCTTAGACTAACTTTTGCTGACTTTTAGCTGTCTTCCTGCGGTTTATCCGATTTGGTCCGATTCCATGACCACAGAACACGTTCTCGTTTATGGTCCACATCGCAAACACGTTTCCTTGGGCAAGCAACGACCCGACCTTGAGGAGTCCAATGCAGTTCACCCCCCTGCGCCGCGCCGCCGTCCCCGCCGGTGTTGCCGCAGCCGTCGCCGCCAGCGCACTGCTCTGCGCCTCCCCCGCCTCCGCGGCGACCAACACCGTCGAATTCGCCGGCGCCTGCCAGGCCCGCGCGATCCTCACCCAGCACATGTCGCAACCGCTGGGCATGGGCATCACCGCACCGGATTCGGCGAAGGTCGGCGAGACCTTCAGCTACACGCTGCAGCCGACCGTGAGCTCACTGCCGGACAAGGAGTCGATCGCCACCACCATCGACATCCAGCGGCTGAAGATCGACTGGGACCTCCCGTCGAATGCCGAATTCGTCTCCGCAACAGTCGTTCCCGGAACCGGGAAGGGCATCTCCGGTGTCGCCCCCACCGTGATCCGGGTCAACGACGCAGGTGAGCCGGACGCAGCGGGCACCATCCTCCGGCTCTCCGGGGACAACGAGACGGTCGCCAACGGACCGAAGTCCAGCACGAACACGCCCGGTGGCATCGCGGTCGAGAAGACCAAGACCGATCTCGACGGCAATCCGACCGCCGACGGTTCCACCAAGTTCCAGCTCCCCGCAGTCGAGGTGACCGTCACGGCGCTCGCCGAGGGCGTCATCGCCCCGACGGTCCGGGTCTCCGGGGACTCGGCGAACTACAACAGCGACAAGAACTACGACACCTTCCTGGCCCGCGCCAACGCGCTCGGCAGCACCCAGAACGCCCCGACCTTCTGCACCCCCAAGGACGGCACCCGGCCTGCAAACGACGTCCCGGTCAACAAGGGCGGCCAGGGCCTCGCGACGATCACCGTCGGAGCGGGCACCGTCGATCCCGGCCCTGACCCGGATCCGGGCACCGACCCCGGAACGGGCACCGGATCGGTCGACTTCGGCTCCGTGACAGAGATCTTCGGCTCCTGACCTCGTCTCCGATGGAACAGGCCGGTCCGCGTGACGGACCGGCCTTTTCGGTCGGCTGCTGCGTGGATCGAGGTCGGACGAGAATCTCAACCGGCTCACAGGGGGCAGACGCGGGCCGGGCCACCGGCCAGGCAGGCCGGACCCGCGAACCCGCACCGGTTTCCCTTGCGGGAGAGAGCTATCCGGCCGACACCGCAAGCGCCCGATCTAGGGCGTCCGTCGGTGGCGTCGTGACCTTCGGCGGCCGATCCGAGAGCATGTCGGCGACGGCCTTCGGCCGGGCCAGCCACTCGCGTGCGGTGTTGCGGGCGACGGTGATCGTGCGGCAGTCGCAGTCGCCGCGGACCCCGTCGGCGTCGATACCCGCGTGGCGGCACAACGCGACCGCCCGGGTCACGTGCGGGTCCTGGCTGACGATCAACGCCCGTCGCACCCCGAAGGTCTGGGCGGCCCGTGCGCAGGTGTCGTACGTGTCGAGGCCGTGATCGTCGCCGACGATCAGCGCGGGGTCGACCCCGCGTTCCACGAGATACCCTGTCATCGAGGCGATCTCGTTCCCGGAGGTGCCGTTCGCGTCCCCGGACACCAGCACCGCCCGCGCCTTCCCGTCGCGCAGCAACGCGGCCGCGACGTCGAGTCGGCCGGCGAGGAACGACATTGGCCTGCCGTCCTGCACCTTCGCGCCGAGGACGATCACCACCGGCGCCTCCGGGGCGTCGGCGAGGTCGTGGACGCGTCCCGACGCCGCGGACGCGATCACCGCCATCGAGCCGACGGCCGCCACCGCACCCACCGCTACGACACCCGCGCACGCGAGGGCCAGCCGTCGGCGGAGCGGCCGCCGCGGCCGATCGCCCCGCACCTCAGGCCCCGTCACCGCCCGACGAGGCCCGCCGGGCGGCCTTCGCCGCGGCCTCCTCGGCGTCCATCCGGTTGGCCTCCTCGAGGGTCGGCGCACCGCCCCCCAGACGGGCAGGAACCCAGTACTCCCCGGCGGGGTGCTCGTAGTTCTCCTGCAACGCGTGCAGCATCGACTCCATCGTCGCGTGCACCTTCGCCGTCAACTCGTCGGCAGGCTCGAACGGGGCGATCGGCTCACCGACGGCCATCGAGATCGGCGTGTTGGTGCGGCCGAGTCGCTTCGGATGCCCCTTCGTCCACACCCGCTGCGACCCCCAGATCACCAACGGGATGATCGGAACGCCGGCCTCGATCGCCATCCGGGCGGCACCGGACTTGAAGTCCTTGATCTCGAAGCTGCGGCTGATCGTGGCCTCTGGGAACACCCCGATCAGTTCGCCGGCGCGCAGCGCGTCGACCGCGGCCCGGTACGAATCGGCACCCGCCGACCGATCCACCGGGATGTGCCGCATCGTGCGCATCATCGGCCCGGAGATCTTGTTGTCGAAGACCTCCTTCTTCGCCATGAAGCGCACGTATCGCTTCACCTCGCGCACCGGAATACCCGCATAGGTGAAGTCCATGTAGCCGGTGTGGTTGATCGCGATCACCGCGCCACCCGACGCGGGAATGTGCTCGGCACCACTGATGGTGAACTTCAGCCCCTCCGCGAAGAACAGCGTGCGGGCGACACCGATGATCGATCTGTAGAAGGGTTCCACGGCCGCCAGCCTAGTGTGTGCCCGCCCACAGGTCCTCCGGAGTGGGAGGGGTGACGTGCGCCCCAATCCGGGCGGCGGACCCGCGTGTGCAGGGTTCGGTTTGCCGCACCACCTACCCTGGTAGGCGTCGCACCACCGTAGGAGGCAGTCGAAGTGCAGGTCACGAGCGTCGGACACGCCGGATTCCACATCCAGACCGAAGCGGGGTCCATCCTCTGCGACCCGTGGGTCCACCCGGCCTACTTCGCGTCGTGGTTCCCGTTCCCCGACAACACCGGCCTGGACTGGGATGCCCTCGGTGACGTCGACTACCTGTACGTCTCGCACCTGCACAAGGACCATTTCGACCCGCAGACCCTCGTCGACCACGTCAACAAGGACGCGACGGTGCTGCTGCCGGACTACCCGGTCCCGGACCTGCGCCGCGAGCTGGAGAAGCTGGGCTTCACCAAGTTCTTCGAGACCCAGGACTCGGTCAAGCACACGGTGAGCGGCCCCAAGGGTGACCTGGACGTCATGATCATCGCGCTGAGGGCGCCCGCGGACGGCCCGATCGGCGACTCCGGTCTGGTCGTCTCCGACGGCGAGACCACCTGCTTCAACATGAACGACGCCCGCCCGGTGGACATGGACGTGCTCGGCGAGCAGTTCGGCAAGGTCGACATCCACCTGCTGCAGTACTCGGGGGCGATCTGGTACCCGATGGTCTACGACATCCCGGCCGGCACCAAGCGCAACTTCGGCAAGCAGAAGCGTCAGCGTGGCATGGACCGCTGCCGCAGCTACATCGACCAGGTCGGGGCGACCTGGGTGGTGCCGTCCGCCGGCCCGCCGGTGTTCCTGGACGAGGCGCTGCGCGATCTGAACGACGACCACGACGATCCGGGCAACATCTTCCCCGACCAGATCGTCTTCCTGGAGCAGATGCGCATCCACGGCAACGACGGCGGACTGCTGATGATCCCCGGGTCGGTCGTCGACATCCACGGCTCGCAGGCGGCGCTCACGCACCCGATTCCGGACGCCGAGGTCGACAAGATCTTCTCCGACAAGGCCGCGTACATCGAGGACATGGCGCAGCGGATGGCCCCGGTCATCGCCGCGGAGAAGGCCGCATGGGCACCCGCCGAGGGCGAGCCGCTGCTCGGACCGCTGCAGGCGAAGTTCGAGCCGATCATGGCGCAGTCGACGCTGATCTGCGACGGCATCGGCTACCCCGTCGGCCTGGAGATGGGCGACGAGACGGTCGTGCTGGACTTCCCCAACCGGGTGGTGCGCGAGCCGAAGGAGGACGACGGCAAGTACCGCTACGGCTTCCGCATCGCACCCGAGCTGGTGCGCACCGTCCTGCGTGACGACGAGCCGGACTGGGTGAACACCATCTTCCTGTCCACCCGCTTCCAGGCGTGGCGGGTCGGCGGCTACAACGAGTTCCTCTACACGTTCTTCAAGTGCCTGACCGACGAGCGGATCGCGTACGCGGACGGCTGGTTCGCCGAGGCGCACGACGACTCGGCGTCGATCGAGGTGGGCGGCTACGAGATCCAGCGCCGCTGCCCGCACCTGAAGGCGGACCTGTCCAAGTTCGGCGTCGTCGACGGCACCAACCTGACCTGCAACCTGCACGGCTGGCAGTGGGACCTCGAGACCGGCCGCTGCAAGACCTCGAAGGGCCACGAGCTCCGCTCGACCAAGCTCTGACCCACCCCCGAAGGTTCCGTAATGTGACATTGGCTCACTTGACGATCCCCAATGTGACATTGCGGAACCTCACGCGGGGGCGGTGACCTCGTAGATCGCGCAGTCGGTACGCGGCGAGCACGACTGACCACCCCTAGGGTGGGGTGATGGCACCGAGTCGGGAGTCCGTCGAGGAATTCCTCACCAGCTACGGCCGGGCACTGGCCACCTTCGACGCGGTCGCGACCACGCAACTGTGGGGCCTGCCCGGAACGCTGGTCACCGACGCGTTCGTGGGCGCGCTGACCACCCGCGAGGAGATGATGCTCGGGCTGTCCCAGGGCCATCCGGTGTACCGGGCCCTCGGACTGGGCGGGGTCACGCACACGCTGCTCGAGTACGCGCCGTTGACCGACGCGATGGTCCGAATCCGGGTGCGCTGGCATTTCCTCGACGACGAGGGGGCCGAGCTCACCGACAGCGACTACGAGTACCTGCTGCGTCGCGATCCCGAGGGGTTGCGCGCCTACGTCGCGGTCGGCATCAACGACGCCGAGAAGCTCCGCGAACTGGCGCAGCGGCGAGGCGTCGAGCTTCCCGGGAGCTGAAACCCACCGACGACCCGCCGCACGCGTCCACCCGGGCGATCGAGCGCCCGGAGCAATGTGTGACCACGGTCTCACCCAACGGGACGAGTACGCACGGTCACACAAGTCTTTTGGCTCACTTGGTCGCAACGACGACGAGAGGGTCACGCGACAAATGGACGATTTCACCGGCAGGGTCGCACTGATCACCGGCGGCGCCCGAGGTCAGGGCCGCTCCCACGCGCTCGCATTCGCGGAGCGCGGCGCGGACGTGGTGCTGGTCGACCGGTGCGAGGACCGCGAGGTGATCGGTCATCCGATGGCGACGAAGGAGGACCTGGCCGAGACGGTGCGCCTCGTCGAGGCCGCCGGAGGCCGTTGCCTGGCAACCCGGGCCGACGTCGCGGACCGGTCCGCCCTGGACGAGGTGGTCGCCCGGGCGACGGCCGAGTTCGGCGGGATCGACATCGCCGTCGCGAACGCGGGGGTGTCGGCGGCGGCCCCGGTGCAGTCCACCAGCACCCCGATGTGGGACGAGGTGGTCGGCACCAACCTGACCGGCGTGTTCAACACCCTCGCCGCCGTCTCCCCGGGCATGATCGAACGTGGCTACGGCCGGATCGTGACGATCTCCTCGATGCTCGGCCGCACCGGGAACACCAACCAGGCCGCCTACTGCGCATCCAAGTGGGGTGTGATCGGATTGACCAAGAGCGCCGCACTCGACCTGGCCGCGCACGGGATAACGGTGAACGCGATCGCCCCCGGCAACATCGCCACCGGGATGCTGCACAACGACGCCCTGTACCGGCACCTACGGCCCGATCTCGACAACCCGGGCCCCGACGACGTCGAGGACATCCTGCGCGGCCTGCACGTCCAGCCGATCGCGTGGCTCGATCCCGCCGAGATCACCCGGGCGGTGCTGTTTTTCACCGCCGAGGCGGCCGCGCATGTCAGCGGCACCGTCCTGCCCGTCGACGCCGGCAACGCCGCCCGCGTCACCGCCTGACCACGAGAGGAGATCAGCCGATGACCACTGCAACGAACGACGAGATCCGCGAGATCGAGGGCGGTGCGGTGCCGCAGCGGTTTGCCCGCGGCTGGCACTGCGTCGGCCTGTCCCGGGACTTCAACGACGGGAAGCCGCACTCGCTCAACGCCTTCGGCACCAAGCTGGTGGTGTTCGCCGACAGCACCGGCGCGATCAAGGTCCTCGACGCGTACTGCAGGCACATGGGCGGCGACCTCAGCCAGGGTGAGGTCAAGGGCGACTCGGTCGCCTGCCCGTTCCACGACTGGCGTTGGGGCGGCAACGGCAAGTGCACCGGCATCCCCTACGCCCGCCGGGTGCCGCCGCTGGCCCGCACCCGCGCCTGGCACGTCCTCGACCAGGACGGCCTGCTGTTCGTCTACAACGACCCCGAGGGCAACCCGCCACCGGAAGAGGTACGGCCGCCGCGCATCCCGGGTGCCCTGGCCGACGACTGGACCGACTGGAAGGGCTTCAAGCAGACGATCGTCCACACGAACGTCCGCGAGCTCATCGACAACAACGTCGACATGGCGCACTTCTTCTACGTGCACGGCTCGTTCCCGACGTTCTTCCGCAACGTGTTCGAAGGCCATGTCGCCGCGCAGTACATGAACGGCGTCGCCCGCGACGACATCCGACCTCCGGCCAAGCCCGGTGAGCCGCGCGTGCTCGGCAACTCGTCGTCCGCCGCCTACTACGGTCCGGCCTTCATGATCGACGAGTTGACCTACCACTACGAGGGGTTCGACTCCGAGGCGATCCTGCTCAACTGCCACTACCCGATCGACGCGAACACCTTCGTGCTCACCTACGGCGTGATCGTGAAGTACTCCGAGCACCTCGCCCCCGATGCCGCGGAGAAGCTCGCCGAGGGCATGAGCACGTTCATCAACAAGGGCTTCGAGCAGGACGTGGAGATCTGGCGCAACAAGACCCGGATCGACAACCCGCTGCTGTGTGAGCAGGACGGCCCGGTCTACCAGCTGCGCCGCTGGTACGAGCAGTTCTACGTCGACGTCGCCGACATCACGCCGGACATGACCGACCGCTTCGAGTTCGAACTCGACACCACCAGGCCGGTCGAGTCGTGGCGGCAGGAGGTCGAGGAGAACCTCGCCGCTCGCTCGGCCGCGCAGGGCTGAGCCGATGCAATCCGTGCAGTGCCGCGAGTGCGGGGTGTCCGTGCTCGTGGAGAAGTTCAGCTGGGAACACACCGGTGTGCAGTGGACCGAGGACGCGGTCGCGGCGTGCCCCGCGCTGGCACCCCTCGCCGCCCGAGGTGACACCGCGTCACTGACACGAGGCTGCGAGGCGATGCGGACGTCGATTCGCACGGCCGCGGTCGAGGGGCTCTTCGGCGACCTCGACTGAGCGTGCCGATCCACCGAGAGGTCGAACGGGCCACAACCCGTTCGGCCTCTCCGGCGTTCCCGGGTGACCGCGGCGGGCGGCGTCGACTATGCGCGGTCCCACAGCGCGAGGTAGTCCTCGCGGCCGAACATCGTCGCGGCGTCGACGGCGGTGGGATGCCCGGCCCGGGGGTCGGCGCCGGCGGCGGCGAGCACCCGCACCACGGCCTCCTCGCCCTTGAAGATCGCGCCGGCGACCGGCGACTGGCCGCGGGCGTTCAGCCGGTTCACGTCCGCGCCGCGGTCGGCCAGCAGCTGCACCGCGGCGGCGTGCCCGTGGTACGCGGCGAGCATCACGAGGGTGTCGCCGGTGCCGGTGGTCAGGTTCACCGGGACCCCGGCATCGAGGTACGCGGCGAGGGTGTCGGCGTCACCGGCCCGGGCGGCGTCGAACACGCGCTGCGCGATCTCCTGCAACCGCGGATCGATCGGTTCGTCGGTCATACCGTCCGACGCTACCCAATCCCCTGTCCGACCGAATGTGGCCTTCGTTCAGTCGGATTGAACGAAGGCCACATTCGGTCGAAAATGGTGGGGGGTTAAGGCGCGCGCAGCACGTCCGTGCCGACGAACGGCTGCAGCGCGGCGGGCACCGTCACGGAGCCGTCGGCCTGCTGATGGTTCTCGAGGATCGCGACGATCCAGCGGGTGGTGGCGAGGGTGCCGTTGAGGGTCGCGGCGATCTGCGGCTTGCCGTTCTCGTCGCGGTACCGGACGCCGAGACGGCGCGCCTGGAAGGTGGTGCAGTTCGACGTCGACGACAGCTC
The DNA here is from genome assembly GCF_053589555.1 of Rhodococcus sp. NPDC003322. Taxonomy (NCBI): domain Bacteria; kingdom Bacillati; phylum Actinomycetota; class Actinomycetes; order Mycobacteriales; family Nocardiaceae; genus Rhodococcus; species Rhodococcus sp. NPDC003322. The sequence continues at coordinate 1,009,049 of NZ_JBSFSC010000002.1, read as the reverse complement.
GCGGTAGCGCTGCTGGGTCGGCACCCACGCCTCGCAGTCGAACTTGCGGGCCGCCGAGGAGCCGAGGTCGCCGCCGGCGACGTCGATGACGCGGTACGGCACCTCGATCGCGGCGAGCATCTCCCGCTCCCAGCCGAGCAGGCGCTGATGCTCGGCGTCCGCGTCCTCCGGCTTGCAGTAGGTGAACATCTCCACCTTGTCGAACTGGTGGACGCGGATGATGCCGCGGGTGTCCTTGCCGTAGCTGCCCGCCTCGCGACGGAAGCACGACGACCAGCCGGCGTACCGCTTCGGGCCGGCGGACAGGTCGAGGATCTCCCCGGAGTGGTAGCCGGCGAGCGGAACCTCGGAGGTGCCGACGAGGTACAGGTCGTCCTGTTCGAGGTGGTAGACCTCCTCGGAATGCTGGCCGAGGAAGCCGGTGCCCTGCATGATCTCGGGGCGCACCAGCACCGGCGGGATCATCATCGTGAACCCGTTGGCGGTGGCCTTCTGCGCGGCCAGCTGCAGCATGCCCAGCTGCAGGAGCGCACCGAACCCGGTGAGGAAGTAGAAGCGCGCGCCGGAGACCTTCGCGCCGCGTTCCATGTCGAGCAGCCCGAGCGACTCGCCGAGCTCGAGGTGGTCCTTCGGCTCGAAGTCGAACGTCGGCAGTTCGCCGACCGTGTCGAGGGTGATGAAGTCGTCCTCACCACCGGCGGGGGCGCCGTCCTGGACGATGTTGGAGATCGCGCGCTGCGCGGCCTCCAGGGCGGCGTCGGCCTCGTGCTGCGCGGCCTCCGCGTCCTTGACCTGCTGCGCAAGTTCCTTCGCACCGGCCAGCAGCGCGGGCCGCTCCTCCGGCGATGCCTGCCCGACCTTCTTCCCGAGGGCCTTCTGTTCGGCCCGCAGGTTGTCCCCGGCCAGCACCGCGGCGCGGCGGGACTCGTCGGCCGCGAGCAGTGCGTCGACCAGCGCGGGATCCTCTCCCCGAGTGCGCTGCGACTGGCGGACGACGTCGGGGTTTTCCCGCAGGAACTTGAGGTCAATCACGACCGAAACCCTACTTGGTCGCCGTTTGGCGCGGAGCCTGCCCAGTGGCCGGGTGTCGGGAACGCCTCATTTCCGTTTCGGTGTGTCGGCGATCGGGACGCGCGCGGCAGGCATGATGGAGGGCGATGTCCGACGAACACAGCTCAGCTCACGACGACCCGACCCCGGCCCCGGCAGACGGCCCGCAGGGGGGACGGGACGACGCCGCACCCACAGGCGGCTGGTCCGCGGCCGAGCGCTGGACCGGCGGCAGGCAACTGTCCGCGAAGGTCACCCGCCGCGCCCTGATCGCGGTCGCGCTCGGCGCGGTGATCGCGGCGATCGCCACCGTCGTCATCTCCGGCGGGTTCAAGGGCGGCGACGAACTGAAACCCGACGCCAACAGCGGCGGACCGATGGCGACCGGCGCGGTGGCCGGGAAGGCGTTCGGCACCGCCGCCGCCGGCGACTGCCTGACGTGGACGGAAGCGGACGCCAGCGACCTGTCGAAGGTCGACTGCGCCGAGGAGCACCTGTTCGAGGTGGCCTCCGAGGTGGACCTGAGCGTCTTCCCCGGCGCCGAGTTCGGCCCGGGCTCCCGCTTCCCGAGCGTGCTCCGGTTCTCGCAACTGCGTGACGAACACTGCACCCCCGCCGTCACCGAGTACCTCGGCGCGCACTTCGACCCGCACGGCAAGTACAGCGTCGGCCTGATCAACCCCGGTGAAGCCGGCTGGGCGGCCGGCGAGCGGACCATCCGCTGCGGGCTGCAGCGGTCGAGCACCACCGGAACCGTGCTCGCGGTCACCGGTGCGGTCCAGGGTCAGGACCAGTCGAAGGTGTGGGAGGCAGGCACCTGCATCGGCATCAACCAGAACGTGCCCGCCGACCCGGTGGACTGCTCGCAGGCGCACGCCTTCGAGGTCATCTCGGTGGTGGACCTGGGCGCGAAGTTCCCGGGCGGCTTCCCCGCCGTCGCCGACCAGGACAAGTACCTGGAGGAGACGTGCACGCAGGCGGCGAACGAGTACCTCGGATCGCCGGACGCGCTGCGGAACAAGACCCTGACCCTGTTCTGGGACAACCTCGACCTGAGCAGCTGGCTCGCCGGCAGCCGGAAGGTGAACTGCTCGGTCGGCAAGGAGATCGACGGCGGCGGCTTCGCGCCGATCGTGGGTTCGGCCAAGGGCGACATCCTGATCAACGGAGCGCCCCCGGTCGCGCCGCCGCCGCTGCCCGAGGGCCGGTCCATCCCGACGCCGCTGCCGGGCGCAGCTCCGCTGGGGAACTGATGGCGGTGCAGATGTCCGAGGCCAGGTTCGACGAACTGGTCTCCGAAGCCCTCGACCTGATCCCGCCGGAGTTGGCGGCGGCCATCGACAACGTCGTCGTCCTCGTCGACGACCGCGACGAGGAGGACCCGGGCCTGCTCGGGCTCTACCACGGCATCGCGCTGACCGAACGCGACAGCCACTACGGCGGTTCGCTGCCCGACACCATCACGATCTACCGCGAGGCGATCCTCGACATCTGCGACGACGAGGAGCACGTGGTCGACGAGGTGGCGATCACCGTCATCCACGAGATCGCGCACTACTTCGGCATCGAAGAGGACCGGCTGCACGAACTCGGCTGGGGCTGACCCCACCGCACCGCCGCCCACCCTCCCTCGGCGGGTGGCCGGCGGGTGGAATCTGCGGGAACCGTTCGACCGACGGGCGCGTCCAACCCCCTGACGGATCATTTCGATCGAGCCAGCCAGGAGACCGCCCATGACCGGACACGTGTTCGTCTCACCCGACGCCCTGATCTCCGCGGCCACCCAACTCGAGGCCCTCGCGCAGCGACTCCAGGCAACCGTCGACGCCAACGCGCCCGCACTGCACATGGCGCCCGCCGGCACGGAGGAGGTGTCGGTGCTGGCCGCGTCGTACTTCAACTCGGTCGCCGACAGCTTCCTGCCTGCGGCGGCGACGGGCATCGCGGAACTGTGGGCGGCGGCCGCGACGCTGCGCAAGCAGGCCGCCGAGTACGAGGGCCTGGACCATTCGTTCGGCGCCGCGCTCGCCGCGGGCATGTGATCCGAGCCGATCCGACCGTAGGAAGGAGCACGAAATGACACTGGGCTTCACCGGCGTCGTCTGGTTCCCCCGGGGTGCCACCTGGAACTCGACCTCGCTGAACGCGGGCATCGGACCGGCCGGGTTCGCGGCCGCGGGCACCGCTTGGTCCGCCGTCGCGACCGGCCTGACCGACGCCACCGCCACCGTCACGAAGGTGATGACGGAACTGCGGGTCGGCTGGGAGGGGGTCGCATCCGACGCGGCGCTCGCGAAGCTCGCCCCGTTCCTGACGTGGACGCAGCAGGCCGCCGCGGTGGCCACCGCGACCGCCGCGAAGGCAGGCGCCGAGGCCGCCGCGCACACCATCGCGCGGGCCACGATGCCGATCCTCGCCGAGATCGCCGCGGTCAAGGCCGCGACCGTCGCCGCCCACACCGTCGGTGGTTCGCTGGCCGGCGCCGGCGCGGCCGCCGAGGCCGCAGACAAGGCGATGGACCTGCGGGCGGCGCTGGTGATGGAGGCGTACGAGTCGGCGTCGAGCATCGTCTCGGTGCAGCAGGGCTTCAGTCCCCCACCGCCGCTGGCGAACGCGGGCGGCGCGGCGCCGGCGGACGCGCCTGTGGCTCCCGTTCCCCAGAACACCCTGCTGTCCGACTTCGCGGTAAACCCGGCGCAGGCCGCGCAGGCCGCGCTCGGCACGGTGCTCGCGCAGGCGCAGAACCCGACGGTGGTGGCCGCGGCGTCACAGGTCGGCTCGATCGCCGGGACCGGGGTCAGCACGGTCGCGGGGGCGGCGTCGGCGCTGGCCCCGGCCGCGGCGGCTGCGATCGGCGGCAGCCGGTTCGGCGACGCGGGCGCCCCGACGGTGACGGGTGCCGCCTCGGAGGCTCGATCCGGCGGATCCGCCCGGACCGTCGGCGCGGCGGGGTACTCCGGCGGTCCCGGACGCGGCGGGCCTGCGGGCGCCCCGCGGATCACCCTGCCGGAGGGCTGGGGCGGCGCCACCGGCACCGGCGGCTCGGGATTCGCGGGCCGCGGCGCCGCGACGGGCGCAGTCCCCGGACTCGAGCCGGCGCCCGTCGCCCGGGTGGAGGCCGCGGCCGCGGCCCGGCCCGGGCACCTCGGTGCCCCGCTCGGTGCGGGTGCGTCGCAGGGCGCCGAGGACGAGGAGCACCGGACGCCGGGATACCTGAAGAGCTTCGAGCACTTCGAGGACGGCCGGGTGGTGATCCCGTCGGTGATCGGCGGCGACCGGTGACCACGCCCTTGATCGGCGGCCGGCTGGGGTCGGTGACGCTGAGCGGCGACGAAATCGACCTGCTGCTGCACCTGCTCGGGGTCGACGAACTGCCGGTGGTGCTCGCCACCATGTCCAGGTTCGACACGGTCGCGGCCCGCGATGTGGCGTTCGCCGCGGCTCGTGAGTCCTTGCAGGCGCGGGGGCTGCTGCGCGGTGACCATCCGCACCCGGGGATCGTCGATCGACTGGCGGTGCTCGCCCGCCCGACCGTCGAGCTCGCCCTGCGCTGGTACCCCGGCGACGGCGCCGTGTCCCGGATGTGTCTGGCCCAGGGCCCTGCCGGGGTGGTGCTGGCGCTGCGAGCGGCGGACACCTACGTGCTGGCGGACGTCGGTACCGCCGAACCCGACCTGGTGCTCGACGTGATCGGCCGCGGTGTCGGGCTCGACGTCGGTTCGGTCAGCGCGCCGACCGAGCCGCTGGCGGCGGCCCTGCACGATGTCACCGACCCTCCCGCCGTCGCGCGCCGGTTGACGTCCCTCGGCGTGGCGGAGCGGGACGCCGACCGGCTCGCGCACGCGCTCGGCTCGTGCCGGGCGCACGCGGAGATCGTCGCGCTCACGCACCGGGAGGGCCGGACGGGCACGTCCGGCCCGGTGACGGTGTTCGACACCGGCGAGGGCCGGATCGTCGGCACCACGAGCGCGGCCGCGGACGGGGCCGCGTGGTGCACGCTCGGCCCGGGCGGGGATGCGCGGGTCCGGCAGGCGGTGCGGGAACTGCTCGACGCGGCGGGTGCTGCCGAATCGGTCTGACGGGCCACTGTGTTCGACGGGGCGCTGTCGGGTGACCGGTACCCTTTGCAGTGACATTCTGGCGATCGAGACGTTTGGTAGGGCAATGGGTGAACCCGTCGAGGAACCGGCTCCAGACGAGACGGCCGGCGACTGGCGTCGGCTGAAGGACGTCGAGCTGACCCCGATCCTGTCGGCGTCGCTCGACGCGTTCTACGAACTCGGCTACCACGGGACGACGGTCCGCGAGGTGGCCCGCCGGGTCGGGGTGACGGTGCCCGCGCTGTACTACCACCACGACAGCAAGGAGGGGCTGCTGATCGCCCTGCTCGAGTTGTCGACGGCGGACGTGCTGGCGCGGGCGCACGCCGCGGACGCCGACGGCGGCGACGATCCGGTGCAGCGGCTCGCGAACGTCATCGAGGCGATCGTGTTGCGGATGACGACGCGTTCGCGGCTCGCGTCGCTCGAGGGCGAGGTGCGGTACCTGAGCGCGGAGAACCGGCAGCGGTACCGCGCGGTGCGCAAGGGCATCGAGGAAGTCGTGCTCGGGATTGTCCAGGACGGTACGGCCAGTGGGGATTTCGACGTCGAGGACCCCGCCGAGACCACCCGCGCGCTGCTCGGCATGTGCCAGTCCATCCCCCGTTGGTACCACGCGGAAGGCACCCTGTCCCCCGAAGAGGTCGCGAAGAAGTACGTGGCGATCGCGATGAAAACCGTTGGGGCAAAGCCGAGGTGAACGTTCCCATGCCACACCGCCCCACCCCGTGTGGATGAAGGGCACCTTCGCTCGGCCCAACCGGACGAGGGGCACCTCCACCCGCGACGGTGTGGCGGTGGAGCGAGCGGACGAAGACGGTCAGCCTTGGCCGAAGACCGCAGGCCGCTTGTTCAGGAACGCGTCGACGCCCTCCGCGAAGTCGGCGGCGGCGAGCAGTTCGAGCTGACCGCTGCGCTCGCGGGCGAACGCCGGGTCGAGCTGGCCGAGGGTGGCGTCGTTGATCGCGGTCTTGGTGGCCGCGAAGGCATCCGACGGTCCGACGACGAGGCCCCTGACGAGCGCCTCGACGTCGGCGGCGAACGTGGCATCGGGATACACCCGGGCGATCAGGCCCGCGTCGAGCGCGTCGGTCGCGGGCAGCCGCTCGGCGAGCAGCGCCATCTTCAGTGCGCGGGCCCGCCCGATGGACGCCGCGACGAGAGCGGTCGCACCACCGTCGGGCATCAGGCCGATCTTGGTGAATGCGAGCAGCAGGTAGCTCGACTCGGTGGCGACGGTGAGGTCCGCGCCGAGGGCGAGCGAGACCCCGACCCCGGCGGCCGGGCCGTTGACGGCGGCGACGACCGGGCGCGGGAACGCGCGCAGCGCGGCGACGAGCCGGTTGGCGGCGTCGATGGTGGCGCTGTCGGGCGGGCCGGTCAGGTCGTCGATGGTGGACAGGTCGGCTCCGGTGCAGAACGCCCGGCCGGTGCCGGTGAGGACGACGACGCGGACAGCCCGGTCACCGGCGTGCTTCTCGAGGGCGTCGGCTGCGGCGGCGAGGGTCTCGGTGGTGACGGCGTTCATCCGGGACGGCCGGTTGATGGTGATGCGCAGGACGCCGTCGGTCAGGTCGACGAGGACGTCGTTGGTGTCGGTACTCATTGAACTGTCCTTCTCGGGAAGTCAGGATCGGAAGGTGATCGCCACTTTGCCGGTGGCGCTGCGGGATTCGAGGCTGCGCAGCGCGTCGCCCGCGTGCTCGAGGGGGTGGACGGTCGGTTCGGCGACCTGCAGGGCACCGGACGCCAGGAGGGGTTCGAGTTCGGCCCACTGGCGGGCCGGGTAGCCGAAGTCCTCGCGGACGTACTCGCCCCATCCGGCGCCGAGCACCGCGATGTTCTTGAGCAGCAACCGGTTCACCTTGACGGTGGGGATCTCGCCGCCGGTGAAGCCGAGGACGACGTGCCTGCCGTTCGTGGCCAGGCTGCGCAGGCTGTCGAGGAAGCGATCGCCGCCGACCGGGTCGAGGACGATGTCGACGCCGCGGCCTGCGGTGATCTCGGCGACCGAGTCCTTGAATCCGTCGGCGAGCACGGTGTGGGTGGCGCGGTTGGCGGCGGCGACCCGCGCCTTCTCCTCGGTGCTCACGACCGCGATGGCGTCCAGGCCGAGGGCGGCCGCGACCTGCAGGCACGCCGTCCCGAGGCCGCCGGCGGCGCCGTGCACGAGGACCGTCTCGCCGGCCCGGTACCGGGCGCGTTCGGTGAGGGCGAAGTGTGCGGTGAGGTAGTTCATCAGGAACCCGGCGCCCGCGGTCAGCGACACGGTGTCGGGCAACCGGAACACGATCGACGCCGGGACGGCGACGGTCCCCTGCCACGCGCCGCCCAGCGACAGCGCGACCACGCGGTCGCCGGCGTGAAATCCGCTGTCGGCGGGGGCTTCCCGCACGATTCCCGCGCCTTCGACGCCAGGGACGAACGGGGTCGGGCGGACCACCTGGTAGCCGCCCGACGTCTGCAGCAGGTCGGGGAAGGAGACGCCGGCGGCTTCGAGGTCGACGACGACCAGGCCGGCCGGATCCGGTTCGGGGATGTCGACGACGCGGAGGCCGTCCGGTCCGATCGCCTCGACCACCTGCACTGCCCGCATGCCGTCTCCCTGGTTGCTCGGTTCGGCCGCACGCCGCGGCCGTTCTCATCAGTACCAGACCTCACTGAGCGGTCGCTAGCTAACGGGACCCATTGACCGGCCCGCGGGTCCCGTGATAGGTGTCTTAGCGAGCGTTCAGTAATCCCGTTCGATCCAACCGAGGAGCAACCCATGGCCGACGAGTCGACCACTGCGCCCGAGCCCGCGGCGCTGTACGAGCGGCGCGGCAACGTCGCGCTCATCACGCTGAACCGACCCCGAGCCATGAACGCGGTCAACGCGGCACTGTCCACGGCGGTCGGCACCCTGCTCGAGCAGGCCGAGGCCGACGACGAGGTGCGGGTCATCGTGATCACCGGTTCGGGCCGCGCCTTCTGCGCGGGCGCGGACCTGAAGGCGCTCGGCTCCGGCCAGTCCCTCGACGCCGACGGCCACCCGGAGTGGGGTTTCGCCGGCTACGCCCAGCACTGGGTGAGCAAGCCGACCATCGCGGCGGTGAACGGTTTCGCCCTCGGTGGCGGCACCGAACTCGTCCTCGCCAGCGATCTGGCCGTGGTCGACGAGAACGCGCAGCTGGGCCTGCCCGAGGTCAAGCGCGGCCTGTTCGCCGCGGCCGGTGGCGTCATCCGCCTGCAGCAGCAGATCCCGAAGAAGGTTGCCCTCGAGCTGGCGCTGACCGGCGAACCGATCACCGCCGCGCAGGGCAAGGAGCTCGGGCTGGTCAACCGGGTCGCCCCGGCCGGCACCGCGCTGGACCTCGCCCTCGAGCTGGCCGAGAAGATCGCGGGCAACGCGCCGCTGGCGGTGCGCGAGTCGAAGGCCATGATCCACAACACCGCGACCGGCGCCGACTGGGAAGCCGGTGTCTGGCAGGAGAACCTCAAGGCCCTCAAGGTCGTCTTCACCAGCGCCGACGCGCAGGAAGGCCCGAAGGCCTTCGCCGAGAAGCGCACCCCGGTCTGGCAGGGCCGCTAACCCCACGATCACGGTCCGGTGCCCTGTCGACCCCCCTCCGGGGCACCGGACCGCCAAACCCCACGAAAGGCACCAACACCATGACGAACGCAGTCATCGTCGACGCAGTCCGCCTCGCCTCCGGCAAGGGCAAGATGGGCGGCGCGCTGTCCGGCACGCATCCCGTCGAGCTGCTCGCGCACGTGCTCCGCGCGATCACCGAACGCAACAACCTCGACCCCGCCCTCGTCGACGACGTGATCGGCGGCTGCGTACAGCAGGTCGGCGAGCAGGCGCTGAACATCTCCCGGACCGCGCTGCTCGCGGCCGGGTTCCCGGACTCGGTGCCCGCCACCACCATCGACCGGCAGTGCGGGTCGAGCCAGCAGGCCGCACACTTCGCCGCGCAGGGCGTCATCGCCGGCGCCTACGACATCGTCATCGCGTGCGGTGTCGAGTCGATGAGCCGCATCCCGATGGGTACCTCCCCGATGGGTCAGGACACCCACGGCCCGTCCATCGCCGCCCGGTACCCGGAAGGCCTCGTCCACCAGGGCATCTCGGCGGAGCTGATCTCCGCCAAGTGGAAGTTCGACCGGGACACGCTCGACGCCTTCTCCGCGCAGTCGCACCAGCGTGCGGCGGCCGCGATCGCCTCCGGAGCCTTCGACCGCGAGATCCTGCCGATCGACGTGACCAACGCCGCCGGCGAGACCGTCTCGCACACCGTCGACGAGACGGTCCGCGCGTCGACCACCGCCGAGGGCCTTGGCGGGCTCAAGCCGTCCTTCCGCACCGACGCCTTCGCCGAGCGCTTCCCCGAGGCCCCCTGGCAGATCACCCCCGGCAACTCGTCCCCGCTGACCGACGGCGCCTCCGCGGTGCTGATCATGAGCGAGGAGGCCGCGACCAAGCTGGGCCTGACCCCGCGCGCCCGCTTCCACTCGTTCTCGGTCGCCGGCGACGACCCGATGTTCATGCTGACCGCGCCGATCCCGGCCACCCACAAGGTCCTCGCGAAGGCCGGACTCGGCATCGACGACATCGACGCCTACGAGGTCAACGAGGCCTTCGCCCCGGTGCCGCTGGCGTGGGCCCACGAATTCGGCGCCGACCCGGCCAAGCTGAACCCGCTCGGCGGCGCGATCGCCCTCGGCCACGCACTCGGGTCGTCCGGCACCCGGCTGCTGACCACCCTGCTGCACCACCTCGAGAACACCGGTGGCCGCTACGGTCTCCAGACGATGTGCGAGGGCGCGGGCATGGCCAACGCCACCATCATCGAACGCCTCTGATCCACAACACGTCTCGAAAGGAAAACGCATGATCATCAACGACAGCGTCGCCGTCGTCACCGGTGGCGCCTCCGGCCTCGGCCTGGCCACCACCAAGGCCCTGCTCGCCGACGGCGCCCAGGTCGTCATCATCGACCTGCCGTCCTCCAACGGCGAGACCGTCGCCAAGGAGCTCGGCGACCGGGTCCGCTTCGTCGCCGCCGACGTCACCGACGAGGCCGCCGTCACCGAGGCCCTCGACGTGGCCGAGTCCCTCGGCCCGCTGCGCGTCGCGGTGAACTGCGCCGGCATCGGCAACGCCATCAAGACGGTGAACAAGCAGGGCGCGTTCCCGCTCGACGCCTTCAAGAAGGTCGTCGACGTCAACCTGTTCGGCACCTTCAACGTGCTCCGCCTCGCCGCCGAGCGGATCGCGAAGACCGAGCCCATCGAGGGCGAGCGCGGCGTCATCATCAACACCGCCTCCGTCGCCGCGTTCGACGGTCAGATCGGCCAGGCCGCATACTCCGCCTCCAAGGGCGGCGTCGTCGGCATGACCCTGCCGATCGCCCGCGACCTCGCGTCGCTGCTGATCCGCGTCGTCACCATCGCACCGGGCCTGTTCAAGACCCCGCTGCTCGGCTCGCTGCCCGAGGAGGCCCAGAAGTCCCTCGGCGGGCAGGTGCCGCACCCGTCGCGCCTCGGCGATCCGTCCGAGTACGGCGCCCTGGCCGCGCACATCGTGTCGAACCCGATGCTCAACGGCGAGACCATCCGTCTCGACGGCGCCATCCGCATGGCCCCGCGCTGACCCACACGCGACGAGAGGAGGGGCCGATGCCTGCATCGCCCGAAACCACCACCAACTGGCGGGAATTCGAGCCGATGCAGCTCGGCCCCATCCTCGAGAACGCGCTGGAGGCGTTCCACGAAAACGGCTTCCACGGCACCACGGTCCGCGATCTGGCCCGCCGGGTCGGAGTGACGGTGCCCGCCCTGTACTACCACCACGAGAACAAGGAAGCGGTTCTCGTGGCCTTGCTCGACACCGCCGTCCGCGACCTGATCGACCGCTGCGTGGCCGCGGTCACCGACGGCGGTGACGATCCGGTCCTGCGCTTCACGTACTTCTTCGAGGCGGTGGTGCTGAACATGACGCACCGCGCCCGGCAGTCCGCCCTCGACTCCGAACTGCGGCACGTCTCGCCGGACAACCGCCGCAACTACGCCGCGACCCGCAAGAGGCTCGAGCTCATGGCTCTCGATCTGGTGACGGACGGTGTCGACCGGAAGGTCTTCGTTGTCGACGACGTCCCCGAGACCGTCCGCGCCCTCCTCGGCATGGGCCAGTCCATCGCCCGCTGGTTCCAGATCGACGGACCGCTGACCCCGGACGAAGTCGCCGACCGGTACACCGCCATCGCCCTGCGCGTGGTCGGCCATCCCACCGCTTCCTGACAACCCGCACCGCGAGGAGAATTACGTGCTGACCACCGCATTCACCGAGACCTTCGGCGTCCGCCACCCCATCGTGCAGGGCGGCATGCAGTGGGTCGGTCGCGCCGAACTCGTTGCCGCCGTGGCGAACGCCGGCGCACTCGGCATGATCACCGCGCTCACCCAGCCCACCCCGGACGATCTCGCGAAGGAGATCGCCCGCACCCGCGAGCTGACCGACCAGCCGTTCGGCGTGAACCTGACCATCCTGCCCGCGATCACCCCGCCCCCGTACGACGAGTACCGGCAGGTCATCATCGAGTCCGGCGTCAAGATCGTCGAGACCGCCGGCTCCAACCCCGCCCCGCACCTGCCCGACTTCCACGCCGCCGGCGTCAAGGTGTTGCACAAGTGCACCAGCGTCCGGCACGCGGTCAAGGCCCAGGACATCGGCGTCGACGGCATCAGCATCGACGGGTTCGAATGTGCAGGGCATCCCGGCGAGGACGACATCCCCGGCCTGGTGCTGATCGCCGCCGCGGCCGAGCAGATCACCATCCCGATGGTCGCCTCCGGCGGCTTCGGCGACGGCCGCGGCCTGGTCGCCGCGCTGGCACTCGGCGCCGACGGCATCAACATGGGCACCCGCTTCATGTGCACCGAGGAGTCCCCGATCCATCGCACCATCAAGGAGGCGATCGTCGCCGCGAAGGAGACGGACACCGAGTTGATCTTCCGCCCGCTGCGCAACACCGCCCGGGTGGCCAGCAACACCGTCAGCCGCGAGGTGGTCGAGATCCTCAGCCGCGGTGGGCAGTTCGAGGACGTGCGTGAACTGGTCGCCGGGGCCCGCGGCCGCCTCGTGTACGAGAACGGCGACCCGGAGGCCGGCATCTGGACCGTCGGCACCGTGCAGGGCATCATCCACGACATCCCGACCGCGGGCGAACTCGTCGAACGGATCGTCGCCGACGCGGAGTCCCTGATCTCCGAGCGCCTGGCCGGGCTGCTCGGCAGCGACCGGGGCACCCAGACCGTCAACGCCTGAGCCATCGAGGAGTGAGAGTCATGCAGCGCAAGCATTTCGAGTCCGATCACGAGGACTACCGCGGCACCGTCCGCGAGTTCCTCGCCCGCGAGGTCGAACCCCACTACCTGCAGTGGGAGGAGGATCGCCTCATCGACCGGGCCGCCTATGTCGCCGCGGGCAAGTCCGGCATCCTCGGTCTCGGCGTCCCCGAGGAGTTCGGCGGCTCGGGGGTCACCGACTACCGATTCCGGCATGTCGTGTCCGAGGAGATCGCCCGCACCGGGACCACGTCGTTCGGGTCCAGCCTCGCCCTGCAGGACGACATCGCGATCCCCTACATCCTGCACCTCGGCACCGCGGCACAGAAGGATCGCTGGCTGCCGCGGATGGCCGCCGGTGAGCTGATCGGCGCCATCGCGATGACCGAGCCCGGCGCGGGCTCGGACCTGCAGGGCGTCAAGACGACCGCGGTCCGGGACGGTGACGAGTGGGTGATCAACGGGCAGAAGACGTTCATCACCAACGGGATTCACTCCGACCTGGTGATCGTCGTGTGCCGCACCGACCCGAACGCCGGGTCGAAGGGCTTCTCGCTCATCGTGGTCGAACGCGACACTCCGGGCTTCAGCCGCGGCCGCAAGCTGCACAAGGTCGGCCTCGCCGCGCAGGACACCGCCGAGCTCGTCTTCGAGAACGTGCGGGTGCCTGCGGAGAACCTGCTCGGCACCGAGGGCCGCGGTTTCATCCATCTGATGGAGAACCTGCCGCTGGAGCGGATCGGTATCGCCGTGGGCGCCGTCACCGCGGCCCGCGCCGCCTACGAGTGGACCAAGAACTACGCGTTCGAGCGCAAGGCGTTCGGCAAGCCGATCGGCGACCTGCAGAACAGCCGCTTCGTGCTCGCCGAGATGCTCACCGAGATCGAGGTCACCGAGTCGCACATCGACCGCTGCGTGCTCGCCCTCAACGCGGGTGAACTCACCGCCGTCGACGCGTCCAAGGCCAAGTGGTGGGCCACCGAGCTGCAGAAGCGTGTCGTGGACCGCGGAGTGCAGCTGCACGGCGGCTACGGCTTCATGATGGAGTACCCGATCGGCCGCGCCTACGTGGACACCCGGATCCAGACGATCTACGGCGGCACCACCGAGGTGATGAAGGAGATCATCGGCCGCGACATCGCCGCCGAGTTCAAGTAGGCAGTCCCCGCCCGCGCCGGTTCCCAAATGTCACATCGGGTGTCCTCGAGTGAGCCGATGTGACATTTGGGAACCCAGGGAGGGGTCAGGCGTCGAGGAGCGCGGTCCTCGCGGCGGCGTACTCGGCCTTGAGCCGCTCGACGAGCTCGGCGGCGGGCACGACGGCCTGCACCGCGCCGACGCCGTGGCCGGCGCCCCAGATGTCGCGCCACGCCTTCGCCTCGCTCTTCGCGGCCTCGGTCCCGTCGGACTCGCCGGTGCCGAAGTCCATCGCGGACGGGTCGGAGGTCGCGAGGTTGTCGGGGTCCATGCCCGCCGCGGAGATGCTGCCGCGCAGGTAGTTTCCGTGCACGCCGGTGAACAGGTTGGAATACACGATGTCCGACGCGCCGGAGTCGACGATCATCTGCTTGTAGGCGTCGACGGCGCCCGCCTCCTCGGTGGCGATGAACGCCGAACCGATGTACGCGAGGTCAGCACCCGCGGCCTGGGCGGCGAGGATCGAGCGGCCGTGCGCGATCGAGCCCGACAGCAGCAGCGGTCCGTCGAACCACTGCCGGATCTCCTGGACCAACGCGAACGGCGACTGGGTGCCGGCGTGCCCGCCCGCGCCCGCGGAGACGGCGATCAGGCCGTCCGCACCCTTCTCGACCGCCTTGTGGGCGAACTTGTCGTTGATGATGTCGTGCAGCACGATTCCGCCGTACGAGTGGATCGCCGCGTTGACGTCCTCGCGGGCGCCGAGCGAGGTGATCACGATCGGCACCTGGAACTCGACGATGGTGGCGAGATCCTGCTCGAGTCGGTCGTTGGACTTGTGCACGATCAGGTTCACCGCGTACGGCGCGGACGGCGCCTCGGGGTTGTTCGCGTCGTGCTTCGCCAGCGCCTCGCCGATCTGCGTCAGCCACTCATGCAACTGCGACTGCGGGCGGGCGTTGAGCGACGGGAACGATCCGACGATGCCCGACGTGCACTGGGCGATGACGAGGTCCGGGTTCGACACGATGAACATCGGCGACGCCACCACGGGCAGACGCAGCCGGTCCTTGAGGATCGAGGGCAGTGCCATGTAACTCTCCTTGCGCAAGATTGCCGTCGCCACAGCATCCCATGGCTACCTAGCGATCGCTAGGACGATCTTGCGCCGAGGGCGCCACCGAGGTTCACGTGATCGGCTCAGATGCCGGCCGCGGCGGCAGCCTCGGGCGTGAGAATGCCCGGGACCAGGAAGTTGGTCAGCATCCGGCGATGCTCCGGGTCCTCGTCGGAACCGAAGTCCATCCGTCCGACGAGGATCAGTTCGACCAGTGCGATCCACTGGCAGATCTCCGCGTTCGTGCGGTCCGCCCGCACCTCGCCGCGATCGCGGGCCTCGTCGATCACCGGCGCCCACATCTCCTCGGTCAGGCGCGCCGCCAGGCCCGAGCTGCCGACCAGGGCGGTCGCCAGATCCATGTGCTCGGGACTGACGATCAGTCGCACCACGGGATCCTTGCGGCCCATGTCCACCAGATAGATCAGCCCGTCGACGATCTGGTCGGCGAACGTCTTCCGCTTGCGCAGGAAGGTGCGGGCCTTGCCGAACATCCGCCGCGAGCGCACCTCGATGAGCGCGGTGATCAGGGTGTCGCGATCGCTGAAGTAGCGGTACACGGTCGGTCGGGATACGCCGGCTTCCTTTGCGATGTCGTCCATCGTGGTTTTCGCCGCGCCGTAACGCTCGAAGGTCCGTTCCGCGGCCTCGAGGATCTGTCCCCGCGCCTCCTCCGGATTCTCACTCAGGACACTGCCGGTTCGCCGTCGAGCCATGTCACCCTTCTCCAGGTGTACGGCCCCGCGCCCTACTCCCGCGACGATGTTACCGCCGCGGGAGTGGGCGACGGCTAACCGGACTCGCCGAAGAGATCGGGCAATCCGGTCGAAATCCGGTCGGGAAAGTCCGGCTCGCGCTTCTCCAGAAAGGACTCGACGCCCTCGCGTGCATCGCCCGAGGTCCCCCGCAGGTACACCGCGAGCGAGTCGGCCCGGTGCGCGGACTCCGGGCCGTCCGCCCCGAGCATCCGCCACATCAACTGACGGGTCAGGGCGACCGACACCGGCGCGGTGCCACCGACCATCTCGCGCGCGACCTCGATCGCGCGCGAGAGCACCCGGTCGGCGGGCACGATCTCGCTGACCAGGCCGTGCTCGAGAGCCTCCGCGGCCGGCACCATCTTGCCGCCGAGCGTCCACCGCAGCGCGGCGGAGATCCCGACGACCCGCGGCAGGAACCAGGACGAGCACGCCTCCGGGACGATGCCGCGCCGGGTGAACACGAACCCGAAGCGTGCGGTGTCCGAGGCGATCCGG
Organism: Rhodococcus sp. NPDC003322; assembly: GCF_053589555.1. Taxonomy (NCBI): domain Bacteria; kingdom Bacillati; phylum Actinomycetota; class Actinomycetes; order Mycobacteriales; family Nocardiaceae; genus Rhodococcus; species Rhodococcus sp. NPDC003322. The sequence continues at coordinate 993,060 of NZ_JBSFSC010000002.1, read as the reverse complement.
ACGTCGGCGGGCAGCGTCATCGTGACGCCGACGCCAGCGGCGGGGCCGTTGATCGCCGCGATCACCGGCTTGGTGGACCGATAGAGCCGAAGGGCGACGCGCCCGCCCTGGTCGGCGGGAGCGCCCCCGGTCTCCGGGTCGTCGCCGAGGACGAAGGTGTCGCCACCGGACGCGAGATCGGCGCCGGCGCAGAACGCCCGCCCGGTGCCGGTGAGCACCACCGCGCGCACGGTGTCGTCCGCGTCGCACTCGTCCATCACCGCGAGGATGCGCTCGCACATCTCGTCGGTGAAGGCGTTGAGTCGATCGGGCCGGTGCAACCGCACGATCGCGATCTCCCCGTCCCGCTCGACCACCACCGGGCCGCCGGTCACCGCGCCTTCGTCACTCATCGTCTCAACGCACCTTGCTGAATCGCTCCGCCACATCACGGTATTCGGAACGGATAGCGGTCTTGGACAGCTTCCCGCTGGGCAGCCGGGGAAGCGGTTCGTCCCGGATCACGACGTACCGGGGCACCTTGTAGTCGGCCACCACCTCGTCGCAGTGGGCCACGATCGCGGCGGCGTCGACGTCGCCGCTGACGGTGACGATGGCGGCCGGGGTCTCACCGAACCGCTCGTCGGCCGCGGCGATCACCGCGACCTCCTCGACACCGTCGATGCCACCGATCACCCGTTCGATCTCGACCGGCGAGATGTTGATGCCTCCGGTGATGATGAGGTCCTTCATCCGGTCGACGAACTTCACGCGGCCACCGTCGTCGAGCGTGCCGAGGTCGCCGCTGTGCAGCCAGCCGTCGCGCAGGGCCTGCGCGGTGGACTCGTCGTCGTTCCAGTACCCGGGAGTCACGCCGGGGCCGCGGAGCACGATCTCGCCCTCCTCCCCCGGGTCGGCGGGGGTGCCGTCGGGCCGAACCACCTTGAGCTCGGTGAAGATCGAGCCCGTCCCGCACGTGTCGGGATGCGTGAACGCTTCTTCCCGGGTGGTGGCGGTCGCGACGCCACCGGCCTCGGTCATGCCGTAGATCTGACGCAGCTGAACACCCTTGTCCGCCCACGACTTCAGGAGCGCGGGTGCGACCGCGGCGCCGCCGACGATCGCGGTGCGCAGCGACGACATGTCGGCGGCGTCGAACTCCGGGGTGCGCGAGATCGCCTCGAACACCAGGGGCACACCGAACAGGGCGTTCACCCGATGCTCACCCAGCAGCTTCGCCGCACGTCCGGGGTTGAGTTCCTTCTCGATCACCAGGGTGTTTCCGAGCACCACCGACATCACCAGGCCCCACACGAGGCCGGGTGTGAACACGAGCGGAAGCAGCAGCAACGACGTTCCGCCGGGACGGAATCCCTCTTCGGTGAGGGTGGCCTCGAAGACGATGTTGAGCAGCGTCTTGTTGGTGCAGACGACGCCCTTGGACAGCCCGGTCGAGCCGCTGGTGAAGAGGATGGCGACCGGTTCGTCGTACCCGCGGTCGATGCGGAAGTCGTCGCGGTCGCCGTCGCGCAGTCCGGTGAAGTCGTCGAACGACAGGGCCTGGAAGTCGCCTCCCAGTGCCCGGGTCTGCTCGATCTGCTCGGCGAACTCGCTGGGCGCGATCGTCATCGCCGCACCCGAATCGTCGAGTACCTTGCGCAGTTCCGCCGGCTTGAGCCGCGGGTTGAGCGGCACAAGCACGGCGCCGGCCTTGATCACGCCGAGCGCGATCACCGGCCAGGTCAGCGTGTTCGGTCCGAGGACGCCCACCCGATCGCCGGGCGCGATCCCGGCGTCGGCGATCCGGCGTGCCACCCGGCTCGACCAGTCCTGCAGCTGCCGGTAGGTCAGCGCCTCGTCGTCGACGATCAGCGCCCGCTGATCTCCCTTGGTGTCGGCCCACCAGTGCAGTGCAGATCCGATCGTGGCTGCCATGTCGTCCTTCTCCAGTCGAGATTCGTGATGGTGTGTTCGGTCCAGGGCGTGTCTCCCGATCCCCCTCGCATGCACCCGGCGCGAAGTGGGGATTGGGAGATACGCCCTAAGAGGCCGCGGTCGGGTTCAGGTCTTCCTCGAACCACATCCCGACTCGCGAGAGGGTGCCGCCGTCGGTGGTCGGCATCGTGACACCCGACATGTAGGCCGAGTCGTCGGAGACGAGGAACAGTGCCGCCTTCGCGTTGTCGACCAGTGACGGCGGACGGTTCAGCTTGAGCGGGATCGGCGAGACGATCGGATCCCACGGGCCGGCGGTCTCCTCGTAGGACTGACCGACGACCGGGGTGCCCGCCGGGGCGAGGAAGTTCGGCGACATGCCGTGGGTGGGTGCGATCGCGTTGACGCGGATGCCGAACTTGCCGAGGTCGAGGCTCAGGCCGCGGACCAGCCCGTTGATGCCCGCCTTCGTCGCCTGGTACAGCGCGATGCTGTGGTAGGACACGATCGAGGACGCGGACGAGGTGGCGAGGATGACGCCCCCACCGTTGGCCTTGAGCGCGGGCACCGCGGCCTGGGCGGAGTAGATGACACCGCTGAGGTTGACGCCGCAGACGTGCTGCCAGTCCTCTTCGGTGAGGTCCTCGAAGGCGACCTGCTCACCGCCGGCGACCGACGGCACGCCACCGCGCGAGACGACGCCCGCGTTGGCGAACATGATGTCGAGCTTGCCGAACTCGCCGACGGTGCGGGCGACGGCGTCGACCATCTGCGCCTTCTTGCTGACGTCGGCGACGATGTCGATGGCGGTGCCGCCCTGCTCCTGCACGAGCTTGACGGTGCCCGCCGCGCGCTCCGGGTCGATGTCGACGACGGCGACGCGGGCGCCCTCGGAAGCGAACAGCTGGGAGGCCTGCCGCCCGAGACCCGAGCCGCCTCCGGTGATGATCGCGACCTTGTCGTTGAGTTTCATGTGAGAGCTCCTTGTGCCCGACGGGAGGGATCGCCGGGCAACCGGCGTCCGTAAATCTGACCGTGAATAAAGTTGGCGTGCACCGGATTCGGAACACGGTGCGGAAGAGTGCATTCCGGGGCGATGACGACCTCCGGCGCTTGCGACCCAGGCTACGCCCCACACTGTGAGACGTCAATCAAAATTTGTCCTTTGATATCCAGCCGACAGTGCCGCCACTCCGGCGGCGGCCGCGGCCGCCGCACCGATGCCGAAGGCGAGCACGTAGGCCGACTCGGTCGCCGCGCCCGTGCGCGGCACCGTCATCGCCGCGAGGAGGGCGGCGACCAGGGCGCTCGCCAGCGAGCTGCCGAAGATGCGCGCGATCGCGTTCACCCCGTTCACCACGGCGGTCTCGGAGGCGGGCACCGCGTCCACGAGCAGGGCGGGGAGGGCCGCGTAGGCACCGCTCACGAACACGTTGACCACCACCACGGCCACGACCATCTGCCACGCCCTCTCGTGCGCGAAGATCAGGACCGCAAACCCGGCCACCCCCACCGCGCACATCGCGACGAGGACCCGGTCCGCGCGGAACCGATGGACCAGCCTGCCGCTGACGGCGGCAGTCAGCGCTCCCGCGACGGAGCCGGGCAGCAGGAACACCAGACTGGCCTCCAGCACGGAGGCACCGAACCCGTAGCCGGCGACGTCGGGACCGACCTGGACGAACTGCGCGATGCCGAGGAACTGGACGTACATCGCCGCACCGACGAGCAGCGCTGCCACATGCGCCGGTGCCACCGCACGTCCGACGAGCACCCGGGGCGAAACCAGTGGTTCCGTGCAACGCTTTTCGTGACGGAACCACCACAGCAGGACCGACAGGCCGCCGGCCGCCAGGACAAGGGCCGGTCCGATCCCCCACCGGCCGCCCTCCGCGATCGCGAGCAGGAGGGCGGACAGCCCGACCGCGAGCAGGGCCGCACCCGCGACGTCGAGGCCTCCGCGTCGTTGCGGGGCTCCGATGCGGGGGATCGACACCCAGGAGATCACGAGCGCAATCAGACTCAGGGCCAACAACATCCCGAAAACAGGGCGGTAGCCTCCGTCGCCTGCGACCAGCAGGCCGGCCGCGACCATCCCGAATCCGGCTCCCGCCGCCATGATTCCGGACATGATGCCGATGGCATGGGTGAGCCGGCGCTCGTCGAGCACCGCGCGCAGCACCGCCACCCCGATCGGGAACAGGGCGAACGCGGTGCCCTGCAGTACCCGTCCGACGATCAGCAGCGGCAGGGAGGGCGCCACGACGCAGAGCACCGACCCCACGACGACCACGGTGAGCACGCCGATCAGCACCGGGCGCCCCCCGCGCTGATCGGCGAGCCTGCCGAGCACCGGGGTGGTCACCGCGGCGGCGAGCAGGTTGGCGGTCAACACCCAGCCGACCGCCGTCGGCCCGATCCCGAGTTGCCGCGCCATCGTCGGGATCACCGGCACCACGGCGGCCTGCAGAATCGAGAGGGTCATGACCGAGAAGCACAGTGCGGCAACGACACGAACGCCCGAGACGCCTGCTTCGGCGGAGGCCGGGGCGGCGTCGCGAGCCGCCGCCGTCAGTGACCGGTCCACTGCGGCGTCCGTTTGGCCGCGAAGGCGCGCGGCCCCTCCTTCGCGTCCTCGCTGGTCGTCACGACCCGGGTGCGTGCGCTGCACGTCGCCGACAGCGCGGCGTTGACGGAGTGGAGGGCGTCGGGACGGTTCAGCGTCACGATCGCGACCTGGTCGCGCACCTCGTCGAGGGCGGCGGGCTCGGTCCGGTTCACTCGGGTCTCCTGGTGGGTCGATCGCTCGAAGGGTGGGTCAGAGGTCGAGGACGAGCCGTGGCGTGCAGCTGCGGGAGACGCAGATCATCATCGCGTCGTTCGCGGCCTGCTCGTCCTCGGTGAGGATCGAGTCGCGGTGATCGGGCCGTCCGGCGAGAACCGCGACCTCGCAGGTCCCGCAGGTGCCCTCCCGGCAGGAGAAGTCGACGGCCACCCCACTGCGCTGCAACGCGTCGAGCACGGATTCCGATGCGCCGACCTCCACGACGGAACCGCTGCTGCCGAGTTCGACCTCGAACGCGCCGTTCTCGCGGGCGTCGATCCGTTTGGCGGCGAAGCGTTCGACATGCAGGGTCACGTGATCTCGCTCCCGGCATGCGGACTCGATGGCCTGAAGCAGGGGTTCGGGTCCGCAGCAGTACACCGCAGTGCCCGCCGGCGCGGCGTCCAGGGCGGCGGCGAGGTCGAGGACGCCGTACTCGTCCTGCGGCCGCAGCTCCACCCGGTCGGGATGCGCGGCCACCAGTTCGTCCCCGAAGGCCATGCTCTCGCGGGTGCGTCCGCCGTACAGCAACCGCCACGGGAGGCCCTGTCCGTCGACCGACCGGAGCATCGGCAGCAGCGGCGTGATGCCGATGCCGCCGGCGACGAACAGGTAGGAGGGCGCGGCGGTCAGCGCGAAGTTGTTGCGGGGTCCGCCGACGCCGATCACGTCGCCGACCTCCAGCTTGTCGTGCACATATGCCGACCCGCCGCGGCCGTTCGGTTCCCGCAGTACCGCGACGGTCAGCGAGGTCTCGTCGGTGACGTCGCCGCACAGCGAGTACTGGCGGGTGATGTCTCCGAACACGAGGTCGAGGTGGGCACCGGGCTCCCAGGTCGGGAGTGCGGCACCGTCGGGGTCCGCCAGGGTCACCGCCACGACCCCGGCCGCAGCCGGCTCCTTGCTCGTCACCCGCATCTGCCGGAACGTCTGGTTGTCGGTCATCGGGCTACCCGTTCCACTCGGACTGAACTTGCCTAAATCTTAAGTGGTTAGTTTTATGGAACGCAAGAGCGACGTAGGAGGGCTTGCCTTCCATCCCTTCTCAGGTCTAAATCTATAGTCATTAGCCGATGTTCGACAGGAGCCGTGACAGCATGGACACCCCCCTTCCCGACACCGGATCGGTCGTCGACCTGTTCCGCCTGTCCGGGGCCGTCGCAGTCGTGACCGGCGCAGGCAGCGGACTCGGCGCCGGATTCGCCCGCGCACTGGCCGAGGCGGGCGCCGACGTGGTCGTCGCCGCCCGCCGTCGCGACAAACTCGAGCAGGTCGCCGAGACGGTGACCGATCTCGGCCGCCGCTGCCTGGTCGTGCCGACCGACGTCACCGACCCCGACCAGTGCGACGCCTTGGCGAGAGCGACGATCGAGGAGTTCGGCCGCCTCGACGTCCTGGTCAACAACGCCGGCGTGACCCATGCCGCCCCCGCCACCCGCGAACGGCCCGAGGACTACCGGAACGTGCTCGAGGTCAACCTCTTCGGCGCCTACTGGACCGCCCAGGCCTGTGCCCGGGTGATGCGACCCGGGTCGAGCATCGTCAACGTCGCGAGCATGCTCGGGCTGGTCAAGTCGGTGCTGCCGCAGGCGGCCTACGCGTCCAGCAAGGCCGGGATGATCGGCCTGACCCGCGACCTGTCGAATCAGTGGTCCGGACGAAAGGGAATTCGTGTCAACGCGATCGCCCCCGGTTTCGTCGACACCGACATGACCGGTGAGATGTCCCCCGAGACCCTCGCCGAGTTCCTGCGCGACTGCCCTCTCGGCCGCACCGCCACCCAGCGCGAGATCGACGCCGCGGTGGTGTTCCTGGCCAGCCCGGCATCGGGATACGTGACCGGGTCGACGCTTGCCGTCGACGGCGGCACGTCGGGCCACTGAACACCACCACAGGAGCACGAGCACCATGACGGACACCACCACCGCAGTACGCCTGACGGGCGACGGCCTCACCCTCGTCGCGGACCGCTGGGATCCGGTCCACGAACCCACGCGGGGCACGGTGCTGCTCCTGCACGGCGGCGGGCAGACCCGGCACTCGTGGCAGCGCACCGGGGAGCGTCTCGCCGAGAACGGCTGGAGCGCGCTCGCCTTGGACGCGCGTGGTCACGGAGACAGCGACTGGGCGGACGACGGCGACTACGCCATCGCGGCGCACGCCCGCGACCTGGTCGCCGTCGCGAGCGCACTCGACGAGCCCCCGGTCCTGGTCGGTGCCTCGATGGGCGGCATGGCCTCGCTGATCGCGCAGGGCTCGCATCCGGACCTGGGCCGCGCGCTCGTCCTGGTCGACATCACCCCGCGCGCCGAACCGGAGGGCCTCGCCAAGATCAGCGCCTTCATGCACGACGGCCTCGCCGGGTTCGACACCCTCGAGGACGCCGCCGCCGCCGTGGCCGCATACAACCCGCACCGCCGCAGGCCCCCGCGCGCCGACGGCCTGCGCAAGAACCTTCGCCTGCGCGACGGCCGCTGGTACTGGCACTGGGATCCGCGGATGCTCACCCACCGGGAGAACGGCCCGGAGCAGGCCGGGGTCCGCGAGGAGCAGGCACGGTCGGCGGCACGCGCGATCACCGTGCCCACACTGCTGATCCGAGGCGCCCAGTCCGACGTGGTCAGCCCCGACGGCGCCCGCGACCTGCTCGACCTGATTCCCGGCGCCCGGCACATCGATGTCGGCGGCGCGGGGCACATGGTCAGCGGCGACGACAACGACGTGCTCGGTGAGGGTCTGATCGAATTCCTCGACGGGTCGGTGCCGCCCAGGTGATCGACCGGACCGGTGGCAGGCCGACCACCCGTTACGATCGGTCCACCCGAGCCGGGTGCCCGACCCGGCGACACCGAGTGGAAAGCCCGAGATGCCACGACCGTCGAAACCGCTGATCAGTCGCGCCTCCGCGGTCGCAGCATCCATCGAGATCATCGACACGGAGGGGCTCGAGGCGTTCAGCCTGCCGCGTTTGGCCAAGCACCTCGGCGTCCGGGCACCGTCCCTCTACCACCACTTCTCCGACAAGTCGGAGATCCTCTCGGCCGTGGCCCGGCAGATCGCCGGCGCCGGCTCGATCCCGCGCCGCAAGCCGGGTCCGGACTGGCCGGAGTTCTTCGTGTCTCTCGCACTGAACTTCCGGCAGTCGATCCTCAAGCACCGAAATGCGGCGCCGATCCTGCTTCAATACCTGCCCCGCGACCTGCTCATCGGCAGCTACGAGGAGACGGCCCGGTTCCTGGAGGCCTCGGGAGTCCCCGCCCGGCTGCACGTACAGATCCTCGACGGGATGGAACGCCTCTCCCTCGGCGCGGCGCTCACGGAGGCCGTACGCGGACCCAGCACGCGGACGACGATCTTCCCGAACGTCGACCCCGAATCGCAGCCCACCCTGGCGTACGCACTGGCCGAGAACGAGTTGACGTCGAAGAAGCTGTACGAGGAGATGGTCCGCAGCTTCCTGTACGGCGTCATGCGGAACGAAACCGACGCCGGCACCCGATCGGCCTAGGGGCGCTCGAAGAGGTCGACGGCCGTCGTGGCGCGGTCGTTCGGCAGTTCCTCGGCAATGTTCTCGCCGGTGCGGAGCCACCCGCCGCGCAGCGCCGAGCGGAGCCAGTTGTCAAGGGCATCTTGCGTTTCGAATCGAAGCACGATCACGCACACATCCGAGACGCTGCTCTCCTTGAGCCACCCTCCGCCGAGGAAGCCGGGGAAGATCCGAGCGAGGCCGAGGCCGCTCTGGATCCAGTCGGCGAACTCGTCGTCGCGGCCCGCCCGAATCCGCCGCACGATCGTGGTCGTCACGTTCGCGACACCACGTTCGGCCACGCCGTCACCGGTGTCGACCGCTTCGACGCCATCGGTGTTGTTCACTGTTCCCGCCTAGGCTCCCGCGCACGTCCACGCCGTGCGACCCCCTCAAAATAGCAGCGGAACGGCCACAAGCGGTGCCCCGGAACCAAATGTTCCGGGGCACCGCCTGTTTCGATCGCCGGCCGGCCAGGGCGTGTCTCCTAATCCCTCCCGGGTGTGCCGAAACGGGGATTGGGAGACATGCCCTAAGCCGGCATGTGCACGGTCTTGGTCTCGAAGAACTCCTCGAGACCCTCGACGCCGCCCTCACGGCCGACGCCGGACTGCTTGTATCCGCCGAACGGAACGGTGAAGTCGATGACGGCGCCGTTGACGCTGATCGTCCCGGTCCGGATCCGCTGCGCCAGGGCGTACCCGCGGTCCAGATCCTCCGTGTACACCGCACCGGAAAGCCCGTAGATCGAGTCGTTCGCGATCGCGACCGCCTCGTCCTCGTCCTCGTAGGTGATCAGCGCGATGACCGGACCGAACACCTCTTCCTGCGCGATCCTCATGTCGTTGCGCACCCCGTCGATCAGGGTCGGAGCGACGAAGAACCCCTGGTCGACGCCTTCGGGGGCGCCGCCGCCCAGCACGACCGTCGCACCCTCGGCCTCGGCCGTGGCGATGTAGTCCTGCACGCGGTCGCGGTGCCGCTCCCCCGCCAGGGGGCCGAGGAAGTTCGTCGGCTCCCAGGGATTGCCGATAGGCAGCGAGCCGTACGCCGCCTTGAGAGCCTCGACCACCTCGTCGTGCCGCTTGCGGGAGACGAGCACGCGGGTCAGTGCGATGCAGGCCTGCCCGGACTGCATGCAGCCGCCCATGGGCAGCGACTGCAGCACGTGGTTCAGGTCGGCGTCGTCGAGGATGATCGCGGCCGACTTGCCGCCGAGCTCCAGGGAGACTCGTGCGATGCGCTGGCTCGCGAGCTCCGCGATGCGGCGGCCGGCGACGGTGGAACCGGTGAACGTGATGTGGTCGACGTCGGGGTTGGTCACCAACGTCTCGGACACCTCGCGGTCGGCGATCAGGACGCTGACCACTCCCTCCGGAATGCGGCCCTCGTCGACCAGTTCGGCGATCACGTCGGCGAACACGGCCGGCGACAGCGGGGCGTCCGGTGCACCCTTGAGGATCACCGAACAACCGGCCGCGAGCGCCGGGGCGACCTTGAACGCGATGGTGCCGATCGGTCCGTTCCACGGAATGATCGCGGCGACGACTCCGGTGGGCTCCTTGAGGATTCGTGAGATTCCCCCGTCCGCCCGGGTCCGGTCTTCCCGGACCTCGAACGCGCGTGCCTCGTTCGCGACCGCCTGGAACAGGCCTGCGGTCATCTGCTGGGTACCGGCACTGACGCTGACCGGGATCCCGACCTCGATGACGCCGATCGCGGTCAGCTCCTCGAGGCGGCGCTCGAGCCGGGTGGCGATCTCGTCGATCACGTCGGCACGCTCGGCCATCGACCTGCCCGCCCACGCGCCGTCGTCGAAGGACGTGCGCGCAGCGGCAACGGCACGGGCGACGTCTTCTGTTGTGGCACTGCGGATCCGGGCGGCACGCTGCTCACTCCATGGGTCGATCAGGTCGATCCACTCGTCGCCGGTCGAATCGACCCAGCGGCCGCCGATGAAGACCTGCTCGCGGTCGGCGACCGTGGGCGCCGAGGGGGTGGTGTCGGTGATGGTCATCTGTTGCCTCTCAGCGGTTGTTGTAGCCGGCGTCGACGGGCAGGGTGACTCCGGTGATGTAGCGGGCCTCGTCGGAGGCGAGGAAGACGATCGCGTTGCTGATGTCGACCGCCTCGATCAGCTCGACCGGCATCGGGTTCTTGTAGGCGTCGTCGTTCGCCACCTCGGGGTGCGAGTTCACGAACGCGCCGTACTCCGCGTTGGCGACCATCGGGGTGTTCACGCCGGTCGGGTGGATCGTGTTGACCCTGATGAAGTGCTTGGCCAGCTGCTTCGAGTACAGCCGCATCAGACCGACGACACCGTGCTTCGCCGCCGAGTAACCGGCCTGACCGGGGAAGGTGTTGAGGCCGATGCTCGTCAGACCGGCGGCAGAGCTCGTGATCGCGACGGATCCACCCTCGCCGCGCTCGATCATGCCCGGCACGGCCACCTCGAGCACGTGCCAGACTCCCGTGAGCATCGTGTCGACGGCGTCGTGCCACGCCTGGGGCTCGGCGCCCTGGTCGATGACCGGCATGATGCCGGCGTTCGGGACCACGATGTCGACGAACCCGAACTGTTCGACGCCGGCGTCGTACGCGCGCTGCACGTCCTCACGCTTGCGCACGTCACCGACGGTGGTGACGATCCGGCCGCCGGCCTCCTTGACCAGCCGCTCGGTCTCGGCGAGATCCTCCTCGGTGGCCATCGGGTAGAACACGGTCGGGATCTGCGCGCAGATGTCCATCCCGATGATCGCGGCGCCCTCCTCCGCGAGCCGGACCGCGTGCGCACGACCCTGCCCGCGCGCCACGCCGGTGATGAATGCGACCTTACCCTCGAGCCTCTTCATGTGTATCCCTCTCTCACTGGGTAATTCGGGTATCTGACGCCGGCGGACGAGGATCTGCGGGCGGATTGTCGAGTGGTGGGCGAAACTGCGCCCGACAGGTGGGGCGGGCGAACCTGCGCCCTGTGTGTGACCCCCGACACAGCACGCTACCGACAGCAAGTGGTGACGTCAAGACAAAGATCGTATTTTGTTCTACGTATCACCGATGGAACTCGACCGGCTGCGACCAGCGACCCACCTGGAAACACGCGTGCGCCTCGTCCTGCTCGAACGACAGCAGCCGGCACATGCGCAGGGCCCGTTCGTCGTCGGGGTCGATGCGCAGCAAGGCGACCTGCGCGCCGGCCTCGCACAGGGCCTCGAGTGCCCGCACGAGCAGGGCGGAGCCGAGCCCCGAGCCGCGCGCGGCCGTCGTGACGACCAGCGCCCCGATCCAGGCAGCGCGCAGCTCGTCCCGGATACGGAGGGTGGGGTCGTAGCACGCGACGCCCACGGGTCGTCCCGCCTCGTCGATGGCGGTCATCGCCTGACCCGAAGTCGCTGCAACAGAGAGATTTTCGCGATGTTGCGCTGGAAGCGACGCATCCACCAGGATTGCATCGACCGCGGACGTGACGTCGGGGTCGGCGACCGGGTGGGACGGGACGATCCGGTACGCCTCCGGCGATTCCACTTCCGGGAGCGGCTCGGCCCACGGCCCGGACAGGTGGCGCAGCAGAGTCCACAGCCGGCTCACCGCGGGCACCCCGAACCTCGCGGTCAACCGTTCGGTCGCCGGATGGCTGCCGTAGGCCCATGCCCGCAGCGCCCGGGCGCCGGTGCCGGCCCACCCGCCCGCCGCGTCGACGTCGAGGCCGAGCTCCTCGACGAGCTGGGTCGCGATTCCCCGGGACCGGTAGTCCGGGTGGACGACGAACTGCGCCACGCCGAGACCGTCGGACCCGACGGCGAGGTGCAGGTAGGCAACCAGCATCCATGGCACGTCCGGCCCGGTGGCGAGGCCGCGCCGAGCCTTGATCGGAAGGTGCAGCACGCGAGCACCGTCGGCAGAAGACGAATCCGAATCCGACTCCGCGCTCCGACCATCCCCGTCGACGACGTCCGACTCGGCGATCGCCGAGAATCCGGCCTCGTCGTCGTACTCGGCCGCAACCCGGACGAGCTCGAGCACCTCGCCCCGATCGTCCGGGCTCAGCGCCTCGCACCACTGATAAGCGATCATCCTCACTCCTCGTCGAGCGGATTGGTGTCAATCTAATGACTGTCGGTTAATGCCGCAAGGGTGAACCGGCAGCCGAGGCTTTACACCTAAACCTACATGAATTAGATTTAGCGTCATCGACACGACGGGCACGCCCCCTGGACTCAACCCGGGCCGGCGACCAACGACAGGAGGCGAAGCGATGACCGAGGTCGGAGCACCCCGTGAGGAACGCATTCGGCGGGCACTGGAGCACCTGCGCAACGACACCACCGACGAGTTCGAGCACATCACCTGGTTCGAACCCGTCGAGTTCACCGATCCGGAGATCGCCAAGCGCGAGCGTGATCGCGTCTTCGGACGGGTTCCGACCATCGTCGCCCACGGCTCCGAGATCCCCCGCGCGGGCGACTTCTTCACACTCCAGCTGCCGCGGAACAACGTCATCGTCGTCCGCCAGCGCGACGGCAGCGTCAAGACCCTGGTGAATCAGTGCCGCCACCGCGGCGCCATGGTCGAGAAGGAGGAGAAGGGTCGGTGCCGCCTGTTCTCCTGCCCGTACCACCGCTGGTCGTACGACACCGACGGAACGCTGCGCACGATCACCCGTGACAACACGTTCGGTGAGGCCGACCGCTCCGAGCGCAACCTCGTGCAGCTGCCCACCGAGGAACGGCACGGATTCATCTGGGTCGTCGACGATGCCTCCGCGACGATCGACGTCGCCGACTGGCTAGGCCCGGAGATGGACTCCATCCTCGCCTCACAAGAGCTCGGCTCGAAGGTGACCACCCGTGTCAAGGTGTTCGAGGAGCCGGTCAACTGGAAGCTGATGCAGGACGCGTTCCTCGACGGCTACCACATCCAGTACGCGCACCCGAACACCGCCGCCAAGCACATTCACACCAACGTGATGTCCTTCGAGGACTTCGGACACCACTGCCGGTTCATGAACCTGCGCAAGACGATCGACCGGTGGATCGAGGAGGACCCCGGCGACCGCAGCCTGGCCGAGCACACCACCGAAACCTACTTCATCGGGCCCAACAGCACCCTGCTCCGCCAGCCCGATCACTTCCAGTTGCTCACCTTCCGTCCGCATCCCAGCGACCCGCAGCAGTGCCGCATGGAGATCCGCCTGATCTGCCCGACAGTCGAGGAGAGCGGATTGGCCGAGGAGCGCTGGAACCGGCTCTGGGACAAGAACGTCGAGATTCTGGTCGCGGTCCTGCACAACGAGGACTTCCCCATCCTGCGCGACTCGCAACGAGCCATGGCCAGCGCCAACGCCGGCAACATGCTCCTGGGTCGCAACGAGGTCGCCAACCAGGTCTTCCGCCGGGAAATCCAGAAGCTCGTCAGCGAGAACTGACACCGAACACCAAGGCGGGGCGCCTTCGAGCGTCCCGCCCGTAGGAGGCTCACGTGGAGAGCGATCTCTTCGAAAACGACCACGAACTGTTCCGCGACTCGGTCCGGGGTTTCGTCGACAAACACGTCGTCCCCAACCTCGAGAAATGGGACGCCGATCGGCTGATCGATCGCGACACCTGGCTCGCCGCAGGCAACCTGGGGCTGCTCGGGCTGACCGTGCCGGAGGAGTTCGGCGGCCCCGGTGAGACGGACTACCGCTACCGGGTCGTCATCCAGGAGGAGATCGCCCGGGTCGGTGCGTCCGCGCTGCAGTCCGGGTTCTCCACCAACGACGACATCGTGCTGAACTACCTTCTGCGCCATGCGAACGACGAGCAGCGGCGCCGCTGGCTGCCGGGGTTCGTGACCGGCCGGACGATCGGCGCGATCGCGATGAGCGAGCCCGGGGCGGGCAGCGACCTGCGGGCGATCACCACCACCGCGGTTCTCGACGGCGACGAGTGGATTGTGAACGGCGCCAAGACCTTCATCACCAGCGGCATCCTCGCCGACCTGGTGATCGTCTTCGCCAAGACCGATCCCGACGCCGGTTCGAAGGGCTTCAGCCTCTTCGTCGTGGAGGAAGGGGCCGAGGGCTTCAGCCGCGGCCGCAAGCTGGACAAGGTGGGCCTGCACGCGCAGGACACCGCCGAACTCTTCTTCGACAACGTGCGGGTGCCGGCCGCGAACCTCCTCGGCGAACGAGGATCCGGGTTCGCGTACCTGATGCAGTCGCTGCCGCTGGAGCGTCTCGGCATCGGTATCGCAGCGCAGGTCTCGGCGGAGGCCGTGTTCGGGTGGACGATGGACTACGTGAAGGAGCGGACCGCCTTCGGCAAGCGGATCGGCGAGTTCCAGGGAATGGGTTTCGATCTCGCGAAGCTGCGCACCGCGATCGAGGTCTCGCGGAGCTACATCGACCGCTGCATCCGTGAATACAACAAGGGTGCCCTGACCGCGGTGGACGCCTCCAAGGCGAAGCTGTGGGCGACCGAACTGCAGGGCCAGGTCGTCGACGCCGGCGTCCAGTACCACGGCGGTTACGGCTACATGATGGAATACCCGGTCGCGAAGGCCTATCTCGACCACCGCATCCAGCGAATCTACGGCGGCACCAACGAAATCATGAAGGAGATCATCCACCGCGATCTCATGAAGAGCTGAGCGGCTCCCGAAGGACGAACATGGCGAACGACAGCGGCGGGGTGGACCATCACGGTCCACCCCGCCGCTTGTAGCGGTCCGTCCCTCAGGGAGCGGGTGTACCGCCCGTCATTTCGGTGTCGCGCCGGTCGTGCCCAGATCGGGTCCGACACCGCTGATCTCGGTGATCTTCCAGTCTTGCATGCTGTCGATGGTCAGCTGATAGGTCGCCGTCGACTGGATCCCCTCGGGCGCCTGCGCGTTCGACGTGAACACGCTGACGAAGCAGTCGACGGTGTAGATGCCGTCGCCGGTCGCCTCGGCCTTGGCCGTGATCGGCTGCGCGGTGGAGTTCCACTGCAGGGGAACGATGATCTGCTCCATCGACGTCGACGCCTGCGTGAGCCGCTGTTCCAGCTCGGGAGCCGTGCCCGCGGTGAGCCGCTGCTTCCAGCCGGCGAGGTCCTGGAAGTCCATCCGGGCCGCCCCTGTCGCGTAGTCGAGCGCCACCTGTTCGGCGTGTGCACGCGCGTCCGCGTCGGCGCGCATCGCGTCGAGCTCGGTGGAGGTGTCGTAGAGCTTCCAGCCTCCGAAACCGATCGCCGCCACGGCGACGGCGCCGAGGACGCCCGTTGCGATCGCCCGTGTCGGGTACCGGTTGTTGCGTGCGTGATCGTCGGCGGACGGCCGCGAGCCCGAGCCGTCCTCGTCGATCCGGTCCTGGTCCTGCAGCAGCGAGGTGTTCGACATGGTGGCCTCGTTTCCTTCCGTTGTCGTGGGGTCTGCGCGCACGGTGTCCGTGCGGCGGGGTCAGTTGCCGTCCGGTGTGACGTGCACGGTCAGCGCGTCGCCGGATTCCGTCGAGGCGAGGACGTTCTGGAGGAGCCGTCCGATGTCGACCGAGCGGATGGCGTTCGCCGCCTCGGTCACCGCCGGGAGCAGGTTCACTCCGAGGACGTTGAGATCGGACGCGGTTTCGTCGAGGAACGTCTGGAGTTCACCGATGAACGGGCTGGCGCCGTGAGCGATGCCCGCGTTGAGCGGACCGCGATCGGCCGCGAACCTGATGCCGGTGAGCAGATCCTGGAATCCGGACCCGAAAGCGGCGAGGTGCGGTGCCGCCTCGAGCATGCCCCGCGGGATCGGGCCGCTCTCGAGCAGCAGGGGCTGCAGTGTCCGCAGAACCGTGGTGAGGCTGTCGGAGCGCTGGGTGAGAGTGTCGGCCAGCTTCTGCCCCGCCCCGTTGATGTCGCTGTACACACGCGGGTCGTCGGGCAGAGCCACGTCGAGAGTGCGGAAGATCTGGCCGACCGCCTCCGGCTCCACCTGGGTGAGCAGGTTCGTCAGGCGCTCCGAGAGTTCCTCGAAGGTCGTCGGGACCACCACCCGGTCGGGTGCGACCACCGCGGCGTCCGGGAGGTACGGGGCACCCGCCGACCTCGGCCAGACCCCGAGCACGGGTTCGCCGAGTGCGGAGAGGTTGTCGACCCGGAAGGTGCTGTCCACCGGAATGGGATGGTCGCGGTCGTACTTCCACGCCACGTCGACCGAGTTCGCCGATGAGGTGATGTCGGTGATCTCACCGATCTCCACTCCCCGCAACAGGACCCGGGCGCCGACCACGAGACCGTTGGTGTCAGGAATCCCCACGGAGGCGGTGTTCACCTTCTCCGCCACGCCGGTGCGCAGGCCCGACTGGAACATGTACGTGAAGGACAGCGCGCCGATCGCGACCATCCCGAGGACCGACAGAACCGTCTTCCTGCTCATTTCACAGCTCCCAACATGCGCAGGATGTTCTCCGCGTCGGCCAGCGACCGACCGCCGTCCGAGGTCTCGACCGAGACGACGTCGACGGACGGATTGCCCGCGAACGGCACCAGCGTCGTTCGAAGGAACTCGGACAGTTGTGTGGCCGCCGACGGGGCACCGCTCAGAGAGGTGTCCGTCGTGTCGGCCAGGGACTCGAACATGGGGACGAGCCAGAGGCCGCCGGCGTAGAGACTGCCGACGGACGGCAGGATCTGCCCGATGTGCGAGACCACGTCGACGGCCAGCCGCCGCCAGTACTGGACGGTGGAGCCGTCGAAGATCGTCGCCAGCGACTCGGAGTTCTCGCCCAGAGTCACCGCGGTGGCGTTCATTCCGTCGAGCATGCGATCGATCTCGGCGGTGCGGGCACCGAGGTCGCGAAGGTCCGTCGAGACCACCGTGGCCAGGCTCCTGATCTCCGGCACCGCCGGCATCACGGCGTTGACCCTGGCCATCACGTCCTCGATGCGCGCGATGCTGCCGCCGTTCACGAACGTCGCCAGCACCGCCATGGTGTCCTCGATCTGCGGCGGCGAGACGGTGCGCTCCAGCGGCACCGAATCGCCGTCGGACAGATGGGCCGTCACCTGGGAGGCGGGATCACGGACCAACGCGACGTATGTGTCGCCCAGGAGGGTGTTCTGCCGGACGATCGCGTGGATGCTCACCGGGATCCGGGTGTCGTCCCGGATGCCTGCCGTGACGGCGACTCCGTTGCCCTCGACGGCGACGTCACGAACCTCTCCGACCCGGAGTCCGTCCATGATCACGTCCGCGCCGGCGGGCAGGTTCAGCGCGCTCTCGAACTCGAGCGAGATCTCGTAGCCGCTGCCGATTCCGCCGCGAACCGAGGGAAGGTCCTCGGGGCGGAGCGAACATGCCGACGCAGTCAGAACGAGCATCAGTGCCGCCGCCAGCTGCACTCTCCGGGCCACTTCACGTCTCCTGGTCACCGTCCCGCTCCCGTCCCGAGGACCTCACCCAGCAGGTTCGCCGGATCGATCCGGGCCCCGTCACCGATCTCGACCGTCGGCGGCGTGTACCGAATCGTCAGGCCGTTCGTCCCGATCGCCTGCTCGTCGAGCGCAGCGGTGAACGACGGAATCGATCCGGCCAGGCCGGACAGGTCGCCCGCACGTCCGGCCGCGAGAGCGATCGCGTCGGCCACCTGTCCGTGTACGAACGGCCAGATGTCGCCTCCATAGCGCGTCTGGATGTCGTAGAGCAGTGCAACGACCCAGCCGATGCCGACACAGACGTCGATGGTGCCGGGGAACAAGTCGATGCCTGCGGTGGCGATGTCGGGCAGCTGGCTCGCGATCGACGTGATGGCACCCCAGTCGGCGAGCGCCTGCTCGTTCAACGGGGCCATGGCACCGATCGCGGACCCGATGTTCGCGATCAGCGTGTCGGGGTCCTCCATTGCGCCGGCCGCACTCCGCATCATCTCCCTGGCCGGCTCGCCCTGCCATCGAAGTGCCTCCGAGACTCCCGCGATCGCACCTGCGACGGTGTCGCTGCCGTCTGGGGACAACGCCTTGAGGAAGTCCGCCGCGGACCCGACCACCTCGGAGATGGTCTTC
This sequence comes from Rhodococcus sp. NPDC003322, assembly GCF_053589555.1. Lineage (NCBI taxonomy): Bacteria > Bacillati > Actinomycetota > Actinomycetes > Mycobacteriales > Nocardiaceae > Rhodococcus > Rhodococcus sp. NPDC003322. Next base: position 974,792 of record NZ_JBSFSC010000002.1, on the reverse strand, counting down.
GGCGTGTACCCCTGTTCGAGGGGAATGCACGACCCGGGTTCGAGCACGGGCCCGCTGGTGTAATTTCCGACCAGTTCCAGGCTCCGGTCCGCCAGAATCGACTTCGACCGCGTCACCGCCTTCACGTCCGCCGGAAACTTCCGGCCGACCTTCGTGGTGAAGGTGATCTCCACGTGGTCACCCTTCTCCACGATCGTGTCGATCGTTCCGACCTCGAACCCCATCTGGGTCACCGGGTTACCGGTGTAGAGACCGACCGAATCGGGCAACTGCGCGCAGTACGTCGCGGGCTCGGCCCCCGAGTCGGCCGAGGCCGTGGTGACGCCGGTGCCGATGCCGAGGGCGGCGACGGTCACCACCGAGACGGCCGTCCACTTCTTCACGTTGGTCACGTCAGCAGCTCCGTCCGGGGACGGGCATGCAGATGTCGGATGCCATGAGCGTTCCTCCGCCGATCGTGGCCATCCCCTCCGGGGTCAGCCAGTTGGCCAATTGGTCCCGCGCCGCGGTCAGTGCGTCGATCGACGGGCCCATCGTCGCGTTGAACTCCTCGATGGTCGCCCGCACCTGCGCGATCCCGCCGGCCAGATCCTCGCTGTGGTCGAGGTAGTACTCCGCGTACGGCGACACGGTCATCAGCACATATCCGAGCAACCGGTACGCCTCGTTGAAGCCCGCATGATTGGTGTTGTAGGTGGACAACACGATGTCCATCTTCCGGACGACGTCGAAGATCATGTCGCGGTTGGCATCGAAGGTGTTCAGATACTCCGACGCGAGTGCGGTGATGGTCCGGACCTGCTCGCGCTGCTGCTCCATCACCCGTGCGATGGAGGACATTCCGGAGATGACCGAGCCGACCGAGTCCGGATTCGACTGCAGCGCCTGGGCAACCTGCGCGAGATTCGCGTCGACGGTACCGCCGTCGACGTTGTCGGTGACGTTCGGAGCGGCCTGCAGGACGTCCCCGATCGAGTAGGGCACCGACACCTGTCCCGCCGGAATCGGATCGTCCCCCACGGGGGCGTCACCGACCGGGACGATGGTGATCGCGTATCCCCCGACCGGGGTGAGCATGCGCACGTCGATGCGGGAGTCCGCTCCGACCACGACGTCCTTCTCGATGTCCATCGTCACGCGCACCGAGTCCGCGCCGAGCGTCATGTCCGACACCGAGCCGACCGAGATTCCCGCGACCCGGACGTCCTGGCCCACGGAGATCGCGGACACGTCAGTGGTCTCGAACGAGACCTTGGTCCGTCCCGGTGGACGCAGGTACAGCACCGCGGTGGCGACGAGCGCCGCGGCGACGAGAACGGCGACCGCGGCACCGATCCGGAGATCGTTGTCGAACCAGGAGAACAGCCGACCGAACCGGCCGCGTGGAGTGCGGGCGTTCACCGGGCGCTGCATACGACCACCTCACTTCCGTTGAGTAGAACCTCGACGTCGGTGGGGAGCTGGGCGACACCGTTCGCGCACCCCTGCGCCCCCTCGCTCGCCGGCATCTGCATACCCGCGATGGATGCCGGGAGCAGACGGAACGCCTGCGCGGCCTCCTCGATCGAGCCGAACACCTGAGCGACCTGGTCCTCCACGTTCACGCCCGGCTCGAGGTGATACGCGTCGAGCAGCCTCTTGGTGGGCGTGAGGAAGTACGGGCCGTAACTCGCGGTCTTCGCGAACTCGTCGATCACGGTCATGGCGCTGGAAATCGGGTAGTCGACCGAACGGATGAACTCGACCACCGCGCCGGAGCGGCCGCCCATCGTGTCGGAGATGCGTGCCAGGTTGGCGGTGAGCGTCGAGATCACCTGTTCCCGGCTGGAGGCGAGATCGGCCAGCTTCTGGGCGTCGGCGAGCATCGGTTCCAGTCCCCCGCCGTCGCCCTGGAGGACGGCGATCGCGTTCTCCGAGAACCGGTTGATGTCCTCGGTGCTCATCGTCGCGAGCACCGGCTGCAGCCCGTTGAACAGCTCGGTGATGTCGAAGGACGGCCTGGTGCCGTCGAGACCGAGGCGCGACGTGGCCGGGGCGGACCCGTCACCGAAGTCGGCGTCGATGTACCGGACACCGGTGAGGTTCTGGTACTTGACCGACAGCACCGTGTCCCCGGTCAGCTCGTAGGGCTTCTCCATGGTGAACCGAACTTCGGCGATCGTCCCGGTGTCGCGGCGCACGAGCTCGATCGACTCGACCTTGCCGATCCGGACACCGCGGGTGCGGATGTCGCCATTGTCCCCCAGACCCGAGACGTCGGAGAACTCCGCCGTGTAGCTCCGGGTCTCCCCGGAGACCGGGCTACGCATCGCGGCGATCACCAGGACGAACAGGAACACCGAGACCACCACGGCCACAGCAAGTTTCACAACCGTTGCGACAAGCGCACCACGCGAGGTCATCGCACACCTCCTTCCGCGGACACGGTGGGCCCGAGCCCGAGCGCGGCGTTCATCGAGGGAAAGGCGTCGAGCACGACGCGCAGACGCAGACGCTTGCCACCCGGGACGTCGACGAAGGCCGAATCGAGCTTGCGGACCACGTCGCGAGCCGACTCCGGGGTCAATCCTCCGCTGCTCAGATGCGGGAAGACGTCCGAGAGTTCGGTGACCGACTGGATGAGCGGGGTGAGATCGTCACCGTGTGACGCCAGTAGGGCACCGGCCTGGCCGAACAGCTGGTCGCCCGCGAGCGCGAGGCCGGCGTCGGACTCGTCGAAGACGCCCTCGTCCACGCCGACGGAGCCGTCGGGCAGGCGATTGTAGGACGGGCTGTCATAGATGTTCATCAGCGATCGGATTGCCTGGTCACTGAATTCCGGTGCGGCTTCCAGTATGTCGTCGAACCTGGTCAGCAGGTCGGTCGGCAGTGCGTACTGGGTCTTGGCGACGCGGTCGGCGAGCAGCACACCGGTTTCCACCCACGGTGTGACCCCGCCGAGGTAGTGCACCGACTTGTCCAGCGACCTGATCATGTCGCTGGTGAGCGTGCCGTCGATCGTGGAGGATCCCTGCTCGATCATGGTCGACATCGTGAAGTCACCGCGCGGCGTCCGCTGCAGCTCCAGACCCGACTCGAGTTCGTTGCCCCCGTTCATCGCGACGAGGTTCACCGCGGAGGTGCCGAAGTAGTTCTCGGGACGGTAGTCGACCTCGAATGTATCGGTCAGCCCGTCGATCTGGCCCTCATCCAGGACCAGCTGCATCCGGACCGAATCGGAGGCGGTGCGGTCGAGCTCGATGACACGGCCCACCGTCTGCCCGTGCAGGACGACCTTCGTCCCGGCCGCGACACCGGGCCCCACGTACGGAACCTCGAGACCGACCTCGACGCCCTCCGGCGGCGTCAGGCGGGGATACAGCGTCACCCCGGCGATCGCAGCCGCGCACGCGAGCGCGAACACTCCCACACCGGTTCCGCTCAGCAGACGTGACTGATGCTCGGCGGAACCGCGGATAAAGTCTTGACTCCTCGAAATGCTCATGCCCTCATCCCTTGAACACCAGTTCCGGGCTCAGCCCCCAGATCACGACCGTCATCACGAAATTCATCACGACGATGGCGACGAGACTGGCTCGGATCGCGCGGCCCGACGCCGAACCGACGCCGGCCGGGCCGCCAGAGGCGAAATACCCGTAGTAGCAGTGGATCAGCGTGACGACACCACAGAAGATCAACACCTTCGCCACCGATGCCACCAGGTCGGGAATCGTCAGGAACTGCCCGAAGTAGTGGTCGTATGTGCCGGACGGCTGATCGTGGAAGGTTTTGACGACGATTCCGCCGGTCACGAAGCTCACCATCAGCGCCATCAGGTATCCGGGCAGCACCACCAGCATGCTGCCGATCAGCCGGGTGCCGACGACGAACGGAATGGCCTGCAGGCCGATCGATTCGGTGGCGTCGATCTCCTCGGAGATCCGCATCGCACCGATCTCCGCCGTCATTCGGCAACCCGCCTGCGCGGCGAACCCGATACCGGTGATGATGGGCGCGATGACCCGGACGTTGCCGAAGGACCCGATGATGCCGGTCAGCGCGCCGAAGCCGAGCAGGTCGAACGCCATGAACGCCTGGATCGCCACCACCGCGCCGACCGCGATGCCCAGGAAGAACATCAGGCTGATCACGCCGCCGTCGACGACGAGCGAGCCGTTGCCCCAGGCCATGTTGTTCATGGTCGTGACGGTCTGCTTCCGGTAGTGCCGAACGGTCTTGGGCAGCAGGCCGATCGTCTTGCCGACGAAGAGGGTGATCTGGCCGAGTTCCGCGGCCACGTTCCGGAGCGGGCCGGTCACCGTCGTGACCAGTGACGCCACCGGCGACCCGCGGTGCGCGGGTGTCCGGGTCGCCATCACGCCAGCCTCGCCGGGAAGAACATCATCTGCAGCTGGCTCACGAGCAGGTTCGTGGCGAAGATGCAGAAGACGCTGAGCACCACGGAGGCGTTGACCGCGTTGGCCACACCGGTCGGGCCTCCCTTGGCCTCGAGGCCCCGCAGACTCGCGATGATCACCACGGTCGCCGCGAACAGCAGGGACTTGAGCACCGAGAACGCGAGATCGGTCGGGGTGGCGAAGGCGCCGAACGACTGCCAGAAGCTACCGGGCACGACGTCGTTGACGTTGGCCGAGATCAACAGGCCCGCAGCGGCACCGGCCGCGATGATGATGATGCACAGCATCGGTGCTATGAGGATCATCGCGATGAAGCGGGGCACGACGAGACGCTGAACCGGGTCGATACCCATCACGCGGATCGCCTCGATCTCCTCGCGGATGGAGCGGGCACCCAGGTCCGACGCGATGGCCGAGGCCGCGGCGCCACTCATCAGCAGGCCTGCCGCCATCGGCGCGCCCTGCCCCACGACACCGAGACCACTCGCGGCGCCCGCGAGCGAGTTCGCACCGACCTGGTTCATGATGCCGCCGACCTGGACGGACACCTCGGCACCGATCGGCACCGCCATCAGCAGTGCCGGCAGGGCGGTCACCTTGAGCAACTTCCACATCTGCTCGACGACCTCCCCCACCGGCAGACGACCGGTGACGGTATCGGTCACGCAGTACCGGATCACGTTGCCGGCGAGGCGAGCGGACCGCCCGATCGTGGCGAGGCTCTGCGCCGGCCTGACCCGGAGGTACGCGCTCAGCCAGGCGAGTACCGCCCCGGCCCGCTGCCGGACACCGCTCTGCCTCCGCGGCTCCTCCGGCACGGTGGCCGGGGCGGGTGACGTCAACTGGATACTCATCGGGCCACCACCTCCAGGCGTTGCGTGGGCATGTCGTCCTCGAGGTCGTCACGGATTGCGCGCTGTGCTCGAACTGGAAGGGTGTGCAGAATCCGCCGAACCCGCATCCGCCGCCGGGCTACCGCGCGACGCTCCGGCATACCCGGAGTCGCCCTCATCTGCGGCACGATTCCGTCCAGTCCGTCGACGCCGCCCGCGTGGTGACCGGCATCGACCAGCGCCTGCTCGTGCGCCATCTGCGCCTCGTCCTTCTCCTCGGACATCCCGATCGGACCGATCATCGCTCCGCCCAGGAACTGCTTGACCACCGGCTCGTCCGACGTCAGCAGCACCTCACGGGGTCCGAACATCACCAGCTCACGCCGGAACAGCATTCCGATGTTGTCCGGCACCGTCCGGGCCAGGTTGATGTTGTGCGAGACGATGAGGATCGTCGCGTCGATCTCGGCGTTGATATCGATCAATGTCTGCGAGATATAGGTCGTACGAACGGGATCGAGGCCCGAGTCGGGCTCGTCCACCAGAATGATCTGCGGCTCGAGGACCAGTGCCCGCGCCAGCCCGGCGCGCTTGCGCATGCCGCCGGAGATCTCACCGGGAAGCTTGTCCTCCGCCCCGAGGAGACCGACGAGTTCGAGCTTCTCCATCACGATCTTCCGGACCTCGGACTCGGACTTGCGCGTGTGCTCCCGCAACGGGAATGCCACGTTGTCGTACAGGTTCATCGATCCGAACAGCGCGCCGTCCTGGAACAGCACCCCGAACAACTTGCGAATCTCGTACAGTTCCTTGGCCGAACACGTCATGATGTCCACGCCGTCGATCACGATGGATCCCTGCTCCGGTCGGAGCAGGCCGATCAGCGACTTGAGGAAGACCGACTTTCCCGTGCCCGATGGTCCGAGGAGCGCACTCACCTCACCAGCGGGCAACGTCATCGTCACGTCTCGCCAGATCTGCTGGGAGCCGAATGACTTGGTCAGACCCTCCACAGCAACTTCGATACCCACTCAAAAGCTCCTTCCCACCCCGTCAACCCTTGTGCACAACACATTCGATTCATGTGGACATACGTGCACGCCAGCAGAGCCTCGAGCGAAACGGTCCCTGTGACATGCACCAGCACGGTCACGGACGCCGTCTCACGGCCTCTCCGTCACCGTTCGTCCCCCCGAGGACGTTGTCGGGCAACACGAAGTCGCCCCGTTCATCACGCGCGGCGCACTGGGGCGCCGGCAGCCTCAGCCGATCGGTGAAGCCTGTCGACCGAGAGCGATGTCGACCATCTCCGAGCGATCGACGGCCTTGAGGCGAGGGCGTCCCACCTTCCGTCCGGCTTTCCGCTCGTGGGAATCCAGACGCTTCCAGCCGGCGAGGTCCAGCCTCTCGGGTTGCCGTTGCTCCACCAGGTCGGCGAACTGTTCGGAAGTTCCTTCCGGCACAGCCAGTTTGCCGGATGCGAAGTCAGCCACGATCTGCACCGCGGTGGCTTCCGAGCAGGCGCGATTCGATCCGATCACACCACTCGGCCCACGCTTGAGCCAGCCGGCCGTGTACACCCCACGCACCTGTCCGCCGGAGTCGGGATCGACGACGGCTCCGTTGCGGTTGGACAGCACCCCACGAGCGTGGTCGAAGGGCAATCCCTCGACGGGCCTGCCCATGAATCCCACGGACCTGATCACCAGATCGGCGGGAACGGTCTCGCTGCGGCCGGACGCCGAGATCCCGCCCTCGGCGGTTCGTTCGTTGACATCGATGCGGAGGCCCTCCGTACGGATGTCGCCGAGAATCCCGGTCGGTGATCCGAAGAACTGCAAGTGAATCCGGCGGTTGCCTGGAGTCGGCTGTGCCGCCGCGTAGCGGTTCAGGACGGACGCGCGGATCCGGGTGAGCTCGTCGTTCGCGTGAGCGGACTCGAACGAGTGCGAGGCCGTGACATCGACCCCGGCGAGGTTGCCCAGGCCCAGCAACTCGGGAGTGCTGAAGGCCGCGTGCTCGGGACCTCGCCGGCCCAGCACGACCACTTCCCGGATCCGGCTCGCCGCAAGGGCCTCGAGGGCGTGGGCGGCGATGTCCGTGCCGATCAGCCTGGCCACGTCACCGGCGAGCACCCGTGCGACGTCCAGGGCGACGTTGCCGTTGCCCACCACCACCGCGCGCTCCCCGGACAGATCGAAGGTGGCATCGGCATGATCGGGATGGCCGTTGTACCAGAGAACGAAGTCGCGCGCGGAGACGCTGCCGGGAAGGCCTTCCCCGGGAACACCGAGCGGGCGATCTCCGTTCGCACCCGATGCGTACACAACGGCGTGATGATGACGCAGCACCTCGTCATGCGTGACATGCACGCCCACTTCGGTGTTCAGGTGCACGGTGCATCCGCGCTTGCCGAGGGTACGGCCGAACAACGTCGCGATGCTCTTGGTGGCGGCGTGGTCGGGTGCGACTCCGTAGCGGACGAGCCCTCCGGGCGCGGGCAACCGTTCGAGGATGGTGATCTCGACGTCGAGTCCTCGGATCGTGTTCAGCGCGTCCACGACATAGCAGGCCGACGGGCCGCTTCCCACGACGGCGACCCGGAGTGGGCCGCTCGTCGCGGCCACGGTCACGGGTTCGACGACATCCGGTGCGGCCGACCCGGGCCGATCCGAGTAGTAGGCCGCGTTGATCGCGACGAAGGGTTCGAGTGCGGGCGTGACGTCCTCGGGCGGCACGATCGCGTCCACGGGGCACTCGTCCACGCATGCGCCGCAGTCGATGCACGCGTCCGGGTCGATGAACAGCATCTCTGTCCGGACGAATGCACGCTCGCGCGGGGACGGATGGATGCAGTCGACGGGACATACCGCGACGCAACTCGCGTCGTTGCAGCACGGTTGGGTGATCACGTGCGCCATGGTCGCTCCTGACGTTGTTGCCCGGATCTCGTATTCGCCGGCTGAACGCCGCGGGGAGAACTCGGTGTGCACTCGGAGAATCTGGTGGACATGCGTGTCTTTGCGGAGCCGTTCACGGCCCCGAACCTGCCCCGACAACAGGTTTACAAATAACAATCTGTGTCATACGTTACGGCATGTGATGCGGGACACGCAACAAGCACATCGCCGGGCGCGCGGGTCGGCCCGGCCGACCGTCACGCGCCCGGTTCCGGCCCCCGAGGTGCCGGATCTGCCACGATCCCGGGGAGCAGCAGCTTGGCCAGCATGCGTCGATGGTCGGGGTCACTCGCGGCACCGAAATCCATGCGCCCCACCAGGATCAGTTCGACGACGACGATCCACTCGGTGATCTCGCGGTTGGTCAGGCCGGGACGGATCTCGCCTCGCTCACGGGCGGCATCGAGTACCGGCGCCCACATTTCGTGTGTCAGTTGCGCCGCCAGTCCCGAGCTGCCGGTCAACGCGGTGTCCCAGCCCAGTTGTTCCGGGCCGACGATCAGGCGGATGAGCGGGTCCCTGCGCCCGCGGTCGACGAGTTGGGCGAGCCCCTCGACGAGTTGCTCGGCGAGGCCGTCGCAGCCGGCGAGGAAGGCGTGCGTCTCCGCGAACAGGCGCCGGGACCGGGCCGCGATGAGCGCCGAGACGAGGGCGTCACGGTCACGAAAGTACCGATAGAGGGCGGGGCGGGAGACGCCCGCCTCATTGGCGATGTCGTCCATCGTCGACTTGACCAAGCCGTACCGCTCGAATGCCGCCTCGGCGGCATCGAGAATCCGTGTGCGCGCTTCGTCCGCGTCCGTGCCGAGGACGCTCACCGCCCGTCGTCGTGCCATCTCCGTCACCTCCGGTCGAGACGAGTCGTCACCGAAACGGCGACCGGCCGGAGCCGGGGAGCGGCGACCGATTCCACGGTGCCCTCAACCGCACACCGCAGCCGGGCCGGCACTCGTGCGTGCCGGCTCGCGGACGATCGCGGGCAGCAGGAACCGGGTGAGCATGCGCCGATGCTCCGGATCCTCACTGTCACCGAAGTCATTACGCCCCATCAGGATCAGCTGCACCATCGTGATCCAGTCGCAGATCTCCTCGTCCGTCGTTCCGGGTCGGATCTCGCCCCGGTCGCGGGCCTCGTCGATGAGCGGTGACCACATCTCGGTGTTCAGCCGGGTCGCGAGACCCGACGTGCCGAGGAGGGCGGTGGCGGTGTCCATGTGTTCGGGGGTGACCAGCAACCGCATGATCGGGTCGCGCCGGCCACGGTCCACGAGGTGCACGATTCCGTCCACGACCTGCTCGCCGAACGTCGGCCGCTCGCGGAGAAACGCACGCGCCGTGTCGAACAGCCGGCGCGACCGCGCCTCCACGATGGCCGAGATCAGCGTGTCCCGGTCCCGGAAGTAGCGGTAGACCGTCGGCCTCGACACGCCCACCTCCTTGGCGACGTCGCCCATCGTGGCCTTGACGATTCCGTAGCGCTGGAAGACGGACTCGGCCGCGGTGAAGATCTGGGCACGCGCATCGTCCACGCTCTCACCCAGGACGCCGACGCGCCTGCGCGCCATTCGACCCTCCACTTCACCGGTTCGACACTGCCATGCGGCTCTGGAAAGGGTACCAGGGACAACTGCACCCTCGGCGCCGTAGGAGGCACGGGCGCAGCGTATCTCGGCCGCATCCACCCCATAGGAGTGTCCCGGCGTGGCCGCCCCCTTGCGGCCGCACCGGGACACCCGGGTGGCGTCCGGCCCCCTCTGCCGACCCCTACCCTGCGATGCTGGTCTTCTCCTGCCGGGCAGGCTCGCTCACACCGCCGGTGTGAACTGGATCGGAAGGCGCGCGCAGCCACGCACCTGGCTGCCGTGCAGGATCGGCGGATCCGCCTCCACGAGGCGGTAGTCCGGGATCCGCCGGTGCAGTTCCTCGAGAGCGATGGACAGTTCGATCCGCGCGAGGTGCGATCCGAGGCAGCGGTGCGCGCCCGAGCCGAACGAGAGGTGCCGATTCGGATGCCGTTCCAGCTGAAGGTCGTTCGGGTCATCGAACTCGCCCTCGTCCCGATTGGCGGAGCACAGCATCAGGATGAGCTGGTCACCCGCCTTGATCTGGACGCCGCCGAGTTCGACGTCGCGGGTGGCACACCGCCCCGGCACGACCGCCGCCTCGATTCGGAGGATCTCCTCGACCGCACTCGCGATCAGATCGTCGTTCTCGATCAGCTCCGCGCGCTGCTCCGGGTTGTTGTAGAGATGGATGACGGCCCAGGCGAGAGAGCCCTGCACCGTGTGCAGCCCGGCAATGAGGAGCAGGAAGAACATCCGGTTGAGTTCCTCGTCGGTCAGCAGCCGCTTGCCGTCCTCGAGCTCGACCTCGGTGTGGATCAGCGCCGAGGTGACGTCGTCACCCGGATTCTTCCGCCGCTCGTCGACGATCTTCTGGAAGTAGCCCAGCATCTCGAATCCGGCCATGGCCCGAGCCCGCTGCGACTCTTCTTCGGTTCCACCGGGTTTGCCGACGAGGATGGTGTCCGTTGCCGCGGTGAACATCGGGGCGTCCTCGACCGGCCAGTCCATCAGCGCCAGGAACACCCGGGTGGGCAGCTCGTGCGCGAACTCGCTGATGAACTCCGCTTCACCCTTCGCGGCGAAGCCGTCGATCAGCTCGTTGACCAGATCCCGGATCTGCTCGGTCAGCGCCTTCATCCGGTTGGGGGAGAACAGCGGCTGCAGGGCGAGTCGGTAGCCGGTGTGCTCCGGCGGGTCGAGCTCGATCGGAATGAACTTGCCCATGCCGCCCGGCCCGGTGACGAGGTTGTTCGGGTAGCTCGAGAAGGTCTCCGGATCGCGCAGGACCTCGTGAATCTCCCTGTAGTGCGTGACGATCCAGTGCCCACCGTGAGCGGTGGAGTACACGACCGGGCCCTTGCCGGCAAGCTCGGCGACGCGATCCTGGATCGTGTCGACCGGCGCGGTCAGGGCCGGGTCGTAGATGTCGAAGTCGACGACGAGATCGCTGGGCGCGTCGTCCAGAGTGGTGGTGGTCATGTCGTTCCTTCCTCGGAACTGGTTCTGATCAGACGGATTCGACGGTGAGGGCGCGTTCCGGACACACCTGCACGGCGGCCCGGGCGGCGTCGATCTCGGCGGCGGTTTCGAGCGGATCGCGCAGAATCACGGGATCACCCTGATCGTCGCAATCGAGCACCTCGGGATACCCGCCGTAACACAGGCCGTGACCGGCGCAGGCGGAGCGATCGACGTTCAGGCGTAATCCTGTCCCGCTTTCGCTGCTGTGGCCGGACGAGGCGGCGGTCGTTGCGGTCATGCGCCGTGGCCGTCTGTCGAGGGTTCCAGATCCTCCGGGAACCACATGCCGACGCGGGACAGTGTTCCGCCGTCGGTGGTCGGCAGCACGACACCCGACATGTAGGCAGAGTCGTCCGACACCATGAACAGGGCTGCTCGGGCGTTGTCGTCGAGTGACGGCGGACGGCCCAGCTTGAGCGGGATCGGCGAGACTCCCGGATCCCAGGGGCCGGCGACCTCCTCGTAGGACTTCCCGACGACCGGAGTGCCCTCCGGCGCGAGGAAGTTCGGCGACATGCCGTGGGTGGGCGCGATGGCATTGACGCGAATGCCGTACTTGCCCAGGTCCAGGCTCAGCCCGCGAACGAGCCCGTTCACGCCGGCTTTCGTCGCCGAATACATCGCGATGCTGTGGTAGGCCACCAGGGACGCGGCCGACGAGGTCGCGAGGATGACGCCGCCACCCTGCTTGCGCATCGTGGGAACGACGGCCTTCGCGGTGTAGAAGACACCGGAGAGGTTCACGCCGACCACATCCTGCCAGTCGGCGTCGGTGAGGTCCTCGAAGTCGACCTGCTCTCCTCCGGCCACGGACGGCACTCCGCCGCGAGAAACGATGCCGGCGTTGGCAAATGCGATGTCGACGGTACCGAACGCGTCGACTGTCGTCGCGACGGCGTCGGCGACCTGCTTCTCGCTCCGGACGTCCGCCGTGATCGCGATCGCGGTACCGCCCTGTTCCTCGACGAGCGCGACCGTGCCCTTGGCCCGTTCGGCATCGATGTCGACGACGGCGATCGTGGCGCCCTCGGAGGCGAACAGCTGCGAAGACCGCCGTCCGAGCCCGGACCCCGCGCCGGTGATGAGAGCGACCTTGCCGTTGAGTTTCATACGAGCTCCTTGTGTGAAAGGGAGTGCATGGTGAGCCACAGCGGTCGTTGCCGTGGAGAGATGTCGCCCGACCCGGGCGACCTGAAGACTCTGACCGGAGGTGTTCTTCTCGCGGCCTGTGACTGACGTTACAGCGAATGACAGCTGACGTCAATCGATTTTTGTCAGCAGCTCTCGTGGGGACGCCGGAGACAGCACTGAGCTCCCCGGGTGTGCACCGCATCCCGGGGAGCTCCTCGCGCTGTGTCCGTGCCCTGCGAATACGGCAGTGGGGCGGACCGTGACGGTCCGCCCCACTGCTGTCCGCGCCCTTCGCCGATTCAGGCGGTCGGCTCACCGACCTCGAGGGGCAGCGACTCGTCGGACACCCACTCGTTCATCGACCCGTCGTAGACGGCGACGTCCTCGCGGCCGAGCCGGGCGAGCTGGAAGGCGAGGAAGGTCGCGGCGATGCCGCCACCGCAGTAGGTGACCACCGACTTGTCCTCGTCGAGCGCACCCGCCTCGGCGAACTGCGGCCGGACCAGCTCCAGCCCGCCGACCCTGCCGTCCTCGGTGACCAGGTCGCCGAAGAAGACGTTGACGCTGTCCGGGATCCGGCCCGGACGCCCGTACCCGTAGGTGTCCACCTCGCCCCGGAACGTCTGCGGCTCCAGCGAGTTCACCAGTACGCCGGCCGGGTCCCCGATCCCGGCGAGGATGCTCTCCTTCGTCGCGAGCAGTTCGGGCCGGCGCTCACCGGAGAAGGATTCTGCCGGGTAGCTGTTACTCCCGCCCTGCTCGATCTCGTGCCCTGCGGCCTTCCAGGCACCGAGACCGCCGTCGAGGACCGATACCCGGTCGAAGCCCTCCAGCCGCAGGTTCCACCACAGCCGGGTCGCCCACAGGTTCCCGCCCTGGTCGTAGAGAACGACGTGGGTGTCCGGTCCGATGCCGAGGGCACCGGCCCGCTGCGCGAAGGTGTCGTGGTCGAGGCTGGTGAAGGCATACGGCGACTGCGTGTCGGCGAGGTCGCCGAACACGTCGGCGTGCGCGGCGCCGGGGATGTGCTCCGCCTCGTACGTCTCCCGCCCGGACGTGGTGAACGGTTCGCCCGCCTCGGTCTTCCCGTGCGAGATGCTGACGTCGTAGATCCGGATGTTCTGATCCGAACGGTGGGCGACCAGCCAGTCGGCGTCGACGAGCAGGGGGACGGTGGACATCGGGGTGCTCCAATCCTGCGCCACGGCAGCACCGGCCGTCGCGCGTCGAATATCTAGTTCCTTTAGGCCAGAGTATCGTCCCGACCGAGAACGGCACGGGTTCCGATCCCCGCGATCGGAACCCGTGCCGTGACGTCCGGGTGCGGCTACACCGGCAGAGTCTCGACGTCTCCGCCCGCCTCGAGCGATTCCGATCGCGTCCGCGAGAGTGCCGCCGCGACCAAGCCGAGGATCGCGATGCCGCAGAGCAGCAGGCTCAGCCAGGCGGTGGTGTCGTGGAAGGCCAGTGGCACCGCGACCACCGGCACGATGGCCGCGCCGAGGGCGTTACCGGTCTCCCGGCCGAGACCGAGTCCGCTGTAGGCGTGCCGGGTCTCGAACAGTTCGGTGACGTAGGCGCCCATCGGGCCGAAGATCGACGCGACCCCGATGCCGTTGCCCAGAGCGAGTACGAGCCAGAACACGGTTGCGGAGCCGTGGTTCGAGAGCAGCCAGAACGCGGGCCACGCGAAGACGGCGCTGTAGACGAAGCCGAAGATGATCACCGGCCGTCGGCCCATCCGATCCGAGAGGCCACCGAACAGCGGGATCAGCAGTGCGTTGGCGACCTGGGCAAGAATCAGGCCGATGAGGATGTCGGTCTTGCCCAGCCCAAGCTGGTTGGCGCCGAAAGTGCCCATGAACACGATGAAGAAGTAGCCGATGCCCGTCATGCCGATGGCCATCACCATCACGGCGAGCAGTGCCCGCGGCTGCTGGCGAATCACGTCGCGGACCGGAGTCCGAGCCGTGTCATCCGCGTTCTCGATTCGCCGGAACTCCGGTGTCTCCGGCAGCGACCGCCGCAGCCACAGCCCGTAGGCGAGGATCAAACCACTGAGCAGGAACGGAATCCGCCACCCCCAGTCGAGAAAGTCCTCCTTCGACAGCAGGGTCGACACCAGCAGCAGTGCACTGGTACCCAGGACGCCACCGAGCGCCGAACCCATACCCGGGAGTGAACCGAGCAGTCCCCGCTTGCGTTCCGGCGCGAACTCCACCGCAACCAGCGTCGCACCGCCGTACTCGGCGCTCGCGCCGATGCCCTGGAGGATCCGGAGGAACACCAGCAGGACGGGTGCGAGCCATCCGATCTGGGCGTATCCCGGCAGCACGCCGACAAGCATGGTGGCCGCGCCCATCAGCACAAGGGTCAGCACGAGAATTCGCTTGCGCCCGATACGGTCTCCGAGACTTCCGAGGACCACCCCGCCGATCGGGCGCACCAGGAAGCCGACCGCAAACGTGCCGACCGCCTGCAGGGTCCCCAGGAACGGGCTCGATCCGGAGAAGAACACGCTCGCGAAGACCACCGAGGCCGCAGAAGCGTAGAGGCTGAAATCGTAGTACTCGAGCAGGGTTCCGACGAAGGCGGCGCGGCTGGCCCGGCGCGAGTCCGCGGCGGAGCGCGCCCGGCTCGAGTCCGTGAGGTTTTCGGTGACTTCGGTTCTGGTCTCGGTCATGCACACCTCGATGTGTGTAAGGCCGGGCGATCACCCGGAATGTCCTGTGATGCGCAACACATTAACCAATAGTCATTAGATTTGTCTACGGAAGATTCTTGCGCTCGACTTGGCGCCAAATACGTGCAGCCACCAACTATTTCGATCGGCAGCTGAACTCCATTCGACATCCCAGCGAGCCCAGGCCGGACTCTCGCTCGTGACGCACGACGTGCGGGCCTGGTCGCAGGCCCGCTTGTTCGGGTCGAATCGGAACTCCGGCCGCGCAGGTGACGGCGGCATGATCGCGCCCGCAGCGGGGAGGCATGGTTCGAAGTTCCGTCACCAGCACGTGAATGCCGTTGCAGGTCTGCCGGTTCCACAATACTGCGTCCATCCGGAAGCAAACTGCGACGACAGCACGTCACCCGAGATGACCTGCTGTCGTCGCAATTTCAAGGCGTTCCGGCCGGTGCTGTCCGGGCTAGCCGGTCGCCACCTCACGCACTAGGGCAGGGTCGGTCGCCGGGGGCTGCAACACCCCGGACCGCACCAGCGCATCGATCTCGGCGTCGTCCAGGCCGAGCAGTTCGGCGCAGATCTGCCGGGTCTGCTCGCCGGCCAGCGGAGCCTGACGGGTGGGCGGGTCGGCGATCTCGCCGAACACGGCGACCCGGGCGGTGGCGGACAGGGGCGTCGGCAGCAGCTCGTGCTCGATCGCCGTGTACGTGGCGCGAGCGGTCAGCTGCGGGTCGGTGAGCAGTTGCGGCAGCCGCAGCATCGCCCCCGCGGGGACTCCCGCGGCCTGCAGCACCGCCGTCGCCTCCCGGGGGTCCCGGTCCCGAAGCCAGGCCGCGATGATGCCGTCCACCTCGCCGCGGTTCGCGATCCGCTGCGGGTTGGTGGCGAACCGCCTGTCCCCCACCAGGTCCGGACGATCGACCACACCGCACAGCGCCGCCCACTCGTCGTCGTCGCGGACGGTGACCACGCACCACTCGTCGTCACCGGCGCACGCGTACACGCCACTCGGCGCGGCGTACGGATCGACGTTGCCGGGCGCGGTGATCGTCCCGGGCCGGAGTCCCTCGGCAACCAGCTGGGTGCCGAGCTGCACCAACGCCGTGTCCGCCTGGGCCACCTCGAGGTTCGTTCCCCGTCCCGTCCGACGCCGGTCGATCAACGCGGCGAGCACCGCGATGGCGGTGACGTGCGCGGCGATGTGGTCGGGGTACACGGTCTGCCCGTCGCAGAGCAGTTCCTCGTCGTCCGGGTACCGCCACAACGCCGACACCCCGCACGAAGCGCGCACGAGCGGGCCGTAGCCGAGCCGGGTGCTCCACGGTCCGGTGCTGCCGAACGCACTCGACTCGGACACCACGATGCGGGGGTTGATCTCGGCGAGGGTCTCGTACGAGAGGCCCATCGACGCCAGGGTGCCGGGTTTGAAGTTGGCCAGCACCACGTCCGCATCGGCGACCAGTCGCCGGAAGAGGTCGACGCCCTCGGGGCTGCGCAGGTCGATCCCGAGACTGCGCTTGTTGCGGTGCCCCCAGGCGACGGACGCGGCCAGCGCCGCGCCGCGCTTGGACTGGCGCAGCCCGTCGGGGAAGTTCGCGTTCTCGATCTTGATGACGTCGGCGCCGTAGTCGGCGAACTGCCGGCTCAACTCGGCGCCGAACACGATCACCCCGAGGTCGAGGACGCGCAGCCCGGCCAGCGGCGCGGCCGACGGGTCACCCGTACCGGCAATGATGTCCCGCGCCGCGAAGGTCAGGTCGTTGTGCTCGCCGAGTTGCGGTGCCCGCGTTCGGATCCCGGCGCGATCTCCCCCGACCCGGACATAGCCCGACGGCACGCGGGCCCGGAGCCCGGGCGCGATCTCCGCGTCGACGAGGGAACCGGACGCCGCGAAGTGCTCGGTGGTGAGCACCTCGCTGAGGGTGTGCACACCACCGACCGGCACGCCGCGGCGCGCCCCCTCCGCCACCAACTCCGCCTGGGTGTATGCGGAGAACAGCTGCTCGATCAGGGGGTGCAGGGTGTCCGCGGCGACGAATCGCGCGGGGATGGTGTCGTACTTCGGATCCGCGAACTCCTCTGGCTCACCAAGCCATTCGAACATGCCCCGCCACTGCCGTTTGGCGAGCAGGCAGATCCGGACGTGACCGTCCTTGCACGGGAACACCGGATAGAAGTTGGCGGCGTTCGGCCTGCCCCGCGGGAAATCCTCGGACCGCGCCGCGGCCGCGGACCCCTGGGTGCCGAATCCGGGGTCGAATCCGTGCACGATCGCCTCGAACGCCGATACGTCGACGGTTTCGCCGCGCCCGGTACCCAATCGGCGGTGGTACGCGAGCAGTGCGGCCCAGGCGGCGTGCGCGCCGACGGTCTCCTCGACCAGTCCGCCGGGGGGCAGCAGCGGTTCCGCGCCCGGGGCACCGGAGCGGGACAGGACTCCGGACAGCCCGTAGAGCACCTGCTCGGTCGCCACCCAGTCCCGGTACGGTCCGGTCTGGCCGAATCCGCTGACCGACACCCACACCAGTCCCGGTACGAGGGAACGAATCTCGTTCGCGCCGACACCGCACTCGGACAGCCGGCCCGGGCGCTGCGACTCGATCAGGATGTCCGCGCTCGTGGCGAGTTCCCGCAGTCGCCCCCGGCCGGCGTCGGTGTCCAGGTCGAGCGTGATCCCGAGCTTGTTGGCATTGCGCAGCGCGAACGGAATGCTCACGCCGTCGACGACGGGTTCGGCGGCACGCGAACGTGATCCGCCGGGCATCTCGATCCGGATCACCTCGGCACCGAGGTCGGCGAGGTAGCGGCCACAGGATTCGCCGAGACCGTCGGTGAGGTCCAGCACCCGGACGCCGTCCAGCGGAAGGGTCATCGTTGGCTCCGTTCGATCGGTGATTGCCTGTGGTTCAGCGGCTGCCGAAGTAGACGGACTTCGCGCTGTAGTACGGGGCGAGGCCCTCCGGGCCCAGTTCGCGGCCGAGGCCCGACGCCTTGACGCCGCCGAACGGGGCCGCCAGGTCCAGCGCGTAGTGGTTCACACCGACGGTGCCGCTGTGGATCCGGTCCGCGATCGCCAGACCGTGCTCCTCGTCGGTGGTCCACACCGTGCCGCCGAGACCGTATTCGGAGTCGTTGGCGATCGCGATCGCCTCCTCCTCGTCGCCGTACGGGGTGACGGTCAGGACGGGGCCGAAGATCTCCTCCTGCGCGATCCGCGCCGCGTTGTCCACGCCTTCGAAGACGGTCGGCTCGACGTACCACCCGACGGACTGGTCGGCGGGCGTTCCGCCACCGGCGGTGATGCGGTACCCGTCCGCGCGGCCGGCCTCGATGTAGCCGAGCACCCGGTCGCGCTGGGCGGCACTGACCAGGGGGCCGATCTGGGTCGCCTTGTCCAGCGGGTCGCCGATCCGCAACGCCCGCACGGTCTCGGTGACCGCGTCGACGACCTCGGAGTACCGGCCGCGCGGCGCGAGGATGCGGGTGCTGGCGTGGCAGGTCTGCCCGTTGTTGACCAGCGAGACCTCGAGCAGGTTCGCGGTGAACACGTCGAGGTCGGCGTCGGCCGTGACGATCGCGGCCGACTTGCCGCCGAGTTCCAGGGTCACCGGACGCAGGAGCCGACCACAGACCTCGCCGATGGCCCGTCCCGCGGGAGTCGAACCGGTGAACGCGACCTTGTCGACGCCCGGGTGCTCGACCAGGTACGCGCTGACCTCCCGGCCGGCGGGCACGACGTTCAGCACGCCGGCGGGCAGCCCGGCCTCCACGGCGGCGTCGGCGAAGGCGAAGGCGTCGAGCGCCGTCTCGGGTGCCGGCTTGAGCACCACGGTGCAGCCGGCGGCGAGGGCGGGGGCGATCTTCATCGCCGCGAGCGACTGCGGGTAGTTCCACGGGGTGATCGCCGCGACCACGCCGACCGGATCCCGGCGGACCACCGTGCGTCCCCCGAACGCGCTGGGGCGCACGTCCTCGGGTTCCGCGCGGCGGATCAGGTCCGCGTAGTAGCCGACCATCAGGCCCGGGGCATAACCGTTGGCACCGATCGACAGCGAGATCGGCATGCCGTTCTCGCGGCTGCTCAACACGGCAGTCTGCTTCGCCCTGCTCTTGAGCGCCGCGGCGAACCGGTCGAGGTGGTCGGCGCGCTGCTCGGCCGTCAGGGCCCGCCACGGCGTCAACGCCCGGCGGGCGGCCGCCACCGCCGCGTCGACGTCCTTGTTGTCGGCCAGGGCGGTGGTGCCGAGCACCTTCTCGGTGGCGGCCTCGATCACGTCGTAGGTCGAGTTCGAGTGCGGTGCGGCCCACTCGCCGTCGATGAAGAACGTGCGCCGGTCCAGGGTGGTGTCCATTGAGGATCCTCCGGTAGTGCGGTCGCGCCCGGGTCGGGCAGTATCTCGGTCAGAGGGTGTCTTCGTGGCCGAACAGCGTCGAGCTGACCAGCGGCGCCATCGGTCCGCCGATGAACAGTGAGGTGCGTGCTCCGGCAACGGGATTGGTCGAGGTGCCGCGAATCTGCCGGACGGCCTCGACGGCCAGGCCCATGCCGTTGACGAACGAGTCGGCGATGTTGCCGCCGCTGGTGTTGACCGGCAGCTTGCCGATCCCCGCGGTGAGGTTGTCCACGGTGAGCACCTCGCCGGCGGCGGGACCGGTCGGGGCCAGCCCGTGGTCGATCAGCGCAGCCACGGCGGGCCCGCTGAAGTTCTCGTACACCTGCACCACGTCGACGTCGTCGGGGCCGAGACCCGCTGCGGTCCACAGCCTCTCCGCGACCCCGGGTCGGCCCGGGCGGCCGGCGAATCCCGCACTCGTGTACAGATCGTCGTTGTCGATGATCGACGAGTAGCCGCCGGGTGCGCCCTGCGCACCGGCCAGCACGTAGGCGGCGTCGGGCCGCATGTGCTTCGCGCGCTCGCCCGAGACCAGTACCAGCGCCACCGCGCCGTCGCTTTCCCGGGAGCAGTCGAACAGGTGGAACGGTTCGGTGATCATCCGGGACGCGTCGTAGGTCGCCTCGTCGAGCGGCCGGCCGTATCCGGCAGCGGTGGGGTTGTTCTGGGCGTGCCGGTACGCGGCCAGAACCAGCGCCCGCATCGCCTCGCGGGGCACGCCGTCGTGTTCGAGCAGCCGCTGGGTGCGCAGCGCGCACACCTGGGCGGGCGAGCCGACACCGTGCGCGAGATAGTGCGGTCCGTAGAAGTACTTGGCGTACCCGAGGCGTCCGGTGTCCTCCTGCGCCATCGAGCGGTAGACGACCACGCACTCGGCCTGGCCCGCCGCGATGGCGACGGCGGCGTTGTTGACGGCGGCGGCGACGGTGCCGCCTCCCCCGCCCCACATCATGTTGGACCAGCGCACGTCGTCGACGCCGAGTGCGCCGCCGATGGTCGCGCCGTCGTACCCGCCGCCCGCGTAGGAGACGAAGCCGTCGAGTTCGCGTGGGGAGATGCCGGCGTCGGCGCAGGCCGCGACAATCGCCTCGAGCGTCATCCGCAGCTCGCCGTGCGGCGCCTCACCACGCTTGTAGTGCAGCTCGGACACGCCGACGACAGCCGCGGCTCCGCGCATCACGATCGCGGTCGAGCCGCGTGTTGCTGCCCCGCTCATGCCTGTGCTCCTTCACGTCGACGCCACCGCAGCAACGGCCAGGTCGCACCCTCGTCCAGTTCGATGTGTCCGACCACCGGGTCGCCGATCCGGACGTCGGTGTCGTCGCCCGTGAGAATGCCCAGGACCCTGCGGTTTCCGGCGCCGGGAAGTTCAACCAGGACCGTGACGTAGGGAACCCGGTCCGCGAGCTCGGTGATGAACGGGTAGTGGCTGCGCGCCCAGCTGTAGACGGTGCCGACCGGCTCGACCGTCTCCCAGCCGGGGTCGAAGGTGTGGCAGCGCCCGCAGATCCACTGCGGACCCCAGATCCACTCGGCACAGTTGCCGCAGCGCTGCAGTCGCAGTTCGCCCTCGCGCAGTCCGTCCCAGTAGGGCAGGTCGAGTCCGTCCGCGGCCGGGCCCCAGGGGAATTCGACTGCGATGTCACCGCTCATGCCGGGGCTCCGGGAACCGCGAAGTTCTCCAGCGCCGCGGCCTTCCACTGCCCGTCACGCAGCTCCCAGATCGACCGCAGCCCGATCACGCCGTCAGGGGTGTCGTAGACGGTCTCACCGATCTGCCGGTCGCCCTCGAGGCGCACGTCCTTGATCTCGAAGGCGTTGACTGCGCCGCGCGGAACGGAGACTCCGTCGAAGACGGCGGGGATGTTCTCCTGCACCATGTCGGCGATGGCCGCCTTCATGTTCCCGGACACGACGTAGCCCACGTGGCGCTCGTACAGCGTCCGAAAGTCCTCTGCCGACATTCGATTCTCCTTGATCCACGGGCGCCGTCGGCGCCGGCTCGGCGCAGCGCGCCGGTATGCATTTACCTTATGCCTTTAGGTATTGGCGCGTCAACGGTGGCGGGCACATCCGAGACGCCGGCCGGGCTCAGGCGAACCCGAACCCACCGTCCTCGGCGACGACGACGCCCGCCCCCGCCTCCTCGTCGGCCAGCAGACGTTCCAGCGCCGCGGCGTCCGTCGTGGACGCGAGCGTGCGGCCCCCGTCCGGGGTGCGGGCCGCGAGGAAGCCGCGCTCCGGCGCACCCGACCGGTCGTGCAGCACCGCCCACGACTCGGCCGTCGCCGGGCCCTCGTACGTGGGATGCGCCTTCGTCGTCGGCTCGCGGTCCACCGCCGCCTGCACGTCCTCGCGGCGGAACCCGTCGGCGGGCGGTTCGGTCCGGTACACCCCGAAGGCGTGCTTGGTGAGATACCCGCTGTTCGCGGTCACCAGCCCGTAGCTGCCCGGCGACTCCCGCAGCCGGGTGGCCAGGGTGGCGATCGCGTGGGTGCTGTAGTTGTTCCACGGCCCGCCGGCGAAGGTGAGCCCACCGGTGAGGGTCAGGGGTCGCCCCGGATCATCCAGCGGCAGCCCCAGTTCCCGCGCCGCGACCTGGACCGCGGACGGGAAGCAGGAGTACACGTCGACGTGCGCGACGCCGTCCACCCCGATGCCGGCGAGTTCCAGCGCCCGGGCACCGGCGATGCGGATCGCCGGCGAGCGGTCCAGCGCGCCGCGCTCGGCAATGTCGTAGGTGTCGTGCGACTCGGTGCCGGACTGCGGGAACACCCAGTTCTCGCGCGGGATCCCGAGCCGGGTCGCGACCTCCACCGAGCAGAGCAGCAGTGCGGCGCCCTGCTCGACCATGTTGTTGGAGTTGAGCAGCTTGGTGTAGGGCGAGACGATCCACCGGTTGTCCGCGGACGGGGTGACGATCTCGGCCGCGGTGTACTCGCGCTGCGTCCAGGCGTGCGGGTTGGTCGCCGCGATCTTGCTGAACCCGGACCACAGGGCGCCGATCGCGTCGCGGTGCTCGGCCACGGACCGGCCGGCGGTGATGCGGAGCGCCTGCTCGAACAGCGGGTAGATGTAGGCCGGGCGGTCCAGGCCGGCCCGCATCTCGGTGGCCGACTGCATCGGTACCTCGTCGACGACCAGCGGCGCCTTCGGCACCGAATCGTCCTGCACCGTCCAGCCGGGACGAATCCCCTGACCGCGCAGCTTCATCCGGGTGCGCCACGACTCGGCGCCACCGATGAGCACGACATCCGACCGGCCGGCGGCGATGTCCTCGGCGGCGGCGTTGACGAGCACCTGCGGCGTGCTGCCGCCGCTGCCGGTGTAGGCGGTGTTCCGGGGCGCGGCACCGACCCGCTCCCCGACCAGCGCGCCGGGGTCGCGGTACTTCCACGACAGCAGGCCGACGATCCGGACGGAGTCGACGAGTTCGAGCAGTCGCGTACTGCCGGCCTCCTCGGCGGCCCGGCGGGCGGCGTCGGCGATCAGGTCCACCGGCTCGCGGCCGCCGTCCCGGTCGTTGATCTGACCACCACCGACGAGGACAGGGGTTCGCGGGTCCAGCCCCTGTGCAGCGGCACTATCGGATTGCATCGAGAATCCTCTCCCTATTCTCCGGCCGTGGCCATCCCCCGAGGATCAGGGTGGTCAGACAGGTCTTCTTCCAACGCCTCTCGATGTCCTCGCAGATCTTGTCCGCGGGACCGACGAGGGCGACGTCCTCGACCATCGCCGTCGGCACCGCCTGCGCGGCCAGATCCGCTCTGCCGCTGAGGTACAGCTCCTGGATCTCGGCGCACGCGTCACCCCAGCCCATCCGCACGAACACGTCGTTGTGGAAGTTCGCGTCCTTGGCGCCCATGCCGCCCGCGTACAGCGCCACGACCGGCTTTAGCCGAGAGGCCGCCCGCTCGACGTCGTCGTCCTCGACCAGCCAGCACACGTTGGCCACCTCGAAGTCGTCCGCGGTGCGGCGGGCGCCCTCGCGGGCGAAACCCTCGGCGAGGGCGGCGCGGTAGAAGTCGTCGGTCTTCGGCGAGAACCAGAGCGGCGTCCATCCGTCTGCGATCTCGGCGGCGAGGGCCACGTTCTTCGGTCCCTCCGCGCCCATGTAGACCGGGATCTCGCGGCGCAGCGGGTGCACGATCGACTTCAGCGGCTTCCCCAGGCCGGTGCCGCCCTGATACGGCAGCTGGTAGTGCCTGCCCTCGAAGGTCACCGGCTCGTCCCGGGCCCACACCGCCCGCATGATCGCGATGTACTCGCGGGTCCGCTCGAGCGGTCGCGGGTACGGCTGTCCGTACCACCCCTCGACCACCTGCGGACCGGACGCGCCGATGCCGAGAATCACGCGACCACCGCTGAGGTGGTCGAGGGTCTGCGCCGCCATCGCCAGCGCGGTGGGGGTGCGCGCCGACATCTGGCACACCGAGGTGCCGAGCGCGATCGTCGAGGTGCGGGCGCCCCACCAGGCGAGCGGGGTCAACGCGTCGGACCCGTACGACTCGGCCGTCCAGAAGCTGTCGACGCCGAGGGCCTCGGCCTCCGCAACGATCTGTTCCATCCGCCGCGGCGGTCCCGAGCCCCAGTACCCGGCCATGACTCCGACCTTCACTTCGGCACCAACCCTTCGTCTCGTCTGTTCAAAGCTGTTGTCCTGTCGGAGGTTCCAACAGAGCTGTCAGTGATTTCGGTAGACCGGGGGCCGCTTCTCGAGGAACGAGTACACAGCCTCGCGGTGGTCCTTGGTCATGGCGGCGAGGATCTGTGTCCTGTTCTCCAGGTCGATCGCGGCGCGCAGGCTCGGGACCTCGAGGTTGGACCACATCACCTCCTTGGTCATCCACACCCCGAACGGGCTGTTGCGCGCGATGTTCTCTGCGGTGTCGAGTGCCGAGTCGAGCAGCAGTTCCGCCGGTTGGACCGAGGACACGATGCCGACGCGCTCGCACTCGGCGGCGTCGACCGGGCGTCCGGTGAGGAGAATCTCCGCCGCCCTGGCGAATCCGATCATCCGGGGCAGCAACCAGCTGACGCCGATGTCGCAGCTGGACTGCCCGCGGTTGATGAACGAGGCGTGCAGTGCGGCGGTGTCGGCCATGATCCGGACGTCGGCCATCAGCGCCAACGCCATCCCGCCGCCCGCGGCGGCTCCGTTGATCGCGGCGACGACGGGCGGCCGGGCCCCACGGAATGCCTCGACCAGTGACGCGATGTGCTGCTGCACCCGCATCCCGGCCTGCGCCCGTCCCTCGCCCTCACTCGCGCCGGGCGGGGTGCCGTAGCCACGCAGGTCGATCCCCGCGCAGAAGGCCCGCCCGTTCCCGGTCAGCACGATCGCGCGGGTCTCCGAGTCGTGGCGGACGTCGGCCAGCACCGCGTGCAGCTCCTCGACGAGTTGGGCATTCATCGCGTTCAGCGCGTCCGCGCGGTTGAGGCGGATCAGCAGAACGCCCGGCCGCGGCCGCTCGGTCAGGATCAGTTCGGACATGCGGGGCCTTCCCCTCGTGCGGTTGCGACGGCCTCGACTTCGCGCTGTGACCGTCGACATATCAAGCTAATGGCTTTAGGTTAATACCTCAAGATGCATCGTTCGTAGACAGGGGAAGGACTCGACACAATGGCGGAACTGCACGGCAAGGTCGCGGTGGTGACGGGAGGCGCGAGCGGCATCGGCGCCGCGACCTGCGCCCTTCTGGCGGAGCGGGGCGCCCGGGTGGTGGTGACCGACATCGACGACGCGCGTGGCGCGGCGGTCGCGGCCGCCCTCGGCGAGCACGGCGTCTACCTGCACACCGACGTGACCCGCGAGGACGACATCGCGGCAGCGGTCCGAGCCGCGACCGAGCGCTTCGGCCGGCTGGACGCGATGGTGAACAACGCCGGCCGGGTCGGCGCGTGGACCTACCTCGAGGACACCACCGTCGACGAGTGGGATGCCTCGTTCGCGGTGCTCGCGCGCAGCGCCTTCCTTGGCACCAAGCACGCCGCCCTGGTGATGCGCGAGCAGGGCTTCGGCGCCGTCGTCAACGTGTCGTCCGTCGCCGGCGTGCGCACCGGCTTCGGCCCGCACCCCTACGGCGCCGCAAAGGCCGCCGTGCTGCAGATGACCCGCAGTGCTGCCAGGGAACTCGCCGAGTTCCATGTCCGCGTCAACGCCGTCACCCCCGGCGGCGTTGCCACCCGCATCGTCGGCCACGGCGCCGGCCTGGACGGCGACGCACTCGACGCCAGTGTCGCCGGTGTCCGCAAGGGGCTGGCATCGTTCCAGCCCATCCCCCGCGCGGGCGAGGGCGAGGACATCGCCGGTGCGATCGCCTACCTGGTCTCGGACGACGCGACGTTCGTGACCGGGCAGAACATCGTCGTCGACGGCGGACTCACCCTCGGCAAGGCGTGGCCGGGCAACTACCGGGCCGAGGCCGACGCCGCCAGGCGCTGACGCGCCTGTGAGTCCTTTCGGCCCGCCTGGGGGCGAAAGGACTCACAGGCGGCGGAGCTGCTTTCAGATGCCTACCGGGCCGCCGAGCCAGACGCCGACCTCTTCGCCCGACACGTGCCTGCCGTCCTCGCTCACGAGGAAGGACACGGTCGACGCGATCGACTCGGCGGGGATCTTCGGCCACTGCGCGGCCAGGGTTTCCACCGCGTTCTCGCCACCGGAGGCGATGATGTCGGTCTCCACGAAGCCGGGCATGACGGTGTTGACGGTGATGCCGCGACGCGCTACCTCGAGAGCCATCGAACGGGTCATGCCGACGAGCCCCGCCTTCGCGGCGGAGTACGCGCTCATGCCCGGCGACGGCCGCCGCCCTCCCGACGGGCTGCTGACGAACACGACACGTCCCCAACCGCTCTCGTACATCGCGGGCAACGCGGCGTGGGTGCAGTAGAAGGCGCCGCTGAGGTTGACACCGATCACCCGGTCCCAGTCCGCAGGGGACTGCTTGCGCGCCGCCCCGGCGATGTTCATCCCGGCGTTGTTCACCAACACGGTCGGCGCCGACCCCAGATCGGCCGTCGCGGCGGCGATCAAATGCTCGGCCTGGGCGGCGTCGGACACGTCCGCACGGATCGCGGCGGCCCGACCGCCCGCGGCGACGATCTTCTCCACCACGTCATGCGCGTCCGCCGCGCTGGACGAGTAGTTGACGGCCACCGCGAACCCGTCGGCGGCCAGGCGCCGAGAGATCGCGGCCCCGATCCCGCGGCCACCGCCGGTCACCACCGCCACCCGCTGCTGCTCCGACACCACCGTCACCGGACCTTCGGGTAGGTCTGCGGCACATCGGAATAGGTGTCCCGCAGGTCTCGCTTGGAGATCTTGCCGCTGGCCATCCGGGGCAGCCCGCTGTCGACGAACACCACGTATCGCGGGACCTTGAAGTCGGCGAGGTTCCGGTTGCAGTGCTCGACGACGTCCGCCTCGGTCAGCCCCTCCACCTTTTTGACGATCGCGGCCGGCGTCTCGCCGAACTTCTCGTCGGGCACGCTGATCACCGCGACCTCCTCGACGCCGGGCATGCGGTTGATCACCTGCTCGATCTCGGCCGGCGAGATGTTCAGTCCACCGGAGATGATCATGTCCTTGAGCCGGTCCACGAAGGTGAGATAGCCGTTTTCGTCGAGCTTTCCGAGGTCGCCGGTGTGCAGCCAGCCGTCGATCAATGCGGCGCGGGTGGCGTCCTCGTTGCGCCAGTACCCCGGCATCATGCCCGGGCCCCTCAGCAGGATCTGACCCACTTCACCCGGGGCGCAGTCGTTCCCGTCCGCGTCGACGACGCGGATCTTGGTGAAGATGCCGCCGAAACCGCACTTGTCGGGATGGGCGGCCGCCTCGTTCCGGGGCATCGCGGTGGCCGAGCCGCCGATCTCGGTCTGCCCGTAGATCTGCCGCAGCTGCACGCCCCGGGCCAGCCAGACCCCGACCAGCGCGGAGGGCACCCGGGCGCCGCCGACGTGGGCGGTGGTGAGGTGGCTCAGGTCCGCGCCCTCGAAACCCGGCACCCGGGAGATCTGCTCGAACAGGATCGGCGGTCCGGTCAGCGTGGTGGCGCGGCTGTCCTTCATCACGCGCAGCGCCGCCTCGGGATCGAATCCCGGCTGCAGCAGCAGGGTGCCGCCGTGCAGCACGGTGCGCGAGATGCCCCAGATGATGCCTGCCGCGGTGAACAGCGGCAGCACCAGCAGCGGACGCAGGCCGTTCTGCTCGATCGGCTCCATCAGCGACCACTCGTGCATCTCGCCGGCGATGGTGGCGTGTGTGAACACGACACCCTTCGGCTTGCCGGTGGTGCCGCTGGTGAACACGATCGCGGTGGGATCGGACTGCTCCGTGACGGGGGTGCGGAACGGCGCGTGGGCCCTGCCGCGGAGCGGGCGCACGTCCGTCTCGAACTCCGCGATGGCGAAGGTGCCGCGCGCCGCGTGCACCTCGTCGAGTCGCGACCGCAGGTCCGCGTCGCAGTACACGACCGTGGGTTCACAGTCCTCGACCAGGGTGGTCAGTTCGCCGGCGAGCATCCGCTGGTTGAACGGTGCCGAGATGGCGCCCACCTTCATCGCGCCGAGTGCCGCGACGCACCATTCCAGGGAGTTCACGCCGAGGTAGCTGACCCGGTCCCCGGCCGTGACGCCTCGCGCCGCGAGGTCGTGGGCGACGCCGTCCGCCCAGGTGTCGAGTTCGCGGTAGGTCACGACGTCGCCGGCGAAGTCGATCGCCGGCTGGTCGGGGACGGTTCGCGCCCAGTAGGTCAGTGCGTCGATCACGGTTCCGCTCATAAAGGCCTCCCGAGGAGTCGTCGCGGCCGGATTCTCTTCGACCGCGCCGCGCAGGACAGGGGTACGTGGTACCTGTCGGGTGTCCCACGTCACACCAGTAAAACTAATGTCATTTGGTTCTTTGCACAAGGGCGACTTCGCGGCATCCGGCCGGCGGGCCGAGAGTTTGTACGCTGCATCTCATGTCGAACGAATTCCTGACGGCGGTCGGTGCGGAGCTGACCATGCCGGAGCGCAGCACGGTCGCCGCACACCCTGCGGGCTGGCTCGTACGGGCACCTGGCGGGGTGGACGTGTTCGACACGATGTTCGAGCAGGTGCTCTTCAGTGCGAGGTTCGAGGGGTGCGGCACGTCGACGGTCTCGGACTCCCTCGACTACGCCGCGGTCACACTTCAGGATCGGGCGCAGCTGCGTGGACGCGACGGAACGGTGGTCTGGGAGCACCTGCACGGCGGCTGGCCGCAGTGGGGAACGGGCTCCGCGTACTGGGATTCGGCGACGGAGACGTTCGCGTTCACGGAACCGGGCGACGACAGCGACCACTGGCTCCTCGTCCGCAACGGGAGAACGGAGGCGTCCGTCGAGCTCACCGACCTGACCGCGGGAGGATCACAAGTCTCGCGCAGCGCGACCGGCCTGCTCGGGCTCTCGATGGGCGCCGGGCAGGACGGCTGTGCGGTCTACTGGGTCGACCCGACGAGGCTCGGCGAACGGCTCGATCCGATCGTCTACGACGACGAGATCCTCCTCGATGTCGTCGGGCAGGACTCGGTGGTGACGCTGACGCACGAGACGGACGTCCTGCGGGTTCGGTCGACCGTGGACGCGGTCTCGTTCGTGTCGGCACGCTCGGACGGGATCGGCGACGGGATCGACGAGTGCGTGCCATTTCACTGGGTCGTCGCCGTCGGGGATCGCCTCGTGGCGTGCGCCGGCGACGAGGAGGAGCGGGTGTTCCTCTCCGCCGCAGACCTCGGATCCTGGATCGAACTCGACCGCCCCACCGGAGTGGATGACGGAACCGTTCTCGTGAGTGGACGGGACGGCCTGTGCGCGGGCTACGACTGGTCCTCGGGAGCGGTGCGGCTGTGGCAGGTGTCCGAGCTATCCCATCTCACCGACGGACCACGTCCACGTTGATTCCGGTGAGCTGGGACTGGTTGCTGAGCGGGTCGTAGCCCTCCACTCCGGTCGGCGCGAGCCGGTTGACGTTGACGCCGGGGTGTCGGCGGGCCACATCCAGCCCGCGAGCGGTGCCCTGGCCCCAGCCGTGAGTCATCGCCACCACGCCCGATCTGAGCGCGTCGTCGTACACCAGCACCGCGTCGACGGACCCGTGCCGATTACGCACGGTGACGTCGTCGCCCTCGACCAGGCCCCGGCACCGCGCGTCGTCCGGGTGCATCCACAGCGGATTGCTCTGGTGGACACCCTGTTTGAACACCGGGAGGTTGTGCAACCAGCTGTTGACCATGTAGTTGGTCCGGCGCGTGATCAGCTTGAGCTGGTCGGCAGGCTCCCCGGCGAGCTCCTCGAAGATGCGTTCTGCGGTGTCGTAGGCCCGCGCGAAGAGGGAGGGACAGCAATCGATCAACCCGTCGTCGTGCTGGACCGCGATGTCGAAGACGTCGGACGGAACGGCCTCCGGCAGCACTGCGGTCTGGCACGGCATCGCCTGCAGGGTCTCGATACTCAGTCCCGACTCCGCCAGCGCCGCATCGACGGCGGCGAACGGGTTCGGCTCCGGATCGTCGAGCAGGGTCGGAACCCCCATCTCCTGCTGGATACGTGACAGGATCCACCAGTCGTCCCTGCGCTCGCCCTTGGCCGGCACGACCGCCGGCGTGTACTGCACGTAGGGCTCCATCGCGACGCCCATCGTGTTCAGGAAGTTCACGTCCTCCCGTTCGAGCCAGTCCGTCGCCGGCAGAACGTAATCCGCCATCTCACCCGTGACGGTGCGGTACAGGTCGACGGTGACGATCAGCTCGAGCTGCTCGAGAGCTCGACGCAGTCGTCCGTCGCCGCCCACCGACAGCAGCGGATTACCCGATACGACGATCAGTGCGCGGATCGGATCGTCCGGGCTCTCGATGAACTCCGGGAGCAACGCCGCGGGGAGATCGCCGCCGACCGTGCGCATCTCCCCGAACGGACCCTCGAAGAACGGGTCCTCCCGTTTGCGCTTCGAGTGTTGCACCGTGTCCGCGACGCCGCGGGAGTAGATGTTGCCGCCGCGCCTGCCGAGGTTGCCGGAGAACAGGCTCACCATCGTCAGCATCCAGTACGCCAGCGCGCCCTGGCGGCCCTGGTTGACGCCGGTCGCCATGTAGATGCTCGCGCTCGGCGCCGCGCAGAAGTCGGCCGCGACCCGCCGGATCGCCTCGGCCGGGACACCGACGACCGACGCAACACGCTCGGCGGGATACCGCCGGACGAAGTCGAGCAGGCCGTCGACATTCCGGCCGTGACGTTCCACCTCGGCCCGGTCGTACCCGATCCGGAAGACGATCTCGTGCAGCAACGCGGCGAGGAAGTAGAAGTCGGTGTCCGGCTTGATCTGCAGGACGTCACCGGTCTCCGGTGACGACGACTCGATCCTGCGGGGATTCACGAAGAGCACCGTGCCGCCCCGCTGCTTGACGGCCCGGATCTTCGCCATGGGGTCAGAGATGTGGATCAGCGTCATGTGCGAGACCTGCGGATTGCTGCCGAGGCACAGGAAGTGGTCGGTGTGCAGCAGGTCGGGGATCGGGTGCGCCATCGACGCTCCGTAGATCGCCTCGCTGGCGGCGTACTTGGCGGAGGTGTCCTGGGTGCCCGCGCTGAAGCGCATGCGGGTGTCGAAGCCACGCGCGATCGTCGCGGCGTTCGCGTAGTAGGCGCCGTTGAAGGCCGACGGGTTGCCCTGATAGACCGCGAGCGCGTTCCGTCCGTGCCGCCGCCGGATGTCCTGCAGCCGTTCAGCGATGTCCCGGGCGGCGTCGTCCCAGCCGACCGGTTCGAAGACGCCGCGTTCCTCGCTGCGCGGGTTCGTCCGTCGGAGCGGCCGGTCGAGCCGATCCGGATCGCGGTGGACCTGCAGGTAGTGCACGCCCTTGTGGCAGGAGAATCCGCGGTGCACCGGGTGATCCCGGTCGGGTTGCAGCCGGGTGACCTCACCGCCGTCGACCTCCGCGAGCAGGCCGCACCCCGGCTCGCAGATTCGGCAGAAGGTGTGGACGGTGCGTGTCATCGAGGACCTCGGGCGGCAGTCGCGACGGACACCGCGGTGTCTGCGTCCACGATCTTGATGCGGGGACGGCCCGCCTCCCGGCCGCGCTCTCGCTCGTGGCGGTCTATCGCACGCCAGTCCGCACCACTGAGCGCATCGGGGCGGCGGGTGCGGACGAGCGTCGTCAGTTCGCCTGCCGTGGACTTCGGTGTCGCGAGCTGCCCGTCGCGGTGATCGGCGAGCAGCGACTCGACCGTCTCCGCAGCGCAGTAGCGGTTGGTGCCGATCACCCCGGTCGCGCCGCGCTTGATCCAGCCGGCCACGTACTGACCCGCGACGGGGATTCCGGTCTCCGGTTCCACCACGCGGCCCGCGACATTGGCGACCGTGCCGGTGGCATCGTCGAACGGGAGACCCGGGATCGGCAGCCCCCGGTAGCCGACCGCCCGCAACACCAGCCCGCACTCGATCCTGTCGTCTGCCCCCGACTCGGTGTCCGCCACCAGCAGTGCCTCGACGCGGTTCACGCCGAACGCCTCCTTCGGTGTGCTCCCGAACCGCAGCACGATCCGCCGGTTGCCCGGCGTCGGCGTGCGCCGGGAGTAGTCCGCGAGGATCTGCAGCTTCGTCGGTGCATCCGGGCCCGCGTCCACCGGCCCGTCGACGAGCACGTCGATCCCCGGCAGCGATCCGAGCGCGAGCAGCTCGGGGGTGGTGCAGGCCGCGTGCTCGGGTCCGCGGCGGCCCAGCACCACCACCTCCTCGATCCGGCTTTCCGCCAGCGCGGACAGGGCGTGATCGGCGATGTCGGTGCGGCGCAACGTCTCCACGTCGGACACGAGGATGCGAGCCACGTCCAGTGCGACGTTGCCGTTGCCGACCACGACGGCGCGCGAACCAGTCAGGTCGAAGGAGCGAGCGGCGTGGTCGGGGTGACCGTTGTACCAGGCCACGAACTCCCTGGCGGCGTGGCTGCCCGGCAGCTCCTCGCCGGGGACTCCGAGGCGCCGATCGCCTGATGCACCGGACGCGTGGATCACCGCGTGGTGGTGGGCCAGCACCTCCTCGACTGTCACGTCGCGCCCGACCTCGATACCGAGGTGGAACGCGAAGCCGGTGCGGCGTGCCGTGCGGTCGAACACGCGGTCCACCGTCTTGGTGTGCCAGTGATCCGGTGCCACACCGAAACGCACCAGTCCCCCTGCGACAGGGAGCCGTTCGAACATGGTGACCTCGGCGGCGATGTCGCGGCGGGCGAGGAGTTCCTCGGCGGCGTAGAACGCTGACGGCCCGGATCCCACGATCGCCACCCGCAGCGGCGGCGGGTCGACCACACCCGCGGTCGCGATGGCGAGTGGCAGCGGCTGGACGTGCGCACCCGGGGTAGCGGTGCGCGGATTCCGTTGGAAGTACTCGGCATTGATGTCGCGATAGCGGTCGATGTCCGGTACGACTGCGTCACCGGGGACGATCGCGTCCACCGGGCAGACGTCGGAGCAGGCGCCGCAGTCGATGCAGGTGCCCGGATCGATGTACAGCATCTCGGTGCGCGTGTACTCGCGCTCGGCGGGGGTCGGGTGGATGCAGTCGACCGGGCACACCGCGACACAGGTCGCATCGTTGCAGCAGTTCTGGGTGACCACGTACGCCATCAGGAGTGCTCCTCGCTCGTGCGCGTCACCGTGACCGGGACGCCGTTGAAGATCGGGGACGCGGTCAGCGCCTCCAGTGCCGTGTCGTCGTCCACCAGCGCGTTGTAATTGCTGCCGGGAGCCGAGGCCGACCGGGGTGTGCGCAGTCCCGGACCGTCGTGGCCCCACCCGTGCGGCATGCTCGCCACCCCGGGCCGCAGCGCATCGTCGATCCTCAGTTCCGCGGCCACGGTGGTGACGCGGGACGTCACCGCGACCCGGTCGCCGTCGACGAGGCCTCGTTCGGCGGCGTCGTGCGGGCTCATCAGCAGTGCGCACTGGCCGCCGTCGGGCTGGGGCAGCGCGTTGTGCAGCCACGAGTTCATGCCCCGGCGCTGGCGCCGGTTGATCAGCACCAGTTCCGGGGCGGGCCGGGTCATGCTCGCGCGCAGGCGTGGCAGATCACGGGCGATCATCTCGGGCACGAGGTCGATCCGCCCGTCCGGGGTGCGCAGCACCTCCGGCAGGCGAGGGGTCAGCGGTCCGTAGTCGATGCCGTCGAGGTTGTCCTCGAGCGCCGCGAGGGTCAGTCCGCCGGGGTCGAGGCCGAACCGGTCACCGTAGGGTCCGCTGCGCAGTCGCAGGTCGAGCAGCCGTTGCGGTCCGCTGCGACCGGCGGTCGCCTCGCCGACCCGCTCCGGTTCGCAGCCGGCGAGTTTCGCGGCCCGCCGCGCAGCGACCGCCGCGACCTCGTCGTCCATCTCGTCGACGGGACGGTGCGGGGTGCCCTTCGCGATCGCGGCCAGCCGCAGCAGGATCTGCCATTCCGCCATCTCTCCGTCCGCGAGGTCCAGCAGCGGCGGGGTGTAGCGGGCCACGTTCCGGACCTGGAAGTGCGACAACGTCACGTCGTGGTGGCCACGGGTCGTCACCGGCGGCGGGGGCAGGATGACGTCCGCGTGGCGGGTGGTCTCGTTGAGGTAGCAGTCCACCGACACCATGAACTCGAGCGCGTCGAGCGCCTCCTCGATCGCACCGCTGTTCGGGAGGGACCGCGCGGGGTTGCCGGCGAGGGTGATCAGTGCGCGGGTGCGGCCGGGTCCGGGGGTGAGGATCTCCTCCGCGAAGCACACGGCGGGCAGCTCCCCCATCGCCTCCGGCAGCCCCCGAACCCGGGACCGCCAGCGATCGAACATCAGCTTCGGCGGCTTCGTGACCGGCCAGGTGTTCTGACCGCCGGCCGGGGGCAGCGAGAACATCGCACCGCCGGGGCGGTCCAGATTCCCGGTGACGATCGTGAGCACCTCGACGAGCCAGTTCGCGAGCGTGCCGAATTCCTGCATGCAGGTGCCGATCCGCGAATGCGCCACCGCCGCAGTCGCTCCCGCGAACCCGCGGGCGACTGTCCGAATCAGCGCGACGTCGACCCCACAAGCCTCGGCGACCGAATCCGGGGTGTACTCGCGTGCCAGCGCGAGCGCCTCGTCCAGACCGTCGACGACGTCCGGCACGCGGCCCGGTCGGGCCAGGCCCTCCGCCGCGATCACCGAGAGCACCCCGAGCAGGAACAGCGCGTCGGTGCCGGGCCGGATCGGTACGTGCAGGTCCGCGACCTCGGCGGTGCGGGTGCGCACCGGGTCCACCACGACGAGGGTGCCGCCCCGCTCGCGCAACGCCTGCAAGCGGTGGTGCATGCCGGGCGCGGTGACGGTGCTGCCGTTGGACACCATCGGGTTCGAGCCGAGGATGAGCAGATAGTCGGTGCGGTCGATGTCGGGCAGGCTCATGCCCAGCCCCGTGCCGTACAGGAGCATGTGCGCGAGGTTCTTCGGCCACGTGTCGACGCTGGCCGGCGAGTAGACGTTCCGGGTGCCGAGCGCACCGATCAGCTCGCCGAGATAGAACGTCGAATCCAGGTGGTGGGCGGCCGGATTGCCGTGGTAAAGCGCGCAGCTACCCGGATCCTCGGTGACGAACTCCGGTAGCCGGCGCGCGATCTCGCCGAAGGCCTCGTCCCAGGTGGCCTCCCGGAACCCGCCGCCGGTGGTGCGCAGCAGCGGTGTCCGGATCCGGTCGGGGTCGCCCTCGATGCGGCCGAGCCCGAGACCCTTCGCGCAGCTGTGTCCCGCGCTCATCAGGTCCGCGGGGTTCGGGGCGACCCGGGTGATGGCACGGCCCTCGAGTTCGACCAGCAGCCCGCAGGTCGACTCGCACAGCGGGCAGATGCGATGCCCGGTGCGTGCTTCGGTGGTGGTCATCACGAATCGTCCTCTTCGCTCGTCGTGGGCTCGACCGCGACGGGGACGGCGGTCATCGTCGGCATCGCGTTGATCGCCTGCACACCGTCCCGGGTTCCGGTGAGCACGTTGACGTTCACCCCGAGGTCCTCCCGCCGGTCGACACTGCCGAAGCAGTGGGTCATCGTCACGGTGCCCCGGGACAGGGAACGATCCGCCCGTGCGGTCGCGCGCAGCCGTCCCGACGCCGAGCGCACGGTCACCCGCTGACCATCGGCGACACCGAGGGCGGCGAGGTCGTCGGGGTGCATGCTCGCCGGGTTGGTTCCGCCCGGTACGAGCCCGGGCACGCGGGTTCCGGTGGAATTCACGGTCTCGCGGATCCGGCGGACCGTGAGTAGCAGCGGAAACCTTTCGGTGACAGCCATGTCCGTCAGCGCTGCGCGCAGTTCGGCGCGCACGTCGTCGGGCATCAGGTGCAGGCGGTGGCCGGCTCCCTCCGCGGTCGCGGGGCCCACGACGGCGCCGCTGTCGCCGGCGAGGTGACCGTGCGGGGCGGCGACCAGGTCGGCGAACGGGACGCGTCCCCGTTCGGCCATCATCGCCAGCATCTGCTCGGAGGTCGGCGGCGCGGCGGGATCGAGGATGCGCCCGGCGAACTTGAGCGGCTGCCCCGAGGCGGCCGCGAGGTCGAGGAAGAACCGCCAGTCGTCGACGACATCGGGAGGCGGCGTCACGACGGCGGGCGTGAACTGCGCGAACGGGCGCGGGAAGAACGGCTCCATGATCGCGGTGTGGTCGGCACGTTCGTACATGGTGGTCGGCGCGATCACGTAGTGCGCGAGCCGGGCTGTGTCCGACATGCGGGGATCGATGCACACCAGCAGGTCGAGGGAGCGCAACGCGCGCAACGCCTTCCCCCGGTCCGGCAGGGCCGCGGCCGGATTGCCTCCGGAGACGATCAGCGCCCGCACCCGGTCGGGTCCGGGCGCGAGGATCTCGTCGGCGAGGAGGCCGGACGGGAGCTCGCCGCGCATCGCGCGCACCCCACCGATGCGGCTGGGATAGCCGCGTTCGTACGCCCGGGACGGCGGGGCGACCTCCGCGCGGGCGGGCACGTGCCGGGTCAGGACGGCGCGGTCGTCGGCTCGCTCCCCCTCGCGCAGGTACCGTCCGCACACCACGTTCAGGGCGGCGACGAGGTGCTCCGCGAGGTTCGAGTGCGGGCCCATGCACAGCCCCGTCCCGCTGGTCGCCATCCCCCGACTGCCGGCTGCGAACATCCGCGCCGCGGTACGGACCCGGTCGGCGGGGACGCCGCAGATCCGCTGCACGACAGCGGGAGTCACATCGGACACGGCGTCGGCGAGAGCCCCCGAATCGGCGGTGTACCGGCGACAGAAGTCGGCGTCGTGAAGACGCTCGGCAATGATGACGTGGAGCAGGCCCGCGAACAGCACCGCGTCCGTCCCCGGGCGCGGGGCAAGGTGCACGTCGGCCAGCGCCGCGGTCTCGGTGCGGCGCGGGTCGACGACGATCAGCCGCAGCCCACGCTCGCGGGCCGCGCGCAAGGTGACGGACGGGTTCTGCACGACCGCTCCGTCCCCGTCGCCCCCGTTGCCGGAGACGACCGGGTTGGTGCCCGCCAGGAGCCACACGTCAGCGTCCTCGAATCGCTGCCTTCCCCCGAGATAGGTTCCCATTCGTTCGGCGACAACCCATTTCGCGGACTGGTCGATGGTCATGGTGGAGAACAGCTTGTGTGATCCGGTGCCCTTGAACCACGCCCGGGCCATCGGCGGTGTGAGAGCGGCGAAGTTCTGTTGGGTGCCCATGAACAGCGCGACCGCATCCGGCCCGTGGCGGTCCACGATGGCGCGCAGACGATCCGCGATCTCGGCGACGGCCCGCGCCACCGGCACCGGTTCGTGTGATCCGGCGGAGGTGCGCCGCATCGAGGTGGTCAACCGGTCCGGCCCGTGGACGAGATCGCCGCCACGGCGCCCCTTCGGGCAGGTGTACCCGCCGGAGATCGGGTGCCGGGCGTCCCCGAGCACCCGTGCGATCCGCCCGTCCTCGATGTCGAGCAGCACCCCGCACGAGGAGGCGCACAGCCGGCAGAACGACGTGTGCCGGGACGTGGCGGATCGCATGACCTCAGTCCACGTCCGCGGTGATCGGCGCCAGCACCGCGGATCCGGTTGCGGCGCGTCCGCGCAGCCGGTCCCGCACGAACAGCACCCCGAGCGTGACGACCGCGAGCGCTGTGGGCACCACCATGAGCAGGAAGATCGTGCGGGCATCCATCCCGGCCGCGATCAACGCCGCGCCGACGGTGGGCCCGACGATCGATCCGATGCGGCCGATGCCCATGGCCCAGCCGATACCGGTCGAACGGGCGGCGACCGGGTAGATCGACGCCGCGATCGCGATGATTCCGGCGGAGCTGCCCGAGATGCCGAATCCGACGACGCAGATTGTGATCAGCAGCAGCGTCGGATTCGAGAGGGACATCGCGACCGCCCCGATGAACAGGGCCCCGAGCGTGTAGCCCCCCATCACGACCGCGTACGCGGCGCGGGATCCACCGGACTGTCCCCACGCGGCAGCGACCCGGTCGGTGATGTGGCCCACGGACAGGGCACCGGCCATACCGCCGAGGTTGAACAACGCGGCCGCCAGGATCGCGGTGGACGCGCTCTGCCCGGCCTGGCTGAACAGCGACGGCATCCACCCGAACAGGAAGTAGATCACCAGGAAGTTGATGACGAACACCACCCACAGCAGGACGGTGTCGAGGGCGCGTCCGTTCGCGAAGAGCTCGCGGACCGGGGACTTCGTCACGACGACCGTGTCCTGGGTGAAGTGGACCGCGCCGGACAGATCGGCTCCCGGAGCGATCGCCGACAGGATCTTCGCGGCGCCGGCGTGATCGCCACGGGCCGCGAGGAACTTGCCGGACTCCGGAAGACCGGCCCAGGCCAGCGCCGCGACGACGAGCGGGAGGACGCCGCCGGCTAAGAAGATCGACTCCCAGCCGTACGCCGGAATCAGTTGGGCGGCAGCAAGTCCGCCGAGGAATCCGCCCAGGGACATGCCGGCAACGACGATGGTGACCAGAGTGGAGCGGTTACGCGCGGGACTGTACTCGCTGGTCAGCGCGATCAGGTTCGGCGTGACGCCGCCGAGCCCGATGCCGGCGAGGACACGGAGCACGATGAGCACACCCATCGACGGCGCGAATGCCGACGCGAGCGTGAACACCGAGAACAGGACGGTGCACAGCAGAATGACCCGACGTCGGCCCCACCGGTCGGCGACGGGACCGAACACCAGGCTGCCCACCACCATCGCGCCGCTGCTGAGGGCCAGCAGCAGCCCGAACGAGGCCTTGGACAGCCCCCAGTCCTCGGACAGTGCGGGGATCGCGAATCCGATCAGCTGGGCGTCCATGCCGTCGAGGATGGCGAGCGCCAGACACAGTGCGATGGCGCGTTTCTGGAGCACCGAGACCGGGGCGGTGTCGATGAGTTGGGAGATGTTGACTTCACGAGCTCGGGCCACGACGTGCATTCCTCTCGGAGACGGGGAACTGCAGGAGATGAAGCCGGGTGTGTCACCAGCTCCCTCGCCGATGCACCGGGCGGTGGGGTTCCGGGAGCATCCGCGAGTGGTACGGAGTCAGGTGTTCATTCAGGCCGGCGCGGAGGAGCCCTCAACGGCCACGGCGTGCGCGGGCACCTCTGGGAAGCGCTGTCGCAGAGACGGCTTGGCGAGCTTGCCGGAGAAGGTCCGCGGCAGCGGTTCGCCGAGCGCCACCGCATGCTTGGGGCGCTTGAACTTCGCGAGGTTCTCGCCGGCGACGGTGGCGATGTCGGCAACGATGTCCGCGGCGGGACGGTCGCTGTGGAAGATCACCATCGGCACCTCCCCCCACCGCTCGTCCTTGACACCGATGACGGCGAGGTCGACCAGGCCCTCGATGCCGTGCAGCGCCTTTTCGATCTCGGCGGGGTACACGTTCAGGCCGCCGGAGATCAGCATGTCCTTGCTGCGATCGACGATCTTGAGGAACCCGCCCTCGTCCTGCATCCCCAGGTCGCCGGTGCGGAGCCACCCCTCGACCAGGGTCGCCGCGGTGGCCTCGGGCTTGTTCCAGTACTCCCGGAGCACGTGCTCGCCGCGGACCAGGATCTCGCCGACCTCGCCGGCCGGGGTGTCGTCGCCCGGGTCACCGATCCGGACGTGGGTGCCGACCAGCGGCAGACCGGCGAAGCCGGGACGCGAGACGGCGTCCTCGTACGCCAGCGTCGACACCATGCCGGACGCCTCGGTCAGGCCGTAGCACTGGGTGAGCGGGATGCCGTGCGAGCGGTAGAAGTCGAGCAGGTCGAGGCTGACCGGCGCGCCGCCCGTGCCCGCGAAGGTGAACTTCGCGAGCTTGCGAGTGCCGAAGTCGGGCAGCATCGTCATCCGCTCCCAGATCACCGGGACGGTGGTGGTGGCGGTGATCTGCTCGCGCTCGAAGGTGTCGAGCGCGATCTCCGGGTCGTACTCGCGCAGCAACACCATCGTCGCGCCGGGCACGACGACGAGCTGCATGAAGATCGACAGGACCGAGCCGGTGTACACCAGCGGGGCGGAGCAGAGCACCCGGTCCCGCGAGGAGAAGCCGAACGTGAGGGATTGGGAGATTCCGGGGGTCATCGCGTTGCGGTGGGTGATCAGGGCACCCTTCTGCACGCCGGTGGTCCCGGAGGTGTAGCAGATGAAGCCGGGATCGTCGGCGTCGATGGCGACCACGGGCGCGGTCCCGGGATCGATCAGTCGCTCGTACGGCGGGTGCGCACTGCCGCCGATGGAGTAGGTCTCGAACTCCACCTGTTCGGCGGCGACCTCGAGGAGCGGCGCGAAGTCGTCCTCGACGATCACGACACGGGGTGCGGAGTCGACCACCATCGGGGCCAGTTCCTTGGCGGTGAGCCGGAAGTTGAGGGGGACGCTGATCGCGCCGAGCTTGAGGGTCGCGAGGATGACGTGGGCGAGCTCGGGGCGGTTGAGCATCATCACCGCGACGCGGTCGCCCTTGCGGACACCGCGCGCCGCCAGACCACGGGCGAGTGCGTCGGTGATCGCGTCGACCTCGGCCCAGGTCTGCGCCGTGTCCCCGAACACGATCGCCTGCTGCTGCGACCGGGTCTTGCCCCAGAACCGGGTCAGGTCCGCGAGATTCATCTGTGCTCCTCGTTTCACGTGCCGGCTCGCCGGCGTGTTTCGCGTGCCGGCTCGCCGGCGTGTGTCGTGCGCCGACTCGCCGGAGCGTCGTCAGCCGGCCACGTCGACAGGGTGTGATCACCCTCACTTCGTGCCCGCAAACCTAACAGCTGTAGGCAGAGTGCGCAATGCCCGATTCGAGACTTTCGGCCCACCTCACCACTCCCGGTTTCGGACACGAAAACGACACCCACACAGTTGTTTTCGTGTGGGTGTCGCATCTCGGGAGTGCGCCCGTCAGCCGGCGCGCGGCGCCTCGTGTCGGGGAGTTGTCGGGTCGGT
Organism: Rhodococcus sp. NPDC003322; assembly: GCF_053589555.1. NCBI lineage: Bacteria > Bacillati > Actinomycetota > Actinomycetes > Mycobacteriales > Nocardiaceae > Rhodococcus > Rhodococcus sp. NPDC003322. The sequence continues at coordinate 933,884 of NZ_JBSFSC010000002.1, read as the reverse complement.
CGCCGCGGCGATCCGCGCGTCGTCGTACCCCGCCACCGATCGCAGCACGTCGGCGGTGTCGGCGCCGACGCGCGGGGGCAGCGCGGGTGCGAACTTCTCACCGGCCACCCGCACCGGACTGACCACGAACTCGAGCTCACCCACCTCCGGATGGTCCACCCGGTAGGTGTTCTCGCGCGCCCGGAAGTGCGGGTCGGCGAGCATGTCGGCCACCGTGTTGACCGGGCCGCCCGCAATTCCGTGCTCGAGGAACAACTCCACCCACTCGGCGCGGGTGCCCTGCGCGAAGATCTCCGTCAGCGCCCGCCACACCAGGTCCGCGCGGGCGGGAGCACCGTCGTCGGTGCTGGTGAGGTCGACTCCGATCAGATCCTCCCGACCGACCGCGACGAGGAAGTTGTGCCAGAACTTCTCCACGTGCGACCCGAACAGGATCGCCTCGCCGTCGCTGGTGCGGTAGGCCTCGAGCCGCGGCCAGTCGGGCAGCCGCCCGTCCGGCAACCAGGTCGGACGCGGAATCGACCGGCCCTTGTTCAGCTCCGCATCGACCAGGTCCGGCATCCACGCGGCCGCGACGTCGATGCCCGCCACCTCGACGTGACTCCCCTCGCCGGTGGCCCCGGCCCTGTGCAGCGCGGCGAGCAGTCCCATCGCCCCGTACGCGCCGAGGGCGTACATCGCGATCGGCGGGGTGGTGGAGCCCGCCATGCCCTCGGTCGGCGGTTCGGCGGGGGTGCTCACCTCACGGAGCCCGGCGTAGGCGTCGAACACCGGTCCGCCGGTACCGAGCCCGCGGTACGGGCCGTCGGTGCCCATGCCGGAGACGGTGCACAGCACGATCTTCGGATTCACCTGTCGCAGTTGCTCGTAGCCGATGCCGAGCCAGTCCAGGTAGCCGCCCCGCATGCCCTCGATGACGGCATCGCAGGAGCGGGCGAGGTCGAGGAAGGCCTGCTTTCCTTCGGGACTGCGCAGGTCGAGGGCGACCGACTTCTTGCCGCGGTTCCACCGCAGGTGCATGAACGCCGGTCCGTCCGCATCGCCGATCGCCCGGCTGCCGCCGACGCGAACCGGGTCGCCGAGCGGCCCCGACTCGACCTTGATCACCTCGGCGCCGAGGTCCGCGAGGTGCCCGCCCAGCGAGGCCGGGGCCAGCTGGGCGACCTCGAGGACCCGCACGCCGTCCAGCAGCGAGAGCCCGCTCATCGTTCGCTTCCTTCCAGGTCTTTCGAGATGTTGTGAGTCTGTTCGGGCTTGAGTTCCACCCACAGCCCGTCGACGTCGGCGACGAGGACGTCGCCGTGGTGCAGCGTCCCGCGCAGGAAGCGCTTGCGCCCCTCCTGACCGACGAGTTCCGCCGTCACGGTCAGTTCGGTGTGCAGCGGTGCGGGCGCGCGGAAGTTCACGTTGAGGTAGGCGGTGCGCCCCCATGGACGACCGGCGCTGTTCGCCAGCCGGGCGAGGAGCTCGTCGAAGATCAGTGGCGTCACCCCGCCGTTCATCGCGTACCGGCCGGAGTGGAACCGCCCGACCGTCACGCGACCCGTCGCGGCGGTGTCGGTGACAGCGTCGATGTGCAGGGCGGGCGCGAGAGCATGACCCTTCCCCGGTATCTCCCAACGCTTTCCGGCGATCTGAGTATCCTCGTCGACCTCGAACGCCTGCATTCGCCGCGCGACCGCCCGCAGCGCGGTTGCGGCCTCCCTGGCCGCCTCCGGGGTCGGGCGACTCCGGGTCACCGCCTCCTGCACCTCGCGCAGGGCCTCCACCAGATCGGCGTACTCGTCGTCGGGATCGACCGTGGGGCGAAACGGATCCGGCCAGCCCGGGTTCCAGATGTCCAGGGTCGGTGCGACGTCGGTCATGCCGTCCTCCTTCACGTTCGGCTGCCCGGCCGGGAGAAGAACCCGGAGAACAGGTCGGCGATCGGGCGGGGACGCAGGGTGGTGCGTGCGACGGTGTTCTCCCGGTCGTAGCGGGCCCGCAGGTCCCGGCCAGACCCGTCGAGCAGCAGGGCCTTGATCTCGCGCAGCCCCTCCGGCGGTTGCCCGGCGAGCTGGACGGCGGCATCGAGCGCAACACCTGCCACGTCCCCGTCCCGGGCGTAGCGGCTGAGCAGCCCGATCCGGTACGCCTCGTCGCCGTCGACGGTGCGCGAGGTCATCAGCAGGTCCCGCGCCTGGCCGGCGCCGACCAAACCGTCCAGCAGCCACGTCAGGTTCGCGCCGCCGTAGCGCGCGGCGGTCACGGTGAACCGGGTCGCCGGACCCCCGACCCGCAGGTCGGAGCAGGCCGCCAGGATGGTGCCCGCGCCGTGCGCGGCGCCGCCGACGGCGGCCACGATCGGCTTCGGGAACGTGAGGTACCGCCACAGCAGCTCCTCCCGTTCGAGCATCCCCTCGGTGGCCTCCTCCGGCGACATCGCCGCGAGTTCCGCGAGGTCGTAGCCCGCCGAGAAGGCGTCCGGGCCGGCGCCAGCGACGATCACCGCGCGCACCTCGTCGTCGCGCGCGGCCGCGGCGAGTACGCCGTCCAGCTCGCGTTGCTGCGACAGCGAGATCGCGTTGCGCACCTGCGGGCGGTTCAGCGTCAGCCGGAGCACCCCCGGTGCGGGGTGGTCGCGGAGCAGGACTCCGGACGGGTCGTCCACGTTCATCGGGCGTTACCGCGCCGCCGCGAGCCCGGCCGCACGCTCGCGTTCGAGTGCGGCGACGTCGCCCGCCACCATGTTGTGGAACAGCTGTCCGGGCAGCTCGTTTCGTCCGTAGATCAGTTCCTCGACCTGACCGTGGGCGGCGTTGTCGGTGATGGTCTTGGTGACGAACCAGTCCTCGGCGTGCAGGGTCTCCATCAGCAACTCCCAGTTCTTCTCCAGGATCCGCTCCTCGCGCGGGGTCTCCGGCTTCTTCGGGGAGAGCAGCCGGATGGTGCAGTAGCTGACGTTCGGGTCGTCCTTGTCGGGGACGATGGTCCAGATCTCGAAGTGGTTCGGCTCGGTGACGAGCATCGTGCCCGGGTAGATCGTGTAGTTCGCGAGCGAGTAGTCGCGGACGTCGAAGCTGTCCGGATCGGCGTCGCGGACCTCGGTGATCGCCTTGCGCGCCACCACGAGTCGCCAGGATCGGTCCACCACGTCCAGCGCGGTGATGTTGCCCTCGAGGTAGTTGCACACGGTCTTGGTGTGCAACTGGCACAGGTGGTAGGAGTCCTGCACGCCGTCGACGGCGATCTTCCAGTTCATGTCCAGCTTCCAGGTCTCCTTGCGCACCTGGAAGGAGCCGGCCATGCCGGTGTCGGTGACCTCGGCGTCGTGCTTGGCGCCGAGCACCGCGGCGATGTCGAGGTCGGCGCCGACGGTGGGCACCACCCAGACCAGCCCGTGCCGGACCTCGCAGGGAAACTCCACCAGGCCGTACTCCCCACGATCCATGCCGTCGAAGCCCTCGGCGTGCGGAAGCCCGCGCAGCGCACCGTCTTTGCCGTAGGACCAGTTGTGGTACGGGCAGGCGAAGACCCGCTTGCAGCCCGACTCGCCGAACTCGACCTTGGCCCCGCGGTGCCGGCACACGTTGGAGAAGGCCTTGACGCTGCCGTCGTTCTGCTTGACCACGAGCAGCGGGGTGCCGATCAGTTCCGTGGTCAGGAAGTCGCCGGACTTCTGCAGTTCGTCGACGTGCGCGACGATGTGCGGGAACCGGCGTACGACGTCCCGCTCCTTCGCCGCCAGCTCGGGGTCGTTGAACACCGAGAAGGGCACGCGGAGCAGGTCGTCCGCGTAGTCGGTGGTGTCGTTGTCCACGTGGGCGATGAGCCGCTGCGTGAGCCTGATCTTCTCGTCGCGCTCCATGGATCGAGGGTGACACACGAGACAATCAATGTCTAGCGTCTTATCTAATCACTTTCGGTTGAGGGTGGAGTTGGTACGGTTCTCGCGTGGCAGCACGCACCGACACAGACACCCGGACCGACGTCCGCTCGGCGATCCTGGCGGCGGCCGAAGCGTGTTTCGAGCGGTTCGGGATCGCGAAGACCACGATGGAGGACGTCGCGAAGGCGGCATCGATGTCACGGGCGACGGTGTACCGCTACTTCGCGGACCGGGAGTCCCTCATCGCCGAATCGGTGGTCCGGCGCGCCCGGGCGAACATGGACCGGGCCCGCGCGCGCATCACCCGCTGGCCGACCGTCGAGGAACGCATCGTCGAGGGCATCTGCCAGGACATCCGCATGGGCCACCTGGACCCGATGGTGAACCGGCTGGTCTCCCCCGAGTCGATGGCCCTCTCGATGCAGTTGCTGGGCGAGTCCGGTCGCGCGGTCGAGCTGACCCACGAACTGTGGGAACCGGTCCTCGCCGACGAGCAGGCCGCGGGGAACATCCGCGCGGACCTGGACCTGCGACTGCTCTCCGAATGGATCTCCGAACTCGAGATCATGTACATCAGCCAGTACGGCACCGACGACAACGCCCTCGACCGGGTCAGGGAGAAACTGCGCGCCTTCGTCGTTCCGGCACTGCTCCCCCGGTGAACCACCCTCCCGACATGTGACGCCCGGGAAGCTCAGGGCGTCGCCATGCGGAGCGGTCAGCCCATCGGGTCGTCGACGACGTCGACGGCGGGCGCCCGGAAGGGCGGCAGAAGCGCACCCCACCGCATGACCGACCAGCCCCCGCCCGGGGTGGGAGCCAGTTCGATGGTCTGCGTGTTGTCCAGGTGGGTGTCCGCGGAGAACGTGCCGTCGACCCCGGACAGATACCCGGCGACCAGGCGGATCGCGGCGCCGTGACTGACCACCAGGACGTCGCCGTCCTCGTCCCCGGTCTCGAGGTACTGCGAGCGCAGCGAGTCGACCACGGGCAGGTACCGCTCGAGGACGTCCTCGCCCGACTCGCCGCCCGGCATTCTCGCCCCGAGTTCGCCTGCGTGCCAGGAGTGGAACACCGACGCGTAGGTCTCGTGCGAGGTGCGATCCGAACGGTCCTCCAGGTCGCCGGCCTGCGCCTCGTGGAGACCCTCGCGAACCTGCACCACGATCCCGGATGCCCGCTCGATGAATCCGGCGGTCTGCCTGGCACGCAACGCCTCCGACGCGACCACCGCCTTCGGGAGCGGACCGGTGAGCGACGACCCGAACGCGTGCGCCTGCCCCTCTCCCATCTCGGTGAGCCGGGCTCCGGGCAACCGGGTGTCCAGCCGCCGGGCGACGTTCGCCTCGGTCTGTCCGTGCCGGACCAGAATCAGCTTGCCCGCCACGTCAGTTCGTTCCTTCCGTCTCGCCGCCACGGATCCGCGCGAGCCACTCGCCGGCCTCCCCGTCGGACGGGGGGCGACGCCCGCCGGGCGTCGCCGTCGGCCACGAACCGAGGAACCGTACGGTGTGCTTGCGGTGCAACGACTTGAGCGCCTCGGCGACCGCGGTGTCGTCGACGTGGCCACTGCAATCCAGGTAGAACAGGTAGGTCCCGAACTCGACCCGGGTGGGACGCGACTCGATCCGCGTCAGGTCGATTCCGCGGGTGGAGAACTCGGCCATCGCGCCGACCAGCGACCCCGGCTCGTGGTTGAGCTGCAGCACCACCGACGTCCGGTCGGATCCGGTCGCGGCGGGCACCGGGCACGGACGCGTGATGAGCACGAATCGCGTTCGGGCTCCGGAGAAGTCGGCCACCCCGTCGGCGAGGACGTCCAGACCGAGCCGCTGACCCGCGAGTGCGGTGGAAACGCCGGCATCGGCGCGTCCGGCGGCCACGTCCTCGGCGGCACCGGCGTTGGACGACGCCGACTCCACCACCGCGTCCGGCAGGTTCGCCTCGATCCACATCCGCACCTGCGCCTCCGCCACCGGATACGCCCGAATCGTGCGGACGTCGGCGAGTGTCGTGCCCGCGCGACCCACGATCGTGAAGGCCACGTCCAGTTCGGTTTCGGCGATGATCTGCAGTCGCTCCCCGGCAGCCAGGGCGTCCAGGGTCGGCCGTACCGGACCCTCGACGGAACTCTCGATCGGCACCACCGCCGCGTCGGCGGAACCGTCCTGGACCGCGGCGAGCGCGGCCGGCGGGCTGCCGACGGAGACCCGCTCCACGGGCCCGTCGAAGGCACCCGACGACTCGAACTGGTCGAGCGCCATCTCGGTGAAGGTTCCGGAGGGTCCGAAGTACGCGATGCGAGGCACGCGTCCAGGTTACGCATCCAGACCGGCGCCCCGACCGCGCCCGCTCAACCGCCCCCGGACCGTCCGGACAATTCCGACTGAACGGAACATCCAGTCGATCTGATCGACTGAACGCTTCCGTTCACTCGGTCCGGAGGGGACGAGTTCAGCGGTTACCGAGGTCGGCGGTGATGCCGTGGGCCCGCAGGTGCGCCTCGACCGCGGCGGCGTCGGGCACGGCGATCGCCAGCAGCACCTCCCGGACCGCCTCCGCGGCCGGGGTGCTGAGCGCAGCGAGCGGGGCGGGGTCCGCGGCCAGGTAGGCGGCAGGGATGTCGTCGCCGCGCAGTGCCGCGACGGTGGCGGCGAGGATCGCGATCACCTCGCTGCCGTCGGCGGCGTACGCGACGAAGCCGGCGTCGGAGTGGGCGAGAACGGCGAGGAAGTCGGCGACGTCCTCCGCCGCGGATCCGGCGGGCAGCACCGGGTGGGCACCGGCGGCCGCGATCCGTTCGGCGGACTCGGCGGCCCAACCCCGTCCGGCGGCACCGGGCTCGACACGCACCGCGACCGGGGCGGGCAGCCGCACCGGGTCACCCTTGGCCAGGGCGAGCGCGTCGTCGAGGTGCTCGAGCGGGCAGTCGACCTCGATCCGGGCCAGGTCGGGGGCGGACGCGGGCAGTGCGTCGGGGGCGATGTCGAGTCGCAGCCACAGCGGACCGTCACCCGCCTCCACACCATCCAAGCCGCTGGCGGTCAGCACCGGCGGGCCGAACAGTGTGCCGCGAGCCCGGCCTCGGAGAGCGGCGCCGTCGGGGCAGAGCTCGGAGAGCAGGCCCGCGAACGGGGGCTGCGATTCGCGCGGGGCGGGCGGTTGCAGGTTGAGCAGGGTGGCCACGGCTCCACGGTATCCCCGGGCCGAACTCTTGCGCGGTCCGGCATGCCTGATCTAACTTAGGCATGGCTAACCTACTGTGACCGTCGCCGCATCCGCGTGTACCGCACCCGCAGGGGATCGAAAAGGAGCACCGCATGACCGCCGCCACCACCCTCGGCCCGTCCACCGCCGAACGTGTCCGCACCGCGTGCGCCCGCGCCAAGCAGGCGGTGCTCGCCGTCGACGGCAGCGAACCGGTCACCGTCGCGGTCCACCACCTCCGCTCCGGGGGCGACGTCGTCCTCGCCGTTCCGGACGGTGTCGCGGTCACCGCGCTGACCTGGCAGGCCGGCCGCGCCGGACTGCCCGCCGTCCTCGAACTCACCGACCACGCGCCGCTCGCGCTCCGCGAACCGGTCCGCTCCCTGGTGTGGCTGCGCGGCACACTGCACGCCGTTCCCGCCGAGGCCACCCGCGCGCTCGCCGCCGCCGTCGCCGCCGACAACCCCAACCCGGACCTGCTCGACGTCGGACACACCACGACGTTGCTGCGACTGGTGCTCGACTCGGCCGTCGTCGCCGACAGCCACGGCGCCGAACCGGTCCCGCTCGCCGACCTGCTCACCGCCACCCCCGACCCGTTCTGGTCGGTCGAGGACTGCTGGCTCGAGCACCTCGAATCCGACCACGGTGACCTCGTTCACCAACTGGCGCAACGCCTTCCGTCGAGCATGCGCAGTGGACGGGTGCGGCCGCTCGGCCTGGACCGCTACGGGATCCGGCTCCGCGTCGAATCCCCCGCCGGCGACAACGACGTGCGGCTGTCGTTCCCGGAACCCGTCGACGACCCCGCCGGACTGAACCGCGCGCTCCGCATCCTGGTCGGCTGCCCGTTCATGAACGGACTCCGCGCCCGGAAGTAGGCGCTGCGCGCTCGTGCGCGTTTTGCGGGTCCAGGGACGCCGAATCCACTCACGGGCGGCGAAGCCGCCTAATCTCAGACCGTGACCCGGCTCGACGACTGGCTCCGGCCCTCCCCGCCCCGACAGACCGAACCCCCGCTGGACGCCAAGGAGCGTCGCGCGCTCTGGTTCGAGGTCACGATCGTCCTGCTCGTCACCTTCGGCCTCAGCGGACTGTCCGGCGTCCTGTCGCTCGTCGAGACCGCGATGGCCCCCGGGCAACTGTCCGACCAGACCGTCGCGCTGAACACCTCCCGCTCGACCGTCGGCTGGATCGACCTCGGCCGGCAACTGGTCGGCATCGCCCGGCTGTGCGCCTGGGCGGCGCTCGGGCTGTACCTGCTCTGGCGCAGCGGCCTCGGACCCGAACGGATCGGCCTCGGACCGCACCCACGGTGGCGCCGCGACCTGCTGCCCGGCGTCGGGCTCGCCGCGCTGATCGGGCTACCCGGGCTTGCCCTGTACCTGGCCGCGACCGCGATCGGGGCGAACCTCACCGTGGTGCCGAGCACCGTCGACGACCACTGGTGGCGACTGCCCGCGCTGGTGCTGTGGGCGCTGGCCAACTCCGCCGCCGAAGAAGTCCTGGTCGTGGCCTACCTGATCTCCCGGCTGCGCCGGCTCGGCTGGGGCGAGAACGCCGCACTCGCCGCGTCCGCGCTGCTGCGCGGCAGCTATCACCTCTACCAGGGCATCGGCGGGGGCCTCGGCAACGTGGTGATGGGCCTGGTGTTCGGCCGATATTGGCAGCGGACCGGCAAACTCTGGCCGCTGGTCGTCGCGCACTGGCTGATCGACGCGGTCGCGTTCGTCGGCTACACGCTGCTCCGCGGCCACCTGTCCTGGCTGCCCTGACCAGTACAGTTTCCGGTGTGAACGGCGACAGTCCCCGCAATCGCGACCCCCGAGACCCCGCAGCGGGTCGCGGCGGCGACCCACGCCGGTCGCAGTCCTGGGGTCCGGGACCGACGCCGCCGCCCCGTCCCGCCGGGGGGCCGCCCCCGCCGCGGAACGGCAAGGTGCCGCCGCCGCAGTACCCGCCCCGCCGACCCTCCCCTCCCGCTCGGGACCCACGGCAGGACCGCTACCGCGACCTGCCGCAGGAGCCGACCCGGGCGATGCCGCCGCGAGACAACCGGGCTGCACCGCCGCGCGACAACCGGGCGGCACCGGCGCGCGACAACCGGGCGGCACCGCCGCCGGAGGGCACGCAGGTGATCCGCCGCGACGGCCGTCCGGCCGCGCCGGCCCGCGCGTGGTCGCAGGACCCGGACGCCCGGCCCCTCGCGCCGCGGTCGTCGCAGCAACCCCGCCCGCGGTCGGCGTCCGGCTACGCGCCGACGCAGACCCCGCAGCCGTACACCGAGGGCGCACGCCCACGGTCGGGCACACCGGTGCCGCCGCCCCCGCGCCCAGGTCGCCCGGCGACCACGCCGCCCGCGGAGCCGCCGAGGCCCCGCCGCCGGCCGCACTGGGGACGCCGGATCGGGGTGACCGCCCTGGTGCTGCTGCTGGTGATGATCGGGTCGGTGGTGTACCTGGACCGTTCGCTCAATCGGATCGACGCACTCGCCGACTATCCCGGGCGGATCGCGGACACCCCCGGCACCAACTGGCTGCTGGTCGGGTCGGACAGCCGAACCGGACTGACCCCCGAGCAGGAACAGGAGCTGGCGACGGGCGGCGAGCTGGATTCGAAGCGCACCGACACGATCATCGTCGTGCACGTCCCGAAGAGCGGCGGCGCGACGATGGTGTCCATTCCGCGCGACTCGTACGTGAACATCCCCGGCTGGGGCAAGGACAAGATCAACGCCTCCTTCGCCATCGACGGCGGCGGCCCGCAGCTTCTCGTGCAGACCGTCGAGGAGGCGACGGGCCTGAGGATGGACCACTACGCGGAGATCGGGTTCGGCGGATTCGCCGGCATCGTCGACGCGATCGGCGGCGTCCACCTGTGCGTGCCGTACGCGATCGACGACCCGCTCGCCGGGATCAACCTGCAGCCGGGCTGCCAGGACCTGACCGGGGCGCAGGCCCTCGGGTTCGTGCGCAGTCGCGCGACGCCGCTCGCCGACCTGGACCGGATGAACAACCAGCGCCTGTTCATGTCGGCGCTGCTGGACCAGGCCACCAGCATCGGAACGCTGATCAACCCGTTCCGGCTGTGGCCGCTGGTCACCAAGACCGCGGGCACGCTGCAGGTCGACAACGGCGACCACCTCTGGAACCTGGGCGGTCTGGCGTGGGCGATGCGCGGCGACCTGGTGACCACCACCGTCCCGGTCGGCGGGTTCGAGGACGTCGCCGGCTCCGGAAACGTCCTGCTGTGGGATCGGGAGAAGGCGTCCCGGTTCTTCGAGGCCCTCGCCAACGACGAGCCGGTGCCCACGGACCTCCTGACGACGAACTGATCGGACGGCAGCTGCGGCGAGTGCGCCGAATCCGTGTGCCGGGCATGCGATCCGGGGCAGTCCACGGATCCCATGACCCGGGCTCGCCGGCCGGTCCCGGCCCGTGCGACGGTACGCTCGACCGCATGTCCGAGATCAGTGAGCGCAGCGGGTTCCACGCCCTCCTGCATGCGCAGATCCGCAACGAGTTCACCGCCTCACAGCAGTACATCGCGGTCGCGGTGTACTTCGACAGCCACGACCTACCGCAGCTCGCGCAGCGCTTCTACTCACAGGCAAACGAGGAACGCAACCACGCGATGATGATGATCCAGTACCTCGTCGACAACGACTTGGACGTGACCGTCCCCGGCATCGACGACGTCGTCACCGAGTTCTCGTCGGTTCGCGAACCCGTGGAACTGGCCCTGCGGCAGGAACAGACGGTCACCGACCAGATCACCACCCTCGCACGCACCGCCCGCGACACCGGCGACTACCTCGGCGAGCAGTTCATGCAGTGGTTCCTCAAGGAACAGGTCGAGGAGGTCGCCTCGATGACGACGCTGCTGGCGATCGTGGACCGCGCCGACGGGAATCTGTTCAACATCGAGGAATTCGTCGCCCGCGAAATGAACTCGACGTCGACCCCGGACCCGGCGGCGCCGCGGCCGGCGGGCGGCGGCATCTGACGGAAAATGGGCATTTCACCGCGATTCGGGAAAGTCAGGCACCCGGAAAACCTGGTCTTACTGCGCACGAAAATAGGGTGAACTCAGTTAGGAAACACTGCCCTCAATAAGGATGCGCTTGGATGCGTAGTGCTCTGACCAGCGCTATTGTCCCTCTCATGCCCACTCCGGATGACGCGAACCAGACCAAGTTTCACGCCCTCCTCCACGATCAGATCCGCAACGAATTCAACGCCTCGCACCAGTACATCGCGATCGCGGTGTACTTCGACAACGCCGACCTCCCGCAGCTGGCGCGGCACTTCTACGCGCAGGCCGTCGAGGAACGCAACCACGCGATGATGATCGTGCAGTACTTCCTCGACCGCGACATCGAGGTCGAGCTGAGCGGCATCGATCCCGCGCGTTCGCACTTCGAGAGCCCGCGCGAGCCCATCGCCCTGGCACTGAAGCAGGAGAAGGCGGTCACCGAGCAGATCGTCCAGCTCGCCAGTACCGCCCGCGACGAGGGCGACTACCTCGGCGAGCAGTTCATGCAGTGGTTCCTCAAGGAACAGGTCGAGGAGGTCGCCTCGATGAACACGCTGCTCACCGTCGCCGACCGCGCCGGCACCAACCTGTTCGACCTCGAGGCGTTCGTTGCCCGCGAGATGAACGGTGCGGCAGGCGAATCCGTCGGCGCCCCCATCGCGGCAGGCGGAGCACTGTAGGTAGAGGCGTTCCGCCACACCAGTTTCCGCCCACCGGCGGCCTCGGGTTCATTACCGCCCTGCGGTATCGACGCCGTCGTTGCCCACTCGCATCTCGACCACAATTTCGAGTCCCCAGGGTTCGCAGTCGAATTCGGCGCTCCACTGATCGATCACTGTCGGCGGCCCGCAATGGGCAGCTCCGCTGCCCGGGCGCACCGTTGGTGACACCAGATACCAAGCGTGCACCCGGGCGCTACGTGCCCATGCCCTCGTAGTAGCCGCGGATGTGGTCGAGGATCCGGCGCTCGGCCAGCTGTGGATCGCCCGCCTCGACGGCCTCGACCAGGCCCCTGTGCTCGTGCCGCAGCCGGGTACAGGTGGTCGGCCACTCCGTCGCGTCCACGCCGCCGACGACGTAGGACTCGATCGACTCGCGCAGGCCCGTCATCATCGCCGCGATCACCTGGTTCCCCGCCGCGTCGGCCAGTGCGACGTGGAACTGGGAGTCGAGGATCAGGAACTCGGTCGCGGACAGCGTATCGGCGTCCATCGAGTCGAGCAGTTCCACTGCGGGCGTGAGATCCGGCGCCGGACGCCGCGCGGCCAGCGTCCGCATCACCTCCGACTCGAGGACGAGGCGGGTCTGCACCACATCGGACACCGGAAATCCTTGCGCGGCAACCTGCATCCGCATCAGCATCGACATACCGCCGGTGGGACGGGAGACGATCATCGCGCCCGCGTTCGGGCCGGAGCCAGTCTGCGCGCGCAGCAGACCCAACGCCTCCATCACACGCAGCGCCTCCCGAACCGACGAGCGTCCGACGCCGAGGTCCGCGGCCAGTACCCGCTCGCCGGGCAGGCGCTGACCGGGGCGCACCTCCCCGGCGACGAGCATGTGCTCGAGCCGCGCCAGCACCTGCTCCCAGGCGCGGGGGCTGGCTTCGGGTGACGGCTGTGCGGACATGAGACGTCAGCCTAGGGCGTGTCGCCCGATCCCTCTCGGATGCACCTGGCGAAACGATCGTCGTCCGGCAAGGCGGAGGAGAAGCCGATACCGGGGTTGTATCGGCGCCGACGACAACGCAGCGGGGCGGCGATTGGGCGCCAGGAGCGCCGAAACGGGGATTGGGAGACACGCCCTGTCCTCACGGCAGCATCCAACCCAGCACCGGGGTGGACTGCAGGTACACGAGCGTGCACAGGATCAGCAGCATGCCGAGGCTGTACCCGATCACCTTGCGCAGGAGCACCGGTTCGCTGCCCGCCTGCCCGACCGCGGTCGCCGCGATGGTCAGGTTCTGCGGGCTGACCAGCTTGCCGACGACGCCACCGGAGGTGTTCGCCGCGACCAGCAGCGTCGGGTCGATGCCGGCGTGCTGGCCTGCGGTCTGCTGCAGCTTCGCGAACAGGGCGTTCGCCGAGGTGTCGGAGCCGGTGACGGCGGTCCCGAGCCAGCCGAGGATCGGCGAGAAGAACGCGAAGACGGCGCCCGTCCCCGCGAGCCAGGTGCCGATGGCGACGGTCTGCCCGGACTGGTTCATCACGTAGCTGAGGCCGAGCACGGTCGCGACGGTGGCGATGGACAGCCGCATCTTCACCAGGGTGTGACCGAACGTGGTCGCCGCGGCGCCGAACGTCATCGGGAACCGGCCGCCGCTGTCGACCAGGGTGTACACGGCGGTCACGACGAGGCCGCAGAGCAGCAGTAGGGTGCCCGGGTTCGACAGCCAGGAGAACGTGTAGACCGCGCTGGACGCGGGATCGCCGCTGCCGGTGAGCAGGTTGCCGTACAGGCCGGGCCAGTGCACCTTGCGGTCGGTGCCGGTCAGCCAGTTCGGCAGATCGAACCCGACGGTCCACAGCTTGGCGACACCGAACACGACGACCACCAGCAGGTACGGCATCAGCGCGAGCAGCACCCGCGACGGGCCGAGCGGTTCGGGTTCGACGTGCGAGCGTTGGTCGTCGGGGGTGGCGGGCGCCCAGAAGCGCAGCATGAGCACCGCGGCCCCGAGGCCCGCGAGCGAGGCGACGACGTCGGTGAGCTCGTAGGAGAAGTGGCTCGAGCACCAGAACTGGGCGAACGCGAACACCGCACCGGTGACCAGGGCGATCGGCCAGACCTGCCGCATACCGCGACGCCCGTCGACCAGGAACAGCAGCAGCAGCGGCACGAACAGCGCAAGCAGCGGGGTCTGGCGGCCGACGACGGCGGCGATGTCGGTGGCCGGGATGCCGGTCAGGTTGCCGGCGGTGGTGATCGGAATCGCCATGGCCCCGAACGCAACCGGCGCGGTGTTGGCGACCAGGACGGTCACGGCCGCCCGGATCGGCGGCATCCCGAGCGCGATCAGCATCGCGCCGGTGATCGCGACCGGGGCACCGAAGCCGGCGAGCGCCTCGAGCATGCCGCCGAAGCAGAACGCGATGAGCATCGCCTGCACGCGCATGTCGCCGCGACCGATGGAGTTGAACACCCGGCGCAGATCCTCGAACCGGCCGCTGACGACGGTCAGTTCGTAGAACCAGATCGCGGTGACCACGATCCACATGACCGGGAAGAGGCCGAAGGCGATGCCCTGCAGCGCCGACAACGCGGTCAGCGAGACCGGCATCGAGAACCCGACGATCGCGACCACCGCCGCCACCGCGAGCGCGCCGAGGCCGGAGTACCAGGCCTTGAGCTTGAAGCCGGCGAGCAGCACGAAGAACGTCAGCAGCGGGGTCAGGCCGACGAGAGCCGACGCGGTCAGGTTGTGCGCGACGGCGTCGGTGGCCGGGGTGAAGGTCACCGCCAGGTGGTCGGTAGCCACATGTAACTCCTGTGATGGTGCCGCAGGTCGCGGCGGATTTCGACGTCGACTGTGTGGTCAGACCACAGCAAGGTACACCATGACCCCGGTCACAATCGAGACCTGAGCCGGGTTCGGAGCGAATCTTGCGAAATCGCGCTGACCGTGGGTTACTGTGGTCAGACCACATCGACGATTGCGGAGATCCACATGCGAATCGCGCTGTTCGCGACCTGCATCGGGGACACGATGTTCCCGAACGCGGCCAAGGCCACCGCCCTGCTCCTGACCCGGCTCGGGCACGACGTGGTGTTCCCGCCCGGCCAGACCTGCTGCGGGCAGATGCACGTCAACACCGGCTACCAGCCGGACGCACTGCCGCTGGTGACGAACTACGCCGACGAGTTCGGGGACGCGTCCTTCGACGCGGTCGTCGCCCCGTCGGGGTCCTGCGTCGGCTCGGTTCGGCACCAGCACGAGATCGTCGCCGCCCGCTACGGCTCGACCGCGCTGCGCGAGCGGGTGGAAACGGTCAAGACCAAGACCTACGAGCTGTCCGAACTGCTGGTCGACGTCCTCGGCGTGACCGACGTCGGCGCCTGGTTCCCGCACCGGGTCACCTACCACCCCACCTGCCACTCACTGCGGATGCTGCGGGTCGGCGACAAGCCGCTCCGGCTGCTGCGCGCGGTGCGCGACATCGACCTCGTCGAACTGCCGGACGCCGACTCCTGCTGTGGATTCGGCGGCACCTTCGCGATCAAGAACGCCGAGACCTCCACCGCAATGCTCGCCGACAAGATCCGCAACGTCGCGGCCACGGGCGCCGAATCCCTGTGCGCCGGTGACTCGTCCTGCCTGATGCACATCGGCGGCGGCATGTCGCGGCTGCAGATGGGCACCCGCACCATCCATCTCGCCGAGATCCTGGCGTCCGTCGAACCGAAGGAGGTGACCCCGGCATGAGCACCACGGCCAACCTCGGGGACTCGGGCCGACGCGTCGGACTCGGACTGCCCGCCGTCCCACCCCGCGCCCCGCAGGGCGTCGGGTTCCTGCGTGGCACCGAGTCGTTCCCGAAGGCCGCACACCACGAACTCGCCGATGCGCAACTGCGCCGAAACATCGGCAAGGCCACCCACACCATCCGGGCCAAGCGGCTGAAGGTCACCGGCGAGCTTCCGGACTGGGAGGCATTGCGCGACAGCGGCTCCGCGATCAAGACCGAGGTGATGAACCGGCTGCCGGAGCTGCTCGAGCAGCTCGAGGCCGCGGTCGTGGCGCGCGGCGGCGTCGTGCACTGGGCCGCGGACGCGGTCGAGGCGAACGCCATCGTCACCGACCTGATCCGTGCGACCGGCTCGACCGAGGTCATCAAGGTCAAGTCGATGGCCACCCAGGAGATCGAGCTCAACGAACACCTCGAGACGCAGGGCATCACCGCCTACGAGACCGATCTCGCGGAGCTGATCGTCCAGCTCGGCCACGACAAGCCCTCGCACATCCTGGTGCCCGCCATCCACCGCAACAGGTCGGAGATCCGCGAGATCTTCCTGCGCGAGATGGCCGACGTCGACCCCGACCTCGATTCCGAGCCCGCGCATCTCGCGGCCGCGGCACGGAAGTTCCTGCGGCACAAGTTCATGACGGTTCCCGTCGCGGTGTCGGGTGCAAACTTCGGGATCGCCGAGACCGGCACCCTCGGCGTCGTCGAATCCGAGGGCAACGGGCGCATGTGCCTGACCGTGCCGCAGACGCTGATCACCGTGATGGGCATCGAGAAGGTACTCCCCCGGTTCGCCGACCTGGAGGTGTTCCTGCAACTGCTGCCCCGCTCGTCGACCGGTGAGCGGATGAACCCGTACACGTCGATGTGGACGGGCGTCACCCCCGGTGACGGACCGCAGTCGTTCCACCTGGTGCTGCTCGACAACGGCCGCACCGCCGCCCTGGCCGACGAGATCGGCAGGCAGGCACTGCACTGCATCCGCTGCTCGGCCTGCCTGAACGTGTGCCCCGTGTACGAACGCACCGGCGGGCACGCCTACGGCTCCACCTATCCCGGGCCTATCGGCGCGGTGCTCACCCCGCAGCTGGCCGGGATGGACGCCCCCGACGACCCGAACGCCACGCTGCCGTTCGCGTCGAGCCTGTGCGGCGCCTGCTTCGATGCGTGCCCGGTCAAGATCGACATCCCGTCGCTGCTTGTCGAGCTTCGGCACCAGAAGGTGGAGAAGTCCGGCATGACGGCGGAGCGGGCCGCGATGAAGGCGGCGTCGGTCGCGATGAGCTCGGCCCGTCGATTCACGTTGGCGCAGAAGGCCGCCGGACTCGGCCGGTTGGCCGCCGGTAAGAAGGGCAGGATCTCGACACTGCCGCCGCCACTGAACGGATGGACCGCGGCCCGTGACATCCCGGCACCGCCGAAGCAAACCTTCCGGCAGTGGTGGGAGTCCGAGGAGGGCCGCGCCGCGATCGCCGACGCGAGCCCGAACGCACGACCGGGGGCGGACCGATGAGCGCGCGGGAGACCATCCTGGCTCGGATCCGGGATGCGCAGACGCTGGCTCCGCCTGCGCCACAGCAGGTTCCGCGCGAGTATCGGACCGGCCGCACGATGCCCGACGCCGAGCGAATCGACCTGCTGGTGGACCGGCTCGTCGACTACAAGGCGCACGTGCACCGCTGCACCCCGGCCGAGCTGCCCGGCACAGTCGCGCACGTACTGGACGGGATCGGTGCGCGCCGCGTCGGAGTACCTGCCGGACTGGACGATTCGTGGCTCACGGGATTCTCGGGCGAGGTGGTCGTGGACTCCTCGGACGTCCCGGCTCCGCAGCTGTCGGGCCTGGACGCCGTCCTGACGGCGTCCACCGTCACCTGCGCGGAGACCGGCACGATCTTCCTCGACGGCAGCGCCGACCAGGGCCGGCGCGCGCTGACCCTGGTGCCGGACGTGCACGTGTGCGTGGTCCCGGCGGACAGCGTCGAAGTCGGGGTGCCGGAGGCGCTGGCCCGGCTGGTGCCCGAGCGGCCGACGACGATGATCAGCGGACCGTCCGCCACCTCCGACATCGAGCTCGAACGGGTCGAGGGCGTGCACGGCCCCCGCAACCTGCACGTCGTGATCGTCGAATAGGCGCTGCGCGCCCGTGAGTCCTTTTGGCCCCCATAGGGACCAAAGGACTCACGGGCGGCGGAGCCGCCTATCGCAGCGTGACCTGGCGGCCGCGCAGGCCGTCGCGCGCGCGGCGCTCGTCGGAGTTCAGGGGCGCGTCGACGGCGAGGGCCTGGGCCAGGCGGTCACCGAGCTCCGCGGTCGCGGCCGCCCACTCCTGGGCATGCTTCTCGGGATCGAGGTCGAACACCGGCACCAGCAGGCCGTGCGTGCGGAACGAGCCGGCGTAGCGGGACCCCTCACCGAGGTGCAGGCCACCGGCGGCGTGCACGCGGGCCAGCGCCAGCATCAACTGGTCCTCGTCCTCGGGCCGCACCCACCGCAGGTGCGCCTTCTCGCCGGCGTCCACCCACCACGCGGCGACGACGCCGTCCGCCTCCAAGCGCGCCGACGGCATGATCACCGAGTTCGCCTGCTCGACGGTCGCCGCGACCTCCGGCGCCGGGGTGACACCCTCCGGGATCCACCAGTTGAAGTCCTGGTGGACGGTGATGTCCAGCGCCGCGGCCGGGTCGATCACGTCGGCCAGGCGCGGCCCGTCCGGCTGCGGGTTCGCCGCGGTCAGCGACTCACCCGGCGTCGCCGTCGACGCCCACGCGGCGGCCGTGCCCAGGTCGGCCGCCAGGTCCGGGGACTGCACCTGCACCTGCAGGCCGACGAAGCCGGTTGCGGCGTTCTCCTCGTCGCGAACGAGGGCCGCGACCGCACCGGGCAGCACCGTCGCGACGACGACCGGGCGCTCGCCCGACGACATCGGCAGCGGCGCGGTCGCGGACGGGACGAACTCGCGCAGCGCGATCAGGTCGCACTCGGCCGCGAGGCCCTCGAACGGACGCGGCACCGCGGTCGACGCGGTGGCCTCCTGCGCGGCACGCCGCTCGGCGAGCTTGGCGGCGCGGTTGCTTCCCGGCTTCGGACCACTGTTTCTTTTGCTCTTACCCACGTCGGGAAACCTACACGCACCGGGCGCGTCCACGAGTCGACCTGCGTTTCCCGGGGACCGGTGATCAGCCCGCCAGCCAGGCCTTGGTGCGCCCCGGGTGGTTCGTCGCGACCCACCCGACGCCGAGGTCGCGGCACAGTTCGACGTCGTCGCGCTCGTCCACCGTCCAGCAATACGTGGCACGGCCCGCCGCGGCGGCCCGGTCGACGATCTCGGGGTGCTCGCGCAGCGTCCGGATCGACGGGCCCACCGCAGTTGCGCCGACGGTGGTCGCGGCGCCACCGCCGAGGTACCGGGACGACTCCCCGAGCAGCACCGTCGGCAGCAGCGGCGCCGCCCGCCTGATCCGCCACACCGCGGCCGCCGAGAACGACATGACCACCGCCCGGGAATGGTCCGCGGAGGCGGGGGCGGACAGCCCGAAACGGGAGAGTTCGGCGAGCACCTTGCTCTCGACGAGACCGCCGTAGCGGACGGGATGTTTGGTCTCGATGAACAGTTTGGTCGGCGCGGGGTGGTCGAGGACGAGGGTGATCAGTTCCGCGAGGGTGAGCACCTGCTCCCCGTTGCCGCCGAACTCCAGAGTCGACAGGTGCTGGAGGGTCATCTCACTGACCACGCCCGACCCCGACGAGGTGCGGTCGACGGTGCGGTCGTGCACGCACACCAGGTGCCCGTCCCGGGTCAGCCGGACATCGCACTCGAGCCCGTCCGCGCCCTGCGCCAGCGCGAGTTCGTAGGCGGCGAGGGTGTGTTCGGGTCGGGCGGCGGACGCTCCGCGGTGCGCGACGACGAGTGGTCCCCTCCGGTCCGGGCTCATGCCGCCACCCACCGGGTCCCGGTTCGCGGCCGACCCCCGAGGTCGAGACCGTCGATGCGCCGCGTCACCAGCAGCGTCAGGACCGCGACCGCGGCCGCCACCAGATTCACAAGCACCGCCAGCAGGACGCCGTTCGCCCGGGCCTGCAGCGAGTCGTGGGAGCGCCACGCGACGCTGACGATCAACAGGACGCCGCCGAGCGCCCACGTCGCCCACCACACCCGCACCAGCGACCGGATCCGGGTTTCCGCGGAGGCGAGCTCGGTCAGGAACACCCCCGGCCACACCAGGTTCACCACCGGCACCAGGCAGCCGAACGCGATCGCCGAGGGCGAGCGCGGATCGGTGCGTCCGAGCCGTCCCCAGGCGGACCGGCGGGCACCGAGCAGCCAGGCGACCGCGGCCGCCGCGGCGGCGAACGCCACCAGCGGCGCCATCACACCGGCCGTGAAGACGAGACCGTCGGAGATCGCGAGCAGCGTGGGCGAGATCAGCGTGGTCCGGTTGCGCAGCAACAGGACATAGCGCAGCAGTTCCACCGCCGCCCCGGCCAGGAACAGCACGGCGGCGGCAACGAGCAGGGTCGGGGCGAGTTCGGCGAGCCGCTCGGTGCGGGTGGGCGCCGTCTCGCTCACTGCCGGCTCCGGGTCCAGCAGACCCCACCTCGGCACCTGCTGGTAGGACGGCGTGCGGTCGGTGACCGTCGCGCGGTCCGAGGCCGGTGGCCGGGCGCCCTCGGGTCGGCGGGCCACCCACCGGAAGTTGCGGCGCGAGGGCGGTTCCGGTCGTCCGGGCCGCGTCGGCGAGAGCAGCACGCCGCGGCATCCCGGGCACCACTGGGCGGGCGCGCCCACGACGGGCCAGCGGGCGGCGCAGCGGACACAGACCTGGACGGCGCTCATCTAGTAGATCTTCGCCGCCCTGTCGTCGTCCGCGACCAGCGGTCGACCGGACTTCTGCCAGGCCACCATTCCGCCGGTGACGCTGAACGCGTCGAACCCGGCGTCGTTGAGGTACTCGACGACGGCGACCGACCGGCCACCGGACCGGCACACCACGTAGACCTCGGCGTCGATGTCGATCTCGTCCCGCCGGGCGGGCACGTCGACCATCGGAATGTGCAGGGCGTCCGGCGCGTGACCGTCCGCCCACTCGTCGTCCTCCCGGATGTCGAGCAGCACCGATCCGGCGTCCGGCACCGGCACCTCCGAGACGGGGATCGAGGGAACGTCACCGAAGCTCACAACTCGATAGTGTCACGTCCCGCTCGGCGCGGCAGCGGAGCACCTCGCACAGGTGGCGAGGAACCGCCGAAGGCCCCCCAACGGTCGCCGTGACGGCGTGCGGGCGGCGTCCGCGCGATTCCCCAACCGCTCGGTCGCGGGTTGATCCCCAGGGCGAATTCCACAGCCTATGGATGGCCCCGGCCGTGTCTTCCACAGCGAATCCGGCCGAAGAGCGACATTTTGTGACACGCACCACAGGTTATGCACCGGGTTATCCACAGTTTCCACAACCCAGTCCACAGATAGTGCACAACGCTACGAGTGGAGCGGGCCGATCGGTGATGGGGCACAGTTGACAGTCATGGAACTGCGAATCTTCACCGAACCACAGCAGGGCGCGACCTACGAACAGTTGCTCCGCGTCGCGCAGGCCGCCGAACAGGCCGGCTACGGCGCGTTCTTCCGTTCCGACCACTACCTCGCGATGAACACCGAGGGCCTGCCGGGTCCCACGGATGCGTGGATCACGCTCGCCGGCATCGCCCGCGAGACGTCGACCATCCGGCTCGGCACCCTCGTCACCTCCGCGACCTTCCGTCACCCCGGACCGTTGGCGATCTCCGTGGCGCAGGTCGACGCGATGAGCGGCGGCCGCGTCGACCTCGGCATCGGCGCCGGCTGGTACGAGGAGGAGCACCTCGCCTACGGCATCCCGTTCCCCCCGCTCAAGGAGCGTTTCGACCGACTCGAGGACACCCTCGCCGTGATCACCGGCATGTGGAAGACGCCGCTCGGTGAGACCTTCTCCTACGACGGCGCCCACCACCGCGTGCTCGACTCCCCCGCGCTGCCGAAGCCGCACCAGCACCCCGGGCCGCCGATCCTGATCGGTGGCAACGGCCGCAAGCGCACCCCCGCACTGACGGCGCGCTACGCCGACGAGTTCAACCTGCCGTTCGGTTCGCTGGAGGCGACGGCGACCCAGTTCGACCGGGTCCGCGAGGCATGCCGCGCGATCGATCGGGATCCCGCCGACCTGGTGTACTCCAACGCGCTGGTGCTGTGCTGCGGCCGTGACGACGCCGAGATCGCACGGCGCGCCGCCGCGATCGGCCGCGAGGTCGACGAGCTCCGCACGAACGGTCTCGCCGGATCGCCCGCCGAAATCGTCGACAAGATCGGTCGCTACGGCGAACTCGGGACCTCCCGGGTCTACCTGCAGACCCTCGACCTCGACGACCTCGACCACCTGGACCTGGTCGCGTCGGAGGTCATGCCGCAGCTCGGCTGACCCCGGGTTCTCTCGAATGGCCCATTCGTTCACTCAGACCGAACGAATGGGCCATTCGGGAACCGGTGGATGGGGACGCGGGCCGGTCAGTGCGAGGTCGCGGATCCCAGGAAGGCGCTGATCTGCCGGCTCCACTCCCGCTCGCGGTACCGGTTCAGTGCTGCGCGGGCGCCGAGGAAGCCGCAGGCGGCGATCAGCATGGTCGACGTCCAGGTGAACAGGCCGACGATGATGCCGCCGGTGGTCGCCGCGGTCGCGGTGATCGGTGCGCCGGAAAGGTTGCCGTCGCCGTCGACCCAGATGGTCAGCTCGGTGCCGGCGCG
The DNA here is from genome assembly GCF_053589555.1 of Rhodococcus sp. NPDC003322. Lineage (NCBI taxonomy): Bacteria > Bacillati > Actinomycetota > Actinomycetes > Mycobacteriales > Nocardiaceae > Rhodococcus > Rhodococcus sp. NPDC003322. Next base: position 911,536 of record NZ_JBSFSC010000002.1, on the reverse strand, counting down.
GGCCCCCGGGTCGACGGACACCTCCGCGCGGTGCTCCCCGCCGGCCGCCACCCACCGGGCGGGGGCGGAGTCGGCGCTGACCGGCACACCGTCCGTGGGCAACGACCGGGTGGTCGCGTCGGCGACGGTGGTCGCGGTGACCTGGCGGTAGTCCCGCGCCTGCTGCTCGGCGAGGGCGGACTGGCTGTCACCGGCGAGGTTGCCGAGCCACACGGACAGCGGAATCAGGACGACGGCCAGCAGGATCACCCCGACCGCGAGAAGGCCCTCGAGGCGGTCGAAGCGCCGCCGCAACGGATCGTGACCTCGGCGCAGCGACCGCCGCGTCAGTGCGGCATAGCCGAACGCGTCCCGCCACATCGCCCGCCCCCGTCCTGGTCGCCCGTTCAGGTCCCTCGTTCCAGAGTCGACCCGGTCTCGATCAAGATCAAGTCATCGAGGACGCCATCACATGTGAGGTGGGTCACTGTCATGGCGCGCGTGTCAGGCCTCGAGCCCGACCGGGCAGCTCACGCCGGTGGCGTGCACCGGGCAGTAGCCGCCGGGATTCTTCGACAGGTACTGCTGGTGGTAGGCCTCGGCGTAGTAGAAGGTGCCCAGCGGGGCGATCTCGGTGGTGACCTCGCCGTACCCGGCGGCGGCCAGCCGCGCGCCGAACGCCGCGGCCGTGCCGCCCGCCGTCTCGGCCTGCGCGGCATCGACGGTGTAGATCGCCGAGCGGTACTGGGTGCCCCGGTCGTTGCCCTGACGCATCCCCTGCGTCGGATCGTGGTTCTCCCAGAACTGTTGCAGCACTCCGGCGTACGTGATCACCTTCGGATCGAAGACGACGAGGACCACCTCGGTGTGCCCGGTGCGGCCGGAGCACACCTCCTCGTAGGTGGGGTTCGGGGTGAAGCCGCCGGCGTATCCGACGGCGGTGCTGTACACGCCGTCCAGTTGCCAGAACTCCTTCTCCGCACCCCAGAAGCACCCCATCCCCACGACCGCGGTCTGCAGCCCCTCCGGGAACGGTGGGGTCAGGGCGTGCCCGTTCACGTGATGGGCGACCGGCACCCGCATCGGATCGGGCCGGCCGGGCAGCGCCTGATCGGCGGTGATCAGCACGGACTTCGCGGCGGACTGACGGAGAATGTCGTCGAACCAGGACATGCCCCGATGCTACGCGCGGTCCGCACCGTCGGATTCGGCTCGCACGGCCTGTGCCGGGGCGGGTTTCGGTGCGCCGACGCGGGAGGCCACCGATCCGACCCACCGCCCGGCGGGGACCTCCACCGCCCGGTAGAGCAGCTCGGCCGCGGCGGCGGTGACGGCCAGGAACACGAGGACGGCGCCGGTCTTGCCGAACAGTCCCACGGTCCAGTCGTAGGCGCGGTAGAGGATCAGGGTGTGCAGCAGATAGATGGCGTAGCTGCGGGTGCCGGTCCACCGGATCACCGACCAGCGCGCGATCGGGCCGTCGTGGCGGGCCAGCGTCAGCACCGCGACGGCGACGACCGCGATCGTCCACAGGTACCGGTCACCGGCCCAGTAGGCGCGGAGGTCGGTGGCCAGGAGAACCACCTCGACCTGCGCGAGGGCCGCGACGACCAGCCAGCGCCAGCTCGCCATGCCGGTCCACGCCATGTAGATGATCTGGCCGATGAACACGGCGGGCAGGGTCGCGGCCACCTTGGTGAGCATCGGCACCGAATACGGCTGCGGGACGTACTGGTTGTAGAGGAGCACCGCGCAGCACAGCACGGCGCCCAGGACCGGGACGGCGGCCGGCGCGACGCGCAGCAGCGGCCGCGTCGCGACGCTGTACAGGTAGAAGATGATCTGCACGACCAGCGTCCACGTCACCCCGAGCACCGCGACCTCGGGCTTGAGGAAGAAGCCGCCGAGCACGAAGCTGAGCGCGGCCTGCCCGTTCGTCACGCCGTCCTGCCCGCTGAACATGCCGTTGATCCCGAGCTTGACCAGCAGAACCGCCAGCGCGATCGCGATCCACAACGCGGGCAGCAGCCGGCCGATCCGGTTGACCAGGAACATGCCCGGATGGTTGCGGGCGGCGGACGCCGTCAACAGGAGCCCGGTGAGCATCATGAACACCGCGACGCCGAGGAACGACAGGTGCTGGTGCAGTCGCAGCCCCTTGACGAACAGGTCGTAGACGCCGTCGATCAGCCACCAACCGGTGCCGAGATCGTCGATCAGGTAGTACGAGATGTGCGAGTACAGGACCGCCAGCACCGCGAGGGTCCGCAGCAGATCGGCACCGCCGAAGTGCAGTCGCCGGGCCGCGTCGGCGGTGCCGACCCCGCGCATGGCGGGTTCGACGGTCGGCTCGGGCACCACCCGATATTAAGGTTCCGTTCACCCTGGAGACGAATTCCGTGCGGTCCCAGGCTGCGGCGACACGGCCGGGCGCGTGACGGCAAATATTGCGGACGGTGTACCAATGAGCTTGGGTTAGAGCCCGAGCAAGGATCAAAAGAAGGTACACGCCGGGCGTAACCCGCGCCCGTAAGGAAGGGACCGAAGTGTCTGTCTACACGCTGCCTGAACTGCCCTACGACTACGCCGCCCTCGAGCCGCACATCTCCGGCAAGATCATGGAGCTGCACCACGACAAGCACCACGCCGCGTACGTCGCTGGCGCCAACACCGCCCTCGAGAAGCTCGCCGAGCTCCGTGAGGCCGACGCCCTCGCCCCCGTGGTGAACCTGCACGAGAAGAACCTCGCCTTCCACCTCGGTGGCCACACCAACCACACGGTCTTCTGGAACAACCTGTCCCCGAACGGTGGCGACAAGCCGGAGGGCGAGCTGGCCGCCGCGATCGACGACCAGTTCGGCAGCTTCGACGCGTTCCGCAGCCACTTCTCGGCCAACGCCAACGCCATCCAGGGCTCCGGCTGGTCCATCCTGGCCTGGGACTCGATCGGTCAGCGGCTGATCATCGTCCAGCTGTACGACCAGCAGGGCAACATCTCCATCGGCCTGACCCCTCTGCTCATGCTCGACATGTGGGAGCACGCCTTCTACCTCGACTACCAGAACGTCAAGGGCGACTACGTCAAGGCATTCTGGAACATCGTGAACTGGGCGGACGTCGCCGCGCGCTTCGAGAAGGCCCGCACCGCCACCGCCGGTCTGATCGCCTGACCTGCGACTACGCATCGCGCGGCGACGCCGCACCCGTCTCCCGGGTGTGGCGTCGCCGCTTTTCCGGGGAGCGTCCGGGTTCGGGGGGTCGCATTCGCCGCCCACGGTCGTATCGTGAAGTGGTGACCGTGACGGTGGACACACTCGTCGACGGGCTCGCCTTCCCGGTGGGCGCGCAGTGGCACGCAGGTCACCTCTGGTTCTCGGATCACTTCTCGGGCACGGTGCTGGCGTTCGACCCCGTCACCGGCGCCCTGAACACGGTCGCCGAAGTCCCCGGACTGCCCGCCGGGCTGGGATTCCTTCCGGACGGGCGCCTGCTGATCGCCTCCAGCCACGACCAACTGTTGCTGCGCCGCGAGGTCGACGGCGCCGTGATCGTGCACGCCGACCTCGCAGGCGTCACCACCCGCCGCCTCGCCGACATCCAGGTGGGCCCCGACGGTCGCGCGTACGTCGGCAGCCGCGGCGACGACGACGCGCCCGCGTCGACCGCCGACCTGGCGATGGTCGAACCCGACGGCACGGTGCACGACGTCGCGTGCTCGTTGACCTGCACCGGCGGCATGGTGGTCAGCGCGGACGGCGCCACCCTGACCGTCGCGGAGAGTCGCGCGGTCCCGCCGCGGCTCACGGCGTTCACGATTGCGCCGGACGGCAGCCTGGAGCAGCAGCGGGTGTTCGCCGAGTTCGACGAGGCCGCGCAGCCGGAGGGGCTCGCGATCGACGCCGAGGACGGCATCTGGGTGGTCTCCCCGAGCACCGGCGAGGTGGTGCGGTTCGACGCCGACGGATCGGTCACCGAGCGACTGACCGTGCACGGTCCGTACTCCGTCGCATTGGGCGGCGACGACGGCCGCGACCTGTTCGTCTGTGCCGCCCGCACCGCCGTCCCGGAGGACGCGGCCCGGGACCTCGCGGGCGCGGTGCTCCGGCTCCGGGTCGGCGTCCCGGGCCGCGGTTTCTGACCGGCCTCCTGGCACTCGACCCGAGTTGTCTGCCAGCCGTTTTGGGCGCATTCTTGAGGTATCCGCCGGCAGCGTCGCCGGGACGCGCGACCATGGTCAGGAGGCGGGCATGAGCAGAAGCGAATACATCGGGGTCTCCCCGTTCCACGCCGCGGGCGCACTGCGCGGGTTCGTCATCTCCGGCCGCTGGCCGGACACCACCAAGGAGTGGGCGCAGCTGCTGGTCCTCGCCGTCCGGGTCGCATCGCTGCCCGGGTTGCTGTCCACCTCAACGGTTTTCGGCGCCCGCGAGGAACTCCCGGAGGACCCCCAGCCCGGCACCGTCGGCCTGGTGCTCGCCGAGGGGCCCGTCATCGGCGAATCTGCCGTCACGCCAGGCTGTTTCGCGGAGCGTCAGCCGCCCGCGCTGATGATGCTGCACCCGCCGTCCGAGACGGTGCCGTCGCTGCCGGAGTGCGTGGGCGCCGCGTCCGGCTGCGTGCTGCTGCCCGGACTCCCCTATCTCGGCCTCGACCATCGCGCCGCGTGGGTGGAGACCGAGGCCGACGGCACGGTCACCTCGATGGTCAGCCGCGTGAGCCTGGACCCGAACAGCGACCCCGACACCGCGATTTTGGCGATGCTGCTGGCCGCCTGACCGAGCCCGAAAGTTCAAAGTTCGGGTTCCCAAACTTGTTGCCGCGCTTGGCAAATTAGCCATACCTGGGTAGTCTTTCGGTCAGCGAAGGGGAGTAGCCCCCAATCGAGCAGTCGACATACTGGCCAGACCCTCGGCCGTTTTGAACGACACGGGTCCGCCCGGCTGCCCGAACCGGTTTCCGCCGGTGGGCGAGACCTTCGGTCGTCGACGCACCCGCGTCGGGGACCGGAGGAGCGTCCCCAACATCCTCCGAGAAGTCGAACGGAGGAGTTCACGTGCTTGCCGCCCTGCTGCTGAGTTTCGGTGTCATCTTCGTCGCCGAGCTCGGCGACAAGTCCCAGCTGATGGCGATGACCTTCGCGTTGCGCTACCGGTGGTGGGTGGTGATCGGCGGCATCACCGTCGCCACCACGGTCGTGCATCTCGTCTCGGTCGGTGTCGGCCACTACCTCGGCGTCGCGATCCCCACGAACCTGATCAGCATCATCGGCGGCCTGGCGTTCGTGTTCTTCGCGGCGTGGACGTTGCGCGGCGACAGCCTCACCGACGAGGAACAGGGCAAGGCGGGCCGCGTCGGCACCTCCGCGTTCCTGGCGGTCGCGTCGGCGTTCTTCCTCGCCGAACTCGGCGACAAGACGATGCTCGCGACCATCACCCTCGCCGCCGACAACGACTGGGTCGGCGTGTGGATCGGCTCCACGATCGGCATGGTCGCCGCCGACGCCCTCGCCATCGTCGTCGGCGCGGTCCTCGGCAAGCATCTGCCCGAACGCTTCATCCAGCTCGCCGCCGCGACCCTGTTCCTCGTCTTCGGTGTGCTGTTGCTGCTCGACGGCCTGTTCCCCGGCAACCCCGCCGGCCCGATCGCCGCGGCATCCATCCTCCTGGCCGCGGTGGCGGCGGGCATCGTGCACTGGGCGCGCTCGCGGACCGCCCGCCCCGAACCGGTCGAGGAGCCCCGCGAGCCCCTCGACCGGTAACCCGTCAGGAGCCAGTGCTGCCCGTCCCACCGTTGTCGGCGTCGGAGCGGATGTCTTCGCTCATGATCCATCCCTGGACCGCGGGAACTTCGGTGCCCGTGGCGGTCATTCCGGTGGTTCCCTGGAAGTCCTCGTCGGGCGCCCGGTAGGTGAAGGTGACGGACACGCTGCTGCTTTCGAACCTGCCGGCGTCGTATCCCGGAGGGATCGCCCAGCCCCCGGCAGGCGCCATGACCGTGACGTCTCCGGAGACAGGGTCGACCACGGTCGTGAAGTCCTCCAACTTCTCGTGGACAGGGGCGCCGGAGTCGGTTGGCGTCCCCCGGGCCGCAGTGACCCCGATCAACTCGAAGCCCTTCGGTACGTGGTGGGTGAAGCTCGTCACGTCGACATCCGCTGCGGGATCATCGTAGGCGGCTTCCACGCCTCGGACGCCGACGTGGAACTGGACCTCGGCACCCGGAGCAGCAACCTTGTGCCCGCCGTAATAGAAGTTGTGGTCGCCGACAATCTTCGACTTCAGGAACGAATCTTCGTAGCAGTAGGGCCGCGCGTCGCCCAAGCCATCCTGACCGGGGACGCACTGGGGCGCCACGTTCTGCCAGATCTCGTCCATCCACGACGGCAACCCGACCGCGGTGCCCGCACCCATCACCGCACCACCCGCGGCAATCGTCAGCGCTGCAAGCACCGACCCACCCGCTCGCACGAAACTTCCTACCATCGACACGATCTCCCTCCGAAGCAAGAGGCAGACGAGCCCGATACCCGCCCCACCCCCGAAGCGCGCCTGAGACTACCGCCCGATCCCGGCGCACACATCAGGTTTCACGAGCCGGTTTTGCGCAGGTCAGAGCGTTAAACACGGGACGGTCCGGTCGATGGTCGGGGCGGCGAACTGTCCGGAATCGGGGTAGGTCACCGAGCCGCTGTACTCGCCGACAGGTGTCGCAGAATCGGTTGCGTCCGTGTGACCTGAACGCACAGCTGGTCCCACTGGCTACCGTGAGATCAGGGGCGCAACTCCATACTCCGGCCCCTTCCGTCGCTATCATGCTGCGGCAGTACGATATTCCCTGATCAGGTCATGACACAAACCGAGAACGGTTCCTGCCTACGCGAGCCGATGCTCCTCGATCGGCGTGCCGAAACCCGTTCCGTTCAGGCAGCCTCACCGACGAGGAACAGAGCAAGGCGGGCCGCGTCGGCACCTCCGCATTTCTTGCCGTCGCCTCCGCGTTCTTCCTTGCCGACTTGGCGGCAAGACGATCACCCTCGCCGCCGACAACGCACTGGCCATCGTGGTCGGCGGGGTCCTCGGTAGGCGCCTGACCGAACGTCTTCATCCAATGAGGCTCCGCGACACTGTTTCTCGTGTTCGGCGTGACGATGCTCCTCGACGGACTGGCCCCGGAAGCGCCCGGCAGAATCGATCGCCGCCGCCTCGATCCTCGCGGTCGCCTTCACCGCGGGTCCTACGCCCCGTAACCCCCCTGTCCCTCGGCGGCGCTGCCGGAGCTACCGAAAGGGTCTAGATCAGGCGTGACCTGGGTGACCCCCGACGCCACCCAACCCGAATCCGGCACCCCGGTACCGCTGAATCGAAGCGCGGTCTCTCCGTCGGTGACGTACTCGGTTGCCACGTAGGTCAACTCCATGTTGATCTCGTCCGAGCGCCATCCCCAGGCGGTCTGCGAGGCCGGGAGGTCCATCGACCCCGTGGCAGCCGTCACTGTCACATCGGCCGTCTCGGGATCGACGGTGTACGTCAGGTCAAGTGGGGTCGTGGTCCAAACCCCTGAAGCCCCTGAAGCCCCTGAAAGTGAAGCTTTTCCGCCCTTGAACTCGAATCCTCGTGGGGTACGGATGGTGGCGCTTGCAAGCTCCAAGCCTGACTGCGGATCAGCCAGTTCCCCGAGTTTGGTTATCGAGAAGTACGCCCTCACAACGGCTTCTTCGCCGCGGAGCACCTGTTCACGTCCGGTGAGTGCCGCTTGAAAGTTCTCGACAGAAGCCCGATCCTCAAAACGAAGATCGTCGCATGGCATACCCCCAGTCCAGGCCCAGTCCTGGTCGGTGAAGGGTTCACACGCTCCCACCGTCCAAGTCCCACTGCCGAGGCCGGCATCCTCCAGCCCGAACACGAGTGACCCCACAAGTGGGGTCAAGCCCAGATCCAGGGACTGAGCTCCCGCAGTGCCCGCACTCGCCACCCCACTTGCGACAATCGCCAACGCCGCGAGCATCGCCCCGCCCGCACGCACCAAATGTCCTGCCATCGAAACGATCTCCCTCCACAGGGGAGCTGACGGCCTCATGCCCGCCCCCACACCCCCGACCTTGCCGAAGGGTATCGGATGAAACCGAGCAACGCCGTGGAATCGCAATGCTTCTTTGCGCAGGTAAATGCGTTAAACACGCCCGAATCGGAGGGTGCCGGACTGCGGTCGGGGAGCTCCCCGTCGACCGCAGACAGCCGTCATGAGCCGGAGCTGCCGAAGAGCCTGGAGCTACCGACGGTGCTCCCGGAGTTGATGGTGCTGACGAGTTCAGGAACGACCTGAGTCTTTCCTGTCAGAACCCAATCGGACTCAGGGGTCCCCGTGCCGCTGAAGCGCACAGCGGCCTCCCCTTGGCTGACGTACTCGGTTGCTTCGTAGTTCAGCACCACCGTGACCGATCCGGTCCTGAATCGGCCGTCGGAGTTCTGGTAGCTGGGTATCGCCCACCCGCCCGCCGGGGCCGTGGCGGTGACGTCGCCGGTGGCCGGGTCGACGGCGAATGTCGCGTCGAGCATTTGGGCCAAACCGGCTTTCACCTCCCCACCGGTGAACACGAAGCCGCGTGGGGTTCGGACCGTCGTGCTCGCGATCTGCAGATTCGGCTGCTGATCGAAGATCGGGGGCTCGACCCAGAAGGTCGTCTCCATCTGGGCGGTGTCACCACGATCCAGTTCCCTGGTTCCCTTGAACCCCACGCCGATGTCCCCGACGACCGCTCGGCTGCTGAACCGCCCATCGTCACACGGCATGTTGTCCTGCGAGATCGGTGGGCAGGGAGGAAATCCGATGACGGTGAAGTCAAAAAGAAGATCCCCGACCGACCCTTGGAACCCTTCTTCCGACGACTGCGCACCCGCGGAACCCACCCCGGCCAACGCACCACCCGCGACAATCGCCAACGCCGCCAGCACCGCCCCGCCCGCCCGCACAATCCGACCCACCATCGACACGATCTCCCTCCGCGCCGGGAAGCCGACGAGCCCGATACCCGCGCGCACACCCCCCGACAGCGCCCAAGAGTATGGGCTGAAGCGCGACGCCAACGCAGAATCGAGTTGCGACTTTACACAGGTCAAAGCGTTAAACGCCGCATCGGTGGATCGCCATTCACCAGGCGCGTGCCGCGACGCCGCCGCCCTTTCGGTTTCAGAATGACCGCAGTGCTGGCCCTCGCGGTCGGTGTCATGCACTGGGCGCGTCGCACACCGCCGCCCGACCGGTCGAGGCACCCGAGAGCCCTCGACCGGTCGGCAGCCGTCAGGAACCGGAGCTACCTGAGCCGCCGGGCTCAGGGGCACCCTGGGTTGCGCCCGTAACCACCCACTCCGACTCCGGAATACCGGTACCGCTGAAGCGAAGCGCGGACTCCCCGTTGGTCACCGGCTCCTTCACCTTGTAGGTCAGCTCCACTTTGACCGAGCCGGACTCATCGGTGGTCGGTGACCGAGATCCGATCTGGTATCCCGCGCAAGGGACGCACGGGGTTCTGCCAGATCTCGTCGGCCGAGCACCGGTGGCCTCGACAACTCGAGGCCGGCGGTGGCGTTCAGGAGCCGGAACTGCCGGACGATCCGCAGCCGGACACGGCGGTACCGGTCGTCGCCGATGGGCCGGTGATCGGCGAATCAGACCTCACCCCTTGGTTCTTCGGACACGGGTGCGGTCTCACCGGACCGCACCCGGCCCGGACACCCGCAGCTCTACGCGGGTTCACCTTCGGCCTGCTGACTGCTGCCAGACCAGTCCATAACGTCAAACCAGCTGGGCACAAGCAGCGTGTTGGTGGCCCCCTTGAGCACCCACCCCGAATCAGGCACCCCGCTGCCACTGAACCGCAACGCGGTCTCCGCAGCGGTCAGTGAGAGCCCGCCCGCCCGATAGGTCAACTCCATGTTGACGTTGCCTGTCCAACCACCACCGGGGGCCGCGACCGTGACATCCCCGGTCGCGGGATCGACCGTGAAGGTCGCCTCGACCTCCGTGCCGTTCAGCTTGACCGTCCCGCCCTTGAACTCGAAGCCGTGCGGGGTACGGACGGTCGCACTCGAGAGCTCGACACCGGCCTTGCGAGCCCTGAAACCTGCTCGCACCGCATGGTTCTCACCAGCGTACACACGCTCACGCCCCGAGAGCCACACATCGAAGTCCCCCACCGGCGCGTACGCCTCGAATCGGAGATCGTCACAGAGGGCCTGAGGAAGCTCGTCCTCGTCGGTGAACGGCTTACACACCGGCGCTCCGGCGGTTGAACCCGGATCCACGGAGAACGCCCCCGCGCCACCCCCACCGGCGACCACACCACCCGCGGCCATCGCCAACACCGCAAGCGCCGCACCACCCGCACGCGCCACACGACCCACCATCACGATCTCCCTCTGCGCCGGAAGCCGGTCGGCCCATTGCCCCCCCGCGCCCCGATCGCCCGCACACCGTAGAGGATGGTACGGACGGACCGGACGAAATCGATCAGATTCACACCCACCGGCCGAAGCGCTAAACGCTTACACCGCAACGATCAGCGACCAGCCGCTGCACGCACCTCACAGCCAACGATCGCACTTGTTGGGCTACTTGGGTTTTACAGGACGATCGCAGATACCGTCGAATCGGTCTCATCCGCGTTCCTCCTCGCGAGTTCGGCGACAAGACCGCACTGCCGGTCGAGGAGACTCACGAAACCTCGACCGGTAGGCGGCTGGCGCGTGCTCCTACGCCCCGTAGCCGCCGTCACCGCGATCGAGACTGCCGGAGAACCCTCCGAGATCAGGCAGCCCCCCGGGTGGGACCTATTGCCACCCAACCCGAGTCCGGCACCCCGGTACCGCTGAATCGAAGCGAGGTTTCCCCGTCACCGACGAACTCGGTTGCCACGTAGGTCAGCTCCATGCGGACGGCACCTGAGAAGAATTCCGAGGCACTCTGCCCGGTGGGGATGCGCATGGACCCCGAGGAAGCCGTGACCGTCACATCACCGCTCCACTTTGACCGAGCCGGATTCAGCAGTTGACCACCCGACGGGATAGGCACTCACCGTGACATCGCCGGTGTCGCGATCGGACTTGTAGATTGCACCGAGGGCTGCACTTGGTGACGTGAGAGTTGGCCTTCCACTGGCGAACTCGAATCCGGGCGGAGTACGGAATGTGACGCTTGTGACCTCCAACCCTGCCGAGTCCCGAGACTCGGCGTGCGTGAAGATTGCCCTCATGACGACGGTGTCGCCAGGGCTCACCTGGTCCGGGCCTGTGAGTCTCACTCCGAAGCCCCCGACCGTCACTTGGTTCTGATAACGGCAGTCGTCACAGGGCATTCCGCCCGGGCCGACGTCGGTATCGTTGGTCGGGTAGCAGTCCGGCACCCCGTCGACCACGAAGACACTGTCTATCACCCCCCTACGAAGTCTCCGAATGCCTCCTCGAGATCTGAACTGGAGGACTCTGCTCCTGCAGCATCCGCTCCAGCCAGCGCACCGCTCCCGACGATCGTCAACGCCGCGAGCACCGACCCACCCGCACGCACTGCACGCCCTGCCGTTGACACGCTCTCCCTCCGCGGCGGGAAGCCGACGAGCCCGATGCCCTCCCCCCTCCCGACGGCCCGCAGGACAGGCGATCGCACCGGCGCGTCACCGCGAAATCGCACCGACGACTTTGCGCAGGTCACAGCGTTAGGCACCAAATCTCGACCAACGCTGCGTTCCTCACCTGTCGCCGCGGGCGCGGAGCAACGCCGCCACTTCGTGCTGGCCCCGCTGCAGCGCGTTCTGGATAGCGGTGCGGTCCTGCGCGTCGCGGATGGACGGTTCCGCGCCTGCGTCGAGCAGCTGCCCGACGACATCGACATACCGCGCCGACCCGTCGCCGTAGACGATCGCCTCGTGCAGCGCCGTCCAACCCGGGTCGTTGACGTGGTTCACCGGCACACCCGCCCGGATGAGCGTCCGCACGGTTTCGACATGCCCGTGCTCGGCTGCCGGGATCAGCGCTGTTCCGCCGAAACGGTTGAGGCTCCACACATCCGCGCCGTGGGCGAGGGTGAGGGCGAGGATCTCGTTCAGGCCCTCGGCGCCGGCGTAGAGGAACGCCGAATCCTGCATGCTGTCCTTGGCGTTCACGTCGGCACCCGCCTCGATCAACGCAGTGGCCGCGGCGACCGCGTTCCCCTTCGTCGCCGCGACCAGCGGAGTCCGGTCGCCCTCTCCCCGGGCCTCGAGGTCGGCGCCGCGAATCAACGCCTCGCGCACCGCATCCGCATCGTTCGTCCGGGCGGCAGCGAACAACGCGTCCTCGAGCTCGCGCGTCGACGCCGGTGGGGCTCCGCCCGTCGCGGCGGGCGGGGCCGGGGTCTCGGGCGGTGCGGTCTCGACATTCGAAACAGCTGCGGGAGAGTCACCCTCGATGGGAATCCCGCTTCCGCACGCACTCACGGTCAGGGCCGCGGCCGTCAGGACCGCGGCCGCGACCCCGGACCTCACTTCAGACTTCCCGCGATCGCGGCGAGACCCGCTGCGGCACAGGCCTGGTCGGCGTTGCCGTCGGGTGCACCGCCGACCCCGATGCCGGCGATCGAGGCGTTGCCCACCTTCACCGTGACCCCGCCGGGCAGGAACAGAGTGCCCGGCAGGTCGGCGACGGTCGGGCCGTCGCCCTTCGCGCGGCCGGCGAGGTCGCTGGTGTTCGCGCCGAACGCTACGGCGGTGTAGCCCTTGGCCCGCGACGCCTCGACAGTGTGCTGGGCGGCGTTGTCGCCGCGGAGCATGGCCTGCACGTTGCCGGCACGGTCGACCACGGACACGGTGACGAAGCCGAGTCCGTCGGCCTGGCACTTGGCCAGCGCGGCCTGCGCGGCGCGACCGGCCGTGGCCACCGACAGCCGGTTCGCACTCACCGTGCCCGCGTCACCGTCGGCCTGCTGCTGCGACACCACCGCGGCGGGGGTCATCTCGGTGGTCGGCGCCGCGGCGGCGTCCTCGGGCGCACCGCAGGCCGTCGCGGCGAGCAGGGCCACCGCGGGCACGGTGATGGCAAGGGCACGGGGCAGGCGGCGGGAGACGGTCATCGTCGAACCTTTCGTCGGGTGGTTAATCGATCGATTCGAGCCTCGCCCCGGAACCCCCGGTTCGGCATCGCCCGCCCGTCTGCCCCGGTGTCGGCCGTTCGGGTGGCACCGGATCATCCGAATGGCCGATCCGCGGCCACTCCGTCGTCCGTAGGATCGGCGCGGTGCAGGACAAGGCCCTCCGCGGCCCGCTGGGCGTCGCGATCCACCTCTCCTTCTACGTGCTGCTGGCGGCGTCCACGGCGCGGTACCTGACGTACCACGGGATCAGCGGGCGATGGGTGGTCGTCGCCGGTCTGATCGTCGTGCTGGCTGCGCTGTACGCCGTGATCGTGGTGCTGTCCCGCCGCGGCGGGGTGTGGCAGCCGTGGGTGTGGCCGGTGCTGACGACGTGGGTGGCGCTGGTGTGGCTGGCGCCGAGCTTCGCGTGGACCGCGTTCCCGATCTTCTTCCTGTGCACCCGGGCCTTTCCCCGGTGGACTGCGTACCTGATCGTCGCCGCCCTCGCGGTTTTCGCGGGTGTGGAGTTCGCGTCGTTCAGCGGCCGCACCGAGTGGGCTGTCCTGTTGGCCCCGTTGTGCACGGGGGCGCTGGTCGTCCTGGCGTACGGGCAGGTCGAACGGGACAGCGCCGAGCGCGAACGGTTGCTCGGCGAACTCGTCGAGGCCAAGTCGAAGCTCGCCGAGACCGAGCGCGAGGCCGGGGTGCTGTCGGAGCGGGAGCGGCTCGCGCGCGAGATCCACGACACCGTCACCCAGGGGCTGACGAGCGCGCTGCTTCACCTCGAGGCCGCCGAGGAGATGGAACCCGGGCAGCGGTCCCGGGGCGAGGTCCGCACCGCGACGACGCTGCTGCGGGAGAATCTCGCCGCGACGCGCGACCTCGTGCACCACCTCAGCTCGCCGGACCTGGCCACCCAGTCCCTCGACGCCGCGCTCCTGGCGGCCGTCCGCGGCTACGTGCCCTCCGCGCAGCTGCGCGTGGTCGGCGAGGCGGTGCCGCTGCCGTCCGACGTCGAGCACGCGCTGCTGCGGATCACGCAGAGCGCGGCGTCGAACATCCGCAGGCACGCGCACGCGCAGACTGTCGGAGTGACCCTCACGTACCTGCCGGGCGCCGTTGCCCTCGACATCTACGACGACGGCGTCGGCTTCGTCGTCGGCGACGCCGGCGGCTTCGGGCTGCTCGCGATGCGTCAGCGGGTCGAGTCACTCGGCGGCACGTTCGCGGTCGAGAGCTCCCCCGGCGAGGGCACCGTCGTCGCGGCGCAGATCCCGGTCGGGGACGCGTCATGATCTCCGTACTGCTGGTCGACGACCATCTGGTGGTGCGGGCCGGGCTGCGCGCCCTGCTGGACTCTCAGACGGACATCGAGGTGGTCGGCGAAGCGGACAGCGGCGAGGACGCCGTTTCACTGTGCTCCGACCGCTCCCCCGACCTGGTGATGATGGACCTCGCGCTTGGCGCCGGGATCGACGGTGTGGAGGCCATCCGCCGGATCCGTGCCGACCGGCCCGAGCAGCCGGTGCTGGTGTTCACCACCTACGACACCGACGCCGACGTGGTCCGCGCGCTCGACGTGGGCGCGATCGGCTACCTGCTCAAGGACTCCGCGCCCCGGGACATCTTCGCCGCGATCCGCGGGGCCGTCACCGGCCAGAGCGTGCTGTCGCCGCCTGTCGCGGCGCGGGTGCTGGACCGGATGCGCCGCCCGGACCAGGCCCTGACCGCCCGCGAGGCGGAACTGCTGGCGCTGCTGGCGGAGGGGCTGACGAACAAGGAACTCGGCCGGCGGCTGTTCATCAGCGAGGCCACGGTGAAGACCCACCTCGCGCACATCTACGCGAAGCTCGGCGTCGACTCGCGGGCCGCCGCCGTCTCGATCGCCTTGCGGCGGGACGGGATTCGCTGAGCCGGGGCCGACTACGCGAGGCGATGCTCCTCGATCGGCGTGCTGAAACCCGTTCCGTTCAGTTCGAGGAACAGCGACCGCTCGGTGACGGAGATGGCGGCGGTGTTGCGGCGTTCGACGGCTGCGGCAGCCGCATCGACGAAGGAGCGGTCGAAGCTGTAGAGAGGAATGGATTCGGCCCGGTGGATTCGCTTGCCGGTGAGCGGCGCCAGGACCTTCGCCGGGTCGCGGTGGGTGTAGATGGCGACGCGGTCGGCGAGTTTGGCGGCGCGGTGGATGCGGTCGGCGTCGGGTGCGCCGATGTCGATCCAGGCGGTGAGGCGGCCGGTGAGGTCGCGGACGAGGACGGCGGGCTCGTCGGCGGTGGACACCCCACCGACGCTGAAGGCGATGCCGTCCTCGTACTCGAGGCAGTAGGCCAACAGTCGCGTCAGCATGAACTCGGCGGTTTCGGACGGATGCCGCGCGACCCGCAGTTCCAGGTCCTGGTAGACACCGCGATCGACGTCGGCCAACTGGAGGGTGAAGGTGTACAGGGTCGCGCTGAGTGCCATGAGTGCAGGAGCTTAACCGGGCCGCACGAGGGTGAGCCGCCGGGCAGGCGCGACACATGTTCCGCGGCCGACGCCGGGTGGTCGTCGATCGCCCTGCGAGCCTTCCATGCGTTCCCGAGGCATCGACCAGGTGAAGCCACAGGACTGATCGGTCGGATTGCCGCTGGAAGATCGTCGATAGACCGCCGTCGCGGCGGTGTCGGGAGGACACTGGAGGTGTCACGTCGTCACCCACGGGAGGGGTTGGACATGACCGAACAGGTACCCCCGAAATCCGTCGCCGCCGCCAAGGTGGTGCTGCTGCAGACCCGCAAGCGGGACGGGACCTGGGTGGACACACCGGTGAACATCGCCGTCGACGGCACCCACACCTATTTCCGCACCCCCGGCCGGGCGTCGAAGAACAAGCGCCTGCGCAACTTCCCCGAGGTGCGGTTGAGCCCCTGCAGTTGGTCAGGCAAGCCGACCGGACCGGAGCCCGTCGCGGCAACCGCCCGGCTGCTGTCGGGACCAGAGAACGAGGCCGCCTCGCACGCAATCGACCACCGCTTCCCCGTCCTGCAAGGGGTGCTGGTGCGGGCGACGCACAAGGTGATGCGCACGCCGACGCTCCATTACGAGCTGACGAACTTCCACACCCCGGACTGACCACCATGGGTATCGGATCCGAGCGGTTTCACGTTGAACCGGGTATGACGCTTCCGGAATCAGGCGTCGTCACGTCGCGTCAGCGCATCGCCGCCGAACGCGCCGACGCCGCGCACCGCATCGACTTCCTCAACGCCCGGCTCGCCGAGATCATCGAGGGGTCGCACCTGACCACCGATGACGACGAGCACGACCCCGAGGGCGCGACCGTGGCGTTCGAGCGCGCCCAGACGGCGTCGCTGCTCGCCGAGGCCCGGCGAGACCTCGACGAACTCGACGCCGCCGAGCGCCGCCTCGACACCGGCACCTACGGGACCTGTGAGAAGTGCGGAGGTCCGATCAGCCCGGAACGCCTGGACGCCCTGCCCGCCGCCCGGCGGTGCATCGACTGCGCCTGACCGTCCGGGGCGCCCGACGGTCACCAGCCCCTACGCCCCCCAACCGCCCGAATCGACGCGGCCGAAGCCGTCGGCACTGCCGGAGCTGCCGAGACTGTTGTCACTCCATTTTCGATGTGCAAATGACGGGCGACACAGCCATCGCCTGACGGCGACAGACCAGAACCCGCCATCCACCCCGCACGCCGCTTTCGAGAATCCACATCACCGCAGGTCAAGCGTTGTACGCAACGACTCCATACTTACGGATCGGACACCGCGACCACCCGGGGCAACGAACCAGAATCACGGTCCCCGACCATCGCGCCCGCGACACCCACACGGTCTGCGAGACGCGTCGAGACCCTCCGGTCGAGGTGGTGGTCGCGCCACCCGGAGGTGACTGGAAGGTGGATCAGTTCGAACCCGTCTCGGAGCCGGTCGCGAGGCTGCCGAAGTCCACGTCGGAGCTGTTGAAGTCGTACCCGCCGAGCGACGAAAACGGGTCGATGGTCCCAGTCGCCACCTCCGCCGTCTCGGGCAGATCGGTCGCTGCGACCGTGACGCCAGTCGTACCCGGCGAAAGCCGCAGCACGTCGTACGACAGGTACAGACTGATGACCCCGCTGTACGTGTCATTCCTCTGGAGTAGCCATCCCTCCGGTGGCGCCGTGACGGTGACGACACCGGTTAGCGGGTTGGCTTCGTAGGTGAAGTCCAATCCCGTCTTCTTCGGCCAGGTCCGCGGTCCCGTGGCCAGTCCGGCGCTCCTCAGCACGAATCCCGCGGGTGGGCGATGGGTGATCTTCGTGATAGCTCGCTCGGCGTTTTCATTGAGGCTCAGCTGAATTCTGAACTCAGTGGTGCTACCGGGCGTCATGCTCTTTGCCCAGTTCTGCCCGACATCGATGTTCTCCACCGACCCGGACGCCCCCGTCCGCTCGTTGATGCAGAGATAGTCGGGGTCATTGCCCTGGCAGTCCGCGCTTGCGATTCCACTGCCGACCGTCAACCCACCGCCCACGACCGTCGCCGCCACGAGCAGCAGCGCGCCCACCCGAGCCCGAAATGCCATCCCCGATCTCCTCCCGACATGGACGCGGGTGCGACGATGTCCGCCGCCCAGCATGATCGGCGCCAGGATAGACGCGAAACCGACTTTGCAGTACGGAATTCGAATGACAACTTTTCACAGGTCACAGCATTGAACACCATCCCGTACCACGCACTTCCCGGCGCGGTACGGGACCTTCAACGCAACTCCATCCAAGGCGCAGCAGCGGCCCGGGACACGGCAGGAACGGTCGGTTGAGTGGTCCTGCACGTACGCGAGCAGGATCTGCGTTCCGCTCGGGACGGTACGGGGCAGGTCCTCCGGTGCACATGTCGATGGATCCGGTCTGCGCACCCGCAAAGATCTCACGCGTCCTGCGTTATCGTTTCAGCAAGTACTAGGACGCCCAAGTAATGGCCGTCACGAAAGGGGATCGACAGTGGAAATCCAGGGAACCGCGGCACTGGTCACCGGGGCGGCCTCCGGGCTCGGCGCCGCCACGGCAAAGCGCTTCGCGGAGGCCGGTGCGACCGTCTTCGGGCTCGACCTCGCGCAGTCCATCGAGCGCGCGGGCGACAGCGTCCCCGCCGGCGTCACCCTCATCCCCACCGACGTCACCAGCGCCGAGGAGGTGCAGGCCGCGGTCGACCAGATCGTCGCCTCGGGTGTGCCGCTGCGCACCGTCGTCAACTGCGCGGGCGTCGGCTGGGCGGGCCGCATCCTGTCCAAGAACGGCCCGCACGACCTCGAACTGTTCCGCACGGTCATCACCGTCAACCTGCTCGGCACGTTCAACGTGATGCGCCTGGCGGCGGACGCGATCGCCAAGACCGACGCAGTCGACGAATCCGGCCAGCGCGGCGTCGTCATCAACACCGCCTCGGTCGCCGCGTTCGAGGGCCAGATCGGCCAGATCGCCTACTCGGCGTCGAAGGGCGGCGTGCACGGCATGACCGTCCCCGCGGCGCGCGACCTCGCCCAGTACGGCATCCGTGTCAACACCATCGCCCCCGGCATCATCGACACCCCGATGCTCGCCGGCGTCACCGACGAGTACCGCAAGGGCCTCGAGGCCGGTGTGCCGTTCCCGTCCCGCCTCGGCCAGCCGGCGGAGTACGCGCAGCTCGCGCAGATGATCGTCGAGCACGACTACCTCAACGGCGAGACCATCCGCATGGACGGTGCACTGCGCATGACCCCGCGGTAGCCCTTCTCACACACTGGTTTTCGACGAGGACTCCGGGGGTCAGCCCCCGGAGTCCTCGTTCGCCTGTGCGGCGAGCGGAACCTCGACCGAGGTCGGTCATCCACTCCCGCCGCATCTTCGGCGCACGCGCGTCGTCCCTGTCGCAGCGAACAACCGCCCCCGCTGGGTGAGAACCGGCTCGCCGTCGTACCCGACCGCCTCCCGGTGCCAGCCCGTCGACGCCTCGCCGCCCGCCAGTGGAATCGACGACCGGTGCGGTCTTCTCGAGACCCGTGCCGTTCCGCTGATCAGGAGAAGGACACCAGAACGGGGCCAACAGTCAACAAGGCGTCAATGACGGCGAGATGGGCGTCCGCGAGGAACTCGCCGGCAGACCCCGGGAAGAGCGGCTGTTGGTTCAAATAGCACCCACCATGGCCATCCTCGATGCAAACCGCATTCGCGGTTCCCGCGCCGACCACCCCACTCACGACAACCCCGCCGGCGACGACCGCGACGGCACCAATGATCGACGCACCCCGCCGCATGATCTTCTTGCCCACGATGGCACTCCCCTTTCGACGAGCAAAGACGGGCACCCGACCGATCGGACACCCCCGACGGCGGCACACTAGCTCACGCGGACTCACCGACACGGGCAATTGCGAATCGACGTTTTCGCAGCTCAAGCGTCATACACAAACCGCCGATCCGGATGCGCCCTCATCGACCGACGACGAAGACGACACTCGTGCATCGGGAAGATCTGTTGTCCGCGGCGCGCGGTGTTACGGGCCGCCCGGGCCCCGTCTACAGGTCCGCGGCGAGCGGCACCTCGACCTCGGCGCGGTCAGTCATCCACTCCCGCAACACCTTCGTCGCGCGCACATCGTCCTCGTTGTAGACGAACAACCGCTCGCGCTGGGTGAGATCCGACTCTCCGTCGTACCCGACGGCCTCTCGGTACCAGCTCATCGACGCCTCGCCACTCGCCTCGGCGTCCCGCCAGTGGAACCCGGCGACCGGCGCGATCTTCTTGAGTCCCTTGCCGTTCGGGCAGATGAACTGGTCACTCACCGCCTGGTAGATGTCCACCCAGTGCGGTCCGTCGATGAACGCGCGAACCTGCGCCTTCGTCGGGATCCCGGGCAGTCCCGCGAACCGGGTGGCGGAGTCCAGCAGCCACTTGTCCTCTGCGGACCGCGAATAGCAGTAGGCGGCAAAGGTTTTCCCTTGCGCCAGGGTTCGCTCGAGGGTCTCCGTCAGCCAGGTCCAGAACTCGGCGAACGAGCGCGCCTCGTCGACGGTCGGCAGCGGATCCCAGGTGACGAACGGCCGGTACGGCTGCGTCACCCCGCCCTCGGTGAGCAGGGTGCCCCACAGGTAGGCGCCGTGTTCCTGGTAGCTCTCCATGTCGACGTCCACCTCGACGTCGGCACGGGTCACCGTCACCTCCGCGTACCGGCGCACCAGCGGCACTCCCGACAGCCACGCCTTCGCGAGTACCACCGCGTCCTCGAAACCGTTGCCCTGCCAGTCCTCCGGCGGCGGACCGTCCCACGCCGCGAGCGCGTCGATGGTGTTCGCGCCCGCCCCACGCAGCACGTCCGCCCGCGACCCCGTCGCGACCAGGCTCACGTCCCTGGCCTCGGTCAGCGACGCCTTGCAGTCCGGCCACCACGGGCAGGACCGGCACTCCCCCAGCTGCGACGGCGCGGTGGGCACTTCTCCCCGCGCGACGGCGATCCGGTCGGCGAACCGCTCGTCGTACTGGTCCAGCACCTCGGCCAGGTCGTGCACGAGGATGCACTCGCCGCCGTAGCCGATGGCGCCGCCGAGCACGCCGGGGCTGGCGTGCCCGTGCCGCTCGAGCATCCGGTGGATCTGCGCGAGACGGAACTGGTCACGCAGCTGGGCCCGCACCTTCCTGGTCTCGTCGACCGCCGGTGCCCAGTCGTCGAGGCCGGAGGTCACCGCACCACTGCCCGGATCGGTGACCTTGTGGTTGACGACGATCACCGGGATGTAGCCACCCCGCTCCCGGTCCCGGATCAGCAGCTCGGCCCGCCCGCGCCGACCGGTGTCGAACTCCAGCGGCAGCACCGCGCCCCAGATCCGGTCGACGCCGTCGGCGCACGCCTGCAGGGTGGCCGCGGCCCGCTCGCCCGCGGGGGTGGTCGGGTCGATGATGAGCCAACTGTGCCCGGCGGGCACCGTCATCAATCGGTCCCGCATCGCCTCCCGGAACGCCCGTGCCGCCTCCCGCCGCTGCTGCACCCCGATGTCCTCCGGAACGTCGGCGACGACCTGGGGATACGCCGTGTCGAGGTGGACGCGATGCCGGCACCCGGTCAACGCTCTCGGGTCGATGAGCACCGGCCGCCGCCCCGTCGGGGCGGCTGCGGTGTCGACCGGCCGGGTCGGCTGCCGGGGGCCTTGCGAAGAATTCACGATAAAAGAGATTATGGTCCGCCGGTCCGACAGCCCGCGCACCCGCCCGACTCCGGAGGCGGGCCGACGCGGTCTCACCGATACCCTGTAGTCGGCAGTGTTTCGGCGCTCGAGCACCAGATGGAGGGGCCACCCGGATGGGTCTGTTCAAGAAACGCAAGTCCCGCGCAACCCGGCGTGCCGAGGCGAAGGCGCTCAAACACAAGGCGAAGCTCGAGGCCAAGCACGGCGCCCGCAACGAACGCAAGAAGATGCGGGCCGAGGCGAAGTCGGCGAAGAAGGTCGAAAAAGCGCAGGTAGCGACCCTGAAAGCGCAGGAGAAGGCCGCCAACCGGTCCGGCATCAGCGTGGGCCAGGTGCGCCGGTACCTCGGCATCGCCCGGCTGCTCACCCCGGTCCTGGCGCCGCTCGCCTACCGGGGCGCGATGGCAGTGCGCGGCCAGCTCGACCAGCAGAAGGCCGGCCGGATGGGCATCGCCGCCGAGGACCTCGGCAACTACACCGGACACGGCGCGCGCCTGAGCGCCCGGATCGCCGGTGCCGAACGGACCACGGACGAGATCGCGACCCGATTCCCCGACGCCGAGACCGCCTCGTTCCTCGCCGCTGTCCGCGGTCGGCTCGGCGAACTCGAGACCGCCGTGCGCGCATCCGAGCAGATGCCCGCGCAGCGCCGCAGGGCCGCACATCAGGCCATCGCGGCGGAACTCGACGGCGTCGAAGCCGACCTGCTCGCCCGGCTCGGCGTGCGCTGACCTCCCGAACGCACCCGTGCCGTCGCCCCGCGCCACCGACGCCGCCACCCTGCGTGGCGGTGCGGTCGGCGCGCTGACGGCGGCGCTCTCGGTCGCCGGGCACGGCCTCGGCGGGGGCGGCTACCCGACGTCCGCGGCACTGACCCTGCTGGTGCTGTGCTGCGCCGGGGCCGGTGCGGTGGCCGCCGGCCTGGCGACAACGACGCGCGGCAACCGCGCCACCCTGGTCGCCACCCTGATCGGTGGGCAACTCGTCGGGCACCTGACCCTGTCGACCACGCTGACCCACCAGCATTCGGATGTCGGCGCGCGGGGGATGTCGATGCTCGCCGCGCACGCGACCGCGACCGCGGTGTGCACGGCGCTGATCCTGGCCGCCGAGCGGCTGTACGGGCCGATCACCCGGGCGCTGCGCGTCGTCCTGCGCGGACCCGCGGGAGGCCCGCGGACGCATCCGCGACGCGCCGTCCCGACGACCCCCGAAACCCTCCCGCACCGATTCCTCGATCATGTCGTCTCGAGACGGGGACCCCCGTCGGTGGCCTGACAGCCCACCGACGAACCCTTACTCGAACGAGAGACGACAAATGAACATCCGTTCCTCCCGCGCCGCGCTCGTCGCCGGCGCGACCGCCGGGCTGCTCCTGTGCGGTTCCGGCATCGCGACCGCCCACGTCGGCGTCGTCGCCCCCGACGCCGCCCAGGGCGGCTACACGGTGCTGACCTTCAAGGTGCCCACCGAGTCCGAGACCGCGGGCACCACCAAGCTCGAGGTCACCCTCCCCAACCTGAAGTCCGCACGCACCGAACCGATCCCGGGCTGGACCTCGCAGGTGACCAAGGACCCGTCGACCGGGGAGGCCACCGCGGTGACCTGGACCGCGGACCCCGGCGTGGCCGTCGGCCCGGGCCAGTTCCAGCAGTTCGCGCTGTCCGCCGGACCGCTGCCGGAGCAGGAGTCCGTGTCCTTCCCCGCGGTGCAGACCTACAGCGACGGTCAGGTCGTCGCCTGGAATCAGCAGCCCGGCCCGGACGGCGCCGAACCCGACAAGCCGACCCCGAGCCTGACGCTGGCCGAGGCATCGGAGTCCGGGGACGCCCACGGCGCCCACGCCTCCACCACCGCCGAGGACGTCGACGCCACCGACAGCACCGCCCGCTGGCTCGGCGGCATCGGTCTGGTCCTCGGTGCGCTCGGCGCCGCGCTCGGCCTCGGTGCCCTGGTCCGGAGCCGGCGCTCATGAGCGCCCGCCTGCGCGTCCTCGTGGTCGGGGTGCTGACCGCACTCGCCGCGCTGACCGGGGTCGGGGTGGCGGGTGCGCACTCCGCGGCCATCGCGACCAGCCCCGAGTCGGGCGCGTCCGTCGCGTCGGGACCGGAGCAGGTCACCGTCACGTTCAACGAGCCGCTGCAGTCCAGCTTCGCGTCGCTGACGGTGGTCGGTCCGGACGGGAACCTGTGGTCGAAGGGTGACCCGACGGTGTCCGGCCCGTCGATCAGCGTCCCTGTCGGCGAACTCGGACCGGTCGGCGAGTACACGATCGCGTACCGCGTGACCTCCGCGGACGGGCATCCGGTGAGCGGCACCAGCACGTTCACGCTGACCACCGAGGGCACCGGCACCCCCGGAGCCCCGGCCGGCGGCGGCTCCAGCTCCGACGACGACGGCTCTGGTGTGCCGCTGTGGCCGTTCATCGTCGCCGCGGTCGTGGTGTTCGGCGGCGGGCTGGCGTTCGCCCTGCGCAAGCCGAAGCAGTGACCGGCGGCTCCGCCGCGCGTGCGCCTTTCTGGCAGCTCTGGCTACCGGAAAGGCGCACGGGTGCGGAGCGCCTGTTGCTCGCGGTGCCTGCGGCGCTGGCCGGGGTCGGGTTGGCGTGGGTGCTCGCCGCACCGGCCGGGCCCGATGCGGCGGCGACGATCCGGGTGCTGGCGGACCTGCTCGGGTCGACGGTGCTCGGTCTGTGCGTCCTCGACCTGCTGCAGCGCGGCGACCGTCGACCGGCCGTGCCACGTCCCCTGCTGTGGCGTCCCCTGGCCGTCACGGCGGGCGCGTGGGCGGTGACGGAGGCGGCGCTGCTCGTCGCAGAGGCCGCCCAGACCAGTGAGGTCGCGGCCGGGGCCCTGAGCCCCGCCGCGTTCGGCCGGTTCGTCGCGCAGATCAGCGTCGGCCAGCTCGGTGCCGCGGCGGTGGCGTGCACCGTCGCCGTGGCCGTCGTCGCCGCCGTCGGGTACCGGCGCGGGGCGCAGTGGCCGCTGACTCCGATCGCGGCGGTCGCCGCCGTCGCGTTGCTCGCCCGCCCGGTGACCGGGCACATGTCCGCGCAGACGCTCGGTTCGGTGCTCGTCGCCGTGCACGTCCTGGCGGCGGCCCTGTGGTTGGGCCCGCTGCTCGCGATGGCGTTGCTGCTCCGCGGCCGCGGGGCGTGGGCGACGCTGCTTCCCCGCTACTCCGACCTGGCGCGGAAGTGCGTCGCCGCCCTCGCGGTGACCGGCGTGGTCGACGCCGCCGTCGCGCTCGGCGGGGTCGGTGCGCTCGTGGACACCGGCTACGGACGGATCCTGCTCGCCAAGGCCGTCGGCCTGGCCGGGCTGACCGCGCTCGGCTGGTGGTGGCGTCGCACCTGGGTCCCGGCGGCCGCGGGCCACCGCACCCCCGAACGGGATTCGCTGCGACGCGCAACCGTCGAGGTCGCCGCGCTCGCTGTCGTGTTCGGCCTCGCCGCCGCGCTGGCGACGACGGGCTGAACCGGCTCAGGACACCGTCGCCGACGCGAACGCGAGGGCCTGCGGCCACGACACCGCGTAGGCCGCCGCGTTCACCGGACCGTCTTGCCGGGCACGGGAGCTGAACCCGTGCTCGGCGCCCGGGTAGGTGTGCACGACGGTCGCGCCGCTCGGACGCGACTCCAGGGCGGAGCGTAGCCGTCCCAGCGTGCCCGCCGTCATCACGACGTCCGCGCCGGCGTGCAGGATCATCACCGGGGCCGCGATGTCCGACGCGGCCGCGACGGTGTCGAGGGTGTGGTTCGGGGCCGGCGGGTCGTAGATCGACGGGTGGTAGGCGATCACGTTCGCCAGGCGCGGGTCCCGGGCAGCGAGGAGCAGCGCGAGCCGCCCGCCGAGACACCAGCCGATCACCCCGACCCGCTCGAACCCGAGGTCCGAGCGCAGGTGGTCGAGGAGGGTCCGCATCTCGGCGAGGCACCGCTCGTCGTCGAGTTGCCCCATCAACTCGACCAGCCGCTCCCGGGGCGTGTCGTCGGCGCTCGGTCCGTGCCACGGATCCCACACCAGCGCCGTCATCCCCGCGGCGGCGATGTCGGCGGCGTACTCGCGGACCTGGGCGTCGATGCCGGTGATCATCGGCAACAGCAGCATCGCGCCTCCGGTGTCCGGGTCGGTTCCCGACGGCCGGGACAGGTGCGCGGTCAGGTCCCCGACGGTGACGGTGGCGGTGTGCACGGGCGGTCCTCCTCGAGTGTCGTGGGGCGGCGATCCCACCGTCTCACAGCCCGTGCCGCGCGTCTGCGCTAGAAAGGAACCATGGCCTCCAGACGGGAAGTGCGCGCGATGCTGCTGGCCCTGCCCGAGGCCGAGGAGGTGGTGGTCCCGAGCTGGGGTGACCAGCCCACGTACCGGGTTCGGAACAAGATCTTCGCCCTGCTCGGCTCGGACGCCCCGACGGTGTGCCTCAAGGCGACCCGCGACGACCAGGCGGCGCTGGTCGACGAGAACCCGGACGTGTTCCGCGTCCCGCCCTATTTCGGCCGGTGGGGCTGGGTCGACGTGGTGATCGGCCGCGTCGACCCCGACGAGCTCGCCGAGCTGGTCGAGGAGGCGTGGCGGCTGACCGCGCCGAAGCGTGTGGTCGCGGCGTTCGACCGGGACCGGTGATCACGCGAGATCGGCTCCATCCCTTCGGGTTCGGAGGTGCAGCGCCGTCGCACTCACCAGACCGAGCGCGAGGAACCCGGCCGCGGCGAACAGCGAGACGCGGGTGGCGTCACCGAATCCCTCGGCCAGCGCGGTCGTGACCTCCGGTCCCGCGGGCCCGAGCCGGCCGCTCTCGCCCTGCTCCCGCAACCCGGAAATGGTGCCGCCCGCCGAGTCCCGCGTCGCGGTCACCAACTGCTCCTGCACCGGTTCCGGCACCCCGGGCACCGGCTCGAGCCGGTCGGTGAGCGTGTGCGCCAACGACACCGACAGCACCGCACCCAGGATCGCCGATCCCAGCGCCGCACCCAGCTGCCGGACGGTGCTCTGTGTGGCCGATCCCTGACCCGACTTCTCCGCCGGGATGTCCGCCAGCACCGTGCCGGTCAACTGCGCGGACGCCAGCCCCAGCCCCGCCCCGTACACGGCGAGCAGCACCGCCAGCAGCCACGGGGAGACGGTCGCCGAGACGAACGAGGCGACCACCGCCACGCCCACCGCTTCCAGCGCCAACCCGAGGATCACGACCCGGGTCGCGCCGAGCGCCGCGGCCAGGTGCCGGGCCGCCGCTCCGGATGCGAACGCCCCCAACGCCATCGCCGCCAGCACCAGCCCGGCACCCATCGTCGACAGGCCCAGCGCGTTGACCAGGAACAGCGGCAGGACCAGCAGCAGACCGAACTCGCCGATCGCGACGGCCAGCGCCGTCAGGTTCCCCCAGCTGAACGTCGGCACCGCGAACAGGGTCAGGTCGAGGATCGCCGACCGGTGGCTGCCGACCGCGCGGTGCCGCTCCCACAGCACGAACAGCACCAGCGCGAGGACCCCGATCGCCCCGACGACCGGGACCACCGACACCGGCGCGTCCGCAGGCCAGGTGAACCCGAAGACGCTGAACTCGGCGATCGGGGTCCACCAGCCGAGGCTCTGCCCCTCGATGAGCGCGAAGATCACCCCGCCGAACCCGATCGCGCTGAGCAGCAGGCCGTCCACATCGAGGCCCGGCACCGTGATCGTCGCGCGGGTCTCGCGGACCGTCAGCAGCGCCCCGATGATGACCGCCGCCCCGATCGGAAGGTTGACGACGAAGATCCACGGCCAGGTGAAGTACGTGGTCAGCCAGCCCCCCAGCAGCGGGCCGACCGCCGCCATGCCGGAGATCACCGCGCCCCACACCGCGAACGCGATCACCCGGTCCCGTCCGCGGAACGTGGCATTCACGCTGGACAGTGTGGTCGGCAGCACGAACGCGCCGCCGACTCCCTGCACCACCCGGGCGGCGATCAGCGCGGAGGCACTCCCGGCGAGCGCGGCCAGCACGCTGCCGAGCATGAACACCAGCACCCCGGCGATGAACATCGACCGTCGGCCGAGCCGGTCCCCGAGGCGGCCCGCCGTGAGCAGCAGCGCCGCGAACACCACCGAGTAGACGCTGTTCACCCACTGGGCGTCCGTCAGGTCCATGTCGAGGTCGTCGATGATCACGGGCAACGCGACCCCGACGATGGTGCCGTCGACGACGATCATCGACAGGCCGGCCGCGAGCACCCCCAAACCGATCCACGTTCGCCGGTCGGCCGGCGGTGCGATCTCGACTTCGTCCGCGGTCATCGCTGCCCTCCTGAGTCGGTGCCGAGGCCGGTCGACGGCCCACTACCCGATCCCATCAGGGTTGTGACGCACCGGCATCCCGAACCGCCGCCCGCGAGGCGAAATCAACCGTTCGATGGAAGCGGCACCGCCGCCCGCACCGCAGCGGGCGGCGCGGCCGGGCAGGTCACGATGCCTGTCGCATCGTCATGCCACCGAGCGCGATGACGTACTCCTGCGCGCTCTCGTCGAATCGGACCGAGTAGGTGGTCGGGTAGTACCCGGTCTCCTGGTAGGACGACGGCTGTTTGACCTGCTCCTGCAGGGAGGGGCGGGTCTTCAGCCATTCCAGGGTCATCATCGGCTCGATGAAGGTGAACCTGCCGTCCCACGACCCGTTGAGAAGCACCTCGGTGAAGTCGAAAACGCCGGGAATCGGGTTGTCCGCGCTGTCGGTCCAGTGCAGGCCCATGAACGGTACCGCGTTCGCCTCGGCCGGACCGGGCGGCGGCACGTAGCCCTCCGGAATGTATTTCGCATCCGGGAGGTGCGCGGCCTTCTGCGCGAAATCCGGGGAGGCAGGGTCGATCTCGTGCTGCACGTCATCGGTGTAGAAGTGCATGTCGAAGTGCGGATCACCGAACAGCACCTCCGGCTCGTGCCCGTGCGGGTTCCAGTCGAGCATGACGTTGTCGAATCCGGTGTCCTCCGCGCCGGCGGGCAGCTCGAGCATGACCATCTGCGTCTGCGCATCGGGTCCGTCCGGCAGCCCGTCGAGCGCGGACGCGGTGATCCGGATGCCGACCTCGGCGGGCTGCCCGGCCTCGTCGCGCACGACGTAGGTTCGGGACATCCCGTTACCGAGCGGGTGTTGTTCACCCAACTGGGTTCCCGGGCCGTCGCTCGATCCGCTCGATCCGCTCGATCCGCTGAACCCGCCATGGCCGCTGTGTCCGACCGAGTGCGCCGGCGAACTGCAGGCGGCCAGGGTGAGCGTCGCGCACGCCGCGACCACGCAGGCGGAGGTCCGAATTATCTTCACTGTGAAGCCTTTCGATTGGTTCGTTGTTCATCCCGGCGAACACCGGTCACACCGTGAGGCGCGCGACCTGACCCACGCGCAGGACGCCGTTCGGGTCGTGCTCGTTCGCGAGCGCGCTGAGCCAGTGCCGGGTGTCCTCGTCGTAGCACCGGGCGATCCGCTCCGGGTCGGCACTGGCCGCGAAATTGGGCAGGGTCCCCCCTGTGGACCAGGGCGCCACGGCCTGTTCGACGACCCGGGCGTGTTCGACGACCGCCTCGGCGACGGGCGGAGCCAGCACGCCCACGACCATCAGCGCGAATGAGGCGTCCCGGTGGCAGAAGGCGCTGCGGTGCCGGGGCTCGCGGCCCAGCGCCCCGCCGAGCAGCCGGAGCTCGATCACCGTCTGCGGCGACCCGGAACCGGGTCCGGCCACCGCCAGCAGCGCGTCGACGGCCTCGTGCGGCAGCGCATGGGTGAGGGCGCTGAACTCGTGGGTCGGCATCGGGTCCACCGGGTCGGCGTGGATCGCGGACAGCGCCGCGTACGGCATCGGGCCGACCGCGTCGATCAGTGGCGTCGCCACCGCGCGCAGTCGCGCGAGTTCGGCCGCGGCGTCATTCTCCGCTGCGACACTGGCGAATCGGACGGCGAGCGTCAGCCGCCCGGCGAGCGGCGGCGGGATCTGCGGCAACGGCGGCAACTGGAGGAAGGCGATGGAGGTGGAGCTGTGCTCGGGCAGGTCGCGGCACCAGTCGAGCCAGGCATGTGCAACCGCCGTGGCGTCGTCACCGTCGAAATAGAGTGCACCACCGTAGATCTGGCTGATCGGCAGCAGATCGATCTCGACCGCCGTGACGATCCCCAGGGTCGCCTTGCCACCGCGAAGGCCCCAGAACAGTTCGGCGTGATCGTCCGGGGTGACGCGCAGCTGCGCTCCGTCGCCGGTGACGAGGTCGAACGCCCGCACGTGGTCGGAGGACAGTCCATAGGTGCGCACCAGCGGGCCGATCCCCGCGCCGGTGAGGAAGCCGGCGACGCCGACGGTGGCGGAGGAGCCGGTCAGCGGCGCCAGGCCGTGCGGCGCCGCCGCGTCGAGCACGTCCTGCCAGATCGCCCCGGCACCGACGCGCGCGGTACGGGTGCCGGGATCGACGACGCACTCGTTCAGTTGCCCGGTGTGCACCAACAGAACGTCACCGCTCACCGCGACCGCACCGTGGCCGGTGCGCTGCACCGCGACCCGGAGACCGTGCTCCGCCGCGAAGCGGACAGTCGCCGCGACATCGCCGGTGTCCGCGGCCACGACGACCGCACGCGGGGTCACCGGCACGGCCAGGTTCCACGGTGTCGCCAACTCGTACAGGGGTTCACCGGGAAGGGCGACAGAGCCGGTCAGAGACGCACGGAGCGACGCGATCGTCTCGTCGCTCACCGGGGTCTGGAGGTCCATGGAAACTTCCTTTCGTCGTCCGCCTTCGGGGCGTGACGAAAGGATGTCCGGGTCCGCTTGGTTGGTTCTTGCGTACCGCGAGGGTGCGGATCCAAGTTTCAGCCAAGTGGCGTCGGCGACCGGGGCCGCGGGCCGAGATCCCTGCCTCAGGCCATCAGCGACCGTGCCTGCGCCGCCAGGCCGAGCATCCCGCGGCGCTGCGATTCCTCGACGACCGCGGACAGCTCGCCGACGCGTGCGGGCGAGTCCGCTGCGAGCTGCGCGCGAAGCAGTCTGCATCGCAGCAACGTCGGCGCGCCCGACGTGCGGTGCGCGATCTGCTCGGCCCGCTCCAGCAGAGCCGACGCCTGATCGGTCCGCCCGAGCAGCGCATGCAGGCGTGCGGACGCCTCGGCCACCGCACCGACGACCCCCACCTGCCCCACGGTCGCGATCCGGTCCGGGAAGGGCTCGAGTTGTCCGATGAACAGGTCGGCGTACTCGGACAGGGACAGATCGGCGACGACATGCGCGAGCAGTGTCTGGTGGCCGAGCGTGGTCCACACGTCCGGCCCTGGTTCCTCCACCCAGCGCGCGAGCCCGTCGATCGCGGTCTCCCGGTCCCCCCGTGCCGCCGCGATCGCGATACTCCACGCCCGCGGCTCGACGAACCCGGGCGTCGTGTCGGCCACCTGGCCCAACTCCCATGTCAGGGTGTTCTGGGCGAGATCGGCGCTGCCCGCGGTGTACAGCTCGGTCTGCAGGTGGATCTGCCGGGCCGTGTCGTATTGTCGCGCGGCCTCTTCGAGGTCGCCGCGCCACTCCGCGAGTGTGCCTTCCATCCATCGGAGTTGGACTCGGACCACGGGTAGGCGCAACAGGTCGCAGCCGATGATGCCCTGGCGTACGTGAGCGGCGGCGGCCTCGACGTTCGCGAGATTCATCTGCGTCATGCTGGCGACCGTGTGCACGATGACGTCGTCGACGCGTGACTGCTGGTGCGGCAGTTCGAGAAGCTCGGTCAGCAGGTCGACCGATTCCAGGCCGTGCCGCGCCACCCCCGAGAAGAGCAGGATCCGGCCCAGCAGCGCGTCGGCGATCACATCCGGATCCCCCTGGGCGCGGGCCAGTTCGAGCGCGCGGCGGCTCATGCCGTCGGGCACCGTCGAATCCGGGTGGTAGCAGCTGCCGACCGCAAGCGCGGACAGAACCCGGGCGTGCGCGACGGGATCGGACACGACGAACGGTTCGAGGGCGGCGAGCCGTTCGAGCAGCGGCCCGGGATCCCGGCCGTACGACACCCAGGGCCACGCCCCGGCCGCGCGCAGGAGTGCGGCCGCCAGCCGCCCCGCGCCCGAGGTACGCCCCTCGCGCACCGCGTCGAGCAGACCGGCGCCAACGACGTCGAGAACGGTCTGGCCGCGGCCGGCGCGGGCCAGTGCCTCCACCCGGGCCACCAGCAGGTCGTCACGATCGTCCGGCGACCGCTCCGGCGCGGGCAGCTGATCGAAGATCTGCACGGCGATCTCCCACCACTGCGCGGCGGTCTCCGAACTCCATCGCTCGGTCGCCTCCCGGGCCGCGACGGTGCACGCGTCGAGCACCTCGTGCGGATCAACCAGAGGCATTGCGGCGCAGAGATGCTGGGCGCGACGGCTGGAACGGTCCGCGTCGGAGGAATTCGCCAGGATCTCGGCGACCCGCGCGTGAACACGCTGACGCCGCAATGCCGGCATGCCTTCGAGCACCTCGTGCCGCAGCAGTCCGTGCGCGAAGACGTACCCCCGGGCCCCGGGCGCGGTCACGATGATCCGTTCGTCCGCAGCCTCGTCGAGATAGTCGGCCAGGGTGTCCAGGTCGAGGCGGGACGCCGCGGCCAGGAGGTCGATCTCGATGGCGTCGCCGAGCACGGCCGCAACTCGGAGAACCTGCAGCACAGCAGGTTCCACGGCCGCGAGCCGTCGGCCGAGCACCGACCTGACGGCGACCGGGATCCCGTCGCCGAGACGCTCGTCGCGCGGCAGCCGCGCGTACTCCGAGACGAACAGCGGATTGCCCCCGGTCCGGTCCGTCAGGATCCGCACCTCGTCCGGACCGATCCGCTCACCGGCGACATGGCAGGCCAGCTCCTCGACCTCACTCGGTTCCAATGGTGGCACCGCGACCTGCCGATTGCCTTCCCCGCGCAAGACCGCGTCGACGACCGTGCCGACGCCCGTGCCGATGCCGGTGTCGCGCAGCGTCAGCACGAACCACACCGGGCGGTGGCGGATCGCCCCCACCAGATACGCCAGGCACCGCAGCGACGTCGGGTCGGCCCACTGGATGTCGTCGACGACGACGGTCAGCACGGGTTGGCCTGCGACCGCGGCCTCGATCACCTCCAGCACCCGCTCGTACACGGCGAATCGCGCCTCGTCGGGATCGACGCCGGTCGGCGGAACCAGCACCGCGTCCGCGTCGCCGCCGAGTTCCCGGACCAGTCGGCGGATCGGCCACCAGGCCGGCGCGCCGTCGTCCTCCGGGCACCGCGCCCATACGGCGGTCCCGCCCGCCGCGACCGTCCGCGCGGCACACTCCTCGGCCACCCGCGTCTTCCCGATCCCGGCCGGACCGGTGAGCGCCAGCCACCGCGTCTCTCCGCCGAGGACGTCGTCGAGCATCCGCTCGATCACGAGGGTTTCGCTTCCCCGCCCGACGAACACGCGGCCCGTCTCCCCCTCGGCGGCAACGTCTTTCGGCCCGGGTTCGTCGGGGTTCGAGGACGGGGACACGGGAAGCGGAACCTGCTCCGCCCCGGTCCATCCCGGTGTCCGCGGCCATGCCGCGAGACCCGGGTCGTGGCGCAGAATCGCGCCCTGGAGCGCACGCAGTTCGGTCCCGGGCTCGAGCCCCAACTCGGTGTCGAGCCGCTCGACGTGCGACCTGAACCACTCCAACGCCTCCGACGACCTGCCTGCCCGGTGCAGGGCGAGCATCCGGAGCCAGCAGGTGCGATCCCGGTACGGGAATTCGCTGCACAGCTGGGCGGCCTCGACGAGGGCGGGTGGGATCCGTCCCAGCGCAAGCAGGGCGGTGATCCTGGTTTCCCGGCACTCGGTGCGAACCTCGTCGAATCCGGCGGCCTCCACCTGAACCCATGGTTCGTCGGCCAGGTCCTCGAGCAACGGTCCCCGGACCACCGCGAGCGCGCGGTCGGCCGTCTTCAGCGCCGGTTCCCACTCCCCGTCCGCCGCGAGCCGCCGCGCCTCCTCGGCGTCGTCGAGAAAGGTCACCAGATCGACCTCGTCGGCCGAGACGTCGAGGACGTAACCCGGTGGCTGCCGCACGATCGGCGAGGTGGCCCCGGTCTCGGCGCGGAGCACCCGGCGCAGATTCGAGATGTATGCCTGGATGCTCGCCATGGCGCTGGCGGGCGCGTCGTCGCCCCAGAGCGCGTCGACGAGGCGGGCGGTGGACACCACCCGCCCCCGGCCGAGCAACAGGACCGCCAGGACCGCGCGCTGTTTGCGCGGCCCCAGATCGAGGGTCCGGTCGTCGGAGTCGGATCGGGCCGCCTCCAGCGGCCCGAGCAGCCGGTAGATCATGCGTGGGCTCCTCGCACCTGTCGACTCCGGACTGCTCGAGTGTAGGGACCGAGGGGCGTCGATGTGCGGCAGAACGGTCATCGAAGTGCCGGAACGACCTCACCGGCATCGTCGACCTCCGGGCGCCCGGAACGGCGCGCGGACAGCGTGACCGCACAGACCAGCGCGCCCAGCGCCGCGATGACGGCGGCGACCATCAGCGCGTCGTGCAGGCCGGAGACGAACTCGTCCGGCGATCCGCCCGGCAGCATCGACTGGGCGGGCAGGAGAACGCCGAGACCGGCGACGCCCACCGCGATGCCGGTCTGGCGGAACGCGTCGTTGATGCCCGCGGCCAATCCGACGTGGTCGGCGCTGCTCTCGCCGAGCACCAGTCCACTCATGACCGGATTGAACACTCCGGCGCCGACCAGGGCGACGACGAACCCGGGCAGGATCGCCCACTTCGAGCCGGCCACGTCCACGACGGTCATCATCACCAGACCGGCGGACACCAGGGCGAGAGAGCCGGTCAGCGTGACCGACACCGGGATTCGGCCGTCGAGTTTCGCGGTGGCGCCCGCGACGACGAACATGACTGCGGTCCCGGGCAGGTACACCAGCCCTGCCTCGACAGGCGACAGGTGCAGGATGTTCTGCAGGTAGATCGTGGTGTAGACGAACACCGCGAACAGCGACGCCGAGATCGCGAACGCCGCGACCTGTGCCCCCGCGAACGCTCGATTCCGCATCAGCTGCGGCGGCAACATCGGTTCACGCGCCCGCAGTTCGTATGCGACGAAACCGATGAGGGCAACGACACCGACGGCGAGGGCGACGACCGTCGCCGTCGAGGTCCACCCGACCTCGTTGCCGCGCAACAATCCGAACACCAGTGCACCCAGCCCGACGCAGACGAGGATCTGTCCGATCACGTCGGCACCACGCGGGTTCGGATCCCGCGATTCCGGTACCCACCGGACGGTGACGGCGAGGGTGAGCAGTCCGATCGGGACGTTGATCAGGAAGATGGCCCGCCAGTGCACCAGTTCGGTCAGCAACCCGCCCACCAGCGGACCGATCGCGAAGGCCCCGCCGATCGTGGCACCGTACGCGGCCAGCGCCGTCGCGCGTGCGGGTCCCTTCTCGAACACGTCCGCGAGGAGGGCGAGCGAGCAGGCGAACAGGATGGCGCCGCCGACGCCCTGTGCGGTGCGGGCGAGGTCGAGCACCCAGATGTTCGGCGCCAGCGTGCAGAGCAGCGAGGCGACGGTGAACGCCGCGATACCGATTTCGAACACGTGGCGACGCCCACGCCGGTCGGCCCACGATCCGGCGCTGAGGACCACGGTGGCCAACGCGAGGGTGTAGGCGTCGACGACCCATTGCAGCCCGCTCACCCCGGTGTCGAGGTCGACCGCGATGGACGGCAGGGCGGTGTTGACCACAGCGATGTCGAGCATCAGCATCGCCGTGGTCACACAGACCACGATCAGGGTTGCGCGTCGCGTCGCGGCGCTCTTCGGAACTGTCAGGGCCGGCATCGGCTGTCCTCGGGTGTCGTCGGGACGACGCGAGGGCTCTCGCGCCGTCCCCACCGTGCGCCGGCACACTTGGCTCACACCGGGCGAAATTCTTGGAGACGGCCCGACTAACGCTCGAGGTGCGCCTTCATCGCGGCAAGGGTGTCGCGCATCCCGGCCTGCATCAGCGTGTCCCGGTCGCGGCCGATCAGCGTGGAGCGCTGCACGAGCCGCACGTACCAGACGGGGGTGCCGTAGATCTCCCGGGTCTCGGTGATCCGGCTGCCCGCATCGGCCGGCTCGACGAGATAGCTCCAGCGCGCCTTCGGTTCGTCGGACTGGAAGGAGAACCGCTGTCCGGGAATCACTTCCACCACCGTGCAGTGCGTCTTCCAGCGCATCAGCCCGTGCCGGTTGGTACCGGTGAATGTCGCACCGACGGTCACCGGCGCGCCGCCGGTCCAGCGCCCGCCGGTGTTCTCGGGGCTGAAGCGGTTGTAGCCGGCGATGTCGGTGACCACGTCCCACACCCGGTCCGGCGCGGCAGCGACCTCGATGCTCGCGACGTCCATCTCTACCTCCCGGGCAGGTACTTCATCACGGCGATGAACGGGGCCAGCACCTTCGACCACACCTTCGGCGGAAGTCCCCGCGGCCCACCGAGATTGAGCACCCGGGTGGTGGCGACCGTCTGCGACTCGGTGTACTTGAGCAGGCCGTCGACACCGTGCCTGCGGCCGACACCCGAGACGCCCATGCCGCCCATCGGGGCGGCGGTGCTGCCCCACGCCGGCGCGTAGCCCTCGTCGACGTTGACGGTGCCGGCCCGGACCCGGGCGGCGATGGCCTCACCCTCGGCCTTGCTGCCCGCCCACACGCTGGCATTGAGGCCGTATTCGGTGTCGTTGGCCTTCGCGACGGCCTCTTCCACGTCGGCGACCGGGTAGATCGACACCAGCGGACCGAACGTCTCGTTGCGGGCGCATTCCATCTCGTCGGTGACCCCGGTGAGCACCGTCGGCTCGAAGAACAGCGGGCCGAGGTCGGGGCGGGCCCGGCCGCCCGCGACCACCGTCGCACCCTTGGCGACGGCGTCGTCGACGTGCCCGGACACGGTCTTGACCTGCGCCTCGGAGACCAGCGAGCCCATCTCGATCCCGAACTCGTAGCCGGGGCCGAGGGTCATCTTCTTGACCCGGTCGCCGAACATGCGGGTGAACTCGGCGGCCACCGGCTGCTCGACGTAGATCCGCTCGATGGAGATGCACAGCTGCCCGGAATTCGAGAAGCAGGCACGCACGGCGGCGTCGGTGACCTCGCGCAGGTTGGCGCCCTTGGTGACGATCATCGGGTTCTTGCCGCCGAGCTCGGCGGAGAAGCCGATCAGCCGGCGTCCGGCCTGCTCGGCGAGCAGCTGCCCGGTGGCGGTGGAACCGGTGAACATCAGGTAGTCGGAGTTCTCCACGATCGCGGTGCCGACCACCGAGCCCGGCCCGGGGACGACCGCGAACAGGTCCTTCGGCAGCCCGGCCCGGTACAGCAGGTCGACGCAGGCCAGCGCGCAGTACGGGGTCTGACTGTCCGGCTTGATGACGACTGCGTTGCCTGCGAGCAGTGCCGCGATGGCGTCGGAGACGGCGAGGGTCATCGGGTAGTTCCACGGCGAGATGACGCCGACGACGCCCTTCGCGTGGTGGTTGACGACGGTCTTGGTCAGGCCGGGGAGCATGCCCTGCACGCGCTTCGGCTTCAGCGCCTTGGGGGCGAGCTTGGCGTAGAAGCGGGAGGTCATCGCGATGTCGAGGACCTCCTCGAGCGCGGACGCTCGGGCCTTCCCGGTCTCGGCCTGCGCCATGTCCAGCAGGGCCTCACGATTCGAGAGCACCAGGTCGCGGTAGCGGTGGAAGATCTCCGCCCGCTCGGCCGGGGTGCGCCGCGCCCACTCCCGCTGGGCGACGCGCGCCCGCTCGATCGCGTCGATCGCGTCCTGCGCGGTGCCGACCGGGATGGTCGCCAGCTCCCGGCCGGTGAACGCCTCTACGACCGGGCGGGTGGGCCGGTTCGCGGCGTCGGGGATGGCGACGAGCTTTCCGAGCCTTTCGAACGTCGCGGCGGACGGAGCAGGCATTTCGTACCCCTACTGGTTAGTAGTTTCAGCGGTTACAGACAACCTACCGCGTTCGTGGTCGCCGTCACAGGCATGTTCGGCACTGCGCCCGTGACTGGTGCCACGACCCGGATCCACCCGACTATGGCGTCCATCACACTTGCGCCTTTTTTGGCACGATTCCAGAACAGGATCCAGCGCTTATAGCCCTCGACTATCAACACGCAAAGAACAATCGATTGGTGCAATCAATAAACCCTCGTTAGGGTCGAAACGGACACACCAACATCCCGAAATGAATGAGGCCATACATGTCGCTGATCAACAAGAAGATCAAGCCCTTCTCCGCGGAGGCGTTCAAAGACGGTGCCTTCGTTACCGTTTCCGACGAGGACATCAAGGGCAAGTGGGCGGTCTTCTACTTCTACCCGGCCGACTTCACGTTCGTCTGCCCGACCGAGCTCGGCGACCTCGCCGACCACTACGACGAACTGCAGGGCCTGGGCGTCGAGGTCTTCTCCGTCTCCACTGACACCCACTTCACGCACAAGGCGTGGCACGGCTCGTCCGACACCATCGCGAAGATCAAGTACGCGATGATCGGTGACCCGACCCTGCAGATCAGCACCGACTTCGAGGTCCTCCGCGAGAACCAGGGCCTGGCCGACCGCGGCACCTTCCTGGTCGACCCGGACGGCGTCATCCAGTTCACCGAGGTCACCGCCGAGGGCATCGGCCGCAACGCCGCCGAGCTCGTCCGCAAGGTCAAGGCCGCGCAGTACGTCCGCTCGCACCCGGGCGAGGTCTGCCCGGCGAAGTGGGAAGAGGGCGAAGAGACCCTCGCTCCGTCGCTGGAGCTCGTCGGCAAGATCTGATTCGCCGACGGTGCTCGTCCGGTGGCACGGGATCACCCCGTGCCACCGGCGCCAGCGCGTCGCGCGCAGATCACCACGCCTCGGCTCGAGCTGAGAAGTTCGCCGACTCCCGTTCCATCAAGTCACTGTTCTTCTTCCAACACATGGAGTAGTTCTCATGCTCGAAGCCTCCCTCGCCAACCAACTGAAGTCGCTCCTCGAGAAGGTGACCCAGCCGATCGAGCTGGTGTCCTCCCTCGACGAGGGCGCGAAGTCCACCGAGCTCGCCGAACTCCTGGACCAGATCGCCGGCCTGTCCGATCAGGTCACCCACACCCGCACCGGCGACGACCCGCGTCGCCCCTCGTTCGCGATCCGCCGCGTCGGCACCGACGTCGAGGTGCAGTTCGCCGGCATCCCCCTCGGCCACGAGTTCACGTCCCTCGTCCTCGCCCTGCTGCAGGTCGGCGGGCACCCGTCCAAGGAGGACGCGGACCTGCTCGCACAGGTGCGGGACCTCGAAGGCGACTTCTACTTCGAGACCTACTTCTCGCTGTCCTGCCAGAACTGCCCCGACGTCGTGCAGGCGCTGAACGTGATGGCCGTGCTCAACCCGCGCGTCAAGCACATCGCGATCGAGGGCTCCCTCTTCCAGGACGAGGTCGACAGCCGCCAGGTGATGGCGGTGCCGACGGTGTTCCTCAACGGCGAGCCGTTCGGCTCCGGCCGGATGAGCCTGGAACAGATCGTCGGCAAGCTCGACACGGGCGCCGCGGAACGCACCGCCACCGCGATCTCCGAGAAGGACCCCTTCGACGTGCTCGTCGTCGGCGGCGGCCCGGCCGGCGCCACCGCGGCGATCTACGCGGCCCGCAAGGGAATCCGCACCGGTGTGGTGGCCGAGCGGTTCGGCGGCCAGGTGCTCGACACCATGGGCATCGAGAACTTCGCGTCGGTCCCCTACACCGAGGGCCCGAAGTTCGCCGCCGAGCTCGAGAACCACGTTCGCCAGTACGACGTCGACATCATGAACGTCCAGAACGCCGCGAAGCTGACGCCGGCCGAGACCGAGCAGGGCCTGGTCGAGGTCGAGCTCGCCTCCGGCGCACGGCTGCTGTCGAAGACGGTGATCCTCTCCACCGGCGCGCGCTGGCGGTCGATGAACGTTCCCGGCGAGAACGAGTACCGGAACAAGGGCGTCACGTACTGCCCGCACTGCGACGGCCCCCTCTTCAAGGGCAAGCGGGTCGCGGTGATCGGCGGCGGCAACTCCGGCGTCGAGGCGGCCATCGATCTCGCCGGCATCGTCGCGCACGTCACCCTCGTGGAGTTCGACTCGCAGCTGCGCGCCGACGATGTCCTGCAGCGCAAGCTCCGCAGCCTGCCCAACGTCGACATCCTGCTCAGCACCCTGTCGACCGAGGTCCTCGGCGACGGCGACAAGGTGACCGGCCTGGCCTACACGGACCGCACCACCGACGAGTCGCACACCGTCGACCTGGACGGCGTCTTCGTGCAGATCGGCCTGCTGCCGAACACCGAATGGCTTTCCGGCACAGTCGAACTCAGCCCGCGCGGCGAGATCGTCGTCGACGACCACGGCCGCACGTCGGTCCCCGGCGTGTTCGCGGCCGGCGACTGCACCACGGCCCCGTACAAGCAAATCATCGTCGCCGCCGGATCCGGCGCGACGGCGGCGCTCGGTGCCTTCGACCACCTCATCCGCACCAGCACCCCGGCGGAGGCCGAGGCCCCGGTCGAGGTCGCAGCCGGATAACGCGACGGCCGAGAAGGCGTGTCGAACCCGCGAATGCGGCCCCGGTTGGCTTTTCAACCGGGGCCGCATTCGTCGTCGGGAGAATCGTGGTCCGCCGGTCGTCCGGTGTCAGGGCGACTAACCTGACGACATGGACCCGCCCGTGACGCGGTACGTCCAGCGCGACGGCAACGCGCTGGCCTACCAGGTGGTTGGCGATGGACCGCGCACCGTGGCCTGGTTCTTCGAGGTCATGATGCACCCGGATCTCATGTGGACCGACCCGCACCTGCACTACAACTTCGAACGCTGCTCCACCTACGCGCGGTCACTGTTCTTCCAGCGTCGCGGTCTCGGGCTCTCGGATCCCATCGATCACGTCCCGACGCTCGAGGAGCAGGCCGACGACGTCCTCGCGGTCCTCGACGACGCCGGTATCGCCCGGGCCACCCTGGTCGGGGCGTGCAGCACCTGCGGCCCGCTGGCCCTGCTGGCCGCCCGCTGCCCCGACCGCGTCACCGGACTGGTCCTCGCCGAACCCTGGTCCGAGGCGTTGCTGCGGGACGACGAGGGCGTCACCGACGGGTGGACCGCTGCGCAGCGGGACCGCTTCGTGGGCTCCTACCGCGGGGCCTACGCGCACTGGGGCCAGGGGGAACTCAGCGCCCTCACCCATCCCACCCTCGACATGCCGCACAACCGCCGCATCATGGCGCTTCTCGAACGTTGTTCGGCCACACCGGGAACCGCACAGGCGCACCTCGAGTGGGCCCTGCGCGCCGACTACGCGCGAGTGCTGCCGTCCATCCAGTGCCGGACGGAGATCCTGCACCAGCCGGACAGTCTGTTCGCCCGGGACGCCGTGCGACGGGTCGCGGACCTCACCCCCGAGTCCCGTTTCCTCGACCTCCCACCGATTCTCGCGGGAGCAACCCTGGGCGAGGCCCTGATTCCCGTTCTCGACCGCGTCGAGGAACTGGTCACCGGAGCGGTGCGGCCGGTGGACGCGGACCGGTTCCTCGCCACGGTCCTGTTCACCGACGTCGTGCGGTCCACGGACGTGCTCGCCGAGATCGGCGACACCCGATTCGCGGCCCTGCTGACCGCACACGACCGACTCGTACGTGGCGAGGTCGAGTCCGGGGGCGGCCGCCTGATCGGCATCGCCGGGGACGGCACCCTGAGCGTGTTCGACGGCCCGGTGGCCGCACTCCGATGCGCCCACCGAATCGACTCCGCTGCAGCAGATCTCGGCCTGCAGGTGCGATCGGGGATCAACGTGGGCGCGGTCACCCGCGCCGGCCCCGAACTGACCGGGATGGCGGTGCACGTCGGGGCCCGAATCGCGGCCTCCGCGCACCCCGGAGAGGTGCGCTGCTCGCGCCTGGCCCGCGACCTCGCACGCGGTTCCGACATCGAGTTCACCGACCTCGGACAGCACCGCCTCAAAGGCGTCCCCGAGCAGGTCCACGTGTACTCCGCGACGAGCCGGGACCGGCTACCGCAGCCACCGCTCCCACCGCGCCCGACACCGGCCGACCGAGCGGTGCTGACCATGGCCCGCCGGGTTCCCGGGGTGCTGCGCGGACTCGCGCGCCTCGCCACCCACCGGCGCCTACGCTGAGGACATGGATCCGCCGGAAACGCGGTACGTCCAGCGCGACGGGCACGCGCTGGCCTATCAGGTGGTGGGAGCGGGCGGCTCGAACGTGGTGTGGCTCTTCGAGATCAACATGCACCTCGATCTGATGTGGACCGATCCGCAGATCCACTACCTGATGGAACGCGGCGGCGGCTTCGCGCGGACCGTGTTCTTCCAGCGTCGCGGCGTCGGCCTGTCCGATCCCGTCGACCACCTGCCCACCCTCGACGAACAGGCCGACGACGTGCTCGCGGTCATGGACGCCGCCGGGATGCCTCGCGCCACGATGGTCGGCGTGGCGAGCGGGGGCGGGCCGGTCGCGCTGGTTGCCGCACGGGCCCCGGAGCGGGTCGCCGGGCTGGTGCTGATCCAGCCGTTCGCGGAACATCTGTTCACCGCAGACGGCCAGGCCGTCGTTCCGACCGGCTGGGACCGCGACCACCTCGAATGGTTCGTGTCCGGTTGGCGGAACGCCTACCGGCACTGGGGTGCCGGGGAGAGTGTCCCGATGTGGGATCCCGCCGTCGATTCACCCTTCAACCGGCGGGTGATGGCGATGCTCGAACGCTGCTCCGCCACCCCCGCCACCGCGCAGGAGCTCCTCGAGAGCATGATGCGGGCCGACTACGCGGACGCGCTGCCCGCGATCCAGTGCCCGGCCCGGGTACTGCTCGTGCCGCGCAGCCCGGTGTCCCGCGGAGCCGCGCGGCACGTCGCCGACCTGATCCCGCACGGCAGCTTCCATCTGCTGCCGCCGGCGCCGCCCGGCGCCGCCCTCGGGGAGGCGTGGGTGCCGATCCTCGAGCACGTCGAAGAGGTGGTCACCGGCGCCCACCACCCGGCGGCCGCCGACCGGTTCCTGGCGACCGTCCTGTTCACCGACCTGGTCGGCTCGACGGAGACCCTGGCCCGATTGGGGGATCTGGCGTATCGGGAGGTGCGTGCCACTCACGAACGGCAGGTCCGTTCCGGCGTCGAGGACGCGGGTGGTCGCGTGCTGACGGTCGCCGGGGACGGCACCTTCAGCGTGTTCGACGGCGCCGCGGCGGCGGTGCGCTGCGCCCACGAGATCTGCGAACAGGCACACGCACTCGGCCTCGAGGTCCGGGCCGGCGTGCACACCGGAGAGGTTCAGCGCAGTGGACCTGACCTGACCGGGATGACGGTGCACGTCGGCGCCCGTATCGGTGCCGCCGCCGGCGCGGGCGAGGTCCTGGTCTCGCGGGCCGTCCGCGACCTCACCGCCGGATCCGGGCTCGCCTTCGCCGACCGCGGCACCCACACGCTGAGGGGCGTGCCCGGACGCTGGCAGCTGTTCGCGCTGACCCCCGGCGCCCGGCGCGACCCGCTGCCCCGACTGCGCCCGAACCTGTCCGCCTTCGACCGCGCCGTCCTCACCGTTGCCCGCCGCACCCCGCGGGTCCTGCGGGGTGCGGTCCGGATGGCCAACGCCAGGCAGCGACGACTGTCCCGCTGACCCCCGCTGCGGCCGGCCCGGTGTCATGGAACGGCGGTGACGCGCTGCGGCACAACTGAACTCGGACTCACCCCTCGCGCGGGGTGATGGCCGTGATCCGGGTGCCCTCCGGTGTGGTCACGGTCAGCACCGTCTGCGGGTAGTGCGTGGTGCTGCCGTCCGGGCGGCGTTCGAACACGTCGACCGCGTAGGCGCCGTCGGTCGCCTTGCGCACCAGCACGCAGTGCGTGGTGCCGACGGGAATCTGCGCGATTCCCTTGCCGATCTGCTCGGCGGAGCCGACTCGGGCATCGGGTGCGACGTGTTCACGGGCACGGGCACCGTCCCGCAGCACGTAGTAGGCGCGTTCGAAACCGGCTATCGCGGCCTCGCCGGGGTCGGCGGCGTCGACCGAGGCGGGGGTGCCCGCCCCGAGCCCCGCGCACCACGCCGTGTCGGCCGGTTCGGGTTCGGCCCGACCGGTCGTGGTGCCGGTCGTCGACCGGTCCGACATGTTCAGCACCAATCCCACGGTGGTGACGACCGCCGCGACCAGCACGGCCGCGGCCGCGACGAGCAGGACACCACGACGCGGCCGTAGCCGGCGATGGGGTCGCGGCGGCTCCGGGCGGCCATCGGACGCGTCGGCCGGGCCGCCGGGCGCCGGGGGCGCGGGGTCCGACAGCCACGCCGGCTCGGCGACCGCCGGACCGGTCTG
Source organism: Rhodococcus sp. NPDC003322 (assembly GCF_053589555.1). NCBI lineage: Bacteria > Bacillati > Actinomycetota > Actinomycetes > Mycobacteriales > Nocardiaceae > Rhodococcus > Rhodococcus sp. NPDC003322. The sequence goes on along the minus strand of NZ_JBSFSC010000002.1, from coordinate 867,924 downwards.
GCCGGCGGCGGCCGCGGTGCCGTCCTCGTGCGGGCTCATCTCCGACGGATCCATCGGCCTGCTCGCCCCCTTCCTGCCGCCTCACACGGGTGCGCGGGCGGAGTTCCGGCCCATCTTCCGGTACCCGCCCTGCGGGCCTAGACCAACCCGGCCACGACGGCGCCGGCCACCTCGCCCGCCGGGCCGGTGATCGGCGCGAACGCGTCCGCCGTTGCCGTCGCGGTGGCCTCGACGCGGTGGACCAGCTCCGCCCCGCCGGGCCGTCCCAGCGTGGCCGTGCGGATCTGCTCGGTCGTCGCGGCGACCTGCGGCGGCACCCATTCGACGGCGTCGCGGACCGCGTCGACCGCCTGGGGTCCTCCGGGCAGCGTCTCGACCTGCGCGACCGTCGCCCGAGTTCCCTCGGTGATCGCCCCCGGATCCGCGGTCGGGGCGTCCGGGATCTGCATCTCGACCGGCTCGGCGAGGGTGTCGCCGGCGCCGAACGCCATGCCCTGCGCCGCACCGACAACGGCGCCCGCCGTGCCGGCCACGACCGCGACCGGGATTCCCGCCGCCGCCGCGCCGATGCCTGCGCCCGCGGCAATGGTCAGCACCGGCGCGGTGATCGTGCCGACGCCGGGGAGGACGGCGGTTCCGATGCCCACCGATTCCGGCAGGACCGTCGTCCCGATCGCGCCACCGACCAACCCGCCCGCGACGGCCGCGGGGAGGCCGAGGGCTGCGGCGGCTCCGAGCCCGCCGGCAGCGGCTCCGGCGACGGTCGCGGCACCGATCCGGTCTGCGCGGGAGGCCTCGACACCGACCGACCGCCACGCGGTGTTGACCTGCGCCTCGTAGGCGGCGGCGGTGTTGTTGGTCTTGTCGAGATCCTCCTCGGACAGCCAATTCGGCTTGTCCGCAACGTAATCGCCGAGCCGGAGGCGCTGAGCCGGGGCCTCGATCGGGGCGACCGGCTCGACCGGGACCGGCAGGTGCAACTGTTGCACGCTGGCCGGGGCGATCGGGGCCTCCTCGTAGTAGTACGTCGGGGCGGGGCGGGTGGGGACGTTGTCGTATTCCACGGGCGGCGCGACCCAGTACGCCTTCGGCTCGTCGGGGACGACGTCGGCGGTCGGCGGCGACACCTCCGCGGCGGGTGAGGGGACCTCGGCGTCCACACCCGGTTGGGCCTCGGGCGCGTCGCTCACGCCCGGCTGCACGGGGACCGCGGCCGCGACCCCGGAGTAGGCGATGGCGATGGCGACGGGTAGCGCACCGGCCACCGTGACCCGCTCGGCGCGGCGGCGGTGCCTGCCCTTCGAAACGGCACTGCTCATGTGAAGTTCCCTCCGGTCGTGAATCGAACACCGCACCGTGCGATGCATGAGGGAGGGAAGCGACGCGTGCGCGCGCCGAATACGGTCGAGCTCAAGCCAATTCCCCCTGAGACGGTGGAAGGCCCGCCGAAGCAACGTGCCCCCACACGGTGTACTGAAAATCTGCCCGCGGACCACTCCCCAACGGTGCGACGCGAGCGCAGAGATCATAGAGTTGACCACCAGCCCAGGACAAGCCCTAACAGACCGACCGGTCTGACCAGCGGAAAGCCGCCGGTCCCGCCGACCGGGCGCCGCGGCTACCCTGGATGCATGGACCCGCCGGGGACCAGGTATGTCGAGCGTGACGGGCACGCGCTGGCCTACCAGGTCGTGGGCGAGGGCGGCGCCGACGTCGTCCTGTTCCTCGAGATCGGTCTGCACCCGGATCTGATGTGGACCGATCCGCACATCCACTACGTGTTCGAGCGCGCCGCGGCCTTCGGCCGGATGGTGTATTTCCAGCGCCGCGGCTTCGGCCTGTCCGACCCCGTCGACCACGTCCCCACCCTCGACGAACAGGCCGACGACGTCCTGGCGGTGATGGACGCCGTCGGAGTTCCTCGCGCCACCCTGGTCGGCATCGCCAGCACCTGCGGTGCCCTCGCCCTCGTCGCCGCCCGCGCCCCCGATCGCGTGTCCGGCATGGTGCTGCAGCAACCGTTCGTGGAGGGGGCGCTCCGCGACGGCGTCGGCCCGCCGCGGGGGTGGACCGAGGAGGAGCGGGACCGGTTCGTCGACGGATGGCGCGCCGCGTACGACAACTGGGGGTCGGGCCAGTTGCTCGCGGCATGGGATACCGCACTGGACTCGCCGTTCAATCGGCGTCTGATGGCGCTGCTCGAGCGTTGCTCGGCGACTCCCGCCACTGCCCGCGCACATCTCGAATGGTGGCTCCGGATCGACTATTTCGACGCACTCGCCTCCATCCAGTGCCCGACGCGGGTGCTGCATTCCGCCGGGAGCCCGATCCCGCTGGAGGGGTCCCGCCGGATCGCCGAGGCGATTCCGCACGGCACACTGCACGTGCTGCCCCGACAGCCGCCGGGCACCTCGCTCGGGGAGGGCTGGATACCGGTGCTCGACCACATCGAGCGGGTCGCGACCGGCGTCAGCCGACCCGTCCACGCCGAGCGCTACCTCGCGACGGTGCTGTTCACCGACGTCGCCGGGTCCACCGAGACCCTCGCCCGGATCGGCGACGGGCGGTACCGCGAACTTCGTGCGTCGTACGAACGGCAGGTGCGCAACGAGGTCGATGCGGCGGGCGGCCGCCTGGTGAACGTCGCCGGCGACGGCACGCTGAGCGTGTTCGACGGTCCGGTCGCCGCGGTCCGGTGCGCGCGCACCGTCTGCCGGCAGGCCGCGGACCTGGGTCTCGGCGTGCGAGCGGGGGTGCACACCGGCGAGATCGAGGGCATCGGGACCGAACTGACCGGGATGACCGTGCACGTCGGCTCGCGGGTCGGTGCGGCGGCCGGGCCCGGGGAGGTGCTCGTGTCCCGCACGGTGCGCGACCTCGTCGTCGGATCCGAACTCGTCTTCACCGACCGCGGTGAGCACGACCTCAAGGGCGTTCCCGGGCACTGGCGCCTGTACGAACTCGCCGAGGGCGAGGACGGTTTCGGTGTGGTGGCACGAAAGCCGCTGAACCTCAACATGATCGATCGAACCGTGCTGCGGGTGGCTCGCCGCGCGCCGCAGGTGCTGCGGGCCACCGGCCGGCTGGCCACCGCCAGACGCAACCGCCGCACCCGATAGCGCCGACGGAACATCCGGGCCGACCGGTGCGCGGCCACTCCGGAGTCTTACCCTGGACTGATGCCCGACCAGCGCAAACCCAGCGTCACCCAGTACCTCGGCTACCTGTTCGGCCGCACGCTGCCGGACTCGATGCAGGACTGGGTTCGGAACGATCTGGTCGGGCCGGGCTCCTCGGTGCGGTACGTCATCCGGTTCACGGTCCCGCTGATCCCGCTGTTCGTCGCCTTCTACCTGCTCATCCCGGGCGAACGGTGGATTCCGCTGGCGATGATGGCGCTGCTCCTGCTGCCGGTGCTGTACTTCGCGATCGCGCTGATGAACATCTACCGCAGGCACCGGCTGCTCGCCCACGGCCTGGACCCCCAGCTGCTCAACGCACGTGCGCAGCGGCGCGCGGACGCCACCCGCGAGGACTACGAGTCCCGGCACGGCCGCGGTACCGACCGGTAACTAGGCTGTGGATGTTCGTCGACGAAGGGACACCCACATGACGGAGCAGGTAGCCACCGCAGATCTGGCCGACGAGATCGGCCCCGACATCCGCAGCTGCGACACCCAGTTCATCCAGTTCGGCGGGCATGCAGTGTTCTCCGGGCGGATCACCACCATCAAGTGCTTCCAGGACAACCTGCTCGTCAAGCAGACCCTCGGCGAGCCCGGCAACGGCGGCGTCCTCGTCGTCGACGGCGACGCGAGCGTGCACACCGCGCTGGTCGGCGACATCATCGGCGGCAAGGGCGTCGCCAACGGATGGGCCGGCGTGATCGTCAACGGTGCCGTCCGTGACTCGGCGATCCTGCGCACCCTCGAGATCGGCATCAAGGCGCTCGGCACCAACCCGCGCAAGAGCACCCAGACCGGATCGGGCGAGAAGAACGTGCCCGTCACCTTCGGCGGCGTCACCTTCAACCCCGGCGAGATGGTCTACAGCGACCACGACGGCGTCGTCGTCCGCGCGGAGGACTGACCACGGTCGTCGAGCGTGCGGTTGTCGCCGCAACGCCCGAGAGGGGCGCCGACAACCGCACGCTCGGCGTCGACCGGTCAGTCGACGATCACGACCCTGTCCCCGACCTGCACGTTCTCGTAGAACCACCGGGCGTTCTCGGGGCTCAGGTTGATGCAGCCGTGGCTGACGTTCTCGTGGCCCTGGGAGTCGACCGACCAGGGTGCGGAGTGCACGAAGATTCCGCTCCAGGTGAGCCGGACCGCGTACTCGGTGTCGATCCGGTACCCCTCCGGCGAGTCGATCGGCACCCCGTACGTGGACGAGTCCATCACCAGGTTCCGGTACTTCTCGAGCACCTCGAAGGTGCCCAGCGGGGTCTCGTGGCCCGGCTTGCCCATCGACGCCGGCATCGTCCGCACGACCTGATCCCCGATGCTGACCGTGAACTGGTGCGTGGTGACGTTCGCGACCGCGGACACCGCGCCACCCTGTGTTCGCACCCCCGGCGGCGCAGCGACCGCACCACCACCGAAAACCAAGTGCAGCAGCAGGATCACCGCCACCACGCCCAGCATCCGCAGTGCGTTCCGATGTGCCCGCATCATGGCCGTACCGCCTTTCGAGAAGACGCGACCGGTCCATCCAGTGTGGCACCGTGAGACGGCGTACGACAGTGCCCACCCCGATCGCCGACGGGTGTGCACCTGCCGCCGCACGGCCCGGAAAGGCACGGTCGGCAGGTGCACACTCGCGACCAGGCGAGCGGCCGGCTACGAGCCGAAGGACAGGCCCGTCGGGCGCCGCCACGGGCCGCGGATCGCGACCGTGATGCCGGGTGTCTGGATGTTCGCGTACAGCGTCTTCCCGTCGGCGCTGAACGCCGGGCCGCAGAACTCGCTGTCGTTCAGTTCGTTTCGCGCGATCGGGAACGGATCGCCCTCCTGCGCCACCCCGATGAGGTGACTGATGCCCTCGCCGTCCTCCGCGAGGATCACGCCGCCGTACGGCGACACCGTGATGTTGTCCGGACCGTCGTAGTTGCCGGTGTCGACGGACGGGTCCGGGTTCACCCCGAACAGGGTCTTCAGCTCGATCGTCTGAGCGGCCGGGTCATGGAACCACACCTGGCCGTCGTGCTCGGCGACGCTGCCGTCGCTGGTGCGGGCGTAGCTGGCGACGAAGTAGACGCCGCCGTCGCCCCACCACTGCCCCTCGAGCTTGCGGCTGCGGGTGACCTGATCGTTCGTGAACTGCTTGCGCACCGACTTGGACTTCGCGTCCCGGTCGGGAACGTCGACCCACTCCACGGTGTAGCGGACGCCGGGTTCGGTGGCCTGCGACAGGTCCGGCACGTGGACTCCGCCGGCGAAGCACTTCATCGCCTGCAGCGCACCGGCGGTGTCCCCGCCCTGTGACTGGGCGAGCGCGTGCAGCGCACCGGGGCCGCCGACGAAGCCCTGCGGCGGCGTCCACCGGTAGTACAGGCCGTTCGGGTCGGACGCGTCCTCGGTGAGGTAGATGGCGCTCGTCGCCGGGTCGACGGCGACCGCCTCGTGCGCGTACCGGCCGAGGAACTTCAGCGGAATCGGGCTCTTGCCGACGTTCGCCGCCTGCGCTGCCGGGTCGACCTCGAAAACGTAGCCGTGGTCGAGGGTGAAACCGCCGGACCCGGCCTTCGCCTCGGTTTCCTCACAGGTGAGCCAGGTCCCCCACGGAGTGATGCCGCCTGCGCAGTTGTTGACCGTGCCTGCGACGCTGACGTACTGGGCCTGACGTGCGCCGTCGCGGCCGAGGACGGTTGTGGTGGTGCCGCCGCGCGCACCCGGGTCGTAGGTGAGGCCGTCCACGGCCGGTACGCCGTAGGGCTCGTCCTTGCCGATCTCGTGGTTGGTGACGATCGCGGTGCCGTTTCCGCTTGCGAACACCCCGTTCGCGTCGGGGTCGCTCGGGAACGCGGCGCCGCCGTCGAGGAAGGTCTCACCCGACCGGGACACGACGGTGTACGAGAACCCCACGGGCAGCGCGAGGATTCGGTTGGGGTCGGGGACGAGCGGACCGTAGCCGATCGCCCTGCCCGGGGCCGCGGCCGCGAGTGCCGGGCGGAACAGGGTGTCGACGCTGCCCGCGAGCGCGACCCCGAGGCCGGCGAGGGCGGTGCGTTCGAGGAACGCGCGGCGGTTCAGTGGTGAAAGGGTCACTTCCGGGTACCTCCATCGATGAACAACGGACGACCGGACGGTAGGCAGGCAAACCCGGTGTCACGTGGACGCCGGATGACCGGCCGATGAACCGCGAGACAATTCCCTCGACAGCTGTTGCACCGAAAACCATTGACCACCAGCCAATTACGAAACCCCGAAGGTGACCGGACGATAGCGGGCCATCCCCGGCTCACGCGCACCGGCGTTCCACCCACCCGCGCGAGGGTGCCCCTCGGCCGGACGAGCTGCGGTCAGTGCGAGACGCGGGCGCGCATGCCACCGATCTCGACGACGTCGCCGGCTCGTAGCTGCCGACCGCGCCGCACCTCGACCTCCCCGTTGACCGTGACCAGGCCGTCGGCGATGACCTCCTTGGCCTCCGCGCCGGAGTCGATCAGGTTGGCGAGCTTGAGGAACTGACCGAGGCGGATGACCTCGTCGCGGATGGGGACGTCTTCGGGAGCGGACATGACCTCATCATCCCGCACCCGGCCGCGGGACCGTTCACACTGGGTTCATGCCGCCGATCACCACGAGTGAACCGTCAGCTCAGCCGAAGCCGAAGCCGAAGCCGGTGCCGTCGCGGGCGCTGCCGCGCCCGGCCGACGGCCGCCTGGCGCAGGTTCCCCACATCGCCGGCCTGGTCCTCGGCGTCTACGCCGTCCTCGTGTTCCTGTGGAGCCTGTCGCCGGTGCTCCGGTACTTCATCCATCCGGTGCGGGCGTACATCGACGACTACTACTTCGACGCCCCCGACACGAGCTTCGCCTGGGCGCTGGTGCTCGGCCTGCTCGCAGCGGCCCTGGCAAGCCGTAAACGGATCGCGTGGTGGCTGCTCACGATCTACCTGGTGCTGCTCGCGGTCGCGAACATCGTCGAGTTCGCGGTCGACCGCAACGTGAACAACCTTGTCGCACTGGTGGTGCACCTGGCGGTGATCGGCATCCTGGTCGCGGCGCGGCCGCAGTTCTACACGCGGGTGCGGCGCGGCGCGGGGTGGAAGGCGCTCGGGGTCCTGGTCGCCGGGCTCGTGATCGGCACCCTGCTCGGGTGGGGCCTGGTGGAACTGTTCCCCGGCACCCTCCCGCAGGGCCAGCGCCTGCTGTGGGCGTTCAACCGGGTGACCGCCCTCGCGGCCATCGACAACGAGCAGTTCGACGGGCGCCCACACGGTTTCGTGAACACCCTGCTCGGCCTGTTCGGCGCCCTCGCCCTGCTCGCCGCGGTGGTCGTCCTGTTCCGATCGCAGCGTTCGAGCAACGCCCTCACCGGCCACGACGAGTCCGCGCTGCGCGGCCTGCTCGCCCGTGGCGGCGGGGACGACTCGCTCGGCTACTTCGCCACCCGCCGTGACAAGGCGGTGGTGTTCGCGCCCTCGGGCAAGGCCGCCGTCACCTACCGCGTCGAGGTCGGGGTCTGCCTGGCCAGCGGTGACCCGATCGGCGACGAGGAGGCGTGGCCGCACGCCATCGACGCGTGGCTCGACCTCGCCTCGACCTACGGCTGGACTCCGGCCGTGATGGGCGCGAGCGAGGCCGGCGCCACCGCGTACGACCGGGCCGGGTTGACGGTGCTTCAGCTCGGCGACGAGGCGATCGTGCACACCCGAGACTTCGACCTCGCGGGCCGCGAGATGCGGCAGGTGCGCCAGGCCGTGAACCGGGTCCGCAAACAGGGTGTGACGGTGCGGATCCGCCGGCACCGCGACATCCCGGCCGAGGACATGAGGCGGGTGACAGCCCTCGCGGACGCGTGGCGTGACACCGAGACCGAACGCGGATTCTCGATGGCGCTCGGCCGCCTCGGGGACCCGGCGGACGGCGACTGCCTGCTCGTCGAGGCGGTCGGGCCCGCGACCGAGACGGACCCGGACGGCGAGGTGCTCGGCATCCTGTCGCTGGTGCCGTGGGGCGCGAGCGGGGTGTCACTGGACCTGATGCGGCGGAACCCCAAGGCTCCCAACGGTGTCGTCGAGCTGATGGTCACGGAGCTGGCCACCGGCGGCGACCGGTTCGGGATCAACCGGATCTCGCTGAACTTCGCCGTCTTCCGGTCGGTGTTCGAGGAGGGCGCCCGGATCGGTGCCGGACCGGTCCTGCGGATGTGGCGGTCGCTGCTGGTGTTCGCGTCCAAGTGGTGGCAGCTCGAGGCGTTGTACCGCTCGAATGTGAAGTACCAGCCCGACTGGGCGCCGCGGTACCTGTGCTTCGCGGACCGTCGCGTGCTGCCCAAGGTGGGTGTCGCCTCGGCGATCGCCGAGGGCTTCCTGACCCTGCCGAGCCTGCGCCGACGGGACGCGAGCAAGCACACGGGGGTGCACGAGGCGGTGCCTGCCGCGATGACCGGCACCGGGACGCTGCACGCGGACGGCAGCGCACCCGACGGCGTCGCCGCGATCGCCGCGCTTGTCCCCGCGGCCGCCGCACCCGAGTCGGGCCCGCGCCGGCCCGAGCAGGTGCGGGTGCGGATGGACAAGCTGGACCGGCTGACCGCTGAAGGTGTCGACGCATACCCCGTCGCCTACCCGCCGACGCACACGGTCGCGGCCGCGGCGGCGTCCCCGGAGGGCACCCGGGTGCGGATCGCCGGCCGGCTGCTGCGGATCCGCGCCTACGGCGGCGTCGCGTTCGCGGTGGTCCGGGACTGGTCCGGGGACCTGCAGGTGCTGTTCGACCGGAACACGGTCGGCGATCGCCTCGACGAGTTCACCGCCGACTTCGACCTCGGCGACCTGATCGAGGTGAGCGGCACGATCGGGCGCAGCCGCAAGGGCGAGCTGTCGCTGCTGGCCGCGGACTGGCGGATGAACGGCAAGTGCCTGCACCCGCTGCCCGACAAGTGGAAGGGCCTGTCCGACCCGGAGACCCGGGTGCGACAGCGGTACGTGGACCTGGCGATCAACCCCGACGCCCGGGACCTGCTGGTGGCGCGCAGCGCGGTGGTCAAGTCGCTGCGGGACACGCTCACCGCGCGGCAGTACCTGGAGGTGGAGACGCCGATCCTGCAGCAGGTGCACGGCGGCGCCAACGCGGCCCCGTTCCTGACCCACATCAACGCCTACCACCTGGACCTGTACCTGCGGATCGCGCCGGAGCTGTACCTCAAACGGCTCTGCGTGGCCGGGATGGAGCGGGTGTTCGAGATCGGGCGGGTGTTCCGAAACGAGGGCGTCGACTTCAAGCACAACCCGGAGTTCACGATCCTCGAGGCATACGAGGCGCACAGCGACTACGAGCAGATGATGGTGCTGTGCCGCGAGCTGATCCAGGCTGCGGCGGTCGCCGCGCACGGCCGCGAGATCATCCTGCGGCCCGGCCCGGACGGCGAGCCGGTCGAGGTCGACATCTCCGGCGAGTGGCCGGTCAAGACCATGCACGGCGCGGTCGCCGAGAAGCTGGGCGTCCCCGTCACCCCGGAGACGCCGCTCGCCGAGTTGCAGCGGCTGTGCGACGAGCACGAGATCCCGTACCAGCCGGGCTGGGACGCCGGTGCGGTGGCGCAGGAGATGTACGAGCACCTCGTCGAGGACCACACCGAGTTCCCCACCTTCTACACGAACTTCCCGACGTCGATGTCGCCGCTGACCCGGCCGCACCCCACGATCCCCGGGGTCGCGGCGAAGTGGGACCTGGTCGCATGGGGCATCGAACTGGGCACCGCGTACAGCGAACTGACCGACCCGGTCGACCAGCGGGCCCGGCTCACCGAGCAGTCACTGCTCGCTGCGGGCGGTGACGAGGAGGCGATGGAACTCGACGAGGACTTCCTGCAGGCGCTCGAGCACGCCATGCCGCCGACGGGCGGCCTCGGCATGGGCGTGGACCGGGTGGTCATGCTCATCACCGGCGGCAGCATCCGCGAGACCCTCGCGTTCCCCCTGGCGAAGCCGCGGCAGTGACCGGTGAGTGGCGCGGCCACAGCGGTGACCGGAGCGGTGTCGGGGAGGATGGACCCATGCCAGGACGGGACACGACCACACCGGTGAGCGACGACCGAGACGCCGTCGCCGGCGGCGAGAGCGACCGCCAGCACCGGACCCGCATCGTGGTGATCGTGGCGATCCTGCTCGGCGCGGTGCTGTACTCGTCCTGGCTGCTCGAGCTGGTGCTGCCGACGGGCCTGGACCCGTCCCGCGCGTACGTCAGCGAACTGGCCGCGCTGGACCAGCCGTACGGGCTGATCTTCCGCACCGGCGACCTGCTCACCGGCATCCTGCTCACGGTCACCGCGGCGGTCGCGCTGACGCTGCGTCCCCGCCGGATCCTGACGACGATCGGCTGGGTGGGGCTGGCGGTGTTCGCGATCTCGACGGCCCTGGACTCCCGGATGCCGCTCGAGTGCTCGGCCCACGCCAGCGCCGCCTGCGCGGCACGCGAGCAGGCGGGACTGCTCGACGAGGCCAGGCTCGCGCACGCCCTGACCAGCGTCGGCGCCGCGACCGCCGCCGGCGTGTCGGTGTTCGCGTTCATCATCGCCGCGTACCGGTACGGCTGGCCGCACTGGCTGCGGTGGGTGGGCATCGCGATCGTGATCACCTACGTGGTCGGCAACGTGTGGACCGTGTTCGCGATCGACATGGACGGCCGCGGGGACGAGGTGTGGCTGCTCGGCTACGCGCAGCGGCTGCAACTGGTCGCGGTGACGAGCTGGATCGTCTACCTCGCACTGTGTACGGCATTCGGGCACAGCAGGGTTCCCGGGCACGACCGGGTTCCACGTGAAACCGCACCACCGCCCGCGACGACGGAATCGGGCTCGTGAGACCGTGACGGGGTGCAACTGCTCCTGATCCGCCACGCACTGCCCGAACGCGTCTTCACCGACGACGCCCCCGCCGATCCGGCGCTGACCCCGGAGGGGCAGGCGCAGGCCGCGCGACTGCCCGGGGCACTCGCGCCGTACCCGGTGGCCCGGATCGTCAGCAGCCCGCAGCTGCGAGCGCGGCAGACCGCGGCGCCGCTCGCCGAGGTGCGGGGCCTGACGATCGACGTCGACGAGGATCTCGCCGAGTACGACAGCAGGCTCTCGCACTACATCCCGATCCACGAGGCGAAGACGGCGGCACCCGAGGCGTATGCCCGGATCCTCGCCGGCCACCTTCCGGAGTTCGTCGACGAGGCCGAGTTCCGCGACCGGGTGCTGTCCGCGATGGGCCGCGTCGTGGCGGCCGCCGACCACGAGGACACCGTCGCCGTCGTGGCACACGGCGGTGTCATCAACATCTACCTGCAGCACCTGCTCGGCCTGGACCGGCCGCTCACGTTCCCGATCGACTACACGTCGGTCTCCCGGATCCTGTTCTCCCGCAACGGAAAGGCCCGACCCGCCTCGGTCAACGAGACCGGGCACGTCCGAGACCTGCTCCCCCGGCACCGCTGACGGCCCCTGGCCGAGCGCCCCGGCAGTGCGCCGGCGAGCCGGGACCTCGGGTCAGCGCTGCAGGTCGGCGGCGCGTTCCCTGGCGATATCGAGAGCTCGCTCCGCTTTCCGGCGCGCACGGCGCCCGAGCACCTCGACCTGCCCCCCGGCTGCCGCGGTCCATTCGCCGCCCCGCTCGCGGGCGATCTCGGCCAGCTCCTCGCCGCGTTCGCGGGCGATCTCGGCCAGTTCCTCGCCACGCTCACGGGCCAGCTCGGCGAGCTCGACCCCCCGGGTACGCACCTTCTCGGCGAGTTCGGTGCCGTGCTCACGGGCCAGCTCAGCCCACTCGCCGCCGCGTTCACGGGCGGTCTCGAGGGCGTCCGCGCCGCGCTCCCGCGCGACTTCGAGGGCGTCCGCGCCGCGCTCCCGCGCGACTTCGAGGGCCTCGCCGCCGAGTACGCCGGCGTGTTCGGCCGCCACCTGGGCCCGATCGGACACGAGGGCGAGCGCGGGGTGCCCCGACTCGGTGGCGAACACTTCCGCGACCCGGTCCTGCGCGTGCCGGGCGGCCCGCCGGCCCCGCCAGCCGAGCGACGGCTTGCCCTCGGTGTCGACGGCGGCGATCAACAGCCCACCAAGCAGTGACAGGTTCTTGAAGAACTGCATTCGTTGCGCAGCGCGCTGGGCAGGATCCTCGACGTTCCAGAACGCGTGGCCCACGACGGTGGTCGGGGCGAGGCTGCCGGCGAGTGCCAGCGCCGCCAGCCGTGGCGCCTTGCCCACGGCCAGCAGTGCACCGGCGCCCACCTGAACCGCGGCGTTGATCTTGACCAGCGTTTCCGGATCGGAGGGAACCTTCTCCGAGATCGATGCGGGCAGCCTGTCCGCGGCCTGCTCGACGGCGGTGGCGGCGGGCACCTTGGCCGCCGGGTTCCGGAACGCATCGATCCCACCGGCGATGAAGACCGTGGAGAGCAGCGGACGGGCGATACGACGAACGATCATCAACGGCCTCCCTGTTCGGTTACTTGCGACCGTAACCACAGATACCCCCGAGGGCGCCCGGCCAACCCTCCTCGGCGTGTCACGCGTGGGGAACAGGCGTTCGGGCCACCACGTAGCGCCTCACCATGAGCATCACACCCGCACCAACGCCGCGGTGCCGGCGCCGAAACCCATGGGCACCAACCGATCCACCGCGCACAGCGCCGTGGGACCGCACGAGAACCGTCCACTACTAAGTGTTGCCACCTACCGGTACTCAGTGTTACTTTGTACCGGTAGTCAGCAACACCGAGTACTGGGAGAAGGTGCGATGGGCAAGCAGGCGACCGAGATGCTCAAGGGAGTCCTCGAGGGCATCGTGCTCGCGATCCTGGCGGTGCGACCCGCCTACGGCTACGAGATCACGGCAAGGCTGCGCGAGCAGGGCTTCGCGGACATCGCGGAGGGCACCATCTATGCCCTGCTCGTCAGAGTCGAGCAGCGCGACCTCGTCGACGTGGAGAAGGTTCCATCCGAGAAGGGGCCGCCGCGCAAGGTGTACACCCTCAACGCGCGGGGACGAGACCAACTGAACGAGTTCTGGAGGAACTGGAGCTTCCTGGCGGAACGGATCGAGCAGCTCCACGAAGGAGAGAAGTGACCATGGGCGCCAAGTGGATCGAGACCCTCACCGGCTCGCTCGAGCAGAAGAAGCAGTTCAAGCGGGACAAGGCCCGCATCGAGGCCCTCCCCGAGCCGTATGCGACCGCCGCGAAGGCGATCCAGCGGTACCTCACCTACTACGGGGGCGTCACCGACGGCGACACCCTCGTGACCATGTTCGGCGACTCCGTCGACCTCTGGGAGCGCGCCGCGGCCGACGGCACCCCGGTGCGGGCAATCGTCGGCGACGACCCGGTCGAGTTCGCCGAGACGTTCGCGCAGGCCTACACCGGCAAGCAGTGGATCGACAAGGAGCGCGCTCGCCTCACCCAGACGATCAACGACGTCGTGAAGAGGGAGGGGAAATGACCACAAGGGCAGCCATCCGGGTGCAGGGCATCGAGAAGTCGTTCGAGCAGCTCCACGTGCTGCGCGGCGTCGACTTCGAGGTCGAACGGGGCAGCATCTTCGCACTGCTCGGCTCGAACGGGGCCGGCAAGACCACCCTCGTGAAGATCCTTGCCACGTTGCTGCGGGCGGACGCAGGCACGGCCGCGGTCGACGGCTTCGACGTTGCCGCGCAGGCGGCAGACGTGCGCGAATCCATCAGCCTCACCGGACAATTCGCCGCGGTCGACGAGATCCTCAGCGGCAGAGAGAATCTCGCGCTGATCGCCAGGCTCCGGCACCTGACGAATCCGGGGGCGATCGCCGACGAGCTGCTCGCGCGCTTCTCGCTGAGCGACGCCGGGGACCGGAAGGTCTCGACCTACTCGGGCGGCATGCGCAGGCGTCTCGACATCGCGATGAGCCTCATCGGGAACCCGCCGGTGATCTTCCTCGACGAACCGACGACGGGACTCGATCCCCAGGCGCGCAACGAGGTGTGGCAGGCCGTGCGGGACCTCGCCGACGGCGGCACGACGGTCCTCCTCACGACGCAGTACCTGGAGGAGGCCGAACAACTCGCCGACCGGATCGCGATCCTCCACCAGGGACGGATCATCGTCGACGGCACCCTCGCCGAACTCAAGCAACTGCTCCCGCCCGCGAAGGTCGAGTACGTCGAGAAGCAACCGACCCTCGAAGAGGTCTTCCTCAGCCTCGTCGGCGCCGGAAAGGACCGGTCATGACCACCCACGTTCTCGCCGACACCACGGCACTCACCGGGCGCTCCCTGCGCCACATCACCCGCAGTCCGGACACGATCATCACGACGGCCGTCACGCCGGTCGCGATCATGCTGTTGTTCGTGTTCGTGTTCGCCGGGGCCATCGACACCGGCGCGGGCAGCGGCACGAGCACCGGCGACTACGCCACCTACCTGCTGCCCGGCATCCTGCTCATCACGATCGCGTCGGGTGTCGCGTACACCTCGGTGCGGCTGTTCAACGATCTGCAGGGCGGCATCGTCGAGCGGTTCCAGTCGATGCCGATCGCCCGACCGTCGGTGCTGTGGTCACACGTGCTGACCTCGCTGGTCGCCAACGTGAGTGCGCTCGTGATCGTCGTCGGCGTCGCCCTGCTCATGGGTTTCCGTTCGGGAGCGAACGCCCTCGAATGGCTCGCGGTCGCAGGCATTCTGATCCTCTTCACGCTGGCGCTGACATGGCTCGCCGTGATCGCGGGCCTCTCGGCGAGCTCGGTGGACGGCGCGGGAGCGTTCGCCTACCCGCTCATCTTCCTGCCGTTCGTCAGCTCCGCGTTCGTTCCCACCGAGTCGATGCCCGGACCGGTACGGGCGTTCGCCGACAACCAACCTGTGACCTCGATCGTGAACGCGATCCGCGACCTCCTCGCGGGCAACCCCGCGGGCTCCGACATCTGGGTTGCGCTCGCCTGGTGCGCTGGCATCCTCGTCGTCTCGTACCTGGCCGCGACGGCGATCTACCGACGCAAGTTCGCCTAGACGATCACGGACCGTCGCCTCGCAGTGTGCTCGACAGGATTGCGGGGCCTCGGGGTGTGCGTGCCGCGGTCACCTCTCCTGGATGTGGACCACCCCCATTGGGAGGACACTGAAGGGATGGGCAGGTGTCTGCCGCCGTCGAGCCCCGATCGGCGGTGACCGATGAACCGGATGGATCGAACCCGGGACCTCGGGTACGCGGCCGGGTGGCGGCTGGTACGCGCCCTGCCGCAGCGGTGGGCCGGCCGCATGTTCGAGATCGGCGCAGACCTCGCCGCCCGCGGGGGCGGACCGGACCAGTTGCGACGCAACCTGGCGCGGGTCATCGCCACGGCACCATCCCAGGTGCCCGACGGCCTGATCCGTGCGAACGTGCGCTCCTATGCCCGCTACTGGTGCGAGGCGTTCCGGCTGCCGTCGATGGATCCGGTGCGAGTCGCCGAGAGCGTCGAGGCGTCGGCGACCGGGCTGGAGCACATTCACGAGTCGGTCGAGCGCGGCACCGGGGCCGTCCTGGCGTTGACGCACAGCGGCAACTGGGACCTGGCGGGGGTCTGGGTGGCGCAGCGGGTGGGCTCGCCCATCGTCATCGCCGAGCGACTCCGGCCGGAGTCGTTGTTCCGGCGCTTCGTCCGGTTCCGTGAAAGCTTGGGATTCGAGATCATTCCGCTGACCGGCGGTGCGATGCCGCCGTTCGAACGGCTGGCCGCGGGCCTGCGGGAGGGGCGGATCGTCGGGTTGCTCGCCGAACGCGACCTGACCGGCACCGGCGTCCCGGTCAGCTTCTTCGGTGAACCGACCCGGATGCCGGCAGGTCCGGCACGGCTGGCAATCGACACCGGTGCGCCCCTGCTGCCGGTGAACTGCTGGTTCACCCCCGACGGCTGGGGCTTCGACGTCGGCGCGCCGATCGACACCGCCGGAGGCCTGCGGGACACGACCCAGACCCTGGCCGACCGGTTCGCCACCGGGATCGCAGCGCATCCGGCCGACTGGCACATGCTGCAACCGGTGTGGACCACCGACTTCCCTGCCGGCCGATCCGGTGGTCACGCGAGCCCGTCACGTCGACCGATCGACCGTCCTGCCACCACGTTCCCGGAGTAGCCGAGCTCGGGTCAGCGCCTACGACTGCGTGCCCGGAGCCGGTCGGCGTTGGCGAGAATGACGGCACGCAGCGCGGATTCGGGTTCGGTGAGCATGGTCCGGCGCGCCACCAGGACGAACTCGATGGACCCTGCTTCCGGAAGTCCTTGCCCTCGAACGGGTTCGAGTCCAGAAGGGGGAAGGCTCTCGGCGTGCAGCACCACCCCCAGCCCGGCCAGCGCGGCGGCGCGCAGACCGTTGAGGCTGTCGGTGGCGCAGGTGATCCGCTGGCTCGCGGTCGCAGGCATTCTGATCCTCTTCACGCTGGCGCTGACATGGCTCGCCGTGATCGCGGGCCTCTCGGCGAGCTCGGTGGACGGCGCGGGAGCGTTCGCCTACCCGCTCATCTTCCTGCCGTTCGTCAGCTCCGCGTTCGTTCCCACCGAGTCGATGCCCGGACCGGTACGGGCGTTCGCCGACAACCAACCTGTGACCTCGATCGTGAACGCGATCCGCGACCTCCTCGCGGGCAACCCCGCGGGCTCCGACATCTGGGTTGCGCTCGCCTGGTGCGCTGGCATCCTCGTCGTCTCGTACACGGCCGCTGTGGTGATCTACCTACGCAGGTTCGGCTAGCTCGGTCGGCCGAGCAGCAGGCCCCCACTGATCACCACGTCCGGGGCGCGCCGACGAGATCCGGATCAACGTTTACCTGCAGCACCCGACTCGGGATGGACCGACCGCCGACCTTCCGATCGAATACGACGTCGGCCTCCCGGATCCTGTTCTACCGCAACGGCAACGCCCGTGACCGATGCGGTCCGGTCACGAACCCCCTCACCGCGGCCGCCCTCCCGTTCATCGGGAGGGTCTGCTCTCCACCCGTGTGTGACCCAGCACACTGTCCGGCGCCAACAGTTACTTGTCTGGCGAAAGCCGTTCACAAGAAGTCGGATCAAAGGATTGGGACACATGGCCGGTACAGACCCGAACAAATGGAGCCGAGAAGAACTCGAGGACGCCTTTCAGAAGTGGTACGGCGCGGTGAGTGCAGCGGCGTCGGGGGATGGCAGCTGGCGCGCCTTCGTCGACTGCTTCACCCCCGACGCCAAGTACCTCGACATGATGGCCGGATGGCTCGACGGAAAGGACGCCATCTGGGCGTGGGCCGAGCCCACCCTTGCCGGGTTTCCGGGCTCGGCGATGACATTCCCCGAGTACTGGCACCTCATCGACGAGGTCAACGGTGTCGTGGTGGTCAAGCTCAACAACCTGATGCGCGATCCCGGGGACGGATCGGAGATGGGCGCGGACAACGTGTCGGTGCTCAAGTACGCAGGGAACGGGCTCTTCGAATCCGAGGAAGACTGGTCGAGCCCGCCCGAGTTCATCGATCTGATCAAGAACTGGGGCCGTCGCGCCATGGAGCTCGGCACACTGAGCGACGACGAGATCGCTTGGTACCGGGCCGCGTATCCGGACGTCGTTCCGGCCGAATCGTCGGTCTGACCAAGTGACGAAGGCCCGGGAGCAGGCAACTCCCGGGACCTTCCGGCGCCGCGCGTCAGCGCCGGGCGCTCCGCGCCCGCAGCCGGTCCGCATTCGCTAGAATCGCCGCGCGCAAAGCGGATTCCGGTTCGCTCAGGATCGTGCGGCGCGACACCAGCACGAACTCGATGTCCCCGGCATCCGGGAGGGACTGTCCGCGAACAGGTTCGAGTCCTGGCGGCGGGATGCTCTCGGCGTGCAGCACGACACCGAGACCGGCGAGGGCGGCGGCGCGCAGGCCGTTGAGACTGTCGGTGGTGCAGGTGATCCGGGCGCCACGACCGCTGCGCCGCAGGACGTCCAGGGCCGCCTCCCGGGTCAGCGACGGCGGCGGGTAGGTGACCAGCGGGACGGGGCCCTCGCCGTCCAGCGCGTAACCCGGCGCGGCATGGAAGGCGAGACGGTCGCGGAAGATCAGTTCCCCGTGCTGCTCCCCCGGCCGCCGCTTGCCGAACATCAGATCGAGGTCGTTGTCCGAGAGCCGGCGGTGCAGGTCCTCGCTGAGACCGACGGTGAGCTCGAGGTCGACCCGGGGATGGCCGCGCCGGAACTCGGCGAGGATCTCGGGGAGTTCGTAGAGCACCAGGTCCTCCGACGCACCGAACCGAAGGCGTCCGCTCACGGTGGACCCGGCGAAGTACTGCTCGGCGGCGTCGTGCCGATCGAGGATGTCCTGCGCGAACCCCACCATCGCGGATCCGTCCGCGGTCAGTTCCACGCCGTGGGTGTCCCGGAGAAACAACTGTCGGCCGACGGCCTGCTCGAGCTTCGCGACGTGCTGGCTGACGGTGGATTGGCGCAGGCCCAGGCGCCGCGCGGCGGCGGTGAAGCCGCCCTCACGCTCCACGGCCAGGAAGCTGCGCAACTGGATCGGCTCGTACACCCCACCATCCAACCACGTCGATCACGATTCGTGATCGCTGAAATCATGGCTATCGAGTTCGCGAATGAGTGACCTGCCCGTTACCGTCGGGTGATGCTCTCGAAGATCCCCCTGCTGGGCCGGCTCGACCCGTTCCTGGTCGCCATCCTCACCACCGTCGCGCTCGCGGCGCTGGTCCCGGCACAGGGGATCGCCCTCGACACCGTCGCGTGGGCAGCGAAGATCGCCATCGGCCTGCTGTTCTTCCTCTACGGCGCGCGGCTGTCGACCCAGGAGGCGATCGACGGCCTCAGGCACTGGCGCCTGCACGCCACCATCCTCGCGACCACCTTCGTGGTGTTCCCGCTGCTCGGGCTCGCCGCGAAGGTGCTGGTGCCGTCCGTGCTCACCGACCCGCTGTACCTCGGACTGCTGTACCTGTGCCTGCTGCCGTCGACCGTGCAGTCCGCGATCGCCCTGGTGTCCGTCGCCCGCGGCAACATCCCTGGCGCGGTGGTCTCGGCGAGCGCGTCCAGCCTGCTCGGCATCTTCGTCACCCCGCTGCTGGTGGCGCTGACGATGTCCACGCAGGGCGTCACGTTCAGCGGGTCCGCGGTCCTCGACATCGTGCTGATGCTGCTGGTCCCGTTCGCCGCCGGGCAGCTGCTGCGCCGCTGGGTCGGCGGCTGGGTCAAGGAGCACGGCAAGCCGCTCAAGCTGGTGGACCGCGGCTCGATCCTGCTGGTGGTGTACGTCGCGTTCAGCCGCGGCATGAACGAGGGCATCTGGTCGATGGTGTCCGTCGGCCGACTCCTCGCGCTTGTCGGCGTGTGCGCGGTGCTGCTCGCGATCGTCCTGGCGCTGACCTGGTACGGCTCGCGGAGCCTCGGCTTCACGTACGAGGACCGCACCGCGATCCTGTTCTGCGGTTCCACCAAGTCCCTCGCGACGGGCCTGCCGATGGCGACGGTCCTGTTCCCCGGCCAGCCGATCGGCCTGATCGTGCTGCCGCTCATGCTGTTCCACCAGATGCAGCTGCTCGTGTGCGCGGCCATCGCCGCACGGCTGGCGAAGCGGGCCCCCGCGCCGGTCTCGGTCTAGCCGGACCGCGACCGCGCCCGGCAAGCCTGGCAGACCACCCACGTGACTGACTGCCGTTTGCCAGGTTGCTGCCAACCCACGGCCAGGTTTCGCCCGTAGAAATACACCCATGGACTTCAACCACTTCCCCCAGGCCTTCAACAACTTCTTCAACGGCTTCGGCTTCGGCAGCCCGTTCCCGCAGCAGCCCCAGCCGCAGCCGCATCCTCAGCCGGCACCGTTCTTCCACTGATCACAGCCGGTCCCCCTCCGGAAACGCCCCCGCCACCTCCCCGAGGCGGGGGCGTTTCTGTGAGGCCGGACACAAGAAAACCGCTCCACCGCAACAGGCCACACGACGATCACTGCCAGACGATTGCCAGGTTTCCCCACACTTTCGGCCAGACTCCGTCGGTAGAACGGAAGACATGGACATCAACCACTTCCACCAGATCATCAACAACATCCCCGGCGGCTTCGGCCCCGCTCCGTTTCCCCAGCCGCAGCCCCAGCCGCACCCGCAGCCCCAGCCGGCACCGTTCTTCGGCAGCTGACAAAGCGAGACACTCTGTCATACACGGCATTACGGTGAGTCGCGTCGCCGCAAACCCGTGAGTGACCACCCACCAGAAGCGCCCTGCCGCAACCGTCACACGTTGCCGCAGGGCGCTTCTGCCGTGCGGGCGCCATGGTCAACAGATCGGTCATGGCGCGGGGTCGACCGGAAGGCCGCACCACATCGGATGACGAGGCTCACTCCGAATCTTTTCTGCTCCAACAGATCACAGGATTTCGTTGCCAGGCCACTACCAGGTCACGCCACGCTTCCAGCCAGACTCCACCGATAGAAATGAAGACATGAACATCACCGACATCAACCACTTCGTCAACAACATCCCCAACCTCGGCGGCTTCAACCACTCCAGCCCGCTCCCCCACCCCCAGCCCGCACCCGCGCCCGCACCGTTCTTCGGCAGCTGACACAACGAAAACTCGTTATCCCACTGTCTACGAGCACACGTCACAGCTCGACACAGCCGTGAGTGACCAACTCACACCAGAAGGCGTCCCGGCAACCACCACGGGACGCCTTCTGCCACATCCACACCGGACCAGCACACCAACCGGCCACACCCCCACGTCACCCAGTGGCGAATGCCACCCCAAACACGTTCTACTGCAACAGATGACACGAACAACCTGCCAGGCCACTGCCAGCTGGTCCCACACTTTCAGCCAGACTCCACCGATAGAAATGAAGACATGAACATCACCGACATCAACCACTTCGTCAACAACATCCCCAACTTCGGCGGCTTCAACCACCCCGCCCCGCTCCCCCAGCCCCAGCCGGCACCGGCACCGGCACCGTTCTTCGGCAGCTGACACACGACACCACGGCGCCCCGTCCCCGCTCAGGGGACGGGGCGCCGTCGCGTGTGCACAACCGAGATCAGTTGCTGCAGCATCCCTCCGATGCCGGAGCGTCCACCGCGCAGTGCGCCTTCGGTGCGGGAATGTCCATCGCCGCACCTCCCCGACGTCGCGGCGCATGTCGGTGCGCTTCCAGAGAATGCTGTCGTCCTCGTCCTCAGCGGAGGCGAGCAGCTCGCCCGCTGGTACGAGCACCGGTCGTCGACCGTCTACAACGGCTGAACCGGCTCCACGATCAGCGCGAGTGTCGCTTCCGGAACGTGGCTCCGGAGGATCGCGTCGATCCTGGGCCACCGGTCCTCCGTACCGAACTCGGCCCGAATGGAACGGTAGATTTCCCGCGCCGACTCCCAGTTTCCGGTGGCGACGCGGTAGCGGAATGCCTCGGTCGCGACGCCGCGGCTGATCCGGTCCGCGACCTCGTCGGACGTGCTGACGGCAGCGAGCGCGGATGCCGCCGTCTCCAGCGCGGCGGCCAGCGCGGTCCCGATCGGCTCGGCGGCCGCTGCGTCGTCGATCTCGTACCACTGCGGGGCCCCCGGGACGAGGGAGTCCAGCCGGCACCGGAACTGGCAGTCGACCTCCCTCGGACGTTCGGTGACCGTGTCACCGATCGCGGCGGCGAATTCCGTGGAGTAGACGCCGCAGTTCACGTAGAACCGCACGTGGCCACCAGAGTTGCCCGAAGAGCGTTGCAATGTAACGACATCGGTCAGCCCGTCTCTGACACGGGTGAAGACCAGCGCCCGCTTCCGGAAGCCGAGTCCCTTCAACAAGGGGCGAACATGATTGCGTTCGACGCCGTCGAAACCGGTCGGTACCGAGTCATCCACGACGGCACAACCTACCTGCGACACCGGGTGCTCCTCGCCGGGCGGTTGCCGGGTCGGATCCGCCCGGACACGTGCCGCCGCATGCGGACAAGCCGGCCGGCGCCATCGCACCCGGACCGCCCAGATGCTTCGCTGTGCAGGTGATGTACTGCAGCACAGCGGCTTCCAGCAACCTGTCAGGCTCTGCACACCTGCAGGTCAGCGAGCTCCTCGATGATGGATCGTGTCAGGACAGACCCGTTTCACACGACGAGCATTCGCCGTCGACCAGGAGGTACACCCGTGAAGGCACTACTGATCAAAGCGGCCGCCGTCGGCACCCTCGGACTTGCGGCGGTCGGGATCGGAGCGGGTGTCGCCAGCGCCGATCCCGTCCAGGGACCGGGACAGAGCCAGAACCAGGGTCAGGGCCCGAACCAGATTCCCGGCCAGAACCAGGGCCAGAACCAGCAGCTGGAGCAGCACGTCCAGCAGCTGAAGCAGCGGTACCCGCAGTTCGCACCGCAGATCCAGCAGTTCCATCAGCAGTTCCCGCAGGCTGAGATTCCGACCGAGATCTTCTTCGGTTCATAACCACCTGGCCCAGGTCCGGTGGGGTGGGCGAGGAAGTCGCGCCGACACCCGCCCCACCGGACCGTTTGCTGCACGCGAGCGGTGCCGCGGCACCATCGTGTACCGGCAGACCAGCAGGGACGACGAATCCCGGCACCGCGGGGCGGCTAGGGCGTGTCTCCTGATCCCTCTCGGATGCATCTGGCGAAGCAATCGTCGTCTCGTAAGGCGGAGGAGAAGCCGATACGGCTGTTGTATCGGCGCCGACGACAACGCAGCGGGGCGGCGATTGGGCGCCAGAGGCGCCGAAATGGGGATTGGGAGGCATGCCCTAGGTCGCCGACTCCTGCCAGCCGTCTCCGCCCCAGGAGATGTCGATGGGGTACTCGCTGTTGAGGCCGATGGCCCAGTAGTCGACGATGCCGTGGTCCGCCGAGTCGAGTTCGACCCACCCGACGGTGAACTCGCCGCGCAGGATGCGCTGGGCCCGTCGATCGATCGCACCCAGAGAGGTGCAGAGCCCCCGCACGCGCGAGTCGATCCAGTCCGCCGAGGGGTCCGGGACCGTGATTTCCAGGGTGCTGTCGTCGCTCAGCGGGATGACGATCAGGAGCTCACCCGAGTTCGGACGTACCTCTCGCGTCGCGTGACGCTCGAACGCGCGCAACAGCTCTCGCGGCTCATACATGGCAGGTGAGTCATCGGATTTCCTGGACCGGCCGAAACGGAACACCGGACCATTCTGCCGCGCCAATCGGATCGCCACGAAAAAGCGGCCGGATCCAGTGGATCCGGCCGCTTCGATCGAACGTGTCGGTCAGGCCTTGTCGCGCAGCCAGCCGGCGAGCCAGGCCGTCGGGGTGTTTCCCGCGGCGTCGACGCTGTAGCCCTGGTAGTTCTGGTGCGCGCCCGAGCCGTAGAACTTCGCCATCTGGCCGGCCCGCTGCAGGTTGGCCTCGTCGGTCAGCTGGTTCTGCAGCGCCGGGATGCCACCGGCCCCGGCCAGGTCACCCAGGATCACGCCGGCTTCCGGGGCGTAGTCCGGCGAGTCCGACGATCCCGGGTCGGAGTTCGTCGCCGCGAAGCCGGCCATTCGCGTCACGAAGTCGTCGGGTTCGGTGGAGCAGTAGAGGTCACCCGGCGCGCAGAAGGTCACGGTCCGGTCGCTCAGCCAGCCGAACCCGCCGGGACGCGGTCCGCCGGCGCCGCTGCCCGGCACCCACGGTCCGATCAGGACGTCGGTCGGCGACCGCTTCGGGTCGGACAGCAGCCCGACGGCCGCCACCTTCTCCGGACGGATCGAGCTGAGCCCGGTGCCGATCTCGTTGGCGAGTTCACCCGCCGCGTCGGCGCCCTGGCTGTAGCCGATGATCCCGAAGCGGGTCTTGCCACAGCGGGACTGCATCGCCTCGAGCATGCCGCGGGCATTGTTGGTGGCCTGCTGCCGGGAGGCGCCGTACACCTCGCCCTCCCACGGGAACGCCGTCGCGACGTAGCGCACGTAGTCCGTTTGGATGTCGGCTCCCCGCAGGCGGTCGGTGACGTCCGCGAGCATGCCGCCGCCGCTGTTCTTGTCCGGCGTGACACCGGTCTCCCAGGTGCCCGGGACCGCAACCACATACAGGTCGGGGCACGCCGGATCCGCCTGCGCTGCACCGGCACCGACCAGCAATCCCGCACTCGCAGCGACGGTTGCCGACGCCATCGCCACGAACTTCCTCAGCCCCATACTCCCGACCCCCTAGTTCCTGCCACTCCCGAAACGACGCGGCGATCGTCGCATCGGGATGTGTCGAAAAGATGCACAAGCGGTAAAGAAACGTTACCCCGCGGCGACGTCCGGCAGCGAGGTGAAGCACCAGAAATACCACGATCGACCGACGGTGAACGACCCGGCGGCCCGGCCGCCGCGGCCCGGGGCAGAATCGGGGCATGGTCGACTCCTCGGTACTGCTCACCATCGGATCCGTGTGTATCGGATTCGTGCTGTTCGTAACCGCCGCCAGCGGTGCCCGCGGCGGCTGGAACCGGGCCCTGGTGATCGGCCTGTTCGTCGTGGCGGTGATCTTCCTGACCGTGATTCCACTGAGCGTCGCGCTCAGCGCCGGCGTGTAGGACGACCGTGGCCACCCGGGCGCGGTGCCCGGGTGGCCACGTGGATCGCGAAGGCTCGGCCGGCTACTGCGAGGAGCCGAGGCCCCCGAACAGGCTGTCGAGGCTGCCGGTTCCGCCGCCCGGATCGGTGTCACCGGGGACGGTCAGCGTCTGAGGCTCGGAGTCCGAGTCGATGAAACCGGGCGCACCGACGAACTCCGCGGTGACGCTGAACGTGCCGGCACTGGCGAACGTCGTGGGTAGCGTCGCAACCCCGTTCACCACATCGACCGGTGCACCGAGCGGCGTGTTACCGAGCTTGAACTGCACCTTGCCCTTGGCATTCGTCGGATCGACCGTCGCCGTCAGGGTGACCGGCTGCCCCTTCGCGACGGTGCCGACCGCCGCGAGAGTGGTGGTCGTCTGGACATCCGCGGGCGGGGCCACGGTGACACTGACCGGGAAGGCGGGCGCGACCGACGGTGCGATCCCCTCGGCACCGGAGTACCGGGCGACCACGCTGTGGGTGCCGGTGCCGGTGAACTTGTAGGGCGCGACCGCGACACCGTCGGTGCCGACCGTGCCGGTCACCTTGTCACCACCGTTGATCGTGAACTCGACCGTGCCGCCCTGGACCGCGGGCGTGACCTGCGCGTGCAGGTTGACGTCCTGGTCGACGTAGGCCTTGTCGGGCGCGGTCATCGCGACGCTGGTGGCGATGTCGTCGGTGCTGACATTGATCGTCTTCGGGGCGGAGGTCGATCCTTCGAAGCCCTGCGTGCCGGAGTACACAGCGGTGACGGTGAAGTCGCCGTCGGTGTCGAAGGTGTGCGTCGTGCTGGCCGCGCCGCCGACGACGTCCACGGGACCGCCGATCGCCGTACCGTTGACCGAGAACTGGACCGTGCCACCGTTCGCGGCCGGGTTGACGTTGGCGGTCAGGGTGACCGAGTCGCCGTTCTTGACGGCGCCCGGTGCCACCACCGTGGTGGTCGTCTGCTTGTCCGCCTCCACGATGCTCGTGCTGGCCAGCGGGCCGGCCCCGGAGTTGAGCGGCGCCGTCGAGGAGTCCCGCGGACTGCACTGGGTCGGCGCCCACGCGGTGATCAGGAGCGTCGCCTCCGGCAGGAACGTCAGGTAGTTCTTGTCGTTGCCGTAGAGCCCGGCGTCGCCTGCGGAACGGAGCTTGACGTCCACCGTGCCCGAGGCGCCTGCCTTCAGCCGGACCTTCACCTGGGGCAGCTGGAACACGGTGTTCGCGCCGGACTGTGCCAGGGCGACGATGCCACCTCGGGAGCTCTTGCTCGCTGTGGGGCTGTTGCCGATGACCTGGTTGTTGCCGGACAGCCGAAGGATCGTGCCGTTCGCATCGACGACGCCGTTCTCGTTGACCCGCAGCAGGTTCGGGGCGACACCGCTGAGTCCGGAGCTGGTGCCCGGAACGATCTCGCTGCCGATGACCTGGGCGTTCTGCGGCACCTCCATGTCGACCTTGACCCGGGACACGCTCTGCAGCGCCGAACCCGAGTTCGAGTTCGGAATGGTCAGCGGCGGAGCCGTGACCACGACGTCGTACTCCTCGCCCGCGTTCACGGACGCCGGGGCGTCGACGACGATCGAGGCTTCCTGCGTCTGACTCTGCGGACCCGCGACCGCGGACGGGGTCGCCAGACAGGTGTTGTTGAAGGTGACCGTATTGGGGGCGGCCTGGGCGGGTACCCCGGCGAGAATGGTGACGCCGGCGAGGGCGCCGACCCCCAGGGGTGTGACCATCCCGCGAATTCTCTTCTTTTGCACGAGTTCTCCTACGGATGAATGAGGGCAACTGGTGAGTCGGCCGGGGCCCGGGGTCCGATCACCCGGGCCCCGGCCGAAGTCTCAGGAGCTGAAGAGGTCGGTCAGCGAACCGAAGTCGGCGCTACCCGTTCCACCGCCACCAGGGGTGCCCGCGGCGGACACGGTGAGCACGGTCGGACCGGACACCGAGTCCTTGAACCCGCTGCCGCCGACGAAGTTGGCGGTGACCGCGTAGGTCCCCTCCGCGTCGAAGGTGTGGGTCAGCGTCGCGACGCCGTTCACCACGGCGACCGGGGCGCCGATCTCGGTGGTGCCGGCCTTGAACTGCACGGTGCCGTCGGCGTTGGCCGGGTCGACCGTGGCGGTGAGGGTCACCGTCTGCCCGACGGCCGCGTTGCCGGAGACGGCGAGCGCAGTGGACGTTGCCGCACGGGTGTCCGGGTTGCTCACGGTGACGGTGAACGCGGCCGAGGTCGACGGGGTGAATCCGGCGGTGCCGGTGAACTCGGCGACCACGTTCGCGCTGCCCGCGGCAGCGAAGGTGTGCGGCAGGACCGCGACGCCGTCACCGGTGCCGACCGGTGCGGTGCCGACCGGGGTGCCGTCGACCTTGAAGGTCACGTCGCCGCCGCTGGGGATCGGGAAGACGGTCGCGGACAGGTTCACCGGAGTGCCCACCACGGCGGTGACGGGCTCGAGCACGGTGGTCGTGGTACCGAAGTCGGCGTCGGAAACGGTCAACTGCGAGGCGCTGGAGACGGAGTCGAGGTAGCCACCGGTGCCGGTGAAGACGGCGGTGATGTCATGGCCGCCGGCCTCGGGGAAGGAGCGGGTCAGGCTGGCCTGACCGTTGACGACGTCCACGGGGGCACCGAGATTCGCGGTGCCGTCCTTGAACTGCACGGTGCCGGTGGCCCCGGCCGGACCGACGTTCGCGGTCAGGGTGACGTCCTCACCCACGGTCGCCGAGGCGGGCGCGGTCAGCGTTGTGGTGGTGTCCGCGGAGACGTCGACGGTCTGCGCGGCCGACACCGAGTCGTGGAATCCGGCACCGGCCGTGAAGGCGGCGGTCACCGAGTGCGCACCGACGGTGTCGAAGGTGTGCGAGAAGACGGCGTTGCCACCCGAGACGGCCACCGGGGCGCCGATGTTGTTGTTCCCGTCCTTGAACTGGACGGTGCCGACCGCGTTCGCGGGGCCGACGTTGGCGGTCAGAGTGACCGCCTCACCGGTCTTCGCGGTGGCCGGGGCCTGCAGTGTGGTGCTGGTGTTCACGCTGGGGTCGACGACGCGCACCCATGCGCCCGCCGTGCTGCTGCCCTGCTGGGTTTGGAACGTGTAGACGTCGAACACGAAACCGGCTTGGTAGTCGCCGAATGCCTGTGTCGTGGGGATCTTGTAGGTGACATCGAAGTTCACGGCGTTCTTGTAGCCCTTGGTGCCGAGGATCGGCACGGAGTCGCAGCCGCTCCCGGTGCACACCGCCTTGACGCCCGCCGCACCCTCGTCGGTGACGGTCGACAGCCGGCTGATCGTGTTCGACAGGTACGTGAAGCCGGCGGGCTGGATCTGCCGGATCGCGGTCATGTACCGGTCGACACTGCTGTTCTTCCAGATCTTCGCGCTGAAGGTCACGGTGTCACCGGGATGGACGACGTTGACGCCCGACTGGGCGGGGTCGACCGTCGCACCGTTCACGGCGGACAGGCTCAGGTTCCATCGGAGGTTGTCGGCCGTCTTGTCTCCCGACGAAGCGGGCGGCGGCGCCGTCTCGTCTGCGGCGGCCACGCCGCCTGTGACGCCGAGCGCGAGCCCGGCTGCGGCGAGTGCCGCGATAGTGGGTGTCGCCAGGCGACGGGGCAGGGAAAACCGCACTGCTACCTCCTCGGCGGACCAACCCGGGAGGCGGCCCACGTGTGTGATTACGGTCACATCTCAGCACGGGAGCGTAGCGGTTACGAGTAGATCACGGCAGGCGTTTGCTGAACATTCGTCCAAACCATCTGGACTTTCGTCCAATTGAATGACAGTGACGTCCGGGCCCTGGACAAAGCAAAACCCGCCGCCCCGGAGAAACCGGGACGGCGGGTTGCTGGAGCGATGCCGGGCGACGCTGACCGGCGGTATTCCTACCGCTGCGGCGCGGCGGTGGGCTTGATGGGCGACGGCAGGAAGGTCTGCCCGCCCTCGAGGTAGGCGTCGACGGCGGCCGCGCACGAGCGGCCCTCCGCGATGGCCCACACGATCAGGGACTGGCCGCGACCCATGTCACCGGCCACGTACACGCCCGGGACGTTGGTGGCCCACTCGTCCGACCGGGCGACGTTGCCGCGGTCGGTGAGGTCGACACCGAGGTCGGTGAGCAGACCCGGCTTCTCCGGACCGACGAAGCCCATGGCGAGCAGCACCAGGTCGGCCTCGAGCTCGAAGTCCGAGCCCTCCACCTTCTGGAAGCGGCCGTCCACCATCTGAACCTCGTGGGCCTTGAGCGCGGTGACCTTGCCGTTCTCGCCGACGAACTGCTCGGTGTTCACGGAGAACACCCGCTCGCCGCCCTCCTCGTGCGCCGACGACACCCGGTACATGAGCGGGTAGGTCGGCCACGGGGTGGAGTCCGCGCGGGCCTCCGGCGGCCGCGGCATGATCTCGAACTGGTGCACGATCTCCGCGCCCTGCCGCAGCGAAGTGCCCAGGCAGTCGGCGCCGGTGTCGCCGCCACCGATGATGACGACCTTCTTGCCCTCGGCCGTGATCGTCGGGGCGTCGAGATCACCGAGCTGCACCCGGTTCGCGATCGGCAGGAACTCCATCGCCTGGTGGATGCCGTCCAGCTCGCGGCCGGGGACCGGCAGGTCGCGCGCCTCGGTGGCGCCGCCGGCCAGCACGACAGCATCGAACTGGGCCTTGAGCTCCTCGGCGGTGATGTCGACACCGACGTTGACGCCGGTGCGGAAGACGGTGCCCTCGGACTCCATCTGCACCAGGCGACGGTCGATGTGCCGCTTCTCCATCTTGAACTCGGGGATGCCGTAGCGCAGCAGGCCGCCGATGCGGTCGGCACGCTCGAACACCGTCACCGTGTGACCGGCCCGGGTCAGCTGCTGCGCGGCGGCCAGGCCGGCCGGGCCGGAGCCGACCACGGCGACCTTCTTGCCGGTCAGGCTGGAGGTGCGGATCGGCTTGACCCAGCCCTCGTCGAAGGCGCGGTCGATGATCTCGACCTCGACCTGCTTGATGGTGACCGGATCCTGGTTGATGCCCAGGACACAGGACGCCTCGCACGGGGCCGGGCACAGCCGCCCGGTGAACTCCGGGAAGTTGTTCGTCGCGTGCAGCCGGTCGAACGCCTCGCGCCACCGATCCTTGTAGATCAGGTCGTTCCACTCGGGAATCAGGTTCCCCAACGGGCAACCGTTGTGGCAGAAGGGGATACCGCAGTCCATGCAGCGGCTGGCCTGGGTGCGGAGGGTCTTCGAGTCGAAGTCCTCGTACACCTCCTTCCAGTCCATCAGGCGCAGCGGCACCGGCCGCCGGACCGGGGTCTCGCGGGAGGTGTGCTTGAGGAAGCCATTCGGATCAGCCACGAGCTGCCTCCATGATCGCTTCGTCCACGTTCGTTCCGTTCTTCTTCGCGGTGTCGATCGCCACGAGCACCTTCTTGTAGTCGCGCGGCATCACCTTCGCGAAGTGATTGACCTGCTGCGACCAGTCCGCGAGGATGCGCGCGGCAACCTCCGAACCGGTCTCGTCCCGGTGCCGTTCCACGACACCCTTGAGCCAGGCGAAGTCCTCGTGCTCGAGGTCCTCGAGATCCACCAGCTCGGTGTTGAGGTTCGCCTCGAAGGACTTGTCGGCGTTGTAGACGAACGCCACGCCGCCGGACATGCCCGCACCGAAGTTGCGCCCCGTCTTGCCCAGGATCACCACCCGGCCACCGGTCATGTACTCGCAGGCGTGGTCGCCGACACCCTCGACGACCGCGGTCGCGCCGGAGTTGCGCACCGCGAAACGCTCACCCGCGACGCCGCGGAGGAACGCCTCGCCGCCGGTGGCGCCGAAGAGGATCACGTTGCCGGCGATGATGTTGTCCTCGGCGACGAACCCGTCCGCCGTCTGCAGCGGCGGACGCACCACGATGCGACCACCCGACAGGCCCTTGCCGACGAAGTCGTTGCCGTCGCCGTTGAGCCGCAGCGTCATGCCCTTCGGCACGAACGCGCCGAAGCTGTTGCCCGCCGACCCGGTGAAGGTGATGTCGATCGTGTTGTCCGGCAGTCCTTCTGCGCCGTACGCCTTGGTCACCTCGTGGCCGAGCATGGTGCCGACCGTGCGGTTGACGTTGGTGATCTTCGACTCGATCTGCACCGCGGTGCCGCCGTCCAGCGCGGGCCGGGCCTGCACGATCAGCTCCTGGTCCAGCGCCTTGTCGAGCGCGTGGTCCTGGGTGCCGGTGCAGTACAGGTCCTGGTCCGGGAAGGCGGTCTCGGGCTGCGCCAGGATCGGCGACAGGTCCAGCTTGGACGCCTTCCAGGTCTCGACCGCCGCGGTGGTGTCGAGCACGTCGACCTGACCGACCGCCTCTTCGAGGGTGCGGAAGCCCAGCTCGGCGAGCAGCTCGCGCACCTCCTCGGCGATGAACAGGAAGAAGTTCTCCACGAACTCCGGCTTGCCGGTGAACCGGCTGCGCAGCAACGGGTTCTGCGTAGCGACACCGACGGGGCAGGTGTCGAGGTGGCACACGCGCATCATGATGCAGCCGGAGACCACCAGCGGCGCGGTGGCGAAACCGAACTCCTCGCCGCCGAGCAGCGTCGCGATCATCACGTCGCGGCCGGTCTTCATCTGACCGTCGACCTGGACCACGATCCGGTCGCGCAGACCGTTGAGCAGCAGGGTCTGCTGGGTCTCGGCGAGGCCGAGCTCCCACGGGGCGCCCGCGTGCTTGAGCGAGGTCAGCGGGGAGGCACCGGTGCCGCCGTCGTGACCGGAGATCAGCACCACGTCGGCGTGTGCCTTGGACACACCCGCGGCGACGGTGCCGACGCCGACCTCGGAGACCAGCTTCACGTGGATGCGGGCCTGCGGGTTGGCGTTCTTCAGGTCGTGGATCAGCTGCGCGAGATCCTCGATCGAGTAGATGTCGTGGTGCGGCGGCGGAGAGATCAGGCCGACGCCCGGCGTCGAGCCGCGCACCTCGGCGACCCACGGGTACACCTTGTGCGGCGGCAGCTGGCCGCCCTCACCCGGCTTGGCACCCTGCGCCATCTTGATCTGGATGTCGGTGCAGTTGGTCAGGTAGTGCGAGGTGACACCGAAGCGACCGGACGCGACCTGCTTGATCGCGGACCGGCGCCAGTCGCCGTTCTCCTCGACCTCGAAACGCCGCGGATCCTCGCCGCCCTCGCCCGAGTTCGACCGTGCGCCAAGGCGGTTCATCGCGATGGCCAGGGTCTCGTGGGCCTCGGCCGAGATGGAGCCGTAGCTCATCGCGCCGGTCGAGAACCGCTTGACGATCTCGCTGGCCGGCTCGACCTCGTCGATCGAGATCGGTTCGCGCAGACCGGACTTGAACTTGAACAGGCCGCGCAGGGACGCCAGTCGCTCGGACTGGTCGTCGACCATCTTGGTGTACTCCTTGAAGATCGAGTACTGGCCGGTGCGGGTGGCGTGCTGCAGCTTGAACACCGTGTCCGGGTTGAACAGGTGGTACTCGCCCTCACGACGCCACTGGTACTCGCCGCCGACCTCGAGCTCGCGGTGCGCGCGCTCCTCCTTGCGGGGCAGGTACGCGTTCTGGTGACGGACCTTGACGTCGGCCGCGATCTCGTCGAGACCGATGCCGCCGAGCTGCGAGTTCAGGCCGGTGAAGTACTCGTCGACGAGCTCCTGCCCGAGGCCGATGACCTGGAACAGCTGCGCGCCGGTGTACGAGGCGAGGGTGGAGATGCCCATCTTGGACATCACCTTGAGCACGCCCTTGCCCGCGGCCTTGATGTAGTTCGCGACGCCCTTGTCGTAGGTGACGTCGGTGAGCGCGCCGCTCTCGATCATGTCCTCGATCGACTCGAAGGCCATGTACGGGTTGACGGCGGCGGCACCGAAACCGATCAGGGTGGCCATGTGGTGCACCTCGCGGGCGTCACCGGCCTCCACGATCAGACCGACCTTGGTCCGGGACCGCTCGCGCACCAGGTGGTGGTGCACCGCCGAGGTCAGCAGCAGCGACGGGATGGGCGCGAACGTCTCGTTCGAGTTGCGGTCGGTGAGCACGATGATGCGCGCGCCGCCCGCGATGGCCTCGGAGACCTGGAAGCGGATGCTGTCGAGCGCGGCACGCAGGCCTGCGCCGCCGTCCGCGACCCGGTACAGGCCGGGAATGACCACCGAGCGGAAGCCGGGGAACTTGCCGTCGTCGTTGACGTGCACCAGCTTCGACAGGTCGTCGTTGTGCAGGATCGGCGACGGCAGGCTCAGGAGCTTGCAGGAGTCCGGTCCCGGGTTGAGCAGGTCGCCCTCGGGCCCGAGGCTGCCGCCGATGCTGGTGACGACCTCCTCGCGGATGGCGTCCAGCGGCGGGTTGGTGACCTGCGCGAACAGCTGCTGGAAGTAGTCGAACAGCAGCCGCGACCGCGAGGACAGCACCGCGATCGGGGTGTCGGTGCCCATCGAGCCGAGCGCCTCGCCACCGGTCTTCGCCATCGGCGCGAGGAGGATGTTCAGCTCCTCGGTGCTGTACCCGAACACCTGCTGACGGATCAGCACGCGCTCGTGGTTCATGTGCAGGACCTCACGCTCGGGCAGGTCCTCCATGTGGACCATGCCGGCGTCGAGCCACTCCTGGTACGGGTGCGCGGCGGCCAGCTCCGACTTGATCTCGTCGTCGGAGACGATGCGGCCCTGCGCGGTGTCCACGAGGAACATGCGGCCCGGCTGCAGGCGGGTCTTGACGACCACCTTCTCCGGGTCGATGTCGAGAACGCCGACCTCGGACGCCATCACGACGAGGCCGTCCTCGGTGACCCAGATGCGGCTGGGGCGCAGGCCGTTCCGGTCCAGCACGGCGCCGACGACGGTGCCGTCGGTGAAGCACACCGACGCCGGGCCGTCCCACGGCTCCATCAGCGCGGAGTGGTACTCGTAGAACGCGCGGCGGGCCGGGTCCATCGACTCGTGCCGCTCCCACGCCTCCGGGATCATCATCAGCACGGCGTGCGGCAGGCTGCGGCCGGCGAGGTGCAGCATCTCGAGCACCTCGTCGAAACGTGCGGTGTCGGACGCACCCGGGGTGCAGATCGGGAAGATCTTCTCGAGCGCACCCTCGCCGAACACGTCGGACTCGATGAGCGCCTCACGGGCCCGCATCCAGTTCTCGTTGCCGGTGACGGTGTTGATCTCGCCGTTGTGCGCGACGCGGCGGAACGGGTGCGCCAGCGGCCACGACGGGAAGGTGTTGGTGGAGAAGCGCGAGTGGACCAGGCCCAGCGAGGACTCCATCCGCTCGTCCTGCAGGTCGAGGTAGAAGCTCTTGAGCTGCGGCGTGGTCAGCATGCCCTTGTAGACGAACGTCTGCCCGGACAGGCTGGGGAAGTACACCGACTCGCGGCCGGTGGCACCCTCGCCGGAGCCGCCGTCGCCGAGTTCGTGCTCGACGCGCTTGCGGACCACGTAGGCCTTGCGCTCGAGGTCCATGCCGGTGATCGAGGCGTCGGGTCCGGCCAGGAACAGCTGCCGGAAGGTCGGCATCGCGTCACGGGCCATCGCACCGAGCGAGGATGCGTCGGTGGGGACCTCACGCCAGCCGAGAACCGTCAGGCCCTCCTCCACGGCGATCCGCTCGACACCGGTGGCGGCCTCGTCGGCGGCCGCGGCGCCCTGCGGGAGGAAGCCGATGCCGGTCGCGTAGGCGCCCTCGGCGGGCAGCTCGAAGTCGACGACCGCGCGCAGGAACGAGTCCGGGACCTGCAACAGGATGCCGGCGCCGTCGCCGCTGTTCGGTTCCGCACCGGCAGCGCCGCGGTGCTCGAGGTTCACCAGCGCGGTGATGGCCTTGTCGACGATGTCGCGGCTGCGACGACCGTGCATGTCGACGACGAACGCGACACCACACGCGTCGTGCTCGTTCGCGGGGTCATAGAGGCCCTGGGGTCCGTGAGACCTGTGGCCTGGAAATTGCTTCATACCTAGCCTTCGTGTGCGTGAAAGTGCACAGACGACCAGCAACGCTGATGGCCATCACGTGGCAGAACGAGCGCCGACACAGCGTCGGATCGGCGCGCCCACTCGCCTCGCCGCGGTCGATCGCACGGGGTGTTACCCGTCCGTCACCGGCTCAGCCGAGTGGCCCTCTGGACTGTTGTGTGTCCAGCATGTTCCGAAAACGATAATTCAGAACCCATGGGCAGTGCCAACCAAGGGTAGCCTTTTATAGCGTTGACGTGGGGCTATCCCGAAGTTCTTCCGGTCACATCCGGCCCGATCCGGACCCGAAGACCGCGCCGAGGACCGTAACAATTCCCGCCCGCGGGTCGAATTGCACTTCTTCCGACACCGACTCGTGCCCGGTCAATCTGTGCAGGATCACACCGTCCAGGTAGTCGGTGAGGATCACGGCGTGCCTCCCCGGGTCGGGGGCGCCGAGCATGGCCAGCATGGTGGTCCCCCACTCGACGAGTTCGGCGCGGCCACGGCCGATCGGTTCGGCCACCGCGGTATCGGTCATGGCGGCCGCGAACAGCGCGAACCGGGCGGCCGTGCGCAGCCGGTCGCGGCCGGTGGCCAGCAGCACGTATCCGGTCAGCCCGTCGGCGAGTTCGGTCACCGTCGCGGGCAGGCGGGCAGATCCGAGCGCCGCCCAGTCCTCGCGGTCCCGCTCGACCAGACGCGCGACGACCGCGCCGACCAGGGCGTCCCGGGTCCGGAAGTAGTTCGAGGTCGACCCCTGCGGGAGCCCCGCCGCCGCATCCACGCCCCGATGGGTCAGGCCCCGGAGGCCGCGGGCGCCGAGGAGGTCGATCGCCGCGTCCAGTGCCTGATCACGGTTGCCTGCCATACCCGAACACTACAGCGGTAGTGGCCCTCACTACATCAGTAGTGGCGCTCACTACATCCGTAGTACCGTGAGGATATGCGAGGAACGGCGACGATCGTCGGCGGAGGCATCGGCGGCCTCACCGCGGCGAACCACCTGATTCGGGCCGGCTGGGAGGTACGCGTGCTGGAGCGATCCGATTCGCTCCCCTCCAGCGGCACCGCCCTCGGCATGTGGCCGCGGGCGCAGCACGCCCTCGACACCCTCGGTCTCGGTGACCGCATTCGCGCACTCGGCGTCGCGCAGACCTCCGGCGCGATCCTGCGCCCCGACGGATCCACCATCGCGCGACTGCGCGTCCCGGGCGGCGCGACCGTGCTGGTGTCGCGGCCGGCACTGCTGCGCACCCTCGCCGAACCGCTCCACGCGGGCGTGCTCGAGCTTTCGACGACCGTCGACGGCATCCCCGCGGACACCGACGTCGTGATCGGCGCCGACGGGATCGGCAGCCGCACCCGGGACGCGCTGTTCGGCCCGCGCTACCGGGCCCGGCCGCTGGGAATGAGCGCGTGGCGCGGGTGGGCGCCCGGCGAGGCCACGACAACCACCGAGACCTGGGACGCCGGCGCACTGTTCGGCATCAGCCCGCGCGACGGCGGCCTGACCAACTTCTTCGCCGCGGTCCGCATCGAACCCGGCACCCCAGATGGAGGAATCCCGTTTCTGCGCAACAGGTTCGGCGGATGGCACGTCGGCGTGCGAGACGTGCTCGACCGACTCGACCAATCCGCCCTGCTGCACCACGACCTGTACGACTCCCCCGCGCTGCCGTCCTACGTCCGCGGCAACGTCGCGCTGATCGGGGATGCGGCCCACGCGATGGCGCCCAACCTGGGACGCGGCGCCTGCGAGGCGATCGTCGACGCCGTCACCCTCGGCCGGGCCCTGACCGAGAGTCCCGACGTGCCCACCGCGCTGCGCCGCTACGACCGGGCCCGCCGTCGCCGGACCCGGGTGCTTGTGCGCGGATCGCGGGCGATGGGCAGGCTGGCGACGGCCGACTCGGGGCGGCGGATGCGGGACGCGGTCCTCGGAGCGGCCACCGGAACCCGGATGAAAAGGTCCGGAAACGACTACTGACCGCAGCGATTCGAGATCAGCTGCGGCCAGCGCTGACGTAACCATAGCGTGACCGGATCGTGACTTCGCCACATTGTGTCGAAGGTCACCGAGGACGCCCTTACCTCCCACCGATCCCCACTCGCCGGGGAGCCCGGGGCCGAGGCACGAACTCGTAGGCTGGAAGGGGTGCGGCCTGCGGAGATCCCGACGACCGCAATGAGCGAAAGGGCAATCGTGCAGGCGAAACCATGCCGCGAATCACGAGTCGTCAAGACCAGCAGGGTCTTTCCCAACGACGTGAACGATCACAACACGCTGTTCGGCGGAAGACTGATGAGCGACATCGACATGACCGCGTCGATCTCCGCGACCCGCCACAGCCGCGCATCCGTCGTGACCGCGTCGACGGACTCTGTGGCGTTCCTCGCACCCGTCCGGCCCTCGGACTCGGTGTGCCTCGAGTCGTACGTCACCTGGACCGGGCGCAGCTCCATGGAGGTGTTCGTGAAGGTGACCGCGGAGGATCTGCGCAGCGGCGACCGCCGTATCGCCGCCACCGCGTTCCTCACCTTCGTGGCAATCGACGACGCCGGATTGCCCACCCGGGTCCCCGAGGTGGTCCCGGAGTCCGACGAGGAACGCAAACTCAACGAGACCGGCGACGTGCGGGCACAGCACCGGCGCGCACACCGCCAACAGAGTCAGGAGATGGCCGCGTACCTCAGCACCAGCAGGCCGTGGTGAGGTACGCCGGCTCGGCCTGAGGTTCGAACACGCTCTCCAGCAGGCGAACACGCGACCACGCGGACCTGTGGCATTAGGGACCGTCGCGCGATCATTGCAGCTGCTCCAACACCCACTCGGCCGTCCGAGGGCTCGACCGCAGGCTCGAGTGGTCCACCGCCGGCGCCTCGGGGTAGACCTGTTCGAACAGCGTGTTCGTCACACCGGGTTCGGTGATGAACGAGCACGTCGGGGCGGGCGTGGCGATCTCGTCGCGCTCGGTGGCCATGACGGAGTAGTCGACGCCCGGTTGCGTGAGGGGTCCGTCGACGAACACCTTCGTGTACACCTCCGAGCCGGGCGCCAGTTGGAGGGCGACCGCCAGGTCCGGCGAGACGTGCCCGAGCAGCGGCGGCAGGAAGGGCAGTGCCCGCAACACCTGCACGGGCGTGGCGGGCGGATCGTCGATGCCGTATGCCGCGACGAAGCCCGCGCCGTCGCAGTCCCGGCCCTCCGGCGCCAGGAAGACAGCATGCGCCACGTTCCGCGCACCGCCGAGCACCTTCAGGTAGTAGTTCGAGACGACCGTGCCCGCCGAGTGCGCGACGAGATCGACCGCGTCGGCACCCGTGGCCGCCTGTACCGACGCGACGAACTCCGCAAGCTGGACGGCCTCGTCGGGGATGTTGCCCGCCCATCGTCGGCCGTCCACCACACCGCCCTGGAACAGCAGGGTGCACGCACCCGATCCGCGCAGCGCCGACGTCATCGTCGCCCACTGGTCCGCGGTCTCGGACGTGCCTCCGTCGGCGCCGGGCAGCACGATCACCGGGCGCGGGTGTTCGGCGGAGGGGCGGCAGTCGATCGGAGGAGGCACCGCCTCACCCGCGGGTGGCACGACCGGGTCGACCGATCCGGTGGCGGGCGCCGCCTGCGCGGCCGCCCCCGTGGTCACGGCCAGCCCGATGATCAACGCCCCGAGAAGGGCCGCACGTCCGCCCATGTCCCCTGCTCCCTGTCCCCGTCGGCCGGTTACCGGCCGGACGCCGAATCGTGTCCGGGCGACATGCGTGCCCGCAGGAGCCCGACTCCGTCGCCCTCCAACTCGTCGAGCACCGACGCCCTGCCGACCATCACCAGTGCCAGTGCCTCCGCCTGCCCACGGACCTCGGGCCCGCTGCCGCTCGCCCACGCGAGGTCGGTCGCGGCGAACCGCAGGCCGCGGGTGAACCGGCGGGGCCGGACGAACGGATCGGGTCGCTCGAGGACCAGGCGCAGCCGCTCCGGGTCGATCGTTCGCGGGAGTCCGAGCGGGCGCCGGATGTCCTGCTGGTGCACGACGTGATCGGCGAGGGTCAGGCGCGGCGCGTACCGGGCGAACCAACTCGAAACCGCCGAACCCGCAAGCTGCTCGACGAGGGCATCGGTCGCCACGTCGCCGTGGGTGGCGACGTAGGACTCGTTGACGCGATCGGACGATCGATTACGCAGTGCCGCAAGGAAATAGCGAGGCATGGTGACCGAGTCCATCGACAGGTGCGTGGCGACGTCACGCACCGACCACCGTCCGCACAGCGACTGCGTCGACCACTGATCGGGACCGAGCGTCCGCAACAACGCGACCAGTTCGTCCCGCTCGGCCCGGATGTGGCCCCTCACGTCCATGCCGTTCCGATCCACCGCATCCACCCCCGTTGTCGCAATCTCCCCTGAGGGCCGAGTTTTCCACAGACCGATGCTCGTCGGCACCCGGAACAGGGCAGTGCGAAGGCCCGGCGAAAGCGCAGTCCGCCTCGACGAGGACGAACACCATCCCCCATTCTGGTAGTCGTTGACCACCACCACGGAGCCGCAGTGACGAGCAAGACGACACCCGATGCGTTGACGGCGCTCGACGTCGTCGAGCTCGGCGCGCACCCGGACTGGCCGCTGCACCTGCGCCGGCCGGTGCCGATCGAGTGGGCGGGCCGCACCTGGCCGACCCCCGAGCACGCGTTCGCTGCCTCCCACACCACGTCGACGATCGCCTGGGACCGCATCGCCGACCCCGACACCAGCAGCGCGGCCGCGCACCGCATCGGCACCGGCGCCGTCCGCCGCGACGACTGGCCGACCGCCCGGTTCACGGTGCTCCGCGAGATCGTCGCCGCCATGACCGACGACCTCGTCGTCGCGGCCACCCTCGCGGCGACCGGTGACGCACTGCTCGTCGCCGCCGGACCCGACAAGCTGTGGGGCCGAAACCGCGACCGGGGCTACAAGACTCCGATCGGCCGAAATGAGCTCGGCCGCACCTGGATGCGGCAACGCGCCGTCGCCCGGGGCGATGCCACGGACCGGTGGGTCCGCGCCGCGGTGACCGGGCACCGCGACCACCTGCTGCGGGAGCCCGGCACGGCCGAGTGGGTGCAGGGCGAGTTGTCCCGTCTCGCAGTCAAACTCGCCGCCGACCATGGCACGCAGATCGCGATCAGCGGCTTCGCAACCGGCGCGGACCTGTGGTGGGCCGACGCCGCCACCGAGGCCGGCCTGTCGCTGTGGGCGTACCAGCCCCACCCGGAGCAGACCGTCGGCCGGCCACCCGAGCAGGTCGCCGAACACCAGCGGATGCTGGCGATCGCGAGGCGCCGGGTGATGGTGGGGGGGCCGCCCGGACAAGCAGGTCTTCCGCGCCCACAACGCGCTGATGCTCTCCGACGCGGACGTGGTCATCGCCGTGCGAGATCCGCGCATTCCCGGCGGAGGCACCGTCGCCGCGCTGCGCGAGCTCGCGGCACGGCGGCCGGTGATCACGATCGACGTCACCACCCGGGTCACGACGATCGCCCGCGCCGACCCGCTGTTCGCCTGAGCCGCTCGGCGGCGCGGGCAGTCCGGTGGCGAAATCCATCCATCACCAGTGCCTCTCGTCGATCGGTCGGGCCTCGGGTCAGGAGCCGCCGAGCGGAGTGGTCAACTCGATGTCCCCCTTCGTGCACTGCGTTCCGTACCCCACCTCGCGTGACCGCGCGGCCGTCGGGCTCGCACAGGTCCAGCCGTCGAACTCGCGGATGTTCGCATTGCCGTAGTCCCCGGGCGGAAGCCCGCGATAGGTGTCGAGCACGTCCAGTGCGTCGGCGCAGGAGATCGCTCCG
Source organism: Rhodococcus sp. NPDC003322 (assembly GCF_053589555.1). Taxonomy (NCBI): domain Bacteria; kingdom Bacillati; phylum Actinomycetota; class Actinomycetes; order Mycobacteriales; family Nocardiaceae; genus Rhodococcus; species Rhodococcus sp. NPDC003322. Next base: position 827,442 of record NZ_JBSFSC010000002.1, on the reverse strand, counting down.
GTCACGACCGTCACCAATCGCCGACCGGTCGCTGCCCCACACAGGGATCCGGGCGCCGCCGGGGTCGTGCCGTCGGTGTAGTGGTCCATCGGTGCGAATGCCGTGGTGACGGGAGCAGTCGAGGTGGGTGCGCTCGGAGGAGCCGCCGGGCTCGACACCTGCGGACCGGTCAGGGTCAACTTTCCGTCGACGAATCGCGCCGCGCTCGGGCCGACAGTGCAGTCGAATCCCCCTGGGACGGCGGTACAGGTCGCGTCGTCGACGGTCAGGCGCGAATTCACCGCGAGCAGCGCGGCCCCGGGCGGGCCGCCCTCGGTGATCGTGGGATATGAGCCCTGCCCGGTGAGCACCACCGTGTTCGGGGGCCCGCTGAACGGCGCAGCAGTGACGTCGGGGGTTCCGTCGGGAAAGGTCACCGAGCAGTACACCGAGGTTCCGGCGCCGGACGAGCCCTGGACGATCACACATTCCCGCCTGGGGGATCCGGCGACGTGGAAGCGGTACCGCCCGGATCCGCTGTCGTACAGGGCGGGATCGACGTCGACAACGGGATCCGACGGCGGCTGTGTGACAGTGGAATTCGGCGTCGTGGTCATTGTGGTTGCGGTCTCCGCGGAGGTCGAGTCCGTGCCGCACGCAGCCAGCATGGCCACGCAGGCAACCGCCAGTACCCCCCGGGTGACCGTTGTAATCGGTCGTTGCACTTGTTGATGAAACCACGGCGGCAACGGCCCACTCGTCACCCGCGCGCGAAGCGCTGACGCCGCAGGGTGATCGATGACTCCGCGGCACGGCTCCCGGCAATCCCTGGTCAGCCGTGAGATCGCGGTGCCAAGATCTACGTGTGGACTTCGACAGCACCGCCGACGAACTCTACGGGGTCGAGCCGTCCGAGTTCGTCGCTGCTCGAGGCGCCGCAGTGGCGAGCGCCAAGGCCGAGGGTGACAAGGCTCTGGCGAAGGAACTGGCGGGCCTGCGCAAACCCACCACGACCGGGTGGGCGCTCAACCTGCTCGTCCGGGATCACCCGGAGGACGTCGCTCGCCTGCTCGATCTCGGCTCCACGCTGCGCGCGGCGCAGCAGGCGTTGCGCGGTGAGGAGTTGCGCTCGCTGACGGCCCAGCGTGCGGCGGTGCTGTCGGCACTGACGGACCGCGCGGCCGCCGCGGCCAGGGAGCGCGGCCGCGAGCTGACCGAGACCGTGCTGCGCGAGGTCGGGCAGTCGCTGTCGGCGGCCCTCGCCGACCCCGAGATCGGCGCCGATCTGCGGAGCGGACGGATGCTCGGTGCGGTGTCCTACAGCGGTTTCGGGCCCGCATTGATCGCTGCGGTACCCACACCAACGGAACCGACGACGGCCGAAACCGAGCCGGAGCCGGCCCCTCGGCCCGCGAAGCACACCACCAAGGCCGACGATCGACCGACACGGGATGAAGCACGCGACGCGGAGCGACGTGAGGCCCTCGAAGCCGCTCGCAGTGCGGCCATCGACCGAGTTGCCCAGGACGAAGAGGCGGCACGCGAGGCGAATTCGGAGCTCGAGGCGGCGGCAGAACGGGCGAAGGCGGCGAATCGGAAAGTGCAAGAGCTACGGGAAGAGCTGTCGCGGGCCGAGCACGAGTCGCGGTTCGCCGACTCAACCCTCCGCACCGCAGAGAAGGCGGCCCGGCACGCGGACACGCAGCTGACGCGGGCCCGGGAGAGCGCGGCCGAGTTCGACTCCTGACGGCATGCAGGCGCGCAGAATCTGATCCCATTCGAGGTCGATCGCTGGTGCGGGCGGCGTAACATCCGCCCGGTCGCCGAACGGTGGCAACAACGGTATCGACGGGGTGAGGAAACACGATGGTCGAAGGTCCTGAGCGGGTCGGTGTCGGGCGAGCCCGGGGCTCGAAATACACGCCACTCGCGGCCTGCCTGCTCGCTACCGGGATCGTGCTGGGGAGCACGGGAGTTGCAGGGGCCGAGGACATGTCGAGTTCGTCTTCCGCGCTGGACGTGGAATGGGAAGCCTCGTGGGCGGCATACGAGTTCGAGAAGAGCTTGCCCGACTCGGCACTGGCGACCGTGAACGTCACCCTGCCGGTCACCATCGACGCACCCATCGATCGGGTGTTCCCGGTGTATTCGAACTTCACCAACGGCATCGGTCGGCATCCCTTCCTGCGCGAGGTCCTCGACCGCCGCAAGTACACCGACGACGGTGCCGAGGTCTGGGAGTTCATCGCCCTCGAGGACATCCCGGCCGGCTCGGTGTCGATCCCGGGACGCACCGTCGGGCAGCAGCGGACGTACGCCGCCGATCACTGGTACAGCACCGACACCTGGGACGCGCCCGGCGTGATCACCCACCAGGAGGTCACCTTCGCCGAGGACGGCGGCGCGACCACGGTCACCGAGCACCTGACGTTCTCGGCGCCGGCGATGCTGATCGACTACACCGTGAAGAACGGCGTGTCGTCGCACATCGAGAACCAGCAGGCCATGAAGCGCGACATCGAGAACGGCACGCTCTAGACGCCGGTCGCAAAACCCCTGTGCACATAGCTCTTCTGGCGTGCACAGGGGTTTCGTGCGTCGAATCACCCTGTGCGTGCCGCAAAGGCCGTGTGCACAGTCGAGTTCACGGCCGAGCCCATTGGACTTGCCTCATCCCGCTGGGGTGCTGCTGGGGGTCGAGCAGGTCGATCGGTTCCGCGAAGGCGGCGCCGACTGCGTCCGGGTTGTCGAGCCACGGGAAGTGGCCGGCCCGGTCGATCCGGCGGTGCGTGATGTTCGGGCGGCGAAAACCCGGTTCGCCGCACCACAGGTGTTGGTCGACGACGCGGTCCTCGGCACCGCTGACGATGAGCGTCGGAAGGCTGTGCGATGCCCAACGGGCCCGGTGGGTGTCGTCGAACTGGGTGTCGGCCCAGGCCTCCGCAGCGTGGTTGTAGGGCGGGGTCTCGAGCAGAGCGCGGCCCGCGGCCAACGATGCGGGTGTGAAGTTCCAGGGGGCGGAGGCGAGGGTGAGCTCGCGCAGGGTCCGGTCGTCGGGTTGCGCGGTGTAGCGGGCCGCCGCCTCGTCGACACCCGGGATGGAGTGGCTGCGACCGTAATGCGCGAAGGTGGCCCGCCAACCTGCGTGCGGGGCACTGCTGATCAGAATCATCCCGACCACGTGGTGGTCGATCAGCGGTCGCGGATACCACCGCGCAATGACGAACCGCCCTCTGGATGCATGGCCACCCGCCAACGAAAACGAGGTCACGAACCCGACTGGGTTCGTGACCTCGTTCTGCGCAGTTCGTGGAACTGCTCTCTGTGGGCGAAGGGGGACTTGAACCCCCACGTCCCGAAGGACACTGGCACCTGAAGCCAGCGCGTCTGCCATTCCGCCACTCGCCCGAGCGACGCTGGAAACACTAGCACGGGCACCCCGGAAACGACGATTCGCCCCCCTGACCTGCGATGATGATCACCCCCGGAGCCTATGTTCGCCGACGCAGATATCATGCAGATGCGGTCGAGACTGACCGCGACACGCGGAGAGGGTCGAGAGGAGGCGGCGTGGGTATCGTCCAGCGCTTCGAAAGAAGACTTCAGGGCGCCGTCGGCGACGGGCTGGCCCGGGTGTTCGGCGGAGGTGTCGTTCCCCAGGAGGTCGAGTCCGCACTACAGCGCGAGGCCGTCGACGGTCTGCAGCGACTGGACGGCGGGCACACGTTGGCCCCCAACTCCTACGTGATCACGATCAACGAGTCCGATCACGAAGAACTTTCATCCGACAGGGACTTGACAGTCAAGGCGTTCTCCCGACACCTTGAGGACTTCATCCGCGATCAGGGGTGGCAGACCTACGGCCCGATCTCCGTTCGGTTCGAGGCGTCGCCCACACTCCACACCGGTCAGTTCCGGACCAGCGGTGCAGTGGATCCGGATGTGGGTGCAACACCGCCCCCGCAACCGAATCGGCAAGTACCCTTACCGCCCGCGAACGCACGACCCTCCGCACCCATGAACTCAGGAGCTGGCCAGATGACCCAGAACTCAGGTTTCGATCCCTCGCGCGAACCCGCCGACGAGGGTCGGTACCCGCAGGACCGCCCGGTCAGCGCCCAGAACGGCAACGCCTACCCGAGCTACTCGGCGGCCGGCGGCGGCTACGACCAGCCCCGCAACGGCTACGCGCAGGGCGGTGCCCGTCAGAACGGCTCCGAGTACCCGGCCAACCCGTACCCGCAGACGGACTACGCCAACCCCTACCCGCCGAGCAGCGACTACGCCGCGCAGTCGGACTACCCGGCCAACCCGTACCCGCCGAACCCGGACTACCCGGCGTACGGCCAGCAGCAGACGGACTACGCCCAGGCCGACTACGCGCAGGCGGACTACGCCAACCCGTACCCGCCGAACCCGGACTACCCCGCGTACGGCCAGCAGCAGCCCGACTACGCCCAGGCCGACTACGCGCAGGCGGACTACGCCAACCCCTACCCGCCCAGCACCGAATACCCGGCGTACGGCCAGCAGCAGGGCTACGGCCAGCAGCAGGGCTACGGCCAGCAGCAGCCGCAGTACGGCGGCCAGGCCTACGGTGCCGAGTACCCGAGCTACGACCAGAACCGCACCTTCACCGCCACCCTGCAGCTCGAGGACGGCAGCGGACGCAACTTCCAGCTGCGCGAGGGCCGCAACGTGATCGGCCGCGGTCAGGAGGCCCAGTTCCGGCTGCCGGACACCGGCGTGTCCCGCAGGCACATCGAGATCCGCTGGGACGGCCAGGTCGCGATGCTGTCCGATCTCGGCTCCACCAACGGCACCACCGTCAACGGCGCCCCCGTGCAGGACTGGCAGCTCGCCGACGGCGACGTCATCCGCGCCGGCCACTCCGAGATCCTGGTACGCATCGTCTAGTTACCAGAGAGTTACCCAAACCGACAGGCCAGCCACTAACCGACGGAAGTCCGACGGAGTTCCGTATTGTGGTGTGGGCGTTCCCCGGTGCGAGCGACGATCGCCGCATCGCAATACGACGCTGTCGGCACGATGCCGCGAACGAGGAGGAGGTGGACCGCTGTGCAGGGACTCATCCTGCAGTTGACCAGGGCCGGTTTCCTGCTGCTCCTGTGGCTGTTCGTGTGGGCGGTGCTCCGCACCCTGCGCAGTGACGTCTACGCCGCCGCCGGCGTCCGGGTTCCGCCCCGATACAACCGCAGCTCCTCGGTGCTGCCCTCGTTCGGCAAACCGAAGGTCGCCAAGAACCTCATCGTGACACAGGGAGCGCTCGCCGGCACCCGGATCACCCTGGGCACCCAGCCGGTCCTCATCGGCCGCGCCGACGACTCCACCCTGGTCCTCACCGACGACTACGCCTCGACCCGGCACGCACGCCTGTCGCCCCGCGGAACAGATTGGTACGTGGAGGATCTCGGCTCAACGAACGGCACCTACCTCGACCGGGCGCGCGTCACCACCGCCGTTCGGGTGCCGTTGGGCACCCCGGTCCGGGTCGGTAAGACCGTGATCGAGCTCCGCCCGTGACCCTCGTCCTGCGCTACGCAGCGCGCAGCGACCGCGGCCTCGTGCGGTCCAACAACGAGGATTCCGTCTACGCCGGTGCGCGGCTGCTCGCGCTCGCCGACGGGATGGGCGGCCACGCCGCCGGTGAAGTCGCGTCGCAGTTGATGATTGCCGCCCTGGCGCACCTCGACGACGACGAGCCCGGCGACGACCTGCTCGGCAAGCTCGAAGCCGCGACCCGGCACGGCAACGCCGCCATCGCCGAACAGGTCGAGGACGAGCCGGAACTCGACGGCATGGGCACCACCCTGACCGCGATCCTGTTCGCGGGCAGCAAGCTCGGCCTGGTGCACATCGGCGACTCCCGCGCCTACCTGCTCCGCGACGACGTGCTCACACAAATCACCCGGGACGACACCTTCGTGCAGTCCCTCGTCGACGAGGGCCGGATCACCGCCGAACAGGCGCACACCCATCCGCAGCGGTCGCTGATCATGCGGGCGTTGACCGGCAACGAGATCGAACCGACGCTGACCGTGCGCGAGGCCCGCGCAGGGGACCGCTACCTGCTGTGCTCCGACGGACTGTCCGACGTCGTCAGCGACGAGACCATCGCCGACGTCCTGCGCGGCGGCACCCCGGCCGAATCCGCGGACCGGCTCATCGAACTGGCCCTGCGCAGCGGCGGACCCGACAACGTGACCGTCGTCGTCGCCGACGTCATCGACCTCGACTACGGCCCGAGCCGGCCCATCGTCGGCGGTGCCGCCTCCGACGAGGAGGAGGACACCCCGCCGCCGGACACCGCCGCGGGCCGGGCCGCCGCGATGCGTCCGCCGCGGGCCACGCCCCGCCGGGTGGCCGTCGCCGAACCCGAACCGAAGAAACGTCACCGGCTGCGCTGGATCCTGCTGGCCCTCGGCCTCGTCGTGGTCCTCGCCGTGGGGGTGGTCGTCGGCCGGATGCTGATCCGGCACAACTACTACGTCGGCGCCGACGACGGCCGCGTCGCCGTGCTGCGCGGTGTGCCCGGCTCGGTGCTCGGCTACTCACTGCAGGACGTCAACCTCCTCGGCTGCGTCACCGACACGGGCGACCTGACGCTGGTCGCGCCCGAGATCACGCCCACCTCGTGCACGATCCTCACCGTCGACGACCTGCAGCCGTCCGCGCGGGAGCAGGTCCGGGCCGGGTTGCCGTCCGGGTCGCTCGACGACGCGAAGGACCAGATGCACCGGCTCACCGACGGCGACCTGCTGCCGGTGTGCACACCCGAGCCCACCACCACCGCGCAGCCGACGCCGACCCCCGCCCCGGCCCCCACACCGGTCCCGGAACCCGGGGCCCCGCCGGCCGCGCCCCCGGCACCGGCACCGGCTCCCACGGCCGAACCGACCCCGCCTGCCGCGACCACAGAGACGACGCTGCCCCAGGTTCCGGGACAGAATTGCAGGACCGGTAGCTGATGTCCGTGTCCTCGGCACCCTCGGGCGCCTCCTTCCCGAGTCCTCCGGGAGGGTTCGCCCCCGCCCCCCAGCAGTCCAACCGCCGCGGCGCGGAACTGCTGCTGATCTGCGCCGCCATCGCCATCACCACGCTTTCGCTGGTGCTGGTGGAGGCGAGCCAGGAACAGGCCATCACCTGGGACCTGGCGAAGTACGCGCTCGCGTACGCGGCGCTGTTCCTGATCGCGCACGCGGCCGTGCGCCGGTTCGCGCCGCACGCCGACCCGCTGCTGCTGCCGATCGTCGCGCTGCTCAACGGTCTCGGCCTGGTGCTCATTCACCGCCTCGACCTGGCGGACGCCTCGACCGCCGCCTACTTCGGCCGGGAGCCTCCCTCCCCCGACGCCACCCAGCAGGTGCTGTGGACGGCGCTGGCCATCGCCGGGTTCATCGCCGTACTGGTGCTCCTGCGCGACTACCGACTGCTCGCGCGGTACAGCTACACCCTCGGCCTGGCCGGTCTGGTGCTGCTGGCGATCCCCGCGCTGCTGCCGTCGTCGATGTCCGAGGTGAACGGCGCGAAGATCTGGATCAAGCTGCCGTTCTTCAGCATTCAGCCCGGCGAGTTCGCGAAGATCCTGCTGATCATCTTCTTCGCGTCGGTGCTGGTGTCCAAGCGCGAACTGTTCACCACCGCGGGCAAGCACGTGTTCGGCCTGGACCTGCCGCGCGCCCGCGACCTCGGCCCGATCCTGGTCGCGTGGGTCGTCTCGATCGGCGTGCTGGTGCTCGAGAAGGACCTGGGCACCTCGCTGCTGCTGTTCAGCACGGTGCTGGTGATGCTGTACGTCGCCACCGAACGGGCCGGCTGGCTCGTCATCGGCGGCGGCCTGCTTGCACTCGGGTTCGTGCTCGCCTACCAGATGTTCGGGCACGTGCGGGTCCGGGTGAACACCTGGCTCGACCCGCTCGCCGACTACAACAACACCGGCTACCAGATCTCCCAGTCGCTGTTCGGCCTCGCGACCGGTGGGCTCGCCGGCACCGGACTGGGCAGCGGCCGCCCGTCGCAGGTCCCGTTCGCGAAGACCGACTTCATCGTCGCCACCATCGGTGAGGAACTCGGTCTGATCGGGCTCGCCGCGGTGCTGATGCTGTTCCTGATCTTCGTCATCCGCGGTCTGCGCACCGCGCTGGCGGTCCGGGACAGCTTCGGCAAACTGCTCGCCGCGGGCCTGTCGTTCACGATCGCGATCCAGCTGTTCGTGGTCGTCGGCGGCGTCACCAAACTGATCCCGCTGACCGGCCTGACCACCCCGTTCATGTCGTACGGCGGCTCCTCGCTGCTGGCGAACTACCTGCTGCTGGCGTTGCTGATGAAGATCTCCGACGCCGCCCGCACCCCACCCGAGCCGAAGAAGAAGGGACCCGCACCCATCGCGGACGCACCGACGGAAATGTTGAGGCGCACATGAACACTCCGCTGCGCCGCGTCGCGATGGCCGTGATGGTGATGGTCGTCGCCCTGCTCGCCAACGCCACCTACGTCCAGGTCATCAAGGCCGACGACCTGCGCACCGACCCGCGGAACTCGCGGGTGCTGCTCGACGAGTACTCCCGCCAGCGCGGGCAGATCTCCGCCGGGGGTCAGGTGCTGGCCGCGTCGGTCCCCACCGACGACCGGTACAAGTACCTGCGCACCTACCCGCCGAACCCGACGGCCCCGTCGAGCCCGTTCGCGAACGCCCCCGTCACCGGCTTCTACTCGATGCTCTACGGCAACACCGGCCTCGAGCGCTCCGAGGACGCGGTGCTCAACGGCTCCGACAACCGGCTGTTCGGACGCCGCTTCTTCGACCTCGTCTCCGGGCGGGATCCGCGCGGCGGCAACGTCGTGTCCACCATCGACCCCGTCGTCCAGCAGGTCGCGTACGACCAGCTGACCGCGAAGGGCTACACGGGATCCGTCGTCGCGATCCGCCCGAGCACCGGCGAGATCCTCTCGATGGTCAGCACCCCCAGCTACGACCCGAACCTGCTGGCCAGCCACGACGGCAAGGTCAGCACCCAGGCGTGGGAGGAGCTCAACGCCGACCCCGACAAGCCGCTGCTCAACCGCGCGATCTCGCAGACCTACCCGCCCGGCTCGACGTTCAAGGTGGTCGTCACCGCGGCCGCGCTGACGAACGGCGCGAACCCGGACGAGCAGCTGACCGCCGCGCCGACCATCACCCTGCCGGGGACGACGACCACCCTGGAGAACTACAACGGCACCACCTGCGGGTCCGGCCCGACCGCGTCGCTGCGGGAGGCGTTCGCCCGCTCCTGCAACACCGCGTTCGTCGAACTCGGCATCCGGAACGGCGCCGACGCCCTCAAGGAACGGGCCACCGCGTTCGGGATCAGCCCGGACTCGCCCGGGATCCCGCTCCCCGTCGCGGACGGCACCATCGGCACCATCCCGGACGACGCCGCGCTCGGCCAGTCCAGCATCGGCCAGCGGGACGTGGCGCTGACGCCGCTGGAGAACGCCGTCATCGCCGCAACCGTCGCGAACGGCGGGGTCCGGATGCAGCCGCACCTGGTCGCGCAGCTGCAGAGCCCCGACCTGTCGAACCTGGCCACCACCGCCCCCGAATCCAAGGGGCAGGCGGTGTCCCCGCAGGTCGCGGCCACCCTCACCGACCTGATGATCGGCTCGGAGAACAACACCGGCGGCGGGAACAAGATCCCGGGCGTGCAGATCGCGTCCAAGACGGGCACCGCCGAACACGGCAGCGACCCGCGGAACACCCCGCCCCACGCCTGGTACATCGCGTTCGCGCCGGCCCAGAACCCGCAGGTCGCGATCGCCGTGATCGTCGAGGACGGCGGCGACCGGGGTGCGGCCGCGACCGGTGGCTCCGTGGCCGCCCCGATCGGCCGCGCCGTCATCGGTGCCGCCCTGCAGCGGGAGGGGGAACGATGAGCCTGCAGAACGGCGGTGTCATCGCCAACCGCTACCGGCTGCTGCGCCTGATCGCCACCGGCGGCATGGGTCAGGTGTGGGAGGCCACCGACAACCGGCTGCACCGCCGCGTCGCCGTCAAGGTCCTCAAGTCGGAGTTCTCCTCCGACCCGGAGTTCCTGGAACGGTTCCGCATCGAGGCCCGCACCACCGCCCAGCTGAACCATCCGGGGATCGCCGGCATCTACGACTACGGCGAGACCCGCGACACCGCCGGCGCCGCAACCGCCTACCTGGTGATGGAACTGGTCAACGGGGAACCGCTCAACGCGGTGCTCGCCCGGGTCGGACGGCTGTCGCTGCCGCACGCCCTCGACATGCTCGAACAGACCGGTCGGGCGTTGCAGGCCGCACACGCCACCGGGGTGGTGCACCGCGACGTCAAGCCCGGCAACATCCTGATCACCCCGACCGGGCAGGTGAAGATCACCGACTTCGGCATCGCGAAGGCGGTCGAGGCGTCACCGGTCACCCGCACCGGCATGGTGATGGGCACCGCCCAGTACATCGCCCCCGAGCAGGCCCTCGGCCAGGACGCGTCGCCGGCCAGCGACGTCTACTCGCTCGGCGTCGTCGGCTACGAGGCGCTGTCCGGGCATCGCCCGTTCAGTGGCGACGGCGCGCTGACCGTGGCGATGAAACACGTGCAGGAGATCCCGGCCCCGCTGCCGGCGGACCTGCCGCCGAACGTGCGTGAACTGATCGAGATCACGATGGCGAAGGACCCGGCGGCGCGCTACCACAGCGGCGGCGAGTTCGCGGACGCCGTCGCGGTCGTCCGGTCCGGTGGCCGACCACCGATGCCGGGGTCCGGTGCGCCGACGGTGGCGGTGGCGCCGCCCACCGCGGCCACCCAGGTGCTGGCCCCGTCGACGGGTGCCTATGCTGGGCCCGATCCGGCGGCGGAACCGCCGCCGTCCGGGCTGACCAGCGGACAGAAGGCCCTCGCGTGGGCCGGCGGCGCGTTGGTACTGCTGGCCCTGCTCATCGGTGGAGGAATGTTGCTGTTCGGTGGAGGCGGTGAACCGTCGAGTCCGGCGACACCGACGACCACCCGCATCCCGGTGACCACCACCCACGCCCCGACCACGACCCGACCGCCGACCACGGAATGGACCGCCGAGCCGACCACGGAACGCACGACGGAACGGACCACGGAACGCACGACGGAACGGACCACGACGACCACCGAGCCGCCGACCACCACGACGGAACGGACCACCACGACGACCACCGAGCCGCCGACCACCACCACGACCACGACCACCACGACGACCGAGACGACGACCTCGGCTTCCCAAGGACAGCCATGACGACACCGCGCAAACTCTCCTCCCGCTACGAGCTGGGTGAGATTCTCGGCTTCGGTGGCATGTCCGAGGTCCACCTCGCCCGCGACCTGCGGCTCAGCAGGGACGTTGCCATCAAGGTCCTGCGTGCCGACCTGGCCCGCGACCCCACGTTCTACCTGCGCTTCCGCCGGGAGGCGCAGAACGCGGCGGCGCTGAACCATCCGGCGATCGTCGCCGTCTACGACACCGGCGAGGCCGAGACCGACGGCGGCCCGCTGCCGTACATCGTGATGGAGTACGTCGACGGAGTCACCCTGCGCGACATCGTCCGCAGCGAGGGCCCGATGGCACCGCGCCGCGCGATGGAGGTCATCGCCGACGTGTGCGCGGCGCTGGACTTCAGCCACCGCAACGGCATCGTGCACCGCGACATCAAGCCCGCGAACATCATGATCAACCGCTCCGGCGCGGTGAAGGTCATGGACTTCGGCATCGCCCGCGCGATCTCGGACAGCTCCAGCCCGATGACGCAGACCGCGGCCGTGATCGGCACCGCGCAGTACCTCTCGCCCGAGCAGGCGCGCGGTGAACAGGTCGACGCCCGCTCCGACGTGTACTCGCTCGGCTGCGTGCTGTTCGAGGTGCTGACCGGCGAGCCTCCGTTCAAGGGCGACTCCCCGGTCGCGGTCGCCTACCAGCACGTCCGCGAGGATCCGGCGCTCCCGTCGTCGGTGAACCCCGACATCCCGCGCGAGCTGGACTCGGTGATCCTCAAGGCGATGAGCAAGAACCCGGCGAACCGTTACCAGAGCGCCGCCGAGATGCGCGGCGACCTGGTGCGGGTGCTCGGCGGGCAGCGTCCGTCGGCACCCATGGTGATGAACGACGAGGACCGCACCACCATCCTCGGCGCCGTCGACAACAACTCCGGCCGGTACGCGGCGACCGCGCCCGCCAACCCGGCGCCGGCGGCCCCCGCCGCTGCCGCGGCGGCGCAGCCCCAGCAGGGGTCCCGCAAGGCCCTGAAGATGACGCTCGCGGCGATCGCGGCCCTCGCCGTGATCGGCATCGTCGGCGCGTTCCTGTGGTCGCTCGGCCCCGGGTCGAAGGCCGCGCAGGTCACCGTCCCCGACGTGACCAACCAGTCGTCGCAGGCCGCACAGACCGAACTGCAGAACCTCGGCTTCCGGGTGCAGACACAGCCGAAGCCGAGCGACGTCGTCGCCAACGGCAACGTCATCGCCACCATTCCCGTCGCCGGCTCCCGGGCCGACGAGGGCACCGTCGTGACCCTCGACGTCTCGTCCGGGCCGCAGCAGGTGGAGGTGCCGAAGCTGACCGGCATGACGCAGTCGCAGGCCGCGCAGGCGCTGAACGCGATCGGGTTGTCGCTGGACCCGACCGTGGACCGGGCGCCGTCCTCGACCGACCAGCTCGACAAGGTCACCGCGCAGGAGCCGACCTCCGGCACGAAGGTCGATCTCAACGGCACCGTCCAGGTGACCCTCGGCAGCGGACCCGAACAGGTCCGGGTGCCGAACGTCGTCGGGCAGACCCTCGAGGTGGCCCAGCCGAACATCGAGGGCGCCGGCTTCAAGGTCCAGGTCGAGAACATCGACTCCGGCCGCCCCAAGGGCCAGGTGGTGTCCACCGAACCGACCGGCGGCGACACCGCCTCCCGCGGCAGCACCGTCACGATCAAGGTGTCGAACGGCAACATGATCCAGATGCCGGACCTGAGCAACCTGACCGTCTCGCAGGCCCTCGACTCGCTCCGCAAGGCCGGCTGGACCGGCTCGTCGAGCCAGCTGGTGCAGCGTCCGGAGCCCACCCTGGAAACGGATCAGGTCGGCAAGGTGGTCTCGCAGACCCAGCCTTCGGGTTCCGAGGTGTCGAAGACCGCGTCGATCACCGTCGGCATCGGTCAGCTCGGCATCCCGAGCGGCGGCCGCTGACCCCACCCCGGTTTTCCGAACGGCCCACCGGTTCAGTTGACCTGAACCGGTGGGCCGTTCGGGAGTTTTGGGAGCGCAGGCGGGTTCCCTAATGTCACATTGGCTCGCCTGAAGTGACTCGATGTGACATTACGGAACCCGGGCGCAGGTCACGAGTGGGTGAGGGCGTCGCCGAGGGCGCGAGCCATCTCGGCTTCGAGGGTCTCGATCAGCGCCTCGGCAGGCCGCTCACCACACACCTCGAGCCAGTTCGCGAGCATCCGGTGCCCGCCCTGCGTGAGCACCGACTCCGGATGGAACTGGACGCCGTGAATCGGCAGGTCCCGATGCCGCAGCGCCATTACGATGCCGGTGTCGGTGTGAGCCGTCGGGATCAGTTCCTCGGGCATCGTCTCGGGCAGCACGGTCAGCGAGTGGTACCGGGTCGCGGTGAACGGGCTCGGCAGCCCGGCGAGCACGCCGGTGCCGTCGTGCGTGACCTGGCTGGTCTTGCCGTGCAGCAGCTCCGGTGCCCGGTCGACGGTGGCGCCGAACGCGGCCCCGATCGACTGGTGGCCCAGGCACACACCCAGCAGCGGCGTGCCCGTCTCCGCGCAGGCCGCGACCAGGTCCATGCTGGCGCCGGCCCGCTGCGGGGTGCCGGGACCGGGGCTCAGGAGGATGCCGTCGAACTCCGCCGCGACGGCCGCGCGGTCGTCGAGGCGCGGGTCGTCGTTGCGCCACACGGTCGCCGTCGTGCCCAGCTGACCCAGGTACTGGACCAGGTTGAAGACGAAGCTGTCGTAGTTGTCGACGACGAGGATGCGCATGGCGTCAGGATAAGGGGACGCCGGGTCACCGGGCGAACTTGGTGCGCATCTGCCCGTCGTAGGCGGGGACGGTCAGCGAATCCGAAGTGGTCTGGCTGAACCCGAGCCCGTACCGGACCGCGTACTGCTTGAACAGCCGCACGCCCGGTTCGGCGTCCAGGGCTGCGGTGAGCCGGGCGGGGTCGCCCAGCGCGGTCATCACATACGGCGGGCTGTAGGTACGACCGTGCAGCAGCAGCGTGTTGCCGATGCAACGGGGTGCCGTGGTGGCGACGACCCGCTGGTCCTGCATGCCGACGGCGGTCGCGCCGCCCGCCCACAGCGCGTTGAGCACCGACTGCACGTCCTGCTGGTGCACGACCAGATCGTCGGGCCGGGCTCCGGCGGGATAGTTGCCGTCGGAGTCGCGGGGGGCGTCGGTGAGGGTGACGGTGACGCCGGCACCGGTGGCCTCGGACAACCCCGCCGCGCCCTCGAGGCTGCGCACCCGGTCCAGGACCTGCGCGACCCCGGTGTCGGAGCCGGCGGCGCTGGCCTGCAGCGCGTCGACCTGCGCGACGAGTCCGTCCCGGTCGGCGGTGACCCGGTCGAGGTCGCCCTGCGCGGCCCGCACCAGGTCGGACAGTCGGGTGGTGTCTCCGCGCCGCAACTCGTCGCCCGCGGAAACCTCGCGGGCGGTGGCGAACAGCAACCCCGCGACCAGGCAGACGATCGGCACGCCCACCAGCCAGAGCCGCGACCGGCGGACGCCTTCGGTCATCTCTGTGCCTTCCCCGCGCAGTCGGAGTGTCATCGGTGATCTGGTCCGCCGCCGGCGGAGTGGTCGAGGTCCGCCCCGGGCGGTTCGGTGCTGGGCTAGCGTGTATCCCGCTACCGTAGGCTCGAATCTACCTGGGAGGTGTCGGAGACGACGCCGACCGCGGTCGCACACCGTTCATCCACAGGGCCGGCTGCCCTGGTCACAATCACCCGAGGACGTCATGCCGAAGTCGAAGGTCCGGAAGAAGACGGACTACACCGTTGGCCCTGCGAACCGCACGCCCGTGAAGGTCAAGGCCGGACCGTCGAGCACCTTGTACGTGTCGGTGATGCTCGGCCTGATGCTGATCGGTCTGGCGTGGCTGATCGTGTACTACCTGGCCGGGGACCAGATCGAGTTCATCAACAACCTGGGTGCATACAACTTCCTGATCGGGTTCGGATTCATGGTCGCCGGCCTGATCATGACGATGCGGTGGCGATGACCTGCAGTTTCACCCGTCCACTCCCCGCCAATTACACACATGTCATTCATCCCCATTGTGGATAACCGCTGTGGATAACTTCGGGAGTACGAGTGCACAACCCACCTCGGGGCCGAGAATGACGCCCCCACGGTCCTGGTCCACCCCGACGGCGGCGCTGGCCGCCACGGGGATCGGCGGGGTGGCGATGGCGGCGGCCGCCCTCGCGCTGCCCGCGGATCCCGCCGGACGGTTCCTGATCGGCCTGGCCGCGCTCGGCCTGCTCGTGGTGACCGCGTTGGGCCTGCGGCAGCGGCCGCGGCTCGCGATCCAGGAGGGCAACCGCGGCCTGACCATGCAGCGCCTGCGCGGGCGCCTCGACGTCGACCGCTCCGAGCTGAGCCGGGTCCGCATCGTCCGCTACCCGCGTCTCGGCCGCCGCGTCCCGATGCTCGAGATCGACGTGCGACCGCCCGGGTCCGATGACGACCGGCTGATCATCTTCGGTCGCTGGGATCTCGGCGCCGATCCGACCGTCGTCTTCGAGGAGCTGAACTCCCGCGGCCTGGTCCCGCCGGACCGTCGCACCACTCCCTGACGACGGGGAACCCCGCCGGTCCAACCGGAGGCCGGGGCCCTCCACCGCGGCCGCCGCGGCGTCAGAGACCCAGTTCGCTCCGCAGTTGCACGATCCGCATCGCGACAACACCGACGGTGACGACGACGACCGCGGCGAACCCGACCCAGCCGAGGGTGCGGGCCTGCTTGCGCTGCTGCGGATCACCGGCCAGGCCGGGTGCGTACATGAACACCGCGGTGGCCGCGGCGCCCGCGACCAGTCCGCCGAGATGTCCCCACAGCGAGATGCCGGGGATCGTGACACTGATGATGACGTTCAGCGCGATGACCGCGAGGACGGGTCCGGGACTGCGGCGCATCCGCAACAGGATCACCGCCTGCGCGCCCATCAGGCCGAACACCGCGCCCGATGCGCCCGCGGTGACCGCGTCGATCTGGAATGCCATCACCGCGGCCGAACCGCCGAGGATGGACACCAGATACACCGCCAGGTACCGGGCCCGACCCAGAACCAGTTCGGTGTCCCGGCCGATCACCCACAGGGCGAACATGTTGACGGCCAGGTGCAGCAACCCGAAGTGCAGGAAACCGCTGCCCAGGACGCGGACCAGGTCCCCGTTGGCGACGGCAGGCGGCCACAGCGCCCAGTCGTTGAACAGCGCCGACCCGCGGTGGTTGTCGCTGATGTTCCCGGACTGCGCGACGGTGACCGCGAAGGCGAGGGCGTTGAGCGCGATCAGGACGTACGTGACGATCGGTGTCGGCAGCCCGGCACGGACCGGGGCACCGGCGGCGGTGCGGACGGTCGCGGTCTGGCGGTTCGCCGCGGCGACGCAGTCGACGCAGTGCTGACCGACCGAGGCCATGTGCAGGCATTCGGGGCAGGCGGGGCGTCCGCAGCGCGTGCAGGACAGCCCCGTGGGACGGTCCGGGTGCCGCACGCACCGCGGTTGGGGCGGGATGCCCTCGCCGGGCCCACCGCCCCAACCGGGGTTCGTCATCTGCTTCCTCGGTCGATCAGGAGATGGTGATGCTGTTGATCACGACCGGCTCGACGGGGCGGTCGGAACGGTCGACCGGGGTCGCCGAGATGGCGTCGACGACCTTCTTCGACTCCTCGTCGACGACCTCACCGAAGATGGTGTGGCGACGGTTCAGGTGCGGGGTCTGGCCGGTGGTGATGAAGAACTGCGAGCCGTTCGTGCCCGGGCCGGCGTTCGCCATCGCCAGCAGGTAGGCGCGGTCGAACTGCAGCTCGGGGTGGAACTCGTCGGCGAACTTGTAGCCCGGGCCGCCGCGGCCGGTGCCGGTCGGGTCGCCGCCCTGGATCATGAAGCCGTCGATGACGCGGTGGAAGATCGCCCCGTCGTAGAACGGGCCGGACTTCTCACCCTTGGCGTTCTCGGTGGTGTAGTCGGCGGATCCGTCGGCGAGGCCGACGAAGTTGGCGACCGTCTTCGGCGCGTGGTTGCCGAACAGGGCGATCTTGATGTCGCCACGGTTGGTGTGCAGCGTTGCGGTTGCGGTCTGATTCGGTGTGCTCACCACTCCATGGTGCCATTCACACGCACCTCTGGTGCCATTCACACGCACCTCTGGTGCCACTCACACAGCACGGACATGTGGGACAGTGGAGCAATGACTCGCGCTACCAAGCAGTCCCCCGCCCCGGCACCGGTCGAGCTCGAAGACGAATTCGACACCCACGCACCGGTTCTGACGACGTCCGGAACCGATTCCACCGACCCCGGCATGGCGCTGCGGCTGGCGAAGGCCTCCGCGCTCGGCGTGCTGAAGGGTGCCGGCGGTCTGGTCAAGGGCGGTGGCACGGTGAGCGCCTACCTTCTCGGCCTCGGGTACTCGATGGCGAAGTCGGCGTTGTCCCGGCCCAGGCATGCCGCCGCGGCCCCGCTGACCGACGAGAACGTCGTCGCTGCTGCGGTCGCCCCCGACCACCGCGGCGGCCGGTTCCGTCGGATCGCGGTGGTCGGCGCGCTCGGCGTCGCCGTCGCCGCGGGTGTCGCGGTGTGGCGACTGCGACGCGCGGAGCCGGCACCGGTCGCGGACCAGCCGCCGAGCCTGCGCGACCTCGAGGCCGTCGAGCAGTAGCGGTTTCACGTGGAACGGGCCCGGCACCTTCACAAGGTGCCGGGCCCGTTCGCTGTGGCGTGGAGGACCGGTCAGCAGTTGCCGGCCGTGGGCACGCCGTTGAACCTGTCGAGCATGAACTGGGAGCCCTCGGGCAGGCCGAGGACGATCGGCGCGGCATGGTTGACGCCGAGACCCGTCCCGAGCGCGGGCAGCGGGTTCTCGGAGAACTGGATGGTCGCCCCGCGGGCACACCAGTCGCGGGCGAGCTGGGCGGCCTGTCCGTACGGCACAACGTCGTCGTGGACGCCGGACTGCACCAGGACCGGGGCGGACGGTGTCAGCCTGCCGATCCTCTGCCGGTCGAGCAGGTCCTTCGCGACCGGCATCCGATCCAGCACCACCGACAGCGACTCGCCGGTGCGGGTGTAGTCGCTGGTCCGCTGGAATCCGAACGCCGCCGCGGATTCGGCGATGCACTGGTCGGCGACGCGCGTGAGCATGTCCCGGCCACGGTCGTTGACCTCGGCCTCCAGCGAGTCCCGCAACTCCGGGTACGCCTGCACGAGGCTGTTGATCGCGTAGCCGATGGCCCCGGTCAGGGAGGATCCGTCGATCTCCCGCAGCGTGGCGACGAGGTCTGCCGGCGGCGCACCCGCATAGGTGCCCCTGACGTCGAGTTCGGGCGCGTATTGCGGGGCGAGCTCGGCGGCCGCGGCAGCCGCGCCGCCGCCCTGGGAGTAACCCCAGAAGCCGACCGGGCCGTCCGGGGTGATCGCGGTGTCCGGCAGCGCCTGCGCGGCACGGACGGCGTCGAGGACGGCGTGCGCTTCGGCGGCGCGGTTGACGTAGGTGTGCACGCCATCGGTCCCGAGGCCCTCGTAGTCGGTGACGACGACGGCGATGCCGCGCAGGAGGAGGTTGTTGACGGCGAGGATCTCGTACTCGACCATCGGGGCCAGGTGCTCGTCGACGTTGATCGGCTGCCCGAAGAGCTTCGACGGCGCGCACTGGTCGCCCTGACCATGGGTGCCGACCGCCAGGCTGACGAGCGGCCGCTCCCCCGCCCCGGTCCACGGGGTCTGCGGATCGAAGTAGGTGCCGGTGACGGCGATCGGCGCGCCGTTGGCATCGGCCGTGCGGTACATGATCCGGGTCGCGTCGGCCGGGAAGCCACCTGTGGTGTTCGGGACGCGCAGTGCGAGAGCGGCCGGCTCGGTCCGGACCAGGTCGCCCGGGGCGGCGGGCAGCGCGGACGGTGTGCCATAGAAGTCCGCCGGTGCGGCTGCGGCGTTCGTGGCCGTTGCCGTCACCGCTCCGACCATCAGCGCCGCCGCGAGAACGACGCGCACTCCCCTGCTGTTCACCACTCCCAGACCCCCAATTTATGTTACTTGCAGTAACAGATTGATCGGGACGGTAACACAGCGCAAGCAGCTTGGTAAGAGGCCGAACCGCGACCTCCCGGATCACGAGCCGATGTCAGCCCGAACAACAGCGTGACCAGGACGTGAACCGACGGTGACCGAAGATCATCGCTACACAGACTTGTTCACATTTCCACAGGACAACCTGGGTAAATCGGTCATTCGCCGGGGCATCCCCATCCCGGACCGCCTGCGGAGGAAACAGAACACCCCGCACCGACGAGGTGCGGGGTGTTCGTCGAAGCTGTGAAATTTGTGGAGCCTAGGAGATTCGAACTCCTGACATCTGCCTTGCAAAGGCAGCGCTCTACCAACTGAGCTAAGGCCCCGTCCCGCGTCAGCGGTTGGTTACCTCGTGCCAGACGTCCTCGCTGCGCTGCTGCGAGCGCAGCTTGGTGAGGCCGAAGATCACTGCCGCAGCTGTCGCGATGACCAGCAGAATCTTCATGCTCGAACCCTTCGTCGGCACGGGGAGTGGGCCTAGGAGGACTTGAACCTCCGACCTCTTCCTTATCAGGGAAGCGCTCTAACCGCCTGAGCTATAGGCCCGTGACCGGCCCGATTGATCGTGTCTCTCGAACCGAGGCATGACACTACCCCACCGACCCGCAGCCACCAAAATCGGGCCGGTGGGGACGCAAAAGACCAGGTCAGTCACGGTTCGCGAGCGACCAATCGGTCACGGTTCGCGAGGAGCGACCAGTCAGTCACGGTCTGCCAGAGTCACCTCGACACCGCCGACGAGGTCGGTGCAGAGGTTGTAGATGAACGCGCCGACGGTCGCGAGCGCTGTGAACAGCACGATGTTGATGCCGCCGATCAGCGCCGAGTAGCCGAACACCTGGCCGGCCGTCACCAATCCGGAGTCGGAGGACTCGGACACGATGTCGGTGAACGCGTTGTTCAGCCGGTCCCACACGCCCATGCCGTCGAGCACGATGTAGAGGAACCCGACCGCGAACATCCACACGAAGAACATCGCCACCGACAGCACCAACGCCACCTTGAGCGTGGACCACGGGTCGACCTTGCGGATCTGCACGGAGGCCCGCAGCGGATCCCCGACCGGGGTGGTCGCGGCGACCATCACGGACGGCTTCTTGCCCGGCGCCTTCTCCGCTGCGACCGGCGTCGGATGCTTGACCTCCGACAGGTCCGGCAGATCCTTCGCGAGATCCTCGCGGTCGATGTGCCGGGTCGGGCCGTCGATCACCGCGGCCTTCGCCTGCGCGGCCTGCTTCTGTGCCGCCCGTGCCGGATCGGCGGCCGAACGCTGCCCGTTCGGACGTGCGGCAGCCTGCTGAGCTGCGGACTGCGCAGCGGCGGGCTTGCCGGCAGCAGCGGGCTTACCGGCCACCGGCTGGGCAGCGGTCGGCTTACCGGCCACCTGCTGGGCAGCGGTCGGCTTACCGGCCACCGGCTGGGTCGGATTACCGGCCGCAGGCTGGGCAGCGGTCGGGCCGGCGGGCTTTCCCGCCGCCGGCTGGGCACCCGCCTGGGTGCCGCGCTGCCACGGCGGGGTCTGGGCACCGGGGCGCGCCGCCCCGGCCGCGGGTCGGCCCGCAGCCGGCTGCTGCGGGGCCTTCCCGGCCTGCTCCGGGCGCTGCGGCACCTGACCGGTCGGTGCGGGCGGGACGGCCCGACCGTTGGTCTGCGTCTCCGGCCCGGACTTGGCCTGGGCCGCGGCCTGTGCACTCGACGCGGGCTGGGCCGACGGTCCACCCGGGGCGCCCGCCGCGGGTGCCCCGGTGTTGGCCGCGGGCGCCTTCGTGGTGGGCGCGTCGGCACCCGCCGCCCGCGGTGCGGCCGGTGCCGAAGTCGGCTGCCCCGCGGGAACGTCCTTCGCCGCGGGCTGCGCAGGTTGCGACGTCACCGGGGCGGCCTTCGCCTCGGGCGCCTTCGGATCCCCGGATCCGGGAGCCGCAGGCCCGGGCGGTGTTCCCTTCCCGGACGCGGCGGCGGGCGCCACCGGTTCGGGACCCGGCCGACCCGACGCGGAACCGTTCGCGGCCGGGGCCGCGGACGCGGCCCCGTTCGCGGCCCCGGTGGGCCCGGTCTTCGCGGCGGGAGGCTGCTGCCCCTGCGCGGCGGGACCCGCCGGGTTCGGCCGGTCACTGCCGGGCTGGTGGGGAGTGCTCACTTACGACTCCTTCGCTGCATCGGTCGCGGCGGCGTCGGACTCCTCCGGTTCGTCGGCATTGCGCGCGATCGCGAGCAAGTTGTCGCCGTCCCCGAGGTTCATCAACCGCACGCCCTTGGTCTGACGGCCGGCCTTGCGCACCTGCTTGGCCGCCGTACGGATCACGCCCCCACCGGAGGTGATGGCGTACAGCTCGTCGTCGTCTTCGACGATGAGCGCTCCGACCAGGGTGCCACGCTTGGGGTCGTACTGGATCGTGAGTACGCCCTTGCCGCCGCGACCCTGGACCGGGTAGTCGTCCATCGGGGTGCGCTTGGAGTAACCGCCGGACGTCGCGACCAGCAGGTATGTGCCCTCCTTGACGACGTTCAGCGACAGCAGCGCGTCGTCCCCGTTGAACCGCATGCCCTGCACACCGGACGTGGCACGACCCATCGGGCGCAGCGCCTCGTCCGTCGCGGAGAACCGGATCGACTGTCCCTGCTCGGAAACGAGCAGCAGGTCGTCGTCCGCGGAGCACAGCACCGCACCGACCAGCTCGTCCTCACCGCGCAGGTTGATCGCGACGATGCCGCCGGACCGGTTCGAGTCGAAGTCCGACAGCTTGGACTTCTTGACCAGGCCGTTGCGGGTCGCGAGCACCAGGTACGGGGCATCCTCGTACGACTTGATGTGGATGATGCCCTGGATCCGCTCGTCCGGCTGGAACGCCAGCAGGTTCGCGACGTGCTGGCCGCGGGCGGTGCGGGAGGTCTCCGGCAGCTCGTACGCCTTGGCGCGGTAGACCCGGCCCTTGGTGGTGAAGAACAGCAGCCAGTCGTGGGTCGAGCAGACGAAGAAGTTCTTGACGATGTCGTCCTGCTTGAGCTCCGCGCCCTTGACGCCCTTTCCACCACGCTTCTGCGAGCGGTACAGGTCGGTCTTGGTGCGCTTGGCGTACCCGGTCTCGGTGATCGTGACGACCACGTCCTCGCGGGCGATCAGGTCCTCGTCGGAGACGTCGCCGTCGGCGGCGATGATGCGGGTGCGGCGGTCGTCGCCGTACTTGTCGACGATCTCCTTGAGCTCGTCGCGGACGATCGCGCGCTGACGCTCCGGCTTGGCGAGGATGTCCTGGTAGTCGGCGATCTCACGCTCGATCTCGGCGAGCTCGTCGACGATCTTCTGTCGTTCGAGGGCGGCGAGGCGGCGCAGCTGCATCGCCAGGATGGCGTCGGCCTGGATCTCGTCGACGTCGAGCAGGTTCATCAGGCCCGCGCGGGCGATGTCGACGGTCTGCGACGCCCGGATCAGGGCGATGACCTCGTCGAGCGCGTCCAGCGCCTTGACCAGACCGCGCAGGATGTGGGCCCGCTCCTCGGCCTTGCGCAGCAGGTACCGGGTGCGGCGGATGATGACTTCGAGCTGGTGGGCCGTGTACAGCCGGATCATCTGGTCGAGGCGCAGCGTGCGCGGCACCCCGTCGACGATCGAGAGCATGTTGCAGCCGAACGTGGTCTGCAGCTGGGTGTGCTTGTAGAGGTTGTTGAGCACCACCTTCGCGACCGCGTCCCGCTTGACGGTGACCACGATGCGCAGGCCGGCCCGGTCCGAGGACTCGTCGTGGATGTCGGAGATACCGGCGATCTTCGCGTCCTTGACCTGCTCGGCGATCGCGTTGACGAAGTTGTCCGTGTTGACCTGGTACGGCAGTTCGGTGATGACGATCGTGGCCTGGCCCTTGGCGTTCTCCTCGATCTCCACGACGCCGCGCATGCGGACCGAGCCCCGGCCCGTGCGGTACGCGTCCTGGATGCCCTGGCCGCCGACGATCAGGCCCGCGGTCGGGAAGTCCGGCCCCTTCACCCGCTCCATCACGGCTTCGAGGGTGGTTTCCTCGTCCGCGTCCGGGTTGTCGAGCGCCCAGTAGATCGCCTCGGCGACCTCACGCAGGTTGTGCGGCGGGATGTTCGTGGCCATACCGACGGCGATGCCGTTGGAGCCGTTGATCAGCAGGTTCGGGATGCGGCTCGGCAGAACCGTCGGTTCCTGCGTCTTACCGTCGTAGTTGGGGGCGAAGTCGACAGTCTCGTGGTCGATCTCGCGCAGCATCTCCATCGCGAGCGGCGTCAGACGGCACTCGGTGTAGCGCATGGCTGCGGCGCCGTCGTTGCCTCGGGATCCGAAGTTGCCCTGGCCGTCGACCAGCGGATAACGCAGCGACCACGGCTGCGCCATACGCACGAGGGTGTCGTAGATGGAGGAGTCGCCGTGCGGGTGGTAGTTACCCATGGTGTCGGCGACAGGTCGCGCGGACTTCACGTAACCGCGGTCCGGCCGGTAGCCGTTGTCGTACATCGCGTAGAGCACGCGCCGATGCACGGGCTTGAGACCGTCACGCACGTCCGGAAGGGCGCGGCCCACGATCACGCTCATCGCGTAGTCGATATAGCTGGACTGCATCTCCTGCTGGATGTCCACCGGCTCGACGCGATCGTGCCCCGGTTCGTCCGGCGGCATCGTGGTGTCAGTCATCGGCTCCTCTTCTTCTCAGCTTCTGTGGTGCCGGGTGCGACGGCCGCGGGCAGAGCCCGCGAACCCGGGGCGACGGTCGACATCGAAAGCGCATGCTCCCTTCCGTCCCGCGTCGCACAACTACACAAGTCTATAGGTGCTGGTCAGCCGGAAGCGGCAGCCGTGGCTGGTTGTCGCCGAACACCCCGTCACGGGGAGACCGGTCAGGGCTGCCGCTGGTCCGCGTCCTGCTGGATCCACAGGCGGGCCTGCGCCTCCAGTTCCGCGGTCGCCCGGTCGGAGGCCATCAGCAGCGCGACGGTCGGAACCGTCAGGATCAGCATCCCGACCACGAACGCAGGGAACAGGATCCCGAACACCTCGACCCCGGGCGGGGTCGGCGAAATGCCGTCGAGCCGGACCCGCAGCGCCGCCATCATCGCCCCGTGCATCACCACCGGGGCCACCGCGACCGCGATCGACCCACCGGCGAGGACCACCCGTGGCACGTCCGCGGCCGCCATCCACAGCACGCCGATCGACGCGATGACGGCGACCACTCCCGCGACGGAGATCAGGGCGGCATCCATGTAGGTCCGACCCTGCACCTCGATGGCCTTCATCGCGACGTAGTAGCCGGCCGTCAGACCGAGTCCCATGACCACCGCACCCGACATCACCTTGACGATGCGGGTGTCGCTGTCGGACTCGACTTCATCCGCGGAGCGCGGGCTGCTGATCAGCAATCCGGCCACCGTGGCGAGCAGGCACAGGACCAGCGATCCCACGACCCGGACCGGGTCGTAGCGGACCGCGCTGCCGTCGACCGCGAATCCGGCCGTCGTCACGACGTTCGCGAGCCAGAACGACACTCCCCCGATCGACAGCGCGGCGACCAGCATCCAGAGCCGACGCCGGTTGGCGGCGTAGGCGGCGCGCCGCGCGCATGCGATCCCCACGTACGTGCCGACGGCCGCGGTCCCGACGGCGAGGAAAACGACCCAGAGTCCCATCGACAGGTGGTGCACAGCTTGGTCCGACATGCTTGCGGCTCGCCGCCTTTCGGTGTGGTCGGGCCCATCGGTGTGGGATGTCGCGCAGTCAGGCGACAGGCTGACCGAGCCGCCGCAGCGCGTACTCGGTGACGGCGACCAGCGCGCCCTTCGCGGATTCCCGGTTGCGGGCGTCGATGGACATGATCGGCACCTCGGCGGAGACCGCCAACGCCTGCCGGATCTCCTCGTGCGGGTACCTCGGCGAGTCGTCGAATTCGTTGATCGCCACCAGGAACGGCAGGCTGCGGGCCTCGAAGAAGTCGACGGCCGCGAACGACTCGTCGAGTCGTCGGGTGTCGATCAGGACGACCGCGCCGATCGCTCCCCGGATCAGGTCGTCCCACATGAACCAGAAACGGTTCTGACCGGGCGTCCCGAACAGGTACAGCACCAGATCCTCGGCCAGGCTGATCCGGCCGAAGTCCATGGCCACCGTGGTGGTGGCCTTGTTCGGGGTGGCGCTGAGGTTGTCGACGCCGTCCGAGGCGTTGGTGACCAGCGCTTCCGTTCTCAGTGGCACGATCTCGGAGACCGACCCGACCAGGGTTGTCTTGCCGACACCGAAACCACCGGCAACGACGATCTTGGTCGAGGTCACCCGGCTGGGCCGAGGATCAGAGCTTGCGAAGTCCACCGAGGACCCTTTCGATCAGTTCACGACGATCGTTGTCGCTCGAATCGTCCTGAAGGGTTGCCTGGATCCGGACGTGGCCGGCCTCGACGAGATCGGCCACCAGCACCCGGGCCACGCCGATCGGAACGCCCACGCGGGCGGCGATCTCGGCCACCGACGGCGATTGGACACACAGTGCCACGATCGCCGCATCGACGTCGCCGAGTTCGAGAGTCCGGTTCTCGGGGTCCGGCAACGACTGGATCAACGCTTCGATGGCCAGCTCCACCTTGGGCTTCGTGCGTCCCGAGGTGAGCGAGTAGGGCCGGACCAGGCTCGGTCCGGACCCACCGTGGGCGTTCATGTACGGCTCGTCCATCGTGTCTCCCGGCTCAGGTGCCGATCGACGAACGCGGCACCGCCTGGACGGACGCGCCGACCCGGTCGACGAGCAGTGCCATCTCGTAGCCGACTTGGCCGATGTCGCAGTTGGTGGAGGTCAGTGCCGCGAGGTGCGAACCGTCGCCGACGCTCATCAGCAGCAGGTAGCCGTGCTGCATCTCGACGACGGATTGCAGCACTCCGCCACCGTCGAACAGGTTCGAGACACCGGCGGACAGGCTGGCCAGCCCGGACGTGACAGCGGCGAGCTGCTCGGCCCGGTCGGTCGGCAGGTGTGCGCTGCCGGCCATCAGGAGACCGTCCGCGGAGACGAGGACCGCATGCGAGACGCCCGGCACGTCGCGGGCGAAGTTCGACACGAGCCAGTCCAGCGGATGGCCGTCGGACACCAGGTCGCTGCTCATCAGTCTCCTCCGTTGCTGTTGCGTTCGACGGTGCCGGCGGCACGGCCCGCGCGAATTCCCATTTGATGACGGCTGAGGTTCTCACGGACGGCCTCCGGGTCTCGCACCCGACTCCGCGCCGCCGCCGACTCCGCGCTGCCCGGCACGAGACGCCGTCCCGGGGTCCGCTGCGGCAGACCCGACTCGG
Organism: Rhodococcus sp. NPDC003322; assembly: GCF_053589555.1. Lineage (NCBI taxonomy): Bacteria > Bacillati > Actinomycetota > Actinomycetes > Mycobacteriales > Nocardiaceae > Rhodococcus > Rhodococcus sp. NPDC003322. Next base: position 800,821 of record NZ_JBSFSC010000002.1, on the reverse strand, counting down.
TCCGGCCGTCGATCGGGGCTTCGGCGGCACGACCCGCCGCCTGCCAGCCCTCGTCGGACGCGGAATTCCAGGACCGTCCCTGGCTGCGCTCTTCGGTCGGGTCCGTCAGCCAGTCGGACACCATGCCCGAGAAGATGGGCGTTCCGGTGGCCGTGACATCTTGCGTCGCACCGGGATTCGGCCGGTTCTGGAAGAACGACGCGGTCTTGACCGGGTTGCTCCGGTAGCGGTGCCGGGTACCCGGCGCGGACTCGTCCGACGGGAACTCCGGGCTCGGGGCCACGGGGGGCGCCACGACCGGCGGTGCCTGGACCGCGGGGGCGGCCGTCTCCGGACGCGGCGCGCCGCTGGCGCCGGGTGTGCGTTGCGGGAGTCCTGCGGTCGCACCCGGCACCCGCTGCGGCAGGCCGCCGGCCGGAGCGCTCACGGGGTTCGCCGGAGGCACGGGCGACTCGACCGGCCGTGCCGACGAGGCGGGAGCGGGGGCCGGAGCCGGAGCGGAACGGGTCGGCACGGCCGGCGTCGGCCCCGTGACGAGCTGCGGCATCGCGCCCGACTGGACGACGGTCACCTGCGGCAGAGCGCTGGTCTCGATTCGCTGCTGCGGACCGGTCAACTCCATCTCCACCGGCGACATCAGCAGCGTCGCCGGGATGTGCACGCTCGCGGTGATGCCCTGTTCGCGGCCCTCTCGCATCGAGTGCCGCAGCCGGACGGTCAGGCCGTGCCGTGCCGCGAGCCGACTGACCACGAACAGGCCCATGTGACGCGCCGTCTCGGGTCCGATCTGGCCGCCGGAGGCGAGGCGTTCGTTGATCACCGCGAGATCCGCGGCCGGGATGCCGATGCCCTGGTCGGTGACCTCGAGCAGGACCCCGCCGTCCGCCGCCCGGGCGAAGGCGATCCGCACCTTGGTGTCCGGCGGAGACGCTCGCAGCGAGTTGTCGAGCAGCTCGGCGAGCAGGTGCATGATGTCGGTCGCGACACCACCACCGAGGGCACCGTGCGGGGTCGGCCCGACCTGGACGCGCTGGTACTCCTCGACCTCGGACATCGCGGCACGCACCACGTCGCCGAGCTGAACGGGCGCCGACTGGGTGCGCCGGGTCTGGGTGCCGGAGAGGATGAGCAGGTTGTCGCCGTTTCGGCGCATGCGTGCGGCCAGGTGGTCGAGCCGGAACAGGCTCTCCAGACGCTTCGGGTCCTTCTCCTCGAACTCGAGGGTCTCGATCAGACCGAGCTGCTGGTCGACGAGGGACTTCGAGCGGCGGGCCAGGGTCTCGAACATGTCGCCGATCTGCAGTCGCAGGCTGGCCTGCTCACCGGCGAGTTTGAGGGCCTGGGCGTGGATGTCGTCGACGGCGCGGGCCAGCTGCCCGATCTCTTCGGTGGTCTGGACGGGGACCGGTTCGAAGTGCTTGACCGCCTCCGCATCACCGGTCATGACCCGGTCGATCGCCTCGGGCAGGTCCTTGCGGGCCACCTGCAGTGCACCGAAGCGGAGCCGGCGGACCGGGCCGACCAGTGACCGGGAGACGAGCAGGGCCAGCACCAATGCCGCGAGCAGCGTGGCGAGAACGATGGCCGCGTCACGCAGGGCGGCCGAGCGGGTCTCGTCGGCTCGCGTGTTGACGGTGGTGGAGATGGCGTCGGCGGCCTCGTTCACCAGCGAGCTGTAGATCGCCACGCTCTTGACCAGCGAGTCACGCAGTTCGAGCTGCGGCATGGTTCCACCGAGGGACGAGTCGATCAGCTGCAGTCGCGTGTGCACACCGTTCCGCAGGTCGTCGAGCTTGTCCTCCGCGCCGGGGAAGGAGCGGCCCAGCGAGTCGATCATCGCGATCTCGGCACCGGAGGCGGTGATCAGGTCGGTGAGCGACCCGTTGGAATTCTTGATCAGCACCAGTGCCGCGGTGACCTGGTCGGCGAGACGACGCTGCGCGGACCAGGCGTCCACCAGGTGGGTGTGCGCCGTGATGACCTCGCGGTCGTCGATCGGCGCGACGATGGAGTCGATGACGCTGGTGAGATCCTGGCGGATGACCGTCGTGCGGGCCGGCAGATCGGCGGGCATCGGCGCACCGGACTTCATGCCGGCCAGGATCTCTTCGATGGCACGGATGTTGGCCTGGAGCTGATCGGTGACCGCAGCAGGCATCTCGGGGTTGGCCGCGTCCGCCTTGGCCCTCTCGAGCGACTTCTCCGCGTCCGCGATGTCCTCGGGCTGGAGCGTGCTGGAGTTGTAGGCGGCAGAGAGAAGGCCGAAATCGGTGCCGAGCCGGACGATGTTCGGGACGGCCGCGACCTGGTCCGCCGCCGAGCTGTAGTTCACGGCGCGGCTCAGCTCGTCCTGGACCCGCAGGCCACCGAGCACCATGGCGACGGTGAGAGGGATCGCGAGCACTGCGGTGACCTTCCACCGCAGTCCCCAACCCTCGAGGTTCCAGAGCCTGCGTGCAGGCGGTGCTTGTTCGTTCATCTCTCCAACGGCTCACTTTCCACCCAGGTCCGGTACCGGTCCGCCGACCTGCACCGTCCTCCCCTACCACCGAGTGCTCTCACGGGCGCCGAATCAGACTGCTGGGCGATACCGGAGTGTAGATGCTGGGAACCGGTCGCAGAAGTGCGAATGTACCCATTTGGTTATCGTGTCGTTATCAAATCGGGCGCGGCCTCAATCACATGATGCCTCGTGAGCATCATCCGTCACTCCCGATTCACGTTTACCCCCACGGGGGTCATTTGCCACCAACAAGGCCGCACATCGGTGTGACATGTATCACCTCGATGTGCGGCCTCGTTCGCAACGGTCAGACGTCCAGGAAACGGACATCCTTCGCGTTACGGGTGATGAAGCTGCGCCGGGCCTCGACGTCCTCGCCCATCAGGACACTGAACAGTTCGTCGGCCGCAGCGGCGTCGTCGAGGGTGACCTGCCGCAGGACGCGTACCGACGGGTCCATCGTGGTCTCCCAGAGCTCCTTGGCGTTCATCTCGCCCAGACCCTTGTAGCGCTGGATACCGTCGTCCTTGTTGATCTTCTTGCCCGCCGCGAGACCGGCCTCGAGCAGCCCGTCCCGTTCGCGATCCGAGTAGGCGAACTCCGGCTCGGTCCGCTGCCACTTGAGCTTGTACAGCGGCGGCATCGCCAGGTAGACGTGGCCGTGCTCGATCAGCGGACGCATGAAGCGGAAGAGCAGCGTCATCAGCAGGGTCGAGATGTGCTGGCCGTCGACGTCGGCGTCGGCCATCAGCACGATCTTGTGATACCGCAACTTGCTGATGTCGAACTCGTCGTGGATGCCGGTACCGAACGCGGTGATGATCGACTGGACCTCGGCGTTCTTGAGGACGCGGTCGATGCGGGCCTTCTCGACGTTGATGATCTTGCCGCGCAGCGGCAGGATCGCCTGGTACATCGAGTCGCGGCCGGACTTGGCCGAGCCGCCGGCCGAGTCGCCCTCGACGATGTAGATCTCGCACTTGCTCGGGTCGTTGGAGCGGCAGTCGGCCAGCTTGCCGGGCAGGCCGCCGATGTCGGTGGCGCTCTTCCGGCGAACCAGTTCGCGTGCCTTGCGGGCGGCGGTGCGCGCCTGCGCCGAGGACACCGCCTTGTTCACGATCGTCTTCGCATCGGCCGGGTTCGACTCGAACCAGTGCGCGAGGTGCTCGTTGCACGCCTTCTGCACGAACGACTTGACCTCGGTGTTGCCGAGCTTGGTCTTGGTCTGGCCCTCGAACTGCGGCTCGCCGACCTTGACCGAGATGATCGCGGCCAGTCCCTCGCGGATGTCGTCACCGCTGAGCTCGGGATCCTTGTCCTTGACCAGCTTCTTGTCCTTGGCGTACTTCTTCACCACCGACGTCAGGGCCGCACGGAAGCCCTCCTCGTGCGTTCCGCCCTCGTGGGTGTTGATGGTGTTCGCGAAGGTGTGCACCGACTCGGAGTAACCGGAGTTCCACTGCATCGCGATCTCGAGCTCGTGCCCGGTGCCCTTGGCGGTGAACCCGACAACGGAGTTGTGGATGGGCTGCTTCGCGCGGTTGATGAACCGGACGTAGTCCTCGAGGCCACCCGGGTAGTGGTAGACGCGGGACTTGACCTTGTGAACCGGGGCCGCCGATTCGGCCTCGCTCTCCGTCGCGGTCTTCGGCGCGTCCGCAGTCGTGCTGACGACGTCGTCGGTGATCTCCTCCTCCGCGACGCGCTCGTCGGTGAGGGTGATGGTCAGACCCTTGTTGAGGAACGCCATCTCCTGCAGGCGACGCGCAACCGTCTCGAAGTTGTAGTTCGTGGTTTCGAAGATCTCCGGGTCCGCCCAGAACCGGACGGTGGTGCCGGTCCGTTTCGTCGGCTCCCCCTGGATCAGCTCGCCCGGCACCGCCTTGGTGTAGGTCTGGAACCAGTGGTGTCCGTCGGTGTCGATCTCGACCTCGAGCTTCGTCGACAGCGCGTTCACGACGGAGATGCCGACGCCGTGCAGACCACCGGACACCGCGTAGGCGTCGGAGTCGAACTTGCCGCCTGCGTGCAGCTGGGTGAGCACGACCTCGACGGTCGGGGCGCCCGAGGCGTGCATGCCGACCGGGATGCCACGGCCGTCGTCGACCACCTCGATGCCGCCGTCCGCGAGCATCGTGACCTCGACCTTGGTGGCGTGACCGGCCATCGCCTCGTCGACCGAGTTGTCGACGACCTCCCAGATCAGGTGGTGAAGACCGCGCTCCCCCGTGGAGCCGATGTACATGCCGGGACGTTTACGGACCGCCTCGAGACCCTCGAGGACGGTGATCGAGGAAGCGCCGTACTCCTTGTTACCAGTGCTCTTGTCTGACTTCTGGGCAGCCACGGGAGGTGTGCTCTCCTTCTCGTTCACACGACGGTCCCCCGCACGACGGTCGATCGCGCGAACGGTTTCGCCGGCATGGCGATCGCGGCCGGCGACGCGGCCGCGAGGTACCGAACCATCCTACTGGTTGACCCGGACAGCAGGGCACCTGCGACACCCCTGAGCTGCCCGTAGACGCAGTTTCGGCGACTCGGCCACCCCGGGAAGACCGTCAGGCGGTGACCGCGGAGCCGTTCGTTTGCGGACGTGCGATCACGTCCTCCACGAAGCTCGCGGTCAGCCGCGCGATGTCCGGCGCGTGTGAGAGCGGAGCCCAGTGCCCGGCCGGGATCTCGACGCGCCGCAGGTCAGAGGCCCAGCGGGCGGTTTCCTCGAAGGCGAACGGCAGCACCGCCTTGTCCCTGGTGTTCACGATCAACTGCACCGGCACGTCCGTGCTGCGCTCACGGGGCCGCAGGAGCCGGTGCCGGGTGTTCGCGCGATAACGTTTGAGTCCGTTCGCGGCGTCCCGGCCGATCGTCACCGCCGGCCGCGCGAGTGTCGGCTCCATCCTGTCGAACAGGGACAGGAACAGCGGCCAGCGCGGAGCCAGCAGGCGGCCCGTGACCAGTTCCGGCACCACGGGTACGTGGAAGAGCAGCGCGTAGAACGATGCCGCCGCCTGCGCCAGTACCTGCCCGACACCCCGGGGGGTGGGGTTGCGCAGGTTCCGCCGCATCCAGTGGCCGAGGTGGTCGAAGCACCATCCCGAGGTCGAGGTCAGCGACGCGATCCGCTCCCCCGCCCCGAGTGCGCACACCGCCTCCCACGACTCGAGCGACCCCCAGTCGTGCGCGAGCACGTGCACGGGCTCGCCGCGGCCGACCGCATCGATGACCGCGAACAGGTCGCTCGCGAGGCACTCGAGGTCGTAGTCGGCGACGGACCCCGGCGAGGTGGACCGGCCGGCGCCGCGGGTGTCGTAGGTGACGACCCGGAACCGGTCCGTGAGCAGTCCGGCTACGTGATCCCACAGCAGGTGGGTGTCCGGCCAGCCGTGTACGAGCACCAGTGTCGGGCCGTCGGGGTTCCCCTGCTCGAACACCGCGAGTTCGATGTCGCCGTTGCGGACCGTGGTCGCGACGGGGAGTGACGAGGGAATGTCGTTGGTGCCGTTTCTCATTCGTCGTTCCTTCGGGTTGTGGGTCTCAGAGATCGAGCACGAGGCGATCCCCGGCGGACCGGGACACGCAGATCAGCATCTCGTCGCGCTGCTGTTCGGGGGTGAGCCGCGATTCCCGGTGTTCGGGCGCGCCGGAGATGACCCGCACCCGGCAGGTTCCACAGAACCCCTGCTGACAGGAATAGCCGACCCCGGGCTGCCTCCGCCGCACCACCTCGAGCACCGACTCGTCGGCGGGCACCGTGAGAACCTCCCCACTGCGGGCCAGTTCGATCTCGAACGGAGTTCCGTCGAGAACCGTTGGAGCTCCGAATCTTTCGAGGTGCAGCGCGGCGGCAGGGGTGGACGCGAACGAGGTGCGCACGAGGTCGAGCATGGGAGCCGGGCCGCAGCAGTAGACCGCGCCGCCCGACACCGCCCGCCCGAGCAGGTCGGCCGCGGTCGGCAGTCCGTGTTCGTCGTCGGTTCGGACGAAAACCCTTTCCTGTTCCCATTTTTCGATCTCGTCGAGGAACGGCATCGTCTCCCGCGACCGGCCGGAGTACACGAGTTGCCAATCCATCCCCAGGATGCGCGCCCGGCGGACCATCGCGATGACGGGGGTGATCCCGATACCGCCCGCAACGAACAACGCGCTGCCGTGCCCGACGAACGGGAAGCCGTTGCGGGGGCCGCGCACGGTGACGGTGGATTCCGGTTCGAGGGCGTGCATCTCCAACGAGCCGCCCCCGCCGTCCGGCACGGCCCGCACCGCGACCGTGTAGTGCGCGCGGTCGGCCGGGTCGCCGCACAGCGAGTACTGCCTGCGCCGACCCGACGGCAGGTGGAAGTCCAGGTGACATCCCGGCTGCCAGGCGGGCAGGTCGGTGCCGTCGAGGGCGCCGAACGTGAGGGCGACGACGTTCCGGTCCCGGCCCACGATCCGCCGGTCCGTGACCACAAGGGTCATCGCGGAGTCGGGGCCCGGCCCGGCGTGCGTGGGGTCGTAGTCGCGGCGGCCGACCACCCCGACGTAGCGCTCGACGACCGCCTCGAGCGCACCCATCACCCGGTCGGGGCGGCCGCGACCGCGCAGATCCCGGGGAATCGTTGGCCTGGGTCGGTGAATCATCTTCGGCAACATCACTTCTCGTGTTCCGAACTCTTCAGCGGACAGCAGTCCGCGCGGCGGGCGAGGACGCGAGGTAGGCGACGGCCTGCGCGGTGGACCCCTCGTGGGACGGGTGGTATTCGCGCCGGAAGTACCGGCTCATCCGCTTGACCAGGTCGGTCGCGGTCGGCAGCACCCCCCTCTTGCCGGCGGACCGGAAGTCCGACCAGTGCGGCCGCCGCCGGTGCGGCGCCCAGTTCGCGAGGTCGGGATCGTTGGCCATCAGGAACCGGGTACCGCGGATCCACAGGTAGACCAGCGCCGGCGTGGCCACCAGCTGCGTGCGCAGCCGCCGGGACTCACGTGTGTCGAAGTAGCGCATCACGTCGTACGCGACGGACCGGTGCTCGACCTCCTCCGCACCGTGCCACCGGAGCAGGTCGAGCATCGTCGGGTGCACACCGGCGCCGTCGAGGGCTCTCGCATTGAGAACCCAGTCCCCCAGGAACGCGGTGACGTGCTCGATCGCCGCGATCAGCGCGAGCCGCTCGACGAGGTAGTTCTCCCGGCGCCCTGCGGTGAGCGGCCGGGGGCCGAGGAGCGTGGTGAAGACCCAGTTCATCTGGTCCGTGTAGGCGGTGGTGTCCAACCCCTTCGCCCGCAGATGCTCGAGAACGCCGGAGTGGGCGTTCGAGTGCATCGCCTCCTGGCCGATGAAACCGGCGACGTCGTCGCGCAGCTTCTCGTCCTCGATCAGCGGGAGCGCTTCCTTGAACGTCTCGACGAACCAGTCCTCGCCGGCGGGCAGCAGGATGTGCATCACGTTGAACACGTGGGTGGTGAACGGATCCCCGTCGACCCAGTGCATCGGCAGATCCGACCAGTCGAACCGGACGTTGCGCGCGTGCAGTAGGAGATGATCGGGTTCGACGGCTTCGGCGGTCATGGTCGTTCCCCTTCCGGCGACGCGCGGCGTCGCCAGTGACACAGTTCACGAATTCAGGTAACTGTAACACTGGGTAATAGACAATCCCACCCCTCGAGGGGCCCGGATTCGGCTATCCGTAGGTGTCCCGCGGGCCGCGACCGCGGATGTGCCGCTCGCCCTTCCGCCAGCTGGGGGCCGTCGGCCCGGTTATCCGCAGGCTGGTGACCACACCGTCCCCGACCGCGGCCGCGATCTTCGCGAGGATCTGGGTCTGCATCAACCGCAGCTGCGTCGCCCACGCCGTGGATTCGGCGGCGACGCTGAGCACACCGTCCCGCAACGCCACGGGTTCCGCGTGTGCGGAGATGTCCTCCCCGACCACCTGCGGCCACCGTCCGAGCACCGTGCCCTCGGACACCCTCGGCGACCAGCCCCGGCTCTTCGCGACGGAACTGGCGAGGGCGCCGAACGGTTGCGGATCGCGGGCATCGGGACGCGCACCGGACCAGCCACGTCGGCCCGTCGTCCGAGCCCGGGGTTTCGGCGACGACCGGCCCTGGCCGACGGACTTCCCGCTGGCCTTCGCCGCGGCCCGGGCCTCCTCCAGCGCGCGCCGGGCCAGGTCGATGCCGCGCAGTTCCGGCTCTCCTCCACCGGCGCTCTCGCCCGCCGGTTTCGACTCAGCACTCATCGGCACTCCCTTCTCCTCTCGATCATCCCAGGCAGCCCGCCCGCGAGGGCTCCCCGACATCCGAGTGAACGGAAGCCGTCACTCGACGAGATCGACCGAACGGTTCCGTTCACTCCGCCGGCGGCAGTCAGCGGAGGGTCGAGGTGCGGCCGTCGGGCCGCTCGACGGCTTCGACCGCGAACCGGGTGGCGTCCAGTTCCTCCGGCACGTCCTCGGCAACGGCGGCCGTGATCAACACCTGCTCGGCGTCGGCCGCCACCTCGGCAAGAGCCCGCCGCCGCTTGCGGTCGAGTTCCGCGAAGACGTCGTCGAGCATCAGCACCGGGTCGGTACCGTCGGACCGCAGCAGGGAGAACGCCGCCAGCCGCAGCGACAGCGCGAACGACCACGACTCGCCGTGGCTGGCGAACCCCTTCGCCGGCTGGTCCCCCAGCCGGAGGTCGAGGTCGTCGCGGTGCGGCCCGACGAGGCAGACGCCGCGGTCGATCTCCCTGGGCCGCGCCTGGGCCAGTTCGTTCAGAAAGCATGCCTCGAGCAGTTCGACGTCGTCTCGGGTCCACTGCCGCTGCGGATCGGTCAGCTCCGGCGGCATCGACGCACCCAGACTCGACCGGTAGCCGATCGCCGCCGGCCGCGATTCCGGCGCGATGCGGGCATAGGACGCGGCCACGTGCGGGCCCAGTTCGGCGACCAGACGCATCCGGGCCGCCAACAACTCTGCGCCGTGCGCAGCGAGGTGACCGTCCCAAACATCAAGGGTGGCAAGGGCACTCGTGCCGTCACTCGCCCGGGTGCCACGCCGCAACGCCCCGCCGGCGGTCTTGAGCAACGCCGACCGCTGCCGCAGCACCTTGTCGTAATCCGCACGGACCGCGGCCATCCGGGGAATTCGGCTGCTGAGCAGTTCGTCGAGGAACCGGCGCCGCTCTCCCGGGTCGCCCCGGACCAGCGACAGGTCCTCCGGCGCGAACAGGACGCCGCGCAGCACTCCGAGGATCTCGCGAGGCCGGCGCAACGGTGAGCCGTTCATCCGGGCCCGATTGGCCTTGCCGTCGTTGATCTCGAGGTCGATCGCGAGCTCACGACCGTCGTTGACGACCACGGCCCCGATCTGCGCGGACGACGCCCCGGCCCGGATCAGGGGCGCATCCGTGGACACCCGGTGCGAGGACAACGTCGCCAGGTAGCCGAGTGACTCGAGCAGGTTGGTCTTGCCGTGACCGTTCGGGCCGAGGAACAGCGTGATCCCCGGCCCCGGCTCCAGGGTGACCGCATCCCACGATCGGAAGTCGCGGAGCGTGAACTTACGGACGAACACCCTATGGCTGCCCGGATTCCGAAATCCGTTGCACGGCATGGCCTCCGAACTGATTTCGCAGTGCGGAGACGGCCTTCATCGCCGGGGAGTCGGCCTGCCGCGACGCGAACCGTGCGAACAGCGCGGCCGAGATCACCGGGGCGGGCACGGCGTGCCGGATCGCCTCCTCCACGGTCCAGCGGCCCTCTCCGGAGTCCTGGGTGTATCCGGAGATCTCCGCGAACTCGGGATCCTCCGCGAGCGCCTTGACCAGCAGGTCCAGCAGCCACGACCGGACGACGGTGCCCTTCGTCCAGGCCCGCAGCACCCCGGGAACGTCGGTGACGAGGCCCTCCGCGTCGAGGAGTTCGTAGCCCTCGGCATAGGCGTGCATCAACCCGTACTCGATGCCGTTGTGGACCATCTTCGCGTAGTGCCCGGCTCCGACCGGTCCGGCGTGCACGAAGCCGTCGGCCCGCTCGCCCTCGGGCCGCAGTGCGTCGAAGATCGGCATCGCGCGAGCCACATCGGACTCCGCGCCGCCGACCATCAGCCCGTACCCGTTCTCGAGGCCCCACACCCCTCCGGAGACGCCGCAGTCGAGGAAGCCGATTCCGTTGCGCGCCAACAATTCCGCGTGTGGACCGTCCTCGGTGAACCGTGAATTGCCGCCGTCGACGACCAGGTCGCCGCCTTCGAGGATCTCGGCGAGCTCGGTCACGGTTTCGTGGGTGATCTGCCCGGACGGCACCATCACCCACACCACCCGAGGTGCCTCGAGGGCGGCCGCCAGCTCCGACAGCGAGGGAACGTCCGACACTTCGGGCCGCGGGTCGTACCCGACCACGTCGTGCCCGGCCCGACGCAACCGTTCGCGCATGTTGAAGCCCATTTTCCCGAGGCCGACCAGTCCCAGTTGCATCGGGCGGTTCCCTTCGGTCGAGGACGGAGAATGCGGTGACGGTTGCCGTTCGGCGATCAGCCCGGGAGCCGGACCGGCATCAGCAGGTAGGTGTAGTCGCTGTCGGGCGCGGCGAACGTCCCGCTCTCCCCCGGCTGCGGCTCCTCCTCCGCGGCCGGACGCAGCACGGCCGGACGGCTCGGGGTGGTGAACCCGAAGGTGACCCGGTCGCTGTGCAGCGAGGTCAGACCCTCCGTCAGGTAGGTCGGGTTGAAGGCGATGGTCAGCGCCTCGCCCTGGAACTGGGCCTCGAGGGCCTCCTCGGCACGGCCGGCATCCTCCCCACCGGCGGCGAGCAGCAGTCCGTCCTCGGAGAACTGCATCCGGACCTGGGCGCCCCGTTCGGCGACGAGTGCGACGCGCTTGATCGCGTCCACCAGCGGCGCAACCTCGACAGTCGCCACCGCGGTGTGCTCGGGCGGCAGCAGCTGCCGGAACTTCGGGAACTCGGCGTCGAGCAGACGGGTGGTGGTGCGACGCCCCTCACCGACGATGCCGAGCAGGCCCTCCGAGCCCACCGACGAGCCTGCGCCGAAGGCGAGTTCGACCGGCGAATTCGATCCGCCACCAAGGGTTTTCGCTGCCTCGGACAACGTCTTCGCCGGGATCAGGACGGCGGCACTGGTGTCGGGGTTGGCGGGCATCCACTCGATCTGTCGGACCGCGAGCCGGAACCGGTCGGTCGCCGCGAGCACCACATTGGTGCCCTCGATCTCGACCCGGATTCCGGTGAGCATCGGCAGGGTGTCGTCCTTGCCTGCCGCGACCGCGACCTGACCGATCGCCTCGGAGAACACATCGACGGGCAGCGAGCCGGTCTGCTGCGGAAGTTCGGGAAGCTGGGGATAGTCCTCGACCGGCATGGTGGGCAGGGAGAACTTCGCGCTGCCGCAGGTGATCAGCACGCGGGCGCCGTCGACGACCAGGTCGACGGGCTTGGCCGGCAGGGACCGGGTGATGTCGGCGAGGAGTTTGCCGGAGACCAGGGCCTGCCCGGGCTCGGAGACCTCGGCGGAGATCCGGACCTGAGCGGAGACCTCGTAGTCGAACCCGGAGATCGTCAGACCCTGCTCGTCGGCGGAGATGAGCACACCACCGAGAACGGGTACCGGAGGCCTCGACGGGAGACTGCGGGCCACCCATGCGACGGAATCTGCAAAGTCTTCCCGGGCGACCCGAAATTTCATGCTCCCGAGCTCCATCGCTGGGCTGATCCTCTCCGTAGGCACATCGCGTCGCCGCTGCGTTGGTGCGAACAGCGGACAGAAGCCCACCGTAAGCCCTCCGGCGAGAAGTTGAAAGCCGGAGGCGGTTCATGTCCGAGCGTGGCGCGAGTGCCCACGGATGGACTGTGAATGGCTTCTCTCCACACAACCTGTTTTCAGAAGAAGATCTTCGAAGAGAATCAAGCAGTAGTAGTAGGTCCTGTGAATTCTGTGCACAAGGGCCTGTCCGCGCAGGTCTCCGCGCATACCGGCGTGGGGAATCCGTGTGGACGGGCCGGGGATCAATTGTGGGTGGCTGTGGATGCCCACGGAGTTGTGCATGTTCATCCACCGTCTGTCCACAATTGATCCCCCGTTGTACCCCCTGTTGTTCACATCCCTGTGGGGTGGAGGCGCCGATTGCTCCCCAATATCGTTCACATCCCTGTGGAGACCTGGGGATGATGCGCCGGACACGGCGATGCGCTGGGCATACGGAAACGGCGGACCGTCATGAGGAGGACGGTCCGCCGGAAACAGCAGTGGGAACGGGTCAGCGGGCGCGCTGCTTGATGCGCGCGGTGAGTTCCTGCACCTGGTCGTAGACCTTGCGCTGTTCCGTCATCTGCTTGCGGATCTTCTTGTCCGCATACATGACGGTGGTGTGGTCGCGGCCGAACGTGTTGCCGATCTTCGGCAGCGAGAGGTCGGTCAGCTCGCGGCACAGGTACATCGCGATCTGCCGGGCCTGGGCCAGCGGACGCGTCTTTCCGGGCCCGCACAGATCCTCGATGGCCATCCCGAAGTAGTCCGAGGTGGCCGCGATGATGGTGGAAGCGTCGATCTCGAGTGGGGTCGCGTCGGGCATCAGGTCCCGCAGCACCACCTCGGCCAGGCTGAGGTCCAGCGCCTGTCGGTTCAGCGAGGCGAACGCTGTCACCCTGATCAGCGCGCCCTCGAGCTCGCGGATGTTGCGGTCGAGTCGGCTCGCGATCAACTCCAGGACGTCGTGGGGGACGTCCAGCCGGTCCATCCGCGCCTTCTTGCTGAGAATCGCGATCCGGGTCTCGAGTTCCGGCGGCTGGACATCGGTGATCAGCCCCCATTCGAACCGCGTCCGCAGCCGCTCCTCGAGCGTCGCGAGCTGTTTGGGCGGCCGGTCCGAGGTGATGACGATCTGCTTGTTCGCGTTGTGGAGTGCCTCGAAGGTGTAGAAGAACTCCTCCTGGATGCCTTCCTTGCCCTCGATGAACTGGATGTCGTCGACGAGGAGCACATCCGTCTCGCGGTATCGGCGTTTGAACGCGACCTTCCGGTCGTCGCGGAGGCTGTTGATGAAGTCGTTCGTGAACTCCTCCGTGGAGACGTATCGGACCCGGATACCGGGGAACAGTCGCCTGGAGTAGTGGCCTGCGGCGTGGAGCAGGTGGGTCTTGCCGAGCCCGGAGGAGCCCCACACGAACAGCGGGTTGTACGCGCGGGCGGGTGCCTCGGCGCACGCGACCGCCGCCGCGTGCGCGAACCGGTTGGACGCACCGATGACGAAGGTGTCGAACGTGTACTTGGCGTTCAGGCTGTTCCCGTCCGCGACGGTCCTCGGCGTCACGGCTGGTTTGGTGAAGTACGACGGCCACGACTCGTTGACGCTGGCGATGGCCTCACCGTCCTCGTCCACCTCGTCGTGCTCACCGGGGTCGGGCTCGAAGAGGTCGGCGTCGCCGATGCCGGGCCGGCGGCGGCGGAATGCCTCGACACTGACGGTGCCGGCATTCGCTGCGTCCGATTCGCTCTGCCGCAGGGGCGTCGGCTCCGGCGCCGCGGGCACCGCGGGGAGTGCGGGAGCCACGGGTACTGCCGGGGCGGGCTCCGCTTCGGTGGGGGCCGCCACCCGGACCCCGAGGCCCTCGACGCCCTCGCCGACGTGGCGGTTCAGTGCTCCCAGGATGGGTTCGCGCAGGTCACGCTCGATCGCTTCCTGGACGAAGGACGATGGAACCGACAGCAGGGCGAACCCCTGAGCGAGGGTGAGCGGACGAACCAGCGCGAGCATGGCTTTCTGCGCCTTGGTGAGCGGGTGACCGGATTCGTCAGCCGTCAGCTCGGCGAGGACCTCCACCCACACTCGTGCCAGTGTGTTCGCTTCCTCGTTCAACTTCGGCCCTCCCGAATCCGTGCCTGGGGAGTCGCGTCCGCCCGATTCGGTCGGCGTTCGCGGGCTGTTGGCCCCTGGGGATAACTTCCCCGCACAAGGGTACGAATATGCCACCTGATCTGTATTTCCACACAATTATCCACAAGTGTGGATAACCCTTTTTTGTGCTGCCGAACGACCCCGGCGGGGTGTCGGCGCCGCCGCGCGCCGCTCTCACCTGGGCAGATGTCGATGGGCTCAGGCGCTGGCACTCGGGACCGGGGTGCCGAGGACCACACTACGCACCACCCCTGTGCACAGGGGTGGCCGCTTCGCAAGCACCCCGGGGAGCGTGGCGTGTCGGTCCACGTCGCCGGTTTGACCTGACCGCTGGGGCTGCGTAGTCTCGTACAGTCACCCGAATTCGAGGTGGCGGTTTCGTGCTGACCACGTGGTGTCCTCTGCGGACGCGAGATTGGCCGGTGCACCGCTGTCGTCGGGGGACCACCGGATTTCAGTTACAGACGGTGCCGACCGGCGCCGCCGATTTACAAGGAGTGTCGACCGTGGCCAAGGGCAAGCGGACGTTCCAGCCGAACAATCGCCGCCGCGCGCGCGTTCACGGCTTCCGTCTCCGGATGCGGACCCGTGCGGGCCGCTCCATCATCTCTGCGCGTCGCCAAAAGGGCCGCGCTTCCCTCTCCGCCTGACCCGTTTGAGCGCGGGAGCTCGGGGTGCTGCCTGAGCCGCACCGGTTACGTCGTCGGGCGGACTTCGCGTCCACCGTTCGTCGTGGCCGACGTGCGGCCCGTCAGGACGTGGTTGTTCACGTTCTGACGGAAGTCCGGGCAGATTCGCTGGTCAGCGACCCGGGTCCGCGTTTCGGTTTGGTTGTGAGCAAGGCTGTCGGGCCGGCGGTGATTCGACATCGAGTCGCACGCCGGCTTCGTCATATCTGCGCCGGCCTGGTCGACGAGGTGTCCGAGGGCACGTACGTGGTGATCCGCGCGCTCCCCGGCGCCGCGACGGCCTCGTCGACCGACCTCGACCGGCAGCTCCGGTCGGGGTTGCGCAAGTTGAACCTCATCGGTGGGTAAGTCGCATGACAAGCAACCGCTCGGCGATCACGGGTCGGCTCGGAGCCATCCGGCGGGCCCCGGCGCAGGTGTTGATCTTCTGCATCGAGCTGTATCGGACCTACGTCTCCCCGACCCGGATGCCGACCTGCCGATTCACCCCCACCTGCAGCGAATACGCGGTCGATGCCCTGCGTGAACGCGGAGCCGTGGTGGGATCGGTCCTGACCGTGGTGCGGCTGCTCAAGTGCGGACCGTGGCATCCCGGCGGCTGGGACCCGGTGCCGCTGCGCGGATCCGACCGTCGCGGCGAGCGTGCCGACGCGGCCCTGGACACTGGCAAGAACTCCCACGATCTGGTGAACGTGGGCGAACAGAGGAGTACCTAGAGCCGTGCTCGACTTCATCTACTACCCGGTGTCCTGGATCCTGTGGGTCTGGCACAAGGTCTTCGGCTCCTTCCTTGGCGCGGACAACGGCTTCGCCTGGGCGCTGTCGGTGATGTTCCTCGTGTTCACCCTGCGCGCCATCCTGTACGTGCCGTTCGTCAAGCAGGTGCGCACCACCCGGCAGATGCAGGAGCTGCAGCCGCAGATCAAGGCGCTGCAGAAGAAGTACGCGAACGATCGCCAGCGCATGGCACTGGAGATGCAGAAGCTCCAGAAGGAGCACGGGTTCAACCCGCTGATGGGCTGCCTGCCGGTCCTGCTGCAGGCACCGGTGTTCATCGGTCTGTTCCACGTCCTGCGGTCCTTCAACCGCACCGGCACCGGTTTCGGCCAGCTCGGGATGTCGGTGGAGGAGAACGCGAACACCGCGAACTATGCGTTCTCGGCCGCCGACGTTCAGTCGTTCCTCGACGCGCGTCTTTTCGGTGCGCCGATCGCCGCAGCGATGACCACTCCGACGGCGCAGCTCGAGGCATACGGTGTGCCGATCCCGACGGTGTGGACCATTGCCGCCGTCGCGATCCCGCTGATGATCATCGCGTCGGTCGCCACGCACTTCAACTCCCGTGCGTCGGTGGCCCGCCAGAGTGAGGCCGCTGCTGCGAACCCGCAGGCCGCGATCATGAACAAGCTGTCGCTGTGGGTGTTCCCGCTCGGCGTGCTCGTCGGTGGCCCGTTCCTGATGATCGCGATCCTGCTCTACTGGGTCTCGAACAACATCTGGACCTACGCGCAGCAGCACCTGGTGTTCCGCCGCATCGACGCGGAAGAAGAAGAGAAGAAGGCCAAGGCCCTCGAGCGTCGCGCGGAGAACGCGCCGAAGCCGGGTGCGAAGCCGGCGGCGAAGAAGCGCAAGGGCGCCTCCGCCGCGCAGCAGGCCGCCGCGATCGAACCCGCCGCCGACGCGGAATCATCCGACACCTCGAGTTCGTCGAAGGATTCGCCGACGGCTTCCGGACCGGGATCGAAGCCCAAACCGGGCGCGAAACCGTCGGGCAACCGCGGCAAGAACACCAAACGCAAGCGCTGAGCCGGCGCTCCGACTGCTGAGCGCGGCAGCGCTCCCCCTTCACAGAGAAGAGAACGACGATGGCGAATGATCCGGAAACCGGACGGGACGGAGACGACGAGGTCGTGGCGGACGTGACTGTGGATGCGCCCGTGGACGAGATCGACGAGGAGGACGCGCTCGTCGAGGAGGGCGAGATCGCCGGCGACTACCTCGAACAGCTGCTGGACGTGCTCGACTTCGACGGCGACATCGACCTCGACGTCGAGGGTGACCGGGCCGTGGTCAGCATCGACGGTGGCGACGACCTCACGAAGCTGGTCGGCCGCAGGGGCGAGGTGCTCGATGCCCTGCAGGAGCTCACCCGGCTCGCGGTGCAGCAGGCGACCGGCGAGCGCAGCCGCTTGATGCTGGATGTCGCGGGCTGGCGTGCCGGCCGACGCACGGAGCTCACCGAGATCGGACTGGCCGCTGCGAAGCGGGTGCTCGAGTCCGGCGAGCCCGAGTCCCTCTCCCCCATGACGCCGTTCGAGCGCAAGATCGTGCACGACGCGGTCGCCTCCGTCGACGGTGTGTCGAGCGAGAGCGAGGGTGCCGAGCCCTCGCGTCGTGTGGTGGTCCTGAAGGACTGAGACCGTAGATCCTCGCGAAGGGGCTCCCGACCATCAGGTCGGGAGCCCCTCGTCGTACACGGGCGCATGTTTCACGTGAATCACCGTGAAACTGGTGGTGTTCCCGAGGGCGTCGAGACAGGTCCCTGGTTCCGGGCCGTCGACGAGCGTGCACCTGCCGTCGCGCGCTCAACGGCGGACGCCGCGAAACGCGCTCTCGGCGAGTTCATCGCCTGCTGGTCAGTTCATCCCCAGGCCGGCCGGAACCTGTGGAATTCGGGGTCGTCGATGTGGATATTGCGCCTTGACCCCGAAGGATGGCGTCGCCGAGGTTTCCCCAGGGTTGTGGATAACATGTTTGCTGAGCTCGCCGACCGGGACGTCACCGCCATGAACACGGCAGGCGGGGCGAGCTGATCCACATCGACTTCAAGGACGGCATCCCGGACGGCGGTGGGCGCCCAGGGTTCGGAGCGGCCGACCGCAGGGCATGCTCCGGCGCGGGTTGTGCCCAGCCCTCGCTCGCCTACTCCGAGTGCGCTTCACCGACGGAGAGATCCTCACCGACGGACGCAGGGAGACGGCGGCCCGGTTGTGGACCCGCGCCCACGCGCTCTTCACCGCCCACCGGATCACCGGCGCACGACCGGCGAGTGATTCAACCGAACCCTCGCCGTCGAATGGGCGTTGGGCGACTCCCACCGGTTCGAAGCGGCCCGCTCGGCGGCCTAGCGGAATCGGCTGCACAACTACGACCACCACCGACCCCACATCGGGATCGCGGGACTGTCGCCGATCTCGACCTCGGCGGCGTTCGCAACGTCCCCGGGAAGTGCGAACCAGGGCACGTCGCTCCCACTCCCCCGCCTCGGCGCCCTGGCGCTCAATCGCTGACGCGTTTGTCGCCGGGGCCGGTGCCACGGCCGGTATCGGCTCTGTCTTCGCGCAGGAGCGGAGTCCGTGGAGCGACTCCGACGTCTGGTCGGACGACGAGTGTTCCGCCGCGTGCATCCAAGAGGGATCGGGAGACCACCCCGAGGCGCCTCGGGGTGTCCCGGCCCCCCGAGTACACGGAGATTCTGACGTGATCGACTGGAGCGCAACAGCTTTCGAGTAGGTGGCTGCGGCCGAGGCGTGGTGACGGGGAGATGGGATCACGAAACGGGGTGGACGCGGCGATTGGATGACCGCGCAGACCGGCCCGTTTCGTCACTGTGACACTGGTGGGGCCACCCCGGTCGGGGTCGAAGGGAATCGAGGCGCCGCTCGAGTTGGATCGAGCGACGCTCCATGGTTCGGGCTCCCGGTGTCGGCCCTCCCGCGGCGGGGTGAAGAGCACTTGCCGCGGCTGCCTCGGTTGTTGCCTGTCCTGCCGGTGGGGAGCACGGAGCCGAGCATCGGCTTCGCCCTCCGATCCGCCAGGACCGCGGGGAGTTCTGGCGCGGTGTGCGTTGCCGGTGGGTCCGACGACGACCGCGCCGTGCGCGGTGGCGAGGCAGCCGGACGGCAGAATGCGAGCCGCGGCGGTCTCGTGCATTGCGGCTGTTCTTCGTGAGTCCCTGTTGCCGGAGCGAGGGCCCGGTCGCCTACTGGGAAGCCCAGACGAGTGGATCGGTTTGGGGTTCGGCCGTCGCGCCTCCGGCGGGTGCCGCCGGGTTCTCGGGTTCGAGATCCTCTCCGCGTCTCCGCGTCTCCGCGTCTCCGCGTCTCCGGCGAGAGGCGCACGGCGGGGCGTTGGCGACTGACCTCTTGCCGCCTCGGGGCATGGGACGAGGGTTCCTCGGTGTCCTCGGACCGCGGAGACACGGTCGGGTTGTGAATGTTTCACGTGAATCGGTGCCGGAGGCCACCTGGGTCTTGCTGCTCGGTGGGAAGCGGTCTGACACGGCAGCTGCGGGATCCGGGACTCTTGTTGCGGCGTCACGCGGGACTGCGAGGGTCTCGCCTCGCGAGCCCGGTGCGGCATTCGGAATCAGCAGGTTTCCGCACCTTTGGGGGCACGTCTCTCGGTCGCCGTGTCGACGCCCCGGTGTCCAACCGCCGCCCAGCCGCGTTGTCGTCGGCGCCGTTACAACAGCGGTATCGGCTTCGCGCAGGAGCGGGTCCGGAGCTGGCCGGGGCATCGACACGACCTGCTCGGCGGCAACGTGCTTCCGGGCCCGTGGACGTTCCGAGGAGTTCGACGACGGCTACTGGATGACCTCCCGGCCGTGGGATGCCGCCGCCCGGGGCACGTACTCGGCGGACTCCGACACGTGAACGAGGCCGAGATGAACGAACCCGCGGTGCGACTCCCAGGACTTGCCGGACGACGAGTGTTTCGCCAGGTACATCCGAGAGGGATGGGGGAAGGCGCCGCACCGAGGCAGGGCGCTTCGCGCCGAGCTTCGCGATGTCGGCTGGAGGCCGAGCGGCCGGCCGGACGCCACTGTGTCCGTCGTGTCCGCAGGGCGATGTGGTGTCGGTACTTGCCGCTCGGTGGGAAGTGGTCTCGCTCGGCAGGTGCCGCATCCGGGACTCGGGTGCGATGTCACGCGGGACTGCGAGGGGCGAGCCTCGCGAACCCTGTGCGGCATTCGGCGGATCAGCAGGGTTTCGCACCGCTTGGGGCGTTGCTCCCAACCCGGGCGTTGCAGGGCTGATCGATGGACCCGGGCTCCAGTCGGTGCCGGTGACGCCGTGAGCGTGCTCGACCGTCGGTCCGGTGTTTCACGTGAACCAGGCGCCTCGCCGGCGGCGTGGTCGCGGCGAGGCTCGGCGAGGCGACCGCGCGGTCGACGGCGGGACTGCTGCCGTCGGCGATCGAGGGCGCCTTCGTGCAGAGCCGCGCGCTCAAGTCGACCCGCTTCGACGACGACCGCACGGGTTCTTCGCGGTGCGCCGGCGTCCGCGGACCCTCGGAACCCTCGGCGCCGCCCGGGGCCGGAGTGCGGCCGCGCCACCGGCACCGCGCTGTCCGCGCCCCTCCCCTCCCCCACGGGTGATGGCGATGTTTCACGTGAATCGGTCCAAGCGCCGGACCGAAGGCAGGGCACTTCGCGCCAAGCCGCGCGATGTCGGCTGGAGGCCGAGCCGCCAGCGCGCGGAGCATCGGGTCTGCCAAACCTCCGATCCGGGAGTCCGCGCGCTCGGGTTCACGTGAAACATCGGTTGCACGTCATCGCGGCGGATCGACAGGGGGTAGGCAAGGCGCCTGCCCGCAGAGTCGGTGTACACGCGAACCGGGCCGGTTGGTCGAAGGGGCTTGTGTTGTCGGCACCGCGTCTGGGCAGCGTCGTGCGTCCGCGCGACGAATGGCACACGCTCGATCCCCGATGTGCTCTTCTGGACCATCAACAGCGTGCGTGTCGCTGCTCGCGTGAGTTCCGGACTCGGGAGCCGGGAGGCCACCCTGCAACGGCGTCTGATGCCTCGCCGCCACCCTGCCTCCGGCGCGGGCAACCCGGCCGTGCGGCGCGACGACTCGGGCCGCGAACTCACCCTGACGTAGTCCAACCGATATCCGCTCGATCCGAACACAGGACAGTTGTCTCGGCACTCGGTGTGTGCCGTTGTCGGGTCGGGCGGGGAAGGTTCCCGCGCATGCAGCGCGGGCGTCCGGTCGTTGCCGGTAGCCATCGACGTCATCCCGTGTCGCTGCGGGTGTGGCCCGGCTGGCGCACGATCCGGCCGCGGATCGCTCGTGCCCGAGGCGATCGCGGTCGTCCTTCCTGAGGCCGAGCGAACGTGGCTGCCGGCGCAGTCGTTCCGGGAGCCCACGCCGCAGGTGGGTCGACCGTCCGGGCGCAGCGGGGCCGGACGGATTGGCGGGCACCTCCGTCGGCTGCGCCGGGCGCCTCCCGATCCGGTTTCCGGTTCGCTGTCATCGCAGGGGTTCTCCCGACTCCGTCGTCGCCACTGTTTCACGTGAATCGGGCGGGGTGCCGTGGCGTCCGCATGAGGAGGCGTTCGCCGCGTTCGTTCGAGGGCGCACCCCTCCCCTCCCCCACCGGTTCCGAGTCTCATGCGAATCGGCCCGGCAGCGGACGGCAGGACCGGATGCCTCACGGTCCGCCGGCAAGGTCCGGTCACGTGAATCTCCGGCGGGTCTCGGTGCGATGGCCCTTGCCGGACCCGACAGCTCGGGCGGCCGGGTCCGCGTGATCCGACGGCCGCGGAGGGGGTGACCGTGGTGGGTACGGTGCCGCCGGGCGCCCGGGCCCGATCGACATCGCTCGGTGCGCACCGTCCAGTCACTTCGTCGTCGTGGGCCCGGGGATCGAGCGGGTGGGACGCGGGGAACGTGGCGGTCTCGGCTCCGCGGATCCGTCCCGGGAACGACGAGCCCGTCACCGCCGACTTTGCCCACCGGGCGACATGCCCGGGCGCCCATCCCCCACGAATCTCGAAGGGGATCCGAACGGTTCGGTGCCCGGGGCGGACCGCGCGGAAGGGCACCCGGCACGGGGGGCGTTCGCACCGGTCCGGATGTCTCCGCCGTCGGCGGGACCGGAGGGGTCGGGCGCAGGTGATGGGTCGGCGCCGTCGGCGACGGGGTCGGGGTGCCGAGGTGGCTCCGTCGACGAGACGCGGGCGGTGCCGGCCGCGGGAGAGTCCCGCCACCGGAACCCGATCGGGCGGGCGATCTCGATCGGCGCGGGCCCCGCCGGTCGACGCAGGCCGGGCGGTGCCGGCCGCGGGAGAGTCCCGCCACCGGAACCCGATCGGGCGGGCGATCTCGATCGGCGCGGGCCCCGCCGGTCGACGCAGGGACCGCGGCTGTGAACTTCTCATGTCGGACACCGCGATACGGCCTGTTGGTTTGTGGAATACCGAACTCTCGCGGGAAGATGTTTCACGTGGAACCCACCGAACCCGTCGCCATCCCAGAAGCTGCCCACCGTGTTTTCGGGGACCGCATCGAGATCGCCGAGAAGTACCACGATTCCCTCGCGACGGATGGTGTGGAGCGCGGCCTGATCGGCCCGCGGGAGGTTCCCCGACTCTGGGAGCGTCACCTGCTCAACTGTGCGGTGCTCGGCGAACTGATCGGCGAGGGCGAGTCCGTGGTCGACGTCGGCAGCGGCGCGGGCCTGCCGGGCATCCCCCTTGCGATCGCCCGACCGGACCTGCGGATCACCCTCGTCGAACCGCTGCTGCGTCGCTCGGTCTACCTGGCGGAGTTCATCGAGTCGGTGGGGCTGGACGTGCGGGTGGTGCGTGGTCGCGCCGAACAGGCCGGGGTGGTGCAGGAGGTCGGTGGCGCCGACGTCGTCACCTCACGGGCCGTCGCACCCCTGGAGAAGCTGGCTCGCTGGTCGATGCCGCTGGTCCACGAACACGGTCGGATGCTGGCGATGAAGGGGTCCAGCGCCGCCGAGGAGATCGAACGCGATCGTGCTTCCCTCACCCGCCTGGGGGCTGGCAAGCTGGAGATCGTCGAGTGCGGTGTCGGGATTCTCCCGACACCGACGATTGTGGTTCGGGCGGAACGCATTCCGAAGCGGTCGCATCGCCGATGATGGTCGGCGTCGGGTCGTGCCGGTGATCGAGTCACTTCAGTGAAGGAGCAATACATGTCGGGTGGACCCGAATCCACTGTTTCACATGAAACGGACCACAATTCCTCGCGATCCACCGGCATCACGTCCCCGAACGGACAGGGTGCGCACGCCCCCGGCCCCTACGACGGCATCTCCCTGGAGGAGACGCCGATCGGGGCGGCCGCCCAGCGTGCCAGTCAGGTTCTGCACCCGGGCAGCGTGACCATCCCGAAGCCGGACCGCCGCCGGATGCTCACCGTGGCGAACCAGAAGGGTGGGGTGGGCAAGACCACCACCGCCGTCAACCTGGCGTCCGCGTTGGCGGTGCAGGGCCTGACGGTGCTCGTGGTCGATCTGGACCCGCAGGGCAACGCCAGCACCGCGCTCGGAGTCCCCCACCACTCAGGGGTGCCCTCGACCTACGAGCTGCTCATCGGCCAGACCACGGCGAAGGAAGCGGTCCAGCAGAGCCCGCACAGCGAGCGCCTGTTCTGCATCCCCGCCACCATCGACCTCGCCGGCGCCGAGATCGAGCTGGTCTCGATGGTGGCCCGCGAGAACCGGCTCAAGAACGCGCTGTCCGAGGCCTTCCTCTCCGAGCTCGACGTGGACTACGTCCTCATCGACTGCCCGCCGTCGCTCGGGCTGCTCACCGTCAACGCGCTGGTCGCCGTGAACGAGGTGCTCATCCCGATCCAGTGCGAGTACTACGCACTGGAGGGCGTCGGGCAGCTGCTGCGCAACATCGACATGGTCAAGTCGCACCTGAACCCCGAATTGCACGTCTCGACGGTGCTGCTGACCATGTACGACGGCCGCACCAAGCTGGCCGATCAGGTCGCCGAGGAGGTCCGGACCCACTTCGGGGACGCGGTCCTGCGGGCCGTGATTCCCCGGAGCGTCAAGGTTTCCGAGGCCCCCGGGTACGGGATGACCGTCCTCGACTACGATCCCGGATCACGCGGCGCCATGAGTTATCTCGACGCCGGCCGCGAGCTCGCCGCCCGTACCGCAACGACCAACGCGCAGGAGAACTAGTGGCACAGAGAAGCAAGGGCGGTCTCGGTCGCGGGCTTGCCGCGCTCATCCCGACCGGCCCCGACGCCGGACCCCGCCTCGGGTCCGCGGCCGCCGACGTCATCATCGGCAACGTCACGGCCCCGGTGCCGCCGAAGACGGAGGAACCCGCCCCGGAGCCGGTCCCCTCCCCCACCGCCGCGCCCACCCCGGCCAGCGCACCCGCGCCCGCTCGCAAGGCCGCCAGGACCAAGGCCGCCCCGAAGGCGGCGAAGGTGGAAACGGCCGCCGACGAGGACGTCGATCTGGCTCCGGTCGGCGCGAGCTACCGGGAGATCCCGGCGGCGCAGATCCAGCCGAACCCGATGCAGCCGCGGTCGGTGTTCGACGAGGAGGCCCTCGCCGAACTGGTGCACTCGATCCGCGAGTTCGGGCTCATGCAGCCGATCGTCGTGCGCACGACCGGCCCCGACAGCTATCAGCTGGTGATGGGCGAACGCCGGTGGCGGGCCAGCCAGGCCGCCGGCCTCGAGAAGATCCCCGCCATCGTGCGAGAGACCGGTGACGGCGACATGCTTCGCGACGCCCTGCTCGAGAACATTCATCGGGTGCAGCTCAACCCCCTCGAAGAGGCGGCGGCCTACCAGCAGCTGCTCGAGGAGTTCAACGTCACCCACGAGGAGTTGGCGTCGCGGATCGGTCGGTCGCGGCCGGTCGTGACGAACATGATCCGCCTTCTCAAGCTTCCGATTCCGGTGCAGCGCAGGGTCGCTGCCGGGGTTCTCTCCGCCGGGCACGCCCGGGCGCTGCTCTCCCTCGAGGCCGGTGCCGATGCGCAGGAACTGCTCGCCGCCCGGATCGTCGCGGAGGGCATGTCCGTCCGCGCCACGGAGGAGGCGGTCACCCTCGCGAACCGGGACGGCGGCGAACTCCCCGCTCCCCCGGTCAAGCGCAAGCCGATCCAGATGCCTGGTCTGCAGGATGTCGCGGATCGGTTGTCCGGGGCGTTCGACACCCGAGTCACCGTCAGCCTCGGCAAGCGGAAGGGCAAGATCGTCGTCGAGTTCGGGTCGGTGGACGATCTGCAGCGGATCGTCGAGATGATGGAGACGAACGGGGCGAACTAGTCCCGGTCCGTCGGGGTCGAACCACCCGCGGCCGTTACGTCACCGTGACGTTTTGGTGGGCGCGGGCCCCGGTTCGACTCCGACGTGGAACGAAAACTCTTGATGTGCAAGGTGATTGGTAGCCGGCGCGGCCGTGGAGGGTCGGCACCGACCCGATCGCCTATTCTTGACGGTGAGAAGCCGGTAATTCGGGGATCGTGGTCCCCGCGTGCGAGGTCGTGGAGGCGAGAGACAGGGTGTCGATGCGCATCAGTCCGCTCACCCTCGACGGCTTCGACCAACTCCCCCGGCATTCCCGCCGCTGCGTCTTCTGGGAGATGGACCCCGACGCGTTGCGGGACTCTCGGATCTACGCGGACCCCGAGTTCGAGAAGGAAGCGTGGCTGTCGATGGTCATGCTCGAGTGGGGTTCGTGCGGGCAGGTCGCGACCCTCGAAGGGAAGCCGGCCGGCTGCGCGCTCTACTCGCCGCCCGGCAACGTGCCCCGGTCCAAGTTGTTCCCCACCTCGCCCGTGAGCCCGGACGCGGTCCTCCTGACCACGATGCGGCTCGAACCGGCGGCCGAGCTGGACGGAGTAGGGCCGAGCCTCATTCAGGCCGTTGTGAGCGATCTGGTGCGCCGTGGCGTGCGTGCGCTGGAGGCGTTCGGCATCGTGCGCGGACCCGACGACGAGCGCACGCCCGGCAGTACGCACGAGTGCGGTCCCACCGAGTGCATGATCGACGCCGGCTTCCTCGAGGACATGGGCTTCGAAGTTGTTGCGGCGCACCACCGCTACCCGCGCCTGCGACTGGAGCTCGACCGCGACCACGGCTGGAAGGCGGACGTCGAATCGGCGCTCGAGCGGCTCCTGATGGCGGCGGCGGTGACCGCGGCCGACAGCGGCCAGCGGGCGGCCGTGGGCGTGCTGTGACCGGCGCGCCGTAACCCCTCGGGGCGAAGGCCGCCCGCTCAGGCCCGGTCGGCCTTCGCGAGCTCTTCGGCGAGCAGTTCCTTGAACGTGTACGTGCCGGTCGGCTGGTCGTCCTGCCCGAGCAGGTACAGACGCTTGACGGCGACCAGGATCGCCTCGGCGATGATGTCCCGGTTGCGCGGGTTGATGAGGGTCTTCACGTCGGAATCGTTTGTGAGATAACCGATGTCAATCTGGACCGTTGGCATCGTGGTGAGCCGCAACAGATCCCACGAACGACCATGGGTGCGGCAGTCCTGAAGTGGTGCGCGAGCGACGATTTCACGCTGGATGAAGCTGGCAAGCACCTGCCCGATCCGGGAGGACGCGCCGTGCGAGTTGCCGAAGTGGAAGCTGGCGACACCGTTCGCGTGCGGGCTCGGGCTGGTGGCGCAGCGCAGCGAGATCATCAGGTCCGCGTCGAACGAGTTGGACGTCTCGGCCCGTTCCGCCGTCGACGGGTTGCTGTTGGCCGGATGCGAGAGGAAGGTCTCCATGCCGGTCGCGGCCATCCGGCCCTCGAGCCGACTGGCGATGTCCCAGAGGATCTGTGCCTCGGTGATCGGACCGTGCGGCGTCGGCAGCACGAGACCGCTGGTGTCGCCGCCGAGATCGGGGTCGATGACGATCCGCTTGCCGCTCAGCTGCGGGCCCGACCGCCGGACCGACTCCTCCTCGGTGATCGCGTGCGGGGAGCCCCCGGTGACGCGGGTGCCGAGCAGGTCGAGGGACCGCAGCGTCTGCGGACCGCAGATCCCGTCGGACGCGATGCCGATCTCCCGCTGGAACGACGACAGGCCCTCGTGTGTCTTCGGCCCGAAGTAGCCGTCGACCCGGCTCGAGTAGAAGCCCAGGTCCTGCAACCGGGTCTGCAGCGCGGCGACGTCGTCACCGTACTGCGGCGCCGACAGCTGGTAGGCGAGGGTGCGGGCGCCGAGCCGGTAGGACGCCTCTCGCAGCGCTCGATACGTCGCGGCTCCGACCACTCCGTCGACCAGCAGCCCACGCTGCTGCTGGAAAGCGCGCACCGCGCTGTCGAGATGATGGTCGAACACCGCGTCCGGGGCCACCCACTGGGAACCGTTCACCGCCTCCCGGGGGGAGGTGGAGACGCCACCGCGGAGGTAACCCAGGGCGGAGAGAGTGCCTCGAACCTCGGCAACGGCGGGACCGTGGTCGCCGTGACAGAGTCGATGCATGCGTATGAAACCTTTCTCGTCCTGACGGCAACACCCAGGGGTGATTCTCGCAGAAACCCCCGGGGAATCGGCAATCCCGGGGGCCGTGGCGACCGTTACAGAACTTCGGAAAGGTCCTTGAGCAGTGCTGCCTTGCCCTTGGCGCCGACGATCTGCTTCACCGGCTTGCCGCCCTGGAACAGGATCATCGTCGGGATGGACATCACCTGGAAGTCCCGGGCCGCGGACGGGTTGGCGTCGATGTCGAGCTTGGCGATGGTCAGCTTGTCGGCATGCTCACCGGCGATCTCCTCGAGCACCGGCGCGACCATCTTGCACGGACCGCACCAGGTGGCCCAGAAGTCGACGAGCACGGGCTTCTCGGAGTCGAGCACGTCCTGCTTGAACGAGTCGTCGGTGATGGTGATGGTGTTCGCCATGGGTGTCTCCTCGGGGACGGGGGTGGATCGAATGGGTGCGGGGACGGGGTCAGGCGTCGACGGACACCGTGTTGCCGGCCGCCTCGACGGTGTTGGCGGTGATGTCGCCGCGCTCGGCGAGCCAGCGCTCGGCGTCGATCGCCGCGGACGCACCGGTGCCTGCGGCGGTGATCGCCTGGCGGTAGGTGTGGTCGACGAGGTCACCCGCGGCGAACACGCCCTCCACCGAGGTATACGTGGTCGGCGCCTGCACGCGCACGTAGCCCTCGTCGTCGATGTCGACCTGGCCCTTGACCAGCTCGCTGCGCGGATCGTGACCGATCGCGACGAACATGCCGGTGACCGGCAGCGTCGACTTCTCACCGGTGACGGTGTCGCGGATCACCAGACCGGTGACACTGTTCTCGCCCACCACCTCGACCGGCTCGGCGTTGGTGACGATGCGGATCTTCTCGTTCGCCTTCGCGCGCTCGAGCATGATCCGGGACGCGCGGAACTCCTCGCGACGGTGCACCAGCGTGACCGAACGCGCGAAGCGGGTCAGGAAGGTGGCCTCCTCCATCGCCGAGTCGCCGCCGCCGATGACGGCGATGTCCTGGTCCTTGAAGAAGAAGCCGTCACAGGTGGCGCAGGCGGACACTCCGCGGCCGAGCAGGGTCTCCTCGCCGGGGATGCCGAGGTAGCGGGCTGCGGCGCCCATCGCGAGGATCACGGCGTGCGCGTAGTAGGTCTCACCGTTCGCGACGACCTTCTTCACGGGGCCGGTCACGTCCAGCTCGTCGACGTCCTCGGTGCGGATGTCCGCGCCGAAGCGCTTGGCCTGCTCGCGCATCTCGTCCATCAGGTCGGGGCCCATGATGCCCTCGCGGAAGCCGGGGAAGTTCTCCACCTCGGTGGTGGTCATCAGGGCCCCGCCGAACTGGGTGCCCTCGAACAGGAGCGGCTGCAGTTCCGCACGCGAGGCGTAGACCGCGGCGGTGTATCCGGCGGGTCCGGAACCGACGATGATCAGGTCACGAACCGAGGTCGGAGTAGTCATGCGGGCCTTCCGGGAGATGGGGATGTTGACTGGCTCAACACCAGACTAGGGGGTGATGTTCCCCGGCCGGCCCCGTGCAGCGAGGAACGTCACGTACGGCTCGATCAGCTCGATGGCCCGGGACCGCGCCGCCGCCACGTCCGCGCCGGCCTCGATCTGCCGGGACGCGGCGTGCACGACGGCGCTCACCAGGTCGGCCGTCTCGGCCGGATCGGTCACCCCGAGCTCGTCGAGCGCGGTCACCAACGGGGCCTTGAGCTGGTGGTGCAGTTCCGCGCTTGCCTCGTTCAGTTTCTCGCTCGGCGCGGCGGCCGCGATCGCGGACGCGATGGCGTGCTCGCCCTCGGCGACCAGGTCGAGGTTGGCGCGCACGTACGCCAGGACCCGGCGGTCGGCGGGACCCGCCGCGGCCATCGCCTCCTCCACGCGCGCCGACCAGCGCGGGAACGCGTCCTCGATCAGCGCCTCGAGCAGGTGCTGCCGTGACCGGAAGTACTGGTACATGCTGGACCGGGCCAGGCCGGCCCGGGCCGCGACCTCGGCGAAACCGAGGACCTCGGGGTTGCCCTCGGCGAGCACCTCGCGGGCGGCGTCGAGCAGGGCGCGTTGCTGCGCGGCCCGGTGCTCGGCGACCGTCGGTGCGGTGATCCGTGGCAAACGCCGTCCCCTTCCCCGGTTCGGCCGATCCGGGCGGGGCTCAGACGGCGGTGAGGCGACCGTCGGTCATCGTCACCACCCGGTCGCAGTGGTCGAGGACATCGTAGTCGTGGGTGACCATGACGGTGGCGGTGCCCGATTGCCGGGTCTCCTGCGCCAGCAGCCGCACGATGTCCTGGCTGCGGGCCCGGTCCAGGGCCGCGGTCGGCTCGTCCACCAGCAGCACCGACGGGCGGGCCACCAGGGCTCGCGCGATGCCGACCCGCTGGCGTTCGCCGCCGGAGAGCTGGTCGGGGCGACGATCCAGTTTGTCCCCGAGCCCGACCGCCTCGAGCAGTTCGCGCGGGTCGCGGAACCGGGACCGCTCCGACCGGGGCGCCATGCGGGCGAGGAGCTGCAGCTGCTCGGTGGCGGTGAGCGCGGCGAGCAGGTTGCCGGACTGGAAGACGAACCCGATGTGGGTTGCCCGGAACCGGGCCAGTTCCCGGCGGGACAGCGCGGTCAGGTCGTGGCCGTCGACGAGGACGGTGCCGGAATCGACGCGACCGAGGCCACCCGCGACGGCCAGCAGGCTCGACTTGCCCGAGCCGGAGGGTCCGACCACCGCGACGAACTCACCGGGTGCGACGGTCAGGTCCACGGCGTCGAGCGCGACGACCGTGCCGGCCCCGTCCCCCAGGGTCAGGTTCGCCCCGCGCAGTGACAGACCGGCGTCCGTGGTCTCTTCGGTGGAATCGGTTGCGGTGGAATCATTCCGGGTGGTCATCGGGCACCTCCGAGTGCGGTCAGGGGGTCGACGGATGCGATGCGGGCGATGGCGGCGGCGGAGCCGAGCAGACCGAGCACGATCAGCAGTGCCGAGGCGGTCACGACGGCGGCCGGATCGAGGGCGAACGGCACTCCCCCGCCGATCAGCGCCCCGAGGCCGGAGCCGATGGCCGCCCCGACCGCGGTCGCGGCGAGCAGCAGGAGAAGAGCCTGGGCGAGCCCGTCCCGCAACAGGTATCGGGTCGGCGCACCGAGTGCGCGCAGCACCGCGATCTCGTGCTTGCGCTGGATCGTCCAGACGGTGAAGAACGCCCCGACCACCAGAGCTGAGATCGCGTACAGGAACACCTGGATCAGGGACAGCGTGCTGGTCTCCGCGGAGAAACCGGGCGAGGAGGCGAAGGAGTCCTCGAGCTTCACGGAGGACGTGTTCGCGGCCGCGTCACCCGCCGCGAGATCCAGCTTGGAACCCGGAAGTGACTGCAGCGCAACGGCGGTCGCTTCGGTGTATGCCTGCGCGGGTGCGGTGTCGTCGGGGCGGGTGCCCGCGTGGATCTCCTGCCAGGTGCGCAGCGGCACGAACGCGACGTCGACGTGGCCGAAGGTGTGCTGCTCGGCGGTCGCGCCGACCACCCGCAGTGTGGTTCCGAGCCGGTCGATGGTGATCGTGTCGCCGATCTTCAGGCCGGCGTCGAGGGCGGTGCTGCTGACCACCAGGCCGTCCGGGTCGGCCAGCCCGCTGCCCGCCGCGGCGGCCGGGGCCAGGAAGGAGTCCGGCTCGACCCCGAACAGGGCCAGGTCCACCGGCACCCCGCTGTCGCTGTGGGCGTTGACGAGGAAGTTGCCGAACGGGGCGGCGTCCGCGACACCGGGTTGCTGCCGCCAGGCCTGCACCTGCTCTTCGTCGACGACCGACCGGGAGAAGGCGCTGTCCGTCTTGGTGCCTGCCCCGAAGGCGAATGCGGTCACCGGCAGTCGTTTGAGCCCGGAGACGCCGTCCTCGACCAGTCCGGACGAGAGTCCGGACAGGAGAACGGTGAGGACTGCGATGAGGGCGACGACGCCGCCCATCAGTCCGAAGCGGGCGCGGGCGAACCGCAACTCCCGTAGTGCGAGGAACATGGCATCTCCTGAGCCCTGGGGGCATTTTCACGACAGTGTGTCGGCAAAGATACCAACACCGAGTCGTCAAGATCGGCGTGGGGCCCGAACCGGTGGCCCCGACCGGTTCCAGGGGCGACAATCAGGAGCGATGAACACCACCACATCGGGTCGGCCCCGTGACCCCCGCATCGACACCGAGGTCTTGACCGCAACGCGAGAGTTGTTGCTGGAGGCCGGATTCGACCAGCTGAGCGTTCGTGCCATCGCGAACCGTGCCGGGGTGAGCCGGGCCGCGATCGGGCGCCGGTGGGACTCGAAGGCGCAACTCGTCCTCGACGCCGTCCTCGGCGTGACCCCGGATCTGGCTCCCTTCGACGGCGCCGACCGGGAGGGCTGGATCCGGTGGGTGGTTACCGGCAGCTCCGAACTGTTCCGGCAACCGGCCGTGCGGGCGGCGGTGCCGGGGCTGCTGGCCACCCTCCGCGATCACGACGACCTGCGCACCGCGCTGTGGCGCAACTTCGCCGGGCCGGCCGCCGCGCTGTTCCCCGGACGCACCGCGCACGACGGCACCGACCCGGACACCGCCCGGGCCCTGCTCGCACTGGGGGCAGGCGCGGCGATGTTCCTGTCCCTGATCGCGCCGAGCGAGGACACCGACGAGGTGCGCGAGGCCATCCTGGCCATCCTGTTGCCCGGTGCCGGGGTCGAGCCGTCCGGGTAGATCAGCTCAGGGGCCCTGCGTCAGCCGATGTCGGCGCGCGCCAGGGTCGCGGGATCGTCTGCGCTGCAACTGGATCGGACGACCAGCGCGGTGATCTGAGGCGGTCGCGGTCCCGCGAAGAGCAGCAGCACACCGGCGGCGCCCCGCAACCGGACCGGCCCGGATCCGAGTAGCGCCGTCGTTGGGTCGATTCCGTTGGCACGCAGGCATTCCGCACGCTGACCCGGATCGGAAAGGCTGCCCAGCGCGGTGTGGCCGAGCATGGCGAGCGCGGTGTCGGGCCGCAGGTCGTCGCCCAGCTGGACGGTCCCCGGCGGATCGGCGAGCGCGGTGGTGCCGGGTGCGGTGTCAGGGTCGTCGGCCACGATTCGGGAGAAGCCGATCGTACCGGCCGCGAACACCACCAGCGCGGCGGCGGCCGCTGCAGCGACCCGAACAGGGTCGAAACGGCGGGTCCGCGGTGCGACGGTCGACGCCGGATCGCCGGCGGCCGTGGCGTCGTCGAGCGCGGCGTGCAGCCGGGCGATCACATCGTCGGGAGCAGGCGGCGCGGGTGCGGGGTCGGTGCGCAGGGCGCCGAGTTCGGCTCGGACCCGGTCGAGAGCGGTCAGGGTCGCGCGGGCCTCCGGGTCGTGCGCGACGGCGGTCCGCATCCGGTCCGACACGTCGGCGGGCAGTACGTCACCGTGCAGATCGGCGAGTTGTTCGGGAGTGAACGGGGGGCGAAGCGTGTCGTCACCCTCGGCGACCATGGCACCTCCCCTGCGATCGTTGACTGTGGACCCTCCCCGATGGCGCCGGTTCACACCGTGCGTCACAAGGATTAGACCCCGCGCGGGCCGATTTGGTTCCGCTCTGCTCGAATGTATTTCAACTGTTGCGCGAGTTTGTTACGCGCCCGCGAGCACCGGCTCTTCACGGTGCCCTCCGGAACCCCCAGCAGCGCGGCCGCTTCCGCCACCGAGTAGCCCTCGAGGTCGACGACCACGATCGCGGCGCGCTGATCGGGTGGCAGCGTCGACAGCGCGTCCTCGATCGTCAGCGCCGTCTCCCGCTCCGCCATCGCGTCGCGGGTTTCCGCGGGCTCCGCGCCCTCCCCCTCGGCCAGCGGCACCGTCGGTCGGGCGCGGTTGCGGCGGATCCGGTCCAGGCACGCGTTGACGACGATCTTGTGCAGCCAGCTCCGGACCGCGGCGTCCTCCCGGAATGTCGCGGCAGTGCGGTGCGCCGACAGCAGCGCCTCCTGCAGCGCGTCCTCGGCATCCTGGATCGTGTAGCTGGTGCGGCGCGCCGTCTGCCACAAGTGGTCCTGATGTCGGCCCAGCAACTCCGCAAATGCACGTGGCTCCCCCGCCGCGTGCGCCGCCAGCAGCTGGGCATCGGACAACCCAGCCACGGCGATCCCCCTGTTGATTCGCACGCGCGATGCTAACCGACCGGGGGGTCTCCAGTCACTCCCTCGGGAGCGAAGTGTCTAACGAGTGGACTCGAGTCCGATCTCCGCGATCGTGGTCTGGTTCTTGCCGCCGTCGGTGCCGAGCTTGGTGATCCACACCAGCACGCGGCCGGTGCTGCTGTCCATGGTCACCGGGATGGTCGTGACGCCGTTCTCGAGGGTCGCGCGGCCGATCACCTGGGTCTGGTCGAGTGTGGGCCGGTCGCTGGGCGCGGTCCGGATCTCGACCTGCGTGCCGACGCTCGGCGAGGTGATGGTGACCTCGCTCAGCCGCGCCGGCTGCGCCAGACCGACCAGCAGCCCGACACCGTTCTTGAAGCTCGGGAACTGGTCGAAGTACGCGTCGGTGCTCCACTTCGTGGCCGGGTCGCCGTCGACCGCCAGCGCAGCCGTGGTCGGATTGTCGGCCGATCCCTGGGGCGAGAACACCGTCGCACCCGCAGGCGTCACCGGGGTGGGTGCCACCGGTGCCGGGGCGGCGCCCGTCGCGGCCGAGGGTGCCTCCTGACCGGTGGTCAGGCCGATGTTCTGCTCGTTGAGCGGCTCGTCGGAGCTGCTACCGGCCAACAGGTTGGTGAGCCACCAGCCGGCCAGCGCGAGCACGATCACGGTGAGCACGCCGAGCGTCGACAGCGCGATCAGCATCCGGTTGCTGCGGGTCTTCGCGACCTCCGCGCTCTCCTCCTCGGACAGCGCGTGTCCGGTCGAACCGGCCGGCCGCTGACCGAGCCGCAACGCGGGCATCATGTCGGTCTTCTGGTCGACGACCGATGCCTGGTCCAGGACGTGCTGGACCGTAGCGGCGGTGCGGATGCCGCCGTCGCTCTCCAGGGCCCGGACCGCGACCGCGGAGATCTCGAACGGCACTTCCGGTCGCACGACCCGAGGTTCGACCGGACCGGTGCCGTCCCGGTCGGCGAGCTTCATGCCACCGACCGTGTTGACGGGCCGGGTGTCGGCGGGAGCTCCGGACTCGGGCGCCGGGGCCGGCTCCCCGAGCGGCCACCGCGCGGTGATCAGTGCATAGAGCATCGCGCCCAGCCCGCGGACGTCGGACGGTGCGTCGGCGTCGGACAGCGTCGCGGGGAACGCGAGGACCGCGTTGCCGTCGACGGAGATCCGCACCCGGTCGGGGTGGTCGATGGACAGGGCGCTGCCGCTGCGGTGTGCCGACTCCGCCGCGGACGCCAGTGCCCGGATCGCCCGGGCGGCGCCGACCGGGGATGGCGTGGTGTCGGCCATCTCGCGCAGCGACCGGCCCGGCGTCCACTCGGCGACGACGATGCCGCCGGAGCTGCCGCGGACCACGTCCAGGACCCGGGCCAGGCCGGGCGAGTTGATCCGGCCGAGCCGCAGGGTGCGCGAGAGCACCGCCTGCGGACCGGTGGCGTCGGAGGTGTCGTTGCCGGCGCGCTGCTCCGCGTCGACGAAGGTCAGTGCCACCTCGCGGTCCAGCTTGGTGTCGTGGGCCTGCCAGAACTTCAGGCCCCGGGCGCCACCGTGCGGGGCCAGCAGCCGGTACCGGCCACCGGCGACGGAGGCTCCGGCGATCAGCTTGGGGCCGCGGGGAGCGCTGCGGCGTGCCGTCCCGCTGCCGTCGCCGACCCGCATCGGGGGCAGCTGCGGCGAGCCGATCGGGATGACGCCGGTGTCGACGGTGAGGTCGCGCTCGGGGCGGACCCGGCTGTCGGCGGCACGCTTGTCCGCCGGACGCTTGTCGGCGGGACGCTGGTCGGCGTCGTTCGCCGGTGTGGCCGGACGCTTGTCGGCGGGGCGAGTGGACTCGGATTCGGATGCGCGTGGTGCCGGCGCGGACGCCTCCACCGTGGAACTGCCGGTCTGGCCGCCGGCAACGTTTTCGTCGCTCACCCTCGCTCCTTCGTGCAGCTCGTTTGAATCTCCCGTGGTCGGCGCCCCGGTACGTCGGGCACCAGGGTACGGGAGTTGTTCGCCGCCGCCGCGTTCTACCAGAGGACGCCCGATGACGGGTAGCAGTTCGGTGTCTGCCTCGTAGATCGATACGGCGTCGAGGCGTGCCATCGACCCCGTGTCGGACCGTGCGGCGGGTGCCGTCGCGGCGACCGCTCCGGCCTCGGCCGGTGCCACGACCGGCTGCGCCGGCGTCCGGCCCAGCACCCGGTTGACCAGGCGGGTCACCGCGACCGTCCCGGCGACGACCTCCGGGACGCCGGCGATCCGGAGCAGCGTGAACGTCACCGCGAGCATGAGCACGGCGCACAGCCCGACCTGGACGAAGGCGCCGGGCCCGCCGAACCGGTCCCCGAGCCGGTCCAGGCCGAGGAGTTCCTCGGCGGCGAGCATCGCGATGCCACCGGCCACCGAGGCGATGACCACCAGCACGACCGTCTTGCCGACGTTCGCCATGCGCAGCGACCCGAGGCTGCGGCGCAGCAGCACCGCACCGATCACCGCACCGGCGGTGAACCCGAGACCGTTCGCGACACCGAGCAGGCTGACCACCTGCTCGTCGTCGGTCGCCACCACCGGCGCCAGGACCGACAGCACGACCTTCACCGTGGTGATGCCGAGGATGATCCAGGTCGGCGTCCACGCCTGCTCGCGGGCGTAGAAGACGCGCAGGTGGATGAGGACCAGGGCGTACGGGATCAGGGTGAACGCGGACCAGCTCACCGCGTGGCCGAGGCGTTCGGCGTCGTGCTCGCCGAAGTTGCCGTAGCCGAACAGCGCGTGCCCGACCTGGGGTCCGGCGAAGGTCAGGAACACCACGATCGGCAGCAGCGACACCATCGTCAGGCGGGTCGCGACAGAGAGATCGTCGACGACGGCGGGGGTGTTCTCGTCGGCGGCGTTGCGGCTGAGCCGCGGCATGATCGCGGTCAGCACGGTGACGCCGAGGATGCCGTACGGCAGCTGCAGCAACAGCCACGCCTGCTGGTAGATGACCGGTCCCGCGGCGTCCGCGTCCGCCGCGATGCGGGTGCCGATCGCGAAACCGATCTGGCTGATCAGCACGTACAGCACGATGGCGACGCCCATGCCGGCGAACATCTTGAGCCGGGTGTCGAGACCCCACAGCGGGCGCAGGTTGATGCCCTGCCGCCGGATCGCGGGCAGCAGCGTCACCACCTGCACCACCACGCCGAGGGTGAAGCCGAGGCCGAGCACCAGCAGCCGCGTGGTGGTGACCTCGTCACCGCCGGGCAGCAGCCAGTACACGGCCAGCACGGCGAGGACCGTCAGGTTGTTCAGCACCGGCGCCCAGGCACCCGGTTTGAACACCTGCCGGGTGTTGAGGATCGCCGTGAGCAGCGCGGACAGGCCGTAGAACAGGATGGCAGGCAGCAGCAGATAGGCGAAGTTGGTCGACAGGTGCGCATCGACCTTGCCGTCGTTCGGCAGGAACAGGCGGGTCAGCAGCGGCGCGGCGAGCACTGCGGCGGTCGCGGCCAGTCCGAGGGTGACCACCGACAGGGTGAACAGTCTTCGGACGAAGGTGGCGCCGCCGTCCTCGTCCTCCTTCTCGGCCCGCACCAGCACCGGAACGACGATCGCGGTGAGTACCGCTCCGAGCACCAGCTCCGAGATCATGTTCGGCAGCTGGCTTGCGACGGTGAACGAGCTCGCCGCCGCCGAGCCAAGCGCGGTCAGCAGCAGCACCTGCTTGAGGAACCCGGTGATCCGGCTGACGAGTGTCGCGATCGCGATCGACCCGGTCGACGCGATCAGCCGGGAGTTCGAGTTGTCCGGCTCGGTGTCGTCGTCGTACTCGTCGGTGTCGGTCGACGGCACCACCTGCTGGGGTGCGGTCGTCGTCGGCCGCGCCGTTACCGGTTGGGGCGGCGGGCCGGATTCGGCGACCGGTGGCACGAAACGCTGCGGCATCGCCCGCGTGGCGTCGGAGCCGGGCGCCGCCGCCGGTGCGGGGCGCGGCGGGTACTGCTGCGGTGGATGGGGCGGTGCCGGTTGCGACTGATTCGGGTGGGGCCGGGGCGGGTACGGCCGGGACTGCGGCGGATACGGCTGCTGCGGTGGATACGGCCGCATCGGAGCGGGCGGCTGTCGCCGCGGATCCGGCGGCGGTCCGGCCGGGTTCCGCTCCCAGGGGGCCCGTGAGGGATGAGGCTGCTGGTCGCGACCGGTTTCGACCGGTTGCCGCGCCTGCTCCGGGCCGGTGCCCGGTGGTCGTCGCGTGCTGCCCGTCATCGGCCTTCGTACCCTTCGTCCGCTGGGTCCGGCTGACCCCGGAACCGGTGCCAGAGCCGCCGTCCCGCAAGCAACAACAGTAATGTGCCCGCGCCGCCGGTGATGATCGCCAGCAACTTGCCGTACGAGTTGGAGCGGACCGAGACGGAGGTCGATTCGCCCAATTCGCGGCCGTTCGCGGTGGTCAGTGCCACGTCGACGACCATCTTGCCGGTCTCCGTCACTTTTGCCGGGACCTGGAGCGCGCGGCTGCCGCGCGCAGGCAGCTGCTGGTCGCCGATGTCGGTGATCGTCATGCCCGGCGGTGCCGACAGCCGCAACCGCACGGTGATGCCGACCGGCAGGTCGTTGCGGGCGACGAACAGCAGTGGGCTCTGCTCGGAGGCGAGGGTGTACGCGCCACCGGGGGCGAGCACCGTCACCGAACCGTAGATCCGGCCGAGCGCGGCCTGCACCTGCGTGACCCGCTGTTCCGCGTCGATCGTCGCGACGTTCCGGTCGGCGTCGCGGCGCCCCGCGGTGCTCATCGCGCGAAGCAGGTCTTCCTCGAGCGGTCCGGTGAAATCGGTCGGGGTCAGCGCGGACTGGGGTTCGTACACCAGCGTCTCGGTCAGCGCGTCGATCTCGGGGGCCGCCGCGGTGACGTCCGTGGCGACCGCCGCCGGGGCGCCGTCCGCGGCCGCCTGGTCCGGGTAGTCGAGCTGCAGCGGCGGTGGCGCTGCGGGAAGGTCGAGCAGGTCAGGCACGGAACGGGAGGTCGCGAGCCCGGACCGCAGCATCGTCGACACCGTGGACAGCACCGCGCGGGCCTCGTCGCCGTCGGGTGTCCACTGCTGTGGCGGCACCAGCAGCAGGGAGCGGGGCGCCGCGTCGGCGAGCCGGGAGGCGGTGCTGCGGGCGGTCAACGATTCCCAGGTCATCGCTCCCAGGGCGTCCTGCAGGCGGGCGGTGCGGGAGTCGCCGGCCAGCTCGTAGCGGGCCGACTCCGGGGTGAACGTCGGGGTCTGCGGGCTCGCGCCGACGGCGGCCAACGCGGTGGCGGCGGCGACGTCGAACAGGGTCGCGTACAGCGGCCCGCCGTTATTGCCGCCCTCGAGTGGCACCTTCGCGACCGTGGTCGTGTCGGTGACCGCGTTCGCGGCCAGCAGTGTCGTCGGCCCCAGCCCCGGCAGGCCGGCCGCGGCGGCGGGGTCGAGCACGCCGGAGTCCGGCCACGTCAGACCCCGCACGGAGGTCACGCCGAGCACGCCGTCGACGATGTCGGCGGGCCGCTCGAGCGCGCGGGCGGTCAACGTCGCGTCGCCCACCCGGTGCAGTGCGGTCAGATCCGTCTGGGCGAACGGGACCGCGGTGACGCACATCCGGGACGCCAGGTCCCGGAGCCGGCCCAGCCACTCGCTCGCCGCGGTCTGCCCGGTGCCGTCGTGGGTGGGACCGGTCGGGTCGTCGGGATCGTCGACGACGAGGTAGCCGCGGGTCATGTTGGCCACCGTGACCAGCAGGTCCGGGTCGACGGCCAGGCACATGCTCCGCCCGAGCTGGCGGTCGCGGTCCAGGTCCTCGCCGGTGGCGAAGTCGGCGGCTGCGACGAGTTGTTCGAGCCGGCCACCCTGTGCCAGCGACGTGGCCAGCTCGTCGTCGACGAGCCGCACCTTCTCGTCGTTGGACCCGGGGATCCCGGCCGCCAGCCGCGGGCGGTCGGCGAGTGGCCACATCAGGGTTACCGCGACGGGATCGGTGGTCGACGGGGGTACCGGCCCGGCATCCGGGTCGGACGGGTCGGCGGCATCCGGGTCGCGGGGCAGACCCAGGACCGGGAGCAGGAAGCGGGCGTCGTCGAGGCGGGCGGCCCCGCCGTACTCGGGGGTGCCGTTGACGTTCACCAGCAGCGGGTACACGCCGGGCTCGTCGATGTCCAGGGACGACGCGTCCGACGACCGGAGCGGCAACGCGACGGTGAAGCGGGCGGACTGGCCGATCTCGAGGCGGTCCCGGATCTCGGCGAACGGTCCGACGATGTCGAACTCGTCCTGGTCGGCGGCGAGCACGGTGCGCAGCCGGTCCGATGTCGTCACCATCGGTGCCCGCTGCAACCGCACCTGGACGTCGGAGACCGCGCGATCGCCGACGTTGGCGACGGTGCCGGTGACCGTGACGGTCGGCGCACTGGACGTGGTCACGGTACTGGGGGTGACGGTGTCGACCGTCAGGGACACGAACTGCTGCGACTGCCCCGGGCGCGTGCCGGGCTGGGAAGTCGTCGGTGTCGTGGTCGTCGGAGCCGCGCCGGCGAGGGCGGGGGATCCGAGTGGGGCGGCGAGAGCCAGTGCAGTCAGGGTCGTCGCGGCAAGCCGACGTAGGGCCGTCCTCATCCGTTCTCTCGGGTCCCGTCGCCGACGTTCGAGGTGTCGTCACCGGTCGGGCCGGTGGCCATCCGCGCGATCAGCTCCCCGGCGACCTCTGCGAGCCGGCGTTCGTCCGCGTATGCGAGCCGGGACTCGAGCTCGGTCAGCGGCACCCACGCGACCTCGGTGACCTCGACGTCCTCGTCGGACAGTTCGCCACCCTGGAACCTCAGCAGGTAGTGATGCACGGTCTTGTGCACGCGCCGCCCCTCGGTGACGAACCAGTAGTCGATGCTGCCGAGCGAGGCGAGGATCGTGCCGCGGATTCCGGTCTCCTCCGCGACCTCACGCATCGCGGTCTGCTCGGCGGTCTCCCCCTGCTCGATGTGGCCCTTCGGCAGCGACCAGAGCAGTCGGCCGCGGCGGTCGGTGCGACCGATCAGTGCCGCGCACTGCAGTTCGCTCGGGCCGTCGAGCCCGTCGACGACGAGTCCGCCGGCGGACGTTTCCCGCACCGTGCGCATTCGCGGGTTCGGGCGGTCGCCGTGCCCACCGCGACGCCGCGGGTTGCGGCGGCTGCGGTTCGCGCGTTCGGCAGGAGACACCCAATCGATACTAGTTGTCGCGTGCGGGTGCTCCCGAATCCCACACCGGTGGACCGTCGGCGGGCTCGGGCCGTGGCTGCTCGGGTCGGTAAGCTGCACAGTCGTGGTTTCCCCAACTCCCGATGCCGAGCGTCGCGCGCGCCTGCTCGACGCAGCGACCGTCACCCTGCGCGGCCTGTCGGACGTGCTGACCCCGCTCGGGGCGCGCTTCGCCGACGCCGGGCACGAGCTGTACCTGGTCGGCGGCAGCGTGCGGGACGCGGTGCTCGGCCGGCTCGGCACCGACCTGGACTTCACCACCGACGCCCGGCCCGAGCAGGTGCAGGCGCTGCTGAAGGGGTGGGCGGACAACCAGTGGGACACCGGCATCGCGTTCGGGACGATCAGCGCGGCGAAGGCCGGTCAGCAGATCGAGATCACCACCTTCCGCACCGACGCCTACGACGGGGTGACCCGCAACCCGGAGGTCGTCTACGGCACCAGCCTCGACGAGGACCTGGTCCGCCGCGACTTCACCGTCAACGCGATGGCCGTGCGCATCGGCCCGTCTGGTGAGCAGGAGTTCGTCGACCCGCTCGGCGGGATGGACGCGCTGCTCGCCGGCGTCCTCGACACGCCGGCCGCCCCGGAGATCTCGTTCAACGACGATCCGCTGCGGATGCTGCGCGCCGCGCGGTTCGTCTCCCAGCTCGGCTTCACCCTGGCGCCCCGGGTGCACGACGCGATCGTCGCGATGGCCGACCAGATCGACCGGATCACCGCGGAACGGGTCCGCGCCGAACTCGACAAGCTGATCCTCGGCGAGTACCCGGGTGAGGGCATCGAGGTGATGTGCACGACGGGGCTCGCGGCCCGGGTGATGCCGGAGATCCCGGCGCTGACCCTCGAGATCGACGAGCACCACCAGCACAAGGACGTGTATCAGCATTCGCTGACGGTGCTGCAGCAGGCGATCGACCTCGAGGAGGGCGACCCGGACCTGGTGCTGCGCTGGGCGGCGATCCTGCACGACATCGGCAAGCCGGACACCAAACGCAACGAACCGGGCGGCGGGGTCAGCTTCCACCACCACGAGGTGGTCGGCGCGAAGATGGTGCGCAAGCGGATGCGGGCGCTCAAGTACTCGAAGCAGATGGTCGAGGACGTCTCCCGGCTGGTGTTCCTGCACCTGCGGTTCCACGGCTACGGCGACGGGCAGTGGACGGACTCGGCGGTGCGCCGCTACGTCACCGACGCCGGCGACCTGTTACCGAAGCTGAACAAGCTGGTGCGGGCGGACTGCACCACCCGGAACAAGCGGCGGGCCGCCAAGCTGCGGGCCAACTACGACGATCTCGAGGTGCGGATCGCGCGGATCGCGGAGCAGGAGGATCTGGCGCGGGTGCGCCCCGACCTCGACGGCAACGCGATCATGCAGTTGCTGGGCATCCCGGCGGGACCGGAAGTCGGCCAGGCGTGGACGTTCCTCAAGGAACTGCGCCTGGACCGTGGGCCCCTGCCCCGCGAGGAGGCCGAGGCCGAGCTGCTGAAGTGGTGGGCCGAGCGCTAACCGATCGGGCGGGCCGGGTCGGAGGTCCATTCCGACCAGGAGCCCGGGAACAGCGCCGCGTCGATCCCGGCGAGCCGCAGCGCGACGATCAGCTGGCTGGCGTTGATGCCGGAGCCGCAGTACGCGGCCACGGGCCGGGAGCCGTCGATTCCGGCTCGGGCGAAGCGGGCCCGCAGCTCGTCGGCAGACCGGAACCGGCCGTCGGCGGCGAGGACCTCCGTCGCGGGGACGTTCACCGCGCCCGGGATGTGGCCCGCGACCGGATCGATCGGCTCGACCTCGCCGCGGTAGCGCTCACCGGCCCTGGCGTCGACCAGCACCCCGTCGCGGGCCCGGTCCGCGGCCCCGTCGGCCGTGGTGGTCGGCAGCGCCGCGGCGGACAGGTCCGTTGCCGTGAAGGCGATGTCGCCGATCTCCGGTTCGTGGGAGCCCGTCTGGACGGCCCCTCCCGCGGACAGCCAGGCCGCCCAGCCGCCGTCGAGGACGGTGACCTCGGGGACGCCTGCGGCGGTGAGCAGCCACCAGGCGCGCGAGGCGGGCACGTTGTTCCAGTCGTCGTAGACCACCACGGGAACGCCCGCGCGGACGCCCCACCGACGCGCGGCCTCCGCGAGCCGGCCGCCGCTCGGCAGCGGATGCCGGCCGCGGC
The DNA here is from genome assembly GCF_053589555.1 of Rhodococcus sp. NPDC003322. NCBI lineage: Bacteria > Bacillati > Actinomycetota > Actinomycetes > Mycobacteriales > Nocardiaceae > Rhodococcus > Rhodococcus sp. NPDC003322. Next base: position 758,043 of record NZ_JBSFSC010000002.1, on the reverse strand, counting down.
CGGGGACGCCGTGGTCGCTGAGCTCGGACTCCAGGTCCACATATGCCGCACCCGGAATGTGACCGTCGTCGAACTCGGTTCGCCCGTCCGGCCGGTCGATCCGCCATCGGACGTCGAGGATCACGATGTCCTCCCCTCGACCGAGCCGGGTCAGCAGATCGGCGGGGGCGATGATGTCGGCTGTCATCGCACCAGTGTGCCCTCGCCGGTCAGTTCAGCTGCGCGCGCATGAGATAGACGTTGTAGCTGTCCCATTCGGACATCGTGAAGTACAGGTCGTGTTCGGTGGACCAGGGGTGGATGAAGCCGCCGTACATCGCGGGGTAGTCGGCGGACCGGACGACGGGGACGCCCTTGGTCCAGGTGCCCTGCGGGCTCGTCGACTGCCGCAGGACGATCGCGCCTGCGACGGTGTCGAGGTAGCTCATCTGCCACAGCCCGCGCGCCTCGTCGTATCGCACCGACAGTTCGGCGGCGGTGTCGTGCAGGATCGGGGTGGGCCACTTCTCCCCCACCGGCGTCCACTCGCCGTTGACCCAGTACTGGTAGGCGGTCTTGTTGAGCACCTGGTCCTTCGCCACCCGGGCCACCGCGACGGTGCCGAGCCGGCCGTTGGGGGTGCCGAACAGGTAGACGTGGTCACCGGCCGGAACCATGCTCGCGACCTGGAAGTTGTTGAGCCCGAAGATGTTCTCCCATCGGGCGTACGGATCCTTGGTCCAGGTCCGGCCGTTGTCGTCGGAGTAGGCGATCCCGCCGTAGTTCGTGTACCAGAGTCCGGGGACGACGCTCCAGCGCCGGACGGACATGTAGCTCATGTACTGCCGGTCGCCGAGCGCGAAGCCGGAGGTAGGGATGGTGGTGGTCTCCCAGTTCTTGATCTTGCGGCTGCCGAGCACCTCGGCGGCGTGGCAGCGGCTGTCCTGCACCATCGAGTCGATGGTCAGCCCGTCGGACAGGTCGCGGTCGGTGCTGTGTCCCACCACGTTCGAGCGCCAGTCGGTGCCGTTGGCTCCGGGCGGGGTCCAGTCCTTGCCGAAGGTGTCGCCGAACGCGATCGTCACCTCTCCGGGCTTGGACTCCCAGGTGATGCCCAGGTCCGTGCCGTTGACCTGCCAGCGCTTGTCGGTGCGGTTGATCGAACCGTGTCCGGTCAGCTGCGCGACCAGGGAAGTGGATTCGACGCTAGCCGCGGGCGGGGCGGCGGTCACCGGTGCCGGTTCGACGGGCGGCGACTGCGGTGCCGGCGCCGGAGGAAGCGGCTCGGACGGACCGGGACCGGGAACGGGAATCGGGATCGGCTCGGGGTCGGGAGTGATCGAGAACCGCGGCACCGACGACCCGTTCGACCCGAGGGACGACCCGAAGGAGGAGCCGGTGGACCCGAGTCCCGACGACTCCGGCCCCGACGATTCCGATCCCGACGACGCCGAACCCGACGAGCCGGGGTCGCCGTCCGGTCCCTCGGGCGCAGGGTCGGTCAGATCCGGGCAGGGGTCGGCGCACGGGTCGGCGGGCAACGGCGCCTGCGGTACGCGGGTCTGGTCCTGCGGCGGGTCGGGCACCGGCACCGGCACGATCTGCGGCCACGGGTACCGGATGTCGATGTTGCCGGGGAGGGCCGGTCCGCCCCCGGCGGCCGCGGATGGGTCGAAACCGGTTTCACCGCAGGCGTTGGTCGGTACACTCGGGGCCGCGGACGCCGACGGTGCGGCCAGCAGTGATCCCGATGCGACGAGCGCGAGCGCACACAGCGGTGCTCCGATCCGGCGGTACATCGAGCCCCCTCTTCGGTCGGGTGGCCGTGACGGCCGGTCGGGCGAACGTGCGAGTCGAATCTAACAGCGCACGCCGAGACTCTCGCGCCACGTCGACCGTTCGACCGACAGCGCGGTGGAGCGGAACCGGCCGCGGCCGTAGTGCGTCCTACCCGTATGGACCTGGTGGAGTACGTCTTTGGAACGGGCGTCGACGACCCGCACGAGTGGGTGTCGACGGCGGACCTCGACCTGGGCGAGCCCGGCGGGTCGGACGCCGTCGCGCTCGACTTCGACGGGGACGGCCTGCGCGACGATGCGCTGTGGGATCGCGACGGTGACGGGGTGGCCGAGTTCTCCGTCCTCGACGCCGGATCGGAGTCGGTGCGATTCTTCACCGATCCCGACGGGTCGGGCACGTGGGCGGTCGAGGTCGACTCACCGACACCTCGGGGCAACCCGGTGCCGGCCGAATCCCCTGCCGCGGGGTCGCCGGAAGACACTCCGCTCGACACCGACGGCGACGGTACGGTCGACGCGGTGCTCGCGACCCGGGGCAGCGTCACCGAACTACAGGTCGACACCGATGCAGACGGCGGCATGGATCTGCTGCTGGTGGACTCGGACGGGGACGGAGTGCTCGACGTCTCGGGGCAGGCCGCCCGGTGAGTGAAACATACTGAGAAAGCCCTGTTTTCAAGGGCGATGGTGATGGGGGTTCAACCGGTGCGACGCGAGTTCGCGGCCACCGCGACGAGACCGAGCGTGTAGACGCCGACCCCGGCGTACACCAGCGCGGGGGTGCGGCCGTCGGGGGCGATCACCGTCGCCGCCGCGGCGAGCGCGGCGAGGAAAGCGATGTTGAAGACGGTGTCCTGGAGCGCGAAGACCTGACCGCGCCGGGTGTCGTCGATGTCGATCTGCATGGCTGCGTCCCCGGTGAGCTTGACGGTCTGCCCGGCGAGGCCGAGCAGGAACGCCCCGATCAGCAGTGACTGCTGGGTCAGGGCCGCGATGAGGGTCGCCTGGACGACGAGTGCGGTGGTCAGGCCGAGCACCACGGTGCGGGTGCGCCCGATCCGAGGGATCAGCAACGGGGTCGCGACGGCGGCGAGCAGCATTCCCGCCGCGGTTGCGCCGACGGCCACTCCGAAACCCGCCAGCCCGCCGGGCAGTGCGCCCTCGGCCGCCGGTGCCCGCAGCAACAGCACCATGATCAGTGTGTCGATTCCGAACACGATGCGGTGCGCGCCGATTCCGGTCATCGCAGTCGTGACGCCGGGCGCCTGCCACACCGCGGTGGCCCCGACGCGGAGCCCCGCGGCCACCGCCCGCGCCGCGGCGGCGGTGCCGCCCACACCTGAGGCGGCGGTGCCGCCCACACCTGAGGCGGCGGTGCCGCCCACGCCCCCCGCCGCGGAGCCCGCCACCACGGAGGTCGCGCCGGGCCCGAGGCGGTGCGGGGCGAATCCGGCGGCGGCGACGGCGCCGACCACCGAACCGAGTGCCGCGACCGCCACCGCGATCCCGGAGCTTCGGTCGCTGCTGCCGAGCAGGCCGATCACGGTCACCGCGGCGCCTGCACCGGCGGCGGAGACGCCGGAGCCGACGGTGGCGAGCACGGAATTGGTGGACACCAGCCAGGATTGGCGCACGACGTGCGGCAGGGACGCGGACACGCCGGCGAGGACGAACCTGCTCACCCCGACGGCGGCGAGGGCGAGGAGCAGGATCGGTGGATTCGGCGCGCCGGCGAGCAGACATCCCGCGGTGGCGAGGATCAGGGTGCCCCGCAAAAGATTTGCCCATTTCAGTACGGCCCGCCGGTCCCAGCGGTCGAGTAGTGCGCCGGCGAACGGGCCGATCAGTGAGTAGGGCAGCAGCAGGACCGCGAACCCGGCGGCGATGGCAAGGGGGTCGGTGTTCCGTTCGGGGTTGAACAGGATCGCCCCGCCGAGCGCGGCCTGGAACATGCCGTCACCGAACTGGCTGGCGAAGCGGACCGTGACGAGGCGGCCCAGGCCGGGGGTGGCGCGGATCGCCGCGCGCAGCCGGTGGTGCGGGCGTCCGGTTTCATCCGGTACGTCAGTGTTGCCCGCCGGAGTGTTGCCCACGGCCGGACCCTACCGCGACGGGCGCGGAGTCACGGTCCCGCCACCAGGCCACGGTGGTGGCCGCGGCCTCGGGCAGCGGGGTCGGCGTCAGGCCGAGCAGACGTTCGCTGCGGGTCGAGTCCAGAACGAAGGGCCGCTCGAACTGGTAGAGCATCTCGGCGAGTTCGCGGGTCGGTCCGTGCACCCGGCCGACCGCGCGCAGTGCCCAGCCCGGCAGCACGCCGACCTTCGGGTCCTCGACCCCGGCCCCGTCCGCGAACGCCTGCACCATCTGCCGCTGGGTCACCGCCGGTCCGGTCGGTGCGTGCAGCACCGAGTTCCACAGGTCCCGGTTGTCGGCGGCGGCGATCATCGCGGCGGCGAGGTCGGGCACGTAGGTGAACGAGTGCGGCACGTCGAGGGCGCCCATCACCCGGATCCGGCGGCCGGCGAGCAGCGTCGCGACCATCCGTTCGCCGCCGTGGGCCATCAGGGCGTGGGGGCCGAAGAAGTCGGAGGCGGCGACGCTGACGGTCGGGGTCGCGGACCGCTCCCGGGCCCGCAGGAGCTCCGCGCGGATTCCGAGCTTGCCGGTGGTTGCGGTGCGCGGGGTGTGCTCGGTGATCGGGCCGTCGACCGGCCCGTACGAGTACAGGCTCTCCGGGAACACCACGACCGCGCCGGCGCGGCCGGCGGCATCCAGCACCGCGGCCTCGGTGGACGGCAGCTCGCGGCGCCAGGCGGCGGCGGAGTAGGCGGATCCGTGGGTGCAGTGGAACACCGCGGCGGCGCCGTCGAGCGCGTCGTCGAGGGCGCCCGGCACCGAGACGTCGACGCGGCGGCGCTCGATCGCGGGGTGGTCGGGTCCGGAACCGGACCGGGTGAGCAGGCGGACCCGGTCGCCGCGATCGGCGAGTCGGGTGGCCACGGTCCAGCCGACCGGTCCGGCCCCGGTCACCACGTGCAGTGTCGACATGACGTTCTCCTTTGGTCGGGATTGCTGTCGGATTTCGTTTTAGAGAGCACTGCTCTCGTTTTGAGAATGCACCCCCGCCGCGCCAGAGTCAAGAGCAGTGCTCTCAAAAGTTGACAGTGCTCACGTTCAGCGGTCAGGCTGAACGACGTGACCGCCACCCCCCGCCAGCGCGCCCGCGAACGGACCCTCGCCGACATCACCCGCATCGGCCGGGATCACCTGGCCCGCGACGGGGCGGCGGCGCTGTCGCTGCGCGCTGTCGCCCGCGACCTCGGTGTCGTGTCCTCGGCCGTGTACCGCTACGTCGCCAACCGGGACGACCTGCTGACCCTGCTGGTCGTCGAGTGCTACACCGAACTCGGCGACGCCGTCGACGCCGCGCTCGCCGCCGTCGACACCGAGGATGCGCCGGACCGGCTGCGGGCACTCGGGCACGCGGTCCGCGAATGGGCGCTCGGCGAACCCGCCGGCTACGCCCTGCTGTTCGGCAGCCCGGTGCCCGGCTACCACGCACCCGCGGAGCGGACCACCGGTCCCGGAACCCGGGTGATCACCGCGCTCGTCCGGATCGTCGAGGACGCCCACCGCGCCGGAACCCTGCGCGCGGTGCTCTCCCCGCCGGTGGCCGAGTCGCTGCGTCGCGACGCCCGACGCATCCGCGCGGAGCTGGGCCTCGACCTGCCGGACGAGGCGCTGGCCAGGGCGGTGCTGCTGTGGGTGTCGCTGTTCGGCGCCGTGGGGTTCGAGGTGTTCGGGCAGTACGGCACCGACACGTTCTCCGATCCGCGGGCACTGTTCGATCACCACCTGACCGTGCTCGCCGACACGGTCGGCCTGTAGCGGAGGGCCGCCTCGGCCAGGACACGGGTCGGCCCCGGCGGTGCAATGATTGTGCGGTGGATCCCGCAGACGAACCCGACGACCGCACGGCCTCGACGGAACCCGTGGTGCGGCCGGGCAGCCTGCTGGTCTCCGCCACCGACCTGACCGAACCGGCCTTCCGGCGCACGGTCGTCTACGTGATCGAGCACAACGAGGCAGGCAGTCTCGGCGTCGTCCTCAACCGGCCCAGCGAGGCCGCCGTGCACACCGTCCTGCCGCAGTGGGCCGAGTTGTGCACCCGCCCGAAGGCCCTCCACGTCGGCGGCCCGGTCAAGCTCGACTCCGCCCTGTGCCTGGCCACGCTGCGGACCGGCGCGAACATCGACGGCGTTCCCGGCCTGCGCCGGGTCCACGGCCGCGTGGTGATGGTGGATCTGGACAGCGACCCCGACCAGGTGGGCAGCCACATCGAGGGACTCCGGGTGTTCGCCGGATACTCCGGGTGGACGATGGGTCAGCTCGACGGTGAACTGCAGCGCGACGACTGGATGGTCGTCTCCGCGTTGCCGTCCGACGTGATCGGACCGCCGCGCGTGGACCTGTGGGCGCAGGTTCTGCGCAGACAACCGCTCCCGCTCTCGCTGCTCGCCACTCACCCGATCGAGGTCGATCGCAACTGATCCGGCAGCGACACCTGTAACCCGTAGAACCCCCCTGAACCGAACCGGTCCCGATACCGTGGTCCGGTCGGGAGGAGACGGATGCCGCAGGATCAGGCGGAACTGATGCGTGTCCTGTACGGGGAGCACGCGGCGGCGCTGTGGCGGTACGCGATGAGACTGACCGGTGATCGGGTCCAGGCGGAGGACATCGTCCAGGAGACGTTGCTCCGCGCCTGGCAGCGGCCCCGGATCCTCGACCAGAGCGAGCGGTCCGCGCGGGCCTGGCTGTTCACCGTCGCCCGGAATCTGGTCGTCGACTCGAGCCGCAGTGCCCGGGCGAAACGGGAGTTCGGCACCGACAGTCCCCCGGAGCAGGCGACACCGGACGCCTCCGAGGCCGCCCTCGACTCCTGGCTGATCGCGGATGCGCTCGCCCAGCTCAGCCCCGACCACCGCGCCGTGCTGGTCCGGTCCTACTACCGCGGCATGTCGACGCGCCAGATCGCCGACGACCTCGACATCCCGGACGGCACCGTCAAGTCGCGGCTGCACTACGCACTGCGCGCCCTTCGGCTGGCGCTGCAGGAGATGGGGGTGACACCGTGACCACCGACCCGGACGTCTACGCGGACTGGGACGCCGCCTACGTGCTCGGCTCCCTCGACGCCGACGACCGCCGTGCCTACGAGGAGCACCTCGGCGGTTGCGACCGGTGTGCGCTGGCCGTCGCCGAGGTCGCCGGGCTGCCTGCGCTGCTCGGGAAGGTGCCCGCCGCTACGGCACTCGGACTCGATGCACCCTCGCCGGCGGGCCCGACGCCGATCCCGCTGCGCGGGGACGCTGCCGGAGACCCGCCGCCCGACCTGCTGCCGAGACTGATGGCGGCGACCCGTCCGCGGCGGCACTGGGGCCGGGCCGCGGCGATCGGGGTGGGTGCGGCGGCCGCGGCGGCCGCGCTGGCGGCGGCCGTGACGTTGCTGCCGACCGAGCCGACCGGTCCGTCGCCGAACATGCCGCAGGGCCCGTCGGCGCCGGTGACGGCGCAGGCCATGGAGCCGGTCGTGCCCAGCTCGGTGACCGCCGAGGTGTCGGTGATCGCGCAGTCGTGGGGCAGCCGGATCGACGTGGTCTGCCGCTACGAGGCCCCGCCCGGCGGCGGATACGGGACCGAACGGTCCGACTACGAGCTGATCCTCACCGACCACAGCGGCACCCGCACCACCCTGGCCACCTGGTCCGCCGCGGCCGGGGAAACGGTGACGCCGTCGGCGACGACGAGTGTGCCGATGCTGTGGATCGAACGTGTCGACATCCGCTCGGTGACAACCGATCAGGTGATCCTGACCAGCACCTTCTGACGGATCCCGGCGCGGTTCACGACAGGTGTGAACCGTTCGACGCCGACGTTCGTGTCCCTCGGTGAAGCACTGGGGCCGGGCACGGGAGGTGTCGATGACGGTGACACGGGTGGTCGACCACCTCGTCGAATCGCTCGCCGACTTCGGGGTCCGGCACGTGTTCGGGGTGGACGGGGCCAACATCGAGGATCTGTACGACGCCCTGTCCCGCTGTGGCGCGCCGATCACCGGTGTGGTCGCCAAGCACGAGTTCGCGGCCGCGACGATGGCCGACGGGGCCGCGCGCAGCACCGGACGGCTCGGCGTGGTCGCCGCCACCTCCGGTGGCGGCGCGCTGAACCTCGTGGCCGGGCTCGGGGAGGCGTTCGCGTCACGGGTGCCGGTCCTCGCCCTGATCGGCCAGCCGCCGCGAACGCTGGAAGGCGTTGGAGCGTTCCAGGATTCGAGTGGCCGCGCCGGATCGCTCGACGCGGTCCGGCTGTTCGCCGAGGTGTCCCGGTACTGCGCGCGGGTCGAGCGGGCCGGAGATCTCGCCGACCAGCTGTCCCGGGCGGTGTCCGCGGCCACGCGCGGCGGCCCGGCGGTGCTGCTGCTCCCGAAAGATGTCCAGCAGTCCGCCGCCGACCCGACGTCCCGGCGGCCGATCGACCCGAGACCCGCACGCGCCCTGGACAAACCGGGAATCGCGCGGGTCGCGCGCGCCGCGGGGCGGGCGCGTCGACGCGGCAAGATCCTGGTTCTCGCCGGCGACGAGGTCGCGCGGGCCGACGCCCGCGGTGAGCTCGCGGATCTGGTCCGCGTGCTCGACGCCGCGGTCGCGGTCACGCCCGACGGAAAGGACACGGTGGATCCGCGCACCCGCGGATTCTGCGGGGTCGCGGGCGTCATGGGACACCCGGAGGTCCTCGACGCCCTGAACTGTGCGCAGCTGTGCCTGCTGGTCGGCACCCGGATGCCGGTTCTCGCCCGGACCGGTCTGGACGAGGGGCTGCGCGGCTCGGTGGTCGCGTCCCTCGGGTCCGTGCCCCCGTACCTGCCGTCCACCCATGCCGTCTCCGTCGACCTGCGGGCGTCGCTCCGCCGCCTCACCGCGCTGCTCGGACCCGTCCCGGGCCCCGCGGTCGACGGCCCGCCGCTGTGCTCGGTCGGGCTGCCCGTACCGGAGGCCACCGGTCCGGGGCTGCGCTACCGGGACGCGATGGCCGCCCTGGACCGGCACCTGCCGCCCGGTGCGGACGTGTTCGTCGATGCCGGGAACACCGGTGCGGCGGCCGTGCACCACCTGCCGGTGCGACGCGGCGGCAGGTTCGTCGTCGCGCTCGGCATGGGCGGCATGGGCTACGCCTTCGGTGCCGGGATCGGGTCGGCGTTCGAGCGGCGGCGCCGCACCGTCGTGATCGCCGGGGACGGCGCCTTCTACATGCACGGCATGGAACTGCACACCGCGGTCCAGCATGCGCTGCCGGTCACGTTCGTCGTCTTCAACAACAACGCCCACGGGATGTGCGTGACACGCGAACGGTTGCTGTTCCCGGACCGGTTCAGCCTCAACAGGTTCGCGCCGTCGTTCCTCGCCGCCGGCGTCGCCGCGATGTTCCCGACGGTGCCGGCCCATTCCGCGACGACGGTGGCCGAACTCGACGCCGCGCTGGCCGCTGTCGCCCTCGGTACCGGACCGGCGTTCGTGGAGGTGCTCTGCGACCCGGACGAGACACCGCCGTTCCTGCCCTTCCTCCCCCACGAGCCCGGAGCCGCGTCATGACCGAGTCCCCCGCCGCCCTCGCGGACATCCCCGCCGACGCGCTGCCGACCGTGCACCGCATCGAGAACACCCCCGCCGAGGAGGCGCACCCGATGATCGCGGAGATGATGCACGCGGTGTACCCGCACGAGCAGATCTACGGCGACTACTGCAGCCTGCAGGGCTACGTCGACGCACCGCCGGGGCAGGTGTACGACTACCTGGCGCACACCCGCAGCCTGGAGGAGTGGACCTTCAGTCTCCGCGGCTTCGCCCGGATCGGCGAGGACGGACTGTGGCGCGGAAAGGATCTGCTCGGCAGCGGCGACACCGACATCTACACCCGCACCCACGTCTGCCCCGACGCGATGACCGTGGACTACCACTGCGCCTGGGACCAGGGCGAGCACCTGTGGATGATCTACCTGATGCGGGTCGTCGACGCCCAGCTGGTGCTCGACAAGGCGGGGTCCGTGGTGTTGTGGACCAACTGTCATCATCCGTTCTACGACCGGAATCCGTTCCCGGAGAAGGCCCTCGAGGGCCGCACGGCCTGGGTCGGTGACTACTGGGATGTCTTCTACCCCGGGCACCAGCTGGAACTGGACAACCTGACGCGGATCTGCGAGTACCGGCATGCGCACGGCCTGCCGGTCACCCCCGACTGGCTTCGATCGTCCGGGAGCGCGTCGTGAAGACCGTCAGCCTGGTGGACGTGGCGTCCTACCTTCCCGAGAACCGGGTCGGAGCGGACTATTTCGCGCAGTTCTCGAAACCGAGCAGGCTCGCGAACAGTCCCATGTTCCGGCCCCCGGCCTACCGGCACCACGTCGCGCACGGCGAGAGCGCGGCGGACATGGCGTGGCGTGCGGTCACCCCGTTGCGCGAGCGGTCCGGGGACGACGCGATGCGCGCCGTCGACGTGGTCCTCACCCACACCCAGCTGCCGGACCTGCCCGTGCAGGGCTGTGCCGGCGAACTCGCCTACCGGCTCGGCGCGAACCCGGACTGGGTGCTCGACGTGCACAACAGCGGGTGCGCGGCGTTCCCGTACATGATCCGGGTGGCCGAGCAGTTGCTGCAGCGGGACGGGCTGCGGTCGGCGCTGGTCGTCGCGATCCAGAACGCCGCCGGGCAGGTGTTCACCCAGACCACCGTGCGCTCGCAGCCGCAGGCCGCCATCCCCGGGGATGGTTGTGGCGCCGGTCTTCTCGTCGTCGACGACCGGGCCCCGGTCCTCGCGACCGCGTGCCGTTCGCAGGGGGAATTCGCCCCGTCGCCCGCCGACGCGGACGTCGACCCGCCCCGTAAGTACTGGGAGCCGGGCGAAGGGCAGTTCCGGATCGCGTTCGACCAGAACAAGATCGCCCGCGTCTACGCGCGCGGCAACCGGATGGTTCCCGAGGTCGCGCAGGACGTGTGCCGGCAGCTGGGGGTGGCGCCGGATGCGGTGGACGTGTTCGTCACCAACCAGCCCAACCGGCTGTTCCTGCGGAACTGGCGTGAGGCCATGCAGTTGCCGGTCGAGCGGCATCCCGACACCTTCGACGAGTGCGGAAACCTGTTCGCCGCCGGGATCCCGGTCACCCTCGACACCGAGAACCGCGCCGGCCGGATCCCGAACGGCGCGCTCGTGGTGATGGCGGCGTTCGCGCACGCCGGAGACTTCGCCGGCGCCGCCGCCGTCCGCTGGGGCGCCGCCCCCGCCTGACCCTCCCCGCGGATTCCCTAATGTCACATTGGGTGTCGTCAAGTGACTTGATGTGACATTAGGGAACCCAAGCGGGCGATCAGGATGCGGGAACGGGCTCGCGGTCGGGGTCGATGCGGCGGGCGTAGCGCTGGGCCAGCGCGGCACACACGATCAGCTGGATCTGATGGAAGATCATCAGCGGCAACACGATCAGCCCGATCGGCTGGCCGGCGAACAGCACAGCCGCCATCGGCAGGCCGGTGGCGAGGCTCTTCTTCGACCCGCAGAACAGGATGACGATCCGGTCGGGCAGCGAGAACCCGAGGGCCTTGCCCGCGTACGCGGTGGCCGCCATCACGACCGCGAGGATCAGGCAGCACACCGCGACCAGCGCGATGACATTCCAGGCGGACAGCCCGTCCCACGCATGCTCGACCATGCCGGCGCTGAACGCGGCGTAGACGACGAGCAGGATCGAGCCGCGGTCGACGAGCTTGGTCGGCTCGGCGTACTTCTGCAGGAATCCGGCGACCCGCGGCCGGATCAGTTGTCCGAGGAGGAACGGGAGCAGCAGCTGCACGACGATGTCGACGATCGAGGACGCGTCGACGTGCGCGTCGCCGGTGGTGTTCATCAGCAGGATCACCAGCAGCGGTGTGACGAAGACACCGAGCAGGTTGGACATCGACGCGCTGACGATCGCCCCGGCGACGTTGCCGCGGGCGATGGAGGTGAACGCGATCGACGACTGCACGGTCGACGGGACCAGGCACAGGTACAGCACGCCGGTGTACAGCTCCTCGGTGAGCACCGACGGCACCAGGATCCGCAGCGCCAGGCCGATCAGGGGAAAGAGCAGGAACGTCGCGGCGAACACCACCGAGTGCAGTCGCCAGTGCCGCAGGCCCTCGAGTGCCTCGCGGGGGTGCAGGCGGGCGCCGTAGAGCAGGAACAGGAAGGCGATGGCGATCTTCGTGGCCCAGTCGAGCGCGGTCGCGCCGGCGCCGGAGGCCGGGAAGATGCTGGCGAGCACCGCGACCGCGATGATCGACAGGATGAACCCGTCGACGTGGAACCTGCTCAGAAACCTCACCCGACCACGGTAGGGCGACCATCGGGTATCGGAGAAGTCGATGAGACCGATTATTCACATCGAGAAACGTGATAAATATCGGGGATGCTGGATCCGGTGCTGCTCCGTTCCCTCGTCGCCGTCGATCGCGAAGGCGGATTCACTGCCGCCGCGGCACGGCTCGGCCTGAGTCAGTCCACCGTCAGCGGACACGTGGCGCGCCTCGAGAAATCCGTCGGCAGGGAACTGCTGCGCCGCGACACCCGCAACGTCGAACTGACCGCCGACGGTGCCGCGATGCTCGGCTTCGCGCGCACCATCCTCGACGCGTCACAGCAGGCAGAGGCGTATTTCGCGGAACCCGACCTGTCTGGGCTGCTGCGGTTCGGGGTCTCCGACGACCTCGTCGCCGCCGAGCTGCCCGAGGTGCTGCTGGAGTTCCGGCGCAGCCACCCCCGGGTCGACCTGGAGCTGACGGTCGGGCTCAGCGAGACGTTGGGATCGAAGGTCGCGGCCGGTGAACTCGACCTCGCGTTCGGGATGCGCCGGCCCGGGGAACGGCACGGGGAGTTGGTCTGGCGCGACCGCCTCGTGTGGGCGGGATCTCCCGAGAGTGAGGTCGTCGATCCCGCCGCGGGTCCGGTGCCGCTGGTGACCTATCCCCCGCCGAGCATCACCCGGCGGGCGGCGATGGAGGCGATGGAGCGGGCGGGGCTGGTGTGGCGGACGACGTGCGTGACGGACAGCCTGCTCGGCCTGCGCGCGGCGGTGCTGGCCGGTCTCGGGTACATCGTGCACGCCGAGTCGATGCTGCCGGACGGCCTGGTGCCGCTTCCCGGCCACGCCCTGCCCGACCCCGGCGACGCCGACTTCGTGGTGATGCGCCGCCCCCGTCCCGCGACCGGGCCGGAGGCCGCGCTGACGGCGCTCATCGTGGCCAGCGAACGCCGGCTGCGCCGCAGCTAGGTCCGAATCACCCACGTGAGTGGGACCCACGGCGGCGGGACCACCGCGCGGTGAGGATCCTGCCGCCGGTCGTGTTTAACGCCGTGAACTGCGGAAACTCGAATCCGATTCGGCCGCAGGACTGGCCGATTCGCCCTAGTCTGGCTCGGTCGGGGGGCGCCGTGCCGGGTATGGGCGCCCCGGTTCCACATTCGAACGAAGGAAGTTGCATGTCTCGAAATCTGGCGCGCCGCAGCGCGTCCGTCCTGGTTGCGGCGGCTGTGCTCGGCGGTGGCCTGGCCCTCGGTGGGGGCACGGCGTCGGCCCAGGAGACCGACCCCGTCTTCGGCGGTTCCGTCGCAGAACTCGGCCAATTCATCGCCGACGTCATTCTTCCCCCATTGGGCAGCTCTGAGCCCGGGTCTGGCAGCGCCGCTGTGGGCAGCAGCGAACCCTGCGAGAGCTGGGTAGAAATGGGGGAAGACAGCCCTGGCTGCATATTCTCCTACCGCTACCTCCCCACCGAGCTTGCTTCCCTGAGTTAGGGCACTTCTCCCAATCCCTGTTGCGGGAGTGGGAGACACACCTCCTCAGGTCCGAATCACCCAAGTGAGCGGGACCGACGGCGGCAGGACCACCGCGCGGCGGGGGTCCTGCCGCCGGTCGTGTTCAACGCTGTGAACTGCGGAAGCTGAATCTGATTCGGCTGCAGGACTGGCTGATTCGCCCTAGTCTGGCTCGGTCGGGGGGCGCCGCGTCGGGTGTGCGCCCCGGTCCTCACACTTTCGAACGAAGGAAGTTGCATGTCTCGAGATCTGGCGCGCCGTGGCGCGTCCGTCCTGGTCGCGGCGGCTGTGCTTGGCGGTGGCCTGGCCCTCGGTGGGGGCACGGCGTCGGCCCAGGAGACCGAGCCCGGCGGCAGTTTCGTCGAAGTCGTCGTCGGTGCCATTGTCTACCCGCTAACGAACGCGGGAATCATTTATCCGGGCAGCCTTGAAACGAACAGCGCTGCTGTGGGCAGCAGCGGTGAGCCCTGCCACGGGGTCTCCGATAATCCGGAACCGGATGGTCCTGGCTGTTTTGGTGTCATCCGCGTCCTCCCCGACGAGTTCTTTGAGTCGTAGTGCGCGACTGGCTGAAGGCCCTTCCCAGCACTTCCAGTTAGGTCATGTAGCGGGATCCCTGTTGCGGGAGTGGGAGCTAGGTCCGAGTCGCTCAAGTGAGCGGGACTCACGGCGGCGGGACCGCCGCGCGGGTGGGGGATCCTGCCGCTGGTCGTGTTTAACGCCGTGAACTGCGGCGACTCGGGTCCGATTCGTATGCAGGACTGGCTGATTCGCCCTAGTCTGGCTCGGTCGGGGGGCGCCGTGCCGGGTATGGGCGCCCCGGTCCCACATTCGAACGAAGGAAGTTGCATGTCTCGAAATCTGGCGCGCCGCGGCGCGTCCGTCCTGGTTGCGGCGGCTGTGCTCGGCGGTGGCCTGGCCCTCGGTGGGGGCACGGCGTCGGCCCAGGAGACCGACCCCAGTTTCGGCGAATCGTTCGTCTATCTCGCTATCGATCTCGCTACAGTCATTGTTCCCCAACTGACGGGCAGCGCTGCGGGCCCCATTCAGTCGGGCAGCGCTGCTGTGGGCAGCAGTGAGCCTTGCGACGGGTTCTATGAAGGGGTGCCCCGCCCTGGCTGTCTTGGTCACCTCCGCGTCCTCCCCGCCGAGATCTTTGAGTCGTAGTGCGCGACTGGCTGAAGACCGTTCCCAGCATCTCCAGTTAGGGCACCTCTCGCGATCCCTGTCGTGGGATTGGGAGACACGCCTCAGGTCCGAATCGCCCAAGTGAGTGGGACCCACGGCGGCAGGACCGCAGCGCGGCGGGGGGTCCTGCCGCCGGTCGTGTTTAACGCTGTGAACTGCGGAAACTCGAATTCGATTCGGCTGCAGGACTGGCCGATTCGTCCTAGTCTGGCCCGGTCGGGGGGCGCTGCGTTGGGGTGGGGGCGCCCCGGTCCTCACACTTTCGAACGAAGGAAGTTGCATGTCTCGAAATCTGGCGCGCCGCGGCGCGTCCGTCCTGGTCGCGGCGGCTGTGCTCGGCGGTGGCCTGGCACTCGGTGGGGGCACGGCGTCGGCCGAGGAGTACGACCCCTACGCCGGCGATCTGTTCATGCAGGTCGCCGCAGTCCTTCTTTCCCCACTGGGCAGCGCTGCGGGCCCCATTGAGTCGGGTAGCGCTGCTGTGGGCAACACAGAGCCCTGCCACGGGGTCTTCGCAGAGGAACCGGAACCTGGCTGTTTTCTTGGTGTCTTCCGCGTCCTCCCCGACGAGCTGGCTGCCAGTTAGGCATGTCTCCCGATCCCTGTCGCGGGATTGGGAGACCCACCCCGCGTCGACGCCCGCGCACCGCCGGGCCCTGTTCGGCCCGACGGTGGCGGAGCGTCCGCACGAGCGGGATCAGAAGACGATCACGCCGCGCAGGTT
This sequence comes from Rhodococcus sp. NPDC003322, assembly GCF_053589555.1. Classification (NCBI taxonomy): domain Bacteria; kingdom Bacillati; phylum Actinomycetota; class Actinomycetes; order Mycobacteriales; family Nocardiaceae; genus Rhodococcus; species Rhodococcus sp. NPDC003322. The sequence goes on along the minus strand of NZ_JBSFSC010000002.1, from coordinate 742,446 downwards.
TCTACCCGCGTGCATGTCGTCGAAGCCCTGCGCCACCTCGTCGAGGGTGTAGGTGCTGGTGACGAGGCCGTCGAGTTCGAGCTTGCCGGCGGTGTACAGGTCCACCAGCCACGGGATGTCGGCGCTGGGGGCGGAGGCGCCGAACAGCGAGCCCTGCAGCCGCTTCTGGTAGAGCGTGAGCTCCATCGGGCTGATCGGGATGCCGACATCGGTCATCTTGCCGAGACCGGTCACCACACAGACGCCGGCCTTGCGGATGGCGGAGAACGCCTGCGCGATGTGGTCGCCGGTGGTGACTCCGACGGTGACGATGGCCGCGTCCGCGCCCTGACCGTTGGTCAGCGAGCGGGCCACCTCGGTGGCCTCCTCCATCGTCGAGAATGCCTGGGTGGCACCGAACTTCAGCGCACTCTCCCGCTTGAAGGCGACCGGGTCGACGGCCAGGATGTGCGCCGCGCCGGCGTGCGCGGCGCCCTGGACGGCGTTGATGCCGATGCCGCCGACGCCCATGACGATCACCGTCTGGCCGGGGTAGACCTGGGCGGAGTTCACCGCGGCGCCCCAGCCGGTGCCGACGCCGCAGCCGAGCAGGCACAGCGTCTCCAGCGGCAGGCTCTTGTCGTGGATCTTGACCGCGGAATCGGTGCTGACGGTGGTGTATTCACTGAACGTCGACAGGCCGCAGGTCTGCGCCACCGGCTGCCCGTCCAGGCTCAGGCGGTAGCTGTTCGGGTCGTCGGGGCGACCGCCGGTCATGATGGCCGCGCCGCGGTCGCACAGGTTCTGCAGGCCCTTCGCACACCAGCGGCAGCGTCCGCAGCCGGAGACGAACGAGAAGATCACGTGGTCGCCCTCGGCGAATCCGGTTGTCTCCGGTCCTACCTCGACGACGACGCCGGCGCCCTCATGGCCGCCGCAGATCGGGTACACGCCGACGGCATGATCGCCCAGTGCGATGTGGTCGTCGGAGTGGCACATGCCCGACGCGACCATCTTGACGGTGATCTCGTCTCGGCGGGGGGCGTCGAGGTCGAGCTCGACGACCTCGTAGCGGCCGGGGGTGCTGCGGATGATGGCACCGCGGGTCTTCACATGTGCTCCTTCACAGTCGAATCGGGGGTTACGGGGTGACCTGGGCTGCGATGCCGGCCGCGAAGCCCTCGTGGTACGGCGGGACCATCCCCCATTCGCGGCGCATGTCGACGGCGGGTGCCTCGAACACCGCCCGCGCATGACTGAATTCGAGGAAGCCTTCGCGGCCGTTGTAGTGGCCCATGCCGGACGCGCCGACGCCACCGAACGGGGCGTCCTGCAGTCCGGGGTGCATCATCACGTCGTTCACGGTGACGCCGCCCGAGAGGGTGCGCCCGAGGACGGTCTCCTTCTCCTGCTCGTCGGTGCCGAAGTAGTACAGCGCCAACGGGTTCGGACCGGCGTTGATCTCGTCCAGCACCTCGTCGAGGATGTCGTATCCGACCACCACCATGGCGGGGCCGAAGATCTCCTCGTGGCGGATGACGGCGTCGGCGGGCGGGTCGACGACGACGCGCAGGGGCCGCCGGCGGCCGGTGGCCGGGAGGGGTCCCGCGGGTGCCGACTCGACGCGGGCACCGCGCGCGGCGGCGTCGTCGACGTAGCCGTCGATCCGGGCCAGGTGCCGGTCGTTGACGACCGCGACCGCATCCCGGTTGTCCTCGACGGTGGGGATCAGGCTCGTGTACTCCGCCAGCACACCGGCGACGAACTCGTCCAGCCTCTCCCGTGGGACGTAGGTGGTGTCCGGGTTGACGCACAGCTGACCACCGTTGCTGTTCTTGCCCACGGCGATCCGGAACGCGGCAGCGGGCAGGTCGGCGCTGCGACCGATCACCGTCGGCGACTTGCCGCCGAGCTCGAGCGTCACCGGCACCAGGTTCTGTGCGGCGTTGGCCATCACCAGCTTTCCGACCGCGGAGCTGCCGGTGAAGACGAAGTGGTCGAACGGCAGCGACGTCAGGGCGTCCGCGACGTCGGGTCCACCGAGGACGACGGCGACGACGTCGGGGTCGAGCAGCGTCGACACGGCGTCGGCGATCACGTCCGCGGTACGGGGCGCGATCTCGGACGGCTTGAGCACCGCCCGGTTACCGGCGGCGAGGACCCCGGCGAGCGGGCTCAGCAGGGTGAACACGGGGGCGTTCCAGGTGCCGATGATCCCGATCGAGCCCTTCGGCTGGAACCGGACCCGGGCGGTGGCCCCGAGCTGGTCGTACGGGGCGAACACCGGTCGATCCTCCGGGCGCATCCACGTTTCCAGGTTGTCGCGGGCGTGCTTGAGGGCGGCGAGGGAGCCGAGGACGTCGTTCATCAGCGAGTAGCCCTCGGGGCGTCCGCCGAAGTCGGCGTCCATCGCTTTCGCGAGGTCGTCTGCGCGGGCGACGACGAGGTCGATCACCTGCTGGATACGGGCTCGGCGCTCCTCCGCGCTCGCGGGGCCGGCGGCGACGTGAGCCCGGTGCTGGCGGGTGAGAAGGTCCGAGATGTGTGCGTTCGCGTTGTCCACGTGGCGGACGGTAGGCCGTGATCCAGGTCACGTCGGGTGGCGTCCCGTGGAGTGGGACTGGTCCACGGGGCGGTTCTGCCGCGCGGAGGCCGCGTCAGCAACGGTTCAGCAAATTTCCTGTGACCTCGATCCCATCCCGTGTCTGCGCCGCGAGGTTGGGGTCTCGTTCCGCTACCTTCAGGAAACGGCAAATTGCCAGCATCCAATACTGTTCGATGCGAGCGGGTCGAAAGGAACCGAGTTGAGGCTGATCGCGGCAGATCCGGTGGCCACCCTGACGGCGTTGGAGGTCGAATTCGACCGCTCGATCCGGCTGTCCGCACTGCCCGTTCACCTGAGCCGCCGCGCCGGCTGCGACGCCGCGCAGGGTGCCGTCCTCGACGCCCTCGGTGACGAGCAGGTCCGGTACCTCCCCATCGGAGACGCACCGGGTGTCGCCTGCCTCGTGGTCGGCGCCGGGCAGCCGCGGTCCCATCCCGTCAACACACTGGCCGGGGAGATCGCCTCGCACTACGGGGCGGGTGGTCCCGCGGTCCTGCGCGGCCGGGCGTTGATCGTCGGGGGCAGGCCCGATGCGCCGACCACACTGACCGAGCGCACCGCGCAGGACCTCGCGCACATGGTCATGATCGAGGTCCGGATGAGGACTTCGCGGGTGTGCTCCGTTCCGATGATGAGGTCGCCCAGGCGGTGAGCCGGGCATCCGGACCGGCGTCCCGCCCAGCGGATTCGGCGATACGGGCCTGATCCCGAAACTGCAAGAGTCACTTCCGACATCCGCGCAAGTGACAGGAGACCGCCGTGCCGCACCATCCCGGACTCGATCCCGCCCACACCCTGCTCGCGATCGAGGAGATCAAGGCGGTGTTCGCCAAGCGGCTGCGGGTGATGGACGCCAAGCAGTGGGACCTGTACCCCACCTGCCACACGGATGACGTCGTCAGCGCGACCTACGGTGGCCTGCCGCAACAGTTCCAGCCGCAGACCGAAGGCGAGTCGAACCGGGTCGTCGGGCCGGAGGCGGTGACGAAGGCGATCTCCGGGTTCCTCGACGGCGGCATCCCGATCACCAGCGTCCACCACGGTCACACCCCGGAGATCGAGCTGACGTCCGCGACCACCGCGCGCGGCGTGTGGGCGATGGAGGACCACCTGTGGTGGCAGGACGGCGACGTCGAGCAGTCGCTGCACGGTTACGGCCACTACCACGAGGAGTACCGCTGCGTGGACGGCCGCTGGCTGATCTCGTACCGCAGCCTGAGCCGGCTTCGGGTCGACGCGACGGACGGCTTCTACGGGTTCCTGTCGACGCGGCTCTGAAAGCTCGCGTCCGCGAGCGCGTTGAGGGCGCCGGCCATCTCGGCGGCACGGGCGGTGGTGACGGTCAGCCGCTGCCCGTTCGCCGCGGTGAACACCAGGGCCGGGCCGGTCTCGGTGACGACGCCGAAGTTGCCGCGACCCTTGGTGCGCACCCCCCAGCCGCCGAAGTCGCGGAACGGCGCGATCTCGGTGACCTTCGCGCCCTCGAGTTCGTCGACGCCGTAGCCGAGCGCGCACATGCCCATGTTGAACACCCGCAGCCCGGACTCGTCGACCACCACGCGGTAGCGCAGCAGCCCGATCACGAGCAGGCTGACCGGGAGGAACACCGCCAGCAGCCACCACGAGTCGGCAAGACGGCACAGTCCGACCGTCACCACCGCGGCGATGCCGACCAGGACCGCGGTGGTCCCGGCGCCGAGACCGATCTTCGCGACGATCGGCAGCGCCAGAGGCCCCCGGGGCAGCTTCGCGTCCGGGCGGCCGGCGGCGGGCCGACGTTCCCGGTGGTCGCGCAGCAGCGATGCGCCCCCGACCCCGACGGCGCCGCCGACGAGGATCCCGACCACGATCGCCGTCGTCGACAGCCGGGCGTCGGCGGGGTCGGCGAGATCGAGGTGCGCGGCGACCAGGCCGAACCACAGCGCCAGCATCAGGCCGGTGACGGCGGACCCGACCATCAGCATGGTGCGGCGCGTCATCAGCATCGCCTGGGCGAGGGCCGCGACGGCGCTCGCTCCGCCGCCGATCAGGACGATGACCAGTGCAAACGTCCAGGCCGCCGACCCGGTGGAGGTGAACCCGTCGGCAACCCCGTCGCTCCAGTGGACAGCCAGGGTGGCGGGCAGTCGCGGGCGCCACAGTCGGGCCGTCAGCAGCACCGCGGCCGCCGACACGACGGGCACCGCGACGCCGAAGACGACACCGGCCGGGTCGAACGCCCTGCTTTCGCTCATGGCCGCCGATTCAACCAGGCGTGCGGCGCGCGCCGCGGCCGTGCGTGATTTTCACCCGCACCGGGGTGAGAATCACGCACAGTACGAAGGGGACCTGCGGAGCGAAGGAGCTCGACAGATGGCCGGTCCGGCAGCGGACGTTCCCATCTCGGCGGTGGACACGGCGATTCTCGGCATCAACGTCGCCGGTCAGCCCTACGTGGTGACCCTCGCCGGGCTGTTGGCCCCTGGCGGTTTCGTCGACGCGGCCGGCCACCCGGACGTGGCGCGACTGACGGAGTACCTCGCACCGCGGGTGGCGCGGGAGCCGGACCTGCAGCAACTCCCGCAGTGCCGCGGCGGTCGGTGGTGGTGGGTGCGCGTGCCGGTCGAGCTGCCGGCGCACGTCACCGTCGAGTCCGCGTCCGACGCCGGCGGCTTCGAGGCGCTGTGCGGGCGACTGGTCATGGAGCCGCTGCCACACGATCGTCCGCTGTGGCACATCACCCTCGTGCCCGTGGCCCGGCCGGGGCGGTGCGGTGTCGTCGTGCGGCTCCACCACGCCGTGGTGGACGGCGCACGGGCCAGTGCCCTGGTCGAGCGGCTGTTCGGCGTCGACGAGGGGTCTGGGGCGGCGGGAGTGCCCGGGGCCGGGGCGGCGCCGGGCGGGGACGTCCCCTCGCTGGTCGCGCGGGTGCGCCACGGCCTGCGGATGTTCCTGCGGCGGCCGGTGCGCTCCCGGGTGCTGCTCGGGCCGGTCGGCAGCGCACGTGACGTGGCCTCGACGAGCGTGGAGCTGGCCCGGTTGGAGGCGGGTGCGGCGGCGCGCGGCGGCACGGTCAACGACGCCTACCTGGTCGCGGTCGGGCAGGGGCTGCGCGCGGTGCTGACGGATGCGGGCGAGCCGGTACCGGACGTGCTCACGGTCTCGGTGCCGGTGCTGGTCGACTCCCGCGGCGGGGCCCACAACGCCGTCGGCGTCATGCTCGTCGCCGTCCCCCTCGGGGACACCGACGCGGCTCTACGAATCGTCGCGCGCCGGACGGCGGAGACGAAACCGCTCGCCCGCGCCGCGGGGACCGCGGTCGGGTCGCCACGGCTCACCCGCCTGTTCAACGTCTTCACCGCGCACCAGCGCGTCATCGCGACGGTCGCGTCCAACGTCCGCGGCCCGCGGTGTCCGCTCGTCGTCGAGGGCGCCCCGCTGGTGGAGATGTGGGCGCTCGGCCCGCTCGCCGGGAACGTCCGCGTCGGCTTCACCGCCGTGTCGTACGCCGGTCGGCTGTGGGTCGGCATCGAGTGCGATGCCGATCATCTGCCTCCGGCCGCCCGCATCGCGGAGGGCGTCGGCAGGGCGCTGCGGTCGATCTCGGACGGGTGACGGACCCCGCCCACGACCGGTCTCAGTGCGGCAGGCAGGCACCCTTGAGGGAGCAGGCCCCGCAGGAGTCCGCCCCGCAGTCGGCCGCGGCGGCGGCGTCGGCGGGCGACTCGGTGGCGCAGACGGAGGTCGTCGTGGAGGCGGCGGGGGCACTGCCGCACCCGCAGGCGTCCCCGCAGCCGGCGGGCGCGGCCGCGGCGGCGGCGCGGGCACCGGCGGTCCCGCCGTAGCCTGCGGTCACGAGGGCGGCGAGGGTGGCGACCGCGGCCACGGCCAGGCCCCCGATCGTGCCCAGGGCCAGCGCACCGATGCCGCCGATGACCAGCAGCAACGCGGACGCGGCCATGGTCGGGCCGGCGATCCGGTTGGCGAGGCGGAAGGTTTCCTCGGAGGCGAGGGTGTCGGGGGTGCGGACCCCGGCCCAGCGGTTGCGCGGCAGTCGGCCGGTCATCCCGGCGACGGCAACGCCTCCGACGACGAGGGCGACGACGAACAGCACGCTGGCAACGATGAGCACGGCTACCAGGGTACGTCGGGGGCCGTGCGGTGGGGTCCCGAGGGGGACGCTTTAGGCTGGTGTCGGGAAACCCTGCCCGGAATCCGGGTGCGGTGCCCCTGACCGCGGAGCCCGCGGCGACCGTGTACCCGTAGCCGGCGGCGACCCTGAACCGAGTCGACGGGTGGCAGGGACCACGCCTCCAGGCTCTTCAGACCCCAGCGCAGAGAAGACAGCGAATCAGTGACCGAGTCAGTGCAGCAGCCAGGCGGCGACGCGACCCCTCAGCACCGTTACACCGCGGACCTCGCGGGTCGTATCGAGGCACGCTGGCAGGACCGGTGGCGCGAGCGCGGCACCTTCAACGCCCCCAACCCGGTCGGTGACCTCGCCGGCGAGCTGCCCGCGGACAAGCTGTTCGTCCAGGACATGTTCCCGTACCCGTCCGGTGCAGGCCTGCACGTCGGGCACCCGCTCGGCTACATCGCGACCGACGTGTTCGCGCGGTTCCACCGGATGCACGGTCACAACGTGCTGCACACCCTCGGCTACGACGCGTTCGGCCTGCCCGCCGAGCAGTACGCGGTGCAGACGGGCACGCACCCGCGGACCACCACCGAGGCGAACATCGAGAACATGAAGCGGCAGCTGCGCCGGCTCGGTCTCGGGCACGACGAGCGTCGCAGCGTCGCCACCACCGACGTGGACTTCTACCACTGGACGCAGTGGATCTTCCTGCAGATCTACAACGCCTGGTACGACACCGAGCTGAACCGGGCGCGGCCGGTCGCCGAGCTGGAGGCCGAGTTCGCCTCCGGTGCCCGCACCCCGGCCGACGGGCGCGCGTGGGCGGACCTGTCGGACGCCGAGAAGCACGCCGAGATCGACTCGTACCGCCTTGTCTACCAGTCCGATTCGATGGTCAACTGGTGCCCGGGCCTGGGCACGGTGCTGGCCAACGAGGAGGTCACCGCCGACGGCCGCTCCGAGCGCGGCAACTTCCCGGTGTTCCGCAAGCACCTGCGGCAGTGGATGATGCGGATCACCGCGTACTCCGATCGGCTCACCGACGACCTCGAGTACCTGGACTGGCCGGAGAAGGTCAAGTCCATGCAGCGCAACTGGATCGGACGCAGCCACGGTGCCCGGGTCAAGTTCGCCGCGCACCGGGAGCACGGCGGTGCCACCCCGGACTACGACATCGAGGTGTTCACCACCCGCGCGGACACCCTGTTCGGCGCCACGTACGTCGCGCTCGCCCCCGAGCACGAGCTGGTCGACGAGCTGGTTGCCGACGTCTACCCGGACGGCACGGATCCGCGCTGGACCGGCGGCGCCGCGACCCCGACCTCGGCCGTCGCCGCCTACCGTGCCGCGATCGCCGCGAAGTCGGACCTCGAGCGGCAGGAGAGCAAGGAGAAGACCGGCGTCTTCCTCGGCTCCTACGCCGTCAATCCCGTGAACGGGCACAAGGTTCCGGTGTTCATCGCCGACTACGTGCTGACCGGCTACGGCACCGGCGCCGTGATGGCGGTGCCCGGCCACGACCATCGTGACTGGGAGTTCGCCACCGAGCTCGGACTGCCGATCCTCGAGGTCATCTCCGGCGGCGACATCACCGAGGGCGCCTACACCGGTGACGGTCCGCTGGTGAACTCGGGCTTCCTCGACGGGCTGCCGGTGGACGAGGCGAAGAAGGCCGTCATCGCGCACCTCGAGGCCGACGGTCGCGGCGTGGGCACCATTCAGTACAAGCTGCGCGACTGGCTGTTCGCGCGGCAGCGGTACTGGGGCGAGCCGTTCCCGGTCGTCTACGACGAGCAGGGTCTGGCGCATGCGCTGCCGGAATCGGCTCTGCCGGTGGAACTTCCGGAGGTCGAGGATTACGCACCGGTGTCGTTCGACCCCGACGACGCGAACTCCGAGCCGTCGCCGCCGCTGGCGAAGGCGTCGGACTGGGTCAACGTCGAGCTCGATCTCGGTGACGGGATGAAGAACTACCACCGCGACACCAATGTGATGCCGCAGTGGGCGGGCAGCTCCTGGTACCAGCTGCGCTACATCGACCCGACCAACCGGGACACGTTCTGCGCCAAGGAGAACGAGCAGTACTGGATGGGTCCGCGGCCCGAGCTGCACGGCCCGAACGATCCGGGCGGCCTGGACCTGTACGTCGGCGGTGTCGAGCACGCGGTGCTGCACCTGCTGTACTCGCGGTTCTGGCACAAGGTGCTCTTCGACCTCGGGCACGTCAGCTCGTCGGAGCCGTACCGCCGCCTGTACAACCAGGGCTACATCCAGGCGTACGCCTACACCGACAGCCGCGGCGTCTACGTGCCCGCCGCGGACGTCGTGGAGAAGGACGGGAAGTTCTTCTACGAGGGCGCCGAGGTCAACCGCGAGTACGGCAAGATGGGCAAGTCCCTGAAGAACGCCGTCGCGCCGGACGAGATCTGCGAGGAGTACGGCGCCGACACGCTGCGCGTGTACGAGATGTCGATGGGTCCGCTGGACACCTCGCGGCCGTGGGCGACCAAGGACGTCATCGGTGCGCAGCGGTTCCTGCAGCGCGCGTGGCGCGTCGTCGTCGACGAGGAGACCGGCGCGGTGCGGGTCACCGACGCCGAGCCCTCGGAGGACACCCTGAGGGCGCTGAACAAGGCGATCGACGGCGTCAACGCCGACTACACCGCGCTGCGCGACAACACGGCGGTCGCGAAGCTGATCGAGCTGACCAACCACCTGACCAAGGCGTACCCGGACGGTGCCCCGCGGGCGGCGGTCGAGCCGCTGGTGCTCATGCTCGCCCCCGTCGCGCCGCACGTCGCCGAGGAACTGTGGTCGCGGCTCGGGCACGAGACCTCACTCGCGCACGGCCCGTTCCCGACCGCGGACGAGAAGTGGCTGGTCGAGGACTCGGTCGAGTACCCGATCCAGGTCAACGGCAAGGTCCGCAGCCGCATCACCGTCGCGGCGGACGCGGACCCGAAGACCATCGAGGCCGCCGCCCTCGCGGACGAGAAGATCGTCGCCTTCCTCGACGGCGCCGATCCGCGGAAGGTCATCGTCGTCCCCGGCAAGATGGTGAACATCGTCAAGTAGGCAGGGGCCCAAGGCGCTTCGCCCGGGGCCACCACGGCGCACACCCGCGCGGCATCTACTGCCGCGCGGGTGTGGCCGTTCTCGGGCCGGTCAGAGCACGTCGTGCACGAACGCGAGGAGGTCGTCGACCACCTCGTCGCGGTTGGTCTCGTTGAGGATCTCGTGCCGCGCCCCGGGATAGGTCACGTACCGGGAGTCCTTCCCCGCGAGTCGCTCCCAGCCCTCCGCCGTCCCCTCACGCGGGACCAGACCGTCGTCGGTGCCGTGCATCCACAGCACCGGGACGGTGTCCACGGCACCGGCCTCGTTGATGGTGTCGAGGCCGCGCCGCAGCGCCTCGAGTGTGGGCCGTCTGAAGGGTCCGTGCCAGACCAGCGGATCGGCCAGGTACGCCTCACCCACGCGCGGATCGCGGGAGAGAGTGGCCGGGTCGATCGGGGTGTCTGGGATCTCGTCGGCCGCGAGCAGTGTGTCCACGACGTCCCAGCGTCCGAGCACCGGCGCGGAGAGCACCACCGCGGCCAGTCCGTCCCCGAACCGCTGCGCGAACCGGGCCGCGATCATCCCGCCCATCGAGTGCCCGATCAGCACCACCGGCAGGTCCGGGTGCTCCCAGCGGGCGACGTCCTCGAGCAGCCGGAAGTCCTCGACGATGCGCTCGACGTCGTCGATGAGCACCCGCTCGCCCGCGCTGAGGCCGTGCCCGGCGTGGTCGAGGGCGTAGACGGCGGCGCCGTCGGCGACCAGGCGCTCGGCGAGGTGACCGTAGCGTCCGCAGTGTTCGCCGTAGCCGTGGCACACCAGGGCGAGGTAGCGGGGGTTCGCCCCGGAGGTGCGCCCAGCGGCCAGGACGCCGGCGTGCCCGTCGAGGGCGAAGGCGGTGGGCTCGTTCATCCGCGAAGCCTATGCCCGGAGGGGGTCCGTTGTTTATCCTCGGCGCTAGAACATGTTCCAGAAATTCGAATGGGAGACAGACATGGCGCCGTCGCGCGAGAGCATTGTGGCCACCATTGAGGCGTACGTGAAGGCGGTCGCATCCGGCACCGTCGACGACGTCCTCGCGCTGTACGCGCCGGGTGCCACCGTCGAGGACCCGGTCGGCACCGAGGTGCGCACCACCGAGGAGCAGTTGCGCGAGTTCTACGGCATCATCGAGCCGCTCGAACAGGTCGTGGAGCTCGGCCTGGTGCAGGTCGCCGGCGCCAACGCCGCCTTCGGCTTCGAGCTCACCACCATCCACGGCGAGAGCCGGCTGGGCCTGACCGTCATCGACGTGATGACCTTCGACGACGACGCGAAGATCACCTCGATGCGCGCGTACTGGGGACCGGAGAACATGATCACCAACTGACACCCGTCCGGTCGGGTAGGGCCGGGACCGTCCGTCGGCCGGGCGCGCACGGGGTGCCCGCGGATCTAGCGTCGACGCATGATGGATCCGTTGGCGACCTGCCCTCCCGGCCGATGGCGGCACGGCGACGTCGAGGTGATGAGAAGTCTTGTCCCGCAGCAGGAATCGACACTCACCGCGCTCCGTTCGGGTCGCGGTCTGACGGTCACGCACCGGCTGCGGCCGTCCGACCTGTCCGACCGGCTGGCCACCCGCGTCGCCGACGAGTTGGAGCTCCGCACGCCCGCGGACTTCGAGGCCGTGATCGTCGGACTGGTCCGCTCCACCGTCAGCGACCCGCGCGCCGCCTGGGCCCTCTACTACGACAACTCGCTGCGCGAACTCCTCGCCGGCACGGCACCTTTCGCGCGGGTTCACGAGTACGGCGCGGCACTCGTCGAGGGCGGCACCGTCGTCGACCTCGGCTCCTGCTTCGGGTTCTTCGCGCTGCGCCTGGCGCTGGCCGGGCACCGGGTCACGGCCACCGACATCTGTGACGGGACCATGCGGTTGCTGTCCACCGTGGCGGTCGATCTGGGGATCGGGATCGACACGCTCGCCTGCGACGCCGCGGAGGTGCCGTTACCCGACGAGTCTGCGGACACCGTCACCGCGATCCACCTGCTCGAGCACGTCGACCCCGAGGTGGGGGCCCGGATCGTCGCCGAGGCCGTCCGGGTCGCCCGCCGCCGGGTGGTGATCGCGGTGCCGTTCGAGGACGAACCGACTGTGTGCCACGGCCACGTACGCACGTTCGACCTCGCCACCCTGCACGAACTCGGCGCGGCGACCGGTCACCGCCACCGGGTCGCCGAGCACCACGGCGGCTGGCTGGTGATCGATCTCTAGGCCGCGCGCCGTGCCTCCTCAGATGAGTCCGCGTTTGCTGGCCTCGTAGACAGCCTCGGCGCGCCGGGTGACGCCGAGCTTGCGCATCAGGTTGCTCACGTGGAACTTGACGGTGGTCGCCGAGATGAACAGCTTCTCCCCGATCCCGCTGTTGGACAGGCCTTTCGCGAGCAGCCCGAGGACCTCGATCTCGCGATCGGTGAGCTTCTCGGACTGCACTCCGGTGCGCCCGAGGGACTGGACGACGGTGGCCGCGGTGCGCGAGTCGAAAGCGCTCTCCCCCTGCGACACCGCGCGGATCGCGCGGACGAGTTCGGTGGTGTCGACGTCCTTGACGACGTAGCCGCGCGCCCCGGCCTGCACGGCCTCCAGGACCAGGCGTTCGTCGAGAAAGGTGGTCAGCACCAGCAACCCCATCCGCGGGTGCGCGGCCGACAGCGCCCGGCACAGCACCAGGCCCTCGTAGTCGGAGCCTGCGCCGAGCTTCAGGTCGATCAGCACGATGTCGGGATCGATCTGGGCGGCAAGGGATTCGGCGCCGGATCGGCTGTCGGACTCCCCCACGACCTGCAGGTCGGGCTCGCGGTCGAGCACCGAACGCAGACCCTGCCGCAGGATCGCGTGATCGTCGACGAGCAGGATCCGCACCGGCCGGGTGGCGGATCCGGGCACTGCGTCGGGGGCGAGGTGCGGGGCGGGCATCACTGGGCCTCCATCGGTAGCGTGACGGCGACGCGGACACCGCCGATCCGGGCGCGGCGGACCGTCAGGTCGCCGCCGAGTTCACGGGCGCGGGTGGCCATGTTCGCCAGACCGCGGTGGTGTCCGTCCACGTCCCCGGCGACCGCCTTGCGCAGGGCGGCGCGGATCCGGACCGGGTCGCCGGTGCCGTCGTCGTCGACGGCCAGGCCCACCTCGGTCGGCCGGTACGTCAGCCGCAGCACCGCCCGGCGCGCGTCGGCGTGCACCGCGGTGTTGAACAGCGCCTCGCCGGCGATCCGCAGCAGGGCGTGCTCGACCTCGCCGCTCAGTTCGACGGGAGTGCCCTCGACCCGCAACTCCACAGCCAGGTCGGTGGGGGTCGGGACGACGCTCAGCTGCTGCAGCATGTCCGGCAGCGTGGCCGTCGCGGCGTCGGGGGTGTTGTTGAGGGTGAAGATCGCCGAGCGCAGCTGCTCGACCGCCCGCCGCGTCATCTCCTTCGCGAGGTCCAGCCGTTCGCCGCGCTCGCCGGCCGGAATGTCGCCCAGGCACACCTCGATCTGCATGCCCGCCGACAGGACCGCCTGGGTGACGCTGTCGTGCAGTTCGCGGGCGATGCGGCGGCGCTCGTCGTCGAGGATCTGGTGCCGGTGCGCGGCATCGAGCTGGCGTTGCGCGGACGCGAGTTCCGCGTTGCGCACGGCCAGGTCGGCGGCGGTGCGGCGGGCCTGCGCGGACGCGTGCTCGGCACGTTCGAGGGCGACGGTGCCGCGTTGGTACAGTGCCGAGTTCTGCAGTGCGACAGCCGTTTGACTGGCCAGGATGTTCAGCACCGAGGCGTCGGTGGCGTCCAGGCCGCGGGTGGTCCACGCCGCGATCGCACCGACCACGCCGCCGTCGAGGACGAGCGGCACGTACGCGTGCCGGTGGTCGAGTTCGGGCCGGTCGCCGTGTCCGGTCGCGCCGGTCCGGATGCCGTCGAGGCAGTCGAGCACCATGTCGGGCAGCGGTGGGCCCTCGACGTTGTCGACCAGGAACGGTGTCGCGTCCGGGCCGAGAACCAGGCGCCGCGGTCCCGCGTCGGGCAGGGCCCCGTCGCGGAGGGCGAACACCACCCAGCGGGCGCTCAGGTGTGCCCGCGCGGCCTCCGCGACCGCACAGACCAAGGTCTCCGGGCCCTCGACGGTGCGCACCAGGGCGCGGGAGATCAGGTCAAGCGCGTGCACCATCCGCTCGAGCCGTTCCGCGGCGCCCCGGTACTGCGGGTAGTAGCTGGACTTCCCGGACCGCAGCCCGGTCAGCACCGCGAGATCGGGTGCCGCGGAGTCCGGGTCGTGCGTCACCGTCGACCGCCGACGCGAGTCACAGTGCCGCCCGGTACAACTCGACCATCTGGGCGTGCGTGGCGCTGCGCGGGTTCGTGGACATGCACGCGTCGCGGAGGGCGAAGTGCGCCAGCCGGTCGAGATCCTGCTCCCGGACGCCGAGCGCACCCAGCCCGCGCGGCACCCCGACGTCGCCGGCCAGTCGCTGCACCCGGTCCGCCACCGCCAGCGCCGCCTCCTCGGCGGTGCCGCGATGCTCGTCGAGGCCCAGGCTGCGGGCGATCTCCACGTAGGGCGTGGGGTCGGTGGAGGCGTTGAACCGGATGACGTGCGGGAGCAGGATCCCGTTGATCACCCCGTGCGGCAGGTCGAGCAGGCCGCCGACCTGGTGGCTCATCGCGTGCGCGGCACCGAGGATCGCGTTCGTGAACGCCAGTCCCGCCTCGAGGCTCGCCTGCGCCATCGCCGTCCGCGCCGCCATCCCCCGGGGATCGGTGATGGTGTGGGGAAGGTTCTCGGTGACCATCCCGACGGCCCGCAGCGCGTGGTGGTCGGTCAGCGGATTGTGCGCCAGCGAGACGAATGCCTCGATCCCGTGCGTCAGGGCGTCGAGTCCGGTCGCGGCGTTGAGCCATTCGGGCATGGTGGTGAGCAGACGCGGGTCGATGACGGTGACGTCGGGGACCAGGGAGCGTCCGATGATCGTGATCTTGGTGCCCCGCTCGGTGTCGGTGACGATGCAGAACTGGGACACGTCCGCACCGGTGCCCGAGGTGGTCGGGATCATCACCAGCGGCGGGATCGGGACCTCCGCGCGGTCCACGCCCTCGTAGTCGAGGATGTTGCCGCCGTTGGACGCCAGCACCGCGACACCCTTCGTCGCGTCGATCACCGAACCGCCGCCGAGCGCGATCAGCACGTCACAGCCGTGCTCGCGGTACCGCTCGTGCCCGGCCGCGATCTCGTGGTCCTTCGGGTTCGGCGTCAGCCCGTGCCAGACCGTCGCGGTCAGGCCGCATTCGCGCAGACATCCGAGGAACTCGTCGACCCAACCGGCCGCGATCAGCCCGTCGTCGGTCACCAGCATCGGGCGGGTCGCGCCCAACCGGACGGCCGCGTACGCCGCCTCCTGCAGCGAGCCGAGCCCGAACACGATCTCCGGGGCGTGGAACTTGACGGTCCGCGGAACGTCGCGGGGGGCCTCCGGCGGCACGGTCACGCCGTGAGGGGGATATGCGACAGACACCGGCGACGCTCTTCTCATCCGACCACAAACTGTGACACAGCTTACAGCTGCTGAATCCACAGTACCGACCCACCGGCCGGGCCCCCACACACCTTCGGGCAGGTCCGGACCTACCCGATCGGGTAGGTCCGGACCCGCCGGAGGACGGGGCTCAGGACAGCGCGTGCGCCAGCTCCCCCGCCTTTGCGACCAGCTGCTCGGCGTCGCGGGCGATCACCACCCGGTCGCACACGTCGGCGTACTCGCTCATCGCGCAGGTCGCCTGGCCCCAGTAGCGGCGCGGCTCGGGCGTCACCCACGCCAGCCGGTGCGCCCGCCGGCGCAGGACTGCGAGCTGGTCGGCCTTCGCGGGCAGCCCGTTGCAGCGGGCGTCGCCGACGACCAGGACCGCGGTCCGCGAGTCCACCAGGTCGGTGCCGCCGCTCAGCACGCGGTCCAGCACCCGCCCGTAGTCGCTACTCGCCTCGAGGTCGATGCGAGGGTCGGCCAGCACCGCCGCGAGGGCGTCGTCGCCGCCGCTGCGCAGCAGCACGTCCGTCACGTCGACCGGGTCGTCGACGAACGCAAGCACCCGGCAGCGGTCCGCCCGCCGGTGCATGGCCTGCGCCAGCCGCAGCGTGAACGCGGTGACCGGCCGCACCGAGAGCGAGACGTCCGCGAGGATCAGCAGGCGCACCCGGTCCGGGACCGGTGTCCGCGTGACCAGCCGGAAGGGGACGCCGTCGGTGCGCAGGCTCGCGCGCGTGGTGCGGGGCATGTCGAGGCCGCCGCGACCGTGGAGACGCGGCCGGGGCCGCGGGGCGCCGCGCATCCGGCGCAGCACCTCGTGGCAGGCCAGGTCCACGTCGGCGTGCGGATCCCGTTCCTCGTCGAGTGCGCCTGCCGACGGGACCGCGCCGGGGGCGAGGCCGGCCTGCGCGGCCAGCGCGGCGACGAAGGACTCCACGGCCTCGGTCAGCCGGGTCAGCTGATCCTCGGTCAGGGCGTCCTCGTCGCCGGTGCCGTCGCCGTAGGTGCGGGACGGGTCGTACGCGTCGAGCCAGGCGAGGATCGCCGCCGGGTCGTCCCAGCTCAGCGTCCCCGATGCCACCGCACCGGACGCGTCCGTCAGCTGCCCGACCGTCGCCGCCCCGGCCCGCTCCACCTCGACGGTGTAGGTGACGCCGCGCCGGCCGGCGTCGGTCTCGGTGGAGACGGTCAGTTCGGTGTTCGGCGCGGAGACCGTGACGTCGTCGTCGTCGGTGTGCGGGTTGAATCCCATCGGCGACTCGGTGGAGTCGAAGTGCTCCCCCACCTCGGCGACCCGCTCGTTGTACTCGGCGTACCGGCCGATGTCGGAGTCCTCGGCGATCTCCATCTCCTCGGGCAGTCCGGTCGCCGACTCCTGGTGCGCCTGACCGAGTGGGGAATCCGTTGTCGGTGAGTAGGTTCCGCGGAACAGCGCGTCGAACGCGGCGTCGAATCCGGACTGTTCGTGCGCGTACTTCGCGCAGGTGGCGCGCAAGGCGGCCCGCAGCGCGTCGCGGTCACGCGCGCCGAGCAGGCCCAGTACCCGCCGCACCTCGATCACCTCGGCGGGAGACGCCGACACCCCGGCCCGCCGTAGCAGGCCGCCGAACAGCGCCGCCACCACGTCGAGCAGTTGCCGAGTGCCCACTTGCTGCGCCCTCCGCTCGGCCGGCGCCCCGGTGACTGCGCACTCGGCGGTCACGGTCACCGCCCCCGTAGTCCGGTGCCGCGCACGCTCGCCCCGCCGCGCTCGGCACCGCCGGTGCCGCGGAAGGCCGCGGTGGTGGTGTTGGCGGGTGCCTCCGCGATCGTCACGGGGCGCGACGTTCGCTCGGATCGGGTTGCGGGGGACTCTGTCTCGCCGTGCAGGCGACCCAGGGCGAGGTTCCGGTCGCTGGTGTACTTGAGCAGGGTGGCGTACAGCGTCCGCCGGGTCTCGTCGGAGACCGGCTCCCCGGCCGCGGTCAGCAGGGTCGCCGCCCGGCTCGCGTCGATGACCTCGGAGATCGACGGGCTCTTGCGCAGCGGCAGGTCGCGCAGCGTCCGGGCCAGTTCGACGACGTCGGCGGCGACCGCGGGTTCGACCTCGGGAGCGCGGGCGGTGACGACTTCCCGTTCCCGCTCGGGGGTCGGGAAGCCGAGGTGGAAGTGCAGGCAGCGGCGCTTGAGCGCCGGGGAGAGCTCCCTGGTGTCGTTGGAGGTCAACACCACCCACGGGGTCGAACGGGCGGTGACGGTGCCGATCTCCGGGATCGTGACCTGCTTCTCGGCCAGCACCTCCAGCAGCAGCGCCTCCAGTGACTCCTCGGTGCGGTCCACCTCGTCGACGAGCAGCACCACCGGCTGCTCGGAGAGCACCGACTCGAGCAGCGGGCGCACCGACAGGAACGCCTCCGAGTACAGACCGAAGTCACGGCCGGCGAGGTGGCGGGACGCGGAGTCGAGGTCGGGCAGGCCGGCGGTGTCGGCGGTGATCCGGTCCCGCAACATCTGCACGTGCAGAAGCTGTTTCGCGTAGTCCCACTCGTAGAGCGCCCGGCTCGAGTCGAGGCCCTCGTAGCACTGCAGCCGTACCAGCCTGCGGCCGCTCGCCGCGGCCAGCGCCTTCGCCAGCTCGGTCTTGCCGACGCCCGCGGGGCCCTCGAGCAGCAGCGGCCGGTCCAGCGCGGTGGCCAGGTGGGTGACCGTCGCGAGGTCGGTGTCGGCGATGTAGTGCTGCTCGCGCAACGCGTCCACCAGCGCGGCGGCCGACGCGAAGGTGCGTGGATCGGTCATGGGCCCGATGACACGAGATTCTGGGTGGATGTCCTCGTGCGGGAGGGTGGCCGAAGTCATTGCAGCGCTCCGTCTCTCGTGGATGGGTGGAACCCGCGGCCGGAGCGGGCAGGGGCAGGGGGTCTCGCCCCGGCCGCGGAAGGGGGTGCGGTCAGTAGGTGCCGTTGATGCAGTGCCCGACGACCGGGATCATCGACTCCACCGTCACCTCGCGCGGGTTTCCGGGGGTGCACCAGTCGCCCTGGATGTGCTCGGAGATCGCCCGCACCGTCTTGTCGTCACCGGAGATCGACTCGCCCCGGCCCGTGTACTTGCCGGTGTTCATCTGGTTCTTCTCGTAGGTGTCGGTGCGCACCGACGCGAAGTTCTCCGGGATGCCGACGTCGCGGGAGAGCCGGATCGCCGCCTCGACCGCGGCGTCCGCGGCCTGCACCGTGGTCATGTTGCGGGTGTCGACGCCCATCGCGGTCGCAAGCCGGGCGAAGTGTTCGTAACGAGAGGGCAGGTTGTACTCCCACACCCTGGGCAGTGCGATCGCATTGTTGAGGCCGTGGTGGCTGTCGAAGAATGCGCTCATCGCGTGCGAGATGGAGTGGATGATGCCCAGGCCGCCCGAGTTGAACGCCTGCGCCGCAATGTATTGCGCGTTCATCATGCCCTCACGGGCCTTGAGGTTGCGTGGGTCGAAGACCGCCTCGCGCAGGTTTTGCGCGACCAGCTCCGTCGCGTAGAGGGCGTTGCCGAGGGACGGCGCGAAGTCGAGCCGGGAGACGTACGGCTCGCTCGAGTGCGCCAGCACGTCGAAGCCGCAGTAGGCCGTGAAGTGCTGCGGGAGGCTGTAGTACAGCAGCGGGTCGTCGATCGCGAGGGTGACGATCGTGGCCTCGTCGAAGCCGACCCACTTGTGCGGATGGTCCATGTCGGAGGTGTCGGTGATGACGTACGCCCACGACGTCTCGGAGCCGGTGCCGGCGGTGGTGGAGACCGCGATGTGCGGTGGATTCTGCTTGTTGGTGGACTTGGCGAAGCCCTCGAACTCGTTGATGTTGCGGCCGTCGTGCGCGATCACCACGCGGGCGCCCTTCGCGGCGTCGTGGCTGGAGCCGCCACCGATGGAGATGATGCTGTCGCACTTCTCCGTCTGGTAGAGCGCCGCCGCCTCCATGACGTTGTAGTCCTTGGGGTTCGACTCCACCTTGTCGTACAGGACGACGTCGAGGCCCTGGTACTCGAGCTTGCCGATGATCTCCTCGATGATCCCCGACCCGCGCAGGCCGGTGGTCATCAACAGCACCCGCTGGAACCCGAGGTTCTTCGCCTCGACGCCGATGATGTCGTGGGCGCCGACGCCAAGGAGGGCGCGCGGGAAGGGATGGAACTCCTTGATGGGGAAGTCCCAGATCTGGTTGAGCTCGATGGCCATCGGAGGTCTCCTCGTGTCCGGTGCGCGTATGTGACGCGCGTCTCACGAGGGAACTCTGGTGGGCCGGATCACCCGGACGGAAGGTGTCGGCGGCCGAACCGTCCGGTTGCCGTCGCCGAACCGTCCGATCGGGTAGGTGCCGCCGGGCCCGGGTGGTCAGCCTCCCCGCCACGGGCGGGGAACGCAGGGGCCGCGGATCAGGCGGCGCGGGCGAAGGTGGCCCAGGCGCGGGCCGCGACGCGTCCACCCTCGCCGACGGCGGTGAGCACGACGTCCACGCGCGGCTCCCCGTCGGCGGTGTACTCCTGCACCACCTCGCCCGAGCACGACAGCGGCTCGCCGGCCGGGGCCGCGGAGACGAGACGGGTGCGGAACCGGCGCACCGACTCCGCCCCGAGCCAGTCGGTGGCGTAGTTCGCCAGCATCCCCACCGTCGTGGTGTCGCCACCGGCGCCCTGCGTCCAGGCGTCGGCGATCAGGCGGCCGTCGGCGTCCCGGTACTCGGTGAGCCGGTCGTGCTCGCCGTCGCGGACGGTGACGGTCAGCAGGTCGCCCGCCCGCGGCGGTGTCCCGAAGAACCGGCAGTCGCGTTCGGCCGGGACGTCGTGCTCGCCGGCGATCGGGTCGGTGCCGCACAGGTAGGTGGGCGGAACCACGGCCCGGTCCTCCCGGTAGGCCCGGTGCGTGCACCCGGTCGCGTCCGCGAACGCGCGGATCCGGTCGGGGTCGACGGTGAACCGTCCGTCCGCCTGCAGGGTCGTCTCCATGTGCGCTACCTCCGATCGGTGCCGATGGCGGTCACGCTAGGCGCCGCGGCGCGGCGAGCGCAGTGGCGTTCCCGCTGATCGGGAGCCCCGCGGAGGCACCCGATTGCGGGCGCGTTCTCCCGCAGGATGGGACGTGCGAGTCCGACGGCGCGGGAACCCCGGTAGACGAGAGGTGCAACTCCGCGTCGGCGCCGGAGAGGGCACCTCCTCTCACGAGCGGGTGTCGATGTCGGGCCGCCCGCGTGGCGTATCCTGGATCACTGAAAGGCATTGTCATGGCGAGTAATTCGGACGACCTCCGGCCGAGGTCGGCCGCCGAGGTCGAGCAGTGGGACTACGAAGCGGACGTCGTCGTCGCGGGTTTCGGTGTCGCCGGGGCGGCCGCCGCGGTCGGTGCCGCGCAGGACGGTGCCGAGGTGCTGGTGCTCGAGCGCACCGGAGGCTGGGGCGGCGCGGCCGCGATGGCCGGCGGCTTCATCTACATGGGCGGCGGCACCCCGCTGCAGAAGGCGTGCGGGTTCGAGGACACCGTCGACAACATGAAGGCCTTCATGAAGGCGGCGCTCGGACCGGGCACCGACGAGGCGAAGATCGACGTCTACTGCGAGGGCAGCGTCGACCACTACCACTGGCTCGTAGACGAGTGCGGCGTGCCGTTCAAGGAGAGTTTCTGGGGTGAGCCGGGCTGGGAGCCGCCGGGCGACGACGGCCTGCAGTACACCGGCGGCGAGAACGCGGCGCCGTTCAACGCGACGATCCCGCCGGCCCCGCGCGGTCACGTCCCGCAGATGCAGGACAAGCACGTCAGCTCCGAGAAGGGCGGCGGCTACATGCTGATGAAGCCGCTCACCGACAAGGCGACCGAGCTCGGTGTGCGGGCCGAGTACGACATGCGCGTGCAGACCCTGATCGTCGATGCCTACGGGCGTGTCGTCGGCGTCCAGGCCAAGCAGTACGGCAAGGACGTCACCGTCCGCGCCCGCAAGGGCGTGGTGCTGGCGACCGGCAGCTTCGCCTACAACAACCAGATGCTCGAGTCGTTCGCGCCGAAGATGGTCAACCGGCCCGCCGCCTCGATCGAGGAGCACGACGGCCGCGCGATCCGGATGGCGCAGGCCCTCGGCGCCGATCTGGCGCACATGGATGCGGCGGAGGTGGCGTTCTTCTGCGATCCGCAGCTGTTCATCCGCGGCATCCTGGTCAACGGGCGCGGCCAGCGCTACATCAACGAGGACACCTACCCCGGCCGGGTCGGCCAGGCGACGCTGTACGAGAACCAGAACCAGGCGTTCCTGATCATCGACGAGGACGCCTACGAGGAGGGCCTGACCCGTCCGACGTCGAGCCCCCAGCTGCGGCACCGCCCGAAGTGGGTGGCGGAGACGGCCCTGGAGCTCGAGGCCGAGATCGGGCTGCCCGCCGGGTCGCTGCAGGCCACCGTCGAGGTGTACAACCGGCACGCCGCGAACGGGGAGGACCCGCTGCTCGGGAAGAAGCCGGAGTGGGTCAAGCCGATCGGCTCCCCGATCGCCGCGATCGACCTGCGCGGCATGACCGGCGGGTTCACCCTCGGCGGCCTGCGCACCAGCGTCGACTCCGAGGTGCTGCACGTCTCCGGGCAGCCTATTCCGGGCCTGTTCGCGGCCGGTCGCTGCACGTCCGGCGTCTGCGCCGGTGGCTACGCGAGCGGCGCCTCCCTCGGTGACGGCAGCTTCTTCGGCCGTCGGGCCGGGCAGAGCGCCGCGAAGGCCTGACCGCACCGGACCTCGCCGAGACCCCGGACCGATGCCATTCGGTCCGGGGTCTTCGTGCTCTCGGGTGAGCCGGGCCTGCGACCCTTCCGACCGGCGAGCTACCGGGTCGCGTGGGCTGCCCGGTAGGTCTCCCGGTCACGTCGCGCGTTCGTGTCGGTGAGCTCGGTGGATTCGTCGGCGACGTAGGCGGTTCCGGCGACGGCCATGACGAGCGCCCCGGCGATCCACGCCGTCCAGGCGGCGCCGTCGCCGGCGAACTGTCCGACCCACGGGGCGATGAACAGCACCAGGCCCACGACGGACAGCGCCCAGTGGTCCTTGGTCGGGTCCTTGGCCACCAGCGACCACAACGCGTAGATCGCGGTGATGGCCCCCAGGCCGAGCGTCAGGCCGGAGCCGATCGGGGTGGTATCCGCCCAGAACGACGCGGACATGGTGACGAGGCCGAGGAGCAGGGCCGCCCCTCCGGCGAACGTGCTGGAGAACTTCATGACTGACACCTCTCGATCGATACGCTACATGTAGTGTAGCTACATAGAGTGTAGCGTTGTCGGGTCGAGTGGTGTTCCACGGAGTGAGGAGAACAACAGTGGCGTCGAGCGGTAGGCCGGCCGCCCCCGAGCAACGCATCGCGGACGCGGTCCTCGACCTGCTCCGGCTCAAGGGCCCGCGGGCGGTCACCATCGAGGGCGTGGCCACGCGAACCGGGATGGCGCGCACCACGATCTACCGTCGCTACCGCGACCGGGACGAAATGCTCACCGCAGCACTCGCGCCGATCGCCCAACCCGTCCCGCCCGCCGCGGATGCCACCGCCCGCGACGTGCTGGTCTGGTTGACCGAGCAGTCCCTGCGGGCGATCGACAGCGGCATCGGCTTCGGCGGCCTCGCCGCACTGGTGACCGACGAGGACCCCTCGTTCACCCACGTCATCCGGGCGATCCTGGTCCGGCACCGGGGCACCCTGGCCGGCGTGGTGCGCGAGCACATCGCCCGCGGCACGGTCCGCGCGGACCTGGACGCCGACACCTTCATGGACTCGGTCGTCGGTGCCTACGTCGCCCACCGGGCCCGAGGGGCGGAAGACGAGGCCGGGATCGTCGATCGGGTCGTCGACACCCTGCTGCCCGCGTTCGCCCGGACACCCACCGGCGGGCGGTGATCCCGACCGGAGCCCTGCGGTCGGATTCGAAATCCGTCACGGAAAAGGCGCCCACTGACCGGGACCTCAGATGGCATAGTGCCGACCGGAGCCCGATGCTGTTGGGTGCCCGTCTCGTCAGGAGGAATCACATGAGCGCAGAACCGACCGCCGTCGCCGAGCACATCGAGCTGTCCGGCCCCGACGCCGCCACGCTGCGCAAGGTGATGAGCCACTTCTGCACCGGTGTCGCCGTCATCACCGCTCACGACGGCGAGCAGCCGCTCGGGTTCACCTGCCAGTCCGTCGTCTCGCTGTCCCTCGAGCCGCCGTTCGTCTCGTTCTGCCCGACCAAGACGTCGAAGAGCTGGCCGCTGCTGCGTGAGGCACGCAACCTGTGCATCAACGTGCTCGCGCACGACCAGAAGGACATCTGCGGACAGTTCGCGACCAGCGGCGCCGACAAGTTCGCGGGCGTGTCGTGGTCCCCGGCCGCGAACGGCGCCCCCGCGCTCGACGGCACCCTGGCCCGGATCGACGCGACCGTCGAGGTCGAGCACGACGCCGGCGACCACACCATCGTCATCGCCCGCATCACCGACCTGACCGCCGACGTCGATCGGCAGCCGCTGCTCTTCTTCAAGGGTGGCTACGGAGACTTCTCCGCCCACTAGCCGGAGAACGGCTCCTCGCGCGGCGTCGGCGCGGTCGGCATCCCGGGTTGCTCCGATCCCGGGACCTCGGCGCCACCCGCCCGCGCGG
Source organism: Rhodococcus sp. NPDC003322 (assembly GCF_053589555.1). Classification (NCBI taxonomy): domain Bacteria; kingdom Bacillati; phylum Actinomycetota; class Actinomycetes; order Mycobacteriales; family Nocardiaceae; genus Rhodococcus; species Rhodococcus sp. NPDC003322. The sequence goes on along the minus strand of NZ_JBSFSC010000002.1, from coordinate 718,527 downwards.
AGCCCGGCGTGAGGCCCTGTCCGGCGGGCCCCGGTGCGTCTCACTGAGCAGGATCACCACATCGAGACGAAGACCCTCCCGCTAGGCCCGGGGTCCCGCCTTCTATCCGGCTGATGCTCCGGTGAGGATCGGCAGGAAGGTCTCGGCGATCACCCGGTGACCGGCCGGGTTGGCGTGAATGTCCTTGTAGCCGGTACACATCCACGTCCACAGGCAGATCTGGGCGACGTTGTGCGGCAGCGTCCCTAGGCCGGGCACGGCAACCGGATTCCCGAAGTCGTTGGTGGAGAACGCGGCCGCGACGTCGGCGGTCTTCCAGCCGGCCCCGGAGTTCGCGGTGACGATCGTCGAGCCGAGAACGTTGTCGGCGCCGGTGGTCGCGACCGCGACGGCCTGTCCGGTGGTTCCGGTCGGCCAGCTCGCGAGGGTCGGGTTGTAGTAGGTCATCCCGACGTAGGCGGGCCCCTCACCGCCCGCGGCGCGCAGCTGACGGTTGATCGTCGCGAGGTTGGTGCCGATCGTCGCCAGGGCGTTCGCGACGCACCCGACGTCGGGCACTCCGGACGAGCCCGGCGAGCCGGAGCCGCCGCCGCGAATGCAGGGGTAGACGTCGTTCGCGCGCCGAGGTCCTCGGTGACGTACCGGACCTGTCCCCGGTGCGCGGTGATGAACTTCGTCGCGGCGTCGAGTTGCGAGGGCGCGCCGTCGTACGTGCACCGCCCGCCGTTGATCATGGTCGCGGTGGATTCCCCGCTGCACCCGAGCCGGATGTGCTGCAGGTTGGGATCGGACGCGCGGAGCGTGGCGAACAGGTCGTCGGTGTAGGAGACGGGCTCGTCCTTCCGGGTGTCGGGCTGGTAGCCGGCGGCCAGGGAGTCGCCCAGCGAGACGTAGTAGGTGGGTTCGGCCGCGGTTGCCTCGGGGACCCCCACGGCGCACACCGCGACGAAGGAGAGCATCGCGGCGACGGAGAACGAGACAAAGCGGAACAAGGGGGCAGGAACGGCTTTCGCGCGCATCTCGACGCTCCAGGTCGTGTCGGCGGTTGCATCGAGCGTAGGTCGGCCGGCCCGTGGATGAGCCCGGGACGGTGTCGATCGTTACTCCACGGTGACCGCACAACCAGGGGATTTCCGGTGTTTCCACCGCGGCGGTCGTCACGCACCGACGCCGCCCGCAGCCGACGGGGCAATTCGGAGTTCTCCCGCTCCCCGGGAGAAAGGGGGTTCGCTCCGCGACGGACGTGGCTACCGTCGCACCCGCAGCACCCCCGACACCCTGGAGTCAGCATGGCCTTCGAAGACGACATCCGTTCCGCAGTCGCCACCTACCTGGACACCGTCGCGAACGGCACGTCCGCCGACATCGCCGCCCTGTACGCCGAGGGGGCCACCCTCGAGGACCCGGTCGGCAGCGAGCCGAAGGTCGGGCGGGAGGAGATCGAGAAGTTCTACGCGGCTCTCGACGCCGTCCGCAACCGCACCGAGCTGCTGGCCGTCAAGGTCGCGGGCAACACCGCCGCCTTCCATTTCCGGGTCGTCACCGAGACCGGGGACCAGACGATCACCATCGAACCGATCGACGTCATGACCTTCGACGACCGCGCCCGCATCACCAGCATGCGCGCGGTGTGGTCGCCGGCCGACATGACCATGGCCTGACGGGGGACGAACATGACCGAAACCGAGAACTGGGACCACGAGGTCGATTTCGTCGTGGTCGGCAGCGGCTGTGGTGGACTCACCGGTGCGCTCGCGGCGAAGGACGGCGGGCTGGACACGCTGATCGTGGAGAAGGCGTCGGTCTACGGCGGGACCACCGCCCTGTCCGGCGGCAACATCTGGATCCCGAACAACCCGACCCTGCGGCGCGCGGGTCTCGCGGACTCGCGGGAGGACGTGCGCCGCTACCTCGACGCCGTGATCGGCGACCGGGTCCCGTCGGCGAACGTCGACGCGTTCATCGACGAGGGCCCGGCCACGATGGAGTTCCTGGAGTCCGCCGGACCGCACATGCGATTCCAGTGGTGCACCGGCTACTCCGACTACCACCCCGAGCAGCCCGGCGGACGCCCGCGGGGGCGGACGATCGAGCCGTTGCCGTTCGACCTCAAGCAGCTCGGTGAGGACGAAAAGCTGCTGCGGCCCGGTGCTTTGGCGACTCCTGCGGGCCTGTACATCACGTCCAAGGAGTTCGCGAAGCTGAACATGGTGATGCGCACCTGGGCGGGACGCCGGGCGGCGCTGGCCACCGGGTGGCGCGCGGTCAAGAGCCTCGTGCTGCGTCGGCACATGGAGACCCTGGGCCAGGCGCTGATCGCGCGGCTGCGACTGACCGTCAAGGACGCGGGCATTCCGCTGTGGCTCGACAGCCCGATGCGGGAGCTGATCACCGATTCCTCGGGCGCGGTGGTCGGCCTGCTCGTCCGCCGCGACGGTGCGGACCTGCGGATTCGCGCCCGGCGCGGGGTGCTGCTGGCCAGCGGCGGATTCGAGCAGGGCGAGCAGATGCGCAAGAAGTACCTGCGCGAGGGTGGCAAGGACAACTACAGCGCCGGGGCGGTGGACAACACCGGTGACGGGATCGTCGCCGGTGAAAAGGTCGGGGCAGCACTGGATCTGATGGACGATGCCTGGTGGATGCCGTCCTTCCGGCGGCCCGACGGCATCATGCACGTGCTGGTGTCGGAGCGGTCGATCCCCCGCTCGATCATCGTGGACCAGTCGGGTCGGCGCTTCACCAACGAGGCGGCGCCGTACGTGACGTTCGTACACGAGCAGATCGCCGGTCGGCACGACCCGATCTGGTTCGTCTTCGACGGAAAGGCGAAGAACCGCTACCAGTTCGGTGGCGTGATGCCGGGGCAGAAGTTCCCGAAGTCGTGGTTCGCGACCGGGCTGATGCATCGGGCGGACTCGATCGAGGAACTGGCCGTGTCGATCGGGTTGCCTTCGGTGCAGTTGGCCGAGACGGTGGACCGCTTCAACGGGTTCGCCCGGGCCGGCCGGGACGAGGACTTCGGTCGCGGTGACAGCGCGTACGACAACTACTACGGCGACCCCACGCTCCCGGCTCCGACGCTGGACGTGATCGACAGCGGACCGTTCTACGCGGTCCGGATGGCCGCCGGCGACCTCGGCACCAAGGGCGGAATGGTCTACGACGAGCACGCCCGGGTGCTGCGCGCCGACGGTTCGGTGATCGAGGGCCTGTACGCCACGGGCAACACGTCGGCCGCGGTCATGGGGCACGACTACGCCGGTGCTGGCGCGACGATCGGACCGGCGATGGTGTTCGGCTACATCGGCGCTCGGCACGCCGCCGGACACTGACACGAAGACCGTTCTCCGGCAGCCTGGGCCCGAGCGGGCTTGATTCCGGAATCCCCGGGGCACAACGGAATCCACGTCATGTGGACCCGATGTCGCCCCGGGGATTCGTCGTTTCGGCTCCAGTTCCACGGGCGTCCCGCTGACTGGAACACGGTGTGGTGCGCGACACACGGCGGAGAGTGTGATGTGGGCAACACGATTGACCGGCTGTCCGGTGAATGTGTCTGCCAACCATCACATCTCGGCCCGATCCTCGAATCAGGACTTCGACGGCCGGTCCGGGAATCCGGAAGGAACCCCCATGGTCACAGGACCACAGGCCGCAGCGCCGGCCGAGCACGCCGCCCAGACGTGGACGCCCCGACTGATCTTCTCGCTGGCCTCGATCGTGCTGCTCCTCGAGATGCTCGCGGTCAGCTACATGATGATCTCGATGGCGTTGCCCGCCATCGCCGCCCACTACCAGACCACCCAGGGCGCCTGGCTGCTCACCTCCTTCCTGCTGGTCGGCGCGGTCACCGCCCCGCTCATCGGCAAGCTCGCGGACATGTACGGCAAGCGGCGGCTCCTGCTCGTGTGTGTGGCCGTCGCGGCGCTCGGTTCGCTGGTCTCCGCCCTCGCCGGCAGCTACGCCGTCCTCGTCGCCGGTCGCGCGCTCTCGGGCCTGCTGGTCCCGTGCCTGTTCCTGAGCTACTCGTTGGTCCGGGACGTCTTCCCGCAGCGGACCGTCGCGTTGGCCGTCAGCATCGCCACCAGCGGGATGGGCCTGATCGCGATCCCCGCCCCCTTCCTCACCGGCTGGCTCATCGACAATCACGGATTCCGCAGCATCTTCTGGTTCTTCGTGATCGGTCTCGTCGTGCTCGGCGCGATGATCGTGGTCTCCACCGACGAATCGGCGGTTCGGCTGCGTTCGAGAATCGACCTGATCGGCGCGGTACTGCTCGGCGCCGGTATCGCCGGCGTGTTGATCGCGGTCAGCTTCGGACCCACCTGGGGCTGGAGCAGCGGTTCGACCCTGGCCTACCTCGTCGGCGGAATCGTGCTGATCGGCGCCTGGCTGATCTCGGCCCGCACCGTGCGGGAGCCGCTGATCGACCTCGACGTGCTCAGGCAGCGTCCGGTCCTGCTCACCGCCGTCGGTGCCGGCTTCTGCTACGGATCCAGCGGACTGTTCACCATCCTGCTTCCGATGCTCGCGATGACCCCGGCCATCCTGGGTCTCGGCTACGGATTCGGAGTCAGTGCAGAGGGATTCGCCATCTTCCAGGCGCCGATCGGCGGCATGGTCGTCATCGGCGGCATCATCGTCGGCATGCTCGTCGGTCGCGGCATCCGGCCGCGACCGCTCATGGTGATCGGGATGCTCGGTATGGCCGCCGGTTTCCTCTGCGTCGCGATGGTGCACGACGACAAGGCGCTGCTGATCGTGTTCGCCGGCCTGTTCGGAACCGGAATGGGCATGGCGTACGCGTCGATCCCGAACCTGCTCATCGAGGCAGTGCCGCCGCAACTGCAGGCGAGCACCGCGAGCATCGTCGGTGTCTTCCAGTCGGTGTTCCCGGCGGTGTTGCCGGTCATCGCGTTCACGGTCATGAACAACTCGCACATCGCCCCGATCCCGCTGGAGATGACCCAGGGTGTGGTTTTCTACACGGACAAGGGCTTCCAGGTCGCCTTCCTGATCGGCGCGGTCGCCGCGCTCATCGGTGCGCTGGTGGCGTTCGCGCTGCCGCGCCGTATCGAGCAGGTCGCCGTCCCCGCCGCCGTCGGCGTGGACCCGTCCGAGCCGGCGCTCGTGACCGACTGACTCCGCCCGAGGTTCCCCTGTGTCACGTCGGATCGATCGACGACACCCGATGTGACACAGGGGAACTCAAGGGTCGGAGCGGCCGCGGCTCAGAGCAGGCCGGTGAGCTGGCGAGATCCCTGCTGCAGGAATTCGAGTTGTTCGGGGTCGGCCTGCGACACCCGGAGCGGCGAGCCCTGCAGGCAAAGGCCCCCGACCACCACGGCCGAATGGTCGCGGATCGGCACCGCCAGGGCGGACCGGCCGAGGCGGCACTCCTCGTTCTCGAAGGCGTGGCCGTCGCGTTGCGCCCGCGACAGCTCGGCGAGCAGGAGGTCGGGATCGCACACGGTGTGATCGGTGAGCCGTCGCAGTTCGAGTCCGTCGCGGAGGACCGGATCGTGGGCGAGCATCAACTTGCCCAGGGCATTGGCGTGCAGATTCTTCGCCAGCAGCGCGATGCCGACGATCTCGTGGTCGGGGTCCCGGTCGACGAATCGCAGCCGTCCGCCGGCGAAGGAAGCGACGTGCAACGCGAACCGGGTACGCGCGCGGAGACCCTCGACCGTCTCGTGCAGTGTCGCGGAGGTGTCGGTGGCCGACGCCGCGTGCGACAGTTCGGCGGTGCGCCGTCCGAGTGCGAAGCCGGACAGATCCGGAACCCGGACCAGGAATCCTTCGGCAACAAGAAGATTGAGCATCCGATATGCCGTGGTGGGTGGGACCCCGGTGAAGCGGGCGATCTCCTTCGCGGTGGTACCGGGGCCGAGCTGCGCGACCGCCTCGAGCATGCCCAGCGCCTTGCGTACCGCCCGCGGTTGCTGCCCGCTGAATCCCGTTGCCGCCCCGACCTCGGTGTGTGCGGTCATTCCCCGGACCCCGGCCGGGGATCGGCGGCCACCAGCTGCGGGCGGCCGTCGTCGTCCAGGACCAGCAGACCCGACCCCGGCAACAGGTCCGCGGTCTCGACGTTGTCGAAAACCCCCATCGTCGACAGGAACCGGGGCCGAAGGCGTCGCAGCGCGGCGGCCCACACAGTTCCGGACACCGCGACCGTCGCCACGGCGATCGGCATCACCCACTGTCCGGTCGCGACGCCGTCGAAGGCCAGGTAGGCGAGCAGTCCGGTGCCGGCGGTCGCGATGACGACGGCGGCACCGGTGGTGGCGGCGGAGTCCTCGCCGATCCGCTGGAGGAACCGCAGGCACGAGACGCCGAGCAGGGTGTACGCGGTGACGAGAGCGACCTCGACGGCCCCGTCGTACCAGCCGGAGTCCGCGACGAAGGCGAACAGGTAGAGCCAGGCCCCGCCGACACTGACGCCGCCGAACGCCGCGACCGCGACGTACGGGGTACGCAGTCGCCGGTGTACCCGCGACAGCGACCGGGGCAGGGTTCCCTCCACCCCCATCGCGAGCAGGAGCCGGGATCCGGCCTGTGCGCAGCCGAGCGTCGAGGCCAGCCACGAGCAGGTGACCCCCAACTTCACGGCCAGGACCATGCCCAGGCTCGCGCCGGAGGCGGTGCCGTCGAAGTACGCGGCGACCACGGCGTCCGCGTGTCCGGTCAGCGCCGCCCACCCCGCGAAGACGAAGACGGCGCCGCACACCACCGGGGTCACGAGTACCGCCCGGGACACGGTGGTCAGTGGTCGCCGTGCCTCGGGTCCGAAGAAGGCCGCACTCTCGAATCCCGCCATGCTGAACACCACGACCAGGGCCAGGAACGGCAGTGTGGCGGAGGAGGGTGGCGCGACCGGCGGTCCGGTCGGGTCGGGACCGGCGATCATCAACGCACAGATCAGGACGAGTGAGCAGGCCTCGACCAGCACGATGGCGCGCGTGGCGAACCGGACACCGCGCAGCACGATCACCGCTACCAGGCCGGCGACGACGCCGGCGGTTGCCAGCAGGGGTGCCGTCCCCGAAGCCGGGATGCCTAGTGCCGCAGCAATACTCAGCAGGCTCGTCGACGAGTTGGCGAGGACCGAGATCGAGATCCCGAGGTAGCCGAGCAACAGGGCGGCCCCGGTGGTCAGGGTCGCCCGGGTCGGCAGACCGTGGAAGGCGAAGCTGTACAGCGAGCCGGCCGCGGCGAGCCGCCGGGTGAACTGGGTGACGCAGAAGGCGATCGCGGTGACGATCGCTGTGGTTCCGATGATCGCGGCCAAGCCGGCCGGGCCGGGGTCGTTCGTGACGATCCACGAGGCGATGAAGATCATGCCGGTCGCGGGCGCGATGGTGGAGAGGGACTGCCCGACCAGGTCGACCTGGGACAGCTGGCGTCGCTCCAGCACGCGCAACGGCGAGAAGACCGGCACCGCCGGCGGCTGGGTGCGCCGGGATCTCGCGATGGCGGCGCGGAGCGCGGCACCGCCGAGTCGTCCGCCGTCCGCTCGCCTGTTGCCCGTCACGTCGGCACCTCGTTCTCGTTCGTCCGCCGGCCCCTCGGCCGACCGCTCGCAGGGAACGGTAGGTGGGCCGTGTTTCCGATCGGTTTCCGTTGTGGCGCATCCACTGTCCCGTCAGGAAGGTCACCACGTTCGTGTGTCGGTGCCGTTTCGGTGGTGGCGGAGGTGTTTCCGCAAGTGGAAATCGGACAGAACCGTCCGCTCCGGAACGTCGGTCCGGGGCGGCAGACATCCCTCCCACAGCGCGCCGCGACGCGGCGTGACCTGCGTCGGCGTGACTGGTTCCCGTCCGCACCGATTTCCACTCGCGGTGCGCGTGGATGTTTCGTCGCCGCAGCGAAACCGCCGTATTCCGTGGACACGATTGACCCCGACGACAGAGAGGACGTGATCCATGATCTGGGTGTTGACGGCGTCGATCGTCGGCGGGACGCTCCTGCTCGCGGGTGTACCCAAGCTCGGCGACCGGGACGGATTGCTGACGGTGGTGAAGGGCTACCGGTTGCTGCCGGCATGGGCCGAGCGGGCGGTCGCGGCGGTCCTGCCGATCGTCGAGGTCGGGGTCGGTGTCCTCTTGATCGTCGGTCTCGGTGAACGCTGGCCGGCAGCGGCCGCCGCGCTACTTTTCGCCGGGTTCGCGGTGGGCCTGACGGTCAATCTGGCCCGTGGTCGCCGCGATCTCGACTGTGGGTGTTTCGCCTTCGGCGCCACGCACGATGTGCCCCGGATCGGGTGGTTCCACGCTGTGCGTGCCGGCTCGCTCGCTGCACTGGCGCTGGTGCTCGCATTGGTGCCGGCTCCCGAGATCAGTGCGATCGGCCGGTTGATCGCTGTGCTGATCGGGTTGCTGGTCCTGTTGGCAGTGGTCGCGCTCGCCCAGCTGCGCACGGTCATCCACATCGGGCACCGGCCGGTCGACGACCACCTGTCCGCCGCGTCGATCAGGCTCCGAGCAGTGAGCACCGCCTCCAAGTACGGCACCGCGAACACCTGACCTTCAACAACTTCCACGAGACGGGACGAGTTCAAATGACAACATTTCTGGTGGCGGCCGTCGTGGTGTTGACGGTCGCGGTGGCCCTGCTGTTCCTGATGACGCTGGCGCTGGCCAGGGAGATCGGCCGTGTTCAGGTGCGGCTCGGCCCGCTCGGTGCCCGGATGATGGACACCGGACCGAAGGTCGCGCAGGCCGGACCGTCGTTCGCGGGACTCGAGGACCACGTCGGCCGGTCGGTGCGCGTCGGCGGGCACCGGGACAAGCCGCAGCTGCTGATGTTCACCGCCCCCGGCTGCAGCACCTGCAAGAGCCTGCTGCCCGGACTGCGGGCGATGGCGCGCGCCGAGTCGGACCTCGACGTCGTGATCATCTCCGACGGCACACCTGAGGAGCACCGGGAGTTCCTGGCGGGCAGCAATATCGGCGCCGAGCTGAGCTACGTCGACGCCCGCGACGTGGGCATCGCCTACCAGGTCGGCACCACGCCCTACGGGGTGATCCTCGACGAGCACGGCAAGATCCGCGGCAAGGGCCTGTGCAACCACATGGCACAGGTCGAGAGCCTGCTCAACGCACTCGAATCCGGTACCCCCTCGCTCCAGCACCTGCACGCGCAGGCGAAGTCGGCCTGAGCGGATTTTCCCTAGAGAAGGAGACGCACGCCATGGAAGACCACGACATGACCGAGAACAGGTATCCGGTCGACGAGGACACCGTCCGTGAACAGGCCGCCTGGATGGCGGGTGAGGGAGGTTCGTTCGCCGGGCGCACGGGACGCAAGCTGTCCGAGCGGGTTTCGCGCCGATCCATGCTCAGTCGCGTCGGTCGCTGGACGATGGGTGTGTCCGGTGTCGCGCTGATCGGCTCGCTGCCCGTCACCCGCACCGCAATGGCCCAGGAGCCCGCCGCCCCGGCACCCGCTGCACCGGAACCCTTGCTGCCGGTGTACGACGGCAAGGATCCCGCCGAATGCGAGTACTGGCGCTGGTGCAACATGGACGGCACCTCGTGTGCCGCCTGCAACGGCGGTGGTGTCACCACCTGCGCTCCCGGCAGCAAGCCGGGCGCCGAGTTCTGGGTCGGCTGCTGCACCAACCCCGACACCGGGAAGACCTACCTGATCGCCTACTACGACTGCTGCGGCGCACCGTCGTGCTCCAATGCCTTCTGCGGTGAACCCGACATGCAGGCCGTGATGTACAACCCGGTCTCGGGCAGCTACGACCAGGAGATCATCTGGTGCGTCTCCGACGAATCCCAGTCGTACACCTGCACGATGGCGCCCATCATCGGCGAGGACTGCCAGACCCGTCCCGCCGCTCGTCCGAAGGTCGGTGCCGGCGCATGACCACCATCCGACGGCGCACCCGCTCCGCGGCACTGGTCGCGGTCCCGCTCGCCGCGACCCTGGCGATCGCCGGGTGCAGCTCGCCCGACGACGACGCATCCTCCGGCGAGGTCACCTATCCCAGCGTGCCGTTCACCGCGCCCGGCGAGGGCGTCTCGCTGGGTCACGAAGACCAGGAGATCGGCGACGCCATTCCCGAACCGCTGCACGTCGGGGTGATCGAGCCGATCAGGTCGACCGAGTTGCTCGCCGTGGCAGGAGGTTTCGGCAAGCTCGAACTCGGCGTCAACGCCATCGACCCGGTCACCGGTGTCGCGGGCAGCCGTTTCGTGGTGGGGCCGGGCATCTGGGACCCTGTCATTCACGGCTTCGTCGGTGAGACGCCGGACGACCCGGCCGTTCTCGCGGCCGAGGTGTGGCGCCCGCGCGGTTCCCGCGGCGCGGCGGACTTCACCGTGAGCACCTACTCCGGCAATCTCCTCGAACCGTCCGAGGCGCTGCTCCCCGACTACGCCCGCGTCCACTCCCGTCCCGGGTCGAGCGCAGTGACCTCCGACGGAAAGTACTTCGTGACATGGGACGACGGGCTCTACGGAGTCCGCGTCGTCGACCTCGCCGCGAAGAAGGAGAGCGGCGCCCTCCAGCTCATCGGCTGCGGGCCGTTCACCTGGTTGGTCGGGCACGAGCTCTACAGCGTGTGCGAGGAGACCCGGGAGCTGGTCCAGATCTCGATCGACGACTCCGGTGTCCCGTCGGAGTCCAGGCGGGCGAAGGTGCTGCCCGAGGACTTCGTCAGCACCCGCAAGGTCACCTGGGCCGCCGACGCGAAGAAGGCCCTGCTCGTCGGCGAGAACGGTGACGTCTACGTCTTCGACTTCTCGGGCGGGCTGCCCACCGCGGCCGTCGCACCGATCGGCAACGCCGGCCGGGAAGGAGGCCGGTTCTCGGAGAACGTCATCGACAACACCGGCAGCCGCCTCGCGATCGAGTACACCGACTCTGCGATCCACCCGGACTCCGCCCGCGGCGGGGACGTGGTGAAGATAGAACTGCACGACGCCGGGACCTTCGCGCCGGTCAAGACGCTCGACCTGGCGTACCTCGGCCTCACCGGGATCGACAGCACGGCCTTCTCGGTCGACGGTCGCACGCTCTTCGTCCTCGGGGACGGGCCCGAGGTGGACGGAAAGGCGAAGAAGACGATCGTCGGTGTCGCCTCGGCCACCGGCGAGAAGACCAGCTCAGCGGAGGTCACCGGCACGGTCGACGATGTCGGGACGCTCCTGACACCCCAGGTTCTGCAATGACGCCGCGTGGTCCCGTCCTCGATCGCCGTGGGTTCCTCCGGCTCGGCTCCCTCGGGGTCGGGGCGGTGAGCCTCGGCGCGCTGGGGATCGGCACCACGGCCTGCGGCTTCGTCGAGGCGGCAGATTCGAGCACGCCGCCCGACTACATCGCCCCGACCGACCCGGAGGTCGCGGCGGCGGAACAGGCCCGCGGATGGAGCGGCCGGGAGATGCCCGTGGCGTTGACCGCCACGGTCGCCACCGTCGATCTCGGTGGCCGCCTGGTCGACACCTGGTCGTACGGCGGCCGGGCGGTCGCCCCCGAGCTGCGGGCGAGCGTGCGCGACCGGATGCGGGTGTCGGTGCGCAACGAGTTGTCCGCGGACACCACGTTGCACTGGCACGGCATCCGGATTCGCAACGACATGGACGGTGCGGCACCCGCGACGCAGGCGCCGATCGGCCCCGGGACGGGCTTCGAGTACGAGTTCGTGGTCCCCGACCCCGGAACGCACTGGTACCACTCGCACAGCGGATTGCAGGCCGATCGGGGGTTGTTCGGCGCACTCGTGGTCGAGGACCCGAACGACAACTCCGGCGCCGACGTCGACGCGGTGCTGGTGCTCGACGACTGGGTCGACGGGCTCGGCACCACCCCCGAGGCGGTGCTGATGGCACTGAACCCGGACATCGCCGGCGGGCACGCCGGGCACGGCGGGGGCGGGGCGCCGATGGTGCACAGCGCGGACTCGATCGGCGTCGCACAAGGCCTGGTGTCGGGCGGTCACGGCTCGTCCGAGGCGCTGGGCGGCATGACCCAGCACATCGGCTATCCGCTGCACCTGATCAACGGCCGTCCGCCGAACGATCCCGAGGTGGTGACGGCGGCACCGGGCAGCCGGGTTCGGCTGCGGATCGTCAACGCGGCCGCGGAGACGCCGTACCGCTTCGCGGTCGCGGGGCACGAACTGACGGTGATCGCGGCCGACGGTTTCGACGTCACCCCCACCACCACCGACACCCTCGTCATCGGGATGGCGCAACGCTACGACGTGCTCGTCACGCTGAAGTCCGGGGCGTGGCCGGTGGTCGCCAAGGTCGAGGGCCGAGACGGCTACGCATCCACGGTGCTGCGGTCGACGGATGCTGCGGCGCTGCCCAATCCGGACGTCGGTGGGGTCCTACCGGAATTGGGTGGGCGCCTGCTCGCGGAGAGTGCCATGCGACCTGCAGAGAGCGTCCGGCTGGACACCCGCACCCCCGACCGGGACCACCGGGTCGAGCTGATCCAGGCCGGCGACCGGTACGTGTGGGGTCTGGCCGGTCCGGATGCGGGGAAACTGGTTATGCGGCAGGGGGAACGGGTCCGCATCACGATGGTGAACAGAACCACGATGTGGCACCCCATGCACACGCACGGGCACACCTTCGCTGTCCCCGACTACGGCGGGTTGCGCCGCGACACCGTCAACGTGCTGCCCGGCACCGAACTTGCCGTCGAGTTCGACGCCGACAACCCAGGCGAGTGGATGTTCCACTGCCACAACGCCTATCACTTCGAGGCCGGGATGACCGCGAACCTGCGGTACATCCGATGAGAGGACCAACCGTGAAGAGACTGCTCCCCATGACCGCGGCGCTGGCCGTCGTGGCAAGCCTGACCGCCTGTGGGTCGGCGGACGCGTCGGACGAGCCCGCGGTGGTGATCGAGGTGAAGAACATGGCGTACACGCCGGCCTCGGTGACCATCGAGAAGGGGCAGACGGTCCAATGGCGGTTCGACGACAACGGGCTGCCGCACGACGTCGCCGGGAACGGGCCGTTGGAGGGCGTGCTGCAGAGCGACCTGCTCACCGAGGGCACCTACGAGTACACCTTCGACGACCCCGGCACCTTCACCTACCACTGCACGCCGCACCCGATGATGGTCGGCACGGTGATCGTCCAGTAGTGCGCCGCAGTCGAATCGGGAGGAGGTGGCTGCTTCCGGGTGCCGCAGCCGTGGCACTGGCCACCGGGTGCTCGGGAGAGGTGCACCCGGATGCGGTGATCGATATCCGCAACGTGCAGTTCAATCCGGTGGACGTGACGGTCCCCGTCGGCGGCACCGTCGAGTGGCGGTTCGACGACGGTGGCGTCCTGCACCATGTGGCGTCGGAACACCGGGTGGACGTCGAGGGCGAATTGGACAGCGGGATCACTGGCGTCGGGACGTACTCGTACACCTTCGAGCGGGCGGGCACGTACGTCTACACGTGCTCGGTGCATCGGTACATGACCGGCACCGTCACGGTCGAATGAAACATGCGGAGTCGACCAGGTTCCGTGTACAGCAACGACTTTGGAGGTAATCGATGACAACAGTCCTGAATCACGGGCCGATCGAAACCGATAATCCGGACATCCGCCCCGCCCTCGGGGAGGCGGTGGGAACGTCCGCTCGCGTCGGTCTGATCGCCGCCGCCGCCGCGGTCGGTGCCGGTGTCGCCACCGTCGCGACCCCGTCGGCGCCGACCGCACTGACCGCGGTGGTGGTCGGGGCCGGAGCGGTGACCTCGTTGGCGGCCAACTGGTCGACCTGCGGCATGTCCGTCGCCGGGGTGGTCGCCGCTCCGAAGCAGCCCGGCCGCAAGGGATCGTCCACACCTGTTCGCCGGTTGGCCTGGCACGCACTGGGTTCGGTGACCACCGGTGCCGTCACGGGTGCCGTGCTCGGCGCCCTCGGCTCGCTGGTCTCGGACCACCTGTCGGCGACGTGGATGCTGTTCGGCTGGGCGCTGTTCGCGCTGGCGTACGGCCTGCACGAACTCGGGGTGCTCACGATGCCTGCACCGATGCGGCGACAGCAGTTGCCCCGGCACCTGCGGCGCACGATGGAGCCGTGGAAGGTGTCGTTGTTGTTCGGCGCGATCATCGGCCCCGGATTCCTGATCTTCATCCGGTCCAGCGCCTACTACCTGCTCGTCCTCGGACTTCTCGCGGTCGGGTCGCCCGCTCTCGGTGCCGCGCTGTTCACGCTGGTCTCGCTCGGACGGTGCATGCCGAGCCTTGCCGCGATCGTCCACACCCGGCGAGGCGGCTCGATGCCCGGGTTCCTGTCGGTGATGTGCGTCGTCGATCGTCGCGTGCAGTCGGTGACCGGCGCGTCGCTCGTCGCCCTCGCGGCATTCGCCGCACTCGCCCTCGTCTGACCCCTACCCGCGGTTCCCTAATGTCACATTTGGTGTCCTCAAGTGAGTCGATGTGACATTAGGGAACCACCAGGGGTGAGGATCCCACTGATCGGGCAATTACGGTTCCGCTGGTACCGAAATGGTTCTAGGCTCTGTTCCACCCGCAACCGGAGGACATGACGTGACCCATCCCGACGTGCTGGCTCCCGCCAAGCTCGGCCCGATCACCCTGCGCAACCGCATCATCAAGTCGGCGACGTTCGAGGGCAAGACGCCCGACGCGCTGGTCACCGACGAGCTGATCGAATTCCACCGCCGCCCGGCGGCCGGTGGCGTCGGCATGTCCACCGTCGCGTACTGCGCGGTCGCCCCCGAGGGGCGCACCGAACGCGGCCAGCTGTGGATGCGCCCGGAGGTCGTTCCCGGTCTGCGCCGGCTCACCGACGCCATCCACGCCGAGGGGGCCGCGGCGTCCGCGCAGATCGGCCACGCCGGCCCGGTCGCCAACGCCAAGTCCAACGGGCTCACCGCTCTCGCGCCGACGAAGTCGTTCAGCCCGCTGAGCATGAAGGTCACCCAGGCCGCCACCCTCGACGACATCAAGCGGATCACCGCAGCGCACGCCGACGCCGCCCGGTTCGCGATCGAGGGCGGCTTCGACGCCGTCGAGATCCACTTCGGCCACAACTATTTCGCCAGCTCGTTCCTGTCCCGGCTGATCAACCACCGCAAGGACGCCTATGGCGGGTCGCTGGAGAATCGCGCCCGGATCGTGCGGGAGACGGCGCTCGCCGTCCGTGACGCGGTCGGCGACCGCATCGCGGTCCTGGCGAAGCTGAACATCGACGACGGCGTCCCCGGCGGGTTCTGGGTGGACGAGGCCATCCAGGTCGCGCAGTGGCTCGAGGCGGACGGCGGGCTCGACGCCCTCGAGCTGACGATGGGCAGCTCGCTGCTCAACCCGATGTACCTCTTCCGCGGCGACGCCCCCGTGCACGAGTTCGCCAAGGCCATGGACCAGCCGCTGCGGCTCGGCGTGCAGCTGGTCGGCAAGAAGTTCATCAAGGCCTACCCCTACGAGCCGCTGTTCATGCTCGAGTCCGCTCGGCAGATCCGTGCCGCGGTGAAGATGCCGCTGGTGCTGCTCGGCGGCGTCACCGACAAGGCGGGCATGGACACCGCGATGGCGGAGGGCTTCGAGTTCGTCGCGATGGCCCGCGCCCTGCTCCGGGAACCGGACCTGATCAACCGGATCGTCGCCGACGAGCGCACCAAGTCGCTGTGCATCCACTGCAACAAGTGCATGCCGACGATCTTCTCCGGCGCCCGCTGCGTGCTGGTGGAGCGGAGCTAGCGGGCGACCGGCCGCAGCACGATCTCGGTCGGGTGGGCGTCCCGGGGCGTCTCGACGGCATTCCGGACCGCCCGCGCGACCGACTCCGGCGTGAGGAACCGCGTGGGGTCGTACTCCCCGCCCTCGGTGGCGACGATGGCACGTTGCATGTCGGTGTCGACGCGGCCGGGGTGGATCGAGGTGACGCGCAGCGCAGGCTCCTCCGCCCGCAGCGCGTCCCCGAACGCGCGGAGCGCGAACTTGCTCGCCGCGTATGCGCCCCAGCCCGGGTTGGCGCGCAGCCCGGCACCGGAGTTGATCAGCACCACGTGCCCGTTCGCGGCCCGGAGTGCGGGCAACAGCAGCCGGGTCAGTTCGACCACGGCGACCACGTTCGCCTCGTACATGTCCCGCCACACCGCGGCCGGGGTGTCGGCGACGGTGCCGATCTCGGCGATCCCCGCGTTGTGCACGAGCACGTCGAGCCGGTCGACATCATCGACGGCGGCGGCGACGGCGGCGTGGTCGGTCAGGTCCACCGGCCAGCCGCGGGCACCGTCGAGCTCGGCGAGGATCGCGGTCAGCGAACCCGGCTCCCTGCCGCCGAGCAGCAGGTCGTGGGTCGGGGCGAGGTCGCGGGCGATGGCGGCGCCGAGGCCGCGGCCGGCCCCGGTGATCAGTGCTGTCGGGCGCATCCCCGAAGGATATGCCGCCGCGCCGGAGACCGAACCGTGTGCAGACGCCGCGGTGTTCCTAGACTGGGACACGGGTGTGGTGACGATCACACCCGCCTTCCCCGGGTCGAGGAGTCGCCGTGGTGGAAAAGGACGAGTACGACTACGTCGTCGTCGGAGCGGGCAGTGCAGGCTGCGTCCTGGCCGCTCGCCTGACCGAGGACCCCGACGTCTCGGTGCTGCTGCTCGAGGCCGGCGGCGAGGACGACGCCGACGAGATCAGGATTCCGGCCGCGTTCGCGTCCCTCTTCAAGACCAAGTGGGACTGGAACTATCAGACGGTCCCGCAGAAGCAACTCGACAGCAGGTCCGCGTACTGGCCGCGGATGAAGGCGCTCGGCGGCTGCTCGTCGATGAACGCGATGATCTACATCCGCGGCAACCGCGCCGACTACGACGACTGGCGCGACGTGCACGGTGCCGTCGGCTGGGGCTACGACGACGTTCTCCCGTATTTCACACGTGCGGAACATAATTCGCGTCTGACCGGACCGTTCCACGGGCGGTCCGGGCCGCTGCGGGTCGAGGACCGGCGGTTCACTCACGAGCTGACGGACGGGTGGATCGCCGCGGCGGTGGACGCGGGTCTCGCGCCCACCGACGACTTCAACGGTGCCGCGCAGGAGGGCGCCGGTCGGTACCAGGTCACCTGCCACCACGGTCGGCGCTGGTCCACCGCCGACGCGTACCTGCGTCCGGCACTCGGCCGGCCGAATCTCACCGTGCTGACCGACGCGTTCGCGACCGCCGTCGATCTGCGCGGCACCCGCGCGGTCGGCGTCCGCTACCTGCGGGACGGTGCCGAGCACGTTGCCCGGGCGGCCGGTGAGGTGGTGCTCTGCGGCGGCGCGATCAACAGCCCGCAGCTGCTGATGCTCTCGGGCCTCGGCCCGGCCGCCCACCTCCGCGAGCACGGCATCGACGTGGTCGCGGACCTACCGGGCGTCGGGGAGAATCTGCACGACCATCCGGTGTTGCCGGTGCTGTGGCACACCACCGGAACCACCGACCTCAAGGACATCACCGCCCCGCCCGCCCGGTTCGCGCAGTGGAAGGTGGCGGGGCGCGGTCCGCTGACGTCCAACGTCGGCGAGGGCGGCGCGTTCTTCTCCAGCCGAGACGGGCTGCGCGCACCCGACCTCCAGGTCCACGTGGCGCCGGGCGGCTTCGTCGACAACGCGCTGCGGGAGATGCCCAGCGGGCTGTTCACGGTCGCGGTGACGCTCGTGAGCGTCGCGAGCCGGGGACGGTTGCGTCTGCGCTCGGCCGATCCGCGCTGGCACCCCGAGATCGACCCGCGGTACTTCGACGACCCGGCCGACCTGGACGCGATGCTGGCCGGGGTGCGCCGCATCGTCGACATCGCCCGGCAACCGGCCATCGCGCGGTTCCTGGACCGGCCCTTCCTGCCGTCCCGCCTCGACGGCGCCTCCGACGGCGATCTCGCCGATCACGCGCGGGCCTGGACCCAGACGCTCTACCACCCCGTCGGCACCTGCGCGATGGGCGACGGGGAGGGCGCTGTCGTCGACTCCGAGCTGCGGGTGCGCGGCGTCGAGGGACTGCGCGTGGTGGACGCGTCCGTGATGCCGACCGTCACCCGAGGAAACACCAACGCCCCGACCGTCATGATCGCCGAGAAGGCGGCGGATCTCCTGCGCGGCAGGGCCGCGCTGCCGAATGCACCGAAGGACACACCATGAGCACACTCGGGACCGGGGACCGGACCGACATCGGGACCGGCTCCGCACCACAGACATTCGACTCCCTCGATCCCCGAACGGGTGAGGTCGTCGGCACCCACCCGATCACGGGTCCGGACGAGGTGCGGGCCGCGGTCGAGCGGGCGCGTGGGGCCGCCCAGTGGTGGTCGGCGCTGACCTTCGCCGAGCGCCGCACCCATCTGATGGCGTGGGCCGGCGTCATCACCCGGCGGATGGGACAGCTGGCCGACGTCGTGTACGCCGAGACCGGCAAGCCCGACTCCGACGCCCGGCTGGAGATCGTCCTCGCGCTCGGGCACCTGTCGTGGGCGGCGAAGCATGCACCGAAGGTGCTGGGCCGCAAGCGTGTTCGATCCGGACTCGACATGATCGACCAGACCGCGACGGTCGAGTACCTGCCGCGAGGCGTGGTCGGTGTGATCGGGCCGTGGAACTACCCGGTGTTCACCCCGATGGGGTCGATCGCGTACGCGCTGGCGGCGGGCAACGCCGTGGTGTTCAAGCCGAGCGAGTTCACCCCCGGTGTCGGCGCCTGGCTGGTCGACGCGTTCACGCAGGCGGTGCCGGACGCGCCGGTGCTGCAACTGGTCACCGGGCTCGGGCCCACCGGGGAGGCACTGTGCCGCGCGGGCGTCGACAAGCTGGCGTTCACCGGCTCACCGGCGACCGGACGCAAGGTGATGGCGGCCTGCGCGGACACCCTGACCCCGGTCGTCATCGAGGCGGGCGGCAAGGATGCGCTGCTGGTGGACGAGGACGCGGACCTCGATGCGGCCGCGGACGCCGCGGTGTGGGCGGGCATGGCCAACGCCGGGCAGTCCTGCATCGGCACCGAGCGGGTGTACGTGCACGAGCGGGTGTACGAGCCGTTCCTCGCCAGGCTGACCGCGCTCGCAGGCGAACTGCGCGCCGGCACCGACCCCGCCGCCCCGATCGGCCCGATGACGATGCCGTCGCAACTCGAGGTGGTGCGCAGGCACGTGCGCGACGCCCTCGCTCGCGGCGGGCGGGCCGTCGTCGGCGGAGCGGACGCCGTCGGGGACCGGCTGGTCCAGCCGACCGTCCTGGTGGATGTCCCGGAGGACTCGGTCGCGGTCACCGAGGAGACGTTCGGGCCGACGCTCACGGTGGCGAGGGTCCGGGACATGGACGAGGCCGTCGCGCGGACCAACGCCTCCCGCTACGGACTCGGGTCCGCGGTGTTCAGCAAGGCCCGCGGTGTCGAGCTGGCCCGGCGTATCCGCTCGGGCATGACGTCGGTGAACGCGGTGTTCGCGTTCGCGGCCGTCCCGGCGCTCCCGTTCGGTGGGGTCGGTGACTCCGGCTTCGGGCGGATCCACGGCCCGGACGGCCTCAGGGAGTTCGCGTACGCGAAGGCGGTGACCCGTCGTCGCCTTCCCACGCTGATGCCGACGCTGACCTTCGCCCGGACCCCGCGGACCGAGAAGATTCTCGCGACCCTCACCACGTTGAGGTACGGGCGTGGGTAGGGCGCGTCGAGGCGGCGACCAGGGGGAACGCGCGCCGCCGTCGCGTCGATCCGGCGTGGAGGGTACAGGGTCAGCTACATTCTGGTTACGAGACTGGTGCCGCACCGGCGCCATGGTCCGCTGCGTTCCACAAGTTCCTGCGGGCCTCGGCGAGCAGGAAGGAAGTCGCGAACATGGGATCTGGCAAGGAGACGAAGGGGTCCGGCGCAGCGCCGGGCGGAAAGTCCGGGGACAAGCCGTTCGCCGTGGGCGACGCGGTCGTGACCAGTGCAGATCCCGTCTCGGGCGAGGGTGCACCGACCCAGGAATCCGGCGTGATCGTCGACGACTTCGCGGGCAGCCTCGCCGAGGATCCCGCCGACTACGGCCGCGACTGGGCACTCGCGAAGCGGTGGGCGATCAAGCTGGACGACGGGCGGCTGGTGTTCCGCAGCTCCGACGAGGTCGCGCGCCCCAAGGGCTGAGCTCGGCGATCGACAGGCCCGGCGGGCGAAACGATCAGCCGGGCCGCACACTTGTGGGCATGTCGGACCCCGGATTCACCCCCACCCAGCTCGCGGCGCGCGCCGCCTACCTGCTGCGGGGTAACGACCTGGGCACGATGACGAGCGCCGCCCCTCGCCTCTACCCGCACATGTGGAGCTGGGACGCCGCGTTCGTCGCGGTCGGGCTGGCCCCGCTCAGCGTCGAACGCGCGGTCGTCGAACTCGACACGCTGCTGTCCGCGCAGTGGAGCAACGGGATGATCCCGCACATCGTGTTCGCGGGCGGGGTCGACGGCTACTTCCCCGGCCCGGACCGGTGGGCCTGCTCCGCCCTCGCCGCCGCGGCCCCGGGTTCCCCGCAGACGTCGGGCATCACCCAGCCGCCGGTGCACGCGATCGCGGTGCAGCGCATCCTCGACCACTCCCGCCGGCACGGCCGCACCACCCGGGCGGTGGCCGAGGAGTTCCTCGACCGGCGCTGGCCCGATCTGATGCGCTGGCACCGCTGGCTGGCACACGCCCGGGACCCGAAGGAGACGGGCCGGGTGACGCTCTATCACGGGTGGGAGTCCGGGATGGACAACTCGCCTCGCTGGGATGTGCCGTACGCCAACGTGATTCCCGGAGTCGTGCCGGCCTACCGGCGCGCGGACAACGTCGTCGTCGCCGACCCGACGCAGCGGCCGACGAACGCCGAGTACGACCGCTACCTGTGGCTGCTCGAGGAGATGAAGCGGGTTCGCTACGACGATGCGGATCTGGTGTCCGCCATGAGCTTTGCCGTCGAGGACGTCTTCGTCAGCGCGATCTTCTCCCTGGCCTGCGACGTGCTCGCCACGATCGGCGAGGAGTACTCGGCGCCGCACGCCGACGTGAGGGACCTGCACCACTGGGCGGAGCGGTTCCGGTCCGGTGTCGTCGCGACGACCGACCCGCGCTCCGGGGCGGCACGCGATTTCGACCTGCGGTCCGGCCGCTGGATCGGCACCGACACCCTCGCCATGTTCGCGCCGCTGCTGTGCGGTGGACTGCCCCGCGACATCGAGCGGACGCTGCTGCGGACCTTCGAGGGGCCACGGTTCTGCGGGCACCCCGACCTGCGGTATGCGGTGCCGCCGTCGACGTCGCCGGTGTCCGGCGACTTCCGCTCCCGCGAGTACTGGCGCGGCCCGGTGTGGCCGGTGATGACGTGGCTGTTCTCCTGGGTGTTCGCCCGCCGCGGCTGGGCCGAGCGGTCCCGGCACCTGCGCGCCGAGGGCCTGCGCCAGGCCGGCGACGGCAGCTTCGCCGAGTATTACGAGCCGTTCACCGGCGAACCTCTCGGCAGCATGCAGCAGTCCTGGACGGCGGCGGCGGTGCTGGACTGGCTGGGCTGAGCCGACCGGCCCGGCGGCTCGGGTGACGGGCATTCGAACAGGCGATAACGATCGTCCCGGAAGCGCTGCACCGGTGTTCGGTGTCGGTTTAGTCTCGGGCGATGACGTCGCTGCGCAATGGCCGTATCCGAAATGTCATCCGCTTCGCCTCGCTGTTGCTGGCCGGGGCGCTGGCGCTGGGAGCACCCGCCCTCGCGGCGGCCGGTCCCGTCAAGGGCCCGGACGTCGCCTCCTGGCAGCACCCCGGCGGCTCCGGCATCGACTGGTTCGCCGTCCGTGCATCCGGGCACGATTTCGCGATGGTCAAGGCCACCGAGAGCCTGAGCTACGTGAACCCCTATTTCGTGCAGGACGGCATCGGCATGCGCGCCGCGGGCATCGCCCGCGGCGCGTACCACTACGCCGACCCGTCCCAGTCTCCGGAGGCGCAGGCCGCGTTCTTCGCCTCGACGGCGGCGCCGATCGTGTCCGGCGGCCTTCCGCCGGTGCTCGACCTGGAGGCCACCGGGGGTCTGCCGCCCGCCGCCCTCGCCGACTGGACGCGGCGCTATCTGAACTCGGTGCAGGCGCTGACCCACAAGCAGCCGATCATCTACACGTATCCGAACTTCTGGCGCACCGCGATGGCGAACACCACCGAGTTCTCGAACTACCCGCTGTGGATCGCCGACTACAACGGCAAGAGCCAGCCGGGTCCGCTGCCCGGTGGATGGACCCGCTGGACGTTCTGGCAGTACACGAGCACCGCGCGGATTCCCGGCGTCAACGCCGACATCGATCTGAACATCTACGGCGGCGGGCTCGGCGACCTCGGCGGCTTCTCGAACCCGTTCGGGTCGTAGGCGCCTCCGGCGCCCGGAGTCCTTCCGGCCCGCCGGCGGACCAGAAGGACTCACCGGTCACGGGGTGACGATCGGGAAGGCCGGATCGAACTCGTCGAGCACGGAGGCCAGCGTCGCCAGGGCCTGCGCGTCGCCGTCGAGGGTGATCGCGCCGGACTCGGCGAGCTTGCCCGCATTTCCGGGCTGGAGCAGCACCCCGGTCAGTGCGGCCTTCGGTCCCGACACCGTCAACTGGGTGTCGGGTGAGGCACCGCAGCGGGCACCCAGGGTGCCGCGCCGGATCCACATGGTCCAGGTCTCGTCGCGGTCGGTGAAGACGAAGTCGATCCGGAGGTCCACGTCGGTCGCCTTCGGGCCGTCGACGTGCACGGCCACGAAGTCGAACAGGATGTCGACCGGCATGCCCAGGATGGTGTCCGGGCTGGCGGTGGTGAACGGCATCGGCTTGACGCCCTCACGCAATTCCAGTGCGGCACTGAGGAAGATCCCGCGCCACTGCGGGCCCTCCGCCTGGTAGCCCATCTGCTCGTAGGCATCCGCCTGCAACTCACGCGCGGCCGTGTTGTCCGGCTGCGCGAAGACCAGCTTGTGCAGAATCTCGACGGCCCACCGGTAGTCGGCGTCCTCGATCGCGCGCCTGCCCTCGGCGAGAATGTTGTCGGCGCCCGCGAACTCGACGAACCGCTTCGCGGACTCGGCAGGCGGATGCGGGTGCAGCGACACCGGATCCCCGTCCCACATCCCCAGTTCCTTGGTGTAGACCGCACGCACGTCGTGGTGCAGCGTGCCGTGGTACCCGCGATTGGCCCAGTTGCGGGCGAGTTCCTCGGGCAGCTCGACGACCTCGGCGGCCTCCAGCGGCGTGTACCCCTTGTTCGCCAGCCGCAGCGCCTGGTCGTGGATGTACTTGTAGGTGTCGCGCTGCGATTCGATGAACGCGGTGACGTTCTCGTTGCCCCACACCGGCCAGGTGTGCGGGCCGTAGTGCACCTCGGCGGCGTCGCCCCACCGTTCCAGGGTCTCGTCGAGGTAGCGCGCGAAGTTGCGGGCGTCGCGGGTGCGGGCGCCGCGCAGCGTCTGGATGTTGTGCAGCGAGTGGTTGGCGTTCTCCGCGCACGTCAACGCGGCCAGCTGCGGGATCCAGATGTGCATCTCCTCCGGCGCCTCGGTGTCGGGGGCGTAGAGGAACTCGAACTCCAGGCCCGCGATCTCGCGCCGGGTGCCGGTCTCGGTGATCAGGTCGGTGGGCGAAATGTACGACACCTCGGGGCCTTTGGTGCTCGCGATGCCGATGCCGCAGGTGACGAAGCCCCGCGGACCGGACTCGAGGAGACCGCCGAACGCGTACGCGGCGCGGCGGGCCATCGCGTTGCCTGCCACCACGTTCTCCCCGATCGCGTACTTGTCGAACTGGTGGCCCGGCGCGATGATCGGCACCTTGCCCGACGCGACGTCCTCCGCGTCGACGACACCCTTGACGCCGCCGTAGTGGTCGATGTGGGTGTGGGTGTAGATCACCGCGACGACCGGTTTGTCGCTCACGTGCTCGCGGATCAGCGTCATGCCCTGGCGAGCGGACTCGACGCCAGCCATGCAGTCGACGACGATCAGTCCGTCCTCGCCCTCGACCACGGTCAGGTTCGCGATGTCGTTGTTGCGGACCTGGTACAGGCCCTTGGCGACCTCGAACAGCCCGCCGGGGCGGATCATCTGCGACTGTCGCCACAGGCTCGGCTCGACCGAGTCGGGTGCAGGCTCGTCGTCACCGATGTAGCCGAAGTCGTCGGGATCGAAGATCACCGAACCGCCTGCGCCCGTGACATTTCCGGGAAGATCGGCGATCAGACCGCGGCGTGAATCGACGAAGTCCTGCCGATTCGCCATGTCGTACTTCTCCGTCGCGGCACGATTGGCCGCCACGGTCGCGGCACTCGGATCCTTCGGGGTCTGGCACATTGCGCCCTCCTGGCAGGTCTCGGGTGTGACACCAGCTTCACGAGCGGATTCCGGATGCGCCTCACCCCGACCGGGTGAATCGCGCCGACCGATCACGCGGAGCGTCCGGCAGCGCTATAACGGACGGGTTGGAGCGGTACGAATTCGCGTGACGAGGAGGCCACCATGCCCGACGCTCGGGTGCGGTCGGAGACGTCCGACGGCATCACCACCATCACTCTGGACCACCCGGACAAGCGCAATGCCGTCGACGGGCCGATGGCGCGGGACCTGCGCGCCGCGTTCGAGGCGTTCGAGGCCGACGCCACGCAGCGGGTCGCGGTGCTGTGGGGCACCGGTGGCAACTTCTGCGCCGGCGCCGACCTCACCGCGATCGGGGACCCGGCCCGGCGCCACGAACTCGACCCGGACGGCGGCGGCGCGGGGCCGATGGGACCGACCCGGATGGCGCTGAGCAAGCCCCTGATCGCGGCGGTCGGCGGCTACGCCGTCGCCGGGGGTCTCGAACTGGCCCTGCTCGCGGACCTGCGCGTGGTCGAGGAGTCGGCGACCTTCGGTGTCTTCTGCCGCCGGTGGGGTGTCCCGCTGATCGACGGTGGCACGGTGCGGCTGCCGCGGATCGTCGGGCAGGGCCGGGCGCTGGACATGATCCTGACCGGCCGGGCCGTCGACGCGGCCGAGGCGCTGGCGATGGGCCTGGCGAACCGGGTCGTGCCCGACGGCGACGCGCTCCCCGCAGCCCAGGCACTGGCGCGCGAGATCGCCGCGTTCCCCCAGCTGTGCATGCTCACCGACCGCGCCTCCGCGTACCGCGCGCTGGATCTGCCGCTCGCCGAGGCGATCCGGGCCGAGGGAGCCGCCGGGGTGCCTGCCGTGCTCGCGGAGGGTGTCGCGGGTGCGGCGCGTTTCGAGGCCGGAGCCGGCCGGCACGGGGCGTAGCGGTCACAGCACCTGCGACAGGAACGCCTGCAGGCGATCGGTCTGCGGGTCGTCGAACAGCGCCTCGGGCCTGCCGGTCTCCACGACGACGCCGCCGTCCATGAACAGCACGGTGTCGGACACCGTTCGGGCGAAACCCATCTCGTGGGTGACCACGATCATCGACATGCCGCCCGACGCCAGGTCGCTCATCAGCGCGAGCACCCCCTTGACCAGTTCCGGGTCGAGCGCGGAGGTGGCCTCGTCGAAGAACATGATCTCCGGCTTCATCGCCAGCGCCCGCGCGATCGCAACCCGCTGCTGCTGCCCGCCCGACAGGTTCGCCGGCCGCGAGTCCGCCTTGGCCCGCAGGCCGACGAGGTCGAGCTGCTCGAGCGCCAGTTCGCGGGCGCCCTCCTTCGACAGCCCGCGCAGCTTGCGCGGGCCGAGCGCGACGTTGTCGGCGACCGTCCGGTGCGGGAACAGGTTGAACTGCTGGAACACCATCCCGATCCGCTGCCGCAGGACATCGGGGTTGTCGCCGAGCACCGACCGGCCGTCGAGCAGGATGTCGCCGGCGTCCGGTTCGTACAGCCGGTTGAGCACCCGCAGCAGGGTGGACTTCCCGGACCCGGACGGTCCGATCACCGAGGTGGTGGCGCCGGCGCCGACGTGGATGTCGACGCCGCGCAGGATCTTGTTGCGACCGAACGCGAGATGCAGGCCGGTGCCGGTGAGTGTTCCGGACGCGGTGGCGGTCTCGGGGCTCGTCGGTTCCGTCACTGGCTATCCCCTCTCCACGACGATGGCCTGGTCGAGTTCGTCGAGGGTGCCGGAGGTGTCGGCCCTGCCGGTCCGCAGACGCTTGTCGATGTAGTTCACCAGGTGGGTCAGCGGGATGGTCAGCACCAGGTAGAACAGGCCCGCCGCGACGAGCGGCGACAGGTTGCCGGTCTGCGCGTTCAGGTCCCGGCCGACGGCGAACAGTTCCCGCTGGGTGGCGAGCAGGCCGAGGAAGTAGATCAGCGACGAGTCCTTGATCAGCGAGATGAACTGATTCATCAACGCGGGCAGCACTCTCCGCACGCCCTGCGGGATCACCACCAGCGTCATCGCCCGCCGGTACCCGAAACCGATCGCCCGTGCGGCCTCCATCTGCCCGGGTTCGACGCTCTGGATACCGGAGCGGAAGATCTCCCCGATGTAGGCGGCCGCCAGCAGCGCCAGCGCCGCCGCGCCGAGCCAGTACGGGTTGTTCCCGGTCAGGTTCTTGACGAGCGGGCCGACACCGAGGCCGACGATCAGGATGATCACCACCGCGGGCAGGCCGCGGAAGACGTCGGTGTAGACGCGGGCGGGCCAGCGCAGCCAGCGGGTCCGGGAGATGCCGGCGATCGCCAGCAGCATGCCGAGGACGGTGCCGATCACCCCCGAGGTCAGTGCCAGGATGACGGTGTTCGGCAGGCCCGTCGTCAGCAGGTCGGGGATCGCCTTGCGGTACAGCTCCCAGTTGAAGAACGTGTCCCCGAGCTGCGCCAGCGTGGATTTCGGGGCGGTCTGCTCGCCGCCGCCCTGACCCTGTTCGGCTGCCAGCGCGGCGAAGTCGGGCAGGACCGGAGCCGGGGCGGCCTTGCTGCCCGGCTTCCACCCCGGCGGAAGCTCACGCGGCACCCACTCGGAATACAGCCTCGCCCAGGTGCCGTCGGCGATGACGGCGTCCAGGCCGGAGTTCAGCGCGTCGATCAGAGGCTGGTTGTCCTTGTTCGCCGCCCAGCCGACGAAGTTGTTGAGGCTGAAGGTGTTCTGCACGATCGAGGTGCCGTCACCGGGTTTGATCGCCCCCTCGGCCTGTTGCGACGGCGCCACCCAGGCATCGATCTGCCCGGACTTCAGGTTCGCGTAGGCGGTGTTGTAGTCCGGGAACTTCACCGGGTCGAGCTTGAGGGTGTTGACGACGTAGTCGTCCTGCACGGTGCCCTGCACCACCCCGATCCGGGTACTCGCGTTCAGGTCCGAAAAGGACTGGACCTTACCGCCGTTCGGGGCGACGAGGGAGAAGTAGCCGAAGTCGTAGCCGTTGGTGAACCCGACCGTCTTGCGGCGCTCGTCGGTCGTGGTGATGGACGACGACCCGACGTCGAAGCGTCGGTTCGCGACCTGCGAGAGCAGGCCGGCGAACTCGGTGCCCGAGAACTGTATCTGCAGGCCGAGTTTCGCGGCGACCGCCTTGAGCAGTTCGTTGTCGAAGCCGGTGAAGGTGCCGGCGGAGTTGACGCAGATGCTCGGTGGCGCGTCGGACAGCGTGCCGACGCTGAGGGTGCCGGGCACGATCAGGCCGAGCTTGCTCGTGTCGATCTGGTCGACGGGGCGAGTGCCGGCGGTGGTGTACCTGTCCTCCACCGTCACCGCCGCCGACGCGTCCAGGTTGGTCGGCGCCGCCGCGGCCGAGCCGACCCCGGGCGGCGAGCACAGGTCGGTGGACGAGCCGCCCGACCCCCCGCCGCACGCGGTGACCGTGCCCGCCAGCAGTACCAGCACGGCGAGCACCCACACCTTGACCGATCGCGATCGGGTCATGGGGAGAGCGTAACCGCGTCGGGTCCACCGCACCGGGTGCCGCGTGCGGAGGGAGATCGGCACCGGCGCGAGCGCGAAGGTTGCTACTCGCCCTGCTGTCGGCGCACCATCTCGGCGATCCAGACGGGCGCGAACGGAGACGTGCAGCCGGGGGAGGTCGGGTAGTCCTTTAGCACCTCCAGGCGCTCACCGATGTCGAGTGCGCGGGTGCGGTGCTCGGCGTGCTCGATTCCGATCTGGGCCAGGCAGTGGTTCATCGCCCACTGCAGGCGATCCGGGGCGTCCTTCATCTCCGCCTCGATGACATCGAGCAGTCCCGCGAGGTCGAGGCCCTCGGGCTTCTTCGCCACCCGTTCGGTGGTCAGCGCCCAGCCGGCACTCGTGACCACCGGATCCGGGTCGGCGGACCAGGCGAGCCGCAGCTCTTCGGAATGCGGGTTCTTCTTCACCACGTAGTTCACGAGCCAGTCGTGCACCTTGGGTGTGCGCGCCTCGCGGAGCATGGCGTCCAACTCGTCACGCTCGAACACCTTCGGGCGGCAGATCAGGATCGCCAGCAGTCTCGCCGAGGTGTCGTCGGTCTGCCAGAGCCCGCGCGCGAGCTCCTGCTGCGTCTTCAGCCGCTTCGCGAGGGCGCGCAGCTTGCCGAGGTTCACACCGTGATCGTCGCCGTGCTTCTCGTTGACCGCGCGCGCCTTCGGGTCCTCGAGCGCGGCCAGCTCGGCCATCACCTCGGCCACCGTCGTCTCGGTCACCCGGCCTCCTGTCCGTCACGTGCGATTCAGCCCGGGACGAGAGGTTCGGCCCCACCCGCCGTTCGGCGGCGGCCGCCGATGAAGCCGGCTTCCCGGGCGACGGTATCGGTGTCGTCCCGTTCAGGCCAACCCGACAACGGGCTGCGGGGACCGCTCGTCGCGCCACCGCAGGGCCTCGGCGAGGGTGGTCAGGTCGTAGGCGGGGCCGCCGGCGCCGACGGTGAACAGCGTGACGCCCGCGTCGACGAATGCCTGCGCCTTCTCGGTTCCCGGCCACGCGACGGAGCGCTCGATGTGATGCGGGTCCCGGCCGACGTCGGTGCAGTGGTCGGCGAGTACCCGCGACTTGTGGTCGAGCGCGTCGAGGTCGGCGAAGCTGTGCCAGATGTCGGCGTACTCGGCGACCATGCGCAGCGTCTTGCGTTCGCCACTGCCGCCGATCAGGATCGGAATGTGCCGTGTCGGTGCGGGATTCAGCTCGCCGAGCCGGGCCCGGATGCGCGCGAGGTTCTCCGCGAGCAGACGTAGACGGCTGCCCGCGGTGCCGAAGTCGTAGCCGTACTCGGTGTAGTCCTTCTCGAACCAGCCGCCGCCGATGCCGAGGATTAGCCGCCCGCGGCTGATGTGGTCGACGGTGCGGGCCATGTCCGCCAACAGGTCCGGATTGCGGTAACCACCGCCCGAGACCAGCGCCCCGATCTCGACCCGTTCGGTCTGTTCGGCCCATGCCGCGAGCATCGACCAGCACTCGAAGTGCGCGCCGTTCGGGTCGCCGCCCAACGGATAGAAGTGGTCCCAGGTGAAGACGATGTCCACCCCGAGGTCCTCCGCGCGGAACACCGCATCCCGGATCAGCTGGTACTCGGGTGCGTGCTGGGGCTGGAGTTGGAAACCGATGCGAACTGGGCGGGTCATCTGCGGCACTCCTTGGGTGTGAGTACTCCGCCGTGAGATCTCCGGCGTGAATCTCACCGTAGACCCGGGAGAACGCCGCCGCAGCGACTCGGAACGCGGGCCCGGACGGTCGATGGTTCCCGCATCGCGAGTAGTTGGACGGTGTCCTGTGCGCACGGGCCTGCAATACTGTGCCGCGCAGTACCGACCACGGATCGTCCGGCGCGTTCGACGCCGGTGAAGGGAACGCACACCGATGGCGACAGTCACCTACGACTCGACCACATGCCTGTTCCCCGGCTCCGACAAGCCGGCCGTGGACCGCCTGCAGCTCGACATCGCCGACGGCGAGTTCCTGGTCCTGGTCGGCCCGTCCGGCTGCGGGAAGTCCACGTCGCTGCGGATGCTCGCCGGCCTCGAGGACGTGCACTCGGGCCGGATCCTGATCGGCGACCGCGACGTCACCGGGTCGGAGCCGAAGGACCGGGACATCGCGATGGTGTTCCAGAACTATGCGCTGTACCCGCACATGTCGGTGGCCGAGAACATGGGATTCGCGCTCAAGCTGGCGAAGACCCCGAAGGACGAGATCAAGCGCCGCGTGCAGGAGGCGGCGAAGATGCTCGATCTCGAGCCGTACCTCGAACGCAAACCCAAGGCGCTCTCCGGCGGCCAGCGGCAGCGGGTCGCGATGGGCCGCGCGATCGTCCGGCAGCCGCAGGTGTTCCTGATGGACGAGCCGCTCAGCAACCTCGACGCGAAGCTGCGGGTGCAGACCCGAACCCAGATCGCGCAGCTGCAGCGCCGCCTCGGCACCACCACCGTCTACGTCACCCACGACCAGGTCGAGGCGATGACGATGGGTGATCGGGTCGCCGTGCTCAAGGACGGCGTGCTGCAGCAGTGCGCCTCCCCGCGGGAGCTGTACTCGCGCCCCGCCAACGTCTTCGTCGCCGGGTTCATGGGCTCACCGTCGATGAACCTGTTCACGCTGCCGGTCACCGACGGCGGAGTCCGTTTCGGCGAGGCCGTCGTCCCCGTGCCGCGCGGCACCCTCGGTCTGGTGCACGAGTCCGAGGTGGTCGTCGGGGTCCGGCCCGAGCACCTGGAACTGGTCGGGAACGGAGCCACGGGGAACGAGGCGTCCGCCGGGGTCGAGATGGAGATCGACGTGGTCGAGGAGCTCGGCTCCGACGCCTACATCTACGGCAGGACGTCCGTCGCCGGACTCGGGCAGGAGATCGTCGCCCGCGCCGACTGGCGGCGCCCGCCGCGCAAGGGCGACCGCGTCCGGTTGCACGTCGACCCCGCCGAGCTGCACCTGTTCTCCGCGGTCGACGGCCGCAGGCTCGGCTGACCGTGCAGGGAGGGGCCGCTCGGCGGCCGTAACCGATCCAGTGCGGGGGTAATGAGCGAAATCACCCCCGGGTCGTGCCACAGTAGGCGACGACATATGCCTCGGCCCGGTGAGCTGGCGCCGGAGATTCGTCTCTTTCGAAAGGTGGACCATGCGTTCTTTCAACACGCGGTCGCGGATCGCGGTGGCGGCTTCGGCCGTCGCGATGCTCGCGCTCGCCGGCTGCTCCAGTGACAACGGTGGCGGCGGCAGCGTCGACGAAGCCGTCGGCCAGAACCTCGACGGTCGCGGCGCGATCTCGTTCGCGATGGGCAAGAACGACGTCGACAAGCTGCAGCCGGTGATCGACAAGTGGAACGCGGCGCACCCCGACGAGAAGGTCTCCCTCAAGGAGCTCCCGGGCGAGGCCGACGATCAGCGCAACAAGCTGGTCCAGTCGCTGCAGGCCGGGAACGCCGACTACGACGTGATGGCGCTCGACGTCACCTGGACCGCCGAGTTCGCCGCGAACGGGTGGCTGCAGCCGCTCACGGGTGGCCTGGCCCTCGACACCGCCGGTCTGCTGCCTGCCACCGTCGACAGCGCCACCTACCGCGGCACCCTGTACGCGGCCCCGCAGAACACCAACGCGCAGCTGCTGTACTACCGCACCGACCTGGTTCCGGCGGCACCGGCGGACTGGAAGGCGCTCACCGACAGCTGCGCCGCGGCCGCAGGCAAGACCACGGACTGCCTCGTCACCCAGCTCAAGCAGTACGAGGGCCTGACCGTCAACACCACCCAGTTCATCAACTCGTGGGGCGGTGCGGTCGTCGCCGACGACGGCAAGACCCCCGAGGTCGAGTCGCCCCAGTCGAAGGCCGGCCTGCAGGCCCTGGTCGACGCCTACACCGGCGGCCAGATCGCGAAGCGGTCCACCTCGTTCACCGAGGAGGAGACCAACCTCGCGTTCGTCGGCGGTGAGTCCATGTACGCCTACAACTGGCCGTACATGTACACCAACGCCGAGAAGGACGGCTCCGCGGTGAAGGGCAAGGTCGCGGTCGCGCCGATCGTCGGCCCGGCCGGTGCCGGTGCGTCCACCCTGGGTGGCTACAACGACGGCATCAACGTCTTCTCGCCGCACAAGGCCACGGCCCGCGACTTCATCGCGTTCATCCAGAACGATGAGAACCAGATGGCGTTCGCGGACGCGTCGTTCCCGCCGGTCCTGAAGTCGGTCTACGACGATCCGGCGCTCGTCGCGAAGTACCCGTACCTGCCGGCGCTGAAGGCCGCACTGGAGAACGCGCAGCCGCGTCCGGTCACCCCGTACTACAGCGCGATCTCGAAGGCGATCCAGGACAACGCGACCGCCGCGCTGACCGGCAAGTCGACCGTCGACCAGGCCGCCGCCAACATGTCGGCCGCGATCACCAACGCCGCGAAGTAGTTCACGTGACCGGACCGTCGGGCTCCAGGAGACCTGAACGGTCCGGTCACCCCGGGCGGTCGCGCCGGTTCGGCGGACCCGTCCGAGAAAAGGAAATCAGGTAGTTCACGATGGCCGACTCCGCCGAGCCGAGCGCCCAGAGTGGGGACGCCGTGACCGAAGTGATCGACTTCGGTCGCGGCGCCGCCAGAGCCCCGGGTCGCTCCGCGGGCTCCACTCCTGCGTCGGGTGCCACCCCCACCGACCCGCCGCCGAAGCGTCGACGCGATTGGCGGGCGCTGTACCTGATCGCCCCGACGATGGTGATCCTCGCGATCGTCATCGTGTACCCGGTGGTCAAGGCCATAGTGCTGTCCTTCCAGCGCAATCCCGGCGTCGATCCCGACACGGGACGGTTCGTCAAG
Organism: Rhodococcus sp. NPDC003322; assembly: GCF_053589555.1. Classification (NCBI taxonomy): domain Bacteria; kingdom Bacillati; phylum Actinomycetota; class Actinomycetes; order Mycobacteriales; family Nocardiaceae; genus Rhodococcus; species Rhodococcus sp. NPDC003322. Next base: position 685,915 of record NZ_JBSFSC010000002.1, on the reverse strand, counting down.
GGCGGCTTCGCCGGGTTCGACAACTACCTGCTGTGGCTGACCGGCAACTGCGGCGCCGGTCGCGGTACCTGCCCGCCCGGCACCCTCGGCGCCGACTTCTGGCCCGCCGTCGGGGTCACGTTCCTCTTCGCGGTCGCCATCGTCGGCATCTCGACGCTTCTCGGCCTGTGGATGGCCACGGTCATGAGCCGCAGCTTCGTCGGCCGGTCGTTCCTGCGGGCCAGCGTGCTGATCCCGTGGGCCATCCCGACCGCGGTCACCGCGAAGCTGTGGTTCTTCATCTTCTCCGAGAACGGTGTCGCGAACAGCCTGCTCGGTACCGACATCGCGTGGACCACCGATCCGTGGGCGTCCCGGTTCGCGGTCATCGTCGCGGACGTGTGGAAGACGACCCCGTTCATGGCGCTGCTCATCCTCGCCGGCCTGCAGATGATCCCGCAGGACGTGTACGAGGCCGCCCGTGTCGACGGCGCCACCGCCTGGCAGCGGTTCAAGTCGATCACGCTGCCCCTGGTCAAGCCGGCGCTGATGGTCGCCGTCCTGTTCCGCACCCTCGACGTGTTGCGGATCTACGACCTCCCGGCGATCCTGTCCGGCACGTCGGGGTCGACCCCGGTCACCAGCGTGTCGATCCTCACGGTCGCCGACATCCGGCAGGGCAACCTGCAGAGCGCGTCGGCGCTGTCGACGCTGATCTTCCTCGGAATCTTCGCGGTGGCGTTCCTGATGGTGAAGTTCCTCGGCGCGAACGCCGTGCGCACCCGGGACGAGCAGCGCAAGGGCGGTGATCACTGATGGGTCGGCACAGCGTTCCCGAGGATGCCCACGGACAGGGCGAAGGCGCAGGCGTTCCCGAGGCCTCGGCCCCGTACGAGCGGTTCACGTCCGAGGTCCCGAACGATTCGCTCCAGACCACGGTGATCCCCGCCGTGACCGTGCTCGACGACCCCGCTCCCCCGGAGGAGGCGCTCGCCGAGCCCGCCGACCGTCAGCGACTCCGGCGTCCCGTCGGCCCCGCGGTCCGCAACTACATCGGGGTGATCGTCATCCTGCTGTGGGGCCTGGCCCCGTTCTACTGGATGGTTGTCACCGCCTTCCGGGATCAGGCACACACGTTCGACACCACGCCGTGGCCGACCCACCTCACCCTCGACAACTTCCGCGACGCGCTCGCCACCGACAAGGGCAACGACTTCCTCGGGGCGATCGTCAACAGCCTGATCATCGGCGCGGTGACCACCGCCGTCGCGTTGCTGCTCGGTGTGTTCACCGCGTACGCCCTTGCCCGGATCGACTTCCGTGGCAAATACCTGGTTACCGGCATCATTCTCGGCGCGTCGATGTTCCCGACGGTCGCGCTGGTCACGCCGTTGTTCCAGCTGTTCGGTGACCTCGGGTGGATCGGCCAGTACCAGGCGCTGATCATCCCGAACATCTCGTTCGTGCTGCCGTTGACGATCTACACGCTCACCTCGTTCCTGTCGGACCTGCCGTGGGAACTCGAGGAGGCGGCGCGGATCGACGGTGCCTCGCGCGGACAGGCGTTCCGCCTGGTGATCGTCCCGCTCGCCGCGCCCGCGCTGTTCACGACTGCGATCCTCGCGTTCATCGCCACCTGGAACGAGTTCATGCTCGCCAGCCTGCTGTCGACGGAGAAGACCGAGCCGGTGACCGTGGCGATCGCCAGGTTCGAGGGCCCGGACGCGTTCAGTCAGCCGTACGCGGCGATCATGGCCGCCGGCACGCTGGTGACGATCCCGCTGGTGATCATGGTGCTGATCTTCCAGCGCCGCATCGTCTCCGGCCTGACCGCGGGCGGCGTGAAGTCGTGACCGACGCTCGGCGGCGGGCCCGGCGGCGGCAGCAGCTGGAGATGCTCGTCGGCGTGCTCGGCTTCTTCACCGTGATGGCGTTCGTCGCGGCGGTGGTCGGCATCGTTCGCGGTGAACCGGGGCTGACGCAGTCCCTGGTGCTGCTCGGGTGCCTGATCGGGTTGCTGTCCGCGGTCGCCGCCTGGCGGCGCAACCGCTGATCTGCGCTGCGCGCCGTGAGTCCTCCGGTTCGCCACGGGGCCGGAGGGGCCGACGGCGGCGGGTGCCGAATCGGACACGCTGATCGTTCGGTGATGGACCTCGCGGTCGGGTGATGCCACGATGCGGGAGGGCGGATGTTTGCTGCCCGTCTGCCAGCTGACCCCTCGGGAGCGTACGTGTGAGTCCATCGTCCGGTGCCACCTCGAGTCCGAAAACGCCCCCGGACGAACCGGAGGGGGGCGGTCCGGCGGGTTCGGGTGGCCGCGCGGGCAAGCCTCGCCGCCGTCGCCGGCGGCTGGCGTGGGTGGTGCTGGCGGTGGTGGCCCTGCTCGTCGTGTTGCCCGCGGCGGCCTTCGCGATCGCGTACTCGCGGGCGGTGGTGCCCAGGCCGGCGGACATGCGCACCAACCAGGTGTCCACGATCGTCGCCGCCGACGGCTCGCCGATCACGAAGATCGTTCCCCCCGAGGGAAACCGCACCGAGGTCTCGATCGGCGACATCCCCGAGCCGGTGCGGATGGCGGTGCTCTCGGCGGAGGACCGCAAGTTCTACACCAATCCCGGATTCTCGATCAGCGGCTTCGTCCGCGCGGCCCGCGACAACGTGCTGGGCAAGGACAGCGCCGGTGGCGGGTCGACCATCACCCAGCAGTACGTGAAGAACACCCTGGTCGGCTCCGACCGCAGCGTGGTCCGCAAGATGCGTGAACTGGTGATCTCCTCGAAGATGGCCCGCCAGTGGTCGAAGGACGACATCCTGGCCGCCTACCTGAACACCATCTACTTCGGTCGCGGCGCGTACGGCATCGCCGCGGCGTCGAAGGCGTTCTTCGACAAGCCGGTCGGCGAGCTGACGGTCTCCGAGGGCGCGGTGCTGGCGTCGGTGATCCGCAGCCCGTCCTCGCTCGACCCGGAGAAGAACCCCGAGGCGACCGAGGCGCGATGGAACTACGTGCTCGACGGCATGGTGTCGATGGGTGTGCTCAGCCCCGCCGACCGGTCCGCGCAGGTGTTCCCGGTCGTGGCGCCGCTGGCCAAGCTCGACGACGCGGGCGCGGCTCGCGGACCGGAGGGGCTGATCCGGGCGCGGGTGCTGGCGGAACTGACGGCGTCCGGGATCAGCGAGCAGGAACTGAACACCGAGGGCCTGCAGATCACCACGACGATCGACCCGGCCGCGCAGGCGGCGGCGGTGGACGCGGTCGCCGAGACCCTCGACGGGGAGCCGTCCGAGCTGCGTACCGCGGTCGTCTCGATCGACCCGAGAACCGGTGGCGTGAAGGCGTATTACGGTGGCGCGGACGGTGCGGGCTTCGACTTCGCGCAGGCGCCGTTGCAGACCGGGTCGGCGTTCAAGGTGTTCGGTCTGGCCGCGCTGCTCGAGGAGGGGCGGGGCCTGCAGACGACGTTCAATTCGGCGCCGCTGACGGTCGGCAACGTCACGATCAACAACGTCGAGGGCGAGTCGTGTGGCACGTGCACGATCGCGGAGGCGCTCAAGCGGTCCCTGAACACCAGCTTCTACCGGCTGACCCTCTCCCTGGACGGCGGAGCGCAGAAGATCGCGGACGTCGCGCACGCCGCCGGGATCCCGCTGGAGATCCCGGGCGTCGCGGGCACCACCCTGAGCCAGGACGGCGGGCCGCCCGAGAACGGAATCGTGCTGGGCCAGTACCAGTCCCGGGTGATCGACATGGCGTCCGCGTACGCGACGATGGCCGCGTCGGGGGTGTACCGGGCACCGTACTTCGTGCAGCACGTGGTCACCGCCGACGGGCGGGTGCTGCTCGACCGCGCCCCCGACCCAGGCGAGCAGCGGATCCCGGCGCCGGTCGCGGACAACATCACCCAGGCGATGACCCCGATCGCGTCGTACTCGCGGGGGCACGCGCTCGCGGGCGGGCGGCCGTCGGCGGCGAAGACGGGCACCGCGCAGCTCGGGGACACCGGGATGAACAAGGACGCGTGGATGGTCGGGTACACGCCGTCGCTGTCGACGGCGGTGTGGGTGGGCACCGAGCAGTCGCAGCCGATCGTCACCCAGTGGGGTGGGTCGGTTTACGGGTCGGGCCTGCCCGCGGACATCTGGAAGTCGACGATGGATGGCGCCCTCGACGACACCGACTGGGAGTCGTTCCCGTGGCCGAAGCCGATCGGCGGGCAGGCGGGTGTCCCGGCGTGGTCGGGTGCCACCTCCGGCGGCAGTGCGGCGACGACCGGTGCGGGAGCGCCCTCGCCGGTGCCGGTGGCGGAGCCTGCCCCGGCGCCGGAGGTGGCGTCGCCGCCGCCGATCACCCTCCCGATTCCCGTCCCGGTCGTCCCGCCGCAGCTGCCGCGGTCGGTGGAGATCCTGCCCGGCGTCGTCATCCCCCTCCCCGGCTGACCCCCGTTTCCGCATGAACGGAAGCGTTCGGTCGATCGGATCGACTGAACGTCCCGTTCATGCGGCGCGGTCGGGTCGCCCCGAGGGGCTCCGGCGGCCGGGTCAGGCCTGCGCGGGCACGAGGTCGGGCAGCCGCCAGCTGCCGTCGCGCACCGCCGCCCGCGGCCGGTACAGCCGGACGAGGAAGTTCCATCCGTCCGTGGTCGGGATTGCATTGGGGGTCCCGTTGGGGAAGTCCCCGAACCGCACGGTCACCGAGCCGTCCGGGTTCGGTGCCCCGGTGATGTTGTTGACGCTGTAGGCGCCCTGCGGGTTCTTCTCGAAGAAGCCCTCCGCGTTGTAGACCGAGATCGACCAGAAGCCGTCCACCGGGACGTCCCGCAGGGTGATCTCGTGGTTGCCGCCCGAGGCCTCGGGGACGACGCCGATGTAGGAGGCCTCGTCGCTGGGCAGACCGCCCCAGCCGGCGGCGGTACCGATCAGGTGCCGCACCGGGTCGACCTGATCGGGGCGGCCGAACATCGAGTCGAAGCCGGTGAGCCCGGCGGCCAGCGTCAGCAGCGCCTTCCGGGTGGTGTCCATGCCGCCGGTGTCGTAGTCGGGCATGGCGAAGGGCTGCGCGGAGCCGGCCGTGATCGCGAGGCCGTCCTGCAGGGACGCGACCGCCTGCAGGTCCTCGGGCAGCGCGGGGTCGACGAGCGTCCGCACCGCGACCACGACGTGGCGGGTGCCGAAGTCGGCGGCCCGCAACTCGTGGGTGCCTGCGTCGTGGAAGATCGCACCCACGTAGTGGTCCTGATTGACCACCATCGCCGACATGTAGCGGTCGCCGTGCTCCGGGATGGTCACGGTCGCACCCTCGGCGAGGTCGACGACGGCGAAGCTGTACAGGGTGTCCCGGTTCAGCCGGATCACGGTCTGGTGGTCGATCGACGCGGGCTCGCGGTTGTGCGAGAACGTGTTGATCCCACCGGCGTCGCGTTGCAGGTCCGCGAACATGCGGTCCGTCTCGGCTCGTACGAAGTTGTCGACGCTGACATGTATTGCCATCACTTCACTCCTCTGCGGGCGTTGCCTCATTGTGGTCGGCGTTGTCGTCTCCGGCCCGTTCTGCCGGACCGTGTCGCGTTCAGCAGCCGAGCGAGGCGCCGAGGTTCTGCTGCGCCGCGATGATTGCGTCGATGTCGCCGCTCAACTGCCGGGCGGCCTGGGGGACGGTCAGGTTCGGGTCGAGTCCGGACACCGCCGCGTCGTAGTTCTCCCAGGCGTCGGTGAGCGCGTCGAGGCGGTCCTCCCCGACCGCGTCGACCGCGGAGGTGAGTTCCGCGTACGCGTTGCCGACGGCTCCGCGGGTCTCGGCGATCTCCCCGATCGTGGGGGACGAGTTCAGTTCTGCCTGCGCCTCCGCCACCGAGCCCACGAATGCGGTGTAGGCATCACAGGCTGCGGCGGTGTTCTCGGCCGGTGTTGCGTCGTCGTCACTGCCGCACCCGGCGAAGGTGAGAGTGAGCGCCGTCGCGATGAGCGCGGTCGCGGCGGAACGGGTACTGCGGGACATGCGGGCTCCTGGATAACCAAGTAGTAGCTGACCCGTCACACGCTGCCAGGAGATGACTCGGACCGACAGCGTCCGCACGGGAAATCATCCACAACTGATTACTCGACCGTGTCGGGCATCCGGTCAGACGTGGATGCGCACCGCCTCGCGGCGCGTGGTGACCCCAAGCTTGCGGTAGATCGAGCGCTGGTGGGTGCGGACGGTGTTCACCGACACGTAGAGCTTCGCGGCGATCTCCGCGGAGGTCATCCGCGTGCACAGGAACCCGAAGATCTCACGTTCTCTCGCGGTGAGGGACATGCCGTAGGCAAGCCGCCGTGGCACCTCGGACGTGGGTGGGGCGAGACGGGTGGCGATGAAGTCCTCGTGCCGGGTGCCCCACACGGCGTGCTCCGCGAGGAAGGCACGAAACTGCTTGCTCCCGTTGCCGAACGGGCGTGCTGCGCCTTCCGGCGTGGCGACGTCGAGGGCCTGTTCGAGCTGCCGGTGCGCGCGGTCGCGGTCGCCTCGATCCCACGTCATGCGGGACGCGGTGACAAGCCCACTGGCCCGGACGAAGGACGTCGGCACCCCGCGGATGCGCCGCAGTGCGCCCGCGGCCTCGTCCGGTTTCCCCGCGCGCCGGTAGAGATCGGCGACATGGGCGGTGACCACCGGAAGGTCCCCCACCGTGGACAACGGTTGCACCAGGCGCAGTGCGGTTCCCATGTCACCGGTCATGGCCGCCAGTTCGGCGGCTGCGATGGCGCGGTACGCCGGCCACGGGACACCGTGAACGTCGTCCCGGCTCACGTGGTCCATGTGGTACTCGGCCTCGTCGACCGCGCCGAGATCGTGGGCGGCGGCGACGGTCAGCGCGAAGTACACGCGGGCGAGCGCGGCGTAGGAGCCGTCGTGTCCGCCCGCCAGGGCCAGAGCACGGAAGTGCGCCCGGGCGGCTGCCAGGTCGTTCTGCCAGTAGTCGACGAATCCTCGCGCGAAGTGTTCGATGCCGCCGTCGTAGTGAAACCACTCCGACTGCGGGTCGGGGGCCCTGTCGTCGTCGAGTTCGGCGGCGCGCCGCGCCTGGGTGAGGCGTCCGCTGAACGCGAGCGCGAACGTGAGGTTGGCTCCCGCACGGCGGGCGAGCACATGGTGGCCAGAGGTTCGGGCCTCGTCACGGGCGGACGTCAGGAAGCGCACCGCCGCAGCCGGATCCCGCCGCAGACGCAACTCGACCCATCCGAGCAGGAACAGGCCGTGGGTGTTCGCGTGGTGCGCTGCGGCCCCGGTGCCGAGTGCTGCCCGTACCCGGTCGGCCGCGGCAGCGAGATCGGTCGCGTCGTCGGCGAGGAACAACTCGGCGAACGCGCGGGTCGCGGCGACGTGTGCCGAGTCGTCGTCGCGGGTGGCCGCGCAGGCACGATCGAACAGCAGTGCCGAGCCGGCCGTGTCGCCGAGCACGTCCAGACAGCACGCGCGGACCAAGAGCACCTCCGGAGTGCTGTTCCACTCCGGCGGAAGCGCGAGGCAGCGTGCGTTGAGATTCGCTGCATCCGACTCGATCACCAGCCGGACCCAGTGGTGCCGGATGATCTCCACGGCCCGGTCCGGCGCGCCGGCACGGGTCGCGTGGACCATCGCTTCGATCGGAAACGTCGCCGCGAGCCGCCCGGCGGCAGTCAGGTCGAGTTGCCGCGACCGGCTGTGATTTCGTCGGCGCAGCGCGATTCGGCAGTGTCGGGCGAAGACGTCGTGCCAGCGATAGACGGTGTCGTCGTCCCCGTTGACGTACCGGTCGAGGAACAACCCCCGGCGCACGCACTCCTCGAGCAGCGCCGGGCTCTCGTGGTTTCCGCTCAGGGCCTCGGCCAGATCGGCGTCCAGGCGGGAGCAGGTCGTCGTGGCGAGGACGAAGTCGGCGAGTTCCGGTCGGAGCTGTTGCAGCACCGACTCGACGACGTAGCCGGTCAGGAGATCGTCTGCGGCATCGGGCAGTTGGGCGGATGTCCCGGGGGTGTGCCGGTCGGCGGTGAGCAGCGCCAACCGGACCGCGACCGGCCAGCCACCGCTCTCGGTGTGCGCGACCGCTGCGGTGGATTCCGAGATCCGTTGGCCGGAAACGACTACGGCGCCTGCGATCTCCTCGGGGGTGAAGGCGAGGTCGCGGGCGGTCAGCAGACTCGCGCGCCCGTCGACGACGTGCCGGTTGAACCAGGTGTCGAGTTCGCCGGCGCCGGCGAGGACGAAGCGAAACAGCCTGCCGGACCGTTCGGTCGTGGTCTCCACGACCTCCACCACGTCGGACGGGTCGGCGAACTGGGCGTCGTCGACCACCACGACGATCGGCTCGGTTCGGGTGAGGGCCAACCGTGTGAGCTGGTCGACCACCGTGGCCGGGTCGGGCGTTTCGGTGAGCGATCCGGGGAGGTCGTCGAGGATCGACGGTTGCCGCTCGGCGAGACGCAGCAGCGCCGACACCAGTCCCTCGGTGAACTGGCGACCCTCGAGGTCGTGTCGGGTCAACGACAGCCAGGCCGTCGGTCGTGGGGTGTGGTGTTCCCACGCCGCGAGAGCGGTCGTCTTCCCGTATCCCGGTGGGGCCACGACGAGGGTGATCGGCGAGCGGGCCACGGCCTCGTCGAGGAGCGTGTGCAGTCTCGGTCGTGCCGCGACGTGTGACGCCTGTTCCGGTGGTGCAACGAGAAACCAGGGCGCGCGGCTCCAATGCCCGTGCAGCCGCGTCCCCATGTCGCTGGAGCTTAGCCAACCGCCGCGCCGACGGCCGTGAACCTCGCGTGCGCGGGTCGCATGTCGTGGCTCGCCGGTCGGTGGGACGCCACCCGGGACGGTGGGCCTCGACGTCGAGCGGCGGATCGGACGGGTCCGCCTCGCCTACCCGCGAGGGGACGCCCCGGGCGCGCGGCCGGGGGCCGTGGTGGGGAGGGGCAGCGCCTCGAGCGCCCGGTCGACGACCTCGTCGACGCTGAAGACCGGATCGGTGGTGCGGTCGACGGCGAGGCTCTCGACCATCGACCACCAGGCCCGCAGCAGCATGCGGGTGACCGGGGACGGTTCGGTGCCTGTCGCCTCGAGGGTGCGCTCGACCATGGTGTTCTTCAGGTTCTCGCGGATCTCGTGGATCTGCGGGTCGGAGCCGAAACTACCGTGGAAGAACGACTGGTAGTTCGCGCCGTGCCGGTCGACGAACGAGACGAACGCGTGGACGACGGCCCGCAGCGGCTCCCCCGACGCGTCCTTGGGATCGGCGATCGCGGCGCGCAGCAGGCGTCGGGCGGCCGCGCCCACGACCGCGACGTAGTAGTCCTGCTTGGTCGGGAAGTACCGGAACAGCAGGCTGCGGGAGATGCCCGCCCGCTCGGCGACCTGGTCGATCGACAGCGCGTGGATGGGGCGGGTGGCCAGTTCTTGCAGGCCGATGGCGACGAGTTGCCGCTTGCGTTCCTCCGGGGGGAGTCGCCGCCGCGTGGTGGCGGGCCCGGGAGCCGCGGTTTCGGTCGACACGAGAAGACACCGTCCAGGATCTTGATTGCCGGGCAAGTCTACGTCTAGCCTAACTGAGCAATGCTCAGTTAGGCACCGGTATGGAGGCTGGCATGGATTTCGCCCAGAGCGCGCGGTCGAGGGAGTACCTCGACCGGCTGCGTGAATTCATCGCGACCGAGGTGGCCCCGGTCGAGGCGCGCCTGCGGGCCGAACGGGTGGCACCGTTCGCGCAGCGCGCCGACGTCTCCGGTGCCGCGATGTGGCGGGTCTCCGACGAGTTCCGTGCGCTGCAGGCCAAGGCCCGCGCGCAGGGCCTGTGGAACCTCTTCCTCCCCGACGCGGTTCTCGGCGCCGGGCTGAGCAACGTCGAGTACGCGCCGCTCGCGGAGGAGATGGGTCGCTCCCAGTTCGCCTCCGCGGTCTTCAACTGCGACGCCCCCGACACGGGCAACATGGAGGTGCTCCACCACTACGGCAGTGTCGCGCAGAAGGAACGCTGGCTGAAGCCGTTGCTGGACGGCGAGATCCGCTCGGCCTTCTGCATGACCGAACCCGCCGTCGCATCGTCCGACGCCACCAACATGGCCGCGACCGCCGTGGTCGAGGGTGACGAGGTGGTCCTCAACGGTCGCAAGTGGTGGAGCACCGGCATCGGCAGCCCCGACTGCAGGATCCTGATCTTCATGGGGCTCACCGATCCGGAAGCGCACAGGTACCAACGACATTCGATGGTCCTCGTGCCGATCGACACCCCCGGGGTCAAGGTCGAGCGGATGCTCTCGGCGATGGGCTTCTACGACGAGCCCGGCGGGCACGGCGAGGCGTCGTTCACGAACGTCCGGTTGCCGCTCGATGCGATCATCGCCGGTCCCGGACGGGGATTCGAGATCGCCCAGGGCCGGCTCGGGCCGGGGCGGGTGCACCACTGCATGCGGCTGGTCGGGCTCGCGGAGGCCGCACTCGAACTCGCCATCCGCCGCGGCACCGAACGCGTCGCGTTCGGCAAGCCGCTGATCAACCTCGGCGGCAACCGGGAGCGGGTCGCCGACGCCCGCATCGCCATCAACCAGCTGCGGTTGCTGGTGCTCAACACCGCGTGGCTGCTCGACACGCAGGGCATCGCCGGTGCCCGGTCGGCGGTGTCCGAGATCAAGGTCGCCGCACCCCGGGTGGCGCAGCAGGTGATCGACTTCGCGATCCAGATCCACGGCGGCGGTGGGCTGTCCGACGACTTCCCGCTCGCCGGCGCCTGGACGGCGGCGCGGGCGCTCCGCCTCGCGGACGGCCCGGACGAGGTGCACCAGGGCCTGGTCGCCCGTTTCGAGCTGGGGAAGTACCAGTGACCGGGGGCCTCCCGGACAACGCCCGCACCGTTCGCGACGAGGACGCATTCGACGTCGCAGCGGTTGCGAAGTGGTTGCGTGAAAACGGATCCGGCGATCTCGACGGAGTTCCGGAGGTGCGTCAGTTCGCCGGTGGTGCGTCGAACCTGACCTACCTGCTGCGCTACCCCGACCGCGACCTGGTGCTGCGCCGACCGCCGGCCGGGGCCAAGCCGTCGTCCGGGCACGACATGGTCCGCGAGTACCGCATCCAGTCGCTGCTCGCGCCGGTGTACCCGCATGTGCCTGTGATGGTGGGGCTGTGCACCGATCCGTCGGTGCTTGGCAGCGACTTCTACGTCATGGAGCGCGTCGAGGGTGCGATCCTGCGGTCCGCTCCCCCGGCCGACCTCGGGCTCACCCCCGAGAACACGCGCGAGCTGTGCCTGCGGGTGATCGACCTGCTGATCGAACTGCACGGCGTCGATCCGGCAACGTCGGGCCTCGACGAATTCGGGCGCGGTACAGGCTATGTGGCGCGGCAGGTGGCCGGCTGGACGAAGCGTTACGCCGCCGCGCGCACCGACAACGTCCCCGATTTCGCGCGGGTGACGTCGTGGCTCGCCGACCATCAGCCGGCCGACGTGGCCTCCGCGGTGATCCACGGCGACTTCCGGCTCGACAACGTCGTGCTCGGCGAGGACCTGCGGCCCCGCGCCGTGCTGGACTGGGAACTCGCGACGATCGGCGACCCGCTCATGGATCTGGGTGCGAGCCTGGCGTACTGGGTGCAGGCCGACGACCACCCGATGATGCAGGCCACCAAGCGGCAGCCGTCGGATCTGCCCGGCATGCTGACCCGCCGCGAGATCGTCGAGTACTACGGGCGGCGGACCGGCCTGCCGATCGACAACTGGCCCTACTACGAGGTGTTCGGCCTGTTCCGGCTCGCGGTCATCGCCCAGCAGATCTACTACCGCTACCACCACGGGCAGACCACGAACCCCGCGTTCGAGCACTTCTGGATCGCCGTGGGATACCTGGACACTCGCTGCAACGAACTGATCGACACCATGACGGAGGGCACGTAGTGGGAAACCGCGCGACGCGTTCGAACATCCTCATCACCGGCGCGAGCTCGGGCCTCGGACGCGGCATGGCGCGCGAGTTCGCCGCGCGCGGACGCAACCTCGCCCTCGCCGCGCGCCGCACCGAGCGGCTGGAGGAACTGCGCGACGAACTGCTCGCCGCGCACCCGGGGATCACCGTCGCGATCCGCAGCCTCGACGTCGACGTGCACGAGGACGTGTTCACCGTCTTTCGTGAGTTCGACGAGGAGCTCGGCGGCCTGGACCGGGTGATCGTGAACGCCGGGCTCGGCAAGGGACAACCGTTGGGTACCGGCTACTTCCACGCCAACGCCGCGACCGCCCGCACCAACTTCCTCGGCGCGCTCGCGCAGAGCGAGGCGGCGCTGGAGCTGTTCCGGCCGCGGAACGCCGGGCACCTGGTGCTGATCTCGTCGGTGAGCGCGATGCGGGGCATGCCGCGCAACCTCACGACGTATGCGGCATCGAAGGCCGGGGTCGCGGCGCTCGGTGAGGGCATGCGCGCCGACCTGGCGAAGACCGGCATCGACGTGAGCACCATCTTCCCCGGCTTCATCCGCTCGGAGATCAACGAGAAGGTGAAGAAGGTGCCGTTCATCGTCGACACCGAAACCGGATGCCGCGCACTGGCGGCGGCCATCGAGAAGGAGCCGAACAAGGCATACGTTCCGACCTGGCCGTGGCTGCCGATCTCGATGGCGATGAAAGTGCTGCCGCTGTCGGCGGTCTCCAGAATGGCCTGACCCGTGAGTTCTTCCGGCCCGCACGGGGGCCGGAAGGACTCACCGGTCGGTGCCCACCGCGCGGACGAAGTTGTCGGCGAGGATCGCGCAGGTCTCGTTCAGCCCGGGCATGGTGAGCGCGGGGTGGGACTCGGTGGCCGGCCGCAACAGGACGTGCAGCATCAGCGGCGCCACCATCTGCTGCACCAACAGCACCCGAGGCAGGTCGCGTATCGCGCCGGCCGCGACCAGTTTCTCGAGCCAGGCCAGTACCGAGTTCAGCGGCGAGTGGGGCATCACGTACTCGACCAGTTCGGCCACCATCGGGTCGTGCGGGCGGGCCAGGATCTCGGCGAGGATGGCGGGTGCGATGCGGGGCTCCCGGGTCCACTGCCGGATCATCTGCCGGTAGATCCGGCCCACCGCGGCGCGCAGATCCGTCTGCGGATCGACGTCGGTGCTCAGGTCCAGGGTCGGACCGTAGGCCTGGAAGATGGCCTGCAGCAGTCCCGCCCGGTTCCCGAAGGCCAGATACAGGGTGTACACCGAGCAGTGCGCGGCGCTCGCCACCGCCTCCAGTGTCAACGCGGCCAGGCCGCGTTCGCCGATCAGCCGGGCGCCGGCCTCCATCGCCCGGTCGCGGGCCGGTCGCTGCCCGCCCGGATCGACGCCACTCGCGAGCACCGCCGCGTCGAGGGGGCCGCGGGTGCCGCCGAGCCGGCGCAGCAGCGTGCTGCGCGAGATGCCGGCCCGTTTGGCGATCTCGACCAGCGGCACCGCCCCGACGTCCCGGCCGGTCTCCTCCGCCGCCCGCAGGGCCGCGTCGACGAGCTCGTCGGGCACCCCACCGGCCGCATTCCCTTCCACCACATCCGAACTCTATTTCACCGCCCTCGGATCTCGTTCTGACATTGTGCTTGGTGTAGCTTGTATCCGAGTTTCAAACGGTTCGGATCTCCACGGAAGGTGACGCACATGTCGGATGCAGGGTCGCGGCCAACGCGAAACCCGTGGGCGGTGCTCGCCGCCCTGGTCGTCGGCCTGTCGGCCGTGGTGATCGCGATGCTCGCGGCGTTCGCGCTCCCCAACATCCACGGCGGACCGCACGCCATGCCGCTCGGCGTGACCGGCCCGCAAGCCGCGGTCCAGGCGGTCCAGGAGCGGCTCGACGGCGACTCCTGGGAGGTCACCGCCTACCCGGACCGGGAGGCACTCGCGGACGCGATCCGTGAGCGGTCCGTCGCCGGCGGGATCAGCGTCGGGGCGGACGGCGTCGGGGTGCTCACCGCCGGCGCCGGCGGTGCCACCGCCGCGTCGGCGATCACCGCCGTCGGCACCACCCTCGCCCAGCAACAGCACCTCCAGGTCACGGTGGAGGACCTGGTCCCCTTCCCCGAAGGTGACCCGCGCGGCTCCGGGCTCACCTCCGCCGCCCTGCCCCTCGTCTTCGGCGGGATCATCCCGGCGGTCGCGTTGACCCGATTGTTCCCCGGACGGGCCAACCTGCGGATCCGTCTGATCGGCGTGCTCGGGTTCTCGGTGGTCGCCGGCGCCGCGATCACCGCGTTCCTGCAGTACGGGACCGGCTCGCTGACCGGCAACTACTGGCTCACCGCGGTCGGCCTGGCCCTCGGGGTGGCGGCTCTGGCCTGCACGATGCTCGGGCTGGAGGCGCTGTTCGGCTTCGTCGGTCTCGGGATCGGTGCGGTGGTGATGATGTTCCTGGGAAACCCGCTGTCCGGGATCGGCACCGGTGACCACTGGCTGCCCGACGGCTGGTCCACGCTCGGACAGTTGCTGCCGCCGGGGGCCTCTGGAAGCCTGTTGCGCGCCAACGCCTTCTTCGACGGAGCCGGTGCACTCCGGCCCGTCCTCGTGCTCACCGCATGGACGGTCTTCGGCCTCGCACTCTCGGCCATCGCCGCCCGCCGCGGCGACAAGGCGTCCACGGCGCCGGCCGATGCACTGACCGACCAGCACTGAGTGCGAAAGCGCCTGCGGCGGTGGGTCTCTCCGATGACACCGCCGCCGCGGCGCTTGTCGGTCCCGTTACGACAGCAACGCGTCGACGCTCACCACGGTCAGCGCCACCAGTGCGAACACCTTGACGACCTCCAGTGCGACGTACACGTGGTGGGCGCGGGACCGGGGCAGCTCGCCGCCGGCGAGCACCTTGTTCGATCGTCTCGTCAGCGGCGGCCGCACTCCGAGGACCTGCACCAGCAGCACCACCGTGGCCAGGCCGAGCAGCCACCACATCGCGGCGGTCGGCGGGGTCGGCGAGGCGAGGGCCGCGACCCACAGCACCACGAGGACCACCAGCTCGGTGACGTTGAGGGCGCGGAACACGAGCCGTCCGATGCCCAGACCGATGGGCACCGTCACGCCCGGCGCACGGAACTTGAGCGGCGCCTCGAGGAACGAGATCGCGAACACCGCGCCCAGCCAGAACGCGGGTGCGAGCAGTTGCAGTGACGTCCAGACGGTGTCCATCACGGGGCTCCTCGTGCGGCGTGGTGTGACGGCCGCCGTGCGCCGCCGCCCCGAGCGTAGCCGGGTGACCCGGTCCGGCAGCGCGTTTCAGGGCACCATCGCGAGGCGGTGCCCGCGGAACCGCCGCCGCATCCGTCGATCGTGCGTGACGACCACGACGGCACCGGGGAACGCGTCGAGCGCGGTCTCCAGATCCTCGACCAGCGCAGGTGCCAGGTGATTTGTCGGTTCGTCGAGCAGCAGCAGGTCGGCATCGGAAGTGGACAGCAGCGCCACCTCGAGCCGCCGGCGCTGCCCGAAGGACAGTTCGGCGAGCGGGCGGTGCAGGTCGTCGGGCCGGAACAGTCCGAGCGAGAGCAATTCCGCCTCCACACGGTCCGGATCGCCCGGGCGTTGCCCGGCATACGTCTGGAGCAGCGTCGCCGAGCCGGGCCACCTGCGTGCCCGCTGCCGCAGATACCCGATCCGGGCGGGAGCCAGCACCCGGCCGGTGTCGGGAACGATCTCGCCCGCAATCACATTCAGCAGCGTGGTCTTCCCCGCGCCGTTCGGGCCGGTCACCAGCAGCCGCCCACCTGGGTGCAGTTCCAGTTCCGGCACCCACAGCCGGGAACCGACACGGACGTCGTCGAGACGTACCAGCGGACCGCCGGGTGCCTCGGTGGTCTGCGTGGACAGCGGCGGCGTGAAGCGCAGCCGGTCCGGTGGCGGCGCGACCGCATTCGTCGTCAGTCGTTCGATCCGCTCCTTGGCGTTGCGGATCCGCCCCATCGCACCGTGGTCGCGGCCACGGGCCCGGAATGCCCCGTGCCCGAACCCGGCCTTCTCCTGCTTGCGGGGAATCGCCGCGAGCCGCGACGCATTGGTCTCGACGAGGCGCGCGTTCCGGACGAGTTCGATCCTCCATTCCGCGTGGGCCTGCCGCATGCGTTGTCGCTCAGCCGCTTTCGTGGCGAGGTACCCGTCGTAGCCGTCGCCGTAGCGGCGCACCGCACGGTCGGCGACCTCGACGATCAGCGACGTCAGGCGGTCGAGGAAGTCTCGATCGTGGGTCACGGCGACCACCGTGCCGCGGTGCGCGAGCAGACGCTGCTCCAGCCAGGCGACGGCGGCGTCGTCGAGATCGTTCGTCGGCTCGTCGAGAAGGAGCAGATCGGCGTTCGCCGCGAGGCTCGTGGCCAGCGCGAGCCTGGCCTGCTGCCCGCCCGACAGTGTGTCGAACGGGCGCGCGCGATCGAGGTGCGGCAGGCCCAACGCGTGCAGGCCGGCCGCGACGCGCTCGTCGATCGTGTAGCCGTCGAGGCTTTCGATAAGGGCTGTCGAACGGGTGTATTCGGACATGAGGGCGTCGAGGTCGCCGGGGGCCGGGTGGGCAAGGTCCCGCTCCAGGTCACGGATCCGGGCCTCGAGCGCCCGGACGTCGCAGAGGACGTGATCGATGGCGTCCTGCACGGTCGCGTCCACCGGCAGGCCCAGGGACTGCGCGGCGTACGCGATTCCGCCCGGCGCGACGACACGGACTTCGCCGTTGTCGGGGCTGGTGCGTCCGGCGAACAGCGAGAGCAGCGTGGATTTGCCGGAGCCGTTGTCGCCGACGACGCCGACCTTCGCTCCCGGCGGAATGGTCAGCTCCACGCCGTCGAGGACGAGCCGGTCGCCGAATCGCTTCGAGACCGTCCGGAGGGAGAACTGTGACGCGGGCATGGGTGTGCTCCTTGCGCCCCGGCAGAACCGGAGAGATCGGGGAAAGGTGTCCTCGCGCAATGGACCCCACCGAACGCGGTGGCGGTGGATGCGCGCTCAGGACTCGCCGCGGAGCATGCTCGACGCGACGTCCCGATCTACTGATTCAGAGTGCCCACGAAAGTCACCGTAGCACCGGATGATCCGTGCACCCAGTGATTATCCGGGCCGGTCTCGCCCGGAAACACCTGTGGCGGTGGATGAGTCCGAAGAACTCACCCACCGCCACAGGGGTCGAGCGTGTGTGACGACCACAGGCCGTCGCGAGGGCTACGCCTCGATGATGAAGGCCTCCAGCTCGGCGCGAGCCTTGTCGTCGGCCATCTGGACCGGCGGGGACTTCATCAGGTAGGCGGAGGCAGGGTAGACCGGTCCACCGAGGCCGCGGTCCTTGGCGATCTTCGCGGCGCGGACGGCGTCGATGATGATGCCGGCGGAGTTCGGCGAGTCCCAGACCTCGAGCTTGTACTCGAGGTTCAGCGGGGCGTCACCGAAGGCACGACCCTCGAGGCGGACGTACGCCCACTTGCGGTCGTCGAGCCACTCCACGTAGTCCGAGGGACCGATGTGGACGTTGCGGTCGTGGACCTTGCCTGCGAGCGAACCGGTGAGGTTCGACGTCACGGCCTGCGTCTTCGACACCTTCTTGGACTCCAGGCGCTCACGCTCGAGCATGTTCTTGAAGTCCATGTTGCCGCCGACGTTGAGCTGGTAGGTGCGGTCCAGCACGACACCGCGGTCCTCGAACAGCTTCGCCATGACACGGTGGGTGATGGTGGCGCCGACCTGGGACTTGATGTCGTCGCCGACGATCGGGACGCCGGCGTCCTTGAACTTCGCGGCCCACTCCGGGTCGGAGGCGATGAAGACGGGCAGCGCGTTGACGAACGCCACACCGGCGTCGATGGCGCACTGTGCGTAGAACTTGTCGGCCTCCTCGGAGCCCACCGGCAGGTAGGAGACGAGGACGTCGACCTGGGCGTCCTTGAGGGCCTTGACGACGTCGACGGGCTCGGCGTCGGAGACCTCGATGGTCTGCGAGTAGTACTTGCCGATGCCGTCGAGGGTCGGGCCGCGCTGGACGGGGACGTCGAGCGGCGGGACGTCGGCGATCTTGATGGTGTTGTTCTCGCTGGCGAGGATCGCCTCGGAGAGGTCGAACCCGACCTTCTTGGCGTCGACGTCGAACGCGGCGACGAACTGCACGTCGCGCACGTGGTACTGCCCGAACTTCACGTGCATCAGGCCGGGGACGGTGGAGTTCTCGTCCGCGTCCTTGTAGTAGTGGACGCCCTGGACCAGAGACGAGGCACAGTTCCCCACGCCCACAATGGCCACGCGCACCGCGGTGCTGTTCTCACCCATGGTCGGGTTCTCCTTCTTTCTTGGGTAACGCTGTTGGTGTTTGCTCGGCCGCGATCAACTCGTTGAGCCACCGCACCTCCCGCTCGCTCGACTCGAGTCCGAGCTGATGGAGCTGGCGGGTGTAGCGGTCGAGTGATCCGCTGGCCCGTCCGATCGCGTCGCGGAGCCCCTCTCGGCGCTCCTCTACCTGACGGCGCCGACCTTCGAGGATCCGCATCCGCGCCTCGGCGGGGGTGCGGCTGAAGAAGGCGAGATGCACCCCGAAGCCGTCGTCGGTGTAGTTCTGCGGTCCGGTGTCGGCCACCAGTTCGGTGAACCGCTGCCGGCCCTTGTCGGTCAGTTGGTAGACGCGGCGGGCGCGGCGCTTGACCGTCCCGTCCGGGCCGACGTCCTCGGCGATCAACCCGTCGGCCTGCATGCGGCGCAGCGTCGGGTAGAGCGATCCGTACGAGAAGGCGCGGAACGCGCCCAGGAGGCCGGTCAGCCGCTTGCGCAGCTCGTATCCGTGCATGGGCGACTCGAGGAGCAGCCCGAGAATTGCCAGCTCGAGCATCCGTGTCCCACCTCCCGTCGTCCAAACCTAACCGTGTGATGCGACCTCCAACTATATCGCACCGATATAGTTGGGCACGGCGACACGAGTAGGTGTGACGAAAAGTACGTGCCTCGGATGGGGTGCCGGAGGACGCGTGGGTCAGTCGTCCGCGCGATACACGGAGCGGACCTCGCCGTCGATGCCGGCGGTCAGGTGGCCGGTACGCCCGGACACCTGGTTCGACAGGTGGATCGACACCACCGGATTCCCGTCGCCGTCGTCGACCGACAGGTGCGTCGAGTCCGGCTCCGGGACGCCGAGCGTCTGCGGGGCTCCGAGCAGCAGCCCGCCGACCCTGCGCATGTCCAGGTCGTCGAGGTTGACCGGCACGGTGTCCCGGTCGCGCCCCGGAGAGGTGCCGCTGTCCGAGAGCCCGTCCTCGTCGAAGCGCAGATCCCGCGACATTCCCGGAGCGCCCGGGACGGGGATCTCGATCGACGCGTAGTCGGCGAAGACGGTCATGCCGTCGACCAGCGCGTCGCCGTAGCCGTCGTGCAGCTCGGACACGATCCGGGCCAGACCGGCCGCCGACAGCAGGGTGCCGGGACGCGCGTCGCGCGCCTCGGTGTCGGCGCCGGTGATCCGGGCCGCGACGACGGCACCGCCGACCACGACGACGGCGGCGGCCACGAGTCCGGCGATCCAGCGGCGGGCGTGTTCGGCCCGCGGCACCGGCAACCGGTCCGTCATCTGACCGCGAACCTGCAGGTCGCGGACCAGGCCGTCGAGTTCGGCGAGGGTCCGCGCCCGATCGGACGCGTCCGCCCGCTGCCGGTACTCCTCCGCGGACAGCTGCCCCTCGGCGTAGGCGGTGTCGAGGAGTTCGCGGACACCGGCGCGGTCGCTGTCGCGGGCCCGCAGGCGGGGGGCCGGATTGCTTCGCATCGCGGCTACCGGTCGCCGTAGGACACGCGGGTCCGGTCGCCCTCGGGGGTGAGGGCCAGATATCCGCTCATGCCGGTGTCGTCGTTGCTGACGTAGATCGTCACCTCGGGTCCGTCGTCAGCGCTCATGCTCACGTGGGAGATGGTCCCGTTCGGGACGTGCACGCTCTCTGCGGCCCCGGCCAGGTATCCGGCCAGCGCATCGAGATTCACGGTGGCGAGGTCGAGTCGGGGCAGGTCGGGGTCGCGGCCCGTGTTCGGGCTGCCCGACTTCGCGAATCCGCCCCGGAACGACCAGTCCTGGCTGCGGCGCGGCTCGCCGTCGAACACGCGCTCGGCGATGACGTACTCGTCGTAGAAGGTCACGTCGTCGACCAGGGTGTCACCGAACTTCGCCAGGTAGGCGTCCCGAAACTTCCCGACCCCGGTGGCGGTGAGCGGGTCGATCCGCTCGACCACGATCGGCGCGACATCGGCGTACGGATCCTGCGGGACGGCCGGGGTGTCCGGCGCGGCACGGGCGACGGGGGCCGTCGGCGTCGGCTCGGCGTCGTCGGTGCCGGAGAGCATCACCACCGCGGCGACCGCGGCTGCGGTGACCACGGCGGTGCCGACCGCGAGCGTGCGGACCGGGACCGGACGGCGCGGGGCCGGCCGGGAGATCGTGGTGTGTGCGGGCAGTTGGAGGTCGGCGATGGTGGCGTCGAGGTCGGCCAGCGTTTTCGCGGACATGGCCGCGCGGGTGCGGTCGCGGTGCTCGTCGTCGGTGAGCTGGCCGTCGCCGAGGGCGGCGTCGAGGAGCCCGCAGGTCTGCACCCGATCGGTGTCGCGTGCCCGCAGGGTGGTCTGTCGCTGTGCCACGACGGCAATGATAGGAAGCCGCCCGCCGCTGTGTGGATCGTCACTGCGGTCACACCTGCTCGTCGTCGGCGTTTCCCCCGGCGTGTCGTGGGGAATCGGCAGGACGACCCGAGACCCGACGGTCCTGCCCACGTACTCTGGTCAACGTGCGATTGCAGCGGCAGGTGGTGGACTACGCCCTCCAGCGGCGATCCCTGCTGGCCGAGGTGTTCTCCGGCCGGACCGGGGTCACCGAGGTGTGCGACGCCAGTCCCTACCTGTTGCGGGCCGCGAAGTTCCACGGGCGACCATCGGAGGTGACCTGCCCCATCTGCCGGAAGGAGCAGCTCACCCTCGTCTCGTGGGTGTTCGGCGACAAGCTGGGCCCGGTCTCCGGATCGGCCCGGACGGCGGAGGAACTGGTTCGGCTGGCGGCCTCTCAGGAGGAGTTCTCGGTGCATGTCGTCGAGGTCTGCCGGACGTGCAACTGGAATCACCTGGTGCAGTCGTACGTCCTCGGCTCGGTACCCGCGCCGAAGCGGACCCGAACCCGCTCGACCCGCAGCCCGAGCCGGCGCATGGCGAGTGAGTGAGCCGCACCGACGACCTTGACCGCAGCCCGAACGGCTGAGACCGAGTGACACAGCCGTGTCCAACGCGAGTATCTGGAGAGTCCCCACGTGAGTTCCCCCTACAACGATCCGCAGGGTGGTCGACCCACCGGAGCGCCACGTCCCACCGGCCCGCAGCCGGGTGGGCGGCCTCCGGGGTACTCGCAGCCGAACCAGCCGCCGCCCGGCTACGGCCGTCCGGGACAGCCCGGACAGCCGGGGCCGATGCCGCCGCGCTACGTCACCGGTCCCGGCGGCAGGCCGCAGCCCCAGCCGGGCCAGCCCCAGCCGGGCCAGCCCCAGCCGGGCCAGCCCCAGCCGGGCCAGCCGCGGCCCGGTCAGCCGTATCCCCCGCAGGGCGCCCCGCGGCCACAGCCGCAGCGGCCCGCCGCGCCCCGTTCCGGGCAGCCGAACCCCGCACAGCCCAATGCGGCGGCGCAGGCCCGTCCCCTCGCCCAGCCCCGCCCGTCCACACCGTCGCGCCCCACCCAGGCGGGCAGCGGCGGTGGCCGTCCCCCGGCGGGCCCGCCGCCGACCGGCCGCTCCGGCGGATCCGGTGGCACCGGCGGGCAGCCACCCCAACCCCCGAAGAAGATGAAGTCGAAACGCTGGAAGATCGTCCGCCGCACCCTCTACAGCCTCGTCGCGCTCGGCATGGTCGTGCCGCTGCTCGCGTTCATGGTCGCCTACGTCACCCAGGACGTCCCGCGCCCCGGTGACATGAAGACCAACCAGGTCGCCACGATCTACGCCAGCGACGGCAACACGGTGCTGAGCACGATCGTGCCGCCCGAGGGCAACCGGACCGACGTCTCCATCGACCAGATCCCCAAGCACGTGCGCGACGCCGTGCTCGCGGCGGAGGATCGCGACTTCTACTCCAACCCCGGCTTCTCGATCAGCGGCTTCGCCCGCGCCGCACGCGACAACGTGCTCGGCAAGGACAGCGCCGGCGGCGGTTCGACGATCACGCAGCAGTACGTCAAGAACGCGATGGTCGGATCCGAGCGGTCGATCACCCGCAAGATGCGGGAGCTGGTGATCTCCGCGAAGATGGCGCAGCAGTGGTCGAAGGACGACATCCTCGCCGCCTACCTGAACACCATCCCGTTCGGGCGCGGCGTGTTCGGCATCGCGGCCGCCTCGCAGGCGTACTTCGACAAGCCCATCGAGGAGCTCACTGTGGAGGAGGGCGCGGTCCTGGCCGCGACCATCCAGCAGCCGTACGGCCTGGACCCGTCCACCAACCCGACCGGCGCCGAAACCCGCTGGGGCTACGTCCTCGACGGCATGGTCGGCGCCAAGACGCTCGACTCCGGGCAGCGCTCGGGGATGGTGTACCCGCACGTCGTCCCGCTGTCCGAGGTGGACACCGGCGCCGTCGGCAGCGGCCCGGCCGGCCTGATCCGCAACCAGGTGGTCAAGGAACTCGAGGCCAACGGCATCAACGAGCAGGTCCTCAACACCGAGGGCCTGCAGATCACCACCACCATCGACGACCAGGCGCAGCAGGCCGCGGTGGACGCCGTCACCACCAACATGGAGGGTGAGAACGAGGAACTGCGGACCGCGGTCGTCTCGATCGACCCGAAGACCGGTGGCGTCAAGGCCTACTACGGCGGCGCCGAGGGGTCGGGCTACGACTTCGCGCAGGCCGGCCTGCAGACCGGCTCGTCGTTCAAGGTGTTCGGTCTGGCGTCGGCGCTGAACGAGGGCATCCCGCTGTCGAAGATGTACGACAGCAGCTCGCTGACCCTCGGCGGCGTCACCATCACCAACGTCGAGGGCGAGTCCTGCGGCACCTGCACCATCGCCGAGGCGCTCAAGCGGTCGCTGAACACCAGCTTCTACCGGCAGATGCTCTCGATCGAGAACGGCCCGGAGAAGATCGCCGAGATCGCGCACAAGGCGGGCATCCCGGAGGACATCCCGGGTGTCGCGGGCACCAGCCTGCAGGAGTCGAACGGCAAGTCCGAAAACGGCATCGTGCTCGGCCAGTACCAGTCCCGCGTCATCGACATGGCGTCGTCGTACGCGACGCTCGCCGCGTCCGGTGTGTACCGCACGCCGCACTTCGTCCAGAAGGTCGTCACCGCGGACGGCACGGTGCTGCTCGACCGGGGCGGCGCCTCCGTCGGTGAGGCCCGGCTCAAGCCGGCCGTCGCGGACAACGTGACCGCCGCGATGCAGCCGATCGCCGCCTACTCGCGGGGCCACGGCCTCGCCGGCGGCCGCCCGTCGGCGGCGAAGACCGGCACCGCGCAGCTCGGGGACACCGGGCAGAACAAGGACGCCTGGATGGTCGGCTACACGCCCTCGCTGGCGACCGCGGTCTGGGTGGGCACCGAACAGGGCCTGCCGCTGCAGAACTCGTGGGGCGGCCTGATGTACGGCTCGGGTCTGCCGTCGGACATCTGGAAGGCGACGATGGACGGTGCGCTCGAGGGCACCGACGTCGAGTCGTTCCCGACGCCGGACGCGATCGGCGGGCAGGCCGGTGTGCCCGCGTACACCGCGCCGTACACCCCGCCGAAGACCACCGCCGCTCCCCCGTCGAGCACGTCCGTGCCGCAGCTCACGCTGCCGCCCATGGAGGTCACGCAGACGCCGGTGGAGATCCTGCCGGGCGTCACCATCCCGATCCCCGGCCTCAAGCCGGCGCCCACCACCCAGGCACCCGCGGCGACGACCGCCGGTCCGCTGCCCGGGCAGCCGACCACAGGGGAGGACGAGGTCGCGCAACCGGGCGCGCGGCAGGCCGTGCCGCGGGGACAGGGCGGCTAGCCGGTCGGTAACGTCGCGTCGGTGGTGGAGGACTCAGGGGACAGCACAGCGGAGGGTGCGGCGGACCGGGCGTTGGGATCGCCGGCCGTGCTCGCGGACGACCGGCGGTCCGCGGACCGGGACCTGCCCGGCCGCACCGACCCGCTGACCGCGCAGGCGTCGTCGGTGCTCGGCGGGCCGGTGGGCCGCCGGGCCCTGATCGGGCGGCAGCGGTTCTGGACCCCGCTGCGGGTGATCCTGCTGCTGGCGGTGATCTTCCTCGGCCTTGGCTGGTCGACGAAGGCGGCGTGCATCCAGCAGGCCCCGAACGGGCCGGACGGCGCGCTCGGACTGGACTGGAGCGGCAGCCGTCAGTACACCGCGCTGTGCTACTCGGACACCGTGCCGTTGTACGGGGCCGAACGCCTCGACGAGGGTGCGTTCCCGTACAAGAAGTCCTGGGAGGAACCGGCTCCCGACGGGTCGGTGCAGACCCGGTACATGGAGTACCCGGTGCTGGCCGGGTTGTACCAGTACGCGTCGATGACGGTCGCGAAGGCGTGGCACGCGACGCCGTGGCTGCCCGGGGCGCTGCAGGTCGTGCTCTACTTCAACGTCGTCGCGTTCGGCCTGGCGCTGGCCTGGCTGGTGACGGTGTGGTCGACGGTGCTGCTGGCAGGCCGCCGGGTCTGGGACGCGGCGCTCGTCGCGGTCTCGCCGCTGGTGGTGGTGCACGCGTTCACCAATTTCGATCCCCTGGCAACGGCGTTCGCGGGTACCGGACTGCTCGCCTGGGCGCGGCGGCGGCCGGTCCTGGCCGGGGTGCTGCTCGGGCTGGGCGGCGCCACCAAGCTGTACCCGCTGATGCTGCTCGGTCCCCTACTGGTGCTGTGCCTGCGCGCCGGTCGGCTCCGCGACTGGTGGCGCGCGACGGCCGCGGCCGCGGCGGCGTGGCTGCTTGTGAATCTGCCGATCGCGCTGGCCTTCCCGAACGGGTGGCGCGAGTTCTTCCGGCTCAACTCCGAGCGCGGCGCCGACCCGGATTCGTTGTACAACGTGGTCTCCTCGTTCACCGGGTGGGCCGGATTCGACGGCGTGCTTGCCCGCGGTGAGAGCCCGACGATCCTGAACACGGTGTCGCTGCTGCTGTTCGTGGCGGTGTGCGTCGGCGTCGGGTGGATCGCGTTGACGGCGCCGCGCAGGCCGCGGGTCGCGCAACTGTGCTTCCTGGTCGTCGCCGGGTTCCTGTTGACCAACAAGGTGTGGAGCCCGCAGTACTCGCTGTGGCTGGTGCCGCTGGCGGTGCTGGCGCTGCCGCACCGCCGGATCCTGTTGGCGTGGATGACGATCGACGCCCTGGTGTGGGTGCCGAGGATGTACTACTACCTCGGCGTCGGCAACAAGGGGCTGCCCGAGCAGTGGTTCACCGCCACCGTCGTGGTCCGGGACCTGGCGGTGCTCGCCCTCTGCGCCATGATCGTTCGGCAGATCTACCGGCCCGCGGAGGACCTGGTGCGCGGTGCCGGGGTGGACGACCCGGTCGGCGGCGTCCTCGACGGCGCACCCGACGCGCCGCCGCACTGGTTGCCGCGGTGGCTGCGTCCGAGGACCACGTCGATCGCCTGGTCGGTCGCGGGCCCGCAGGCCGTCGCGCGCTGACCCGACCTCTCCTGCCTTCGCGGCGATCCGTCCGGGCCGCGCGTTCGAGGCGCGACACGGATGTTCAATCCACGCGGCTTCGCCACGTCGTTGTTAGTGTTTAACGCTCAATCACTGCTACAAAGGAAAGGAGGTGTACACGAATGCTTCTCGGAACTCTCGGGCTGGCCGTCAACGGCCTGCTGGAACTGCTGGGCGGTGTGCTGGGCGGTCTGCTCGGCGGCCTCGGCAGCGTCCTCTGACGACATGCGTCGAATCGAGCCCCCGCCGAAACCCCGACCCTCGGCGGGGGCTCGTTCGGGTCAGTCGGTGAGGAACCAGCCTCGCACCGTTGCCTCGTGGTCGAGATACCGCTCGCCGGAGACGTCGACGACGACCTTGTCGATGGTGCCGCCCGTGAACGGGAACGGCGACCGGTAGTCGGGGGTCACGGGCGATGCGCTGTCGCGGCCGGCGCAGATGCCGTCCCCGACGGCACAGAACGGGCCGGGTTGGGTGACGAGGTGGTCGGTGGCGACCCGCTGGTCGTCGAGGTACAGGTTGAGGGTGCCCGAGAATCCGGGCATGGCCGGGTCCGTGTTCTTCCCTTCGGCGACGAATTCGGCTGTGCAGATGTGTCTTCCGGGTTCGATGGGCCGGTCGGCGACCACTTCCTGCAGGTGTGTACCCACCCAGTTGAACGTGTAGTGCAGCCGGTTGTCCTTGACGTACAGGCTGTGACCGCCCGCCGTCCCGCCGTGCGCGTACAACACCCCCTCTGCGTCGGGGGCGGCGACATCGACGCCCGCGGCGATCGTGAACGAGCGGCCGACGATCGAGACGCCGGCCGGCTCCGGCACGTCCGCGCTGCCGGGGTAGTAGACGTACTGGTCCCGGGCGACGCCGGCCCGCGGCCGGTCGGCGAGGATCTGTTCGAGGGTGTTGCGGTCGTCGAGCGGGAGGCCGTTGTAGCGGCCCGCGTAGTAGAACCACATCCCCTTGAGCGCTTCGAGCCGATCGGGTTCGTCGGCCGCGAGGTCGGTGGACTGGGACCGGTCCAGATCCAGGTGGTAAAGCTCCCAGCGGTCGTGGTCGAAGTGGCCCCAGCCCGACAGCGGCGGATGCTGGGAGCAGGCGAGCCACCCGTCGTGGTAGATCGAACGCTGGCCGAGCATGGTGTAGAACTGCGTCCGTTTCCCGGGCACTCCGGGATCGGTGAGTGACGCCGCGAAGCTCTCGCCCTCGATCGGAATCTGTGTGTGGCCCTTCAATGTTTCCGGCGGATC
The DNA here is from genome assembly GCF_053589555.1 of Rhodococcus sp. NPDC003322. NCBI lineage: Bacteria > Bacillati > Actinomycetota > Actinomycetes > Mycobacteriales > Nocardiaceae > Rhodococcus > Rhodococcus sp. NPDC003322. Next base: position 659,084 of record NZ_JBSFSC010000002.1, on the reverse strand, counting down.
GATGTCGAGCAGCTCGTACAGGGTGGGAACGACGTCGACGGCGTGCACGTACTGCTGCCGTGGTTGTTCCTGTGCCGGGATCTTCGCCGGCCACGACACCAGGCACATGTCGGCGACGCCGCCCTCGTAACCGGCCCACCGCTTCCAGTACGGGAACGGGGTGTCGAACGCCCACGCCCAACCGGTGTTGTAGTGGTTGTACGACACCGGCCCGCCGAGTTCGTCGATGTGCGGCAAGGTCTCCTCGGCGGAGTCGAGCATCCCGTTGAAGAAGCGCCACTCGTTGAACGACCCGTTGGGCCCGCCCTCCCCGCTGGCGCCGTTGTCGGAGATCACGACCACGATCGTGTTGTCGAGCTGCCCCGACTCCTCGAGATGGTCGATCACCCGGCCGATCTGGTCGTCGGCGTAGGAGATGTACCCGGCGAACACCTCGGCCATGCGGATGAACAGGCGTCGCTCGTCGTCGGTGAGCGAGTCCCACGGGCGGACGGTGTCGAGCATCGGCCACGGCTGTCCGTCGGGTCCCGTGGCGTCCGGCTCGCCGTGCGGGTTGATCGGCGAGAGCTCGGTGTCCTCGGGGAGCAGGCCGAGTTCCTTCTGGCGCTGCAGGATTCGAGGTCGGATGGCCTCGTAGCCCTCGTCGAACACGCCCCGATACCGGTCGGCCCACTCGGCGAACACGTGGTGCGGGGCGTGCCCGGCCTGCGGGGCGAGATACAGCAGGAACGGCTTCTCGGGTTCGATCACCTTGGCGTCGCGGATGAACTGAATCGACCTGTCCGCCAGGTCTTTCGACAGGTGGTATCCGTCCTCCGGGGTGCCGGGGGCGTCGATGGGGTGGTTGTCGTACACGAGGTCGGGGTACCAACTGCTCGACTCGCCGCCGAGGTATCCGTAGAAGCGTTCGAACCCGCGGCCGAGCGGCCACCGGCCCTTGAACGCCGACATCCCGGTCTCGTCTCCCGGCGTCAGATGCCATTTGCCGACGCAGTAGGTGTTCCAGCCGTGCTCGGCGAGCACCTCCGACAGCAGGCCGCTCTCGAACGGGATCCGGGTGGAGAATCCCGGGTACCCGGCGCTGAGCTCCGCGACCGTCGCCATCCCGTTGGTGGTCGCGTTGCGGCCCGTCAGCAGCGAGGCCCGCGTCGGGGAGCACAGCGCGGTGGTGTGGAAGTTCGCGTACCGCACCCCTCGTTCGGCGATGCGCCGCATGGTCGGGGTCGCCACCGGCCCGCCGAACACGTCCATCGTGCCGTACCCGACGTCGTCCCAGACGATCATCAGCACGTTCGGTGCACCCTCCGGCGCCCGGGGCGCGAGAAAGGGCTCCCAGTCCGGCTCGGAGTCGCGAATGTCGATGTTGATCTTGCCCCGATAGGCCATGGCGGCGCTCCTCGGTCGGCTGACGCGTGGCCCGACGACCGCGGTACCCCCGCTTGGGGCACACCTCGGCACGCTCGGGCCGTGGACGTCCAAGTCGCGTACACCGTCGAAGTGGGGCACCGCGAATCCGAGCCTATCGCCGCCCCCGGAGCCGCGACAGTGTGAACCTCACGTCGAGGGTATCGAATGACCGCCGCCGCCTGGGGGATTCGGTCATCCGGTGCGCGCGGTGGTCGTGGGGGTCGGCTCGGCGTCGGGAACGGGCTCGGCCACGGGGGTACGGGGCCGGGCCCGCAGGAAGAGGACGTAGAACACGACCAGCAGCGCGGCGCGACCCCAGACACCGATCTCGACGAACACCTCCTCGGTGGAGGCGTCCGCGCCGGCGCCGAGCGCGGCGAAGTACCGGAACACGCCGACACCCATCGCCAGGTCGGCGAGCAGGTAGGCGCCGACCAGCGTCCACGGCACCCGCAGCAGCACCAGGAACGGGATCAGCCACAACGTGTACTGCGGCGAATGCACCTTGTGCAGCAACATGAATCCGCACAGCATCGCGGCGCTGACCGCCACCCACGGGTAAGTGCCCTCCCGCCGGTGGCGCCGCCACCCCAGCCACACCGCCACGGCGAACGCGGCGAAGATCAACAGCGGCGACGCCACCGACACGAAGTGGGCGTAGTCGCTGTCCGGGCCCTCCCCCGAGGTGAACAGGTGCCGAACTCCCCAGTACCACACCGAATTCGTGGTGATGTCCGCCTGGCGGTCCGACTGGAACGCGAACGATGCGAGCCACCCCTGCCACCCCAGCGCGGCGAACGGCAGGTTGATCGCCACCGTCGTCGCGATCGCGGCGCCGGCGACGGCGAGCGCTCCCTTCGGGTCGTACCGGCCGGGCACCGTCGCCGGCAGTTCCCGTCCGCCGATGCCGCCGGTGAACACGTACGCCATCAGCGGCAGCACGAACGCGCCCGGATAGATCTTCAGGCAGAACCCGATCGCCAGCAGCACCGCCGCCAGGGCGCCCCGGGTCCGCAGCGGCACCCGGTCGAATACGGCGACCACGAACACCGCGGCGGTGGCCGCGGCGACCACGGGCAGTTCCCAGTTGTGGAAGGCGTACAGCACCAGCGGCGGTCCCGCCGACCACAGCAGCGCCGACCACCCGGCCAGCCTGCCCAGCATCCACGCGGTCGCGAGCCCGAACGGCGTCAGGATCAGCGCCGAATGCAGCAGGAACTCGGCGTCGGTGTGCGAGCCGACGCCGCCGAGCCACATCAGCAGCCCGCTGAGCACCGGATACTCCACCGTGCCGCCGGTGAGGACCCCCGTGTCGGTGATGCCGCCGGTCAGGTAGGGGAAGACGTGGTTGTCGATGTCGCGGCCGATCCACAGGAACTGGATGTCCGAGTAGCAGACGGACGAGTCCTTGATCCGGTCGAAGACCAGGCTGCGGCCGAGGGCGTCGAACGGGGCGCCGGCGCAGCGCGCCTTGTTCAGGTAGGCCAGGGCCAGCGTCAGGCCGCACACCAGGGTCACGGCGACGGTCGTGGTGGTGCTGGCCCGGGCCGGTGTCCGCATGCGCCCCACCCTAGGTGCCCGGGCGCCGGGACTCGGTTCCGCCGCGTCCGGGGGTGCGATTTCGCAGGTCAGGGGCACCTCGTGTACCCTGCAAAGGTTGCTGACGCAACGACCCTCCTGTCACGGAACGTCCGTGACCGTTTCACAGTCCATAGGAGGTGATGAGGTCTTATGCGTCATTACGAACTGATGGTCATTCTCGACCCCAGCCTGGACGAGCGCACTGTCGCCCCGTCGCTGGATACGTTCCTCAATGTTGTCCGCAAGGACGGCGGCTCCGTCGACAACGTCGACATCTGGGGCAAGCGTCGCCTCGCCTACGAGATCGCCAAGCACAGCGAAGGCATCTACGCGGTGATCGATCTGAAGGCGACCCCGGACACGGTCAACGAGCTGGATCGCCAGCTCGGCCTGAACGAGTCGGTGCTGCGCACCAAGGTTCTGCGCCACAACAAGTGATCCTGTCCGCGCCGGGCCCGACGGCTGTCGTATCGACGCCCTAGGCTCGGGGCATCTGGATTCCACACACTGCAGGAGGAACCACATGGCAGGCGACACCGTGATCACCGTCGTCGGGAACCTGACGGCCGATCCCGAGCTCCGCTTCACCCCCGCGGGTGCCGCGGTCGCGAACTTCACCGTCGCGTCCACGCCCCGCACGTTCGACCGCCAGAGCAACGAGTGGAAGGACGGCGAAGCGCTGTTCCTCCGCTGCAACATCTGGCGTGAGGCAGCGGAGAACGTCGCGGAGTCGCTGACTCGCGGTTCGCGGGTGATCGTGCAGGGCCGGCTCAAGCAGCGGTCCTACGAGACCCGTGAGGGCGAGAAGCGCACTGTCGTGGAGCTCGAGGTCGACGAGATCGGCCCCTCGCTCCGGTACGCCACGGCCAAGGTCAACAAGGCCAACCGCGGTGGCGGTGGCGGCGGTGGCGGCTTCGGTTCCTCGGGCGGCGCGGGCGGTGGACGCCCCGCGGCCGGGCCGGCCGACGACCCGTGGGGCAGCGCCCCGCAGGCGTCCGGTTCCTTCGGTGGCGGTGGAAACGACGAACCGCCGTTCTGACCCTCCGGGGTCGGACGCGATGAACATTGAGAAGTACGGAGAAGGACAATGCCGAAGCCGCCGTTGCGCGACAAGGTGATGAAGAAGAAGGTCTGCACCTTCTGCAAGGAAAAGAACGTGCAGATCGACTACAAGGACACGACGCTGCTGCGTAAGTACGTCAGCGACCGCGGCAAGATCCGCGCGCGCCGTGTCACCGGCAACTGCGTCCAGCACCAGCGGGACGTCGCGGTTGCCGTGAAGAACTCGCGTGAGGTGGCCCTGCTTCCTTACGTCTCTACGGCTCGCTAAGGAAAGGGAGGGAAGACATGAAGCTGATCCTCACTGCTGACGTGGACAACCTCGGTGCGCCCGGCGACACCGTGGAGGTCAAGGACGGCTACGGCCGCAACTACCTGCTGCCCCGCGGCCTGGCGATCGTCGCCACCCGTGGCGCCGAGAAGCAGGTCGAGGGCATCCGTCGTGCCCAGGAGGCCCGCGCGGTGCGCGGCCTGGACCACGCCAAGGAGCTCAAGGCCGCCATCGAGGGCATCGAGGGCATCTCGCTGTCCGTCAAGACGGCCGGCGACTCGGGCAAGCTGTTCGGTTCGGTTACGGCCGCCGACGTTGCCGGCGCCATCAAGGCCGCGGGTGGCCCCGTGGTCGACAAGCGGATCGTCGAGCTGCCGAAGGCCCACATCAAGGCCGTCGGCAAGCACCTGGTGCTGATCAACCTGCACCCGGACGTGACCGCCAAGTTCCACCTGAACGTGGTTGCCGGCTAGTCCGTCACCCGTTCGACAGCAGGGCCCCGCAGACCCCGGTCTGCGGGGCCCTGCTGTTTGTAATTCAGGCTCGGTTTCACGCGAAACCGGCAGGTGTACGGGGTTGTGACAGACACCTAAACGAGCGTCCGACAGGTGTTATCTGTCACTGTGTGCCATTTCACGTTGCGAAAGGGAGTGAAATGCGCAACACGCCCGACCTCCGATCGGCGACGACACGCCGGACGAGTCTTCCTCCACAGGTGTGTGAACAGAAAAATGCGATCTGACCTGCAGTCTTGGGATGTGTGATCTTCGTTATCCTCATGTTGTCCCCAGGTGGTGAACAACCCGTTGCTGGCGATTCCACAATTCATCCACAGCTGTGTACACAAGCCGTGTTGATCCGGGCGGTCGCTGTGCATAACGTCGTCGCGGGCGTGTCCGCGAGGCGGTCCGGGACGGGTCTTCCGGCCCGACCGGAGAACCGTGTCGGTGTGGGCGCGTATCTATTTCGTATGGTGCCGGTTGCACGTCTTCTGCAGCGGGCTCGTACTTGCGGGAGAGGACGGTTATCGCGTGGCGGTTGTCGACGATCGTGGGCACTCGGACTACCCGGAGCCGGACGAGCCGCCCCGGGAGGACTTCGGGCGCCAGCCCCCGCAGGACATGACCGCGGAGCAGTCCGTGCTCGGCGGCATGCTGCTGAGCAAGGACGCGATCGCGGACGTGCTCGAGAAGCTGCGCCCCGGCGACTTCTACCGGCCTGCCCATCAGAGCGTGTACGACGCGATCCTGGACCTGTACTCGCGCGGTGAGCCCGCCGACCCGGTCACCGTCGCCGCCGAACTCGAGCGCAAGGGTGAGCTGCGCCGCATCGGCGGTGCGCCCTACCTCGTGACGCTCACCCAGGCGGTGCCCACAGCGGCGAACGCCGGGTACTACGCCGAGATCGTCGCGGAGAAGTCGATCCTGCGACGGCTGGTCGAGGCGGGCACCCGCATCGTCCAGTACGGGTACGCCGGCGCCGACGGTCAGGATGCCTCGGAGGTCGTCGACCGCGCCCAGGCCGAGCTGTACGACGTCACCGAGCGCCGCACCGCCGAGGACTTCGTGATCCTCGAGGAACTGCTGCAGCCGACGATGGACGAGATCGACTCCATCGCCAGCCGCGGCGGCATCTCGCTCGGTGTCCCCACCGGCTTCAGCGAGCTCGACGAGATCACCAACGGCCTGCACCCGGGACAGATGATCATCGTCGCGGCCCGACCCGGCGTCGGCAAGGCGCTCGCCCTCGACACTCCCCTGCCCACCCCGACCGGCTGGACCACGATGGGCGAGGTCGCCGTCGGCGACCGGCTCGTCGACGCGCACGGCAGGCCCACCACCGTCGTCGCCGCGACCGAGGTGATGACGGGCCGGCCCTGCTACGAGGTCGAGTTCTCCGACGGCACCGTCCTCGTCGCCGACGAGCAGCACCAGTGGCTGACGGAGGTCGACGGGGCCGCCGCCGTGCGGATCACCGGCGACATCGCCGCCACCGCCGACGCGGGGCACGTCGTGGCCAACACGCGGGCGTTGCAGCTGCCGCACGAGGAGCTGCCGGTGCCGCCGTACTCGCTCGGCGCCTGGCTCGGCGACGGGACCGTCGCCGCGTCGGCGGTCGATCCCGAGGTGGTCATGCGGATCGAGGCCGAGGACGACGCGGACCTCACCGCGATCGGCGACGGCGGCGAGCACCGGATTCCGCCGCGCTACCAGCGCGCGTCCGAGCCGCAGCGGCGCACGCTGCTGGCCGGTGTGCTGGACACGGTCGCGGACGTCGAAGCGGACGGCACCGTGCGGGTGTCCGCGCCGAACGCCGACTTCGCCGCCGACCTCGCCGAGCTGCTCGCGGGCCTGGGCTACGAGTCCCGGGTCGACGGCGCGACGGTGACCTTCGCGACCGAGGACGACGTGTTCGGTGGGCCGCGGAAGGCGCTGCTGCACAAGAAACTTCGCGGACATCACGCGGCGCGGTGTGGGATCCGCCGGATCGTCGCCGTCCGCCGCGTCGACAGTGTCCCGGTGCGGTGCGTCGAGGTCGACAACGCCGAGCACCTGTACCTCGCCGGCCACGCCATGGTGCCGACGCACAACTCCACGATCGGCATGGACTTCATGCGCTCGTGCTCGATCAAGCACGGCATGGGCAGCGTCCTGTTCTCACTGGAGATGAGCAAGACCGAGATCGTCATGCGTCTGCTGTCCGCGGAGGCGAAGATCAAGCTGTCGGACATGCGGTCCGGCAAGATGACCGACGACGACTGGACCCGCCTGGCGCGGCGCATGAGCGAGATCAGCGAGGCGCCGCTCTACATCGACGACTCCCCCAACCTGACGATGATGGAGATCCGCGCAAAAGCACGGCGGCTCAAGCAGAAACACGACATCAAGCTCGTCGTCCTCGACTACCTCCAGCTGATGACGTCCGGCAAGAAGGTCGAGTCCCGGCAGCAGGAGGTCTCCGAATTCTCGCGTAGCCTCAAGCTTCTCGCGAAGGAGCTCGAGGTCCCGGTCGTCGCGATCTGTCAGCTCAACCGTGGCCCCGAGCAGCGTACCGACAAGCGCCCCCAGGTCTCCGACCTCCGCGAGTCCGGCTCCCTCGAGCAGGACGCCGACATGGTCATGCTGCTGCACCGCCCCGACGCCTTCGAACGCGACGACCCCCGCGGCGGCGAGGCCGACATCATCCTCGGCAAGCACCGAGGCGGTCCGACGGCCACGATTACCGTTGCGCACCAACTGCATTACTCCCGCTTCGTGGACATGGCGCGGGGGTAGGGGACGGCGACAGGAGGTGTAGGTTCTGCATCTAGCTGGCCATTTCCGGACCTATATGTCTTGCACTTGTCATGAATCCAGGCTGGTCGCGTTTCGGAAAGGCGCAGGCACCGAGTGTCAACCGAGTTTGGACTTCTTCCGGATTCGAAGGCAACTTCCGCGCTGCACGGGCGATGAGCGCGATTACTCAGCACCACCGAGCGCCGAACGCTCTGCCAGACAACGGCGTGCCTGACGGGCAGTCATCGAACCGACACGGAGGACAACGAACCGGCGGCACCTGAGTGCCTACTTCTCAGGCTGGCTTGATCTCGCGCTGGTACGCAGCCCATTTCGTCCGGGCTCGATTCGTAGTGAAGCAGGCCCGTTCAACTCGATGAGCAGAATCGGAATCGCCTCGTTGTGTACCCGTATGTGACGCAGTATGAGCGCGATCGCGCTGCGGACGTCTGGCTTCTCCCTGGCGGCCAAGCCGACTGCTCCGAGTATCGACACCCCCTTCCGTCCGCCATCTTGACTGCTGCGAAGTTCATGCAGGCCGTTGTCAGCCCGAGGGGACTGTGTGGGAGACATCGTCGTTCACCTGAGCTAGGCGGGGACAGCCCCGGAGGTGAGGTGCACGGTGCACTTCACCTCCGGGTCGGGTCACGGTCGGACGAGCACCTTGAGTGCCTCGCGGGAGTCCATCAGCCGGTATGCCTCGGCGACGTCGTCGAGAGTGGTCTCGGCGTCGAAGACCTGCCCCGGATCGATCTCGCCGCTGAGCACCTGCGGGATGGCGGCCTCGATATAGGCGCGGACCGGCGCGGGGCCGCCGTTGAGGGTGACGTTCTTGCCGAACAGTGACCCGAATCCGATCGGTGCGTCCTCGTACTGGGGTACTCCGACGCGGGAGATCACGCCGCCGGGCCGGACGACGCCATAGGCCTGCTCGTAGGCGGGCATGTGCCCGACGGCCTCGAGCACGACGTGCGAGCCCTCGCCGCCGGTGAGTTCGAGGACCTTGGCGATGCCCTCCTCTCCACGCTCGGGGACCACGTCGGTGGCGCCGAAGCGGCGCCCCAGGTCGGTGCGGTCCGGGTGCCGTCCCATGAGGATGATCTTCTCGGCACCAAGCTGTTTCGCGGCGAGCACGGCGGACAAGCCGACCGCGCCGTCACCGATCACGGTGACGGTCTTGCCCGGGCCGACGTTGCCCATGTGCGCAGCGTGGTACCCGGTGAGGTAGACGTCCGACAGGGTCAGCAGCGACGGCAACAGCTTCTCGTCGACGTCGGATGGGATGGGAACGAGGGTGCCGGACGCCTGCGGGACACGGACCTTCTCCGCCTGCGCACCGCCGACACCGTTCGCTCCGTACCAGCCGCCATGTCGGCAGGCGGTGTGGAAGCCCTCCTCGCAGAACGGACAGGTGTTGTCGGCGAACGCAAACGGGGAGATGACCAGGTCTCCCTGCTTCAGACCGGTCACCGCATCGCCGACTTCCTCGACGACACCGATGAATTCGTGCCCCATCGGGGACCCCTCGTCACCGGCCGGCATCGAGTGGTAGGGGTGCAGGTCGGACCCGCACACGCAGGTGAGGGTGACGCGGACGATCGCGTCGGTCGGCTCGAGGATGGTGGGGTCGGGTACCTCCTCCACCCGCACGTCACCGGCGCCGTACATGAATGTTGCTCGCATGAAGAAGGTTTCCTGTTCTGGTGGATCTGGTCAGGCTTCGGGGATGGCGAGGCCGAAGTTCTCGAGCGTGATCGCCTCGGGCTCGGGGCCGCCGCGGACACCGGTGTCGAGGGCGTCGATCGCGGCCAGCTCGGTGTCGGTGAGTACGAAGTCGGTGACGTCGAAGTTCTCGGTGATGCGTCGCGGGGTGACCGATTTGGGGATGGCGGAGCGGCCCTGCTGCAGGTGCCAGCGCAGCATCACCTGAGCGGCGGACTTGCCGTGCGCGTCGCCGATCGCGCGGAGCGTCGGGTCGTCGAGGGTGCTGCCGCTGTGGCCGTCGCGGTAGAAGGTGATGCCGCCGATCGGCGACCAGGCCTGGGTGAGGATGCCGTGCTCGGCGTCGGCGGCGAGCACGTCGGGCTGCCGGAAGTAGGGGTGCACCTCGACCTGGTTGACGGCGGGAACCACGGCGGCCGCCCCGAGCAGCCGGTCGAGGTGGTCGGGCATGAAGTTGCTGACACCGATCGATCGGACCCTGCCGTCGGCGAGCAGTGTCTCGAGCGCCCGGTAGGCCTCGACGGTGAGATCGAACCGGGTCGGGAGCGGCTGGTGCAGGATCAGCAGATCGATCTGGTCCACGCCGAGCTTGCCGGCACCCTTGTCGAACGCGTGCAGGGTCGCGTCGTAGCCGTAGTCACTGATCCAGACCTTGGTCTCGATGAAGAGGTCGGAGCGGTCCAGTCCGGACCGGCGGATCGCCGCACCGACTTCACGCTCGTTGCCGTAGGCGGCGGCGGTGTCGATGTGTCGGTATCCGGTACGCAGCGCGGACTCCACGGCGGTGATCGTCTCGGCCGGGGGTGTCTGGTAGACGCCGTAGCCGAGGGCGGGCATGGTGACGCCGTTGTTCAGCGTCAGGGTGGGGACGGGATTCACAGGCATGCCTTCCACGGTAGGAACGGTGGGCGGAATCAGGGAGGGTCTGCTGTTACCTCGTTCGCGGGAAGTTCGCCGCGCCGGGCATGACGAGCCCGACGGCGGCCGCGAGCGCCCCCTCCATCAGTGCCACCGAGGCAAGCATGGCCGCCGGGTACGAGTCCGTTGCGGCGAGGACAAGGCTCGGTCCGAGTGCTCCGCCGAGTTGGTGGACCGAGTTCAGGACGCCGGGTGCGGGTGAAGTACACGACGAGGATGATCGCGAGGATCGAGGACGAGCGTGGTGAGCCGCTCGCCGTCGTGCCGCGCGGTGGCATGCGGGTGTGGGTCATGACGTCCAGGCAGAGCCCGGTTGCGCTGCTCGGGGAGTGCCGGTCGTGCCCGGTACTGCCAGTACCTCCCATGTGCGGTGCTCCGGTCGTACCGTCGAAGGCATGGATCTGAAGGCGGAGACGGGTGAGTTCCTCGCCTCGAGGCGTGCCCGGATCACACCTGACAAGGCGGGACTGCCGGCATACGGCGGGAACCGCCGGGTGCCGGGACTTCGACGCGAGGAGGTGGCGATGCTCGCCGGGGTGAGCGTCGACTACTACACCCGGCTCGAGCGCGGCAATCTCAGCGGTGTGTCCGAGTCGGTGCTCGAGGCGTTGGCGGAGGCGTTGCAGCTCGACGAGGCGGAACGCGGCCACCTGTTCGACCTCGCGCGGGCCGCGAACGCGTCCGGGGCCGCACGGTCCCGGGCGCGCCGGAAGTCACCGGCGACGCTGCGCCCCGTCGTGCAGCGAATCCTCGACTCGATGGAGGGGCTGCCCGCGTTCGTGCGCAACGGTCGGCTCGATGTGTTGGGGGCGAACTTGCTGGGCCGTGCGCTGTACGCGCCGATGTACGACTCGCCGGAGAGGATCGCACACCAGCCCGTGAACACCGCGCGGTTCCACTTCCTGGACGGCGATGCGGCCCAACAGTTCTGGGGAGAGCGGTGGGAGAAGACGGCGCACGACGCCGTCGCCATCCTGCGTGCCGAGGCAGGGAAGAACCCCTACGACAAGGAGCTCATCGCTCTCGTCGGGGAACTGTCCACGCGCAGTGAGGATTTCCGCCGGATGTGGGCGTCGCACGACGTGCGCTACCACCGCAGCGGAACGAAGGTCTTCCACCATCCGGCGGTGGGGCGGCTCGAACTCGCCTACGAGGCGCTGGAACTTCCCGCGGACGCAGGTCTGCAACTCAACGTCTACACCGCCCTGCCCGGGTCGCCGTCCGATGACGGACTCAAGCTCCTCACCTCGTGGGCGGCCACGACGCTGGCAGCAGCCCCGGCCACGGTCGAGTCAACCGAATCTCGAAAGGTCAACTGATGCAGAAGCTGTCGAAACCTGCCACGATCAAGAACCCGCCCGAGCAGTTCACCGGGGACGTGTGGCTCGACCCGATTGCGGTACCGCAGGACGGGGATCAGCGGATGGTTGTTGCCCGTGTGCGGTTCGCGCCGGGTGCCCGCACGGCATGGCACTCGCACGCGCGTGGACAGACACTGCATGTGACGTCGGGCATGGCCCTGGTGCAGTCCCGAGGCGGCGACGTCGTCGAGGTGCATCCTGGCGAGACGGTGTACTGCCCTCCCGGGGAGGAGCACTGGCACGGTGCCACCCCCGACGACTTCATGGAGCACCTCGCGATGCTCGAGAACGCCGATGACCCGGACGCCACCACGACATGGCTCGACCACGTCACCGACAGGGAATACCTGCGCCGCTGAACCTGGGTCGGGGGCGGTGTGACACCAACAATCGAGTGGACGCGGAGGCTGCCCCGCACCTCTGGTTCCCTATGTTGTTCCGCCGCCGTCCGTCCCTCTGCTCCCTGCCCTGTCCACTGGACGAGCCGGCGAGGTGGTCGATGTTGGGCTCCACGTACCCGGAAGGGCTACGAGTTCGTCGCCGATGGACGACTTGAGCCGGACGGGGGCAAGGTTCAGCAGGCGTTGCATTGCTGCCCTCACAACCGAGGTGTAGCCCGGATGAAGCGGCACAGAACCCGGGGCTGTCCTTCCCGTGAGGCGACCGGGTCCACGCCCGCGGGACGGTTTCGGTGACCGACTTGTCGACCCGAAGGAGTGCTTCCATATGCTTGGTGTCGCGCACGTCGTAATCGGCGTCCGTCGCGGACTGTTCCACCGATTCAGAACGCTGACCGGCGAGTGACGTGCGTCTCGTCTGGGGCTGCATCCAACCCACGGACGTGTCACACGAGCCGGAAAGGCAGAGGAGCGCAGTGAGCACACCGGAATTGGCACAGTGGAACTCCGAGGAGGCTCTTGCGGAAGCAATGATCCCGATCATCGGCGGCCTACACCGCACGCACTCGGTGACCATCCTGCTTCACAGCCGCTCCCTGGTGAACAAGTCGGTCATCAAGATCATGCGAACCCATCGTTTCGCCCGGCAGATCGAAGGCGAGGAGCTGTCCGTCGAGGAGACCTTCCCCTTCCTCGAGGCACTGACACACCTCGATCTCCGGCCGTCCAAGATCGATCTCGGACTGCTGGTGATGGCGTACCGCGCCAACGGCAACGGAGCGTCGATCCCGGAGTTCGTTGCACAGAGCCTTGCCGAACTGGTCAGCACCACGCCGACGTCTCCGCAGCCGCAGGATGTGATCCTCTACGGATTCGGACGTATCGGTCGACTCGTGGCTCGGTTGCTCATCGAGAAGGCCGGCTCGGGTAACGGACTGAACCTGCGTGCCGTGGTGGTCCGGAAGGGCGGCAGTGACGACCTGATCAAGCGTGCCTCGCTGCTGCGTCGTGACTCTGTCCACGGGCAGTTCAACGGCACGATCAAGGTCGACACCGAGAACAACACCCTGATCGCCAACGGCAACGTCATCAAGTTCATCTACAGCAACGATCCGACGAGCGTCGACTACACCGAGTACGGCATCGACAACGCCATCCTGATCGACAACACCGGGATCTGGCGCGACCGCGACGGGCTGGCGAAGCACCTCCGCCCGGGTGTGGCCAAGGTGGTGCTCACCGCACCCGGAAAGGGTGACGTCCCCAACATCGTGCACGGTGTCAATCACCGCGACCTCGACCCGACCGAGCGCATCGTGTCGTGCGCATCCTGCACCACCAATGCCATCGTCCCGCCGCTGAAGGCCATGGACGACGAGTTCGGCGTTGTGCGAGGCCACGTCGAGACCGTGCACTCCTTCACCAACGACCAGAACCTGCTGGACAACTACCACAAGGCCGACCGGCGTGGCCGATCGGCGCCCTTCAACCTCGTGCTCACCGAGACCGGTGCCGCATCGGCGGTCGCGAAGGCGCTTCCCGAGCTGAAGGCAAAGATCACCGGCAACTCGATCCGCGTACCCACCCCGGACGTCTCCGTCGCGATCCTCAACCTTCAGCTCACTCGTGAGACCACCAAAGATGAAGTGCTCGAACATCTTCGTCAGGAATCGCTGACAGGCGCGCTGAGTCGGAACCTCGACTACACCGCTGCGACCGACGCCGTGTCCAGCGACTTCATCGGATCACGCGCGGCGTGCATCATCGATGCGAACGCGGCGATCGTCGACGGCGACACCGCCATTCTCTACGTCTGGTACGACAACGAGTTCGGCTACTCGTGCCAGGTTGTGCGCACCGTCCAGTACCTCTCGGGTGTGGAGTACCCCATCTATCCCACGGCGGACTCCGCTGCCGCTGAGCCGGTCGGTGTGCCTGCCACTGCACAGTGACATCGGCCCCGCGAGGGGGCGGCCCCTCGCGGGGGCGGCTCCCCGCGAGGGGGCGTCTGTGGGGTCTGTGGTGGCGGGGAGAGGTTGTGGTCTTCACGTCCGGTATTCGTCGTCGGTGACGTGGCCGAGCCAGGTCACCACTCGACCGTCGGTGTCGGCTTTCTGGATGGCCAGGTGTGCCATGAAGTGGTCCGGTTGTGGCGCGCCGTGCCAGTGCACTTCGTTCGGTTCGATGCTGACGACGTCGCCCGGTCGGATCTCCTGGGCTTGTCCGCCGTGGCGGTCCACGAGGCCGATGCCGTCGGTCACGTGCAGCGTTTGGCCCTTGGGATGGGTGTGCCAGGGCGTGCGGGCACCGGGCGTGAGTCGGACATGGGCGCACCCCACCGCGGACCGATCGTCAGGATTGCGAACACCGTCGATGTAACTGCTCCGGTGAACCACTCTGCGGGTCCGACGGCAGTGCGACCATCACTTTTCGTCAACTTCATAGTTTCGGGTGTCGCCCTGAATAGTGGCAAGCCTCGACTGCGATGCTGCTGTTCGACCCTCGGCTCCGGATGACTCGGTGTCGCGGGCGCGGTGTTCCGCGCTCCAGGAGGCGAGGAGCCGGAGTCGTTCGGCTGAGGGGGAGTCGGGTTCGGCGGTGTAGATCAGCATTACGTGGCCGGGTTCGACGGGCTCGGCGCACATTCCGTGATCGAGGCGGTCGGACACCCGGCCGCCGCTAATGGGTTGCTGATGGCATTGGAACGGACTTCCTTCCCTGCCGCCTGGTTCGATGCCGATGACGCGTCGCCCACGTTGAACGCAAGGCATGCTTCCCGCGGTAAGCGGAGGGCGGCGTGATCCGCCGTCGCTGAAGTCGGGACTCGTACGAGCTTCTTGGAACACGTGAGTGACAAAAACCCTAGTGCGGGCTTCATCTCAATGTTGTCGGTGCTCGACAACCCACGCCGCGATCTGGGCCCGCGAGGTGAAGCCCAGTTTGGTCAAGATGTGCTCTACATGGCCGTCGACGGTGCGTTGGGAGATGACCAGATTGGAGGCGATCGTCCTGTTGGTCAGCCCCTCGGCGACGAGGTCGGCCACCTGCCGTTCCCGCTTTGTCAGCTCCGGCAACGGTTCCGCGGTCGGCGAGGCGGACTCGGGGCCCTGGCCGAGAGCGTAGGCGATGGCGGCGTCGAGATCGAGCGACTGGCCTTCGCGGTGTGCGGCTTCGAACGCCCGCTGGCCAAGGGCTCTGCGGGTGGATCGTTCACACTCGTCGTGATCGACGATCAGATTCGGGAACACCACCGAGGAGGCGTCCGTCACCTGACCCATAGCCTGTGCGGCGCTCAGGAGCACGGCAGCACGCAGGGCGTCGTCCTCGGCGGATGCGATCCACGCCATGGCCTCAATGCACTGTGCGGCGAGGAACGCGTCTTTCCGAGGGCGGACGAGGGCAAGTGCCTCCTGCAGCAGCCGAAGCGCACGGTCGCGGTCGCCCTGGCGCCACAGGTCGACCCCGGCGGCCCACAGTGCGTGTGACCGAAACACCGATTCGCCGTGGGATTCTGTGAGTGCGAGAACCTTCTCATGACATTTGAGGGCCCCGGTGGTGTCCTCATTCAGTCCGTAAGCCCACCCAAGTGCGATCAGTGCCCATACTTGCGCAATGAGATCGCCATGTGCGGCGAAAATGTCGTGAATGCCCTTCAAATGTTCGCTCGCGCGGCCGACTTCGCCGCTGAAAAGCTCTTGGTGTCCCCAGGTGAATTCTGCGAATGCACGAGTAAGTGGGTCCGTGGACTGTTCGATGAGCGCCTTGGCTTCGGTGACCAGGGCAGCCGCCGCAGCAAGATCTCCCTGGACCATCGCCATCACGCAATCGCGGTACATGGCCCTTGCACGTACCAAGGGTGCGGGCGCAGGACGGAGGGTGCGGGCGCGGGCGGTCCAGTGCCGTCCCTCGCCGAGTCTGCCGAGCGCGAGCCAGAACGGTTGCAGCGCCGTCGCGAAGGTCAATGCATCATCGGACCCCGCACTGTCGGTGAGGGCAAAATCGAGAGCCTCTCGGAGGTTGGGTTGCTCGCGGTCCAGGCGGTCGATCCAGTCGAGCTGCCGGGCACTGATCCACCCGGCCTCCGCGTCGAGCGCCAGCTGCCTGTACCAGTGCAGATGCCGGTTCGTCAGGTTCGACAACTCGCCGGATTCCCGCGCCTTCTCACGGCCGTAGTCGCGCAGGGTTTCGAGCATCCGGAACCGCACCGCGGTTCCCGACTCCTCCCGGATCAGGATGGACTTGTCGACCAGGGCGGCCAGCACGTCGATCAGATCGTCTGATTCCAAGTCGCTCCGGCACACCTGTTCGACGGCATCGAGTTCGCAGCCGCCGGCGAACACCGACAACTGCACCCAGAGCTGCTGCTCGGTCGGGGTGCACAACTCGTAACTCCAGTCGACACACAGACGCAGCGCCTGCTGACGGGTCGGCGCGTGCCGGCTGCCGCGCGCGAGCAGCGTGAAGCGGTCGGTGAGCCGCTGCAGGATCTGATCTGGAGACAGGGCCCGCAACCGCGCGGCCGCGAGTTCGACG
The DNA here is from genome assembly GCF_053589555.1 of Rhodococcus sp. NPDC003322. NCBI lineage: Bacteria > Bacillati > Actinomycetota > Actinomycetes > Mycobacteriales > Nocardiaceae > Rhodococcus > Rhodococcus sp. NPDC003322. The sequence goes on along the minus strand of NZ_JBSFSC010000002.1, from coordinate 642,559 downwards.
GCCAGCGGTAGCCCGTCCACGCGAGCGCAGATCCCCGCGACGGTGGCCGCGTTGCCGGAGTTGAGTTCGAATCCCGGCAGTGCGGCGGCGGCGCGTTCGACGAACAAGCTGACCGCGTCATATCGGAGCATTCCTTGCAGCTGCGGTTCGCGGTCCGGATCGGGAAGCGTCAGCGGAGGCACCCTCAGCACCGCTTCACCTTCGATGTTCAAGGCCTCGCGGCTGGTGGCAAGGATCCGCAGACCCGGGCAGGCAGACAACAGCGTCGCGGCCAGCAACGCCGCCGCGTCGACCACCTGTTCGCAGTTGTCCAACACCAGCAGCAACTTCCCCGTCGCCAGGAAATCCACCAGGACCTCCCGCAGCGGCCGCGTCGACCGCGAGCGCAGCCCCAGCACGTCGGCGACCACCCCCTCGAGCAGGGCCCCGTCGCGCAAGTCCCCCAGCGTGACCAGCCACACCCCGTTCGCGAATGCCCGCCGCCTGTTCGACGCAACCTGCAACGCCAGCCGTGTCTTGCCCACTCCGCCGATCCCGGTCAACGTCACCAACCGGGAAACCGACAGCAGCCGCTTCGTCTCCGCCAGCTCGGCGCGGCGGCCGACGAACGTGGACAGCTCCGCCGGAAGATTCCCCTTCACGCCCGTCGAGGGACCGGCAGGTGAGCGGCCGGTGGTCAGGGGCACTGCCGGACCACCAACGTGGTCCCGGGCCTCCGGTTCTGCTCGCAGTGCCATCTGGTCGACCGGGAACCCGCTGTTCGCCTGCAGTCGTTGAAGCTGTTCGCCGAGGGCACCGGCAGTCGGCCTCTCGTCAGGTGTGCGAGCCATGGCGTGCTCGATAACCGCAGCCACACCGTTGTCGACACCGCTCACGCGAAGGTCGGGCACAGGCTCCGTGGTGATCCGCAGGAACTGCGCCACCACCTGCTCCCCGCTGCGACGCTCGAAGGCGGCGTGCCCGGTCAGCGCGGCGAAAAGAGTGGCGCCGAGCCCGTACACATCCGCGGCGGGCGTCGGCGGATCCCCACCGAGCACCTCCGGTGCAGTGAACGCCGGGGACCCGCTGACCGTCCCGGTCGCGGTCTCGAACCCACCGGTGATGTGCGCGATACCGAAATCCGCCAGGAGTGGCTCGCCGTAGTCGGTGAGCAGGATGTTCGCGGGCTTGACATCGCGGTGAACGACACCGGCCCGATGCGCGGTCTCGAGTGCCCCGGCCATCTTCACCCCCACCCGCAGCACCTCCGCCGCGCTGAGCGGACCATGAAGCCGGATCCGATCGTCGAGGGATCCCTGCGGGTAGTACGGCATCACCAGGTAAGGCCGACCCGAATCCGTGATCCCGACCTGCAACGCCCTCGCGATATTCGGGTGGCCGGTCAGCCGGCCCATCGCCTTCTGCTCCCGGAAGAACCGCTCCCTGTTCTCGTCGTCCAGCTCGGCGGTGAGCACCTTCACCGCCACCATCCGCTCCAGCACCGTCTGAATGCAGCGATACACCGCACCGAAACCACCGCGACCGATCTCCTCGGCCTCATCGAAACCGACTGCACGCAACTCGTCCTCGACCGCCACGGCGACGTCACGTTGGGTTCGGAACGGATCACTGTCGGTCATCAGGTACGCACTTTCCGCCCACGCGGCACCCCGGGTCGGCATGCCCACAACTCCGGACGATCTCCTCCAGGATATCGCCACGCCGGACGGCGGCATCCGATGCAATGCCGCCATCGCCACCGCGGTCGAGATCAGGGTGTCATCGCCCAACAACGCACGCAGGAGTGCTCATCATCAGCGTGCGGTATCCCGAATTGGGGGAGGATCGTGACGGTCTGAGTGTGCGGCTGGGGCGAAAAACCGTACGCGCATTCTGTCGTTCACGGACTTCCGTCGCCGTCGGGACTCGGGTGTCGTCGATCTCGGCACGGCGACCGCGTCCCGGGAACGCTTCGTGTCGACGTTTCACGGAGTAGCCCACCTCCGTCGCCGTCGCCGTCGCCGTCGCCGTCGCGAGTATGTGGCGTAGAAGGGCCGCGACCACTGAGGGGCGGCGGCGGTCCGACCATCTTGTGTGCAGGTGGTTGCGTGGCCGTCGAAGCGACTGCACCCGCGGTCTGCTCCGGCGGCCCCTTGCATCGGCCACGCACCCACATTTCTCGGATGTTCCTTGCACGTGCCCGAAGGCTCCGGCCCCGTCACAGTTCAAACATCGTACGAAGTAGGAGGCGATCGCGACCTTTCCGGTTCGGTGCCGATGGCGCTAGCGTGGGGTGCGCGTTCCCCAGGACCGCTCACACGGAGTGTTGTGGCATGGAACGGAAGATGCCAGCGCTTCAGCGTGGATGTGGTGGCGGCGCAGAGTCTCGCGGCGGCTGCGCAGATACTCCGCCTCCGCTCTGTCCGCTCCATTCACTGCTGTTGGGCTCGGCGGTGTTCGAGCGCAACAGTCACCCGGGCGGGGAGTGGTCTCGCTGCGCAGTGCTCGCGCCCACCTGGCGGACCTGCCATCCATCCTGCAGAACGGGGGCTGCGGTCTCATCGCAGTCGATGAGGATCCGCTCGTACACCAACTGCAATGGAGCGGTGGGTTGGAAGTAGCGCCCGCCAACGGTCTCGACTGTTTGCAGCGGGACGCGCAGGATCCGGTACTGACACCGGGCCAGCGCCACAACCGTGTCGGATCCGATCACCCCAACCCCACCGGATAGTCGGTATCGACCAACCACGTGCTCCCGCAGCAATTCCCGCACTGGACGCTCGGCCTGCGTGTGAGCGCCGGACCGGCGTCAACCGCCTCCGAATCAGGCAGGGAGCTGCCCCCATTTGCTGCGAGGTATCCAATAGGGCTACACCGGCGACGCGATGGCGCTGAACCAGCGATCCAGGAAGTGGCGGCGGCGAGTAGGTTGCCGGCCGCCGACCGACTGCGTTGCATGCGTAGGAAAGCATCTGGACGGGAGTCGCATCAGCGGTGAGATCAGTGATTGGAATCTGTTCATCGGCAACATTATTGGATCTCCTTGTCATGGCAACGCGAGCGAGGACGGTCTCTCATGTGTACGTCTCCAAGGGCGAACCGTTTTGTAGCAATATCTTCCGAGCAACCCACGACGGATCATACTGCGCACGAATAGATCTGAGCATTCTGGCGATGGGCGCCCGCGGTCAACACCGCAGGATTCTTGGATGTTGACTACGGGCCACCGCACGGCATCGCGAGCGTGCCGTCAGCTAAGGCCGAGGGGCGTCTATCGGGGACCGTTGCTCGGCATCGGTGAAGTGCAGTGCTTTCGCACCGCGGCGGCGAGCACGGCCGGGTCGACGCTGAGTTTCCGAAACGTATGGACGACCGGTCGGCAGGTTCGACCTGACCGGTCGGTTCCTTGGGCCGTGTCGGCTCCGGTGCCGGCTGGGTGGGTTCCGGCGTCTCTCGAAGCCGTTAAGACCAAGCCACGCAGGCGGTTCGGATGTCGTCGCGACCGTAGGGGCGGCGCCATGAAGCTTTGCGCCCCGACATCTACCGGTAGCCCGATGAGCGCCCTATACTGCGACTCGGGTCGAACCATGCATTCACGCTTCATTCGTCATACGAACATTCGAGGTACCCATGACTACCGAGTGCGATCCAAGCAACCCGGAAGTGGCAAACGAAGCATCCCAGTGGTCATCGCTATTACGTAACCACTTTGTCGCACTCAGCTTATCTGGTATTGATCGCGATTCGCAGTTTACCGGAAAGGTGCAAACATTTGAACTTTCGCATCTAAGGGTATCGAGAGTTCAATCAACCGAGCAGCGCATCACTCGCAGCGACATCCTCATCAACTCTGACTGCGCCGACTATCTTCAAATTGGAATGGTTCGACGCGGACGAGCTCAAGTTTCACAAAACGGACGTGAATGCCAGTTGGAACCTGGAGATTTCGTCTTCTATGAAACCGCTTGCCCCTTCGACTGGAGAGTGAACGGAAGCTCCAGTGACGGCCTTTGGGATTTGGAAGTTTTTACGTGGCCACGGCGATCTTTGTCCTTCACCGACACTGAGGTGGGCCGCCTGACGGCACTGGCATTCAAAGGGAGTGACGGAACATCTGGATTGCTTGGCCGATTTCTGCATGATCTTGCCGCCACCGGCGTCGGGACCAGTAGTCCAATCGTCGACGAGGTCGGAGATCTAGTGAGCGCAGTTCTGCGCACCGCGATAGCGCCGGAGCAATGCACACAAGCCGACTACCTATTCCGGTCGGCCACATCATATATCGACACCAACCTCGGCGACTCGTCGATGTCGCCCACCACAATTGCTGCGGGAATGAACGTATCAGTGCGGCACCTTCATAGAGTCTTTGCGGAACACGGAGCGACTGTCGCAGGGTTCGTGCGAAATCGACGTATCGAGCAATGCCGCCGAGAGATTGCCGGCGAACTGGGCCCGGGATTGACCATCAGTCGTGTGGCCCGGAAGTGGGGTTTCAACGACCTGTCTCTGTTCAGTCGGACATTCAAAAAGGCATACGGAATGAGTCCGCTCCAGTACAAGATCGCGGTCGGTGGACGTTGACTGATCCAATCACTCAAGGGCCACCGGGAGACAGCCGCCGAGAATTGTTCTCGGCGCCGTTGGTCAGTCCCTTCGCCATTCCGAACAGCCGCCCGTTCCCACTGTCGGCACGCATATCCAAGTAGGCGTCACGCATAGACAACTCAGACGCCGAGCCGCGCGATAGTTTGTGTCTCATCCCACAGGACCTGCCCGATTAGCAGGCCCTTACGACAGATGAGGAGTCGCGCAGATGGAATCTGCGATCAGTGAGCACCTCCGGTGCCCCCGTACGTTGAGTCGACGCGTTCCCGACTCTTACGAGCCGGCGTTCCCGCTGTGGGTGGGTCGGCACGACCATACGCTCCAGCAGGTTGCGATGGGGTTCTTCGGTGTTCAGTTCCGCGGCGAGGAGAGTCGCGCGAAAGCGCTGAGCGCCCTTCGTCAGATCGTCACCACCTTCGGGATCGAAGATGGTCCGCTGAACTACGACTTGACGCACCACGTTGACGCTGAAGGCTACGAAAACCTGATGGCTGCGGGCTACTGGAGGGACAACGCCGCTTACGACCGATGGGCGCGCTGCTCGGAGGTGGCCAATTGGTGGGAGTCCGAGGACCGTCTGACCGATGGTCTCGGCTTCTTCCGGGAGACCCTGAAGCCTCGTGACGAACAGATCGAGACGCTGTACACATTCCAGGACAGTGTTCCCCCGGGAGTCGGATCCGTCATGGATTCGATCAGCGGGGACATTATGGAGCATGGTTACTGGGGATCCATGAGGGACCGAATCCCGGTCTCTCAGACCGACTGGATGGAGCCGTCAGGTGCGCTAAAAGTAGTTGCCGGCGATCCAGCCTGGGGTGGGCGGGTAACCATCCAGGGGCACGACAACCTGACGCTCATCAGGTCCGGACAGGACTGGTCGGAAACTGTAGGCGACGAGCGATCGTTGTACCTGGACAAGCTTCAGCCAGTCCTTGTGGCAGGCATGGATTTTCTCCGTGACAACGGCCCCGAGGTGGGCTGTTACAGCAACCGTTTCGTACGAAACATTGATCTGGACGGCGAGTTCCTCGACGTGACGTACAACTTGGGTCACTGGACAGGACTCGACAAGCTCGAGCGTTGGTCGGAATCACACGCCACACATCTCCGGATCTTCAGCGATTTCGTCAAGATCGCCACCGACCTAGGCAATTTGCGATTCCACCACGAGGTTTCGGTCTTCGATGCGGGCGATCAGTGCTACGAGTACATCAACTGCCACCCGCAGACGGGCATGCTGCGTGATGCAGCACTCCTCACGCCCTGAGCGCGCTCGGCGTATCTAGCCAGAAGATCATTTTCAAGGAGTCCTCCATGACAGTCATTCGCCCGACCCCAGACGAGATTGATAGTGCTGCAGTGTATTACGGCATGAGTCTCGATGAATCAAGCCGAGAGGAGTTCGCTGGCCTCATCGACGGCGCACTGGCTTCCTACGATGTGGTCGACGACCTGTACGCGCAAGCGACAACGCCCGCACCCGAGCGGTCGTACACGAGGCCAGCGCCCGGAGAAAACGGCTTGGGCGCATGGTATGTGAAGACAAACATCACGTCGGCCGTCGAAGGACCCCTGTCTGGGCGCCAGGTTGCCGTGAAGGACAACGTCGCGGTGGCCGGTGTTCCGATGATGAACGGGTCACGGTCGTTGGAAGGGTTCGTGCCGTCGCGTGACGCGACAGTCGTGACGCGACTGCTCGAGGCCGGAGCGACCATTGCCGGAAAGGCGGTCTGCGAAGACCTCTGCTTCTCCGGCTCCAGTTTCACACCCGCCACTGGCCCGGTACGCAATCCGTGGGACCGTGGCCGCGAGGCAGGCGGATCATCGGGAGGCAGTGCCGCTCTCGTTGCCAACGGCGATGTCGATCTCGCGATCGGTGGCGACCAGGGTGGATCCATTCGGATCCCGGCCGCGTTCTGCGGTGTGGTCGGCCACAAGCCGACTTTCGGCCTCGTGCCCTACACGGGCGCGTTTCCGATCGAGCGAACCATTGATCATCTCGGTCCCATTACCCGTTCCGTTTCGGACGCGGCGCTTATGCTGTCCGTCCTTGCCGGCGGCGACGGCAACGACCCTCGCCAGCGCGATGACCTGGTTGTCGACGACTATCTGACCCACCTGGGCTCCGGGGTGGATGGGATGCGTATCGGTGTTGTCGCCGAAGGTTTCGGCCACGCGAACTCGCACCCGGGCGTCGACGAGATGGTCCGGGCCGCGGCGCAGAGGTTCGCGGAAGCAGGAGCCACCGTAGAGTCGGTCAGTATTCCTTGGCACCATCACGCATTTCACGTATGGAATGTGGTCGCGACCGACGGTGGCGCCTATCAGATGCTTGACGGCAACGGCTACGGAATGGGCGTCGACGGATTCTACGATCCCGAGCAAATGGCGTACTTCGGTCGCCGCAGAATCGAGTACGCGGATGACGTTTCCGAGACCGTCAAGTTCGTTGCCTTGTGTGGCCATCATGGTGTCAACACACTGAAGGGCGCAAGTTACGCCAAGGCGCGCAACCTTGTCCCGGCGGCGCGCGCTGCCTACGACGCCGCGCTGGAACTGTTCGACGTCTTGGTCATGCCCACGATCCCATACTTGGCTACGGAATTTCCGTCACCCGATGCCGACCGCGCCACTTATGTGTCCAAGGCGCTCGGAATGATCGCCAACACCGCTCCCTTCGACGTGACAGGCCACCCTGCCCTGTCGGTTCCGGCTGGCCTCGTCGATGAGCTCCCGGTCGGAATGATGATCATCGGCAAGCACTTCGACGACGCCACAGTTCTACGCGTCGGACACGCATTCGAAGAGATCCGCGGCCAGTTTCCTGCTCCGGCAGACGCCAGTGAACTCGTGTCGGCGCCCTAGCCGAGCGCTCACTTCCGTCGATCCAAGAGTTGTCAGCCCCAACAAGAAGGTGAACACATGTCCATTCTGATCGAACATGACCAGCACACCGGCGTCCCGGGTGTACCCGAGCAGGCCCCCGCGCGGGACCGTGCATGGGCACTGTACGAGGCGCTCAAGGGCAAGGGGCACATACCCGAAGGGTACGTGGAGGGGTGGAAGAAGACCTTCGAAGAGGACTTCTCGCCTCGGAGGGGCGCCGAGATCGTTGCACGCGCTTGGACGGATCCCGACTTCCGTGAGCGTCTGCTGACCGACGGTACCGCAGCGGTCGGCGAGTACGGGTATCTCGGTCCTCAGGGCGAGTACATCGTCGCCCTCGAAGACACTCCGACGCTCAAGAATGTCATCGTCTGTTCGCTCTGCTCGTGCACTGCTTGGCCGATCCTCGGACTGCCCCCGACCTGGTACAAGGACTTCGAGTACCGGTCCCGAGTCATCCGCGAACCGCGCAACGTGCTCGCAGAGATGGGGACCATCCTTCCTGAAGGCGTAGACATCCGCGTCGTCGACACCACTGCCGAAACTCGGTATCTGGTGATCCCGGTGCGTCCGGCCGGCACGGAAGGGTGGACCGCGGAGCGGCTGCAGAGCATCGTGACCAAGGACTGCCTGATCGGTGTGGCGGTCCCCCAGGTTCCGTAGCAGTCACGAAAACGATACCCAGGCAACATAATTCTGAATCTAAGGACCAGAAAATGGATGGAGTTCACGACCTCGGAGGCAAGCAGGGCTTCGGTGAGGTCAACCACAAGATCAATGAGTATGAGGGCGGGAAGACGTACTCGAACCCGTTTCATCACGATTGGGAGCATCTGCCCTACAGCGTGATGTTTGCCGCCGTTGCTGAAATGGGCGCATTCAGTGTCGACGAGGTACGCCACGTCGTCGAGCGCATCGCCCCGGTGCATTACCTCGCGACCCCGTACTACGAACGCTATGTCATCGGTGTCGCCACGCTCTTGGTTGAAAAGGGCTTCCTGACTCACGCGGAACTCGAAGCACTGGCAGGCGGACCGTTCCCGCTGGCGTTGCCGCTCACCTCTCCCGGGCGCCCGGCCCGTACCGACAGGCAGGAGTTCAGCGTCGGCGACAAGGTTCGTGTGCGTGACGAGTTCTTCGCCGGCCACATTCGGATGCCGGCCTACTGTCGCGGCCGAACCGGCGTGGTTCGCCACCGCACCGCGGATGCGTGGCCGTTCCCGGACTCGATCGGTCACGGACGCACCGACGGAGGTGCCGAACCGACGTACAACGTCGAGTTCACCGGTAAGGAACTCTTCGGCGAAGACACGGACGCGGCAAGCATCATGGTCGACCTGTTCGAGGGGTACCTGGAGCCCGCCTCCTGAAACCGCCCACCAGAGATCGGTGGCGAGTACCGCCGCGCACTGCGTACCCGCCACCGATCTCCAACCATGCACTTCCACAGACCCGCTAGGGATACACCCAAAATGGCTGACAGCAGGCTCCCCGTCACAGTGCTTTCCGGCTTCCTCGGGGCAGGCAAGACCACTCTCCTCAACCAAATCCTTCGCAACCGTGAAGGGCGCCGTGTCGCGGTCATCGTCAATGACATGAGCGAGATCAACGTTGACAGCGCTGAAGTCGAGCGTGAGATCTCGCTGAACCGCTCGCAGGAAAAGTTGGTCGAGATGACCAACGGCTGCATCTGCTGCACGCTGCGCGAGGATCTTCTCGCCGAGATCAGCAGACTGGCCATGGATGGGCGATTTGACTACCTGCTGGTCGAATCTTCCGGCATCTCCGAGCCCCTCCCGGTGGCCGAGACCTTCACGTTCATCGACACCGACGGCCAGGCATTGGCGGATCGCGCGCGACTCGACACCATGGTCACCGTCGTCGACGGGTACAGCTTCCTGCACGACTACCGAACGGGTGGTGCAGTCGACGCCGAGGCACCCGACGACCAGCGCGACATCTCCGACCTGTTGGTCGACCAGATCGAGTTTGCCGATGTCATCCTGGTCAGCAAGACAGATCTCATCTCCAGCGGCCAACTCATAGAGCTCGAAGCCGTACTCCGGACTCTCAACCCGATCGCCCGTATCCTCCCGATGTCACACGGTGATATTCCGCTCGACGCGATCCTGAACACCGGGCTGTTCACACTGGAGAAGGCCGCTCAGGCACCGGGATGGTTGCAGGAACTGCGCGGCGCACACCTGCCTGAAACCGAGGAGTACGGAATCGGTTCGACCGTCTACCGCGAGCGCGCGCCATTCCATCCGCAGCGACTTCACGATCTCCTTACCGCCCCATGGACCAACGGGAATCTGCTGCGCGCCAAGGGGTACTTCTGGAATGCCGCTCGCTACACCGAGATCGGCAGCATTTCTCAGGCCGGCCACATCATCCGACACGGGTATGTGGGCCGCTGGTGGAAGTTTCTTCCAGATAGCTATTGGCCCGAAGACGACTACCGCCGCAACGGTATTCGTGAAAAATGGGAAGAAACTGTGGGTGACTGTCGCCAGGAACTTGTCTTCATCGGTCAGGGAATCGATTCCGACATGCTTCGGGAGGATCTCGATGCATGCCTGCTGACCACCGAGGAAATCGAAGCAGGACCTGACGTCTGGACCCGATGGCCGGATCCCCTCGGTGCTGGATACGCAGACTCTGTCGCCAGTCCCACCGCCCAAACCCACCTGTCGAATCCCCTCCTCGCAAACCCAGTGGCCAGGTGACGCGCAAGTACTTGATGCAAAGCCACCTCGGTACAGTCGGGCGGGGGTCGACTGACAGTAGCTACGCCGCCTGCACGAGTCGCCATCCAAAGAACATCTCGCTGGAATCAGCTATGGACCAGCAGATTTGATCTGTCCTCGCACCATCTCAAGTCACGAGGCCTGGGCGGAGCAAACGCTCGTGTCCATCGAGGACGCGGAACCCTCAGAGCTGACAACCGCTTGCTCAAGCGTAGGAAAGAGTAGATGAACGCTTCTATTGCCCATGCCACCCATCGCTACCTGGACGTAGACGGAGTCCGGGTCTTCTACCGTGAGTCGGTTCCCAACCGGGCCGATGCGCCTGTGTTGCTTCTGCTCCATGGCTTTCCATCTGGGTCGCACCAGTTCCGCCGTCTCATCGATGTCCTGGGCTCACAGTATCGGCTCATCGCACCGGACTATCCTGGCTTTGGCCATACCCATGCGCCGAATGGCTTCGTCTATTCGTTCGACAGGCTCGCCGATACGGTCGAAGGGCTTATTCAGCAGTTGGGCATTGACCGTTTCGCGATGTATGTCTTCGACTTCGGCGCACCTGTCGGCTTTCGTCTTGCCGAGCGCCATCCTGAGTGGATCTCCGGTCTGATCGTGCAGAACGGCAACGCGTACGAAGATGGGCTTCCTGACGAAACCCGGGAGCTTCTCACATTGACTTCGGAATCCCCTGGGGCCGAGGACATCCTCAGTGGTCTATTCACTGTCGCTGGCACCCGCACCCAGTACCTGGCTGGTGTGAAGGACCCTGACACCATCGCACCCGACGGCTGGACGCTCGACCAGCACTTTCTGGATCTTCCGGGTCGCAAGGATGCCCAAATGGCGCTTTTCTTCGACTACCACACCAACTTGGAGCGTTACAGCTGCTGGCAGGCATGGTTGCGCAGTTCCAATCCACCCACCCTCATCACGTGGGGCCGTAACGACCCCTACTTCTCCGAGCCCGGCGCTCGGGCCTACTTGCGCGACGTACCAGAGGCGGAACTCCACCTGCTCGATACGGGTCACTTTGCGCTGGAGACTCATTTGCCGCAGGTCGCGTCGACCATCGCCGGCTTCCTGGACCGCATCTGGTAGCAGACGACCACTCTCGTCTCTCGACCTGGATCTCGGATCCGTCCGCTAGGAAGTCCATAGGGTGCACTTGCCGTATATGCGCGGTCCAGCCCTAGATGTGATGCCCAGGGAGGTTGTTCCGTCCCTCGCGGCGAGTCGACCTGACAGGTGAAGGCCTCCGGTTGTGGAGTGGAGCTGTCCAGGAACCGCTTCACAACCAGGAGGCCTTCGTGTCTCACGCTGACGCGGGCGCTGACAAGTCGATCGGGATGGACATTGACTGAGAGTGGGGCGCTCGGATGAAGCAACGCCGCGCCCATCACAAGGCCGATCACGCCGGCGAGCACGCGAAGCCACGTGGGCACGGGCATCGACATGATGACAATCGCCACGAAAAGCAATTGTGATCGTGAACCACGAAACAAGCGATACAGCAGTACCCACTCGTGTCATTCCGGTATCGGCAAGGACCGTTCGAGTATGTGCTGCACGCCTGCGCCAAATTGCACGCTCACGAACAGCAGAGCGCCCAGGCCAAACAACGTGACGGCAGCCTGTGTACCACCTTCGTCTCTGGGGGATGAACTGGATTCCTGAGACGTGGAACGAGGCTCGATTGTCCTCGTGCACATTGTGGTCGTTGGTTGTCATCGTTCTCCTCATCAATCCAACGTCCCTGCGAGGACTTGTAAGTAGATGGGGCCCTTATCCTGCGATATGGAGATTCAAGGCAGAAGCATGAGCTTCCGCGCGGCAATTACTGCCTCGTAGCGTGATCTGGAATCGAGCTTGCTCATGGCACTTCGCAGATAGCTCTTCACTGTCTCGGTGCTCAGGGACAGTCGACGGGCTGTTTCCTTGTTGGTGCAACCACGTGCGACATGTGCCAGCACGTCGATCTCGCGGGGACTCAAGTGCACTTCAGAGCCCCCTACTTTCCGGTCCTGTCGAAGAGAGGCGAGATGTTCAGAGAGTCGGTGCAGATGTGATCGAACAGTCGGATCAGCAACCAGATGAGCAAGTGATCGAAGTTCGGCATGGATGTCACGGAGTTGCTCGACCGTTGCGTTGACCGGTTCCGAGGGTTCGAGTGTCCTGAGCATTCTGAGCCGTCGATCGACCTCGTCGCGGATCGCGATCTCTGTACCGATCCGCCGGGCTGCTCCGAGAGCGCCCCTTGTAATGAGGTCGTCGAACTTGATGTTCTCGCGGCTTGCGACGTAGAGGACGGCTCGGGTCTTTGCTTGGACCACGACCGGTACAGCAAGGATGGCGCGCAGACCCTCGGCTACGACTGGACGGTCGTAATGGTGGGTGATTCTGGTCGAGCGACTGTAGTCGCTGACCGCTGCCGGCATCCGACTTGCTACTACCCGCCCACCGAGGCCTGTGCCAGGTGGGACCTTCAATTCCCGCAGCAGATGAGTTCGGGTTCCGATGAACTCGCTCAACTGCAGGACATCGTCGTGAACCTCACCAGCAAAAGTGACCGCGCCATTCGCAGCGAGAGTGCGGAGTTCCTTGCCGAGCGCATCACGGTCTCGAGGCCGCATAAGGGTGGGTTCATTTACCGGACTACGGCTCGGGTCAGTGGATGCGCGGTGCAACGTCGAAGGATGACCACGGAGGACAGGCCGCAGCGATCATGCTCAGGATGGCAATGGTGGGGCCGCCGAGGCACCCTCCAAAGAGGATCGCGGCGAGCCACACGGCCCCGCTGAGTCCGGAGGTGAGCAGAACAGACGCGCCAGCGGTGTCACCGTTCGAGGAAGGTGAGGATGTGAGGGAGGGTTCGCTCGGGATGGTCAAAGGCGGGCACATGACCACCCTCCGGGATAACGGTGAGGGTGGCGCCTGGGATCAGTTCAGCGAACTGGCTCCCCGCGCGCGGGGAGATGATCTGGTCGTCCGCACCCCAGATCACCAGCGTGTCCGCGGTGATGCGCGGCAGGCGTGCGGGCAGGGCGGGGTCGGTTAGCCCGTATGCGGTGAGCAGATCAACCATGGTGCTCATCCGTTCCGCCCACTCGGAGCCCGGGGGGAAATCGGGAAAGGTCGGCGCGTGATCGGGCAGGCCGCTGGCATCCATGAGAACTAGATGCGAGATGCGGTGTCCGCGGTCGCGCAGAGCGATCTCCGCCGCCAACCATCCGCCCATGGAGCTTCCCACCACCCGAAGATCGTGCAGATCGAGGTCGTCAATGAGGTCGAGGTACATTTCCGCGAGACGGCTCACTCCGACAAACCAGTCGGGGCGGGATGTCCCCGCCCAGCCCGGATGGGTGGGCTGCAGCACCCGGTAGCTGTCTTTGAAGGCGTCCCGGATGGTCTGGACGCTCTCCGGGCCCCCGCCTCCGTGCAGCAGCAAGATCGGTGCCCCAGAGCCGTCCTCGTCAAGCTCAAAGCTCACGTCCGGGTACGGGTGGAAGGTTGTCTTCAAAGTGTGCTCCATCGGTTGAACGGTGATCAAAGCGAGAAGGTCGACGTCAGCGATCGTCGACGGCGAGAATGCCGTCAAGTAGGACGTCGACGATCCATCTATTGCGCTCGGATGGCTCGTCGCGGAAAAAAACATCCACCCCGACGCGGACCAGGTTTGGGTGGCGGGACGGGTCGGCGGCGGTGAGAGTCGCCTTCAGATCGTCCAGATTCTGACCCGAGTCCTGCGCCCTCCCACCACGTTCTGCCGCCAATGCGGTGGCATGCTGCAAAAGCAGATCGACCGACCGGGCCGCGACCTCGTCCTCGACGCCAGCGGCATGCAGCAACTGCATCAGCAGCTCCACCAGGTCAAGGTAGTGCGGCCCGTCAGGCCAGACCAGCATTGCCGACTTTGCGAGCTCGGGAAACTGAGTGAGCAAGGATGCATACTCGCCCAGGAGTCGATGTATGCGCTCTCGCCATGACTCTGGAGGCTCCCAGGAAACATCCAGATCGGCCAGGACCTCATCGAGTAGAAGAGCGTTGAGCTCAGTGATGTTTCGGATGTAGACGTACAGCGACGCCGGGCCCGTATCCAGCCGCTGAGCCAGCAGACGCAATGTGAGCTTCGGGCCCTCGGAGTCTCGGACGATATCCATCGCCGCATGGACGATGCCCTCCCGTGTGAGCGCCGGTTTGGCCGGCCGCTCACGCCGACCCACCACACTTCGACCCCTCTGCGCGCTTCTGCGAGGGGGTGTCACGGGCAAAGAATCGCCGTCAGGGGTCGGGGAGGAGATATCGGATGCCACGAGCATCACAGTATCACGAACTTGATCGTAACGAACATGTTCGTTACGGTTGAGCTAGTGGACGCCCGAGGAGGAATTCAGGTCAGATACGGCCGGGGTTCGTAGGGCACTGTGGACGGGAGGCGTTATGGCTGAGCATTACCCCATCGTCATCATCGGCGGCGGACTAGGGGGTCTGGTCGCCGCTCGTGTTCTCCACATCAACGGAACGGATGTGCCCCTGTTCGACCTCGAGACCGACCGCTACGCTCGCACCCAGGGCGGGATGCTGGACATCCACGACCACAACGGTCAGCTCGCCATCCGCGCCGCCAACCTGTGGGATCAGTTCACTCCACTGGTGAACATCGGAGGAGACGCTACCCGCGTCTCCGATCATCACGGAACGGTGCTGCACGACGACGCCGGCGACGGGGAAGACACCACCCGACCCGAGATCGACCGCGGCCAGCTTCGCGACATGCTCATCGACTCCCTACCGCCCGACGCGATTCGGTGGGGCCACAAGCTCACCAGCATCTACCGCGTCGGAGACCGCTGGAACCTGCAATTTGACGGCGGTCGTACCGTGACGGCGGATCTGGTCATCGGCGCCGACGGCGCCTGGTCCAAAACCCGCCCGCTGCTGACCGACGCCACCCCGGAATACTCCGGAGTCTCCTTCATCGAAGCCGACCTCTGGGACGCCGACGCCACCCACCCCGCGGAGGCGGCCGCGGTGGGTGATGGGATGCTGTTCGCCCTGCGGGGAAGTGCGGGGTTCCTCGCACACAAGGAGACCGACGGCAGCCTGCACGTCTACCTCGGGTTCCGAAACGCAGACTGGATCGACGAACTCGACGTCACCGACACCGCCGCAGCGAAAGATGTGGTCCTGTCCCACCTCGAGGACTGGGACGATGCCCTGCGGGGTCTGATCGCCCACGCCGACACCCCGCTCATTCCGCGGCGCATCAACGTCCTCCCCGTAGGACTGCGCTGGGACCGTGTACCCGGGGTCACCCTGCTCGGCGACGCCGCCCACGTGATGAGCCCATTCGCAGGAGAAGGCGCCAACCTCGCCATGTACGACGGAGCCCAGCTCGCGCAGGCCCTGCTTCGTCACCCCGAGGACACCGAACATGCCCTCCTCGAATACGAGTCGGACATGTTCACCCGCGCCGCCGAAGCCACCTCACAGTCCGCGCAGGGGCTGGACGTCATCTTCGCCGAGGACTCCCCGCAGAGCCTGATCGCGATGTTCTCGCAGATGGGCCCCGACAGCGAGCACACCGACTGACGCCGCCCCCCAGCCTTAGTCAGTCCCCAAGTGAAATGGGCTCCTTCTTCTTCCCCGCCACGACTCCTCCTGGAATGGAACCAGCCCAGAGCTCCAGTAGCAGCGCGGACGTCTTCGTATCCGGTGCGGTCATCGCCGCGGTCTTGGGTGCGGTTATCAACATTGCTCTGGCCGTGTACAAGGACAGAGCGGAAAAGCGAGCGCGTTTGCGCGAGACGTTCGCCGGAGCATGCGAGGCCGCGATGCAGTACAAGGAGTTCCCGTATGCCATCCGCCGGCGTCGTGCCGACGAACCAGCGGCGGAACGAGTGCGGCTGTCGGAGGAGATGCGTGCCGTGCAGGCCAAGCTGTCGTACTACGAAGTCTGGACCGAAGGGGAATCCGAGAAGGTCGGCGTGGCGTACAAAGACCTCGTCAAGAACCTACGGGGTTTGGCGGGAAGCAACGAAGCGTGGAAAGCAGATCCGATCCGAGACGACGCCGACATGAACACTTCCTCGAGTGTCATCGATCTATCTGCTCTCAAGCCGTATGAGCAGGCATACGTGGAGGCGGTGCGCACTCACTTCAAGCCATTCTCCCTTCGTTGATCGGTGGTTTCGCTATGGCGACGTAAAGGAGTCCTGTTGGGACACCCTATGCAGAGGGATCCTCGTCCATCCGTCTTGTGAGACGGCAGGAGGTCATTGGCGTGACTCGGTTCTGCGGCGTGGAACGAGTTGCGCAGCAGCAGCAATTGCGGCTGCGCCGGTTCCCAGTGCGATGAGGGTGGCGGTGGGTGGGATGAGGTCGAATGTCGGTGGCGCGTTGTAGACCCCTGGCCAGGTGAGATCGAGCGAGGAGGGAGGCGGTGTGTCCGCGTCGACGGCGGCAGCCTCGACGACAGGCGGTGAGGTGGTCATCAAATGTGCTGATACGAATCCGGTGAGTGCGCCGGCCGCCGCGAGGGTGATCCAGGCGGCGGCAGTCACGACACGATGGGAGAGCGGCCGTGGGACTTGTCCTTCATGGCGGTGACGCTATCGCGGGCACCAACTTGGGTTGGGCCAACTCAGACGTGTACGTGTGCCCACGTTGCTCGCCGGGTTTGGTCAGCTCCTCCCTGTCCCAGTCGGAATACCCAGCGGCACAGGCCCTATCAATTTTCGCTCGGCCGAACGGTCGAGCGCTGCGAGTTTGCGGACTGCTGCGTCCCTGCTGGTTTCGAGTCCTTGGATCTCACCGAGCCAGCCGTTTGTTCGTGCTTCGTCGATGCGTTCGCGGAGGTTGGCGATGATGGCGATAAGTCGCGGGCGGGCTTGTGGGTCAACACGAAGCATCGGGCAGCGGATGCAGGCGTGCTCGTGATTACAGGGCGATCCGTAGGGGCGCCCGCAAGTGCCGAGTTCGAGTTTCCGGGCGGCGAAGTGTTGCTCGAACTCTGTCCACTCTGTAGCGGTGGGCTCGCGGTACTCGGCGGCTGGGCGCAGTTCGCGTCGCCGATCGAGGAATCGACGGTAGGACCGGATCAGATCGTCCTGGAACACCGCCAGATAGGACTGGGTTGTGGTGATGCTGGCATGGCCGAGGATCCGGGCGGCCAGATGGACCGGCAGCCCACCCGTCACGGCTTCGGTGGCGAACATGCGCCGGAAGTCGTGCGCGGTCATCCGTAGTGGCCCTCCGTCGACGCCGCGGATATCAGCGTGCTCGAGCGCCGATTGCAGCAGCCGATTGACACTCGCCTGGCTGATCACCGTACGGCGGTGGTTCCTCCTCCGCTGGAACAGAAACGGCAGGTCCGCGCTCTCCTCAAGTTCGTATCTGTCGATGCGGGAGATCAGGGCGATTGAGCCGTCGTTGTCGTCGCGCAGGCGAGAGATGACGGTAGCGAGGACACTAGCGAGCTCGGGACTGACCAGCAGGATTCGTTCCTCGTTGCTCTTCGATGGCACCACTTGCAGCAACGGAAGGTGCTCACCGGTGTCCGGGAGTCGGTAGGAGGTCAGCGCCAGCTGCGTGATCTCGACGAGTTCTTCGACCCTGACTCCGGTGTGGCGCAGGGTCTCGACGATCGCCCACGACCAGAATGCCTCGTCCTCGAGGTAGGTGAGGTCGAACATGCGCCCGTCCGACAGGTCCTCGAGAACCACGACGGGATGACGACTGCGACGCAACCCACGAGGTTCGCCCCTAGGTCGGTTGGGTCCACATCGACGGTACTGCCTATCCCGAAACTTGAACACGGCGTTGACCTCGGTGCGCAGGGCGGCCGACAGCAGTTCTGCGAATAGTGTTCGGCGATCGTCTACCGCGTCGGCGAGCTCGATCAGCCGAGGTAGTCGTTCGCGCACCCGCTGATGCATGCGAGCGGTCACCCGCTGCTTGTTCTTGGTGTATCCGTCGGTCTCTGCGCGGCTGACCGGGCAAGGCACAGCCCACTGCGCCCAGGAGGGATCCTGCAGTGCCCATTGGCTGATGTCGAGATAGAACGCACGGATCGGAACGAAGATGCCGAGCTGGTCCAGTCGAGGCCGGGTTGTTCCATCGGACCGGACGACAGTCTGGACGCGCTCCTTCCATGCGCTTGCCTGCTGAGCCGATAGGGCGAGGGTGTCGATGCCGGGGTTGTGAGTTTCGATGTCCACCCAGAACTTCGACAGAGTCCGACCAAGGTTGTCGAAGGACGCGTAGTCGAGTTGAGGACGGCGCTCCGACAGGTAGCGAATGATGACGTCGCGAATCGGGCGACAGGCGATGGGATAGCGGTCGACGATCTCGGCTGCGGTGCGCTGGCCCTTCATGCGTGCGATCGTCAGGGGGACGTCCGGGATCTGTGCGATGCCTCGCACCAGGTCCCAGGCCACGTGGACACCTGACGGCGGTTTGTTCTCGACTCGACTCCGGTAGGAGTCGTAGAAGTTGAAGAAGTCCTGCGGCTCCAGTTGGTCGAGGTCACGGCCACTGCTGAGCACGATTGCCGACAGGACGGCCGTAGCGATGCTGCGCTGGTACCGGGATACCTCCATCGCGGCGGCGTTGTCGACCGCCGCTGCGAAGAGTTCCGGGCAATGGGCGATACGGGCGCGGCGGTACAGATCCTTGGGGTTGTACGTGCGGAGGAACCAGTGGCTGGGAAGCACGATCCGCGACAGCACGAGGGCGGCTACCCCAGACTGCACCAGGATGCGCTGATAGGCCGGGGCACGCCGAGGCGTGCCGGCGTCGACGTGCTCGAACCAGGCGATGTTGTCGTCGCAGCCGGCCTCGGTCCAGCGCTCCTGCCATCCGTTCCCGCGGTGACCGGCAAGCCACCCCAGAATTGCTTGCGCTCCGATCAGCGCCTGTTTGTGCTGTGTGTCGTTCCGGTCCGGCCAATCGGCGACCGACGTGAGGATGTCGAGCACTTCGGCGATCGACGCGTCGTCGTGCGGCCCCCTGTGCAAGGCGATCTCGTCACGCGGGCCCTCGGAGGCATCTTGGACTGTCCGCCACACGTCGGTCTCCGTGCTCATCGAACCTCCCTTCCGAAGAGGATCTTCAAGTCCTCGGCGGCATAACCACTCTCAGCTACAGAAGGTGTGGCTTCCTGATCTCGACGATGGGTGAGATGGTGCAGCACGCGTCGAGCGACGGCGACCTCGTCCTCGTACAAGTAGGTTTGGGCGGTCGTCTCGAGGTTCCGGTGGCCGAGGATTGTCTGAACGTCGCGCAAGGTCAGGCTGGGATCACGGGACATCCGCAGGGCCGCGGTATGGCGGAGGTCGTGCATGGACCAGTTCGTGTGCAGCCGAGTGTTGATCCGACGGAACACGGCGCGTAGTGCCTCGTAGTTCAGTGGCTGGTGCGCGGGCCCGGATCCGTTGTCTCGTCGCCGCAGCGTCACCCAGATCGCCGCGGTTGGTTGCGGTTCGTTGAGGTACAGGCGAAGCCAAACCAGGGATTCCGAACTGGTCGGCAGCCACTGCTCGGCTCGGCTTCCCTTCCGAACCACGCGAACGAGTTGATCGCCCCAGTTGATGTCGGGCTGTCTGAGACCGAGGAGTTCCGATGCCCGGGCCCCGGTTGAGACGGCCATCGAGAGAAGAGCGCGGTCGCGGTGCGATCCCAATGCTGCGAACACGTCGTTCCACTGCTCGTCGGACAGGCTCCGAGGATGTTTGCGCGCAACTTTCGGGTTGTAGCGCAGGGGATCACCGACAAATCTGGTCAGCGGATCGTGGTGTGTGTTGCGGCGGCCGGTCACCGGTTGGAAGGGGTTGATCAGCGGTCCCTCACCGCGATCGATCCAGTACTCGTAGAAGCTACGGATGACCGCATTTCCATGCCGCACCGTTGCAGGTGTGTAGGAGTCGTCGAGATAGGGCTTGCGGGTGATCGGATTGACCGTTCCCGCGGTTGCCGAAGACATCGTCCTGGGATGGCGTCGAGGCTTTGTCGCGCGATTGAGCAGTAGCACGAAATCACGGGCGTCGTCGGGGGTTACTCGATCCCATGGACGATTCAGGACCACCAGCCACCGCCACCACCGAAGGAGAGCAAACGCGTAGCTGCGGACACTCAGTGGACGGTTTCGGACGACGAAGTCTGAGAGAAATTGTTGGACCGGGAGTACCGGTTCTCTCGCATCGTCCACAACCAGCCACGGAACTGGCCCTTTCGCTGGTTCGACCCGGCCCCACCGGGGCAGCCCCGTGTCCGAGCCGCCGTTGAACTGCGTCACTTCGACCCCTTCCTCGCATATCCAGTTGAAGTCAGGTGTGTCTACCGCCGTGGTTGTCACGCACGGGCGATACTCTGCGGCGTGTCCTCCCGTAGTCCGGTCAACAGGCTTGTGTCGTCACCTCGTGTTACTGGTCCCTTGGGTAGCCTGGCTGGACTCAGATGGATGTAGGCGCGATAGAGCCAACGCCTGGATTTGCTTCACAGTCTCCGAACTGAGTGGCCCTCGTCGCGCTTTCACCGTGACGAGGGCAAGTACGCGGTTCCAGTACTTGTGACCCTTCAGGCCGAAACGGACCCAGATCTCCTCGACTGGCGGTCCTCCATAGGGCAACCACTCGACGGCGAGGTTGACGACAAGATCGTCCTCGATCCGGCTTCTCGGAGAAGTCATCTGGCTACTACGTGATGGGTGCATGCCGTTGGTCGCAGACTCCAGAGGCAGGGGCCACACGCGGCCCCTGCCTCTGGGTGGAACTGCTATCCCTTCTTCAGAATTACGGTCTTGTTCTCGGTGTACGCGTCGAGAGCGGACGAACCGTGTTCGCGACCCCACCCGGACTGCTTGTAGCCGCCGAACGGTAGGGCGGGATCGAGGATGTGGTAACTGTTGACCCACACGGTTCCGGCCTTGAACTTCGCCGCTACGCTGTGTGCCTTTGCAACGTCAGAGGTCCAGACGCCGGCAGCAAGGCCGTAGTCGGTGTCATTGGCGGCACGAATCACGTCGTCGACGTCGTCAAAGGGCGAGACCGTAACGACGGGTCCGAAGATCTCCTCCTTGACCACACGCATCGTGGGCTTGGTGTCGACCAGCACTGTGGGTTCGACGAAGTAGCCCGCCTCGCCCTTGCGCCCGCCACCGGTGACTGCGGTGGCACCCTCGCTGCGGCCAATGTCGAGGTAACCGAGCACACGGTCAAGCTGCTCTTGCGAGACGAGGGGCCCGATCTGGGTATCCGGAGCCAGGCTATCTCCAACGTTGAGTTGCTTTGCCGCGTCAGTGATCCCGGCGACAACCCGGTCATACACCGACGACTGAACAAAGAGCCGGGATCCGGCTTCGCAAGCTTCGCCCTGATTGAAGAAGATCGCGTTCGCAGCCCCGGCGATCGCGGCATCGATGTCCGCATCAGCGAAGATCACATTCGGTGACTTACCACCAAGTTCGAGAGTGACCTTCTTGAGGTTTCCCTGGGCCGCAGCAATGATCTTCTTGCCCACCTCCGTGGATCCAGTGAACGAGACCTTGTCGACTCCGGGGTGTGCAGTGAGCGCCGCCCCAACTTGGTCGCCGTATCCGTGCACGATGTTGACGACGCCGGGGGGGACCCCTGCCTCGAGCAGCACTTCCCCGAGCAGCGCCGCGGTGAGCGGAGTCTGTTCGGCCGGCTTCAGGACTACGGTATTACCCGCGGCCAGGGCTGGGGCGAGCTTCCAGGCAGCCAGCATCAGCGGGAAGTTCCAGGCGACAATCGCGGCCACCACGCCAACCGGCTCACGGACGGTGTAGGCGAAATAGTCCCCGGGCGTCGCCACTGCCGAGACCGGGATGGTGGTTCCTTCGAGTTTGGTGGGCCAGCCCGCGAAGTAGCGAAACCAATCGACGGTCAGAGGGACGTCAACGAGCCGGGCGTAGGAGGCGGGCTTTCCGCTGTCAAGAGCCTCGAGGATGGCAAATTCCTCGAGCCGTTCCTCAAGGAGATCAGCGACTTTCCACATGATCTTGCCTCGCTGAGACGGACTCAGCCGGCTCCACGGCCCGTCGAGCGCACTTCGCGCAGCCGCGACAGCCCGGTCGACATCGACAGGGGATCCCAGGGCGATCTGGGCCAACGAAGTCCCGTTGGATGGGTTAGGGGTGGTGAATAGCTCCCCGGATGCAGACATTTCCTGCCTGCCATTGATCAGGTTCAGCACCGGGCTCGCCAGGAAAGACGAAACTGCCGGCAGCTGGAATTCGGATGAAATTACTGAACTCGCAGACATTCCCTGCTCCTCTACTTCTTGTTGCCGGACGGATGCGGCAAGCATGATAAATGCAACGGTTGGCGGCGAATTCTATTAATTGGATACCACGCCATCAACCGTCCACGGATTTCTAAAACCGTGAGATAATCATTCGCTCAACGATGTGATAATGCACCCAAATTCACCGTTGGAGTGCGTGAACTCATTGCATTTCCCCTACCTCTTGACAACGTCGACGGATGCGTCGACTGTGTGGTCAGTGCTGAACCACGCATTGTGATTTCGGAGGAATACCGTGCCTTACTGGTCGACTTCTGGCCTGGACGTCAAGGATCAGGCCCGTTACTGGGGCGACGTCATCTGTGAGGCATTCACCCCACTCACCCCAGTACGCGGGCAAGCGCAGATTGATCACAGCGCGACCCCGGCCGGCGTACCGGGCTGGGTGCGGTCCGAACCGCTGACCCACACCAACAGCGCTGAGATCGCCTCCTGCACTCAGTTGTTGACACACGGCCCCGCTGAGATTCGGCGCGCTCCCATCGATGCGCTCTTCGTCAACTTGCAGCTTGCTGGGACCTGCTACGGGGAGCAGGATGACAGGCGGTGTGTTGTCCGGCCGGGCAGTTTCGCGGTCTTCGACACAACCCGCCCTTACACGCTGGAGTTCCGCGAGCCACCCGAGCAAGACAGTTGGCGGGTGTTGTCTTTCCGGATTCCGCAGGAACATCGGTTGTCGGCGATTCGTGTCGACGATGCCATGTCTCGCGCCATCGACACGGCCACCGGTCCCGGTTCCGTCGTCGGAACGATGATGAATGTGCTTTGGCGAGATCGGCCCATCCTCGATGCCGACGCATTGCAAACACTCGAAACAGCCTTCACTGACGTCCTTTCCGCGGTTGCGTCGACGTATGCGGGGCGCAGCGTACGGGTGGACGAGGACCGGGGAGATTCTGCCGTGCGCCGGATCGTTCAGCACTACATTCGCACCGCACTTCCACTGGGGCGAGTCACCGCCGAGGCCGCTGCTCGAGAAGCATCGATCTCTGTGAGGACTCTGCACCGGGTGTTCCAGTCGGTCGGTACAACCTTCTCCGCCTGCGTCCGAGACGAGCGCCTTCGAGGAGCGATGAGCGATCTTCAGACCGCACCGAGCGAAGTCACGCTGGGAAAGATCGCTGCACGATGGGGATTTTGTGACAGTTCTCATCTGACGCGTACTTTCCAGCGCAACCTCGGTTGCACACCATCGCAATATCGTGAGGCGAATCGCTCGTCATGAACCCATGGCGAGGGCTGTCAGCCGCACCCTAGCTCGACACGATTCCCGCTGCGGACTGCATCGGGTCGTAGTCATGCCGCTTGATCAGTGCGTGGAGCTGGCGGCGTCGGACACCCATGTTGCCGCCGTCATAGACGGGGAAGCAGAGCACGTCCTCCATGATCGCTGCGATCGGAGTTTGATCGCCGTAAGCATTCACTCCCACCACTCGCATGGCGTCGTACACCGTCTGTACTGACAGCTCGGATGCGAACACCTTGACCATGTGTCCGATTTCCTCGTCCTCGGCGCCGGTCTTGTCGTACAGGTCGCATCCCTTCCACGTGAAGTACCGTGCTGCCTCGATCCGAGTCTTGATATCCACCAACATGTAACCGACATTCTGGTATTCGATGATTGGCACCGGCCCGGACCGCTTGTCGGTCTTACAGAAGTCCAGCGCGTACTCGAAAGCTGCCCGCATCCGCCCGACGCACGCCGCACCGATGATCACCGATGACCAGTTGAAGGTCCTTCGAGCGATTTCCATCCCATCGCCAGGCGCGCCAATGATGTTGCCGGCCGGAACCCTGACATCGGTGAAGGTGATCCTCGGAGACGCGGTTGCGCGGTGCCCCATAGTGTCGATGAATGACTCGACCTTCACACCAGGAGCATTGCCCGG
Organism: Rhodococcus sp. NPDC003322; assembly: GCF_053589555.1. NCBI lineage: Bacteria > Bacillati > Actinomycetota > Actinomycetes > Mycobacteriales > Nocardiaceae > Rhodococcus > Rhodococcus sp. NPDC003322. The sequence continues at coordinate 618,126 of NZ_JBSFSC010000002.1, read as the reverse complement.
GACGACGATGACCGCGGCCGACTCCTTCGGAGGCAGGCTCGGGTCGGTTCGGCACAGGACGGAAATCAAGTCCCCGCCCTTAGCATCCCAGCCCGATCCATTGGTAGTGAAATGCTTGTCGCCGTTGATAACCCATTCGTCGCCATCCAGCCGGGCGAAAGTCTGGATGCCCACCGAGGAGTCCGTGGAGTCCAGGTTTGCGGCACCATGCGTCTCGGTGAATGCCCACGCTGCCAGCAACGGCTGATCACCCGCGAACGGTGGCAGGAAGCGAGCCTTCTGCTCCTCTGTGCCGAAGTCGATGATCGGCTTCAGCCCAAGCCCCGTAGCAAGCAACGCGCTCGGCACATTGATATCAACAACCGTCATTTCTTCGGCAGCGATGGAGAAGTCGAGGGCGGACATCGCCGTTCCTCCGTACTCGACGGGCAACAACGCCTTCAGGAATCCTGCATCAACCATCTCCTGGTAGAAGGGTTTGATGGCAGCGAACCGCTGCTCGGGAGCGGGGTACGGTGCGATTACGCCTTCGACCAAGGAGAGCCGCTCCTCAGCGAACGATCGCGCTGCCTTCTGTAGAACCGCTTGCTCGGGGCTCAAGTCGAAGTCGATAGCCATTTGGTCATAACCTCCATCGTGGATTGCTGTGACGCCCGGCACATCCGGATATCGGGTCCCAATAGTGGCCTTTGCAGTGGTCGTAGGTCTTGGACTGATGCGTCGCACCTTTGGACGGTTGCGTCAACGTTTCGTACGGACACCGTGGCCGGAGTCATTGCGTGAGCGGCCCGTGGGTCACACCGGTGGCGAGAGCCTGTGGCCGAAGCTTGGCTCCACCACTTCGATAGCCTCCCCGCGTGGATCCACCCCCAAACCCCGCAAGTTGCGGGTGGACGGCGTCGAGACCCACATCGTCAGCTCTCGGGTGTACGCGGAGACCGAGGGGCCGTCGACCGGGCTCCGTACACGACCCCGCCTCGGTTTCCATGAGCTGGGCTCCCGTCTGCGCGAGCGTGGCCACCTGACCGGCGAGCTCGACCACTTCTTCCTCGCGCAGCTGAAGCTCTTCGACCTCCTCGACGGCGCCTTCTCGCAGCGCCTGGTGGACGCGAAGATCAAGGGTCGCCGGGCCGCGTTCGACCGCTTCGACCGTCGCGAGATCAGCCCCGACTACTTCCTCATGGACGGCGAGCCGTGGGCCGACCCGGCCGCGATCGAGGCCGCCGCCCCCGACGACTCCGACGGTGTGCTCCAGGGCATCGGCTCGAGCCGCGGCGTCGCGGTCGGTACCGCCCGCGTGATCCGCGACCTCAAGGAGATCGGTCGTGTGCAGGAGGGTGACATCCTCGTCACGAACAGCACCGACCCGGCCTGGACTCCTGTGCCGAGCGCCTGACGCTTCCGTGTTACCGAGTTGCGGGGCCCGAGATTGTTCTCAGGCCCCGCCGTTCGGCATTTGTGGTCCAATGTCAATGGGGTGGTCGCCGACCTGTCCGAATACCCTCTCTCATCGAATGATCACTGGGGCAAGGTATTCCGACATTCTGGCGTTCGATGCGGAGTCATCGCATCGTGTCGGGGACTACTCGGAGGTCTCGGGGCCGTCCTCGCTGCCCGCGGTGTGCTCGTCGGCGAGGATGCGGTAGATCGCGCGCCGCGCCTCGGTCAGCACGTCGGCCGTGGCCTGCGCCTGCTCGGCGGTGCCGGCGAAGGCCGCCTGCCGGACTGCGCCGGTGAGCTGGTGCATCAGGTCGCGCAGTTCCTGGGTGGGGCGTCCGACGCCGGCCCGGATCTCGTCCCACGGGGTGCCCAGCGCGTCGCGGTGCTCGCTGACGTAGGTGGTGCCCGCCTCGGTGAGCCGGGCGTTCTTCCGGCCGGCGACCTTCTCGATGAGGACGAGTCCCTCGTCCTCGAGCTGGGCGAGTGCGGGGTAGACCGAGCCGGGGCTGGGCTTCCACACGCCGTTGCTTCGCTCGGCGATCTGTTGGATCAATTCGTACCCGTGCATCTCGCCCTCGGCGAGCAGCACCAGCACTGCGGTCCGCACGTCGCCGCGCCGTCCTCGGCCACCGCGGCCTCGGCCGCGGCCGAGGCCGACCCGCTCGTTCTCCGGCCCGCGTCCGCCGCGGCGGCCGCGGGGGAACTCACCTCGGGGGCCGCGGTCGCACCGCGGCCCGTGGTCGCCGTGGGGACCGAAGTCCCCTCCTCGGCCGTGGCCGCCGCCCTGCCCGCTGCGTCGGCCGTGGCCGCCGGCCTCGGGTCCGCCGTTCCGGCGTCCGTGCTCGCGGCCGGTTCGTCCCGGGCGGTCGTGGCGTCCTCGACCGCTGATCTCGTGTCGGTTGAAATCCTGGATGTTCTCCATGGTGGTTGTTGCCTCTCGTTGATGTTCGTGGATGTCGGTGGCGAGGTCGCTTTCCGACTCTCAGCTCTTCCGATGGCTCAACGATATATCGGCAATAGTTCGAAAGCAAGCATGACGTGCGTCACCCTGACGTTCGCTGCGTCTCTACGGCTGGGTGATTCGCTCGAGCAGCCATGAGTTGATGCCGCCGAGCGCCGTCCTGGCCATGGTCGTGGGGTGGCCGGTGAACCCGTGGGGTGCCTCGGGATAGATCCGGAGTTCGACCTCGTTACCGGCGGCGGAGAGCCGGCCTGCCATCGCGAGGTTGTCTTCCAGCAACACGTCTTTGCTCCCGACCACCAGCAGTGCCGGGGGAAGTCCGTGGAGGTCGCCGTAGACGGGGGAGATGTCTGGGGTGGTGCGGTCTGCCACGTGACCGGCGTAGGCATGGATGAAGTACTCGTCTGCGATCCGACGTCCGGCGGGGGTCTGCGCGCTCAAGTCGTAGGTGCCGAATTGGAGTGCGGCGCCGGTGAACCCGTCGACGGCGCCTCTGTCCCTCAGCCGGAGCAGGGTTGCCAGCGCGAGTGTCGCTCCAGCCGAGCGCCCGCCGATGGCCAGTCGGGAGGATCCGAAGCGGGCCTGTGTGTGTTCGACGAGCCAGAGTGCCGCCGTCTCACAGTCGTCGGGTGCGGCCGGCCACGGGTGCTCCGGTGCCAGCCGGTAGTCGACGCTGACGACGGCGATGCGGAGAGCATCGGCGAGCTCACGGTTCCGGACGTCGTCCCGCGCTGCGGAGTCCATGTAGAAGCCGCCGCCGTGGATGTCGAGGTAGACGCCCCGCACGCGCCCGTCGGTGGGTGTGCAGATCCGTACCGGCACCCGAGCTCCCGCGGCTGTGACCACCTCCTCAAACGCCGGGGGGTCGGCGGGCGAGGGCGCGGACCTCGCCGCGCGCACCTCCCACAACTCCTCGAGAGTGCTGGGGCCGCGGCCGGCCGGCCGCGAGGCGTAGAAGTCGCGAGCCTCATCGACCTGCTCCGCAGGCACGTCGGCCGACAGCACATCCAGCGCGAACCGCACGCGTCCTCCTCATTTCTCGGGCCCGGAACGCAGACGCTGTCGCCGCGCCGCTTTCGGCATTCTCAAACCCTTTGGCGGCAGACGATATCGGGCTCGTCACGCGGTTGCCCGCCGGAGATCCTGTAACGGATCGTTGCTCGCGGGCGACGATTTTGGTGAATCGCAAACGAATGGGGAGGAAATCGAATGGGTTCTGCTGTTGACACCTTGGAGTGGATCCGCGAGGGGTACCTGGCCGGTGATCCACTGCGATCGGCGCTCTTCGTCGGGGCGTCGTTCATCACGATGCCGCTACAGCTGCTCGCAACGCTGCTGGGTCGGCCTTTCTGAGCAGCTCAACTCTCGGACCACGTAAGCCGCTCTTCCCCGGGGCCGGTTCCAGGCCCGGGGAAGAGCGGCAGGTGGTTTTGTGGCCGGATCCCGGACGCACCGGCCCGGGTCGCGGAGTATGCGCTACTTCGGTGCCATGCGGATGGCGCCGTCGAGCCGGATGGTTTCCCCGTTGAGCATGGGGTTGTCGATGATGTGGGCGGCCAGTGCGGCGTACTCGGTGGCCTTGCCCAGTCGGGAGGGGTGGGGGACCTGTTCGCCGAGCGAACGCTGGGCCTCTTCCGGCAGTCCGGCCATCATCGGGGTTTCGAAGATTCCCGGGGCGATGGTGACGACGCGGATGAGGTGGCGGGCGAACTCCCGGGCGAGGGGGAGTGTCAGGGCCGCGACACCGCCCTTGGAAGCGGCGTAGGCGGGCTGGCCGATCTGGCCGTCGAACGCGGCGACGGAGGCGGTGTCGATGATGACGCCGCGCTCACCGTCGATCGGTTCGGTGGCCGAGATCTTCTCCGCGGCAAGGCGAATCACGTTGAACGTGCCGACCAGGTTGATGCGGACGACGCGCTCGAAATCCTCGAGCGGCAGTGCGCCGTTCCGGCCGAGAACCTTGCCGGGGGTGGCGACGCCGGCGCAGTTCACGGCGACCCGCAGGTCGCCCAGGCCGGCCGCGAAGTCGACGGCCTTGGCGATGTCGTCGGCGGAGGTGACGTCGGCGGCGACGAAGTGCGCGCCGTCGCCGATCTCGGCGGCGGCGTCGTGGCCGCTGGAGGTGGGGAGGTCGATCAGGACGACCTGGGCTCCGCGCGCGTGCAGTTCGCGTGCGGTGGCGTTGCCCAGGCCGGACGCGCCGCCGGTGACGATCGCGACGGCTCCGTCGATGTTCATGGTGCTCCTCTGATGTGGATGCGTGTGCGCGCTCCTGTCACGGAGAGCGCTGTGCCCGAGGTGGTTCGGTGTCAGCGGACGTGCAGGATGAGGGCGTCGCCCTGGCCACCGCCGCCGCAGAGTGCGACCGCGCCGGTGCCGCCGCCGCGGCGGCGGAGTTCGAGCGCGAGGTGCAGGGCGATGCGGGCACCGGACATGCCGAGCGGATGGCCGAGCGCGATCGCGCCGCCGTTGACGTTGACACGCTGCGGGTCGAGTCCGAGCTCACGGGCGGAGGCGACGCCGACCGCGGCGAACGCCTCGTTGATCTCGACGAGATCGAGATCGGTCGGGGCGATGCCCTCCCGCTCGCACGCCTTCGCGATGGCGCGGGACGGCTGCGACTGCAGTGTCGAGTCGGGCCCGGCGACCACGCCGTGGGCGCCGATCTCCGCGATCCAGCTCAGCCCGAGCTCCTCGGCCTTGGCCTTGCTCATCACGACGACCGCGGCCGCGCCGTCGGAGATCTGCGACGCCGACCCGGCGGTCACGGTGCCGTCCTTCGCGAACGCGGGCGGCAGCTTCGACAGGGTCTCGGTGGTGGTGTCGGGGCGGATGCCCTCGTCGGTGCTGAACAGGATCGGGTCGCCCTTGCGCTGCGGGATCTCCACGGGCACGACCTCGTCGTCGAACAGGCCGTCCTTCCACGCGCGGGCGGCGTTCTGGTGGGATGCCGCGGAGAACGCGTCCTGCTCCTCGCGGGAGACCGCCCGCTCGTCGATGTTGGCGTACTCGGTGAGATTGCCCATGCCCTGATCGGTGAAGATGTCGTGCAGGCCGTCGAACGCCATGTGATCGCGCATCGTGACGTCGCCGTACTTGAACCCGGTGCGGCTCTTCTCGAGCAGGTGCGGTGCCTGGCTCATCGACTCCTGGCCGCCGGCGACGACGACGTCGAACTCCCCGGCGCGGATCAGCTGGTCGGCCATCGCGATCGCGGTGACACCCGACAGGCAGACCTTGTTGATGGTCAGGGCCGGAACATCCATCGGGATACCGGCTTTGACCGCGGCCTGCCGCGCGGGGATCTGGCCGGCACCGGCGGTGAGGACCTGGCCCATGATGACGTAGTCGACCTGATCCGGGGACACGCCGGCCTTGTCGAGCGCGCCCTTGATGGCGATGCCGCCGAGGTCGGCGCCGGAGAAGTCCTTCAACGATCCAAGGAGGCGACCCATCGGGGTGCGGGCGCCGGCAACGATCACAGAGGTGGGCATGGGTCTCTTTCGGTGGGTGGAGAGAGGGTCAGCCGGCGAGGTGGCGGCTGATCACGAGGCGCTGAATCTGGTTGGTGCCCTCGAAGATCTGGGTGATCTTCGCTTCGCGCATGTACCGCTCGACGCGGAAGTCGCGAGTGTAGCCGTAGCCGCCGAGCACCTGGACGGCGTCGGTCGTCACCTTCATCGCGGCGTCGGTGGCGACGAGTTTGGCGACCGAGGCGTTGCGGGAGTAGGGCAGTCCGGCGTCGCGCCGGCGGGCCGCGTCGAGATAGGTGGCGCGAGCCGAGTCGACGGCGGCGGCCATGTCGGCGAGCAGGAATCCGAGGCCCTGGTGGTCGATGATCTTGCGGCCGAACGTCGTCCGTTCCCGGGCGTAGGCGACCGCTTCGTCGAGGGCGGCCTGGGCGAGCCCGACCGCGACGGCGGCAATGCCGAGGCGACCGGAATCGAGCGCGCTGAACGCGATCTGCAGGCCCTGGCCCTCGGCGCCGATGCGCCGCTCGGTGGGCACGAAGGCGTCGTCGTAGTGGGCGGAGGTGGTGGGCACCGCGTGCAGGCCCATCTTCTCCTCGGGCTTGCCGAAGCTCAGGCCCTCGGTGTCCTTCGGGACGAGGAAACACGAGATGCCCTTCGAGCCCTCGCCGGTGCGGGCGAACAGGTTGTAGAAGTCGGCGATCCCGCCGTGGGTGATCCACGCCTTGGCGCCGTTGACCCGGTATCCGCCGTCGGTCGCGGTGGCCTTGCACGCGAGGGCCGCGGCATCGGATCCGGCCTGCGGCTCGGAGAGGCTGTAGGCGCCGATCGTGTTGCCGCCGAGCATCTCCGGAAGCCACTGCTGCTTCTGCTCGTCGGTGCCGAACGCCATCAGTGGATGACAGGCCAGGCTGTGGACGCTGACCGCCACCGCGACCGAGGCCCAGCGGGCGGCGATCTCCTCGAGCACCTGCAGGTACACCTCGTAGGGCTGGCCCCCGCCGCCCCACTCCTCCGGGTACGGCAGGCTCAGCAGTCCCGCCTCGCCGAGCGTCGCGAACACGCCCTCGGGGTAGGTCTCGGTCTTCTCGTGTTCGTCGACGATCGGTGTCAGGACCTTGTCGGCGACGTCGCGGGTGAGCTGGATCAGATCCCGCGCCTCGTCGGTGGGCAGCAGGCGGTCGACGGCCACGGCTTCTCCTCGCAGATGACACGGAAGGTAGTACTGAATTACGGAGCACAGTACTGCTCACTCGAGGGTACTGCAAGCGGTCCGGCAGTACTATCCACCGTATGGAGACCCGCTCGTCCTTCGCGACTGCACGACGCACAGAACTGTTCGACGCCCTGGTCGAGCTGTTTCTCGCCGAGGGCTTCGCGCATCTGACGCTCGACGCGATCGCGGCCCGGCTGAAGTGCTCGAAGTCCACCCTCTACACCCTGGCCGGGAGCAAGGAACAGCTGGTCACCGCCGCGACGGTGCACTACTTCAAGCGTGCGACCGAGCGCATCGAGGCGAGCGTGGCCGGGACCGCCGGCCCCCGCGAACGCATCGCCGCATACCTGACCGCGGTCGGCGAGGCCCTCGCGGACGCGTCGGACCAGTTCATGGCCGACCTGGACGCGCTCGCCCCCGCCCGTGAGGTGTACGAACGCAACACCCGCATCGCGGCCCGCCGTGTGCACGAGCTGATCAGCGACGGCGTCGCGACCGGCGACTTCCGGCGGGTGCACGCCGCATTCGCCGCGGACCTCGCCGCGACGATGATGGTGCGGATCCAGCAGGGTGGCGTCCGGGCAGACACCGGGCTCGACGACGCGAGCGCCTACCGCGAACTCGCCTCCATCCTCACTGCCGGCGTCAGCGCCTGACCGACCGGGAGCTGCGCGAGTCGCCGGGGCCGGACGCCGTCACATCTTCGGCGAGCCCACGCCGACCGCCGGTGCGATGGCGTCCCGACCTCTCGGGCGAAGGCGACCGGCCCGTGCCGATTCGGCGAGGACAGCCGCCAGAACTCTGCCGGAAGCGGTGGGCGATCGCGTCGAGGCTCTCGTCCCTGCGGACGCCACGGTCGAGGCATTCCCACAACGTCATCGCGTCGCAGGTGCTGGTCGGCATTCCCTGGCCGTAGATCGGGTTGAAGCTGCACAGACCGTCGCCGAGCACGATCAGTCCACCCGGGAAGCGGTGCATCCGTTCGTAATACCGGCGGGTGTTGGCTCGGAACCTCCATCGGGTCATGGTCGCGCGACACGGATATCTACGATGGGCAGGTGGCGCGGACGACACGGGACGCAACCCTCCCTCAGGTGGTGACCTATGACGGACTGCCCGCGTCCGCGGGCGGTGCGCACTCGCTTCGCGCCAAGCATCCTCACGAGGCATTCCGGCGTCTGCAGGGTTTCGTCGACGCCTGCGCCGAACCGGTGTCGCCATCGTGGGCGTTCGAGGTCGCTGCGGGCGGAGCGCCCGCGGTGACCGAACAGCTGGTGGCGGTCGCCACCGAGCGTTTCGGCGGACCCCGCTACCGCGCCCGAACCCACTCGAAGTGGAACGTTTCACCCGAATCCGTGAACCACGCGCTCGATGCGCTCGTCGTCGTCGGACCCGACGCGGTAACGACCCACGGGCGTTCCCTGGCCGCGCTGACCTACCGCACACCCGTGCGCCTCGTCGATCCGGACGCCCGCGCCCCGTATCCCGACATCACCCCCGACGCGTTCGGGGGTTTCGCCGTGGACGGGTACGGACGGCTGCTGGGCGGCTCGGGCATCCGCGCAACCCTCGGTACCGCGGCTTCCTCGCTCTCCCTGTGGCTCAACCTGCCCGCCGACGAACGGCTGTCGCCAGGTGCTCGCCATCTGCAGGACCATCTCCCGTTCCGGCTGTCCGCGAAGCACTGGCGCCTGTGGCGCCCCACCCGGAGCGGCGACTCGTACCGCGCCACCAGAATTCCCTCGCCCGTGCACGATCGGGCCTGAACCACCGACACATCCGACGTGGGGTCCTGCCCGCCCGTTGCATTCGCCGTTGTGAGCGGTTGCGGCCGGCGCCGACATGGCGCCTGGCATTCGGCCGATCGGCCGGTGCTCGGCGGCTACGCTGGCATACGGCAGGGTCGGGGCGGATCCCACGGTGGGAGGGCAGCCATGCACCGGACAGCTATTCCTCGTCTGCTCGTCGCCGGAGCCGTTGCGTTCGGGTCCGTCCTGGTGTCGTCCCTCGGCCTGGCCGCCGCGTCGGCGAACCCACCTCCGGGCCCACCGGCATCGACGACGGCCTTTCAGATCCCGGTCACGTTCCTGTCTGGCTGCGGCGTCGGGTTCAGGTGCTACGTTCCGCCGCTGGTGTCCCTGACCCCGTCGGCGACGACAGGTCCGCCTGGTGAGGTGACCTTTCGGCTGGCGCGCCCGACGACGTACGTGATCGACTCGTACGACTGCATCGGCGTGACCGTGAACTGGCGGAACCTGACGACCGGGGCCACCGGCTCCGCCGAGGTCCGACGCGTCCCGCTCGACTACCGCGGCCCGATCGCGCCGGAGGACTGGTGTCGGTACACCCCTGCGACGGTGTACACCGGCGCCGGCGTGGTCGTCGCGACCGCGTCCTCCTACCGGACCGGGGACCACGTCCCCGTCAGCCCGGGGGCCGCCGTCTTCCAGGTCCCTTAGGTTCAGGTCTCCACAGACCGGTCAGTGCGCCGCGTCCTTCTTCTTCCGCTTCGGAATCAGGTGCATGACCAGCACGACGATCGCGCCGACGACGAGTCCGACGAGGGCGGACGCCACGGTCCCCGCGGTCCAGGACAGCACGCCGCCGAAGCCGCCGTGCACGAGATCGCCGAACCAGTGCTCGAGATCGTGGAGGCGATCGGCGGGCCAGTGGAATCCGGCCTCGCCGACGTTGACGATGAGGATGTGGCCGCCGACCCACAGCATCGCGGCGATACCGACGACGGTGAGCGTCGCCATCACCTTCGGCATCGCGGCGACGAGGCCGCGACCGATCCGCTGACTGAACGTCGACTTGCGCTGCGCGAGCGCGAGGCCGACATCGTCCATCTTCACGATCAGGGCGACGACGCCGTATACCAGGATGGTGATGAGGATCGCGACGACGATGAGCACCAACAGGCGGGTGAGGAACGGTTCGTCCTCGACCGACGACAGGGATATCACCATGATCTCGGCGGACAGGATCAGGTCGGTGCGGATCGCGCCGCTGACCATCGTCTTCTCGTGCTCGGGCCCGCCCTGCGCCTCGGCCGTGCCCTCGTCCTCGTGATGACCGCCGGTGAGTGCCTCGTAGACCTTCTCGGCGCCCTCGTAGCACAGGAACGTGCCGCCGGCGATCAGCAGGTACGGCAGGGCCTGGGGAAGGAACTGGCTCAGGAGCATCGCCACCGGCAGGATGATCAGCAGCTTGTTGCGGATCGACCCGATCGCGATCTTGCGGATGATGGGCAGTTCGCGTTGGGGGGAGAAGCCGTGCACGTAGCGGGGCGTGACGGCGGTGTCGTCGACGACCACGCCCGCTGCCTTGACGCTGGCCTTGCCGGCCGCCGCTCCGATGTCGTCGAGCGACGCCGCGGCCGCTTTCGCGATCGCTGCGACGTCGTCCAACAGGGCGACGAGACCACCAGCCACGGGAACCTCCCAGTTCGGATGTGCAGAGCCGGTCGAAACCACACGGTCGCGGGCCGACACCGAACGGTACCGAACCTGTGGACACCGCTGCCCGGCCGACCAGTCAGCGAGGTGCGGGCGCGTCGGGGAGCGGCAACCACACCGGCTCCGCCGACAACCAGACCGGCTCCGCCGGGATCCGTTCCAGCACGCCGCCCGCGAAGACGTCGTACAGCGGAAGCTGCTCGGCGTGCACGTACCCGATGTGGCAGTCGCACACGTCCAATGGACAGGGCCGCGGCCGCAACGCCTGCTCGAAGGTGCCGTCGTAGAGGTTGCCGATCTCCTCGGGGACGAAATGGCAGCGCCGGACGGTGCCGCCGCCGTCGACGGACACCACCGAGTCCCCGGTACGGCACGCACGCCCGCGCGTCCGGTGCGGATGCCGGCTGAACTCGAAGAGCGGGTCGATCCCGGCCCAGTCGGCCGCGTCGGCGTCGGTGTATTTGTGTCCCTCGGCGGCGTTGACCCACAGGTAGACCGAACCGGGCAGGTCGGCACGCAGCCGACGGGCGGCCGCCAGATGTTCCGGCAGTCCCACGACACCGACACTGAACCGCACGCCGAGCGCGGTGAGCTCGGTGGTCTTCGCGAGGAACCGGTCGTGCGGGGTCTGCCCGGGGTGATACGTGCACCACAGCGCGACCGCGTCGCGGTCGGCGTCGGCGAGCCAGCCGGTGCGGCAGCTGAGGTTGGTCTGGATCGCCACCCGGCGAACGTGCGGCAGCCGGGACAGTTCCACCAACGCCCGCCGGTACCAGGACCGGACCAGGCCCTCGCCCCACGGGGTGAACAGGATCGACAGCTCCCGGTCCTGGCCTGCCACCCACGCGCAGAAGCGCTCCAGTGCGGCGCGGTCGGCTCGCAACTGCTCGGGGGTGTCCCGACGTTTGGCGAACGGGCAGTACGGACAGTCGTAGTCGCACGAGGCCAGGGGACCCCGGTACAGGAGGGTCAGCACCGTCAGCGGCCCTCGTACTCGGCCATCGCGGCCCGCACCTGCGGGGAGAACAACTCCGGCCCGAGGGCGTCGGAGTACGCCAGGCCCAGTGGGGTCAGCCGGAGCCGGTCCCCGTCGGCGTCGAGCCATCCACGGTCGAGCCACCCGTGCAGCTCGGCGCCGAAATGCTCGTGCGGGTCGGACCCGAATCGGGAGCGGTAGTCCGCCAACGGTATTCCCGACACCTGCAGTACCGACTGCAGCAGGTGCCGTCGTCGGGACTCGTCCTCGGTCATCGTGTGGCCCACCACGGCGCGGCGGAAGTTGTCGACGGTGCCCGACACGTAGTCGTCGATGATGGCCCTCACCTCGTGCGCACCGACCGCGTAGTCGAACGAGTAGTGCAGCGCTCTCGTATATGACCTTGCGCCACAGCCGAGTCCGATCATGCCGTCGGTCTGGCAGGCGTAGTCGTTCGGACCGAGATCCGGTGCGTCGGCGCGCCGGAACATGCGCATCGACTCCTGGACGTAGCCCGCCGAGAGCAGGTGGTCACGGCCGCGGCGGTAGAGGTCCAGTCGGTGGGCGTCCCAGTCCGGGTCCGGGCCGCCGCCGCGGCGCGCCAGTCCGGTCAGCGGTCGCACGTAGAGCGGGTACAGGTACAACTCCTCCGGACGCCAGGCCAGCGCGGCATCGAGGGAGGCGGCCCAGGATTCTGGTGTCTGGCCGTCGATCCCGTAGATCAGATCGATGTTCAGGACCGCGATCGCGGCGTCCCGGACCCGCTGCAGGGCAGCGTCGACGTCCGCGCGGCGTTGCGGGCGGACCGCCGCCCGAGCCTCGGTGTCGTCGAAGCTCTGCACGCCGAGGCTGAGCCGGGTGACACCGCGCTCGGCGAGCACCGCGAGCCGGTCGGCGGTGGCCGTCGACGGTGACGCCTCCACCGACAGCGGGATCGCCCGCAGGTCGGCGCCCATGCCTTCGGCGATGTCGCACAGCCGGTTCAGTTCCGCCGCGGTCAGGTAGGTGGGGGTTCCGCCGCCGAACGCCGCGGTCGCGAACTGCGCCTGCGGTGCCAGGGCCTCGCGCACCGCCTGCGCCTGCCGCTCCAGGGCGTCGAGGTATCGGGTGGTCAGCTCGTCCGGTGCGCCGACCCGGGTGAAGAGGTTGCAGAAGCCGCAGCGCACCTCGCAGAACGGCACGTGCAGGTACAGCGACAGCGCGTCCTGAGGTTCGTTCGCCCACAGTTCGGTCAGGGCCGGGCGCGGGTGCAGCGGCCGATACGCCGTCTTGTGCGGGTACGCGTACACGTAGTTCTGGTACGGCGGAAGGTAATCCGCGGTGACGGTGTCCGGCGACACCGGAAGGGGCAGGTCGACGGCGGTCATCTCGGTCCCTCGAGGAAGAAGTGGGCGTAGGGCACCGTCCACACCACGGGGTGTCCCAGGCGATGCCCCGTGTATCCGTCCTCGCCGTACGTGGTGCCGTGGTCGGAGCACACGATCGCGAAGCAGCGGCGCCGGCTCGACACGGCGGCGAACAGCCGTCCGATGTGCCGATCCACGTACTCCAGCGCGGCCGCGTGCGTTGCCCGGGTGTCCCCGTGATCCGCAGTGGCTCCCTCGCTGAAGAACCAATTCGGTTGGTGCAGAGCGGATACGTTGACGAAAAGGAACAGTCGACGGTCGGCGGGAAGCCGGTCCACGACTCGCGCGGCCAGATCCACCTGAGCCTCGAACGACGTGGGTGACGTCACCCCGAGTTCGGGAGACCAGTGCGCCTCGTCGAACAGGTCGGGCAGCACCGAACCCAGCGCACCCCGGCGGTTGAAGAAGCCGACACCGCCGATGCAGACGGTGTGGTAGCCGGCGGCCGCGAGACCTTCGACCAGGTTCGATTCGGCGAATACGAAGGTCCCGGCGGCAGTGGACTCGCTCCCGCCGAATTCCGCCGCGAACAGGCGCGGGTGCGGCCCCTGTCCCACCGGAGTGGGGAGGAATCCCGCGAACATCGCCTGGTGCGAGGCGTAGGTGAAGCTGCCGGGGGCATGGCGCTGCTCCCACCGGCCGCCGGGCAGATGCCGTGCCAGGTTCGGGATCCGCCCCGCGGCCGCGAGCTCGCAGGCCACGTCGTAGCGCAGGGTGTCCAGCGTGATCAGCAGGATGTCGTCCGAGCCGACGACGGCGTTCATGTCGGGCTGCGGCGCAGTCGATTCCGGGTGTGCGGCGATCACCGTGTCAGGCTGCGGCATCATCGGCCCATCCTTCGATCGCGGCCAGTTGCGCCCCGTACGTGTCGAGGCCGTCGGCGCGACCCGGGAGCCCGCTCAGGCCCGGGAGCAGGTCACCGAAGGCATTGACCTCACCCACCGCCGCACCGCGCCAGTCCGCGGAGGGCAGCAGGTCCACCCCCACACACAGGGTGCGCGGGAACCGGGCGGCGGCGCGTTCCGCGACGCCGAGTGCCTGTTCCCAGCCGAACCCCGACGAGTCGAATCCTGCTCTCGCGGAGTCCAGGTCGCCGCGCTGCCCGCCCAGGTGCAGATTGGTCATCGGGTGCGCGCTGGTGCGGAGCACCGCGTGTGTGGCGCGCCCGGCCACGACCACTATTCGCAGGTCCGCGGCGCGGCCCCGCAGCGACGGTTTCGGCAGCCACGCCTCGATGTGCAGGTTTTCTCCGGCCAGAGCGTCCACGAGGGCGCCGACCTCGGCCTCTCCACCGAGTCGGCGCACGCGCAGGGAGTTGTAGACCCCGTCGGCGGCGATCTCCACGCTGCTGCGGGCCTGCACCCGGCCGCCCGACGCGGTTTCCACCGCGACCACCCCGGCCGCGGAGGATCCGTGCGCGGGTTTGACGAAGAACCGTCGCAGCCCGGCGGCCGCGGCCGACTCCCGCACCTCCGGCCAGTTCCGCGGGGCCGACGCGGCGCCGCCCGAGGTGGGGGAAATCGGCACCGGGACATCGCCGTCCGCGAGGACGGCGTGGCACCGCCGCTTGTCGAACAGCACGGCCAGATCATCCGGGTCGGTCAGCGGTCGCCCGCCACGCAGGGTTCCGACCGCGGCGAGCAGCGACGCGTACCACCGGGGGCCGTCGGCGATGCGAGTCGGGTCGCCGGGTCCGCGGAGCAGTGCGTCCACGTCCGGATCCTCGCCCGGCGAGTCGAGTCGCACCAACTCGTCGGGGTCGAACCGAGCGCCGCCCTCACCGAGCACCGCACGCCAGGGCACCACCCGCGGGGTCGGCATGCCGCCGCGGGCCGCGGCGTCCAGCAGCATCGTGACGCGACGGTTGTCCGGGTTGCCCACGACCGCCAGGCGTGGACCGCTCATTCGCCGACCGCGACCGACCGGTAGATCGTTCCGTCGTACTCGTCCTCGTCGGCGTTCCCGGCGTCGAGATCCAGCCGCACGCCCGACGGCTCGAGTGCCGCCCGCAGGCGGTCCCGCATGCCGTCGCTCAGGTAGTTGTGATGCAGGTCGAGCGATTCGAGGTGGGTGAGCGACTGTCCGCCGAGCAGCGCCTCGGCACCCGCGTCCAGCAGCACACCCTTGGACAGATCCAGGGTGCGCAGCCGCGGGACGATCGGCGCGGTGGCCACCGCCGCCGCAATCGCGTCCTGCTCGTCACTGTTGGAGAGCGCGAGACGGGTCAACCTCGGGAGCTTCTCGCCGGCGAGGATCGGGGCGAGGTCCTCGGCGGTGGCGTCGGCCCCGTACTCCTCTGTCCCCAGCCACAATTCCAGGTCTGTCAGGGCCGGCAGGTCCGAGGCCGCCACCGCCCGGACCACGTCGGCGGGCAGGCCGCCCGACTCGATCGTCAGGCTGCGCAGGTTCTCGTGCCGGACCGGGCTCAGCGCCAGTTGCGTGCCGCCGCGCACGCCCAGGCGCTCCAGCCGGGGAAACGCGGTCAGCAGGGCGGTGACGTCCGACTGCACGATCCACGAGATCTCGCAGTCCTCGCTGGTCATGTCGCCGATGAACAGGGCCCGCAGCGAGGGGAGTTCGGCGGCCGCGGCGACGAGAGCAGCGACGACGTCGGCCGAACTGCTGTCGTAGGGGTCGGACCAGCCGCCGACGACGATGGCTTGCACGCTGGACGGATCGACCGCTGCCCGGAACTTCGCGAACGCCTCCGGCCACTCGAGGGGCGCCTCATAGGTGGGAACGGAGATCCGCCAGGCGACCGGGCCCGCGGTGGGGATGGTCGGGGCGGTGTCAATGGGGAACTCCGCGACCGGAAGGCCGTGGAACTCGTTCTGCAGCTCGCTGATCACCGGGGCGCTCCTGGTCTCGGGTGGGTTCGACGGGCATTATGCCCGACTTCGGAGGATCGAGATGAACCCCCGTCGGGGTAACCCGGCAGGGGGCCGAAAGTCACATCTGGGGTGCAGATCAACGCGCACTGCCTCTGAAACCCGTAGTCGCGCAAGTGGACAACGAGCTGCTAGTCGTCATCCTTCTCCTCCACGACACGAGCCAGGCCTCTCCGTTGCGGAATCACCGTCGTCTGCACCGTAGTGACTGTGTCCGACAGCATCGAGAGTGGGCGCCAGGGGAGCGAGCGCGGCGCGGAGCCGGTCGGGTAGCCCGCCCGACACCTGGACCAGGCCGGTGGCGGTGGTGGCCTGCAGTGACGCCGCCGCAGCGCGGCTACCTCCAGATGGCGATGTGATCCAGCCACGACACCATCAGGCTGCCGGCCGCACCCGAGACGTGAACCTGCCGGGGGTCGACGCCGTCCGGTAGCGGAAGCGACCACATGATCGTCCCGTCGCTCGCGCGGATCGAATGAGTGCCCGTGTAGTCGCCGAACACGAAGTACTCGCCGTCGGTCGCCCCGCCGCGGATCCAGTAGGCGTCCTCCCACGGCGTTTGCCACAACTGATCGCCGGACGCCAGGTCGAGGCCCGTGATCGTCTTCGACACCGGGGAGGTGACCACCGCGGTACCGCCGACGACCGCTGCCAGCGCGGTGTCCCTCCCCGCGGATTCCTCCTTCACCAGAGCCGAACTGCGCCAGAGTTCGTCGCCGGTCGCGGGATCGTATGCGCCGTCACCGAGGAACATCGGCGGTGTCACCGACGGCTTGCTTGGGTACATCTGCGGGGAGTACGCGGGGATCGGGACCGCGCGGACGAGCGAGCCGTCGGCTGCGAGGAGGTCCTGCGTGCCGACCGACCCGGACCGTGCGCCACGAGCGGCGAGATACAGGCCGTCCCCGACCGGCTGGAGTGAATCGCCGGCGAACGTGAACGGCTCGGCCCCGGACGCAAGGTCGAAGACCGTATAGACGTACTGGGGATCTCCCGGGCCCCGTTCCTGCGCGATGATCGCGCCGGTGGCCGGTACCGCGTACACCGATGCGTTCTCACCGAGATCGTCGAAGGTGCGCCGGAAGTTCGCAGTGAGGTTGGTGACGGTACCGCTGGTCAGTACCGGCTTGGCGGATGCACCGTCGGTCACGGACCCCGAAACGTAGACGGTGTCGCCCACCACCTGGGCGCCGTTCAGATCGAAGTCGGTCCCGAGCTCGGCAAGCAGGGTTCCTGAGGTGGTGTCCACGAATGCGATCCGGCGCCGCTCCCAGCAGGCGATGACCGGCGCCTCGACCTTCTGGGTGCACTGGCTGACATCGCCCACTCGCGTCTTCCACGCGGGTGATCCATCGGCGGGGCGGACTCCCACGAGGGTGATCGCACCGACCGGGCGGCCGGACTGCCCCGCGACCTCCGGAAGCGGGTAGGCGGTCGCAGCGATCAGAATGCCGCCGGCGTCGAGGAGTCCGCCGTAACCGTAGTGGGAATCGAGCTGGTACGGCATCTGCAGCAGGACGTCTCCGGGGTTGTCGGTGAGCCGTCCGACGTCGAGTGTCCACGCGTGTTGCGGCGGGTCACCGAGGGGAGTGTCGATCACATCGTGCTCGGCATCGGCGCGCGGCGCGTTCTCGACCGGGGAGCGGTCCGAGAGCAGGCCGGTGACGATCGCCCCGATCGCAACGACGAGTGTGAGACCGAGCGTGACGAGTTTCCAGTGTTCCCTCACTGCTGAGCTCATCGACCGACGGTAGCCGACGACGGGGTACCCGCTGTCCGCGGATGCGGCGGCGGAAAAGTGATTCGCTGCAGCCCGCGTTGCGTGGTCTCGGTATCGGTGAACGAGAAGGTGTTGACACACCCCGCTCGGTGGGCGTTTGAATGGAGTATGTGCAGGTGGATGGCGTACTCCGGCGATCCGATTCTCGTCGAGGACCTGCTCTTCCGGCCGGTCCATTCGCTCATCGACCAGAGCCTGCACTCGCAGATGGGGGCGACGACCACGAATGGTGACGGGTTCGGGATCGGCTGGTATGGGGAGGGCGCCAGGCCTGCGGTGTTCAAGTGTGTCGAGCCGGCGTGGAACGAACGCAATCTCAAGGAGATCTCTCACCAGATCCGGACGCCGCTGCTGTTCGCCCACGTGCGGGCGTCGACGGGATCCGCCGTGCAGCGCAGCAACTGCCATCCCTTCCGCCGGGACAACTGGTTGTGGATGCACAACGGGGAACTGCGCGGCTTCGCCGAGATGAAGCGCGACCTGGCGATGGCGGTGGACCCGGCGCTCTTCCCCGCGATCGAAGGGTCGACCGACTCCGAGATGCTGTTCTTCCTCGCGCTGACGTTCGGCCTCACCGACGATCCGTTCTCCGCGGTCGCCAGGGCGGTCGGATATGTCGAGGATGTCGGCGCCCGGTGCGGTGTCGAGGACCCGGTGCAGGCGACGATCGCCACCACGGACGGTGTCTCGGTGTGGGTGTTCCGGTACTCGACCGAGCAGCGGACGCGGTCGCTGTTCTACTCCACCGCGATCGAGAAGGTCCGAGCTCTCCACCCGGAGGTGGAGGTGTTGCGCCACTACGGCGACGACACCAGGTTCGTGGTGTCCGAACCGCTCCGTGACCTCGAAGGCCTGTGGCAGGAGGTGCCCGAGGCGCACGCCGGGGTCATCCGGTCCGGCCGCGACGAGTTCCGGCCGTTTCAGCCCGTGGCACCCGCCCGCTGAGCGGCTGCTGCGGTCAGCTCACCAGGGTCCGCCGGCGTGAGGCATTCGGGCCTGGTTCGGCGACATCGCCGCCCGGTCACTCCTTCTGCCACGGAAAAGGGCGTGTGGGAAAGGAGTGTGTGGGAGCATCCCGTGACGAAATTGGAGGGGTGACCCATGGGCCGCAAGATCATTCGAAAGGCGGGCATCGTCGCGACCACGCTGGTCGCGGCCACCGCGCTGAGCGGCTGCCTTGCCCCCGACACCCCTCCCGGCTGGTCCAGCTACACCATCGAGAAGGGCGCGCACACCGCGGTGGTGGGCCGCCCGGCCGGCGTGTCCGGGCCCCTGGCGGGATTGGTGAGCCCCGGCGGGGCGTCGCGCACCTACGACTTCATCCTGACCCCCACCGCGGAGTACGTCCTCACCTCGCCGACCCAGCCCGAGGACCAGTTCGACTGGAACAAGCTGCCCGGTTTCTCGGATTGCGGTGACATCGATCTGGCGCGCAACGGTGCCATGTTCGGCTGGCGGTGGCGCACCGACACGGCGCCGCGGGTACTCGAACTCGTGCCCTACGCCAACGCCGACGGCGTGCATCAGTACCCGGACGTCGCGCTGGTGACCCTCTCCCACGACGACCTCGCGGCCAACGAGCCCCTGCGGTACTCGATCCAGATCGACGGCTCCGTATACCGTTTCGCCATCGACGGCACCATCCGGGGTCGCGAGATCCACGAGACGGCAACGCTTTCCCGCTCCTGCCCCGACAACCCGACCAGCACCGCCAAGTGGTTCGCCGGTTTCTACTTCGGAGGCACGTCGACCGCCCCGTCGAAGATCTACGGCTACGTGCGCGAGCCCGCCGACGGAGCGGCCTCCGGCGGGGAGGGTGGGACCGGGTCCGCCGGCTCTGCGGACCCGGGCGTCGGAAGTGCCGAAGTCGGTTCGAGCCTGCTACGCCAGTAGTCCGCCCCGCCCGTCCGGTCGTGACCCGGCGAGTCCGTCACCCGAGTTCCGTCAGGGTGAGCCGATTGCGGCGAGGCCGGTCAGGGACTGCGGTAGTGGTCCCCGGTGTAGGACGCCGAGACGTTGGGTGGCGCGCGTCAGGGCGACGTAGAGTTCCGCCGCGCCACGGGGTCCGGCGAGGATCCGTTCCGGCTCGACCACCAGGACGGCGTCGAACTCGAGGCCCTTCGTCTCCGCAGCTGACACCGCGCCGGGCACTCCCGGTGGTCCGATCACGATGCTGGTTCCTTCGCGGCCGGTCTCGTCGCGGATGAACTCCTCGATGGCGGTGGGCAGTTCGTCCGCCGTGGCGCGCTTGGACCAAGGCGCGACGCCGCACGCGCGGACCGATTCAGGGGGCTGGACGCCGGGTGCGAACTCGGCGAGCAGTGCGGCTGCGACGGTCATGATCTCCGCCGGGGTGCGGTAGTTCACCGACAGTGACCGGTAGACCCAGCGGCCGGGCACGTACGGGTCCATCATCGTGGCCCACGAGGTCGCTCCGGCGGCGGACCGGCGTTGGGCGAGATCACCGACCACCGTGAAGGACTTGCCCGGACATCGTCGCATCAGCACCCGCCAGTCCATTTCGGACAGTTCCTGGGCCTCGTCGACCACGACGTGCCGGTACGTCCAGTCCCGGTCCGCGGCAGCGCGTTCGGCCAGCTCCCGGGTGTCGCGCTCGAGGAAGCGCTCCGCCAGACCTTCGGCGTCCAGCACGTCGGTGGCGAACAATCGGAGGTCGTCGTCCTCCATGTGATCGGCGCGGCCGACCAGGCCGTCCAACACGCGTGCGGCGTATTCGGTCCGGGCTCTCCGCTCGCGCTCCTCGGCCGGGTCGACCGTCTTCTCTCGGCCCAGCATGTCGGCCAGTTCGTCGAGCAGGGGCACGTCCGACACCGTCCACGCGTCGCCGTCCGCCCGCCACAGTGACCGGTCGGCACCCGCCGCCTGCAGTCGATCCGTGGACGAGAACAACTGTGCCAGAAGTGTTTCCGGAGAGAGTGTCGGCCAGAGCTCGTCGAGTGCGGCGGCAAACCCGTCGTTGTCCGCGAGCTCGGCGACCAGCTCCGCCCGTAGCTGTTCCCAGGCGCCGCTGTCCTTCCGGGACAGCCACCCCCGCCCGATGCGGCCGATGGCGCGCTCGGTGAGCACGTACGTGACGATCTCGCCGAACACCGCGCGGGCCTCGTTGTGCGGCAAGCCGCTCGCGCGCGCCTCCTCCCGGGCCCACTCCGCGGTCTCGGCGTCGATCCGCAGCGCGACGCCCGACAGCTCGATCGGCAGCGGATCCTCCGGAAGTCGCTGCCGGTCGGCGATCGCCGCCGCCAGCACCTCCAGGATCGCCAGCGAGCCCTTGAACCGGGCGGCGTCGGGGACGTCCTCGGCGGTGACGTGCAGGCCGGGAACCAGGTCGCCGGTGGTCGTGAACACGACATTGGTCTCGCCCAGCGACGGGAGCACGCGGCCGATGTGGTTGAGGAACGCCGGGTTGGGGCCGACCACGAGGACTCCGTGGTGTTCGATCTGCTTCCGCTGGGTGTAGAGCAGATACGCGACGCGGTGCAGCGCCACCACGGTCTTGCCGGTGCCCGGCCCGCCCTCGATGACCAGCACGCCGGGGTGGTCGAGTCGGATGATCTCGTCCTGTTCGGCCTGGATGGTCGCCACGATGTCGTGCATCCCGTCGCCGCGCGGCGCGTTGACCGCCGCGAGCAGGGCGGCGTCGCCCCGGCCGCCGCGCTCGCCGCCGTCGGGGCGGCCGAGGACCTCGTCGGTGAAGTCGACGACCTGCCGCCCGCGGCTGTGGAGCTGACGGCGCCGTCTCATGCCTTCCGGGTTCGCGGCGGTGGCGACGTAGAACGCGCGTGCGGCAGGCGCCCGCCAGTCGAGCAGCAGTGGCTCGAACTCGTTGGCGTCGTCGAAGATGCCGATCCGGCCGATGTAGGACCGTTCCCCCGAGGTGGCGTCCAACCGGCCGAAGCACAGTCCGTTGTCGGCCACATCCAGTCGCTTCGCCTCCGCGGCCAGCGCCCGCACCTCGTCGTCGCGGGCCACGAGTGTCCCGCCGTTCGTGAGGTCGACCGGTCCCCGCAACGCCGCGCCGTACCTGTTCTTCACTCGTGCGCGCTCGGCGTCGAGCCGTGTGTAGAGCCCGGCGACGTAGCCCTGCTCGGACCGCAATTCCTCGTCGTATCCCTGAGTTGTCACTCGCCCCCACTTTCGCTGCTTCGACGATCCCGCTCTCACTCGGACACGTCGGCCTGTCTCGCCCGACCGTGCCGAGTGCGCACCGTCGGCACCGGTCGTGGCGGTATCGACGGTCGGTCGTCCTCGGTTAGGTCAGCGATTCTGCGGCACAACCGGGGCCTTGCCGCAAGCCCCCCGGTGCGCTATATGTTGAAAGTGGAAGGGAGTTGGTACTCCCTGGTCTCGTCCCCGGATCCACCAGTCACACGGCAGTGCGTGCTTGATTGCGGATGTTCGACGTCAGGCCGACGCGGTCGGCGGCTCCAGCATGGGCACGAGGAATTGCCTTGCCACCATGGATAATTGGCTCTCGTCGTCGAGGTCGATGATGCGACTGGGCATGGTGAGGAACGACGCCGACACTCGAACCATCATCTCCGCCACCAGGTTTGTGTCCAGATCGGGTGACACGTTGCCCGCGCGCTGCTCACGGTGGAGCTGGCCCGTGACGAACTGTTGCACCGCGGCGAGCGTTCCGCCGTCGCCGCCGACGACGGAACCGGCAAGTGCCGGTTCCGTCTCGATGAGTCCGCCGATCAGGGGGTTGCTCCGAATGGCGCGCAGAGAGCTCACGAAGCCGAGCACGACTCGATCGGCGGCGGTCCGTGCCTGTGCGATGTCGTCGAGGAATCGGGTGAAGTAGCGGCGGAACTCCCGGAGGACGACCTGGTCGACCAGCGCGTCCTTGGTCTCGAACTTCCGGTAGATCGTGATCCGGGACATGCCGGCCCGCTTGGCCACCTCGTCCATGGATGAACGTTGGATCCCCATCCGGCAGAACTGCTCGTAGGCGGCGTCGAGGAGGCGCGTTCGAGTGTGGTCGCCGTCGTCGGCCTGCTCGACGGCGTCGGAGTACGCCCGTTCGAGCAGGGACTTCGCGTTCGCGGCGACGGGCGCGGACGACGTGGGTTTCACGATCACCTCCTGAAAGTGCCGACGCTACGCCTCGTTTCACCGAGCCTTCGCCGACCGGACATGTTGTGACGTCCGCCACAACATGCTAGACAATGTTACAGAGTTACAGCGCATGTTTCATTGCATCATCAATCATTCAGGCGTTGGACGGGGGAGCCGAGATGGAGTACCTGAGCAGGAGAAACCTACTGAAGGCCGGCGGGGCGCTTGGCGCGCTCGGCGCATTCGCGATGGCCGCACCGGCCAGCGCACAACCGTGGAGGTGGTCACCGGCCGGCTCGGTGGTGGGCGCGGGCAGTGGGGCGGACCCGCGGCAGGTCTGGGACACCGAGGCCGATCCCCTCGTGGCCTCGCTCCTCGACCGCGGTGACGTGCCGAAGGTGAACGAACTCCTGCGGAAGTGGACCCGGAACGGGCAACCGCTGCCGGACGGCCTGCCCGCCGATCTGCGCGACTTCATGGAACGGGCGCGGCAGCTCCCGGCCTGGACGGATCAGGGCAAGCTCGCCACCGCGGTGAAGTTCAACGAGAAGCGCGGGCTCTATCTCGGCGTCCTGTACGGCTTCGCCAGCGGGATGATGAGCACTGTCATCCCCAAGGAGGCGCGTGCGGTCTACTACTCCCAGGGCGGCGCGGACATGAAGGACCGCATCTCCAAGACCGCAAAACTGGGTTACGACATCGGGTCTCGTAACGCGTACCAGCCCGATGGCTCGATGATCGTGACCGCCGTCAAGACCCGCCTCGTCCACGCCGCGGTGCGCCACCTGCTTCCGCAGTCCCCGCACTGGGTCGGCGCCGCACCCGAGGACATTCCGATCAGCCAGCACGACATGATGGTCACCTGGCACAGCCTGCCCACCACCGTCATGCGGACCCTGCGGAAGTGGAAGGTGCCGATTCCCGCCGCCGAGGCCGATGCCTTCCTGCACTCCTGGCAGGTCAGCGCGCACATGCTCGGCATCGAGGACCAGTACATCCCCGGCTCGTGGGATCAGGCCGAGTCCCAGGCGACCCAGGTGCTCGATCCGGTGCTCGCCCCGACCCCCGAGGGGATCAAGCTGGCGGACATCCTCCTCGACCTCGGCTCGGGGCTCGATGCCACGCTGCTGAGCAGGCCCATCCTGGGTGCGCTGACCCGGTTCACTCTCGGCAATCAGATCTCCGACTGGCTGCGGATCCCTCGGGAGCCGGTGTGGGGGCCCCTGCTGGACGTGGCGTGGCCGCCGTTCATCGCGGTACGGGAGGGGCTGCTCCCGCTCCCTCTCGCCCCGCAGGCGTACTGGACCTTCGACGAACTGCTCCGCCAGTTCGTGCTGGTCTACATGGCGGAACTGAAGCCCATCAGCATCGAGATCCCGCAGGCCAACAACCCGCACTACAACTGACCCGTTCGCCGTCGAACCGCCTCCGGGGTAAGCGATTCTGCGACCGGGGCGGCCTCGCGGCCCGGCCGGCCCGGTGGGTGTGATGCCGGTCGCCCTCGGATCCCACTGGCCGGGACGGCGAGGCGGCTGCAGGTGTGACCGTCGTTACTTTTCGGCCAACACGTTGGCGATCGAAAGGAGCGGCATGGCCGGGCGGGTAGCGGGGAAGGTGGCCTTTGTCACCGGTGCGGCACGGGGGCAGGGGCGCAGTCACGCGCTCAGGCTCGCGGAGGAGGGTGCGGACATCATCGCCCTCGACCTGGCCGAGGGCATCGACACCGTCACCCCGTTCTATCCGGCCGCGACCGAGGACGATCTCGCCGAGACCGCCCGCGGGGTCGAGCACCTGGGGCGCCGCATCGTCACGGGGAAGGTCGACGTCCGTGACTTCGAGGGCGTCTCCGGTTTCCTCGACCGCGGTGTGGCCGAGCTGGGCCGCGTCGACATCGTGGTGGCCAATGCCGGCATCTTCATCAGTGGTGAACCGGCACACCGGATCACGGAGGCCGAGTGGGACGACGTGCTCGACGTCAACCTCAAGGGCGTGTGGCACACGTGCAAGGCCGCGGTCCCGCACCTGATCGAGCAGGGCGACGGGGGATCGATCGTCATCACCAGTTCGACGGCCGGGATCAAGGGCACGCGGAATGCCGGCGCCTATGCGGCCAGCAAGCACGCAGTGGTCGGGCTGATGCGCACCCTCGTCAACGAACTCGGCGGGTATCGCATCCGGACGAACACCGTCCACCCGGGCGCAACGGACACCGACATGATCATGAACGACCGCTGCTTCAACCTCTTTCTGCCCGGCGTCGACCATCCGACGAAGGAACAGGTGGCTCCGCTGTTCGCCGGAGCGAACGCGATCCCCGTTCCCTGGGCGGATCCGATCGACGTCTCCAATGCCGTGCTCTTCCTGGCCTCGGACGAGGCGCGCTACGTGACCGGAACCCAGCTCAGGGTCGACGCCGGGTTCACCACCCGCTGAGAACGCACGGAAGAGTGAACATGACAACACAATTGGATTCCCTCGCGGTCGACACGGTTGCCGATGCGGCGCAGGAGTGGCTGTCCCGGTTCGCGGACCTGCTCCGCACAGGAGTCGGTACGGAGGCGTTACTGCATCCCGACCTGTGGTGGCGCGACCTGCTCGCCTTCTCCGGCGACCTGCGCAGCCTGCACGGCGGCACGCGGATCGACACCCTGCTCGCGTCCGCGGTCGGCCAGCAGGTGCACGGTGAGCGGCTGGATCCGGTGGCGCCCCCGGCAGAGGTGCCTAGCGGTTCGGGCGCGCCGACGATCCAGCTGCTGTTCCGGTTCGACACTCGGCTCGGCCACGTCCGTGGCGTGGCCCGGCTCGTTCGCGAGGACGGCGGCTGGCGGGCGCGGAACATCCTGACCTCGCTCGACTCCCTGGCGGGCCACGAACCGGCGATCGGCGAGCGGCGGCCCGAGGGCACGCCGGCCGCGGGGGAGGAGCCGGAGTACTGGGCGGCGCGCCGGACCCGCGAACTCGACTGCCGCGACGGGGATCCGGACGTCCTGGTGATCGGTGCCGGGCACTCGGGTCTGGCGCTGGCCGCCGAACTCGGGGCGCTCGGTGTCCGGACCCTGCTGGTGGACCGGGCGGAGCGGGTCGGGGACAACTGGCGCGGCCGATACGACTCGCTGGTGCTGCACGACCCGGTCTGGTCGAACCACCTGCCGCTGATGCCGTTCCCGCCGAACTGGCCGGTGTTCACGCCCAAGGACAAGATGGGCGACTGGCTCGAGATCTATTCCCGTGCCATGGAACTCAACGTGTGGAACCGAACCCGGATCGCGGCGGCGGTCTTCGACCCGGCCGAACGCCGCTGGACCGTCGAGGTGGACCGCGACGGCACCCGGCGCACCCTGCGCCCGCGACACGTGGTGCTCGCCACCGGGCTCAGCGGCACCGAACCGGTGATGCCCACGTTCGAGGGAGCCGACCGGTTCGCCGGGGAGCTGCTGCACTCGAGCGGGTACCGGACCGAGCCGGCGCGGCGTGGCACCCGCACGGTGGTCATCGGCACCGGCAACAGCGGCCACGACATCGCGCAGGACCTGCACGAGTCGGGTGCGCACGTGACGCTGGTGCAGCGCGGGCCGACACACGTGGTGAGCGCGCGATCCATGTACCAGGGCGACGGGATCCGCAACGCGGAACACAAGCGGACCGACATCGGCGACCTGATCGCCGCCTCCTCGGCGCGTCGCGATCCGCAGTACCTGGCGGGGCTGCGCGCGTGGGTGAACATGCTCGCCGACGCGGACCGGGAACTGCTCGACGCGTTGACCGCCCGCGGGTTCGACCACAACGGCGGCCCGGACGGCACCGGCGCCTCGACGCTGTTCCTGACCCGCAACGGCGGCTACTACATCGACGTGGGTGCCGCGCCCCTGGTCGCGGACGGCCGGATCGGCCTGGTCTCCGGGGCGATCGAACGGCTCGACACCGACGGCCTCGTCATGTCGGACGGCACCCGTGTACCGGCCGACACCATCGTCTGCGCGACCGGGTTCCGCGGCATCCTCGACACCGCCCGCCGCGTTCTCGGCGATTCCGTCGCCGACGCCTGCGGACCGGTCTGGGATCTCGACGACGAGGGCGAACTGCGGTCGGTGTGGCGGCGGTCCGGTCACGACCGGTTCTGGATCCACGGCGGAAACCTGGCGCTGGTCCGCACCTACGGCAGGTACCTGGCGTTGCAGATCAAGGCCGACCTGGCCGGGATCGAACTGCCCGCGCTCGGCTGACCGCTCCGCATCACGGGCGTATTGCCGCGCTGCCGAGAGTTGCGTCTGCGCAAGTGAATTCGCAACCTTCGCCCGCGCGCGCCGCTCGATTCGGTCCCGGAGGTCCTCGACCGGGACCGGATCGGGCGGCGTCGACGGACGGGCCGGATGCGGGTCGCGCTGGACAACTCCGGTGGGAGGCGGAACGATCGCGGGGGTGACCAGCAGACCCGACGAAGCGCAGTATCTGCGCGACCTCGCCCGGCTGCGCCGGGTGCGAGACCGGATCGACCGCGAGTACGCGCAGCCGCTGGACGTGGAGGCGCTGGCCCGCGACGCGCACATGTCGGCCGGGCACCTCAGTCGCCAGTTCCGCCGCGCGTACGGCGAGCCGCCGTACGCCTATCTGATGACACGGCGCATCGAGCGCGCGATGGCGCTGCTGCGTCGCGGTGACCTCAGCGTCACCGAGGTCTGCTTCGCCGTCGGCTGCTCGTCGCTGGGCACGTTCAGCACCCGTTTCACCGAGCTCGTCGGTGTCCCGCCCAGCGTCTACCGGGAGCAGGAGCGCTCCGCGGCGGAGATGCCGTCGTGCGTCACGAAGCAGGTCACCAGACCGATCAGGAATCGAGAAGCGTCCACCGCGAGCCGCGCATAGCGTGATCGCCATGAACATCACCATTCACTCCGCCTTCCTCCCGCACAACGACCGCGACGCCGCCCTGGGCTTCTACCGCGACATCCTCGGTTTCGAGGTCCGCAAGGAGGTCGGCTACAACGACATGTACTGGATCACCGTCGGCCACCCGGACCAGCCCGACACCTCCCTGGTCCTGCACCCGCCGGCCGCCGACCCCGGCATCACCGACGACGAGCGCCGCATGATCACCGAGATGATGGCCAAGGGGACGTACGCGATCCTCACCCTCGCCACCCCCGACCTCGACGCCACCTTCGCGAAGCTGGAGGCGAACGGCGCGGACATCGTCCAGGAGCCCATCGAACAGCCCTACGGCATCCGCGACTGCGCCGTGCGGGATCCCGCGGGCAACCTGCTTCGCATCAACGAGGTGAACTGACATGGCAACCACCCAGTCACAGACGATCATCAAGTCCCTCACCCTCGAGGTTCCCGATCCGGCGGCCGCCGAGGCGTTCTACGCCGCCCTCGGTGTCGGCGACCATGTGGCGGTTCGTGCCGCCGAGACCCCGACGACCGGTTTCCGCGGGTACACGCTGTCGCTCGTGGTGTCCCAGCCGAGCAACGTCGACGCATACGTCGCCGCTGCCCTCGACGGAGGCGCGACGGAACTGAAGCCGGCCCGGAAGAGCATGTGGGGGTACGGCGGTGCGGTACAGGCACCGGACGGCGCGATCTGGACGATCGCCAGTTCGTCGAAGAAAGACGTGGGACCGGCGGCCCGGCAGTTCGAGGAACTCGTCCTGCTACTCGGGGTGGAGGACGTCAAGGCGAGCAAGCAGTTCTACGTCGACCGCGGACTGGTGGTGCAGAAGAGCTTCGGCCGCAAGTACGTTCAGTTCGAGCCCTCGCCCGCCGGCGTCACTCTGGCACTGAACGGGCGCCGGGCGTTGGCGAAGAACGCGGGGGTGTCCCCGGAGGGCAGCGGCTCGCACCGGATCGCCGTCGGCAGTACCGCCGGGCCGTTCACCGACCCGGACGGGTTCGCGTGGGAGACCGCCGCGGGATGACGGTGGCTTCGGGTAGACAGGAAGGTCGACCGCACCGAACGCGACAGAGGGAGACACGATGACCAAGGCCGCGAGCACGACGTCACCGCCGTCACACGCCGCCGACAGCCACGATCTGATCCGCGTGCACGGTGCGCGGGAGAACAACCTCAAGAACGTCAGCGTCGAGCTGCCGAAGCGGCGGCTGACGGTGTTCACCGGTGTGTCCGGCTCGGGCAAGAGTTCGCTGGTGTTCTCCACGATCGCCGCGGAGTCGCAGCGGATGATCAACGAGACCTACAGCGCGTTCGTGCAGGGCTTCATGCCGACCCTGGCGCGGCCGGACGTCGACGTGCTCGAGGGCCTGACGACGGCGATCATCGTCGACCAGGAGCGGATGGGTGCCAACCCGCGTTCCACTGTCGGCACCGCGACCGACGCGAACGCGATGCTGCGCATCCTGTTCAGCCGGCTGGGGAAGCCCCACATCGGCTCGCAGCAGGCGTTCTCGTTCAACGTCGCGTCGGTCAGCGGGGCGGGGGCGATCTCGGTGGAGAAGGGCGGCCGGACCGTCAAGGAGCGTCGCAGCTTCAGCGTCACCGGGGGTATGTGCCCGCGCTGCGAGGGCATGGGCAAGGTCTCCGACTTCGACCTGACCGCGCTGTACGACGACAGCAAGTCGCTGAACGAGGGTGCGCTGACCATCCCCGGCTACAGCATGGAGGGATGGTACGGCCGCATCTACCGGGGCTGCGGCTTCTTCGACCCCGACAAGCCGATCGCCAAGTTCACCAAGAAGCAGTTGAACGATCTGCTGTACAAGGAACCGACCAAGGTCAAGGTCGACGGTGTCAACGTGACATTCGAGGGCCTGATCCCGAAGATCCAGAAGTCGTTCCTGTCCAAGGACCGTGAGGCGATGCAGCCGCACATCCGGGCGTTCGTCGACCGCGCGATCACGTTCCAGACCTGCCCCGACTGCGAGGGCACCCGGCTGAGCGCGGAGGCGAGGTCGTCGAAGATCGGCGGAGTCAGCATCGCCGACGTCTGTGCCATGCAGATCAGCGATCTCGCCGAGTGGGTGCGCGGCCTCGACGAGCCGTCGGCCGCGCCGCTGCTCAAGTCGCTCGGGGAGACGCTCGACTCGTTCGTCGAGATCGGGCTCGGCTACCTCAGCCTCGACCGTCCTGCCGGCACGCTGTCCGGGGGAGAGGCGCAGCGCACCAAGCTCATCCGGCATCTCGGGTCCTCTCTCACCGACGTCACCTATGTCTTCGACGAGCCGACCATCGGCCTGCACCCGCACGACATCGCGCGGATGAACGACCTGCTGCTGCAGCTGCGGGACAAGGGCAACACCGTGCTGGTCGTCGAGCACAAGCCCGAGGCGATCGCCATCGCCGACCACGTCGTCGACCTCGGCCCGCGGGCAGGCACCGAGGGCGGTGAGATCGTGTTCGAGGGCACCGTGGACGACCTGCGGTCGAGCGGCACCCTCACCGGCAAGCACCTGGACGATCGGGCGTCGCTCAAGACGACGGTGCGTACCTCCACCGGTGCGCTCGAGGTACGCGGCGCCGACACCCACAACCTTCGCGGCGTCGACGTGGACATCCCGCTGGGCGTGCTCGCGGTGGTGACCGGTGTGGCCGGTTCGGGCAAGAGCTCCCTGATCGACGGTTCGGTCTCCAAGAGGGAGGGCGTGGTGTCGATCGACCAGGGGGCGATCAAGGGTTCCCGGCGCAGCAACCCCGCCACCTACACCGGACTCCTCGACCACATCCGTAAGGCATTCGCGAAGGCCAACGGCGTCAAGCCCGGGCTGTTCAGCGCCAACTCCGAGGGTGCGTGCCCCAACTGCAACGGCGCCGGCGTGGTCTACTCCGACCTGGCGATGATGGGCGGGGTCTCCGCCCCCTGCGAGGTGTGCGAGGGCAAGCGCTTCCAGGCCGAGGTGCTCGACTACACGTTCGGAGGCAGGGACATCGCCGAGGTGCTCGGGATGTCGGTCGCGCAGGCCGAGGAGTTCTTCAGCGGCAGGAGGACGACCGAGCATCGCAGCGACGAAGGAGCGAGGAGCGGAGGGAGGACGGGCCGCGCAGAAGGCGCTTCGGGCGAGGCGAAGATACCGGCCGCGCACAAGATTCTCGCGCGCCTGGCGGACGTGGGCCTCGGGTACATCAAGATCGGTCAGCCGCTGACCACGCTGTCCGGTGGCGAGCGGCAGCGCCTCAAGCTCGCCACCCACATGGGGGAGAAGGGGGACGTCTACATCCTCGACGAGCCGACCACCGGTTTGCACCTCGCCGACGTCGAGAACCTGCTCGGCCTGCTCGACCGGCTCGTCGACTCGGGCAAGTCGGTCATCGTCATCGAGCACCACCAGGCGGTCATGGCGCACGCCGACTGGATCATCGACCTCGGCCCGGGCGCCGGACACGACGGCGGGCGCATCGTCTTCGAGGGCACCCCCGCCGACCTCGTCGCCGGCCGCTCCACCCTGACCGGCAAGCACCTCGCGGAGTACGTCGGCGCCTGATCGGGACGTCGGGTGCGCACCGGGTGCCGGTGCGCACCCGAGCGTCGAAAGTTTTTTTCGGGGCCTGTCGATCCGCCCGCTGTTCGTTCGACGTCCCGGATGAGAGGGTCGATTCGCGACCTGAGAACGAAGGAGCGAACCATGAAGTACATGCTCATCATGCGTGTGACCGACGAGGCGATCGAGGCATCGAAGGACATCCCGTTCGAGCAGATCATCGAGGACATGGGCCGGTTCAACGAGTCGATGATGAAGGCCGGGGTGTTGCTGAGCGGCGAGGGCCTCTCCGACGCGGAGGAGGGGTTCGTCGTCGACTTCTCCGGGGACACCCCGCTGGTCACCGACGGCCCCTACGGGGAGACGAAGGAGCTGTTCAACGGTTTCTGGATCCTCGAGGTCGCGTCCAAGGAGGAGGCCGCCGAGTGGGCCAAGCGGGCACCGCTCGGGCCGGGAACGAAGCTCGAGGTGCGCCGCGTGACCGGCCCCGAGGACTTTCCCCAGGACAACGAGTGGATCCAGAAGGAAGAGGGCTGGCGCGAGGAACTCGAGGGCCGCAAGGCGTGACCGAATGAGCGATGCCCCGATGGAGCGCCGCCCGGACCCGGTGGAGTCCGCGCGGCGCTCGGTCGCGGCCGTCTGGCGGATCGAGTCGGCGCGCATCGTCGCCACACTCACCCGGATGGTCGGCGACTTCGCCCGCGCCGAGGACCTCGCACAGGACGCGCTCGCCGACGCGCTCGCGCAGTGGCCCGAGTCCGGGATCCCCGCGAACCCCGGCGCGTGGCTGACCGCCGTCGCGAAACGCAAGGCCATCGACGGCTGGCGCCGACAGGAGCGGTACGACGAGCGGCTCGCCGCCATCGCCCGCGATCTCGAAGCGGAGGAGACCCGCGCGACGGACGTGGCAGCCGAATTGCCCTGGGACCCGGACCGGATCGACGACGACGTGCTCCGGCTCGTGTTCGTCTCGTGCCATCCGGTGCTCTCGCGGGAGGCCCGCGTCGCGCTGACGCTGAAGGTGGTCGGCGGCCTGTCCAGCGAGGAGATCGCGCGGGCGTTCCTGGTGCCGACGTCGACGGTGCAGCAGCGGATCGTGCGGGCCAAGAAGACGCTCACGGCGGCGAAGGTGCCGTTCGCGGTGCCGGACCGGTCCGAGTTCGGTGACCGGCTCGGCGCGGTCCTCGGGGTGCTGTACCTCGTGTTCAACGAGGGTCACGCGGCGAGCGCGGGGGACGAGTGGATTCGCCCCGACCTGTGCCGGGAGGCGCTGCGGCTCGGACGGGTGCTCGCCGAACTGGTGCCCTCGGAGCCGGAGTCGCACGGCCTCGTCGCGCTCATGGAACTGACCGCGGCGCGTTTCCCGGCGCGACTGGATGCGCACGGCGACCCGGTCCTGCTCGCCGATCAGGATCGGCGCCGCTGGGACCGTGGCGCCATCGTGCGCGGACGCGCGGCCCTGGCCCGTGCCGACGCGCTCGGCCGCGGCCGCGGTGCCTACTCGTTGCAGGCGGCGATCGCGGAGTGCCACGCCGTCGCCGCCTCCGTCGACGAGACCGACTGGGAGCGAATCGTTCTGCTGTACGAGGCGCTGGGACGCCTCGCCCCGTCACCCGTCGTCGACCTCAACCGTGCCGCGGCGGTCGCTATGGCCACCGGGCCCGGCGCGGCACTCGAGATCGTCGACGGCCTCGTTGCCGACGGCCGCCTCGCCGGGTACCGGCTGCTGCCCGCGACCCGTGCGGAGCTGCTCGTCCGCCTGGGCCGGAACGCGGAGGCGCGGGCCGAGTTCGAGGCGGCAGCCCGGCTCACCGGCAACGCCCGCGAGCGAAAGCTGCTGTCGGAGAGGGCCGCGTCGCTGCAGGTCGACTGACCGCGGCACCGCTGCCGGTGGGCCGGTTCCGCGTCACGGCGCCTGGATCACGCCCGAGGCGCGCAGCCGGGCGACCTCGTCCGCGCTGCATCCGAGCAGGTCCGTCAGCAGGGCGGCGGAGTCGTCACCCACCGCGGGTGCGGGCCCGGTGGCGTAGTGCTCCCCGTCGAACGCCGCGGGATGCCCGGCCGCGAGATAGGTGCCGATCCGTGGTTGCTCCAGCTGCTCGAACAGCGGATTGCGATCCAGCTCGCCGCCGGTCGCCACCTCCGTGAAGGTGCGGTAGCGCCGGTGCAGCACCGAGGTCGTCGCGAGCAGTCCGGAGATCTCGTCCGCGGTGCGGTCGGCGAACCAGGCCCGGAGCAGTGCGGTGATCACCTCACGATGGCGGAAACGGTCTGCCTCCGTGGAGAAGTCGGCGCCCAGTGCCTTCTCCACGGCGGCGACGGCGTCCGCGGTTCCCGTCACGGACAGCAGATCACGGAAATGCCGCGAGGTCAGGGCGACGACCATGAAGCGGGCGCCGTCGGCGGTGACGAAATCGACTCCGTACGTGCCGTACACGAAGTTGCCGGTGCTCTCGCGGCCCCCGCCGGTGACCTGCGGTTCGGTCAGGTACCCGAGCGTGCCGGCGGTCGCGAGCGCGACGTCCTCCAGGGTGAGGGTGATGCGTGCTCCCGTGCCCGTCCGATCGCGTTTGCGTGCCGCCGCCGCGATCGCCAGGGCGGCGTACAGCCCGCACGCCATGTCCCAGGCCGGGAGCACGTGATTGACCACCCCGGCGTGGTCGAGGGGCCCGGTGATCTGCGGGAAGCCGATCCCGGCGTTGACGGTGTAGTCGACGCCGGGGGTGCCGTCGCGGTTGCCGAGCAGTTCGAGGGTGATCACGTCGGGGCGCAGTGACGCGAGGGTCTCGTGGCTCATCCAGCTGCGGCCGCCCGCGTTGGTCACCAGGATCCCGCCCTCGGAACCCGGCGCTGTGACCAGGCGCTGGATCAGCTCCTGCCCCTGCTCGCTGCGCATGTCGCATGCGAGGGAACGTTTTCCGCGGTTGAGTCCGGTCCAGTAGATGGATTCGCCGTCGTCGGTGAGCGGCCAGCGGTGGTAGTCGGCGGCGCCGCCGATCGGGTCGACGCGGATCACCTCGGCGCCGAGCTGGGACAGGGTCAGTCCGCACAGCGGGGAGGCGACGAAGCTCGACACCTCGACCACACGGAGGCCCGAAAGCGGCCGGTTCGCGGTGGTGTTCACGAAAGTTCCTCTCGCGTCAGGCCATCAGGGCGGTGAAGTGCCAGTCGAGCACCGGTCGTGGCTCGTCGGTGTCGTGCGCGTGGACCAGTGACCGGAGTTCGAGTACCCCGGCCCGCGAATCCGGGAGCGCGGTCGCGGACAGGACGTGGAGTTCGCTGGTCAGCGTGTCGCCCTCGTGCACCGGACCGGTGTGATCGCACGACTGCCAGCCCAGCACCGTCACCAGGTTCGGCAGGGCCCGTGTCGCCTGGCTCAGGGCGAGGCCGATCGTGTGCCCGCCGTACACCAGCCGGCCCGCCTGCCCGACCCGCTCGTCGTGGTGGGTGGCCGCGATGTTGAGTGTCAGGCGCGCGAGTTCCGGTGCGCTGGAGACGACGTCGCCGCTGCTGGTCCGGACGAGCCCGGCCAGCTCGGGGGTGAAGTGCCGTCCCGGCACCCGGTCGCGGTACACCGCGAGGTCCCAGCCGTCCGGTGCCCGGTGGTCGCGTCCGGCGTCCGACCCGATCTGCGCGAGGTCGTCCGCGTGCACCACCCGGCCCGGGTCGGCGTCCGGTCCGAGCGGGAGCATCGCGCACCGGTGGAAGTCCAGGACGGTACGGCCCTCCTGGTCGGTGGTCCGCATGCGCAGGGCTGCCAGCCCGGTCGGTGCGCGGCCGGGTTTCGCGGTGTTCTCGCGCAGGCCGACGACCTCGGTGCGGGTGTGCAGGGTGTCCCCGAGGTGGGGGAAGCGGTGCAGGCGCAGGCCGCGGTAGAAGAGGTTCGCCTTGACGTGATGGGTGACCAGCGTCGACTGGCCGATCGCCAGGTCACACACCAGTCCGGGGTGCGCCACCGGGGCCGGCGATCCGGTGACGGCGGCCGACAGGTGGGCGTCGAGCGGCATCCGCAGCCGGTCACCGAGGATCGCCTGGTGGGAGGCCGCGAGTCCGCCGGTGAGGGTGACGGCCGGGGCGTCGTCGAAGACCTGCCCGACTGCGAGGTCGTCGAAGTACGGTCCGCCGACCGCGACGGCGGTCACCGCGCGCTCCGGAAGGTCATGGTCACGGGTTCGTCCCTCTCGTTCGACATTTGTCCGGCCAAATTCTCGCAATCGTTAGTACCGTACCGAGGGTGTTTGAGGCAATGCCTTGACTCGGCTCGGAATGGCGCGCAAATATGGCCGTACAAATTGGGCGGACCGCAGGACGGATTCATGACTTCTTCGAACGCGTACAACCTCGATGCCGAGGAGGCATTCCTGGTCGAGACGGTGCGGGCCTTCGTCGATCGCGACGTCAAACCCACCGTGCAGGAGGTCGAGCACGCGAACGAGTACCCCGAGAAGTGGATCGAGCAGATGAAGCGCATCGGCATCTACGGGCTCGCGGTACCGGAGGAGTACGGCGGCTCCCCGGTGTCGATGCCCTGCTACGCGCGGGTCACCGAGGAACTGGCGCGGGGCTGGATGAGCCTGGCCGGCGCGATGGGTGGCCACACCGTCGTCGCGAAGCTGCTCACCCTGTTCGGAACGGAGGAGCAGAAGCGGCAGTATCTGCCGCGGATGGCCACCGGCGAGGTCCGCGCGACGATGGCGCTCACCGAGCCCGGCGGCGGATCGGACCTGCAGAACATGGCCACCACCGCGAAGGCGGACGGGCACGACCTGGTGATCACAGGCGCCAAGACGTGGATCTCCAACGCCCGCCGGTCCGGCCTGATCGCGCTGCTGTGCAAGACGGATCCGAAGGCGCAGCCACGGCACTCGGGGATCTCGATCGTCCTCGTCGAACACGGCCCGGGACTGACGGTCTCGCGGGATCTGCCCAAGCTCGGGTACAAGGGCGTCGAGAGCTGCGAGCTGGCGTTCGACAACTACCGGATCCCGGCGACGGCCATCCTCGGGGGCGAGCCCGGCAAGGGCTTCGGTCAGATGATGAAGGGTCTGGAGACCGGCCGGATCCAGGTCGCGTGCCGCGCTCTCGGGGTCGCCGCCGCGGCGCTGGAGGATTCGCTCGCCTACGCGCAGCAGCGGGAGAGCTTCGGCAAACCGATCTGGAAGCACCAGTCGATCGGCAACTACCTGGCCGACATGGCGACCAAGCTGACCGCCGCCCGCCAGCTCACCCGGTATGCGGCCGAGAAGTACGACGCCGGGGACCGTTGCGACATGGAGGCGGGCATGGCCAAGCTGTACGCGTCGGAGGTCGCGATGGAGATCGCCCTGAACGCGGTGCGCATCCACGGCGGCTACGGCTACTCCACCGAGTACGACGTGGAGCGGTATTTCCGGGACGCGCCGCTGATGATCGTCGGCGAGGGCACCAACGAGATCCAGCGCAACGTCATCGCCGGGCAGTTGGTGGCGCGCGGCGGGATCTAGAATGAACCGCGATGAATGATTCGGGGCCGGCGTACCGGGTGCTGTCGGACAGGTTGCGGCGTGAGATCGCGTCGGGTCGGTACCGGGGCGGCGTCCGGCTGCCCACGGAATCGGAACTGTCCCAGGAACACAACCTCAGCAGGCAGACGGTGCGCCGCGCATTCCAGGACCTGGTCGCCGAGGGCATCGTCTACCGCGTGCCCGGACGCGGGACCTTCGCGACCGAGCCGGACGGACGGTACCTGCGGCAGCTCGGGTCCATCGAGGACCTGATGAACCTGTCCGCCGACACCACCATGGAGGTGCTCGAACCGCTCCGCCGCCGGGTGGACATCGAGACCGCCAGCCGCCTGCGTCTGGACACGGACGTGGTGTACCGCATGATGTTTCGCAGGCTTCACGACGGGATTCCGTTCGTCGTCACCACCGTCTCGCTGCCCGAACGCATTGCCCGTCTGGTGATCGACGCACCGGAACTGCAGCCGGGAGCCTCCAGTGCGTGGACCATCATCGGCCTGCTCGAACCTCTCCTCTCCAGCCCGATTGTCGAAGCCGCGCAGTCGATCACGGTGGCGCCCGCGCCACCCGCGGTGGCCGGGCAACTGGACTGCGCCGACGGGCACCCGATGCTGCGGGTCGACCGCCTCTACAGCGACGGTGACGGGCTGGCCGACGAACTCGCCGTCAGCTACTTCCTGCCCGAGCACTACACCTACCGGGTCACCCTGCGGCGCACCGGGCACTGAGCGTGCCCGAAGTCTTCCGATCCGGCGTAGGCTGCCGGCCATGTCGGCACGGCGCCGCGCACGCATCGAGGACGTGCACGAGTTGGCCTCGGCGATGCCGCATGTCACCGTCGAGCACGGCCCGCGGGGGAATCCGATCTACCAGGTCGGCGGAAAGTCGTTCGTCTTCTTCCGAACTCCGCGACCCGACGCGGTCGATCCCGCATCCGGCGCGCGCTACACCGACGTCATCGTGGTCTGGGTGCCGTCAGAGTCGGACAAGCTTGCGCTCGTGCAGGATCCGCGATCCCCGTTCTTCACCACCGCGCATTTCGACGGACATCCGTCGGTCCTGGTCCGGGCCGGCCGGATCGGCGAGCTGACCCGCCGCGAACTCGCCGAGGTGATCGAGGACGCGTGGCTCTCCCGTGCCTCCGCCCGGCGACGCGCCGACTGGTTGGCGGCACATCAGGCCTGAGCGCTGCCGGCGACGGGTCGGAGCGCGGCGGAGGTCCGCTCGATGTGCGTGGCCAGCCGTTCGGCGGCGAGGTCGGCATCCCGGGCGAGGGCGGCGTCGACGAGTCCGCGGTGCTCGGCGGCCACGTCACGGCCGGGATCGTCGCCGAGGTGCCCCGACCAGTGCCGGTACAGCGCGGCGGACTCGCGCAGCGAGAGCGCGACCTCGAGCAGGCGGGAGTTGCCGCAGCCGTCGAGCAGGGCGCGGTGGAAACGTTCGTGGGCGTCGTCCCACTCGGGGTTCGCCTCGCCGTCCGGGGTGGCCGGGGGCGTCGCCGCGAGCAGGTGGTGGGCGGCGACGACTGCGGATTCCCAGTGCACGTCTCCGCGCTCGACGGCGCGGCGGAACACCAGGGACTCGAGTTCCCGGCGCGCCTCGGTGAGTTCGTCGAGGTCCGTCAGGGACAGCGTGACGACGCGAAAGCCCTGTTGCGGCAGGGAGATCGCGAGCCCCTGTTCGGCGAGTCGGGTCAGGGCCTCGCGGACCACCGACTGGCTCACCGAGTACTTCTCGGTGAGCTCCACGAACCGCAGCCGCTGTCCGGGCTGCAGCCGTCCGCGCATGATGTCGGCCCTGATCTGCTCGTACACCGCGCCCGCGCGGGTCGTCGGACTGGCGGTTCCCATGGCACGACCCTAGCGGCTCACGTCATTCCCGAGAAATAACGTTATTTTATTGCTTTGTCGACCATCTGGGTGCAGGATGGTGCCACGCCGCAGGACCGCGCGGCGACCACTGCACCGAGGAGACGTGTCATGCGGGTTGCGAACATCGACGGACGACTGGCCCTGGCCGTGGCCGGCGGACACATCGACGTCGAGGCGGCCAGCGGCGGCCGGTTCGGCGCCGACCCGCAGGCCGTCTACGAGGACTGGGCCGCCTTCGTCGAGTGGGCCGCGACCGTCGACGCCGCCGCGCACCCGCGCATCGCGGTCACCGAACGCACGGTGTGGGGTGCGCCCGTCCCCCGGCCGCGTCAGGTGTTCGCGATCGGCCTCAACTACGCCGAGCACGCCGCGGAGTCCAACATCGCGCTGCCGCCGGTGCCCGCCGTGTTCACCAAGTTCCCCACCTCGATCACCGGCCACGAGCAGCCGGTCGCCCTGCCCACCGAGACCGTGGACTGGGAGGTCGAGATGGTCGCCGTCATCGGCACCCGCTGCGACCACGTCGGCGAGGCGGACGCCTGGGACCACATCGCGGGAGTTGCCGTCGGACAGGACATCTCCGAGCGGACGCTGCAGCTCAAGGGTGCGGCCCCGCAGTTCTCGCTCGCCAAGTCCTTCCGCGGGTTCGCGCCGATCGGACCGGAACTGGTCACCGTCGACGAACTGCCCGACCGGGACAACCTGGAGATCGGCTGTGCCCTCGACGACGGGGAGGTACTGCAGAAGGGCCGCACCTCCGAGATGATCTTCACGATCCCGGAGTTGGTGGCGCACCTGTCGTCGGTGTGCCCGCTGCTGCCCGGCGACGTCATCTTCACCGGCACCCCCGACGGAGTCGGCATGGCCCGCACCCCGCAGCGTTTCCTGGCCCCGGGCCAGACCCTGGTCAGCTGGATCGAGGGGGTCGGCACCCTCCGAAATCCCCTGATCGCGGGTTGACGGGTTCCGGCATCGCCGCCGGCGGCGGCGCGAGCCGCCGTCCATCGACGAGCAATCGTCCGATCATGCGGCTCGGCCGGTGTCGGAGCCGGGATTCTCTGCTGGTGCGCGCCGGGTCAGAGCTCGGTTGGGAGGCCGGTGTCATAGAGCGACAGCACATTTGTGGTGCTGCGGAGTGCGTCGACCACGCACCGTGCCGGTGAGGTGAACAGCTTCGGATAGTCGACCTCCCCCCGGGAGCGGTCAACCCGCCAGGCGAGTTGTTCCGATTCGAGCGAGAACTGCGCATCGACACCGTCCTTGTTGCCGCGTGGATCCTGGCGATGCCAGGCGCCGTTGAGGTGGACCGCCACCAGCCCGTGCAGGACATGTCCATCTCCGTGAGCGAGACGCTGGTAGCACAGGCCGGTCGGAATGCCTTCCGCTCGCAAGAGCGCCGTCAGCAAGTGCGACTTTGCGTAGCAGAGCCCCACGCGCTGCGCGAGAACCTCACCGGCGGTCAGCGTCACCCGTGGGTCCTGGACGTCGTATGAGTGCGCCACCTCGTCTCGCACCCATTCGAATGCAGCCTTGGTGAATGAGATGTCGCTGCCTGCCTGCTGCCGCACCGTCAGTGCAAGCTCCTGGACGGCTCGGTCCTGCGGATCGATGAACTCGTCACCGCCCAGATAGGCTTCGGGAGGCGCTGTTTCGAGTACTACTTCGATGGTGGTCATGTCGAGAACATTGTGCGGGCCGTGCGGAGCAGTCAAATCCTTTTGACGAGGCATTGCGAGAGTGAACGACGCTCCTTGGAAAAACTGTGCCTGCTGCACCGGCTCCACCGAATCCACTTCCGCCGCAGTGTGATTGTGGACGAAGGTCGCCAAGGGTCCGGGATCACGGGCGGCGGGGGCGGGGGATAGCAGGCCCGCGTCCGTGCCGCTGAACTCGGCGTCGCCGACCGGGTCACCTTCGTGCACTCCGACGCCTCCGGCTTCGTCGCGGGCGAGCCGGTCGATCTCGCCGCATGCGTCGGTGCCACCTGGATCGGAGGCGGCGTGGCCGGCACCGTCGAGCTGCTGAGCAAGAGTCTCCGTCCCGGCGGCCTGATGCTGATCGGTGAGCCGTACTGGCGTCACGAAGTGCCCGACCAGGAAACCGCCAGAGCCTGCGGTGCCAGTGGCAAGGACGACTTCCTCGTGCTGCCGGAGCTGATCGAGCAATTCGGCGATCTCGGGTTCGACGTCGTGGAAATGGTGCTGGCCGATCAGGACAGCTGGGACCGGTACCAGGCGGCGCAGTGGCTCAACCTCCGCCGTTGGCTCGACGACAATCCTGACGACGAGTTGGCCGCCGAGGTGCGGGCCGAGCTCACCACCGAACCCGCCCGCTACACGCGGTACCAGCGTGAATATCTCGGCTGGGGAGTTTTCGCACTGATGGGCCGCTGACAGTCCGACGAGCGCGGGTCCGGGCAACGTGCTTGCCCGGACCCGCGGTCGATCACCAGGTCGAGCAGGCCTGGCACAAGCGGCCGGCGGACCGAAGCGAGCGCGGCGGCAGGTGGACTCACAGCGGGTTCACAGGGCGGACATGCCGGGCGTCGCCGTAACATTCGGGTCGTCCGGTGCGACACCCCTCTTGACGTGACGTGAGCGCATGGCACGGGGTGGTCCGCGCGTCGTCCGAGAGTTACGGAGTGGGGAGCGGACATGACAATTCGTGGATTCATCGCGCGGCATCGCGTCGCCAGAACCGCGGCCGCCCCGGTGGCGCTCGGCGTCGCCGCGGCCATCACCGCCTGGTGGGCGTTCGCGCCGCCGACGACCACGATCGACACCGAGCTGACGGCGTCCACGACGGAGTGCCACGACATGGTCACCGTGTCGATCGCCGGCCGCAACGACACCCCGGGGGACACGGTCCCCAGGCTCGTCGACGCGAACGGCGCCGCGCTGCCCGCCGCCCTGTCCTCCGACTACAGCAGCCACTGGGTGGACCCGGTCGTCAACGCGCCGAACGCGATCAACACGCCGCTCAACCCGCAGGCGTACGCGTCGGTGTACATCGCCTACCCCGCGAACATGGACAACTACGAGTCCGCGGTCCAGACCGGCGTCGCCAACACCGAGACCGTGATGCGGGAGATCCGCAAGTCCTGCCCGAACACCCGCTTCTCCGTCGTCGGCTACAGCGAGGGCGCCGATGTCGCCCGCCGGGTCGCGCAGAACATCGGCCACCAGGACGGGACCGACGGCTACGAGATCGTCGACCCCGCGAACGTCGTCGGGGTCGTGATCTTCGCCGACGCCGGCCGTGCCGCCGAACAGGGCCCGTTCCCGGGCGCACAGAACCCGTTCAGCAACCCGGACGGGTTCGACACCGTGTACCAGACCGGCACCACACCCGCCTCGGGTGCGGGCGCGGTGACCGGTACCGGTGGCGCCGACTTCGGCGCGCTCGCGGGCAAGGTCGCATCGTTCTGTTCCGACGGCGACCTCACCTGCGCTGCGCCGCAGAACATCTCGCTGCTGCAGCTGGTGGTCAACGTCGGTCGGCAGCTGAACATCGACAGCCTCGAGAAGGACGGCCTGACCCCGGCGACCGGGCAGGACGTCGCCGTCACCCTCGGCAAGATCGGGTTCGACGCGTTCAACGTGATTCGCTCGCAGCCGAATTGGATGCAGAGCGACCAGACGTTCCTCGATGTGCTGCTGCAGGTGTCGGATCCGGCGTACGACCCGAGCAAGGCCACCACAACGCTGCCCGTCGAGTCGGTCGCCGACTCCATCGATGCCGAGAAGATGTCGCCGCTCGCGTACCTGCCGCAGAAGCTCTTCAACGAGGTCGTCAACCTGATCGTCACCAACCAGAACACCATCCCGGTGGTGCTCAGCGACCCGTACCAACTCACCCTCGGTCCGGACACCGGTCATCACTTCGACTACTGGCGCGACTCCGCCGACGGAAAGCCGCTGACCTCCGCCGAGTACGCCGCGCAGTGGCTCACCAAACTCGCGGAGCAGGCGCGGGACGGGGTGCCGCTGCCGACCACCACCACGACCGCTCCGACCACGACCGCGCCGACCACGACGGCTCCGACCACGAAGTCCTCGGCGCCGACGACGAGCGCAGCCACCAAGGCGACGGCCACCACCCCGTCGACGCAGTCGGCGATCCCGGCCGGTGGGGCCGCGGCCGACCCGGTCCTCGCCGAGAGCGTGCAGGGCCCGGATGCCGTCGCGGCGACGCCGGAGCCGACCGCGGGCGCCACGGCCACGGACGCCCCGACCGGCGCCGCGACGACGGATCCGGCGACGACGACCGACAGCGCGGCCCCGAGCTCGGCGTCGACGGCCGCGGCCACGTCGTCGGCCTTGGTGACGACGACTCCGGCCGCGCAGCCCACCCGCTGACGCCGGAGCTCTCCCGCACGCATGAACGGAACCGTTCAGTCGACCTGATCGACCGAACGGTTCCGTTCATGCCGTCGGGCGGGGTGCTGTCGGGGGTTGCGGGAGCGTGACGTGCGCCTCATCGGGCGGGTGTGGATTCGAGTGCCGGCCTGCCCACTTCCTAACCTGAATGGTTGTGTCGGGAGAATCGGGAATGCAGGTGGCGACCATCGACCTGCCTGTCCCCACTCCCGCCTCCCCGTTGTCGGCGATGCTGGCCGTGCCGCGTCAGGGCCGTCGGTGGCCGGGCGTCGCGCGCGCGGCGGTAACGGTGGCGGTGCCCGGTCTCACGGGCGTCGCCCTCGGCGCCGGGCCGGTCGCCGCGGTCGCCACCCTCGGTGCGTTCGCCGTCGTCTACGGCGAGGGCCGGCCGTACCGGGTGCGCTGGCGGATGGTGGCGATCGTCGGTGCCGTGCTGGTCGCGTTGGCAGGGACCGGTGCGGTCGTCGGGTCGGCGGTGCACCACGCCGCGACCGCGGGCGGCTCCGCGCTGTGGCCGATGGTGTTGGTGGCGACCATGACGGTCGTGGTGGCGTCGTGCGCGTTCGTCGTCGACGCGCTCCGACTCGGCGCCCCCGGCGCGTTCCTGCTGCTGTTGTCCCTGGAGATCGCGTCCGCACTCCCGGCAGCCGGGGTGTCCGTCGCGGAGACCGTGGCGTGGACGGCGATCGGTGCGGGCACCGCGCTCGTCGTCGCGATGTCCGGAGTCCTGGTCCGCCCGCGCACACCTGAGCGGGCCGCGGTCGCCGCCGCGGTGCGCGCGGTCGACGCCGTGCTGGAGGACAACTCGCCGACGAACCGGCGGGCGGCGGTGCACGATCTGCATGCGGCGTGGCAGTGCCTGCACGACGCCGGGCTCGCCGGCTCGGACGATCCACTGACGCGGACGCTGCGGGCGGCGCACGCGCGGTGCGCGGCGGTCGTGCACGATGCCCCGCACGACGAGGCCACCCCCGAGGACGACCTGCATCCGCAGACGCCGCTGCGCCGCCCGTCGGTCCGCTACCGCCTCGCCCGGGCCGCGCACCCCCGGGGGCGTTCGGCGACCGTCGTGGCACGGCTGCTCGTCGCCTGTCCGGCGGCAGGGGCGATCGCCGTCGTGTTGGGGGTGGGCCGACCGGACTGGGCGGTGATCACCGCCGCGATGATCCTGCACCAGGGCCC
Organism: Rhodococcus sp. NPDC003322; assembly: GCF_053589555.1. Lineage (NCBI taxonomy): Bacteria > Bacillati > Actinomycetota > Actinomycetes > Mycobacteriales > Nocardiaceae > Rhodococcus > Rhodococcus sp. NPDC003322. Next base: position 574,092 of record NZ_JBSFSC010000002.1, on the reverse strand, counting down.
CGACCGGATCCTCGGCACCTACCGTGCGGCCCATCGATTCGTCGGCACCGTCCTCGGGCTCGGGTTGCTCGCGGGCCTGTCGCTGTTCGACCTGCGCGGGGCAGCGCTGGTCGTGGTGCTCGCATTGACGATGGCGGGTATCGAGGCGTTCCTGGTGCGCAACTACGGTCTCGCGATGGTGTTCATCACCCCGCTCGCGATGATCCTCGGCGTCCTCGGGGCCCCGGGCGATCTGGTCGGGGTCTCTCGGGACCGGTTCCTCGAAACCGTCGTCGGGGTCGTTGTCGCCCCGGCCGTGATGTGGGGGGTGCTGCCCCGCGCCCACCGCCGGATCCTCGCCGACGCGGACGCGCAGGTCGCCGACACCATCGCCCGGATCACCCGCGCGGCCGACGACCGGGAGCAACCCGAGCTGCGTCGCGACCTCGAGTTCGACCTGCATGCGTCGACGACGGCGGCGATCACCGCCGCCCACACCGAGCCGGACTGGACTCGCGACCGCTGGCCCGGGCATCGCCGACTGCACGAGCACGGCTATCGGATCCTGACCTCACCGCATCGGTCCGCCGCGGACACGTAGGCGGTCCGTCGGGGACTCGCGGTGACCCTCCGACATTCTGCGCTTCCCCGCGGACCGGCCGGTGGGGAGCGAGAATCGGGCTGTCGTTGGCTACCCGAACGAATGAGGTGTTCGATGCAGAGTCAGTTCGATGAACTTGCCGATCTGTACGAGGACATGGCCGGCTGGCCTTTCCGCCGGTTCCTGGAGATTCCCAACTTCCTCGCCGCCCTCGGTGATCTTGCCGGCCGTGACGTCCTCGACTTCGGTTGTGGGAACGGCATGTACGCCCGGCTGCTGAAGGAGCAGGGCGCACGCCGGGTCGTCGGCTACGACGTCTCGGATGGCATGCTCGAGTATGCGAGGGCCCGAGAAGTGGAGAACCCACTGGGCATCGAGTTCGCCTCCGATCTCGGCGACGACCTCGCCGGTCGGTTCGACCTGGTTCTGGCCGTATACGTGTTGCCGTACGCCACCACCCGGCAGGAACTCCATGCGATGTGCGCGCAGATGGCGAAACCGTTGCGGCCGGGCGGCCGCCTCGTCACCCTTCCCATTCATCCCGACTACGTGCGAGACCCCGCATACTACGAGCGATTCGGATTCCGGCTGACGCCGATCGGTCCGGATGTCGACGGCGGTGAGGTACAACTCGACCTGTTCGGTCCGGGTGGTGCGGGGGACGAGGACACCGTCACCGCCTACGTCTGGACGAAGGACAGCATCGACGAGGCGATGCACGCCGCCGGTTTCGCACTCACCCAGTGGGTCGACTACGGGCGTTACCGGTCGGCCGCCGCAGATGCCGAGGCGGAGCTGCTCCGTGCGTACTGGGAGCGCCCACACGCCGCGATCGTGAACTGCCGCCTAGGCTGACGTCACGATCTCGTCGGGCTCGGGTCGTATCGAGGCACCGGGCACAACGCGGGAGGTGACGGTGCGATGACGGTGTATCGCCAGCAGTTGGCCGGCGTGACGTACGAGTTCGCGGGACTGGTGGATCTGCTGGCGAAGGCGACGCCGCTGCGGTCGGGTGACGAGCTGGCGGGATGCGCGGCGTCGTCGGATGCCGAGCGGGCCGCGGCGCAGTGGGCGCTGGCCGAGGTCCCGCTGGCCACCTTCCTCGCCGAGACCGTGGTCCCCTACGAGACCGACGAGGTCACCCGGCTGATCCTCGACGGCCACGACACGGCCGCGTTCGCGCCGGTCGCGCACCTGACGGTCGGCGGCCTGCGCGACCACCTGCTCGCGACCGCCGCCACGCCCGATTCCGCGGTTGCTCTCGGCGCGCTCGCCTCGGGATTGACTCCCGAAATGGTCGCGGCCACAAGCAAGATCATGCGCAATCAGGACCTGATCGCCGTGTCCCGCGCGTTGACGGTGACGAGTGCGTTCCGGACCACGATCGGGTTGCCGGGGCGGCTCGCGACGCGGCTGCAGCCGAATCATCCGGTCGACGATCCGCGTGGCGTCGCGGCCGCGACGCTCGACGGGTTGTTGATGGGGTGCGGCGACGCGGTGATCGGTATCAACCCGGCCGGTGACTCCCCGCACGCCGTCGCGGATCTGCTGCACCTGCTCGACGACGTGCGCACCCGGTTCGACATCCCCACCCAGTCGTGCGTGCTCACCCACGTCACCACGACGATCGACCTGATCGAGCGCGGCGCGCCGGTCGATCTGGTGTTCCAGTCCATCGCAGGCACCGAGGGCGCCAACCGAGGCTTCGGTGTCGACCTGGCGGTGCTCCGGGAGGGCGACGAGGCCGGGCGGTCGCTGCGCCGCGGCACCGTCGGCGACAACGTCATGTATCTCGAGACGGGGCAGGGCTCGGCGCTGTCGTCCGGGACCCACCTCGGCACCGGCGGCAGGCCCGTCGACCAGCAGACCCTCGAGGCCCGCGCCTACGCGGTGGCACGCGAGCTGAAACCGTTGCTGGTCAACACCGTTGTGGGCTTCATCGGCCCCGAGTACCTGTACGACGGCAAGCAGATCATCCGCGCCGGGCTCGAGGACCAGTTCTGCGGGAAGCTGCTCGGCCTGCCGATGGGCGTGGACGTCTGCTACACCAATCACGCCGAGGCCGACCAGGACGACATGGACACGCTGCTGACGTTGCTTGCGGTGGCGGGCACCGCGTTCGTGATCACGGTGCCCGGCGCCGACGACGTGATGCTCGGCTACCAGTCGCTCTCGTTCCACGACGTGCTCTACGCGCGGCAGATCGCGAACCTGCGACCGGCACCGGAGTTCGAGGAGTGGCTGCGTCGTCAGGGCATGGCCGACGCGGCCGGGCGGGTGCTGCCGGTCGATGTGGCCGCGTCCCCGCTGCGGGCGCTCGGTGGTGTGTCGTGACCGACCACCTCGGCGGTGCCGAGACCGATTACTGGGCGCTGCTCCGCACGTACACGCAGGCGCGGATCGGGTTGGGGCGCACCGGTAATGCGCTGCCCACTCGCCGGCACCTCGAGTTCGTCGCCGCGCATGCCGCGGCGCGCGACGCGGTGCACCTGCCGTTGGACGTGGCGTGGGTGTCCGACCGGTTGCGCGCCCTCGGGTTCGGCGAACCGCTGTCGGTCGCCAGCGCCGCGCCGGATCGCGCCACCTACCTGCGCCGCCCCGACCTGGGGCGGGTACCCGGCGAGCCGATCGTCGCGCCGTCGGGTGGTCCCTACGACCTCGGGATCGCCCTGTGCGACGGGTTGTCCTCGACCGCGCTGAGCGCGCACGGACCGGACCTGGCCGCCGCGATCGTCGCCGCGCTGCCGGGACTGACGGTCGCGCCGCCGGTGATCGCCACCCAGGCCCGGGTGGCACTCGGCGATCACATCGGGGAGGCGCTCGGTGTCACGACCATGCTGGTGCTGATCGGGGAGCGTCCCGGCCTGTCCGTCGCGGACAGCGTCGGTGTCTACCTCACCCACCACCCGCGACCGGGCCGCAGCGACGCCCAGCGCAACTGCGTGTCCAACGTCCACCCGCCCGACGGGCTGGGCTACGAGCACGCCGCGCGGGTGGTCGCCGCGCTGGTCGACGGCGCGCGGCGACTCGGCGCGTCCGGGGTGGCGCTGAAGGACACCTCGCGGGACCCGGCCCTCACCGACGGAGTTCGGGAGGGCCGATCCGGCGATTAGCCGGACACCCGTCTGTATACGTGTCTAGGCTGGCATTCCCGACTGTCGACGAGAGCAGGTGTGTGCAGCGATGAAGACCAAAGGCGCGTTGATCTGGGAATTCAATCAGCCGTGGTCGATCGAGGAGATCGAGATCGGCGACCCCCGCAAGGGGGAGGTCAAGGTACAGATGGAAGCGTCGGGCATGTGCCACTCGGACCACCACCTGGTCACCGGTGGCATCCCGATGGCCGGCTTCCCGGTGCTGGGCGGTCACGAGGGTGCAGGCATCGTCACCGAGGTCGGCGAGGGTGTCGAGGACCTCGCCCCGGGCGACCACGTCGTGCTCTCGTTCATCCCGTCGTGCGGCAAGTGTCCGTCGTGTCAGGCAGGCCTGCGCAACCTGTGCGACCTGGGGGCGATGCTGCTCGGTGGCGCGTCGGTCAGCGACGGCTCGTACCGGATCCAGGCCAGGGGGCAGAACGTCTACCCGATGACCCTGCTCGGCACGTTCTCCCCGTACATGGTGGTGCACCAGAGTTCGGTGGTGAAGATCGATCCGTCGATCCCGTTCGAGGTGGCGTGCCTCGTCGGTTGCGGTGTCACCACCGGCTACGGGTCGGCCACCCACACCGCGCAGATCAAGCCGGGCGAGGACGTCACGATCGTCGGCCTCGGCGGCGTCGGCATCTCGGCGCTGCAGGGCGCGGTGAACTCCGGTGCCCGCCACATCTTCGCCATCGACCCGGTGGAGTGGAAGCGCGAGCAGGCGCTGAAGTTCGGTGCCACCCAGGCGTTCGCGAGTGTGGAGGAGGCGGCAGGCGCGATCGCCGAGACCACCGCAGGTGGCATGTCCAAGAAGACCATCGTCACCGTCGGCGAGGTGCACGGCGAGGACGTCGACCTGTGGATGGGCATCACCTCGAAGGCCGGCACCGTGGTGCTGACCGCGATGGGCAGCCTGCTCGACAACAAGGTCACGCTCAACCTGTCGATGCTGACCCTGCTGCAGAAGAACCTGCAGGGCAGCATCTTCGGCGGCGCCAACCCGCACTACGACATTCCGCAGCTGCTGTCGATGTACAAGGTCGGCAAGCTCAACCTCGACGACATGGTCACCCGCCAGTACCGACTGGAGCAGATCAACGACGGATACCGGGACATGTTGGAGGGACGCAACATTCGCGGCATCATTCGCTACACCGACGCGGACCGCTGATCCGCGGGGTGCCGTCGGACGGGCGTTCCGGCGGCACCCCGATACTTCCGGAAGGGAGTGTCACGGTGCCAGCACCGTCCGGCACAGGGATTCGAGTTCGTCGACGGTCGCGTCCAGGGGCGTCGAGCTGCCCTGTGCCTGCGCCAGCATCAACGCGCCCTCGAGCGCCCCGATGATCAGCACGGCGAGCGACGCCGCCCGCGCGGGTTCGGCGCCCTCGCCGACGAGTTTCGCGGCGATCGCGTCGCACCAGGTGCCGAACGCGGTGCCGGCGATCTCCCTGGCGCCGGGCTCGGTGCCCAGCGCCGCCGCCGCGATCGGGCATCCCGACGCGTAGCCGCTGGATTCGAGGCCGCGGCCCCAGATGTCGACCAGGGTGCGGATGGCTTCGACGGTGTCGTGGGCGTCGAGGATCCGGCCGATCCTGTCGTCGATCCAGTCGGCCGCGGAGCGGGTCGCGTCCTCAACGAGCTGCGCCTTGCCGCGCGGGAAGTGATGGTAGATCGACCCGCGAGGGGCGCCGCTGTGCGACAGGACGTCGGCGAACGACGTCGCGGCAACACCGCGTTCGCGCATCAGGGTGATGGCGCTGTCGATCATCGCGGCCCGGGGGCCGGTGGTGGGGTCCTGTCGTCTCGGCACTGCTCGCCCTTCTCGTTCGCTCCTGTTCTATGTAGGGTGTCATACATAGTTTCCGATCGCCAGGAGTTTGACGTGACACGGACCGCCAACCCGACCCATCAGTTCGACGCCGCCCTCGACCTCGTCGCCGAGGCCGACGGCACCTTCACCGGCCGGACCGCGGCCGAGTACGCCAACATGGTCGGCCCGTTCGGTGGCGTCACCGCGGCCACGCTGCTCGCCGCCGCGCTGCGGCATCCGGAACGGCTCGGCGACCCGGTCTCGCTCACCGTCAACTTCGCAGGCCCAGTCGCCGACGGCCCGTTCACCATCGACGCGCGCCCCACACGCACCAACAACTCCACGCAGCACTGGTCGATCGAGATGACCCAGGACGGCGTCGTCGCCACCACCGCGACCGCGGTGTTCGCCGTTCGCCGCGACGGCTGGTCGTCGACCGAGATCACCCCACCCGTCGCCCCGGCGGCGGAGGAGGTCGAGCCCGCACCTGCGCTCGACTTCATCCGGTGGATCGGCAACTACGAGATGCGGTTCGTCGAGGGTGGCCTGGACAGCGTCGGAACCGAGCGGGACGACTCGACATCCACCCTGTGGGTTCGGGACCAGCCCGCGCGGCCGCTCGACTTCCCCGCCCTCACCGCGCTGTGCGACGTCTTCTTCCCGCGCGTGTTCCTCCGCCGCGGCCAGATGAGCCCGGCCGGCACGGTCTCTCTGACCGTGTACTTCCACGCCGACGCGGACACCCTCACTGCGCACGGCGAGGACGCGGTGCTCGCGACCGCCCGCGCCCAGCACTTCGGCAGGGGCTACTTCGACCAGTCCGGCGAACTGTGGGGCAAGGGCGGTGCGCTGCTCGCCACCACCCACCAGCTGGTGTACTTCAAGGCCTGACCCGGTCGCGCCGACCGGCACACCGGAAAGGGTGCGCCGCCCCCGAAACGCACCACTGCCCGGCGTCCGAGTGGACGCCGGGCAGTGGTGGGAAGTCGTCGGCTCAGGCCAGCTTGGCCAGCAGGTCGGCCCGCTGACGGGCACCGAGGCCGGCCACGCGGCGGGTCTCCGCGATGCCGACGGACTCGGCGATGTCGCGAGCCTTCACCTTGCCGACCTTCGGCAGGGACTCGAGCAGGTACAGCACCTTCGTCTTGCCGACGAGTTCGTCGGTGTCGGCCTTGTCGAGGACCTCGACCAGGCTGATCTTGCCGGACTTGAGGTCCTCCCTCAGTTCGGCGCGAGCCTTCCGGGATGCGGCCGCCTTCTCCAGGGCGGCGGCGCGCTGTTCGGGGGTCAGGGTGGGCAATGCCATGAGATGTGCCTTTCTCGCGGTTCCCGGGGGAGAACCCCAGGCTGTTCCCGGGGGAGAACCCCAGGCTAGAGCGGCGGCGACCGTGAATCACGGTACCCGGCGCTCCCGCGTGTCGTGATGCGCGGACTGGGTCACTTACCGTGCCACACCGGGGTCCGTTTCTCCAGGAAGGCCGTCATTCCCTCCTGAGCATCGCAGGTCACGGCGTTGGTGGCCATGGTCTCCGTCATCGCGGTGTAGGCCTGGTCCTGCGGCAGGTCGATCTGCCGGTAGAACGCCTGCTTGCCGATCTGCAGCGTCAGCGGGCTGGCGCCGGTGATCCTCGTGGCCAGGGCCCGGACCTGCGCGTCGAGTTCCTCGGGGGCGACGACGAGGTTCACCAGACCCCAGTCCGCCGCGGTGTGGGCGTCGATGGTGTCGCCGGTCAGCAGCATCTGCATCGCCCGTTTGCGTCCGACGGCGCGGCTGAGCGCGACCATCGGGGTCGAACAGAACAGCCCGATCCGCACGCCCGGCGTCCCGAACACCGCGGTCTCGGACGCGACCACCAGGTCGCAGGACGCCGCGAGCTGGCAGCCGGCCGCGATCGCCGGGCCCTGGACGGCGGCGATCACCGGCTGCGGGATCTGCTGGACGGTGTCCATCATCTCGACGCACGCATCGAAGATCTCCCGCTCCTCGTCGAGGGTGCGGTCGACCATCTCCGACAGGTCGTGCCCGGCGGAGAACACCGGTCCGTCCGCGGCGATGACGACGGCCCGTACCGTTGCGTCCGCGGACAGCTCGGTCAGTGCCGCGGTGACCTGACGCATCGTGCTGGTGGCCAACGGGTTTCGCTGCTTCGGCCGGTTCAGGGTGATGGTGCCGATGCCGGTCTCGGCGTCGACTTCGGTCCGGACTGCGTCGTCCATGGCGCACCTCTTTCGCGATCTGTCGGTCGAGTTCGATGCTACGACCGCGCCGCCGCCACGCGATGCCCCCGGAAAGGGGCAGCGCTCAGGTTCGCGGGGTGTCCCCGGTGGCGACGTGCATGACGCTCCCACTCCGCGATCGCAGGTGGTTGTCGATGCCACGTCGCCCGCGATCCCGAGGCGTTCCCGCCGATCAGCGGCCGAACAGTCCGCGCAGGAAGCCGCCGGACGAGGCCGGCCGTTCGCAGGTGCAGCGCTTGTCGGCGGGGACGTGGCGCATGACCTCGTCGACGTGGTTGCCGCAACCCTTCCAGGTGGTCTTGCCGCAGTTGGGGCAGGGGGTGGGCTGGCACATGGTGGTGTCCTCTCGGTCCGGTTCCCGATCGATAATACCCATAGGGGTATATGTGCGCCCGGTCTCGCTGCCGATCACCTGGCAGGATCGACACCGTGAGCACCGCGAACCTGACCCGTGCCGAGACCGCAGCCCGCGCCGCCGCGGTCACCGTCCGCTCCTACCGCGTGGATCTGGACCTGTCGTCCGCCCCGGATCACGACCGACCCGGCTTCCTGACGGTCACGACGGTGGAGTTCGACGCCACCGCCGACCAGACCTGGCTCGACTTCATCGGACCGTCGGTCGACTCGGTCACCGTCAACGGGGAGCCCGCCGAGGTCGAGTACGACGGAGCCCGCATCGCCCTGCGCGGGCTGGCCGCGTCGAACACCGTCGTGGTCCGGGCGACCGGCGCCTACAGCCGGTCGGGTGAGGGGCTGCACCGCTTCCTCGATCCGGTCGACGGGCAGACCTACCTCTACACCCAGTACGAGCCTGCCGACGCCCGTCGGGTCTTCGCCTGCTTCGAACAGCCGAACATGAAGGCGCCGTTCACCTTCGCCGTGACCGCGCCACCGGGGTGGGAGGTGATCTCGAACCGCCCCGCCGCGCTGTGGGAGGAGTCCGACGAGCGGCGGTTCGTGGAATTCTCGCCGACCCTGCCGATCTCCACCTACATCACGGCGGTCGTCGCCGGACCGTACCATCGCGTCGACTCCGTCTGGAGCTCAGGCGATCTCACCGTTCCGCTGGGGGTGCTGTGCCGGGCCTCGCTGGCGCGACACCTCGACGCCGACACCGTGCTGGAGGTCACCCGGCAGGGGCTCGACTTCTTCCACGAACAGTTCGACTACCCGTATCCGTGGGGCAAGTACGACCAGGTGTTCGTGCCCGAGTACAACCTCGGCGCGATGGAAAACCCCGGCTGTGTGACGTTCACCGAGGCGTACGTCTTCCGCGGTGCCGCGACGGCCGCCCAGTACGAGGGCCGGGCCAACACCATCCTGCACGAGATGGCGCACATGTGGTTCGGCGACCTGGTGACGATGCAGTGGTGGGACGACCTGTGGCTCAAGGAGTCCTTCGCCGACTACATGGGCGCACTCGCCGGCGCCGAGGCCACGCAGTGGACCGACGCGTGGGTGGCGTTCGCGAATCGGCGCAAGGCGTGGGCGTATTCGCAGGACCAGCTGCCGACCACCCATCCGATCGTCGCCGACATCGTCGACCTCGAGGCGGCGAAGCTGAACTTCGACGGCATCACCTACGCCAAGGGGGCGAGCGTCCTCAAGCAGCTCGTCGCCCACGTCGGCCGGGAAGCGTTCTTCGAAGGGGCGCGCCGCTACTTCCGGGCCCACGCGTTCGGCAACACCACCCTCGCGGACCTGCTCGCGGAACTGTCCGCGACATCCGGCCGTGACCTGCAGGCCTGGGCGAGCGCCTGGCTGCAGACGAGCGGGGTGTCGACGTTGACGCTCGAGCGACGGCACAAGCGGTACGAGATCGTGCAGACCGATCCGCGACCGCACACCCTCGGCATCGGGCTCTACGACTTCGACGAATCCGGATCGCTCGTGCTCACCGAACGACTGAGTGTCGACATCAGCGGCGCGAGAACGCCCGTCGACCTGACCGAGACCCCGCTGGTGCTCCTCAACGACGGCGATCAGACCTACGCCAAGGTCCGGCTCGGTGGGTTCTCCCTCCGCACGGTCGAGGCCTCGCTGGACCGCATCGTCGACCCACTGGCCCGCGGCCTGGTGTGGTCGGCGTTGTGGAACGCCACCCGGGACGGGGTCCTCGATCCCGGGCGTTACCTGGCGATGGCCCGGGCATTCGCGCCGGCCGAGACCAACATGGCGTTGCTGACCGCGACGCTGGCGAACGCCGCGTACGCGGTCGGCCACTACGTGCCCACCGCGGACCGGGACCGGTGGCGCGGTGACTGGCTCGAATCATGCTGGGCGGCACTGCAGGCGGCAGATCCCGGATCCGGTTCGCAGCTGGCGTGGGCACGTGCGGTCGCCGCCGCCGCGATGGTCGACGGTCGACGGGCCGCCGACATTCGCGCCACGCTCGACGGCACCGCCCCCGCGCCGAGCGGGCTGGCCCTGGACCCCGACCTGCGGTGGTCGCTGTGGACGGCGCTGTCCGCCACCGGGCACGCCGAGGCCGCCGACCTGGACGCCGAACTGGCCCGCGACGACACCGCGTCCGGGCGCACCGCGCATGTCCGCGCGCTGGCGGCCCGCCCCGACGTCGAGGTCAAGGCACAGGCGTGGACCCGGGCACTGACCGACACGACCCTCACCAACGACCATCTCGACGCGACCATCGGCGGCTTCCGGGCCGGGGACCGGCGTGACCTCGTCGCCCGCTTCGACGACGAGTACTTCGCGGTGATCACCGGCATCTGGGCGGACCGCAGCATCGAGATCGCCAAGCGCATCGTCGTCGGCCTGTTCCCCGCGTCCGAGACCCTCGACGCGGTCGACGCCTGGCTCGCCGCTCATGCCGATGCACCGGCGGCGTTGCGGCGCCTCGTGGTCGAACAGCGCGACCACCTGGCGCGAGACCTGCGGGTGCGGGCGGCGCGGCACTGAGCGCACCAGCGCTGCGGCACTGAGCGCACCCGCGCTCACCACCCGTGCACACCCCCGTTGGCGCGTGCACACATCCGATCGGCGTGCAGAACCGCGGCGCGCTCGCGAACCGATGTGTGCACCGCGCGGGGATTGGAATCGTCCCGATCGCAACCATGGTCGTCGCCGCTTCTCGTCCCTAACCTTCAGGGTCATGTCTTTGGCGTTCCACTGGTTCCTGCCCACTTACGGCGACAGCCGGCTCATCGTCGGCGGGGGCCACGGCACGCCCGCCGGCGCCGCAGGGGGTGATCGGCGGGCGAGCATCGGCTATCTGTCGTCGATCGCCCGTGCGGCGGAGGACTTCGGGTTCACCGGTGCGCTCACCCCGACCGGAGCCTGGTGCGAGGACGCCTTCCTGACCACCGCGATGGTCGCCAGGGAGTCGGAGCGCCTGGCGTTCCTCGTCGCCTTTCGCCCGGGACTGGTCAGTCCCACGCTGGCCGCGCAGATGGCGGCGACGTTCTCCCTGCACGCGCCGGGCCGGATCCTGCTCAACGTCGTCACCGGTGGTGAGGCGCACGAGCAGCGGGCCTACGGCGACCACCTCGGCAAGGACGACCGCTACGCCCGCGCCGACGAGTTCCTCTCCATCGTGCGGCGACTGTGGTCGGGCGAGACGGTCACCCACCACGGTGAGCACCTCCGCGTCGACGAGGCGGCGCTGGCGACGCTGCCGAATCCGGTGCCGCCGCTGTACTTCGGTGGCTCGTCCGCCGCGGCGGGCCCGGTCGCCGCCGAGCACTCCGACGTCTATCTCACCTGGGGTGAGCCGCCTGCGGCGGTCGCGGAGAAGATCGCGTGGATCCGCGACCTCGCGGCGACCCGTGGTCGACCGGTCCGGTTCGGTATCCGGTTGCACGTGATCACCCGCGACACCGCGGCGCAGGCGTGGGCGCAGGCCGACAAACTGGTCGCTGCACTCGGTCCGGACACCGTCGAATCCGCGCAGGCCGGGCTCGCCCGCAGCGAGTCCGAGGGGCAGCGCCGCATGCTCGCCCTGCACGAGGCCAACCGGCGCAGCGGCGACTGGCGCGACGCCCGCAATCTCGAAGTGGCACCGAACCTGTGGAGCGGTGTCGGGTTGGTTCGCGGCGGCGCTGGCACCGCCCTCGTCGGCAGCCACACCGAGGTCGCCGACCGGATCGCCGAGTACGCGGCGCTCGGCATTGACGAGTTCGTGCTCTCCGGCTACCCCCACCTCGAGGAGCTGTACTGGTTCGGCGAGGGGGTGCTGCCGATCCTGCGCGAGCGCGGCCTGTTCACCAGCGGTCCCGGTGCGGCCGGGGCCGGGAACGTGCCCTTCCTCGCGGCCGGTGCGTCGTGACCGTCGCGCCCGCGGCCGGCCGGATCACCGGAGTCGACGAGGCCCTGCGCGTCGCGGCAGGGCTGGCGGACCAGTTCGCCGTCGACGCCGCCCGTCGGGACATCGAGAGGGAACTACCTCACGACCAGATCCGGCAGCTCACCGCATCCGGATTGCTCGCGGTGACGGTCCCGCGCCAGTTCGGTGGTGTCGACGCGCCCTTCGAAGTGGTCGCCGAGATCTTCCGGCTGCTCTCGGCTGCGGATCCAAGCATCGGCCAGATTCCGCAGTCCCACTTCACCTTTCTCGAGGCGCTGCGAACGCAGGGCGGCAACGAGCAGCAGCGATTCTTCTACGGCGAGGTGCTCGCCGGGGCGTTGCTCGCGAACGCGCAGAGCGAACGCGGGCCGCACCCGATCAATGTCGACACCACGGTGCTCCGTCGGCGGGGGACCGACTACGTCCTGTCCGGGCGCAAGTTCTACAGCACAGGTGCGCTGTTTGCGGACTGGATCATGGTGCGGGCCAGCTTGTTCGACGGACCCGGCAGCCCCGATGCCGCGACCGGGAAGGCCATCGCGTTCGTGCCCCGCGACGCCGACGGGGTGACGGTCGTCGACGACTGGGACGGCATGGGGCAGCGCACCACCGCCAGCGGCACCGTCACCCTCGACGACGTCGTGGTCCCGGCGTCCTCGGTGGTGCCGTACACGCCGGTGTTCGCCGGCCCCACCACCTACGGCGCGCAGGCCCAACTAGTGCACGCCGCGATCGACGTCGGAATCGCGACCGGAGCCCTCGCCGAGGCGACCGTACAGGCCGGCAAGGCCCGACCCCACTTCGAGGCGAATGTCGAGCGGGCGGTGGACGATCCGCTCCTGGTGCAGCTGGCAGGGGAGGTGACCGTGACGGTGCGGGCGGCCCAGGCGCTGCTCTCGGTCGCGGCACGTTCGGTGGACGCCGCGAGGGCGAATCCGAGCGCGGAACGAACGGCGGCCGCGTCGATCGACGTCGCGACGGCGAAGGTGGCGGCGGCGCGTGCGGCGGTGGAATCCGCGAACGTGCTGTTCGAGCTCGGCGGCACACGCAGCGCGTCCGGTGCGGCGAACCTGTCGCGGTACTGGCGCGACGCCCGTACCCACACCCTGCACGACGCCACCCGGTGGAAGCTCCAGCACATCGGCCGCTGGACGCTCTCCGGCACCCACCCGCCGCGACACGGCGTGATCTGACCCTCCGGCTGAAGGTGCCCTTCGTGCGGTTGATCCGCTCGAACGGCACCTTCAGCCGTTCCTTTTTCCGGGGCTGGGGAGGGTTCGATTCACGGCGAGTACAACGGGTGCGACTTCGCTGCGGGTGGCCAAGGGTTGGGGGCACACAGCGGAAGGGGAACACAGTCGTGAGCAGTGCAACGATCGAGCCGGCGGTGACGGACCGGGAACTGAGGGAAGTGTTCGCGCCGATCTTCGAACGGATCGGGGAGGGCGCGGCCCTGCGCGAGCGTGACCGCCGACTGCCGTTCGAGCAGGTCGAGTGGCTGCGCCAGGCGCGCTTCGGTGCGCTGCGGGTGCCGGTGGAGCACGGTGGTTTCGGTGTCTCGGTGCGGCAGCTGTTCGATCTGCTGATCGATCTGGCGACCGCGGAATCGAATCTGCCACAGGCACTTCGGGTGCACTGGAGCTTCGTCGAGGATCAGCGTCTCGCCGGCGACGACCGGGCCCGGCGCTGGCTGCACGCCGCCGCCGCCGGAACGCTCGTCGGCAACGCGATCACGGAGCCGGGAGTGGGTGCCGCGGACCGTTACCGGACCACCCTCACCCGTCGTGGGGAGGGGTGGGCACTCGACGGCGTGAAGTACTACAGCACCGGCAGCCTGTACGCGGACCACATCCTCGTCGCCGCCGACCGGGACGGCGAGCGGGTCTCCGTCCTGGTCGACGCCGCGCAGGACGGCGTCACCCGGAGTGACGACTGGGACGGGTTCGGGCAGCGGCTGACAGCCAGTGGAACAACGACATTCGAGAACGTCGCGGTGCCGGAGGACCGAATCCTCGGACCCGGGTACGGCGCGCCGGGCCGCACCTATGCGACGTCCTACCTCCAGTTGGTGCAACTCGCCGTGCTTGCCGGTATCGCCACGCGCGCCGAGACCGACACGATCGACTGGGTGCGCGGGCGCACCCGCACGTTCACCCATGCCGCCGCGGACCTGCCCCGCCACGATCCGCTCGTGCAGCAGGTGATCGGCCGGGTCTCGGCCGCCGCGTACGGCGCCCGGGCCGCAGTCCTCGCCGTCGCGGACGAACTCGACATCCTCCTCGACGCCGGCGGCCAGGACCCCGAGCTGCTCGACCGTGCCGAGGCCGCGGCCGCCAAGGCGCAGTCGGTGGTGATCGGCCTGGTACTCGACGCCACCACGGAGTTGTTCGAGGTCGGCGGAGCCTCCATCGGCGCGGCACCGCTCGGACTGGATCGGCACTGGCGCAACGCCCGAGTCATCTCCGCGCACAATCCGCTCATCTACAAGCAGCAGGCCGTCGGCGCGCATCTGCTCAACGGGGACCCGTTGCCGTATGCGTGGAGCGCGGGTCGCAGGCCGGGGGTGTCGGCATGACCCGCCAGATCCGCTTCAATGCGTTCGACATGAACTGCGTCGCCCACCAGTCGCCCGGACTGTGGCGCCACCCGCAGGACCAGTCGCACCGGTACACCGACCTGCGCTACTGGACCGAACTGGCGAGACTGCTGGAGCGGGGCCTGTTCGACGGCCTGTTCATCGCCGACGTGCTCGGCACCTACGACGTGTACGGGGGCACCGACGAGGCCGCGCTGCGGCAGGGGGCGCAGATTCCGGTCGCGGACCCGCTGCTGCTGGTCTCGGCGATGGCCGCCGCCACCGAGCACCTGGGGTTCGGGATCACCACCGGCACCGGATTCGAGCACCCCTACCCGTTCGCCCGCAGGCTCTCGACCCTCGACCACCTCACCCGCGGACGCATCGGGTGGAACGTCGTCACCGGCTATCTGCCCTCCGCGGCACGCAACTTCGGCGCCGACGACCAACTCGACCACGACGACCGGTACGACCATGCCGACGAGTACCTCGAGGTCCTCTACAAACTGTGGGAGGGCTCGTGGGAGGACGACGCGGTGGTCCGCGACACCGCCGCCGGGGTATACGTCGACCCGGAGAAGGTGCACCACATCGGGCACCGCGGAACGCATTTCACGGTTCCCGGCATCCATCTGTCCGAGCCGTCGCCGCAGCGGTCCCCGGTGATCTACCAGGCCGGGGCCTCGCCGCGTGGGGTCCGGTTCGCGGCGGAGAACGCCGAGGCGATCTTCATCGGAGGCCCGTCGAAGTGGGTCCTCAAGGACACCGTCGCGCGGATCCGGCGCTCCCTCGCCGATGCGGGCCGGGACCCGTACTCGGCGCGGATCTACGCCCTGTCGACGATCATCACCGACGCTACCGACGAGGCCGCCGCCGCGAAGCACGAGGAGTACAAGCGGTACGCGAGTGTGGAAGGCGCACTGGTGTTCACGTCCGGATGGATGGGTATCGACCTGTCCCGATACGACCTGGACGAACCGATCGGCAATGTGGAGTCGAACGCCATCCGTTCCGCAGTCGCCGCGTTCCAGGAGGCCGACGACGACGGCCGGGAGTGGAGAGTCCGCGACATCGCGGAGTGGGCCGGCATCGGCGGGCTCGGGCCTCGCTTCGTCGGGTCCGGGGACACCGTTGCCGCCACCCTGCAGGAATGGGTGGACGAGACGGACGTGGACGGGTTCAACCTGGCCTACGCGATCACGCCGGGTTCCTTCGAGGACGTCGTCACACACGTCGTGCCCGCACTGCAGGCCCGCGGCGCGTACCCGGCGATCTACCGGGAGGGAACGTTGCGCCACAAGCTGTTCGGCCAGGGCGACCGGCTGCCGGACAACCACCGCGGCGCGCGGTACCGGCTCGGCGGCGACCTGTCCACCGTCACCGAGCGATTCAACGCGTACGTCGGCTGAGCCGACCGCGCACGACCGTCGGCTGAGCCGACCGCGCACGACCGTCGGCTGAGCCGACCGCGCACGACCTCTGCCGACCCAACATCAACTGCACCAGGAGATCTCATGGCACGCACCGCAGCAATCGTCGGGGCGGGGCTGGCGGGAACCACCGCCGCGCTCGGCCTGCAGAACATCGGCTTCGACGTCACCCTCTACAGCGACCGCGACCGGGACTCGTTGCGCAACGACGTCCCCGCAACGGGAACCGCCGTCTACTTCGGCAAGTCGCAGGAGTCGGACTCGGAGATAATCGAGGACCTCTACGCCGACGGCCCGCACTCGACCGGAATGAGCGCCCGCCTCCACACCGGGGTCGGCGACACCTACGGCGAGGTTCTCGAGTTCGACCCCGACTTCCGGTACATCGCCAGGGGCGTGGACGTTCGGCTGCGCGCCGACGACCGGTTGGGCCGATTCCTCGAGCGGGGCGGACGATTCGAGGTCCGCGCGATCGACATCGACGGACTCGACGCCATCGCGGCCGAGCACGATCTCACGCTCGTCGCCACCGGCAAGGGCGGGCTGTCGGGCCTGTTTCCCGTCGACACCGACCGGACCGTCTACACCGAGCCGCAGCGGCACCTGCTGATGGTGACGTTGCAGGGACTGGATCAGGGGCCGGACACCTGGGGCCACCGTGGCGGCGGCGCTCACAACCAGTTCAACCTGCACACCGACTTCGGCGAGGCCTGGTTCGGGCCGTACCTGCACAAGGACGCCGGGCAGGCGTGGAGCTTCCTCGGGTTCGCGAAACCGGGATCGCCGTGGGTGGAGAAGTTCGCCTCCGTGACCGATGTCCACAGTGCGCGTCGGGTGGTGATCGACCTGTACCGCGAGTACTTCCCGAAGGACGCCGCCGAGGTCGAACAGCTGCGCGTGATCGAGGCGGACCCGCACTCGTGGCTGCGGGGCGCGGTCACCCCGACGGTGCGCCGCGCCGTCGGCCGTACCGCGGGTGGTCACGTCGTGGCGGCAATCGGCGACACCGCGATCTCGTTCGACCCGGTCGCCGGCCAGGGCGCGCAGAACACCGTCGTCCAGATCGCCGCGCTCGTCGCGGCGGTCCGGGACCACGAGGGCGCCTTCACCGAGGAGTGGCTCACCGAGCAGTTCGACCGGCACTGGAACACCCGCGGGCATGCCGCGGCGGAGGTCACCCGCCTGTTCTTGGGCGATCCGAAGTACGCCGAGTACGCCGACCTGTTCTTCCCCGCGGCGACGGTGAGCGAACCGGTGGCCGCATCGCTGTTCCGGTTCCTGTCCGAGCCGGACGCGCTGGTCGCGCTGAAAAGTAGGGAGGACGTGCTCGCCTACATCGGTGAGGCGGCGGGCGAGCCGGCCGAGGACGTGCTGGCGCGCTTCGCGCCGACCTCCGGTTTCGCGGCCACGCCGCGCGGCAGGGTGTCGGTCTGACCCGGGACCTCCCGGTCCACCCCGCGGCCGAAGGGCAGCAGATCGTTCCTGGTCCCGGGAGGACGCGCTCCTCTGGTCAGTGTTGTCGGTGTTCGACCGTCCAGGCCGCGATCTGTGCCCGGGAGGTGAAGCCCAGCTTGGTCAGAATGTGCTCGACGTGTCCGTCGACGGTGCGTTGGGAGATGACCAGGCGGGCGGCGATCGCCTTGTTGGTCAGCCCCTCGGCGACGAGGTCGGCAACCTGCCGTTCCCGCTTGGTCAGCTCGGTCGAGGTGCCGGGGGTGGTCGGTGCCGTGGTGGGTTCCTCGCCGAGGGCGTAGGCGATGGCGGCGTCGAGATCGAGCGAGCCGCCTTCGCGGTGCGCGGCCTGGAACGCCTGCTGACCGAGCGCCCGGCGCGCGGTCCGCTCGTATTCATCGTGATGGACGAGTAGATGCGGGACCATCACGGTGGAGGTGCCCGCCGTCTGCCCGAGGACCTGCGCGGCACCCAGCAGCACCGCGGCGCGCCGTGCGCTGCCCGCGTCGACCGTGATCCAGGCCAGCGCCTCGAGACACTGCGCGGCCAGCAACGGGTCCTTCCTCTGCCGGATCAGGACGAGTGCCTGCTGCAGCAGTCGCAGCGCACTGTCACGATCACCCTGGCGCCATGCGGCGACCGCGGAGGCCCACAGCGCGTACGACCGATACACCGATTCGCCGTGGGACTCGGTGATCGCGAGGATCTTCTCGTGACACTCGAGTGCACTCGCCGTGTCCTGTCGGAGTTCGTGCGCCCATCCGAGGGTGAGGAGCACGCATACCTGTGTATAGAGATCACCCCGCGCGGCGAACTCGTCGAGGGCGCGGTCCAGGCGCGCGCACGCGGTGGTGAGGTCACCGATGAAGAGCTCATGGCCGCCCTCGATGAATTCGGCGTACGCGTGCACGACCGGGTCCGGGGTCTGTTCGGCGAGGGCTCGGGCCTCGGTGGCCAGTGCGGCTCCCGCGGCGAGGTCTCCCTGGAGCTCGGCCAGTGCCATATCCCGGAACGACGCCATCGCCCGCACCGCGGGCACACCAAGCGGCCGGATCGCGAGGGCGCGG
Organism: Rhodococcus sp. NPDC003322; assembly: GCF_053589555.1. Classification (NCBI taxonomy): domain Bacteria; kingdom Bacillati; phylum Actinomycetota; class Actinomycetes; order Mycobacteriales; family Nocardiaceae; genus Rhodococcus; species Rhodococcus sp. NPDC003322. Next base: position 555,494 of record NZ_JBSFSC010000002.1, on the reverse strand, counting down.
TCGAGCCAGTACCGTCCCTCGCCCAGCTGTCCGCGTGCAAGCCAGAACGGCTGCAGGGCACCCGCGAAGGACAAGACACCGTCGGATCCCGAGTCGTCGGTGAGGGCGAATTCGAGAGCCTCGCGGAGGTTGGGTTGTTCGCGGTCGAGACGGTCGATCCAGTCGAGCTGCCTTGCACTGATCCACCCGGCCTCCGCGCCCTGCGCCAATTGCCGGCACCAGTGCAGGTGCCGCCGTCGCAGGTCCGGCAACTCGCCGGATTCGTGCGCCTTCTCGCGGCCGTAGTCGCGCAGGGTTTCGAGCATTCGGAACCGCGCCACGGTGCCCGACTGCCCCCGGATGAGGATGGACTTGTCGACCAGGGCGGTCAGGACGTCGATCAGGGCGCCGTCCTCCTCGTCCCACGGGCACACCTGTTCGGCGGCATCGAGTTCGACGCCGCCGGCGAACACCGACAACTGCGCCCAGAGCCGCTGCTCGGCCGGGGTGCACAATTCGTGACTCCAGTCGACACACAGGCGCAGCGTCTGCTGCCGGGTCGGCGCGCCCCGGCCGCCGCGCGCGAGCAGCGTGAAACGGTCGGTCAGCCGCGCCAGGATCTGCTCCGGTGAGAGCACCCGCAGCCGGGCCGCCGCGAGCTCGATCGGCAGTGGCAGCCCGTCCAGGCGGGCACAGATCCTCGCGACGGTGGCCACGTTGTCGGTGGTGAGCTCGAATCCCGGCAGTGCGGCTTCGGCGCGGTCGGTGAACAGGCTGACCGCGTCATAAGCGCGGACTTCTTGCAGCGACGGCTCGCGGTCCGGATCGGGGACGGTCAGGGGAGGCACCCGCAGTACCGCCTCCCCTCCGATGCCCAGGGCCTCGCGGCTGGTGGCGAGGATGCGTAGTTTCGGGCAGGCGGCCAGCAGCGTCCCCGACAGCTGCGCCGCCGCATCGACCACCTGCTCACAGTTGTCGAGGACCAGCAGCAGCTCCCGCGGCGCCAGGAAATCCACCAGAACCTCCCGCAGCGGCCGCGTCGACTGCGGACGCAGCCCCAGCACGGCAGCGACCACCCCCTCCACCAGGGCCCCGTCACGCAACTCGCCCAACGTGATCAGCCACACCCCGTCCGCGAAGGACCGCCGCGCGCCCGTGGCGACCCGCAATGCCAGCCGCGTCTTGCCCACCCCGCCGATCCCCGTCAACGTGACCAGTCGGGACGACCCAAGCAGCCGCTTCGCCTCGGTCAGCTCGCTACGGCGGCCGACGAACGTCGACAACTCCGTCGGGAGATTCCCCTTCTCGCCCGCCGCGTCCCGGGAGGACGGGCGGATGGGCGAGCGACCGGTGGTCAGCGGCATCGGCGCCGGCGGACCGCCCGTCTGCTGTCCGGTGTCCGGTTCGGCGCGCAGCGCCATCTCGTCGACCGGGAGCCCGCTGCGGGCCTGCACCTGTTGAAGCTGTTCCGCGAGGGCGGTCACCGTGGGCCGCTCGTCCGGTGCGTGGGCCATGGCCTGCTCGATCGCCGCCGCCACGTCGTTGTCGATGCCGTTTTCGCGAAGGTCGGGGACCGGCGCGGTGGTGATCCGCAGGAACTGGGCGACCACCTGTTCGCCGCTGCGGCGCTCGAACGCGGCGTGTCCGGTCAGGGCGGCGAACAGCGTGGCGCCGAGCCCGTACACGTCCGCGGAGGGTGTCGGTGGGTCCCCGGCGAGCACCTCCGGGGCGGTGAATGCCGGAGACCCGGTGATCGTGCCGGTCGTGGTCTCGAACCCGCCGGTGATGTGGGCGATGCCGAAGTCCGTCAGGAGTGGCTCGCCGTAGTCGGTGAGCAGGATGTTCGCGGGCTTGACGTCGCGGTGCAGTATCCCGGCCCGGTGCGCGGTCGCCAGCGCTCCGGCCATCTTCACCCCCAGCCGCAGCACCTCCGGCACGGTGAGCGGGCCGTGCCGTCGGATCCGGGTGTCGAGGGAGCCCTGCGGGTAGTACGGCATCACCAGATACGGCCGGCCGCTGTCGGTGGTCCCGACCTGCAGTACCCCCGCGATGTTCGGGTGCCCGGTCAGCCGGCCCATCGCCCGCTGTTCCCGGAGGAACCGCCCGAGGTTCTCCTCGTCCAACGTGGCGGTGAGCACCTTCACCGCAACGGTCCGCTCGAGAACTGTTTGCGTGCAGCGGTACACCACGCCGAAGCCGCCGTGCCCGATCTCCTCGGCCTCGTCGAAACCGGCCGCACCCAGCTCACTGTCGACCGTCGGGGACGCGTCACGTCGGGTTCGGAACGGATCGCTGTCGGTCATCGGGTACGTGCTCTCCGCCGCCCCGCGGCCCCCGACACTCCGGGCGGACATGCTCACAACTCGGGTGGTACCCGTTCAGAATATGCCCGCTCAGCCGTGGGGCCCTGACCCTGAGCACTTCACGCCAGCGCCTCGACCGCGCCCGCTCGGTGGCCCGGCGCGCGTCCGGCGGCTCGATCGCATGGCGCAATGCAGCCGCGTCGGGGATCCCACTCGATCCCCGACGCGGCTGCTTCGACAGTGGTCGCGGCAATGACACACGACCTCCGATCGAGCGCGGCTCCGCCGGTCCTGCCGTGTCGGTCAGCTGAACGCAGCCAGCGCGCCGATCAATCCGAGTGCCGCTCCCACGCCGCCGATGACGGTGCCGAGGCCGCTGACGACCGGTTGAATCTGCTTGATGAGCTTGAGGTCGGACTCAGAGGAACCCATTCTTTTCTCCCTTGGTGATTTCCATCGGCGTGGTGCCGTGGTCGTGGTGCCTCGGCAAGGTCGAGGCTTGTCCGGCAGGCCGGCATTTCGCGTACCTGCCGCGGTTCGTGGCGCCCGCCGCCCGTCGGTGCGGCACCGCCATCTGTGACGGCGCCTCGTCGGGCCGGCCGGCGTGACGGTCGCGCTACTCGTTGGCGGCCGCGGAGGAACGGAACCGCGCAGTTCTGTCCAGCGCTTGCCACGCGAGGTCGTAGCGTTTGACGGCTACTTCGTCGGCGTCCCCCAGCAGTGCGTCCAGCAGGGAACGCGGATCGCACCGCCAGGCGTGCGCGGCGTTCGCGACGACGAGGTTGGTGAACAGGCCCGACCAGGCCAGCGCACGCACCCAGTCGCCGATCTCACCGCGGTGGATACGTTCGACGGCGTCGTCGACGAAACCGTCCGCGACGAAATCGCGGGCGAACATCGCGGTGACGTAGTCGCTGCAGGTGAGCAGGTGGTCCTTCATCGGTGCGGGCACCTTCCTCTGAATTCGATACAAAGGGGTCCGCACGGCCGACGGGCGCCGCGAACGATGTCGGAGCATCGACTACCGGCTTCGGAATGTGCGGTGGATCACATCCTGTGTCGCTGTGGAGCCGGTGACATGCGGGAAACTACCTACGTCCATACCTGTTCTTCCGGCCCGAGTGCCCTGCAGCTGCGTCGGGCAGGCGCATCGCCGTTGCAATCCCGGTGATCGCAACGGTGGGGCTCGGCCGGTGGCGCGGCTTCAATCGGTAGCCATGTCAACCGAACGCATCGCCGACCAGACCACGTTCGCCTACTGGGTGCCCAATGTCAGCGGTGGCCTTGTCACCTCGGACATCGAGCAGCGAACCAGCTGGGACTACGAGTACAACGTCAAGCTCGCCCGCACCGCCGAGAACAACGGCTTCGAGTACGCCCTGAGTCAGGTCCGCTACGAGGCCAGCTACGGCGCCGAGTTCCAGCACGAGTCGACCAGCTTCAGCCTCGCGCTGCTGCTGGCCACCGAGCGGCTGAAGGTGATCGCGGCGGTGCATCCGGGCCTGTGGCAGCCGGCCGTGCTGGCGAAGCTCGGCGCCACCGCCGACCAGCTGTCCGGCGGCCGGTTCGCGGTGAACGTCGTCAGCGGCTGGTTCAAGGACGAGTTCACCCACCTCGGCGAGCCGTGGCTCGAACACGACGAGCGCTACCGGCGCAGCGCCGAGTTCCTGCAGGTGCTCCGCAAGATCTGGACCGAGGACGACGTCGACTTTCGCGGCGACTTCTACCGGATCCACGACTTCACCCTCAAGCCGAAGCCGGTGAACACGCCCGAGCGGCCGAATCCCGAACTCTTCCAGGGCGGCAACTCCACTGCCGCGATCGCCAACGGTGGCCGCTATGCGGACTGGTACTTCAGCAACGGCAAGGACTACGACGGCATCACCGCGCAGATCGACGAACTGCGCGACGTGGCCCGCGCCCACAAGCGTGAGACGAAGGTCGGCCTCAACGGCTTCATCATCGCCCGCGACACCGAGAGGGAAGCCCGCGACACTCTCCGCGAGATCATCGAGAAGGCGAACAAGTCGGCTGTCGAGGGCTTCCGCAGCGCGGTCCAGCAGGCCGGTGCGTCGACCGGCGACCAGAAGGGCATGTGGGCGGACTCGACCTTCGAGGACCTGGTGCAGTACAACGACGGTTTCCGCACCCAGCTGATCGGTACACCGGAGCAGATCGCGGAGCGCATCGTCGAGTACCGGCGTCGCGGCGTCGACCTGATCCTGGCGGGCTTCCTGCACTTCCAGGAGGAGGTCGAGTACTTCGGCGCCAAGGTGCTGCCGCTGGTGCGGGAGCTGGAATCGGCCGATCGGGAGCCCGCGGCCGTCTGACGCCCTGGCGGAATCCGTGTCCGGGCCGGACTGTCCGACCGTCGCGGCACAATGGGCGCGTGTCCACCCATTCCCTTCGGTCCGTCGACCCCGCACAGCGCCGTGCGCGGCTCGCTCGCCGTCACCGCCTCGCGCCCGGAGCGGGCGCCGCCGATGTGGTCGATGCCGCCCGCAGCCTGGTCTGCCTGCACGGAACCGACCCGGCGACGATCTACCTGTCCGCCCGAGCACGCGTGGACGGGATGACGGTCCCCGACCTGGACCGCGCGCTCTACGAGGACCGGTCGCTGGTCAAGCACCTGGCGATGCGGCGCACCCTGTTCGTGTTCCCGCGGGCGGCACTGCCGTTCGTTCAGGCCGGTGCGAGCAACCGGGTCGCCGACAACGAACGCCGTCGCCTCGTGCGGGAAGTGGAGAAGGCGGGGCTGTTCGACGACGGGGAGGCATGGCTGCGGGAAGCCGGCGACGCGGTGCTCGATGCGCTGTCTGGCGGTGAACCGTTGTCGTACACGACGCTTCGCGAGAAGCTCCCGCTGTTGAACGGCTCCATGTCCTACGGTGAGGGCAAGAGTTGGGGTGGCCAGGTGTCGATCGGGCCGCGGGTGCTCACCGTCCTGTCCGCGGAGGGCCGGATCGTGCGCGCGACGAACGACGGGCCGTGGAGGGTGTCCCGGAACCGTTGGGCCATCACCGAATCGTGGCTGGGTGACCCGATCGAGACCGTGACCGATGCGGAGGGAGCCGCCTGGCTGGTCGCAGAGTGGCTGCGCGCGTTCGGGCCCGGCACCGAAGCCGACCTGAAATGGTGGCTCGGCTCGACACTGACCGTGGTTCGAAAGGCGTTGTCCGCGTTGGATCTCGTCGAGGTCGACCTCGACGGGCAGGTCGGATACCTGATGGCCGACGACGCGGAACCGGTCGAGCCGGTCGAGCCATGGGCCGCCCTGCTGCCGGGTCTGGACCCGACGACGATGGGCTGGCGCGAACGGGACTGGTACCTCGGCCCTCACAAGGAACCGTTGTTCGACTCGAACGGCAACGCCGGCCCCACGGCCTGGTGGGACGGGAGAATCGTCGGCGGCTGGTGGCAGGACGACGCCGGCCGGGTGGTGGTCCACCTTCTCGAGGACGTCGATCCCGCCGCGCGGCGAGCGCTCGATGCAGAGGCCGAGGCCCTGACCGAGTGGCTGGGCGGGGTCCGCGTGATGCTGCGATTCCCGTCGCCGCTGGCAAAGCAGTACGCCTGAGGTGACGATGCGGCGCAGAATGCAGGGATGACCCCTGCCGATGCCTCGGTGACGGAGATGGTGGACTCGGCCGACCTGGTCGACCACCACTGTCACGGCGTCGTGGTCGAGGACCTCGACCGGGCCGGGTTCGAGGCGCTGCTCTGCGAGGCGGACGCGCCGGGGCCGTGGCACGGCAGCCTGTTCGACACCCGCGTCGGGTTCGCGGTGCGGCACCTGTGCGCACCACGGCTCGATCTTCCCGCCGGGGTCCCGGCCGACGACTACCTGTTACGACGGGCGGAACTCGGCTCCGACGAGGTGTCGAGAAGGCTGCTGCGCGGAACCGGGATCGGCGACTTCCTGGTCGACACCGGGTATTCGGCGCAACGACTGACCACACCTGGTGAACTGGCGGCGCTCACCGACGGGACGGCCCGTGAGGTCGTCCGGCTCGAAACCGTCGCCGAGCAGGTGATCGGGCCGACGACGGCGGCGGGATTCGCCGATGCGTGCCGCGATCGGCTGGAGCTCGCCGTCGAGGGCGGTGCAATCGCGTTCAAATCGATTGCCGCATATCGTGTCGGGCTCGACCTCGCGCCGGAGCGTCCGACCGGGGCGGAGGTCGCGGCCGCTGCCGGACGGTGGGCGGGTGCGATCGACCGCGGGGCCCCGGTCCGGCTGGCCGACGAGACCCTCACCCGGTTCCTCGTCTGGAGCGCAGTCGAACTCGGTCTGCCGATCCAGTTCCACACCGGCTACGGGGATGTGGACGCCGAGCTGGGACGCGGCGATCCGCTGCTGCTGACCCCGCTGCTCCGGGCCACGTCTGGTCTGGGTGTGCCGCTCATGTTGCTGCACACCTATCCGTTCCACCGCCACGCCGGGTACCTGGCGCAGGTGTTCGACCACGTCTTCGTCGACGTCGGGCTCGCGATGCAGAACGTCGGCGGCCGCGGCGGGCGGGTGCTTGCCGAGCTGACCGAACTCGCGCCCTTCGGTTCGATCCTGTTCTCCACCGACGGCTACGGTCTGCCCGAACTGTTCCACATCAGTACCGCGTACTTCCGGCGTGCGCTGGCCGAGGTGCTCGGTGCCGGAATTGACGACGGATCATGGTCTTTCGCCGATGCCGAACGTATCGCGGCGATGATCGGAGCCGGAAACGCGCGGCGGGCGTATCGGCTTCGGGCGCAGTCGGCCTCGTCTCACTGGTGAGGCCGACCACGCCGCCCGTGGCGGCGGTCGCTGCCCGGGCCAGGTGTGGGGCCCGCCGGAAAATCGGTGGCACCAGCCGCCATACAGCCGCTAACGTCCCGGGTGTCCGCATCGTTCGTCTGATCGAGCGGACCAACCCTGCTGTAGCTCAAGTGGCCAGAGCGCCGGTTTGTGGTACCGGAGAACGCGGTTCGAGTCCGCGCAGTGGGACCGACGGGCGCGGCCCCGACCACAAGGGGCCGCGGCACGCCGGACCGGTTGTCGGGGCCGCCGATCAGCCGTTGCGGGCCACCTCGACAGCTCCCGGCGTGTGCCACACCGAGTCGGGCAGCTCGCCGGGCAGGTCGGGGTTGTCGCGGTCCGTGAACACCGGGTCCCGGCCGGCGCTCGTCTGCCGGTCGTAGTCGCGGAAGGCGCCGAACGCCCACTTGCCGAGCAGGACGATCGCGACCAGGTTGGTGATCGCCATCAGGGCCATTGCGACGTCGGCGACCGCCCACACCGCGGACAGTGCCAGCACCGAACCGATTCCCACGGAGGTGAGGACGACGAGGCGGAAGGCGAACAGCGTCCGCGGTCCCGCGCCGAGGAAGTACATGTTGACCTCGGCATACGAGTAGTTGCCCAGCACCGAGGAGAAGGCGAAGACGAACACCAGCACCGTCATCAGCCACACCGACCACGAGCCCAGTTCGTGCTCGACCGCGGACTGTGTCAACGACGCCCCCACCGCCGAGCCGGTGGTACCCGGGTCGTACACCTCCGGTCCCGCCATCAGGATGATCATCGCGGTGGCGGTGCACACGATCATGGTGTCGACGAAGACCCCGAGCGACTGCACGAATCCCTGCTTCACCGGGTGGGACACGGTCGCGGTCGCCGCCGTGTTCGGCGCGCTGCCCATCCCGGCCTCGTTGGAGAACAGGCCGCGTTTGACGCCGTTGAGCAGGGCGGCCGCCACGCCGCCGGCAACACCCGCGGCGGCCTCACCGATGCCGAACGCGCCGCCGACGATCATTCCGATGACCTCGGGGACGCGGCCGATGTTCATGACGATGATGACGACGGCGAGCAGGGCGTACAGGCCGGCCATGATCGGCAACACCACTTCCGCCACCTTCGCGACGCGCCGGATGCCGCCGAACAGGACCGGCGCCGCGAGCAGCATCAGCACCACGGCAGTCCACTTCTGGTCGACGGTGTGTGCCTGCGAGAGGACGTCGGCAATCGTGTTGGCCTGCACCATGTTGAACGCGATACCGAAGGTGACGACGAGCAGTACCGCGAACAGGATGCCGCCGGCACGCGAGCGCAGTCCACGTTGAATGTAGTAGGCGGGTCCGCCGCGGAAAGCGCCGTCGGGGCCACGCACCTTGAACATCTGCGCCAGGGTCGCCTCGACGGCGGCGGTGGCCATGCCGATGAGGGCGACGCACCACATCCAGAACACCGCACCCGGCCCGCCGAGCGTCAACGCGATCGCCACGCCGGCGATGTTGCCGGTGCCGACCCTCGATGCCAGCCCCACGCAGAACGCCTGGAACGACGAGATCCCGCCCTCGGCGCCCGAGCGGGACGAGCCGAGCTGACGGATCATCGCGGGGAACCGGCGGAACTGGATGCCGCGGGTTCGGATCGTGAAGTAGAGGCCGGCTCCGACCAGCAGATAGATGAGGACGTACGTGTACAGCACGTTGCTCAACGGGTCGATGAACCGCTCCTGGATGAAGTCCATTCCGTACAGATAGGGCACCGCGCGAGATCAGTCCAGGTGACCCGCCGTGGTCCCGGCGACGGGACGGTTCGTGACGCAAGCGATGGGCCGCGTGCGGCGAGTGTGTGCGGTAGGTCACAATGGGCGCGAACCGATCAATTGAGGAGCGATTCATGTTGAGCACGATGCAAGACGCCCCGCTGTCGATCGCCCAGCTGCTACGGCACGGCAGCACGGTGCACGGCAGCGCGGAGGTCGTGACCTGGACCGACGCCGGTGCGCGTCGGCGCAGCTACGCCGAGGTGGGCCGCCGGTGTGCGGCGCTCGCACACGCGCTGCGCGGGCTGGGCGTCACCGGCGATCAGCGGGTCGCGACGTTCATGTGGAACAACGCCGAGCACCTCGAGGCGTACCTGGCGGTCCCGTCGATGGGCGCGGTGCTGCACACGCTCAACATCCGGCTGTTCCCGGAGCAGCTGGTGCATGTGGCCAACCATGCGGAGGACCACGTGATCATCGTCGACGCGACGCTGATCCCGCTCCTGGCCCCGCAGCTGCCGCAGCTCTCGACGGTCAAGCACGTGATCGTCACCGGTGAGACCACCGCCGGACTGGAGGCACCGGACGGGGTGCAGGTCCACACGTACGAGGCGCTGATCTCCGGGCAGCCGACGGAGTTCGACTGGCCGGAGCTGGACGAGCGGTCCGCGGCCGCCATGTGTTACACCTCCGGCACCACCGGTGACCCGAAAGGCGTTGTGTACTCACACCGTTCGATCTACCTGCATTCGATGCAGGTGTGCATGACGGACGGTCCGGCGCTGAGGCAGGGTGACCGGGCGCTGGCCGTGGTGCCGCAGTTCCACGCGATGTCCTGGGGGCTGCCGTACGCGGCGTTCATGATCGGAGCCTCGCTGATCATGCCGGACCGGTTCCTGCAGCCGGCGCCGCTGGCCGAACTGATCGCCGCCGAGCGTCCGACATACGCGGCCGCGGTCCCGACGATCTGGCAGGGGCTGCACCTGCACCTGGAGGAGCACCCGCAGGACATCTCCTTCATGAAGGACGTCCTGATCGGCGGGTCCGCCGTGCCGCCGGCGCTCATGCACGTGTTCGAGAACGAGTACGACGTGCAGGTGCTGCATGCGTGGGGCATGACCGAGACCTCGCCGCTCGGGTCGGTGGCGCGTCCGCCCGCGGGCACCGAGGGCGACGAGCGCTGGCGGTACCGGTACACCCAGGGCAGGTTCCCGGCGTCGGTGCAGGCGCGCCTCGTCGACGACGTCGGGGGCGTGGTCCCGAACGACGGCACCGCCATCGGTGAACTCGAGGTGCGCGGGCCTTGGATCACCGGGTCCTACTATGGGGTCGACGCGCCGGATAAGTTCGACGACGGCTGGCTGCGCACCGGCGACGTCGGGTCGATCACCCCGGACGGGTACCTCACCCTCACCGACCGCACCAAGGACATCATCAAGTCCGGTGGCGAATGGATCTCGTCGGTGGACCTGGAGAACGCCGTGATGGGGCATCCGGACGTCCTCGAGGCCGCCGTCATCGGCATCCCCGACGAGAAGTGGGACGAGCGACCGCTGGTGGCCGTTGTGCTGCGGGAGGGGACGCCGACCACGATCGACGCACTGCGCGAGTACCTTTCGGGCAAGGTCGCCAAGTGGCAGGTCCCCGAGAACTGGACCGTGATCTCCGAGGTGCCGAAGACCAGCGTCGGCAAGTTCGACAAGAAGCGGCTGCGGACGCAGTTCCAGGACGGCGGCCTCGACATCACCCGAATCTGACATCACGCCCGAACCGGATCTCGCCGGAATCCGACCGAGAATCCGCGGTACGCGCGGGCCGCGCCTGAACGGGCGCGGCCCGCTTCGCGCGTAGCATCCCCCACGTGTCCGTGCCGCCAGCGCAGTCCGGAGGCGTCCCGCGCGGCGCCCCGCACCTCCGGGTGCTCGTCTACAGCGACGACGTGAACACACGCAGGCAGGTCGTGACGGCACTCGGCCCCCGTCCGCACCCCGATCTTCCGGAGATCGAATGCGTCGAGGTCGCCACGGCCCCGGTGGTGGTGCAGCACCTGGACGCCGGCGGGGTGGACCTGGCGATCCTCGATGGCGAAGCCACTCCCACCGGTGGCATGGGCCTGGCCAAGCAACTCAAGGACGAGATCGACCACTGTCCGCCGATCCTGGTGCTGACCGGTCGCGCGGACGACGCCTGGCTGGCGCGGTGGTCGCGCGCCGAGGCGAGTGTCCCGCACCCGATCGACCCGATCCGGCTCACCGGGGAGGTCGTCGCGCTGCTCCGCGCGCGACTGGGCTGACGATCGCTGCTGCTGCGCGCAGCCTGTGCCGGCGGTCCCCGGACCGCATCCGCCACGCACCTCCACCGGCCCCGGAGTGTCGTGGCTCACACGCGCGAGCGGCCGGGGGTATGTTCGGCTCCAAGGAGAGGACGTGACCGGGTCACGTGTCCGGTCGCCCAGCTCCGAGCGTTGCAGTGCAGCTCGTGCAATGGATGCGTCGGACCAGGGGAGCGGTCATGAGGCGGATCGGGCAGGACGGACGGCAGGGTCGGCGGGACGCCGACCGTTGTCCGGCTGCCGTCCGCGTGTCCGCTCTCCGCCTCGGGGGCGAGGTCCGACGGACACTCCCGCAGGGAGGGGAGGCCGGTCTCGGTGAACGTGTACATCCCGATCCTGGTGCTCGGCGCGATCGCGGTCGTGTTCGCGCTGTTCTCGGTCCTGGTGGCGTCGATCGTCGGGCCGCGCCGCCGGAACCGGGCGAAACTCCAGGCGTACGAGTGCGGTATCGAACCGACGTCACAACCGGACCGGCACGGCAGCGGCATCGGTGGGGCGTCCGGGCAGCGGATCCCGGTGAAGTACTACCTGACCGCGATGCTGTTCATCATCTTCGACATCGAGATCGTCTTCCTGTACCCGTGGGCGGTGTACTTCGACGCGCTCGGCACGTTCGGTCTGGCGGCCATGGCGCTGTTCGTGTTCAACGTGTCGGTCGCCTACGCCTACGAGTGGCGACGAGGCGGCCTCACCTGGGACTGACCGCACCCCGGCCGCCGACGTCGGTCGGATGGCGCTGCGGCGCAGTCGGATCGGTTCGTTCGGGAAATCGTTCGGGAAACCGGACGGAGAGCTGAGGCGAGGATCATGGGTCTCGAGGAGAAGCTGCCGAGCGGGTTCCTGCTGACGACGGTCGAGTCGATCGCGGGATACGCGCGCAAGGGATCGCTGTGGCCGGCCACGTTCGGCCTCGCCTGCTGTGCCATCGAGATGATGGCCACCAGTGCCGGGCGGTACGACATCGCCAGGTTCGGAATGGAGGCGTTCCGCGCCTCGCCCCGGCAGGCCGATCTGATGATCGTGGCCGGCCGGGTCAGTCAGAAGATGGGCCCGGTGCTGCGCCAGGTGTACGACCAGATGGTCGAACCGAAATGGGTTCTGGCCATGGGCGTCTGTGCCTCCTCCGGGGGCATGTTCAACAACTACGCGATCGTGCAGGGTGTCGACCACCTCGTTCCCGTCGACATCTACCTCCCCGGCTGTCCCCCACGACCGGAGATGCTGCTGAACGCGATCATCAAGCTGCACGAGAAGATTCAGCAGATGCCGCTCGGTGTGAACCGGAAGGAAGCGGTGCGGGCAGCGGAGGCGGCGGCGCTGGCCGCGACCCCGACGATCGAGATGAGGGGGCTGCTGCGGTGAGTTCGGACTTCGACTCAGAGGCGACGACCGGACCGGAGGGCAGTCCGCCCCCGGACGAGGCGGCGGTGCCCGACGTGATCGACGTCCGGCAGGGCATGTTCGGTGTCCGCGGCACCGGCGACACCTCCGGATACGGTCGGCTGCAGCGTCCGGTCACCCTGCCTCCCAGCACGACTCGACCGTTCGGGGGATGGTTCGACGAGGTCGCGGACGAGCTCGACGCGACGCTGACGGCGGCCGGTGTGGCACCGGCGGACGCGATAGAGAAGGTCGTGGTGTTCCGCGACGAGCTCACCTTCCACGTCCGTGCCTCACACCTGCCTGCGGTCGCACGGGCGCTGCGTGACGCCCCCGCCCTGCGGTTCGAGCTGTGCCTCGGGGTCAGCGGTGTGCACTATCCGCAGGACAGTGGCCGGGAACTGCACGCGGTGTACCCGCTGCTGTCGATCACCTGGGGTCGCCGCATCCGGCTCGAGGTCGCGGTTCCGGACGCCCATCCGTACGTGCCGTCCCTGTATTCGATCTACCCCACCAACGACTGGCACGAGCGGGAGACCTACGACTTCTTCGGAATCGTGTTCGACGGTCATCCCGCACTGACGCGGATCGAGATGCCCGACGACTGGGTGGGGCACCCGCAGCGCAAGGACTACCCGCTCGGCGGCATTCCCGTCGAGTACAAGGGCGCGCAGATCCCGCCACCCGACCAGCGGAGGGCGTACAGCTGATGAGCGACGTGAGCAGCGATCCCGCGGGCACCGTCTACAGTGCCGGCGGACAGGACTGGGACGAGATCGTCGGGGCGGCAGCCCAATCCGGAGACGAGCGGATCGTGGTGAACATGGGTCCGCAGCACCCCTCCACGCACGGCGTGCTGCGCCTGATCCTGGAGATCGAGGGCGAGACCGTCACCGAGGCACGGTGCGGAATCGGATACCTGCACACCGGAATCGAGAAGAACCTCGAGTACCGCAGCTGGACGCAGGGAGTCACCTTCGTCACCCGGATGGACTACCTGTCGCCGTTCTTCAACGAGACCGCCTACTGCCTGGCGCTGGAGAAGCTGCTCGGCATCACCGACCTGATTCCCGAGCGCGCCACCGTGATCCGGGTGCTGCTGATGGAACTGAACCGGATCTCCTCGCATCTGGTGGCACTGGCGACCGGCGGCATGGAGCTCGGCGCGGTGACCGCGATGCTGTTCGGGTTCCGCGAGCGGGAGCTGATCCTGGACGTGTTCGAGAAGATGACCGGCCTGCGGATGAACCACGCCTTCATCCGGCCCGGCGGGCTCGCCCAGGACGTTTCCGACGCGGCGCTCGCCGCGGCACGTGAACTGCTCACGATCCTGCCGAACCGCCTGCGGGACATGGAACTCATGCTCAACGAGAACCCGATCTGGAAGGCCCGCACCCAGGGCATCGGCTACCTCGACCTGACCGGGTGCATGGCCCTCGGTATGACCGGTCCGATCCTGCGTGCCACCGGACTTCCCCACGACCTGAGGCGTTCGGAGCCGTACTGCGGATACGAAACCTACGACTTCGACGTCGTCACCGACACGGGCAGTGACTGCTACGGGCGGTACCTGATCCGGGTCCGGGAGATGCGCGAGTCGCTGAGGATCGCGCAGCAGTGCCTAGACCGGTTGCGGCCCGGACCGGTGATGATCGACGACAAGAAGATCGCCTGGCCCGCGGACCTGGCGCTGGGTCCGGACGGGCTCGGCAACTCGCCCGAACACATCGAGCACATCATGGGGACCTCGATGGAGGCGCTGATCCACCACTTCAAACTCGTCACCGAGGGCTTCCGGGTGCCCGCCGGGCAGGTGTACGTCGCCGTCGAGTCCCCGCGCGGCGAACTGGGCGTGCACATGGTCAGCGACGGCGGAAGCAGGCCGTACCGGGTGCACTACCGTGACCCCTCGTTCACGAATCTGCAAGCGGTGTCGGCGATGTGCGAGGGCGGCATGGTCGCCGACGTGATCGCCTCGGTGGCCAGCATCGACCCCGTCATGGGCGGAGTGGACCGATGACCGCGCCGCACGGCTACCCGCCGCAGGTCCGGGCGCGGCTCGAGGTGGACGCCAAGGAGATCCTCGCGCGCTACCCGCAGTCCCGTTCGGCACTGCTGCCGCTGCTGCACCTGGTGCAGTCCGAGGACGGCTGTGTCACTCGCGCCGGTGTCGAATTCTGCGCCGGGCAGCTCGATCTCACCGCCGCGGAAGTGTCCGCGGTCGCGACGTTCTACTCCATGTACCGACGCACTCCCACCGGCGACTACCTGGTCGGGGTGTGCACGAACACGCTGTGCGCGATCATGGGCGGTGACGCGATCCTCGACCGGCTGCGCACCCACCTGGGCGTCGAACCGGGCCAGAGCACCGACGACGGCGTCGTCACCCTCGAACACGTCGAGTGCAACGCCGCCTGCGACTACGCCCCGGTGGTGATGGTCAACTGGGAGTTCTTCGACAACCAGACCCCGGAGTCGGCAACCGACCTGGTCGACACGCTGCGGGCCGGTGGTCGGGTGACCCCGGTCAGGGGCGCCCCGCCGTGCACGTTCCGGGAGACCGAGCGGATCCTTGCCGGATTCCCCGACCCCCGGCCCGCGGCCGTGGACGCCGGCGTGGCCGGAGAGGCCACCGTCGCGGGGCTCCGGATCGCCCGCCAACGCGGCCTGAGCGCACCGGAACCCGGCCCGTGCGGCACCGAGCGGGAGGGGGAGTCGTCGTGACCCTGACCCCGGTCCTGAGCCGCTACTGGGACGAGCCACGGTCGTGGACGCTGGAGACCTACCTCCGCCACGACGGCTACCGCGGACTGCGTGCCGCCCTGGCTCAGGAGCCGGATGCGGTGATCGACACGGTCAAGGCATCGGGCCTCCGCGGGCGCGGCGGCGCCGGATTCCCCACCGGGACCAAATGGTCGTTCATCCCGCAGGGCTCGGCGGGCGCGGGCGCCCAGAACGGGACAACTGCCGGTGACAAGCCGCACTACCTGGTGGTCAACGCCGACGAGTCCGAGCCGGGTACCTGCAAGGACATGCCGCTCATGCTGGCCACGCCGCACGCTCTGATCGAGGGTGTCGTCATCGCCGCCTACGCGATCCGGGCCCGGCACGCCTTCATCTACGTCCGCGGTGAGGTGGTGCCGGTGCTGCGGCGGCTGCAGTCCGCGGTCGCCGAGGCGTACGCGGCAGGGTATCTGGGACGCGACATCCTCGGCAGCGGTTTCGACCTCGACGTGGTGGTGCACGCCGGTGCAGGCGCCTACATCTGCGGTGAGGAGACCGCGCTTCTCGACTCGCTCGAGGGCCGCCGTGGGCAACCCCGGCTGCGGCCCCCGTTTCCCGCGGTCGCGGGCCTCTACGCCAGCCCCACGGTGGTCAACAACGTCGAGTCGATCGCCAGCGTGCCTCCGATCCTGCTGCACGGCGCCGACTGGTTCCGGTCCATGGGCGGTGAGAAGTCGCCGGGATTCACGTTGTACTCGCTGTCCGGGCATGTCACCCGGCCCGGCCAGTACGAGGCGCCGCTCGGGGTGACGCTGCGGGAACTGCTCGAGTACGCGGGCGGCGTGCGGGCCGGGCACCGGCTCAAGTTCTGGACCCCCGGCGGTTCCTCCACACCGATCTTCACCGAGCAGCACCTCGACGTGGCCCTCGACTACGAAGGTGTCGCCGGTGCCGGCTCCATGCTCGGCACGAAGGCGCTGCAGATCTTCGACGAGACCACCTGCGTGGTGCGCGCGGTCCTGAGGTGGACGCAGTTCTACGCCCACGAGTCGTGCGGCAAGTGCACCCCGTGTCGGGAGGGCACCTACTGGCTGGTGCAGGTGATGGAACGGATGGAAGCCGGCCAGGGCACCGCCGCCGACCTGGAGACGCTGCTGGACATCGCCGACGGGATCGCCGGAAAGTCGTTCTGCGCGTTGGGGGACGCCGCCGCCAGCCCGATCAACTCCTCGCTGAAGTACTTCCGTGACGAGTACCTCGCGCACTTCCGACGTGGCGGTTGTCCGTTCGATCCGGCACGGTCCGCGCTGACCGAGGGAGTGGGGGCTCGATGAGCGTGAGCGAGAACGTCTCCGCGCCCGCCGATCTGGTGACGGTTTCCATCGACGGAGCCGAGGTCCGGGTCCCCAAGGGCACCTTGGTGATCCGGGCGGCCGAACTCGTCGGGGTCCAGATCCCGCGGTTCTGCGACCATCCCCTGCTCGACCCCGTCGGTGCCTGCCGGCAGTGCCTCGTCGAGGTGGAACTGCCGGGCCGCGAGCCGGGATCGCCGCCGGTCCGGTTGCCGAAGCCGATGGCGTCCTGCACCACCGTTGTCTCCGACGGCATGACCGTGTACACCCAGCTCACCTCGCCGGCGGCCGACAGGGCGCAGCGCGGAGTGATGGAACTGCTGCTGATCAACCATCCCCTGGACTGCCCGGTGTGCGACAAGGGCGGCGAATGCCCACTGCAGAACCAGGCGATGTCCAACGGCCGCAGCGAATCCCGATTCGACGGCACCAAGCGCACCTACCCGAAACCGATACCCCTGTCCAGCGAGGTGCTGCTGGACCGGGAACGCTGCGTCCTGTGCGCCCGTTGCACCCGGTTCTCTCAGCAGATCGCCGGTGATCCGTTCATCGAACTGCTCGAACGCGGCGCGTTGCAGCAGGTCGGGATCGGTGAGGGCGAACCGTTCGAGTCGTACTTCTCCGGCAACACGGTGCAGATCTGCCCGGTCGGCGCGCTGACCGGAGCCTCCTACCGGTTCCGGGCCCGCCCCTTCGACCTGGTGTCGACGCCGAGCGTGTGCGAGCACTGCTCCTCCGGGTGCGCCCAGCGGACCGACCACCGGCGCGGCACCGTCCTCCGTCGCCTCGCCGGCGACGACCCTGAGGTCAACGAGGAGTGGAACTGCGACAAGGGCCGGTGGGCGTTCACCTACGCAACCGCCTCCGACAGGCTGACCACTCCGCTGGTGCGCGGGCCCGACGGGCAACTGGCGCCGACGTCCTGGTCGCAGGCCCTCGCTGTCGCCGCCCGCGGGTTGCGAGAGGGCGGTGCGGTCGGGGTGCTGACCGGCGGCCGGGTCACCGTCGAGGACGCGTACGCCTACGCGAAGTTCGCACGGGTCGCTCTCGGCACCAACGACGTCGACTTCCGCATTCGACCGCATTCCGACGAGGAGACGCGCTTCCTCGGTGCACACGTCGCGGGCCGCCGGATGGACGTCACCTACGCCGACGTCGAACGTGCACCCGTCGTCGTGCTGGTGGCATTCGAACCGGAGGAGGAGTCGCCGATCGTGTTCCTCCGTCTGCGCAAGGCGGTGCGCCGCAACGGGTTGGCGGTGTACTCGATCGCGCCCTACGCGAGCCGCGGCCTGCAGAAGCTGTCCGGACACCTGCTGCAGACCGGTCCCGGCGGCGAGGTCGACGCGCTCCACGCGCTGCGCGGCAACGACCTGCTCAAGGCTCCGGGGGCGTTGATCCTCGTCGGTGAACGCGCGGCCGGGCCGGCGGGGGCACTCACGGCGGCAAGCGAACTCGCCGATCTCACCGGTGCCCGACTGGCGTGGATCCCGCGCCGTGCCGGCGAACGGGGCGCACTGGAATCCGGTGCCCTGCCGAACCTGCTGCCCGGCGCCCACCCCGTTGCCGACGCGACGGCCCGGCACCGGGTCGCGGCGCGCTGGAATGTCGACGACCTCCCGTCCGTACCGGGCCGTGACACCGCGGGCATCCTCGACGCCGCCCGGGCCGGGACGTTGGGTGCCCTGCTGGTCGGCGGCGTCGAGCTCGACGACCTCCCCGACCCCGGTGCCGCCCGCACCGCGGTCGAGGCCGCCGGCTTCGTGGTCTCGCTCGAACTGCGACGCAGCGCGGTCACCGACCTCGCCGACGTGGTGTTCCCGGTCGCGCCGGTGGCGGAGAAGGACGGCACCTTCGTCGACTGGGAGGGACGCGACCGCCCGTTCGCGGCGGCCCTCACCGGGATCGGTGCCATGCCGGATCACCGGGTGCTGCATGCCCTCTCGACAGAGATGGGGGAACCGATCGGGCTGCCCGACGCGGCCACCGCCCGCGCGGAGATCGGTGTGATCGGACGGTGGGACGGCGAACCGGTCGCAGCCCCCACCACCGCCCCGGCACACCACCGCCTGCCCGGTCCGGGCCAGGCGGTGCTCGCCGGGTGGCGCCAACTCCTCGACGCGGGCCGGCTACAGGACGGTGAACCGCACCTCGCCGGCACCGCACACGTCCCGGTCGCGCGACTCTCCGCGGGCACCGCCGTCGAGATCGGTTGCCGGGACGGCGACTCGATCACCGTCAACACCGATCGGGGCGCGGTCACCCTGCCCGTCGTCGTCACCGACATGCCGGAGCGGGTGGTGTGGCTGCCGCTCAACTCGCCGGGCAGCGCGGTCCACCGCGACCTCGGTGTCACGGTCGGCGCGCTGGTGCGGATCCGGCCCGCGGTCGGGGGTTTGCGATGACCACCGCACCGATCCTCGCCGCCGGCACCGACCTCTCCGCGTTCGGGCGCGATCCGTGGTGGCTGGTGGTCGCGAAGGCGGTGGCCATCTTCGCGTTCCTGATCCTGACGCCGCTGATCGCGCTGCTCGTCGAACGCAAGGTGATGGCGTGGATGCAGATGCGCGTCGGACCCAACCGCGTCGGCCCCCGCGGCACCCTCCAATCCCTCGCCGACGGCATCAAACTCGCACTCAAGGAGGGCATCGTCCCGGCCGGAGTGGACAGGCCGGTGTACCTGCTCGCACCGATCATCGCCGTCGTCCCGGCGATCATGGCTTTCGCGGTGATCCCGTTCGGTCCGGAGGTGTCGATCCTCGGCCACCGAACACCGCTGCAGCTCACCGACCTTCAGGTCGCGGTCCTGTACGTCCTCGCGGTCACGTCCGTCGGCGTGTACGGCATCGTGCTCGCCGGATGGGCGTCGGGTTCCACCTACCCGCTGCTCGGCGGCCTGCGGTCGACCGCGCAGGTGATCTCCTACGAGGTGGCGATGGGGTTGTCGTTCGCCGCGGTGTTCCTCGACGCGGGCACGATGAGCACCTCGGGGATCGTGTCGTCCCAGTTCGGCACGTGGTACGTGTTCCTCCTGCTGCCGTCGTTCCTCATCTACGTGACATCGATGGTGGGGGAGACGAACCGGGCGCCGTTCGACCTGCCCGAGGCGGAGGGCGAACTGGTCGGCGGATTCCACACCGAGTACTCGTCGCTGCGGTTCGCGATGTTCATGCTGGCCGAGTACATCAACATGGTCACCGTCTCCGCGCTGGCCACCACACTGTTCCTCGGCGGCTGGCACGCGCCCTGGCCCATCAGCCTCTGGGACGGGGCGAACTCGGGCTGGTGGCCGGTGCTGTGGTTCGTCGCGAAGGTGTGGGGTTTCCTCTTCGTGTTCATCTGGCTGCGCGCGACGCTGCCGCGGCTGCGCTACGACCAGTTCATGAACCTCGGCTGGAAGGTGCTGATCCCGGCGTCGCTGCTGTGGGTGATGCTGGTCGCCGCCGCGCGGGCACTGCGGCTCGAGGGGTACGACGCGGCGACCGTCACGATCGTGGTCGCCGGGGTGATCGTCACCCTGGCGCTGCTCGCCGTGCTGTGGCGGACGCTGCGCAGTCGCAGGAGCGCCGCGGCGGCGGCCCCACCATCCCCGCCGCAGCCCGCGTTCGACCCGATGGCCGGCGGGTTCCCCGTGCCGCCGCTGCCGGGCCAGACACTGCCCGAGTTCGACCGTGCCGCGGGAGGTCCCCGATGACCAGGTTCCTCGATTCCCTCGCCGGATTCGGCGTCACCTTCTCGACGATGTTCAAGAAGCCGAACACCGAGTTCTATCCCGAACAGAAGCCCGCGACCGCGCCCGGCTACCACGGTCGGCATCAGCTCAACCGTCATTCCGACGGGCTCGAGAAGTGCATCGGCTGCGAACTGTGCGCGTGGGCGTGCCCCGCCGACGCCATCTACGTCGAGGGCGCGGACAACACCGAGGAGGAACGATTCTCGCCCGGTGAGCGCTACGGCCGGGTGTACCAGATCAACTACCTCCGGTGCATCGGCTGCGGGCTGTGCGTCGAGGCATGCCCGACCCGCGCGCTCACCATGACGAACGCGTACGAGGAACTCGTCGACGACAACCGCGCCGACCTGATCTTCGGCAAGGACCGGCTGCTCGCCCCCCTGCAGCCCGGCATGACGGCTCCGCCACATCCGATGGCGCCCGGCGCCACGGACGAGGACTACTACCGCGGCACCGTCACCGGGGCCACCGCGGGCGGCACCGACGATTCCGCCGCGAGCGGCACCGACGAGACCGAGGCGCAGTCGTGACCCCGGCCGCCCTCGCCCAGCCGCTGACCCACACCACCGAGATCATGGCGGAGCCGCTGACGCGCACCTCTGGCGCCGAGGCGGTGCAGTTCTGGATCCTCGGCACCGTGTGCGTGCTCGGCGCGCTGGGGGTGGTGTGCGCGACGAAGGCCGTGTACTCGGCGATCTTCCTGGCGATGACGATGATCATCCTGGCGTTCTTCTACATCGCCCAGGACGCACTGTTCCTCGGTGTCGTTCAGATCGTCGTCTACACCGGCGCGGTGATGATGCTGTTCCTGTTCGTACTGATGCTGATCGGTGTCGACTCATCCGACTCGCTGGTGGAAACCATTCGCGGACAGCGGGTCGCGGCCGCAGTGGCGGGGCTCGGATTCGGGGTGCTGCTGATCGGCGGGATCGGCAGTGTCACCGTTGGCGCATTCGCGGGGCTGCCCGACGCGAACGCCGCCCCCGGCGGCGGTCTCGGCAACGTGCCGGGCCTGGCGGAGCTGATCTTTCTGCGCTACGTCTGGGCGTTCGAACTGACCGGCGGACTGCTGATCGTCGCAACCATCGGCGCGATGGTGCTCGCGCACCGCGAGCGCCTCGAACCGAGACCGGACCAGAAGTCCATGTCGGAGCAGCGGTTCCGCGACGGTGGCCAGGTCACACCGCCGCCGAGTCCCGGCGTCTATGCCCGGCACAACGCGGTCGACATGGCGGCCCTGCTGCCGGACGGGTCACCCGCTCCGGGATCGGTCAGCGGCGTCCTCACCCCGCGGCACGGTGAGCGAGGCGCACCGGGCAAGCGGGAGGCGGCGCCCAGCAGCGTGTGGGGCCAGGGCGGCGAGAAGGAGGGAGAACTGTGAACCCGGAGAACTACCTGTACCTGTCTGCGCTGCTGTTCACCATCGGTGGTGCCGGGGTGCTGTTGCGCCGCAACGCCATCGTGGTGTTCATGTGCATCGAGCTGATGCTCAACGCGACCAACCTCGCGTTCGTCACCTTCGCCCGCATGCACGGCAATCTCGACGGGCACGTCATCGCGTTCTTCACGATGGTGGTCGCCGCCGCAGAGGTCGTCGTCGGACTGGCGATCATCATGGCCATCTTCCGCACCCGCCGGTCGGCCTCGGTCGACGTAGCCAACCTCCTGAAGTTCTGAAATGGCAGGGGGAATCTGGCTACTCATCGCCCTGCCGGCCGCCGGTGCCGCAATTCTGCTGCTCGCGGGCCGCCGCAGCGACCGGTGGGGGCACCTGCTCGGCTGCGCGACCGCGATCGCGTCCTTCGCGGTGGCGGTCGCGCTCTTCGTCGGCATGCTCGGGCGCGACACGGACGACCGCGCCGTCCACGAAACCCTGTTCAGCTGGGTGCCGGTCGCCGGGCTTCAGGTGGACTTCGGGCTCCAGCTCGACCAGCTGTCCGTGTGTTTCGCGCTGCTCATCACCGGTGTCGGCTCCCTGATTCATGTCTACTCGGTCGGGTACATGGCTGCCGATCCCGGCCGACGCCGGTTCTTCGCGTACCTCAACCTGTTCCTCGCGGCGATGCTGCTGCTGGTGCTGGCCGACAACTACCTGGGCCTGTACTTCGGTTGGGAGGGTGTGGGCCTGGCGTCGTACCTGCTGATCGGATTCTGGCACCACAAGCCGGCCGCGGCGGCGGCCGCGAAGAAGGCGTTCGTCGTCAACCGGGTCGGCGACACCGGTCTCGCGATCGCGCTGATGATCATGTTCGCGACCTTCGGAACCGTGTCGTATTCGGGGGTTTTCGCCGGTGTCGGTGACGCGGGCGAGGGGACCGTCACCGCGCTCGGGCTGATGCTGCTGCTGGCCGCGTGCGGTAAGTCCGCTCAGGTACCGCTGCAGTCGTGGCTGGGGGACGCGATGGAAGGCCCGACTCCGGTGTCGGCGCTGATCCACGCCGCCACGATGGTGACCGCGGGCGTCTACCTGATCACCCGCTCGAACGCGATCTTCGACCTGGCCCCCGCCGCCCGAGCGGGCGTGGTGATCGTCGGCGCGGTGACCCTGCTGTTCGGCGCGATCATCGGCTGCGCGAAGGACGACATCAAGAAGGCGCTCGCCGCGTCGACGATGAGCCAGATCGGTTACATGGTGCTCGCGGCCGGTCTCGGCCCGGCGGGGTACGCATTCGCGATCATGCACCTGCTCACCCACGGCTTCTTCAAGGCCGGACTGTTCCTCGGCGCCGGGTCGGTCATGCACGCAATGAACGACGAGGTGAACATGCGTCGCTACGGCGGATTACGCGTCGTCATGCCGATCACGTTCGCGACCTTCGGGCTCGGCTACCTGGCGATCATCGGGATTCCGCCGTTCGCCGGCTTCTTCTCGAAGGACAAGATCATCGAGGTCGCGTTCGGTGCGGGCGGCGCGGAGGGCGTGCTGCTGGGCGGTGCGGCACTGCTCGGTGCGGGGATCACCGCGTTCTACATGACCCGGGTGATGCTGATGACGTTCTTCGGGAAGCGGCGATGGGAGGCGGGAGCGGAGCCTGCGGAGCGACCAGGAGTCACAGTCGCTCATCCCCACGAGGCGCCCGCCGTGATGACGTGGCCGATGATCCTGATCGCGATCGGCTCGGTGTGCTCCGGGTTCCTGCTGGCTTCCGGTGACGCTCTGGTGAACTGGCTCGCCCCGGTCGTCGGTGAACACCACGACGAGCTGCCGGTGCCGGTGTGGACGATCACCGTGACCACCCTGGCCGTCGTGCTGGCGGGGATCGCGGTCGCGGTTCGGCAGTACGCGGGGGTGCGGATACCCACCGAGGCACCGGAAGGGGTGTCGGCGTTGACGGTTGCCGCGCGCCGCGATCTCTACGGCGACGCCGTCAACGAGGCGGTCTTCATGCGACCCGGGGACGGGCTCACCCGGGCACTGGCGACGGTCGACGACCGTGGCGTCGACGGTGCCGTCACCGGGGTCGCCGCGGGTGTCGCCGGGCTGTCGACGCGAGTCCGCAAGCTGCAGAACGGTTTCGTACGGACCTATGCAACCTACATGTTCCTGGGTGCGGCCGCGACGGTCGCGATGCTGGCGTTGGTGAGGTGATCGTGGACGACTTCGCATGGCTGAGCGCACTGTGGTTGACGCCCCTCGTCGGTGCCGGGGTGGTGGCCTGCCTCCCGACCCGCAGCCGGGACTCGGCCCGTTGGGTCGCGTTCGCCGCCTCGCTGGTGGTGCTGGGACTCGCGATGGTTGTCGCGGTCGGGTTCGATCCCGGCGGCGACCGCTTCCAGTTCGTCGAATCCCACTCGTGGATACCCGCGTTCGGAACCCGCTACGAACTCGGCCTCGACGGCATCGCCCTGGTGCTGGTGCTGCTCACCGCCGTGCTGGTGCCGGTCCTGCTGCTCGCGGGCTGGAAGGACGGTACCGGGGAGACCGGCGGCTCCCAGGCGGGCCGCGGTCGGCGGCCGGTGCACGCCCACGTCGCGCTGGTCCTCATCGTCGAGGCAATGGTGCTGATGTCGTTCCTCGCCCTCGACATCCTGCTGTTCTACGTCTTCTTCGAGGCGATGCTCATCCCGATGTACTTCCTGATCGGGGGTTTCGGCGATGCACGGGGGCCCAGGGCAGCGGTGAAGTTCCTGCTGTACAACCTCTTCGGGGGACTGATCATGCTCGCCGCGGTGATCGGCCTCTACGCGGTGACGGCGGGGGAGTCGAGCCCGTTCGAGTCCGGCACCTTCGACTTCCGCGCGATCGCCGACGCGGTGTCGAGCGGAACCCTGACGATGGACGCACCGGTCGCGAACGCGCTGTTCCTCGGCTTCATGTTCGCGTTCGCGGTGAAGGCGCCGCTGTGGCCGCTGCACACCTGGCTGCCGGATGCCGCCGTGCACTCCACCCCGTCCACCGCGGTGCTGATGATGGCGGTGGTGGACAAGGTCGGCACCTTCGGCATGCTGCGGTACTGCGTACACCTGTTCCCCGACGCCACGGCCACATTCGCGCCCCTGATCGTCACCCTCGCGGTGATCGGCATCGTGTACGGCGCGCTCGTCGCGATCGGTCAGACCGACATCATGAGGCTGATCGCGTACACCTCCATCTCCCACTTCGGGTTCATCGTGCTCGGTGTGTTCGCGCTGACCAGCCAGTCCCAGGGGGGCTCGACGCTGTACATGGTGAACCACGGCCTCTCCACCGCGGCGCTGATGCTGGTGGCAGGGTTCCTGATCGCCCGCCGCGGGTCGCGTGCAATCGGTGATTACGGTGGCGTGCAGACCAGCGCACCGGTGCTCGCCGGCACGTTCCTCGTCGCAGGCCTGGCGACCCTGTCGCTGCCCGGGCTGGCCCCGTTCATCAGCGAATTCCTGGTGCTGATCGGCACGTTCACCCGGTACCCGGCGGTCGCGGTGATCGCGACGAGTGCGCTGGTGCTCTCGGCGGTCTACATCCTGTGGCTGTATCAACGGGTGATGACGGGCCCCGTGCGGCACCGGGTCGCGGACCTGGTGCCGCGGGAGATCGCCGTGGTGGCGCCGCTCGTCGTGCTGTTGCTGGTGCTCGGCTTCTATCCGAAGCCCGCTCTCGACGCAATCACCCCGGCGGTCACCGACACCCTGACCGCGGTGCACCAGCACGATCCGGCACCGACTGCCGGGGTGGTCGAGGCAGAGCAGGGAGGTGGGCAGCGGTGATTTCCCCGGAGCGTACGGCGGTCCTGGCTCAGACGACGCTGCCCGTCCCCGACATCGAGTACGGCAAGCTCGCGCCGATGCTGATCGTGTTCGCCGTGGCGGTCCTCGGGGTGATCGTCGAGGCGTTCGCGCCGGTCCGGGCGCGGTATGGCGGTCACCTCGTGCTCGGCCTCGGCGGCCTCACCGCCGCGTTCGTGGCGGTGGTGCTGCTACGCGACACCCGGGGTACCGCCGTGGCAGGTGCGGTCGTGATCGACGGACCGACCCTCTTCCTGCAGGGCTCGATTCTGCTGGTTGCGATCCTGTCCGTGCTGCTCATCGCGGAGCGCGGACTGGACCGCAGCGGCGTCCGGTCCGACCCGGCGGCCGATGCTGTCGCGGACGCGTTCACGCCGCAGGCGTCCGTGGTGCCGGGCAGCGTCGCCGAGAGGGAGGCGACGAAGGCGGGCGTCACCCGCACCGAGGTGTTCCCGTTGACCCTGTTCGCGGTTGGCGGCATGCTGCTGTTCCCGGCGTCGGGTGACCTGCTCACCATGTTCGTGGCACTCGAGGTGCTCTCGCTGCCGCTGTACCTGCTGTGTGGCCTGGCCCGCCGACAGCGAGTGCTGTCGCAGGAGGCCGCGCTGAAATACTTTCTGCTGGGTGCGTTCTCGTCGGCATTCTTCCTGTACGGCGTCGCCTTCCTGTACGGGGAGGCGGGCACGGTACGGCTGTCGGGCATCGCGGAGTCCACCCGTTCGGGCGGTACCGCGCTGGCCCTGATCGGCACTGGCCTGCTGTCGGTGGGGCTGCTGTTCAAGGTCGGCGCGGTCCCCTTCCACACCTGGGTGCCCGACGTCTACCAGGGTGCACCCACCCCGATCACCGCGTTCATGGCCGCGGCCACCAAGATCGCGGCGTTCGGGGCGATGTTGCGGATCTTCTACGTGGCGCTGCCCGGGCTGCGGGACGACTGGCGGCCGCTGTTGTGGGCGGTGGCCATCCTGACGATGGTCTTCGGGTCCGTGCTGGCGGTGACCCAGACCGACGTCAAGCGGATGCTCGCCTACTCGTCGATCGCGCACGCCGGGTTCATCCTCACCGGTGTGGTCGCGGCGGACCGGGCCGGGTTGTCCGCGACGTTGTTCTACCTGGTGGCGTACGGGTTCGGCACCGTCGCGGCCTTCGCGATCGTCGGCCTGGTCCGGGGGCCGGCGGGGGAGGCGACACACATGTCGCAGTGGGCCGGATTGGGGCACCGCTCGCCATTGATCGCGGGCACCTTCGCGCTGCTGCTGCTCTCGTTCGCCGGGATCCCGCTGACCGCCGGATTCACCAGCAAGTTCGCCGTGTTCTCGGCCGCGGCCGGGACAGGGGCGGTGCCACTGGTGGTCGTCGGTGTGGTGTGCAGCGCCATCGCGGCCTTCTTCTACGTGCGGGTGATCGTGCTGATGTTCTTCTCGGATCCCCCGGCTGTGCGGCCCGAGGTGGTCGTGCCGAGCCCGCTGACGACGATCGCGGTCGCGATCGGTGCGGCGGTGACCGTGTTGCTCGGGATCGTGCCCCAGCCGGTGCTGGATCTGGCGGAAAGGGCAGCCGCATTCCTCTGACGCCCGGCGTCGGTGCGTTGCTGACGCCCGGCGTCGGTGCGTTGCTGTTGCGGTGCGTCGGCGTGTCCCGCTTGTGAGTGCCGGTCGAGCCGAAACCGTCATGACGCGAGCGTCATTCACCTTCCTTCGGATCGTCGGCTCCGTTCGGGCGGATTTGTTACTCGCGGGTAAGTTTGTCCGACGTCACCACACCACAGAGGCTCGTTGATCTCAAGGCCGAGCGGACCAATTGTGACCTGATTCATATCGGGGCGCGGTTTGGATGGGTTGGCGTCCAACATGATTCAAGAAGCAACCACTTTGCCGATGCGAAGCCCGTGGGGAGTGTGGGGCGTGTCGCGCGGCGAAAGATCCTGGTGGTCGACCGTATCGGCGAGGCGAGGAGCGGCCCCGGCTGTTGCTGCGCGGTGCCGCGGCCCGGAGCGCCGGGACGATATGTCTGTAACTATCTGTTGATAGACAAATCCCAGGGTTCTCGGCCGTTGCGCTCCGCAGGACTCGGCGCGCGCTGTACATTCCCTCACACAGCCTCGTCCCGGTGTGGCATTCGCTGCGTGGTGCTCGGGGCCGATCGATCGTTGTTGGCGCGCGTGATGTCGAAACATATTTGGGGACTTGATAATTACGCGAAATCGGGACTCTGCATGCAGGGCACCGGCCGAGCGTGGGACCGACCGGAGGAGCTGTGGTGATCCATTCACGATTCGAGGCGATCGGCGCTCACCTGCCGAGCGCCGTACTGACCACCGAGGAGTTGATGGGTCGGCTCGCCGAACCCCCGTCGTTCAATTTCGAGGCGGTGACCGGGGTCCGGGAGCGTCGGGTCCGCTCCACCGACCCCGAGGACTTCGAGGACTCCTTCGCCCTCGCGACGAAGGCGGCACGCGACTGCCTGGCGAGGTCCCGCTACGCCGCCGCCGACCTCGACGCGATCATCTCGGTGTCGATCACCCGGAGCAAGGAGGAGTCGAAGATCTACTTCGAGCCGTCCTTCGCCTCCATGATCGCCAAGGAGCTCGGCGCCACCCGGGCCATTCACTTCGACCTGTCGAATGCGTGCGCCGGCATGCTCAGCGGCACCTACATCCTCGACCGCATGATCCGGTCCGGCGCCGTGCGCAACGGCATGGTGGTCAGCGGTGAGGCGATCACCCCGATCGCCGAGACGGCGGTCGAGGAGATCGTCGGGGGCTACCACCCGCAGTTCGCCTCCCTCTCGGTCGGCGACTCGGGCTGTGCGGTCGTCCTCGATCGGTCCGAGGGTGAGGACGACCGGATCCACTACGTCGAGCTGATGACCGCGTCCGAATACGCGGACGCCTGCCTCGGGATGCCGTCCGACCGGACGGGAGGCGTCGCGCTCTACACCGACAACCGGCGCATGCACAACGAGAGCCGCTTCATGCTGTGGACCGACACCCAGCGCAATCACCTTGCCGCGCAGGGGCGAACCTTTGCCGACGAGGAGTTCGACTACATCATCCACCACCAGTTCGGCGCGTCGGCCGTCACGGCGCTGAACGCACTCGGCGAACGGGAGTTCGGTACCGCGATGCCCGAATCGCTCAACGTCGTCGAGAAGTACGGCAACACCTCGACCACCAGTCACTTCATCGTCCTGCACGACCAGCTGGGACAGAAGCGGATTCCTGCGGGATCGAAGGTCCTGATGGTTCCCGCCGCGTCCGGCATCGTCACCGGTTTCCTGTCCGCCACGATCTCGTCCCTGGAGGTATGACATGGGCGTCGTCATCACCGCAACCGGTGTCAGCCACGGCGCCGACACCGCCGGCATCATCGTCAACTCCGCCCGCGCCGCACGGGCGGCACTCACGGCCGCCGACGCGCCGCCCGACTCCGTCGGGGTGCTGATCAACACCGGCATCTACCGCGACTCGAACATGGTCGAACCCGCCATGAGCGCGCTCATCCAGAAGGAGGCCGGCATCGGCCTCGAGTACGGGGAGCACGACCCGCGGTCGTTCTCCTTCGACCTGATGAACGGGGCATGCGGCGTCCTGAATGCCGTCCAGGTCGCGTCGGCGTTGCTCGGCACGGGCAGCACCGGCCGAGTCCTGGTCGTCGCGGGCGACACCCACCCGTCCCTCGCCGGCCCGGACGCTCCGGCCGACTTCCCCTACGCCACTGCGGGCGCCGCGCTGCTCCTCGAGCTCGCGGAGGGGCCGGACGGCTTCGGCTCGGTTCACGTCGAGCTCGCCGACGGACCGGCCGCCGTCGAGGGCTTCGTCGACACCGCGACGATGGGGACCACCGGGCGATCCGCGATGACCGTCCGGCGCAGCGACGACTTCGAGCGCCGCCTCCTCGATGTCGCGGTCGCGGCCGGCTCCCGCGCGCTGACCGGTGACGCCGACCCGGACACGACGGTGCTGATCGCCTCTCGGCCGACGCCCGGGTTCCGCGCGGAACTGTCCGCCAAGCTCGGCATCCGGGTTCTCGACGACGGAACCGGTGACCACGTCACCGGTGACACCCACACCGCGACGCTCCCGCTCGCCTACCACCACGCGGCGGCTTCCGGCCGGCTCGACGGCGTTCGCCACGTGCTGATGGTCGCTGCAGGCGCCGGCCCCAGTGCCGCCGCCGCGCTGTACCGGATCCCCGGGTGGTGATGGGCGTGGGCCTCGTGATCCGGGGAGGCGTGCGCCGATGAACGCACCCACCGACACCGGATGGGTCGACCGGCTGCGGGAACACGCCCGGCGTCGTCCCGCGGCGCCGGCGGTCACATACGCGGACACCGCCGAGCGCGACGTGATGCCGGTGTACACCGACATCACGTTCGCCGAACTCGACGCCTGGTCCGACGCCCTCGCCCAGCGGTTCACCGACGACGGCATCGGGGCAGGAACCCGGACCGTCGTGCTGGTCAACCCCGGTCCCGAGCTGTACGCGGTGCTGTTCGGTCTGTTCAAGGCAGGCGCGGTGCCGGTGGTCATCGACCCCGGGATGGGGCTGCGCCCGATGCTGCGCTGCCTGGCCGCGGTCGACGCCCAGGCGTTCATCGGGATCCCGCAGGCGCACGCCGTGCGGGTGCTGTTCCGCCGCGCCTTCCGAGGGGTGGAGGCGCGGGTGACGGTCGGCCGCCGCTGGTTCTGGGGCGGCCGCACCCTCACCCAGCTCGGCCGGACCCCGGCCGGTCGGGTGCGCCGCACCACGGCGCCCGATGCCGACGTGACGGCGATGATCGCCTTCACCACCGGCTCCACCGGCCCGGCGAAGGCGGTCGAACTCACCCACGGCAACCTCGCCGCGATGCTCGAGCGGACCCAGGCACTGACCGGGGTCACCGACGAGGAGACGGCTCTGGTGACCCTGCCGATGTTCGGTGTCCTCTACCTGCTCCTCGGGACCAGAATCGTGCTGCCCCCACTGATTCCGAGCCGGGTCGGGGCCACCGACCCGGAGCATGTCGTGGACGCCGTCAACCGGTTCGGGGTGCACACGCTGTTCGCCTCGCCCGCGGTCCTGGCACCGCTGCTCGCGCACAGCCGGGACCGCCGGACCGCCCTGCCGACCGTCCGCGCGGTCTTCTCCGGGGGCGCCCCGGTGCCCGACGCGGTGGTCACCGGGCTGCGCGAGATCCTGCCCGCCACCGCGGAGGTGCACGCGGGATACGGTGCGACCGAGGTGATCCCGATGTCGTCGATCGAATCCCGCGAGCTCGCCGACGGCCTCGTTGATCTCGCCCGCGCGGGTGCCGGGACATGCATCGGGCGGCCCGACGCCGGTGTCGAGGTCCGGCTGGTCGCGGTCACCGACGAACCGATCCGGCGGTGGGACCAGACCGAGGAGCCGCGGGACGGGGTCGGCGAGATCGTCGTGGCCGGCCCGAACGTCAGCCGCCGCTACCACTGGCCCGACGCGGCCAACCTGGTCGGCAAGATCGCCGACGGTGATCGCATCTGGCACCGCACCGGGGACGTCGGACGGATCGACGAGAATGGTCGAATCTGGTTCTGCGGTCGCAAATCCCAGCGAGTGCAGACGGATGGCATCACGTTCCATCCGGTCCAGGTCGAACAGATCTTCAACGCCGTCGACGGGGTCGGCCGGACCGCACTCGTCGGCGTCGGCACCCGCCCCGCGCAGCGTCCGGTGCTGTGCGTGGAACTGCTGCCCGGTGCCGAACCCGCAGTGGTGGTGGACGCACTGCGCACCCACGGCGCGCGGTTCCCGCTCACCGCGACGATCGACACCTTCCTGGTCCATCCGGGGTTTCCCGTCGACATTCGGCACAACGCGAAGATCGGCCGCGAAAAGCTCGCGGACTGGGCGGGAAAACGGCTTCGGAAGGAGCGCCGCCGATGAAGAGCCCTCTGCTCCGGGTGATTCCGGTCCTCGGCTGGCTGTACCTCGCATACGGGGCGCTCGGGACCGCGGCCGGTTCACCGCTGCGACACCCGGCCGCGCGGGCCGCCTGGTGGATCGACGCCTTCCTCAGCGTCGTCGTGCACGCCGCGCAGATACCCGCTGCGCTCCGCGCCGACCGGGGACGCCGTTCCCCGGCCGCCACCGCCGCCCTGACGATGGCATTCGGGATGACTTGGTGGAAGACCCAGCCCGCCGAACCGGGAGGCCCTGTACCGGGAGGCCCAGTCGAGGAGAAGGCTCCGTGAAGGTACTCGTCACCGGTGCATCCGGATTCCTCGGCGGTCGCCTCGCTCGCCGCCTCGTCGACGACGGCGAGCACGACGTGTCGATCCTGGTGCGGCGCACCAGCAATCTCGCCGACCTCGGCGACACCTCACAGATGCGGATCGTCCACGGCGACCTCACCGACCCCGACTCGCTCGTCGCCGCGACGCGCGGAATCGACATCGTCTTCCACAGCGCCGCCCGCGTCGACGAGCGCGGCGTGCGCGCCCAGTTCGTGCGCGAGAACACCACCGCCACGGAGGTGCTGCTCACCGCGGCCCGGGACAGCGGGGTGCAGCGGTTCTTGTTCATCTCCAGCCCCAGTGCCCTGATGAGCTACGACGGCGGCGACCAGATCGAGATCGACGAGACCGTCCCGTATCCGACCCGATTCCTGAACCTGTATTCCGAGACCAAGGCGGCCGCCGAACGGGCGGTCCTCGCCGCCGACGCCGACGGGTTCACCACCTGCGCGCTTCGCCCGCGCGCGATCTGGGGCCCCGGTGACCGCTCCGGCCCGATCGTCCGGCTGCTCGGCCGGGCCCAGGCGGGCACGCTGCCGAACCTGTCCGGGGGCCGCGACGTCTACGCCTCGCTGTGTCACGTCGACAACATCGTCGACGCCTGCGTCAAGGCCGCCGCCTCGGACCGCGTGGGCGGCCGGGCCTACTTCGTCGCCGACGCCGAGGTCACCAACATCTGGCCGTACATGGCCGAGGTGGCACGGCAGTTCGGCTTCGTCATGCCCGAGCGGGAAGCGAACCTCCGGGTGGTCACGGCGGCAGTGCGAGTGCTCGACCTGGTGTGGAAGATCCCGTACCTGGCGATCCGGTACTCGCCGCCGCTGTCGATGTACGTGCTGGCCCTGATGACCCGCTCGTCGACCTTCGACACCGCAGCCGCCGAACGCGACTTCGGATACGCGCCGGTGATCGACCGGGCTCGGGGCATGGCCGAGTTCCGGGCCTGGGTGAACGACCAGGGTGGCCTCGCCGAACTGACCCGCGACCTGAAGTAGCCGCTCGATCTGCCGTGACAACCGCCGAAGGACTGCCGTGACATCGACCATCCCCACGTTCGAGCGCCCCGTCTCCGCCACCGAGCGGTTGTACCTGGCGACGCGGCCGCTCGCCGCGCCGTTCGCAATCCAGTTGGTGGTCACCGGTTCCGGCGACCTCGACCAGGACGAGCTGACCGCGGCGGTCACCCGGGCCTGCGTCGCGTGCCCGGGTGCGCGACTGCGCCGGGACGGCGACCGGTGGGTCGACTCCGGTGTTCCCGCACGGGTGACGGTGGTCGACGGTGGCGTCGACTTCGACGCCCTCGACGACGACCCGGTGCTCACTCGTGACCTCGGCGCCGACGGTCGGGCCACCACCGAGGTGGTGCTGGTGCGCGGCGGCGGTGCCGCCCTGACACCCGGCGGCGGTGCCGCCTTCACGCGCGGCGGCGGTGCCGCCCTCACACCCGGCGGCGCCACCACCACGGTCGTCTTCCGCGCGTTCCACGGCGTCATGGACGCCCGCGGGCTCTGGTTGTGGGCGGCCGACGTCTTCCGGGTGCTGCATGGTCAGGACCCGATCGGTGCCCCGGATCCCACCGCCGACCACGACCTCGTCGGCAGGCTCGGAAGCCCCGGCAAGCCGACCACCCTGCTGCCCAGCTATCGGTCGCCGCTGGGCGCGTCCGGCCCGGTGCCACGCGAGCGCCCGTTCCTGTGGCGACACCGGACGGTGCCCGGGACCGCCGCCGCGGCGGTCGCCCGGATCTCGGCGGTGCTGGCCGATGCGGCCGGAGCGACGATCCGGATCATGGTCCCGGTCGACCTGCGCCGGCACGACCCCGCCCTGCGTTCGACCGCGAACCTCGCGCTGCCCCTGTTCCTCGACGTCGCACCGGGTGAGTCGTGGTCGCAGGTGCACGCGCAGATCCTCACCCGCATGGCCGGGCGCAGCGAGCTGAACGAGATGGACAACGGCGGGCTGGCCCGGCTTCCCGCGTCCCTGACCCGCGCGGTCCTGCGGGGCGTGCACCGGCTCGGTGCCCGCACCAACCGGAACCTGGTGTCCGCCATCGTGTCCCATGCCGGTCAGGTGTCCACCGCCGAGCTGTCCTGCCCCGGTTTCACAGCCACCGGGGTGCGCGCGATTCCGGTGCACACGGGGCTGGTGCCGGTATCGTTCGTCGTGCTCGAGTGCGACGGCACCACCGAGATCACCGTGTCCTGCCGGTCCGGTGCCGGGGTCGACGAGCGCCTGACCGCCCTCCTCGACGCGGTCGCCGCGGAGTTGACGGGCACGGGCGATGTGGGCGAACCGGTCCTCACCCCGGCCGTGCCCGCCGCGCCGGCCGCCGCGGGCACCGACACGGCGGACGAGCGGTTCCGCCTGCACGCACGCTCCGTGCCGGACGCGGTCGCGGTCAGTGGCCCCGACGGGGAGTGCACCTACCGGGACCTCGACGCGCGCGCCGACGCGATCGCCGCCGCTCTCCGCGACCACGGCGTCACCCCGGGCGCTGTCGTCGCGATCCTCGCCGGGCGCACCCTCCTCGGTGTGGCGGGCCAGCTCGGGATCCTGCGGGCCGGCGCCGCGTTCCTGCCGCTCGATCCGAAGCACCCCGCGGAACGGCTGTCGTCGGTGGTCGCCGACTCGGGTGCCACCCTTCTGCTCGCCGAGCGCGTGCACGCCGGTGCCGTCCCGTCCGCCGTCCCGGTCGTGCTTCTCGACGACCTGCCCGAGCGGGTGGAACATCTTGTGCGCGTGCCGATTCGCGGTGACGACGTCGCGTTCGTGACCTACACCTCCGGTTCGACCGGCCGGCCCAAGGGCGTCCTGGTGCCGCACGCCGGCGTCGTCAACTTCGTCGACTCGGCCACCGACTGGTACCGGCTCGGGCCGCAGACCCGGTTCGCGCACCACCACACCCCGGCCGCCGACATGGCCTGCGCGGCGTTCTTCGGTGCCCTCCTGACCGGGGGCACCGTCACGCTCGTACCCGAGGACACCTCGCACCTGTCCCTCCGGTCGATGCTGTGCGAGTCCGGGGCCAACACCTTCCTGTTCACCCCGAGCCTGCTCGAGGTGGTGACGCGGCTCGACATCGACCCGCCCACGCCGCGCACCGTCATCATCGGCGGGGAACAGTTGCCGCCGGCCCTGGCGGCACGCGCCCGACGCTTCTTCGGCGCGGACGCGCGGCTGCTGAACAGTTACGGGCCAACGGAACTGAGCATCGTGTGCACCTCCCACGTGATCGGGGAGGACCCGGACCCGGATGCGGTGTCGGTCCCGATCGGCGCGCCGGCGGCGGGCACGGACGCCTATCTGCTCGACGCCCGCCGTCTGCCGGTGCCCGCAGGCGAGATCGGCGAACTGTACTTCTCCGGCCCCCAGGTGGCGCGCGGCTACCTCGGTCGCCCCGAACTGACCGCGGAACGGTTCGTCCTGCTGCCCGGCGGCGTACGTGCCTATCGCACCGGCGATCTCGCCCGGGTCCTGCCGGGTGGTGACCTGGACTTCGCCGGTCGCGTCGACGAACAGGTCAAGGTGCGCGGGAACCGGGTCGAGCCGGGCGAGGTGCGGGCCGTGCTCGAGGGGTGCCCCGGCGTCGATCGTGCGGCAGTGGTCGGCCGACGCGGGCAGCACGGCAACGTCCTGGCCGCGTACGTGATCGCGTCGGACGGGCTCGAGGAGACCGCGGTGCGGGACTTTCTGGCCGAGCGTCTGCCCGCGTACATGGTTCCCGCCGTGATCCGGCAGGTCGACGAGCTGCCGCTGACCGCGAACGGCAAACTCGACGTGTCCCGGCTGCCGGACGTCGACGCCCCCGCGCCGGGGGGACCGCCGCAGCAGCCCGCGGAGAACGAGCCGGGCGACGAACGCGACCCGGACCTGGACCGCATCGCCGCCATCTGGGTGAAGGTGTTGTCCGTCGACCGCGCGGTCGTGACGCCCGACGCGGACTTCTTCGCGCTCGGCGGCGACTCCCTGGCCTCCCTCGAGATGCTCTCGCAGGTGTCGCGGACCGTCGTCGGTGCCGCGGGGGAGGCCAGGTTCGTCGCCCGGCTCGACGGACTGGTGCAGCGGATGACGCTCGCCCACGTGCACGCGGCCGCGACCGCTGCGCGCGACGGCCGGGATCCGTCGTGATCTTCATCGGCGGCGGCGCGCTGCTGTGGCGGGCGGTGCGCAGCGCGCAGGCATGCGGACACCGGGTGGATCTGGTCTGCATCGGACCCGACGAGGCGGCGCCCGACGGCGTCCCGGTGCTGCGCGGCACCGACGTCAACGCGCAGGCCACCGCCCTGGTGGCGGCCTGTACCGACGGGGTGGTGTGGTCGATCAACAACCCGACCATCCTGCGGGCGCCGATCGTGGAATCCGGTCTGCGGATCCACAACATCCACAACGGACCCCTCCCCGGCTACCGAGGGCTCCCCGAGATCGCGATCGTGCACGCACTGCTGGCCGGGGAAACCCGTTACGGTGCAACGCTTCACGTCGTCGAACTGGGGATCGACACCGGTGGCGTCCTCGCCGTCGAGGAGTTCGAGATCGGTGTCGACGACACCTTCCAGGACGTGATGATGGCCGGCCTGCGCGCCTGCCACACGGTGTTCGAACGCAACCTGTCCGCCGTCGTCGAGGGCACGCTCACGCCGCTGCCCGCCTCCGGGGCCCGGCCCGGCTACCACGGCCGCCGCGATCTCGCGGGCCTCGCGGCGCATCGCGACAACCCCCGATACCCGCGCGCCGCCGCCCTCGGCGTCTTCGCGCCGCACTATCCCGAACTCGCCGCGGCGCTGGCCGCGGGTGAAGCGGTCGACCCGGGACGGGTCGGCACCGCCGAGGAGGCCCGGGCGTGACCCGATGGGCGGCGGTCGTCCTGCGGTGGCCGTGGCTCGTCCTGCTCCTCACCGTGGGCGTCGTCGCCGTCGCGGGCACCTGGGGTTCCGCCGTCCACGACAGGCTCGGTGCCGGCGGGTACG
Source organism: Rhodococcus sp. NPDC003322 (assembly GCF_053589555.1). NCBI lineage: Bacteria > Bacillati > Actinomycetota > Actinomycetes > Mycobacteriales > Nocardiaceae > Rhodococcus > Rhodococcus sp. NPDC003322. Next base: position 518,742 of record NZ_JBSFSC010000002.1, on the reverse strand, counting down.
CCGATCCCGGAAGCGAGTCCGCCCACGTCGAGGCACTCGTCGACGACCTGTTCGGCCGTCAGAGCCCGGATGTCGTCGCCGTCTACACCGCCCCGGCGGGTTCCACGCTCGACCAGATCGCACCGCAGGTCCAGGCCCGGCTCGACACCATCGAGGACGGCCTGCTCGACCGGCCCGTCGTGACCCCGTGGAACACCCCCGCGGCGGCGCCGTACCTGCGCTCGGCCGACGGCACCCGGGCGTTGGCGCTGGTCTTCGCGGCGGGTGACGAGAACCAGCGGCTGGCCTCGTACCCCGCCGTCGCGGAGCATCTGACCGTTCCCGGGGTGCCGACCGAGCTGACCGGGTTCGCGGCGGTGGCCGACGAGATCAACAGCCGGTCGGCGCAGGACCTGCTGCGCGCCGAATCGTTGTCGCTGCCGATCACGCTGGTCGTGCTGGTCCTGGTGTTCGGCGGTCTCGTGGCCGCCGCCCTGCCCGTCGCCGTCGGCGTGCTCGCCATCCTCGGTGCCCTCGCGTGCCTGCGGGTGGCCACGTCGTTCACCGAGGTGAACGTGTTCGCGGTCAACGTCGTCACCCTGCTCAGCCTCGGCCTGGCGATCGACTACGGGCTGTTCGTCGTCAGCCGCTACCGCGAGGAACTGGCTGCTCAGCGCGACATCGGCGCCGACGCCGACCCCGCTGCCGCGCTCACTCGCACCCTTGCCACCGCCGGGCGCACCGTCGGGTTCTCCGCCCTGCTCCTGGTCTTCGCGTTCGCGGGCACCCTCGTCTTCCCGCAGGCGACGCTCCGGTCGCTCGGACTGGGCGCGATGTCCGCGGTCGCCGTTGCGGCGACGATGTCGCTCACCGTCCTGCCCGCCGCCCTCGCGCTGCTCGGGCCCCGCGTCGGCGCGGGAAGCTGGCGCCGGGACGCCTTCGACCGGGGACAGGCGCGTGCCGAGCGGTTCTGGGGGCGCGTCACCCGCGCCGTTCTCGCCCGGCGCCTGCTCGTCGCCACCTCGATCACCGCCCTGCTGCTGGTACTGGCCACGCCGGTGCTTGGCATCAAGCTCACCGACATCGACCACACCGCACTGCCCGCGGACCACCCGGCCCGCACCACGGTCGAACGGGTCGCCGCGGAGTTCCCGGCCGTGGGCAGCGGCGTCGTCGCCGTGGTCCGGGGTGACGACGGCCGGCCGCCCTCCCCGGTGGTGGTCGACGGGCTGCGCCGCCAGATCGCCGCCGTCGGCGACGTCGCGGGTGTCGTCGTGGCCGGAACGCGGGACGACGTCACCGTCCTCAGGGCGCAGCTGGAGGTACCGGACCGGTCGCAACCGGCGATGGCGGTGCTCGACGAGATCCGGGCGATCGAGGTGCCGGACGGCGCCCGGATGATGCTCGGCGGGCAGACCGCCCTCACCGCCGACGGGGTCGACGCGATCGTGGACCGGTTCCCGGTGATGGTCGCGATCATGGCGCTGGCCACCTTCACGCTGCTGCTGATCGGGTTCGGATCCGTCCTCCTGCCGATCAAGGCGGTGCTCGTCGCGGCGCTGAGCCTGGGGGCGACCTTCGGGATCCTGACCTGGGTGTTCCAGCACGGTCACCTGGCGGGCCTGCTCGGCGTCAGCACCGGGCCGCTCGCCGCGGGAATGACGGTGCTCGTCGTCGCGGTCGTGTTCGGCCTGTCCACCGACTACGAGGTGTTCCTGATCTCCCGCATGGTCGAGGAGCACCGTCGCGGAGCCGACACCGACGGAGCCGTCCTCGCGGGCGCGGCACGCACCGGCCGGGTCGTCACGGCGGCCGCCGCGCTGCTGATCCTCGTCACCGGCGCGTTCACCCTGTCCGCGCTCACTCCGATGCGATTCCTCGGCGTCGGCATGATCATCGCGCTGGTCATCGACGCCACCCTCGTCCGGATGCTGCTCGTCCCGGCGCTGGTCGCGCTGATGGGCCGCGCGAACTGGTGGGGGCCGGGGGCGCTGCGGCGACGCACCCAGGATCCACCCTCGGGACGGTCGCCCGTCGCGGCCGCCGACGCGGAACGGTGAACCAGCTCACGTGACCGTTCCGAGACCGCATTCGTGCTCTTGTGCTTGAGTTCGCAAGCTTCGAGGGCCCGAAACAGGGCCCGACAGTGTGATCTGCCTCACAATTACGTAACGATAACGAACGACTTTGCGAAACATCACGAAACGGGCTCATCCTGGGAGAATCAGGTGTAAGAAACCCCGATTCGGGGCGTCCGGCAGGGCCTGTGACGCCGAAAACCCATGGTTTGCAAGGTTCCTCGTCCTCCGTATCGTCGGTGACGGCTCAGAGATCAAGAGCCGCTGCCGGACCGCCGCCGAGCCTGCCCCTGCGGATCCGGCCCGAGTACCAGAACCCCCTGGGGCAACGACGAGGCCCATCGCGCACCGAATGCGGTCGCTCCACAACGTCCACCGGACGCCTCGTCGAACGCGGCCCGTGAAAGGAACATCTCGATGACCACCACCCGTATTCAGACCACCACCTCCAAGGCGAAGAAGGCCCTCGGCTGGGTGGCCGTGACGGGCGCGCTCGTCGCCGTCCCGATGGGACTCGCTTCCGGCACCGCAAGCGCTGCCGGCCACAACTGGGATGCCGTTGCGCAGTGCGAGAGCGGCGGCAACTGGAACACCAACACCGGCAACGGATTCTCCGGCGGCCTGCAGTTCACGCAGAGCACCTGGGCCGCCTACGGAGGGTCGGGTCAGGCGCACAACGCCAGCAAGGCCGAGCAGATCGCCGTGGCCGAGAACGTGCTCGCGGGCCAGGGCCCCGGCGCGTGGCCCGTGTGCGGTCAGTACCTCTGAGCCGCAACACAAGTGACTCCATGACGTACCGCTGACGGCGGCGCGCGAAACGGTCGTCTCCCTCACTCCACGAGTGGGGGCGACGGCCGTTTCTGTTGTCCGGTAACGGGCAACATGATTCGATGAGCAGACCGTGCCCCGGTAGGCGGGGTCGGTCGCCGCACAGTCGAGGAGTGTCGATGCGAATCTTCGTGGCCGGTGCAGCAGGCGTCATCGGGCGAGTGCTCGTTCCCGAGCTGATTGCGGCCGGGCACGAAGTGTGGGGAACCACTCGCCATGCCGAATCCGCTGCCTGGCTCGAATCAACGGGGGCGCATCCGGTTTCGTTGGACATCTACGACACGCCCGCAGTGGAGTCGGCGGTGGCGGATGCGGCGCCGGACGCGATCGTGCACCAGCTGACCGCGTTGTCGGAGTCCGACCGCGCGGCCAACGCCCGGATCCGCACGGTCGCGACCCGCACCCTCGTCGATGCGGCGCGGTTACACGGTGTCACCCGGATGGTCGCGCAGTCCATCTCGTTCGTGTACCCACCCGGAGTCGAGCCGGCCACCGAGGCCGACCCGATCGACCCGGCGCGGACCGTGACCCTCGACGGGGTCCGGGCGCTCGAGTCCGCGGTCGGCGAACTCCCCGGGGGCGTCGTGCTGCGATACGGCACCCTGTACGGCCCCGGAACCTGGTACGCCCACGACGGGATGATGGCCGAGAAGGCACGTGCCGGGGACCTGCCCACCGGGGACGAGGTCAGCTGTTTCCTGCACGTGCAGGACGCGGCCGCCGCCGTGCTGGCCGCGCTCGACTGGCCGCCCGGCATCGTCAACGTCGTCGACGACGACCCTGCGCCCGCCGACATCTGGGTGCCCGCATACGCGCGTTCGGTCGGGGCGCCCGCCCCGACCACGCAGACCGCCGCGGGCATCGGCCGCCCGGTGTCGAACGCCCGGGCCCGCGCACTCGGCTGGACCCCGCGGTACCACAGCTGGCGGGACGGATTCGTCACCGCCAATCGCTGACCGCGGGTCAGGAACGGCTGCGTTCGGCGTCGCCCAGAGCCGCGGCCAACGCTCTCATCTGTTCGTTCCGGTAGGCGCGGGAGATGGCCGACCGGCCCTCGATCAGGTCGAATCCGTGGTAGGCGCCGGGGACCACGTGCAGCGTGCACGGCACTCCGTCGTCGTTCAGGCGCGCGGCGTAGGCGATGTCCTCGTCGTGGAACAGGTCGTGCGTGCCGACCCCGATCCACGCCGGGGGCAGGCCGACGAGGTCCTCGTACCGTGCGGGAGCGGCGAGTGGTGGCACCTCACCGCCTGCGGCCGGCCCCAGGTAGGAGCGCCAACCGTAGCGGTTGCTGGCGGCGCTCCACACGCGCAGTGATCGCTCGTCGACGTCTGTTCGCTCCGTGGTCCGGTCGTCGAGCATCGGGTAGGACAGCAGTTGGAACGCTGGTTCGATCTCACCGCGGTCCCGGGCCAGCAGTGCCAGCGCCGCGGCCAGGCCGCCGCCGGCGCTCTCGCCGGCGATCGCGATCCGGGTGGCGTCGACGTCCGGTTGGTCGGCGAGCCAACGCAACCCGGCGTAGCAGTCCTCCAGCGGCGTCGGGAACGGGTGTTGTGGTGCCAGCCGGTACTCCACCGAGGCGGCAACGGCGCCCAGCCGTCCGGAAACCTTGCGGCACAGGTGATCACCCATCGCCGCGCTGCCGATCAGGTAGCCCCCGCCGTGGATGAACAGCAGGCCCGGCGCCGGTCGGGGCACCGACTTCGGCCGGAACACGCGGACGGTGACGTTCTCGTCGACGTGGACGATCTCACCGCCGCGCGGAGGCACCGCCCCCGCCCGCTGCGTGAGCCACCGGATCGGGCCCGCGGTGCGCGGGGTGACCACGGTGCGCGGCAGGAACCGCGCGAACCGCAGCGCGGGATCGAAAGTGTTCTCGGACATCGGCCCCCGTCCTTCCGTCCCGACCGCTCGAGACGATCGGAATGGTAGAGGACGGGCGGACTCTCCGGGAGGCTCCCGGCTGCTAGGGCAGCATCGACCCCGTCGCGTTGAACCGCTCGTGGAACGAGAACGCCTCGCCAAGCAGGTGCGGGGTGTGCCCGACGCCGGGCTGCGCCTGCGCCCGCGCGAGGTAGTCGTGCAGCGCCGGACGGAAGCTCGGGTGGGCGCAGTGGTCGATGATCACCTGCGCGCGCTTGCGGGGGGACAGGCCACGCAGATCCGCCAGACCCTGCTCGGTGACGAGCACCTGGACGTCGTGCTCGGTGTGGTCGACGTGCGGGACCATCGGCACGATCGAGGAGATCGCGCCGCCCTTCGCGGTGGACGGGCTCAGGAACAGCGACATGTATCCGTTGCGGGCGAAGTCGCCGGACCCGCCGATGCCGTTCATGATCTTCGTGCCCATCACGTGGGTGGAGTTCACGTTGCCGTAGATGTCGGCCTCGAGCATCCCGTTCATCGCGATGATCCCGAGCCGGCGCACCACCTCGGGATGGTTGCTGATCTCCTGCGGGCGCAGCGTGATGTGCTTGCGGTAGAAGTCGATGTTGTCGGTCAGCTCCGCCAGACCCTTCGCGGACAGCGCCAGCGAGGTCGCGGACGCGTGCGCCACCGCGCCGTCCTTGATCAGCCGCAGCATCGAGTCCTGGATGACCTCCGAGTAGCAAGTCAGGTTCTTGTATCCGCCGCGGTCGAGGCCGCCGAGAACAGCGTTCGCCACGTTGCCGATGCCGGCCTGCAAAGGCAGCAGCGTGTCGGCGGGCAGCCGGCCCGCCTTGACCTCGTGGGCGAAGAAGTCGAGGACGTGCCCGGCGATCGCGAGGCTCACGTCGTCGGGCTCGGTCAGTTCACTGGCGCTGTCGGGCACGTTCGTCTCGACCACCGCGACCACCTTCGCCGGATCCACCCGGAAGGTCGGCTGCCCGATCCGGTCCTCGACGTGGGTGAGCTCCAACGGCTTGCGGTGCGGGGGCAGGGCGGTGCCGTAGTAGACGTCGTGCATGCCCTCCATCGCCTCCGGCACCCACGAGTTCACCTCGAGGATGATCCGGTCGGCGACGTCGAGCCAGGTCTTGTTGTTGCCGATCGATGCGGACGGGATCAGCTCACCGGACTCGGTGATGCCGGAAACCTCGACGACCGCCACGTCGACGTTGCCGTAGTAGCCCTCCCACACCTGCTGGGCGACGTGCGAGAGGTGGATGTCGACGTAGTCCATCCGGCCTTCGTTGATCTTGCGGCGGGCGGTCGGCTCCGACTGGTACGGCATCCGCAGCGCGATGCCGTCGATCTCGGCGAGCTCCCGCTCGGTCGCGGAGGACACCGACGCGCCCGTGAGCAGGTTGATGGTGAAGTTCGAGCCCTCGCCGCGTACGGCGTGGATCCGCTCGGCCAGCGCGGGAATGACGACCTTCGGGGTGCCGGCAGAGGCGAAACCGCTGATCGCGACGGTGTCACCCGGATGAATCTGCTGCACCGCGGCTGCCGCCGAAGTCACTTTTTGGGCGAAGGTGGAGTTGTGGATCCTGCTCACGCTCTGCTCGTTCCCGCTTGGTTGGTGACGCACTAGCAGAACTGAATGTTATCGGCATGTCGATAGTCCACTGAGTGGTGGCCCACCTCACGTCGGCGCGGACGGTCAGGCACAATGCCGACGACAGCGGGCGTCGAACCCGGATGCGAAGGCGCGGAGGTGTCGGATGGACGGGCGGAACGATCCGCTGGGTGACCTGGGTGTTTTCGCTGGAACGTGGGTCGGCGGCGGTGACGGTCACTACCCGACCATCGACGACTTCTCCTACGAGGAGGAGATCGAGTTCACGGCGACGCCGGGCAAGCCGTTCCTCGCGTACCGGTCCCGGACCTGGTCACCGGGACGGCAGCGACCGATGCACACCGAGAACGGCTATCTGCGGCTCGCCGACGGGGCCGTCGAGCTGCTGGTCAGCCAGCCGACCGGCTTTGTCGAGATCCAGCGCGGCGAGCTGACCGGCGGGGTGCTTGATCTGACGCCCGTCTCCCTCGCCGCGTCGCCCGACGCCAAACCCGTGCACGAGATCCGCCGCAGGATCGTCGTCGCCGGCGACGTCCTGTCCTACGACCTGTGGATGGCGCACGCCGACACCCCGCTCACCCACCACCTGAAGGCGGAGCTCACCCGGGCGTGACACCGACGCCGCGCCGCTCGGCCGCTCTCGGTATTGACGCGCGGACGGGCTGATCCGGCGAACCGCCCGCTGGATGGGACGACCCCCGTGCCTGCCGCGGGCTGCGCACCTAGCGTGACGAGGGCGGACCCGGCGATCCCGCCACCCGCTGCACACACAGCCGCTACCTTCGACCGGCGGCTGTGAGCGGTCCGTCCGCCGAGGCGCGCGGATTCGAGTGCGTCACCTGCATCGCGAAGGGAACACCATGGGTACCTACGTCCTCACGGGCAGCGCATCGGGGATCGGTGCGGCCACCAAGGCCCGGCTCGAGTCCGATGGTCATCGGGTGATCGGGGTCGACGTCCGGTCGGCCGAGGTCACCGTCGACCTCCGCACTGCCGCCGGCCGGGCCGAGGCGATCGAGCAGGTCACGAGCCTCGCCGGCAGCTCGATCGACGGCTTCGTCCCGTTCGCCGGGCTCGCCGCGGCCGCCGGTCGCCCCGCCGCCGACCTCATCTCCGTCAACTATTTCGGCGCGATCGAATTGCTCGAGGGGCTGCGCCCGCTGCTTGCCGCGGCCGCGCGGCCGTCCGTGGTGCTGATCAGCTCGAACTCGACGACCAGCCAGCCCGGATGGCCGGTCGAACTGGCCGACGCCTGCCTGGCCGGTGACGAGGCGAAGGCCGTGGAGATCGCGGACGGGTTCGGCGAGCTCGCCGGACTGCAGACCTACCCGGCGACCAAGGCTGCGCTCGCCTGGTACGCGCGGACGAAGTCGGCCGAGTACATGGCGGACGGGATCCGGCTCAACGCCGTCGCCCCCGGCTTCGTCGACACCCCGATGACGCAGGCCGGGCTGCAGGACCCGGGGATCGGGCCCGCCATGGAGCAGTTCCTCGCGACCATCCCCGCCGGGCGCGGCGGCACCCCGGAGGAGGTCGCGGCACTGGTGGCGTTCCTGCTCGGGCCCGAGTCGACCTACTTCGTCGGTTCGGTGGTGTTCGTCGACGGCGGCACCGACGCCGCCTTCCGCGGCCGCGACTGGCCGAAGGCGTGGGAGCTCGGCTAGAGCACGCACGCCCGGGGCCGGTTCACCTCGACGGCAGGTCGAACGTCAGCAGCGAGGGCTGCAGATAGTCCGCGGGGTCGACGAGCAGGCGCAGTTCGGGTGGATTCGGCAGGCTCTCCAGCGCCTGCCGCAGCCGTGGTTCGTAGGCGGCGGCCGGTGCGGAGACCGGTGCGAGCCAGTTGTCGTGGTGGGTGGGGACGAAGATGGACGGTCGCAGTGCCCGGATGTAGTCGAGCGGGTCGCCGAGCCCGTTCGTGTACTGGTTGTAGCCCTGGATCGAGCCGATCTGGACCGAGGACGCGGGCAGCTCCCGCAGGATGTCGAGGACGTGCGGTGCGTCGGTGAGGATCGGACCGGAACTGTCGTGCCAGGTGAGCACGAAGTCGCCGATTTCGAACTGGTAGAGCAACGATCCGCCCTCGGCGTCGCCCAGGTGCGCGCCCAGGTGCTCGATGTCCTGGAGGGTCGGCGGATGTTCGAGAGTCGGGCTGAAGTCGGGCGCGAGGACGAGCGGTGCCTGCTCACCCCGCTGCGGCCGCAGCGCGGAGTGCAGGTGCCGGACGGCGCGGACGGTGACGCCGGGCAGCGTGAATTCGGCTCGATCGGAGTTCAGGGGATGGGTCCGAAGCGTTGACGCGGCCTGTTGTCCGATATGGCGGCAATGCTCCTCGGTTCCGACAACGGTTGCCCCGCAAAGGGATGCGATCTCGGCCGCGTCCGCGGCATGGTCGAAGTGCCCGTGCCCGACAAGGATGTGGCTCGGCATCAACGCGGCCAGCTCGGTGGGGCTGGTCGGCACATACGTCGAGAACTCGCCCCTGGGCACCCAGGCGTCGAGGAGGACGACGTTGCCTGCGATGGCCATCGCGAAACTCGTGACACCGAACCACGAGAGGATCGCCTTGGACGGATCCACCTCGCCGGTGCCCGCATCGACATTCGCGACGCCGAAGAACCGCTGACGTGCGGCGACGGTCGGGCTCGCACCCGCAGGCACCGACGCCGACGCGTTCGGCGCCACCAGGGCGGACACCGCGGCAGCGGCGGCCCCCACCACGAAGGTCCGGCGGCTGACTGGGGTCGATGACATCGTCGCAGTCTATGGTGGCGGCCCTCGCGCGATGGGCACCGAACCGGGATCGGACCGCCGCGATGAGTTTTCGTGACCGTGTCGGTCTGTACTTCCGACAGTCACACCCCGAGGATGGAAATCAGTCCTCCACACGAAACGGAGCCCCCGATGTCCCGCATGCTCTTCCCCAATCTGCCGGTCGGTGACGTCTCCGCGACGCGGAAGTTCTTCGACGGCCTCGGCTTCGAGTTCAACGAGCAGTTCTGCGACGAACAGACCGCGTGCATGGTGATCAACGACCAGACGATGGTGATGCTGCTGGAGGAGCCGCGGTTCCGTGACTTCATCGCCGACGACATCTGCGACACCGCCAAGGCCCGCGAGGTGCTGCTGTGCGTGTCCGCGGAGAGCCGCGACGAGGTGGACAGCCTCGTCGAGCGGGCCATCGCGGCAGGTGGAACCCCGTGGATGGAACCGCAGGACCACGGCTTCATGTACGGCCGGGCGTTCCGCGACCTCGACGGGCACGTCTGGGAGGTCATGTGGATGGACGCGCAGGTCCCCCAGGGCTGAGCGCTCCCGACGACCCCGTCGGCGCCCACTTCGCCGCCGCCGTCCGCACCATGACGGCGGCGCCCGGTGCGGCGCCGGCGGGGTTCGTGCGTTCCGGCTCGGAGCTGACGGTCGAGCGGTGCCTCGATCTGTTCGACGCGCAACTCACCAGCAGGCACCTCGATCTGGCCGCGCGCCGGCTGCGCGCGGCGGGACACGGCTTCTACACGATCGGCTCGGCCGGGCACGAGGGCAACGCGGCGGTCGCGGCCGCGCTGCGACCCACGGATCCGGCTCTGCTGCACTACCGTTCGGGGGCGTTCTTCCTGGAGCGGGCCCGGCAGGTCGGTGGCCGGGACCCGGTTCGGGACGTGCTGCTCGGTGTCGTCGCCGCCGCGGCCGACCCGATCGCCGGCGGCAGGCACAAGGTGTTCGGTCGTCACGACCTGTCGATCATCCCGCAAACCTCCACCATCGCCTCGCATCTGCCGCGGGCGGTGGGGTTGGCGTTCGCGATCGAGCGCGCGAACCGGCTGGGGGTGGAGTCGGGGTGGCCTGCGGACGCGGTCACCGTCTGCAGCTTCGGGGACGCCTCCGCGAACCACTCGACCGCGGTCGGGGCGATCAACACCGCGGCGAACCTCGGGTACCGCGAGTTGCCGCTCGCGCTGCTGTTCGTCTGCGAGGACAACGGGTTGGGCATCAGTGTGCCCACCGCTCCCGGCTGGATCGCCGCCGCGTATTCCGGACGCGCCGGTCTCGAGTACTTCGCCGCCGACGGCTGCGACCTCGCGGACGCCTGGGACGTCGCCGCCCGCGCGTCGAATTGGGTACGGACACAACGACGACCGGCCTTCCTGCACCTGAGTGTCGTCCGGCTGCTCGGGCACGCTGGCTCGGATGTCGAGTCCGCGTACCGCACGCCCGCCGCGATCGCGGCGGACCTCGACCGGGATCCGCTGATCGCGACCGCGCGGCTGCTCGTCGCCGCCGGCGCGCTGACGTCCGAGCAGGTGCTCGACCGGTACGTGCGGGTGGGGGACCGGGTGGAGGGCGCCGCGCACGCCGTGACCTCCGCCGCGCCGCTGCGCACCAGGGCGGAGGTCACGGCGCCGCTCTCCGCCCCGGCGCCCGCGGTGGTCGCCGGACACGTGCGGCACGTGCGTGAATCGGCCGACACGGCAACGGGATCGCGGGAACCGCTGACCGTCGCCCGCGCGTTGAACCGGGCACTGGCCGACGTGCTGGCCGCCGAGCCCGGCGCGATCGTGTTCGGCGAGGACGTCGGCCGCAAGGGTGGGGTGTACGGGTTGACGCGGGGTCTCGCCGACCGGTTCGGCGCCGCCCGGGTGTTCGACACCCTCCTCGACGAGCAGGCCGTCCTCGGTCTCGCCGCCGGCGCCGGGCTCGCGGGCCTGCTGCCGATCCCGGAGATCCAGTACCTCGCGTACCTGCACAATGCGGAGGACCAGATCCGTGGCGAGGCAGCGACATTGGGCTTCTTCTCGGCGGGGCAGTACCGCAACCCGATGGTGGTGCGGGTGGCGGGCTACGGCTACCAGGAGGGCTTCGGCGGACACTTCCACAACGACGACGCGGTTGCGGTGCTGCGGGACGTGCCCGGAATCGTGGTCGCCTCCCCGGCCCGGCCCGACGACGCGGCGGCAATGCTGCACACCTGCGTCGCCGCCGCGCGCACCACCGGCGCCGTGTGCGTTCTCCTCGAACCGATCGCCCGCTACCACACCCGGGACCTACACGACCCCGGCGACGACGGGTGGCTGGCCGGATATCCCGCGGTGGGGGAGCACGTGCCGATCGGCGCGGCCCGCGCCTACGGGGACGGGGCCGACCTGACCGTCGTCACCTTCGGCAACGGCCTGTACCTGAGCCTGCGGGCGGCCCGGCGACTCGAGCGCCGCGGGATCCGGGCCCGGGTGCTGGACCTGCGTTGGCTGGCACCGCTGCCGGTGGGCGACCTGCTGCGCGAGGCGGCGGCGACGGGCCGGGTGCTCGTCGCGGACGAGACCCGCGCGTCCGGCGGCGTGTCCGAGGGCGTGCTGGCCGCACTCGTCGACGGCGGGTTCACCGGGGCGATGGCCCGGGTCGCCAGCGCCGACAGCTTCGTCCCGCTCGGCGACGCGGCCCGGCTGGTGCTGCTCTCGGAACACGAGATCGAGGCGGCCGCGATCGAGTTGGTGCGGCGATAGCCCGCCGGGACCGACCGGTCCGTGGCAGGATCCACGCCATGTTGGACAGCCGACCAATTTCGCGTGTGGTGGCCCTGCTCGCCACGGTGACGGCGTGCGCGTTGTCCGTCCCCGCGGCGTCGGCGCAGTCGGCAGGCCCGGCCCCGGCGGCCGCGCTCGTCGCCGGCGCCACCAGGGAACTGCCCGCCGACTTCTTCGGGCTCAACGGTGCCCGCATCATCTCCCCCGAGAACGCCGCACAGTGGCACGATCCGGTGTTCCGGCAGGCGCTCGCCGGTGTGGGCGCCGGCCTGATCCGCGTCCAGGGCGGCACGACCTCCCAGTGGATCGACTGGCGCACCGGGCTGTTCGACGAGCGGGACGGCAGCCAGTTCGCCGGCCGCAACGCCGGGCGCGCGCCGTTGCTGCTCACCGACTGGGCGGACATCGTGGCGCAGACCGGGGCCACCCCGATCTTCGACCTCAACGTGCTCACCTCCACCGTCGACGAGCAGATCGCGATGCTGCACGAGGCGCGTCGGCTCGGGATGACCGTGCGCTTCGTCGAACTCGGCAACGAACTGTGGGATCCCGGCCCGTACTACAAGCAGGTCTATCCCACCGGCGCCGACTACGCGCGGGCGATGAACGGGTGGATCACCGCGCTGCGGGGCGAGTTCCCCGACATCGAGATCGCGGTGTCGGGTGCGGACGACTCCTCCGCGGTCACCGCGATCCTCGGCGACCGGTTGCAGACCTGGAATGCCGGGCTGTACGCGAACATCCGCGGCGCCGACGCCGTCGCGATCCACCCGTACTGGGTGCCGGACCCCATCCAGGCGGACGTCGCCTCCACCGCGGCCGGCGGACTGGCCGCATGGGCAGCCTTCACCACCCGGGTGCTGCCCGCGGTGCCAGCCGAGATGGACGTGTGGATCACCGAGTACAACCAGATCAACCTTCCGCTCAGCGAGATCCCCGGATTCCCACAGGAACTGGTGCACGGCGTCCCTCAGACCTGGGCGGTCGGCCTCGGCGTCGCGGGCTTCGCGCTGGCGAGCATGCAGGAACCGCGGGTGACGATGTCCGTCGTGCATGCCGCCCTGGACGGGCTGCCCGCGGCCGCGAACCGGGCCGCGAACGGCAACGAGGAGATCCACGCCGTCCTCGCGGACGGGTCCGGCAACTCCGTCGAGTTCGGCCGCACCGCGATCCACGAGGCGCTGACCCCGATCCACGAACGGGCCCGTGGTGGCGGCCCGGTACGGGGCCTGCGGACCGAGTCCGTCCCGGAACCGACCGCCGTGCTCGCGTCGCCGGCCGGCGTCACACGGACCCCGGCAGTCGTCGGCACCGAGTTCGTCGGCGAGCGGCCGGGCGCGTTCCTGCTGAACCTGAGCGACCGGCCGGTGCCGGTGGCGCTGCCCGCGCCGCTCGCGACCGCGACCGCGGACACCGTCTCCGCGCCGCCACTGAGCAACCCGGCCTTCACGCCGTCCGACACCCTCACCCGCACCACTGCGGACGTCACCGGGGAGGCGGTACTGCCGCCGTACTCACTGACCGAACTGTCCGCGCGCTGAGACGGACTCAGCCCGCCGGCTGGGGACGCCGAACCATCGCGCGGGCGGCCGCCACCGGATCCCACACTCCCGGCCGGGTGACGGTGAGTGGATAGCAGGCGAACCCGAGCAGCGCCGCGGTCAGGTGCCCTACATCGGTGAACGTCTGATTCACGAATACCGGCACCGCGAAGAAGACCACCACCCCCAGGGCGTACGCATACCGCCACGGCGTCGCGATCCGGTAGGTGAGCACCCCCACCACACCGGCAAGGGCGTAGCTGACACCCACGTCGAGGGTGTTCACGGCCGAGACGGGCGCGTCACCGTGCCGGATCGCCCAGTACAGGACCCCCTCGCTGAGGTAGGTGGCGCCGACGTGCGCGATCACGCACACCGTCACCCAGCGCAGCGTCCCCAGCCAGCGTTCGGCCGGCACATGGAAGATGTTGTAGAGCAACAGGTAGGAGATCCACGGGCCGCCCGCGAGCCAGAAGGCGCTGGTCACCAGAACCCGCAGAGGGTCCTCTCGCAGGTGGTGCAGGTTCGTGGACCGGTCGCCGAGCACCTCCTGCAGCACATGCTCGGGCAGGTACCGCGCGACGACCGTCGTCACCAGCAGGATCGCCAGCCAGATGAACGTGCCCGGGGCGCGGCGAATGTACGCCCACACCGCGGACGCCGACTGACGGAGCCGATCCCGGACGGCCATGGTCTCCAGTGTGACCCCAGACCCCGACCGTTCGTCAGTCCTCCGGGAGAGTGACCCCGAGTTCCTCGGCGCGCCGCGCCACCTCGTCGGGGAAGACGTTGCGGAACAGGTACAGGTCGCTGCCCATCACCCACCCCGGCGCCATCCGCGTCGCGTACCGCTCGAAATAGCCGAGTTGCTTGCCGAACAGGACCAGTTCCTCCGGGCTCGCGACACCCCACTGCTTGCCGATGCTCACCAGCGCCACGATCAGCGAACTCAGCTTCAGCTCACCGAGGTCGTTCGAGAAGACCGGCGCCAGAGCAGCCCCGACCTGGGCACCGATCTCCGCGTCGGTGGCATCGACGTCGGCGGTGTAGCCGAGAGAACGGATCCCGCGGGCAACCCGTGAATAGTCGCCGTCGAGCAGGGTGGCGTGAAACATGTCCCGCAGGATCGCCCGCCACGTCTCCGGCAGCTCGCCGACGATGCCGAAGTCGAGCAACGCGATCCGGCCGTCGTCGAGGAGCCACAGGTTGCCCGCATGAACGTCGCCGTGGAACGGGCCGTGCAGCGTGATCGCCTCGATCCACGCCTTGACCCCGCGACGGATCAGGAGGCGCGTGTCGAGCCCGGTGGCCGCGTCGTCGCCGCCGGCGGCCGATCCGGTGCCGGCACCGCCGGTGGTCGGCTCGATGCGGTCGAACGGAATCCCGTGCATCCGTTCCATGCAGATGACGTGCGGGCCGCAGTACGGCCAGTACACCTCGGGCGCCGTCACCCATTTGTTGTCGCCGAACGCCCACAGCGCGTCCCGGAACCGGGTCTGACGGTCCGCCTCGACGGCACTGTTGAGCTCGGTCATCGTCGCGTTGTGCAGGTCGCGGATGATCGCGGTCGCGTTCGCGATCCGGAAGAACTCGTGCAGCCGCTCGAGCTGCCGGGCACCCCAGTACGCGGTACGCAGGTCAAGCAGCATCCGATGGTGGATGCCCGGGCGCTGCACCTTGATCACCGCCTCCCTGCCGTCCGGCAGGACGCAGGCGTGCACCTGGGCGACCGACGCGGCCGCCAGCGGTCGGTCGTCGAACTCCGCGAACAACTCGGTGACCGGGAGGCCGAGGTCCGCCTCGATCACCGAGCGGGCCACGGTCGCCGGCACCGGCGGCACGTCGTCGAGACAGCGTAGACACGCGTTCGCCAGGGGTGCCGGGAACATCCCCGACGACGAAGCCATCAGCTGCCCGAGCTTGACGAAGGTCGGCCCGAGGAACTCGAACCCGTTGACCACGCCCTCGGACGCCGCATCTGCCCACCCCATTCCGCGGCGGGTGAACGGCTTGGTCACGGTCGCGTACAGGGCGCAGGCGAGCAGCACGACCCCGACCACCAGCGCCCGCCACAGCTGCGCCGGACCGAACCGGTCCAACTCGGGCACGTGGACGGACAGTGCGTCCGCGGGCGGCCCCGACGAATACGGGCCGACCGGGTGGGGCAGGGGTTCGGTCACGTTCACCTCGCTTCGGGTCCAGCCCGACACACTAGGCGGGCGACACGCGTACGTCGATGCCTGTTCGGCGGTTGGTGCCCGGATCGGGCACCCTGACACCCGAGGAGGTGCCGATGTCGAAGCGGGTTTCGGTGATCGCGGCGGTGTTCGCGGTGGTCGCGGCGGGCGGAATGGTCGGGGGCGGGTCCGTCGCGGGCGCGGAACCGGTGGTCGGGACGGGGCCGTGCGCGTCCGATCCGCCGGTCACGCACGAGTCGGTGATCCCGAAGAAGCTCGACATCCCGATCCCGTACCCGTGGGTCGAACCGGTGCCCTACCCGGCACCGGAGCCCGCCCCCGTGCGGATCGATCCGGAGCCGCTGCCCGCGGACCCGTGCCAGAACCCGTGCCCGGACCTGACAGACGTCCCGGATCCGCCGGGCGGCCTGTCGAGTGCGATCGGGCTGCCGGAGATCGGCCTCGACTTCAATCCGTTCATCTTCGGGATCCCGGTGCCCGGACCCGATCAAGGCCCGCAGCCCGAACCGCCGGTGGAGGTGCACCCGCCGACCGAGACCGCGCCGCGGGCACCGCAGCGCCCCGCCCCACAGGTGCGGAACGTCAGCATGGTCGCGAAGGTCACCGGCGCGAGCTCCACCAACCGCACCGACAAGCGCTGGCAGGTCAACGGCACCGACCTCGGAATCATGTGGGAGAGCGAACCCGGAAAGGTGGCCGTCGCGTTCGGGGACACCGTCGGCCGCGGCTTCCACCCGCCGGGCGGGCAGGGGGAGGACTGGCGCAGCAACGTCCTCGGGTTCAGCACCGACGGGGAGTTGTCCGACGGCCTGACCATCGACACCTTCGTGCAGGACAGCCGGTGCCACGCCGCGGAGGTGCTCAGCAGCCGCAAGAAGGACAACGTGGAGATCACCACGATCCCCACGTCCGGCTTCGCGATCGGCTCGCGCCAGTACATGAGCTACATGTCGATCCGCACCTGGAACAGCATCCCCGCCACCTGGTTCACCAACCACGGCGGCATTGCGTACTCCGATGACGGCGGCCAGACCTGGACCAAGGATCCGTATGCCCGGTGGGACAACATTTTCGGGGTGTCCCAGTTCCAGGTCGCGGCGATGGTGCCGCAGGGCGGGTACGTGTACATGTTCGGCACCCCCAACACCCGGCTCGGTGAGGTCGGCCTGGCCCGGGTGCCCGAGGACCAGGTGCTGAACAAGTCCGCCTACCAGTACTGGAGCAACGGGAACTGGACCGCGGTCGGGGGCCCGCACGCGGCGACCCCGATCATCCGTGGCACCGCCGGCGAACTGTCCGTCGACTACGACGACGCCCGCGGCGTCTGGCGCATCGGCTATCTCGACACGCTGCGTACGGGCATCACCATGCGTGAGTCCGACGCGCCTCAGGGCACCTGGTCGGAGCCCGTGCGGATGGTGGGCGTCGAGTCGTACCCCGAGTTGTACGGTGGGTTCATTCATCCGTGGTCGACCGCCGAGGACCTGTACTTCACGATCTCGACGTGGTCCGACTACAACGTCTACCTGATGCGCGCAGAGCTGGACTGACTCGGCGCCCCGACCCGAGGAGTACCGCCGTGCAGCAGTGGCCTGCGGACTGGCCGCGTCCCGCGAAGGACATCGCTACCGGCACGTCCGACGCTGCCGCCGCGGCGACGGCCGGTGACGCCGAGGCGTACGCCGACGCCGTCGACCGGTTGCTCACCGCGGATCCCGATCAGGTGCGGTCGGTCCATTCGGCGATGGTCCGGGAGTTGCTCGAGGACACTCACGCCGACGGGTTGACGGGCGAGGCGGTGCAGGACGTGCTCGAACGCTGCGCCCGCGCCGCCGCGGTGTGGTTGCCGACCCTCGACGTCAGCGCGCTCGCGGTCGTGCTCACCGGATCGCTCGGCCTCACCGACTACGACGAGGACACCGTCCGCGTCGGCTGGCACGTCGTCCTGCGGCACGCGCTGCTGGTGATCGCGGACCTGCTCGCCGTCGCGCAGGCGCCGGTGGACGGTTACCTGCGTCGCGCGATCGGCGAGATCGCCCGCGCCGAGACCGTCGAAATGCCCTGACAAGCGGCCTGTCTCGGCTGCCGGATGGGCCGACACCTAGGCGCGGTCCCGTTCCCTGTCGCGGCGTCGGTCACGGCTCGAGAACCATGCCGCTGCGCCCAGCACAGGAAGCGCGATGACGAGTGCGGAACTTCCGCGGTTGGATGGTTGGTCTCGGCGGTGGCTCCGAACTACTTCCTCCTTATCGTCGGGCGTGCGATCGCAGGGTTCCTTGTACCGGTGTTGTTCCTGAGCTACTCGCTGATTCGCGACGTTGGATCCTGGTCGCGGTCAGCTTCGGCCCGGCCTGGAGCTGAACCAGCAGTTCCACGCTCGGATTCCTGGTCGGTGGCCTGGCGTTGCTCGTCGGTTGGTACATCTCCGCGCGCGGTGCGTGAGCCGCTGGTAGATCTCGACGTCCTCAGGGAACGGGGTGTGTACCTGACGACGCTCGGCGCCGGCCTCGCCTACGGCACCACCGGTCTCTTCACGATCCTGCTTCCGAAGCTGGTGATGACTCCCGCAGTGCTGGTCCTCGGCTACGGGTTCGGTGTCATCCCTGAGGGATTCGCGATGTTCCAAGCCTCGCTCAGCGCAATGATCGTGCATTCGCGCTGCCTCGCCGCGTCAAGCAGGTGGAAGTTCCGGAGGCGGCTATCGAGAGGATCGACGACGCTGTCCTCGTATCCGAGACGGGGGTGGCTGCCCGACGAGAAGCAGCCGCAGACGAACGGCGCCGCGCACCGAATCATGTTCAAGAACAATCTCACTCGTGCGATCAGCAACGTCCTCGGCGGACGATGGCTGATCAGCTACCGCAAACTGACCCGACTGCGTGAGGTCACGGCGCCGTCGTTCCACGACTCCCGGCAGTCGCTGTGAACACGCTGTTCGCGAATCGGCACACTGAGCGGCACGGTTCTCCGCTGTCGGGCACGCATGCAGTCATGGTTGTTTGAAACGCAAAAATGCTCTGTACCAGAATGTTTCAAACTCATCCGGGATTCGTGGGCGCTGGGTACGCTGGCGCCGCGCGCATTCGGGGGTGGCGACGAATCGCCGAACCGGGGCGTCGCGACAGCCTTCCTCTCGAATGGAGTTTGTGTATGTCTGTTTCCACGATGCGGCGGTGTGCCTCCGTGGTACTGGCTTCGGCGATGGTGGCCGGAGGTGTCGCGTTCGGGTCCGGGGCTGCGAGTGCAGCAGGTGTCACCGGGATGGCATCCCACTACTCCCGCTTCGAGAACCTCCTGGTCACCAGGGGGGCGGCGAGCCGAACGGTCACGACCGCCCAGGGTGTTCATGATGCGGAGTCGCCTCACGTCTATGCGGGTCAGGAGTTGACGATCGGCACCACGTTCATCATGGCGGCTCCACCTGCCTACGACCCCGCGGACCGTCATGAGGAACGGGTGATCACCCGCATTGCCGATCACGTGTATGCCGGCCTCGAGTACGTTCCGGGCACCGCAAAGGTCGAGCTGGTTCGGAGTGGAGTCGTCACGGGCCTGGTCCGGACGGTTCAGGACGTCGTGCCCGAGCTCGGGGACGGGACGGTCTCGGTGACAGCGCCTGAGGGTGGCTGGCACGTCTACTCCACCAGCAAGAATGGGTCCCACTACGATTCCCAGACGGTGAACTTCACCGCGAAGTACCGGGTGCCGGACAATGTCCCGGACGGTACCCGCTACCCGACCGGCATCACGTTCGAGGTGGACGGACACGAAGGCAGTGTGGGGTGGCCGCGTCTCGATTGGGACGTCGTCGTCGGGGCGCCGCCGGACCCCACATCCACCGGGTCGGCGGACCTCACCTTCGGTAGCAGCAGCGGGTAGGGCTACCCGCAGGGCAACCTGGAGTAGGTCGACCCGTGACCCGTGGCCCTGTGCGTGATCACTACCCCTAGCAGGGTGAGGTCACGCACAGGCGGGTCAGCCGTGTAGCAGGTCGGCGCCGAAGCCGATCGCCCAGTGGCGCTGGCCGTCGTGTTCGCACAGCAGGAAGGTCGTCGGTGCGATCCGCGGCGATGTGCAGCTGGTGGAACCGGAGGATCTCCATCTGGAACCGGGCGATCGCCGTGCCATGACTACGAGATGGCCTGCTTCACGAGCGCGTGCAGCCTCTCCTCCACAGCATCGGTCACGGCGACGACGGCGAACGACGTCGGCCACATGTCGCCGTCGTCGAGGTTGGCCTTCTCGTCGAAGTTGACCGTCGGATACCGCGTGTCGAACTTGGACTTGGGCTGCACGAACATGACCACCTTGTCGTCGGCGTCCGCATAGGCCGGGAACCCGTAGAACGTTTTCGGCCGCAGTGCGGGAGCTTCCTCGGCGACGATCCGATGGAACGCCGTCGCGACCTCGCGGTCGATCCCCGCGAGCGCGTCGATCGCGTCGACGCACGCCTCGAGCTCGCGGGCCTGCTTCGCGGCACCCTTGAGGCCCTTCGTCGAGCGCAACTCGTCGGCACGCTGCTTCATCGCGGCCTTCTCGTCGGAGGAGAATCCCGAACCTTCACTGGTTGTGTTCATGAGAATCACGCTACGTCGGGACGGCGCCGCCCGCTTCTCGAATCCTGATCGGTCCGCGGTGCCAGCGCCGCTCAGCCGCCGTGCACAGGTACGGCCTCCGGCTCCTCCTCGATCGGCCCCGTGAACTGGCTGACGTACAGGTCGCGGTAGGCGCCGCGGGCGGCGAGCAGTTCGTCGTGGGTGCCCTGCTCGACGATGTGGCCGTCCTCCATGACGACGATGACGTCGGCGTCGCGGATCGTCGAAAGCCGGTGCGCGATGACGAAACTCGTCCGGTCGGTGCGCAGGTTCGCCATCGCCTTCTGGATGAGCAGTTCGGTTCGGGTGTCCACGGAGCTCGTCGCCTCGTCGAGGATGAGGACGACGGGCTTGGCGAGGAACGCGCGGGCGATCGTGATGAGCTGTCGCTCACCGGCGCTCACTCCGCCACCCTCGTCGTCGAGGACGGTGTCGTACCCGTCGGGCAGGGTGCGCACGAAATGCTCGACGTGGCTGAGTTCCGCGGCCTCCATCACCTCCTCGCGAGTGGCGGACGGGTCACCGTAGGCGATGTTCTCGTAGATGGTGCCGCCGAACAGCCACGAATCCTGCAACACCATGCCGGTGCGCTCGCGGAGGTCGTCGCGGGTCATCTCCTGCGAGTCGACGCCGTCGACGCGGATCGTCCCGGTGTCGACGTCGTAGAACCGCATGATGAGGTTCACCAGGGTCGTCTTGCCCGCGCCGGTCGGTCCGACGATGGCGACCATGTGTCCGGGTTCGGCCACCAGCGTGAGGTTCTCGATGAGCGGCTTCTCGGGTACGTACCTGAACGAGACGTCCTCGAATTCGATGCGCCCGCAGTTGGTCTGCGGTGTCATCGGATGCGTCGGGTCGGGTGTCTGCTCGTCGGCGTCGAGGATGTCGAAGATCCGTTCCGCGGACGCAACGCCGCTCTGCAGGAGGTTGAACATGGCGCCGATCTGCGCGAGTGGCTGGGTGAACTGACGCGAGTACTGGATGAACGCCTGCACCGACCCGAGGCTGAGCGCGCCGGATGCGACCTGCAGTCCGCCGACGACGGCGACCGCCACGTAGTTCAGGTTGCCGAGGAACATGATCGCGGGCTGCACCAGGCCCGAGATGAACTGGGCCCGCCAACTCGACTGGTAGAGCTTGTCGTTGCGTTCGTCGAACTCGTCCTCGACCTCACGTTGGCGGCCGAACGCCTGCAGGAGTTCGTGTCCCGTGAAGGCCTCCTCGACCTGTGCATTGAGCTTGCCGGTCGACGACCACTGCGCGGAGAAGTGCGGTTTGGACCTGCGCGCGATCAGCATCGTCGCGACGAGGGCCAGCGGGATCGTCACCAGCGAGATGAGCGCCAGCAGCGGCGAGATCGAGAACATCATCACGAGGATCGCGATGACGGTGAGCACCGAGTTCAGCAGCTGGGAAATGGTCTGCTGCAAGCTCTGCGAGAGGTTGTCGAGGTCGTTGGTGACCCGGCTGAGGAGGTCTCCGCGGGGGATCGTGTCGTAGTACCGCAGCGGGAGCCGGTGCAGCTTCGCCTCCACATCGGCGCGCAGTCGCCGAATCGTTCCGACGACGACGATGTTGAGGAGGTAGGCGCCGATCCACGACAGCAGTGCCGACCCCACGTACAGGGCGAGGACGATCAGCAGGACCCGCCCGACGGCGGTGAAGTCGACCCCGACTCCGGGGATCACGTCCATCGAACTCACCATGTCCGCGTACGTGTCCTGGCCCTGCGTGCGGAGCCCCGCGACCGCCTGGTCCTTCGTGACGCCCGCCGGAAGGGTCTGTCCGATGACGCCGTCGAAGATGAGGTCGGTGGCGTGGCCGAGTACCCGCGGGGCGATCGCGGTGAGAACGACAGCCCCGACGATGGTCAGCAGGACGGTGACCATGAAGCCGCGGTAGGTGAGCAGCAGGTGCACCAGGCGTTTCATCGACGGTCCGAACGACCGTGCCTTCCGGACCGGCGCCGTCATCGGTCCCCGCGGGCCCGTCACGACAGCTCCGCGATCGCGAGCTGGGACTGGACGATCTCGGCGTACGTCGGACAGTCCGTGATCAGATCGTCGTGTCTCCCGAGGCCGACGATGCGCCCGCGGTCGAGGACGACGATCTGGTCGGCGTCCATGATCGTCGAGACACGTTGCGCGACGATGATCACCGCGGCCGTCATCGTCTCGGGTCGTAGTGCCGATCTCAGGCGGGCGTCGGTGGAGAGGTCGAGTGCGGAGAAGGAGTCGTCGAACAGGTAGATCGCCGGCCGGCGGACCACAGCCCGTGCGATCGCGAGGCGCTGACGCTGACCGCCCGAGACGGTGGTGCCGCCCTGGGCGATCGGGGTGTCCAACCCTTCGGGCATCGCCCGGACGAATTCGTCGGCCTGGGCGATGCGCAGCGCCTCCCAGACCTCGTCGTCCGTCGCGTCCGGTTTCCCGTGCCGCACATTGGAGGCGACGGTCCCCGAGAACAGATACGCCCGCTGGGGCACCAGGCCGATCACGGAACGCAGGGCGTCGGGGTCGAGGCGGCGGACGTCGGTGCCGCCGACCGCAACAGAACCGGCGGTGGCGTCGATCAGGCGCGGCACCAGTCCGATCAGCGTCGTCTTGCCCGATCCGGTCGACCCGACGATCGCCGTCGTGGTGCCGGGCTCGACACGGAAGGTCATGTCCTGCAGCACCGGAGTGTCGGCGCCTGGATACCGGAACTCCGCCCCCCGGAACTCCACGACACCGGGATTGCCGGCGAACCCGAGCGGGGCGACGGGGCGCACCACCGACGACTCCGTGTCGAGCACCTCCGAGATCCGCTCCGCGCACACCGCCGCGCGCGGCGCCATCATCGCGAGGAACGACGCCATCATCACCGACATCAGGATCTGCATGACATAGCTGATCATCGCGGTGAGTGCGCCGATCTCCACGCTGCCGTCGGCGACCTTGTGCCCACCGACCCAGATGATCGCGACGATGGTCACGTTCGTGATGAGCATGACGACGGGGAACATCAGCGCCATCATGCGACCGACGCTCAGGCTGGCGTCGGCGAGGGAGTCGTTGGCGACGGCGAACCGGCGCATCTCGTGGCGTTCCCGGACGAACGCGCGCACCACCCGGATGCCCGTGATCTGCTCGCGCATGACTCGGTTCACGTTGTCCAGACGTGCCTGCATCGCCCGGAATCCGGGGATCATCACCCGGATGATCAGGGCCATCACGATTCCGAGGACAGGGACCGCCACGACCAGGATCCATGCCAGGCCGGGTGCCACGTGGAGACCCATGACGATCCCACCGATGCACATGATCGGTGCCATCACCAGGATCGCCGCCCCCATCACCAGCAGCAGCTGAATCTGCTGGACGTCGTTCGTGGACCGGGTGATCAGCGAGGGAGCGCCGAACGTGCCGACCTCGCGGGCCGAGAAGGTGTTCACGCGGTGCAGCAGGTCGTGCCGGAGGTCGCGGCCGACGCCGAGTGCGCCTCGGGCGCCGAAGAACTGGGCGATCACCATGCAGAGCACCTGCACGGAGGCGACCACGAGCATCCAGCCGCCGATGCGCAGGATGTACTCGGTGTCGCCCTTCGCGACGCCGTTGTCGATGATGTCGGCGTTGAGCGTCGGCAGGTACAGCATCGCGGCGGTGGCGATGAACTGCAGGACCACCACCGCGGCGACGTACCGTCGATAGCGCGACAGGTACGTGACGATCAGATTGGTCAGCATGTCCGGGTTCCCCTTCCGGTCACTTCCACACCGCTCGCACGACGGCCTTGCGGATCTCCTCGATCACGACGATCGACGATGCCACCGCGATGGCGAACAGCCACTGGCTCCCCGTCAACGACGTGGTGTCGAACAGGTCCTGGAGGAAGGCGACGTTGACGACCGCGACGTGCAGGACGACGACCCCTGCCAGTGCGACCCAGATGGTGTGGTTCGTGAAGGTCTGCATCGAGAAGATGCTGCCCCTGTCCGAGCGCACGTTGAGCAGGTTGAAGACCTGATAGAAGACGAATGTCGTGAACGCGAGTGTCGTTGCGAACAGCGGATTGTCGGCACTCTCGGGAAAGACGTCATCGGCGAACACGAGGACGAGGATGGTGCCGGTGGCCATCGCGACACCGAGGGTGAGGATCCGGAGCAGACGGTTGCGGGTGAGGAGCCGCTCGTCGGGTGGGCGCGGCTTCTCCTTCATGATGTCCGGGTCGGTCGGATCGACACCGAGGGCGAGGGCGGGCGGGCCGTCCATGATGATGTTGACCCACAGGATCTGCAGCGCGGTGAACGGTGCGCCCCCTGCGATCCCGAAAACGCCCGCGGTGAGGAAGATCAGCACGAAACCCCAGGCCGTCGTGAGCTGGAACTTCACGAACTTGAGGATGTTCGCGTAGATCCCGCGTCCCTCGCGGACCGCCGCGACGATCGTGGCGAAGTTGTCGTCGGTGAGGATCATCTTCGCCGCGCTCTTGGACACGTCGGTTCCCGTGATGCCCATGGCGATTCCGATGTCGGCCTGCTTGAGGGCGGGAGCGTCGTTGACGCCGTCGCCGGTCATCGCGACGATGTGGCCCTCCGCCTGCAGCGCCTCGACGTAGCGGATCTTGTGTTCCGGGGCGACTCGGGCAAGAACACCGAGATGTCCTGCGCGGGAACGCAATGTCTCGGAGTCGATCCGGTCGAGGTCGGCGCCGGAGAGGGCGTCGCCGACGATGCCGAGGTCGCCTGCGATCGCCGACGCCGTCGTCAGGTGGTCGCCGGTGATCATGTGGACCTCGATGCCCGCGGTGTGCGCGATCTCGATGGCGTCGCGCGCCTCCGGTCGCGGCGGGTCGACGATGCCGACGACGGCGTAGACGGTGAGGTCGTCGACGGCGTCCTGCAGTGCCTGCGCATCCTCGGGCAGGGCGTCGAGGGTGCGGCCCGCGATCATGAGGGTGCGCAGGCCGTCCCGCGCGAGATCGTCGACCGCCGTGAGGATCGTGGTGCGGTCCGCTTCGGTGATGAGGCGGTCGGTGTCACCCTCACGCAGGCGGGTCGCGCGAGTCAGCAGCACACCCGCGGCGCCCTTGGCGTAACAGCGGATCCGGTCGACCCCTTCCGGTGTCCGCGTGGCATGAAATGTCGCCATGAACTTGTACTCGGAGTCGAACGGGACCTCCGCCAGTCGCGGGTGGCTCTTGCGCGCCCCCTGGACGTCGATGCCACCCTTCTCGGCGAGCACCACCAGCGCGCCCTCTGTCGGATCACCGACCAGTGCGGCGTCCCGAACCGACGCGTCGTTGCACAGCGCCATCGCGAGAAAGCCACGTCGCAGGTCGGGGAAGGGGAGCTCGCCGTCGCTGAGGAAGTGGCCGTCCGTCGAATAGCCCTCGCCGGTGACGCGGAAACTCTGCCCTGCTGCCTCCAGCCGCCGGACGGTCATCTCGTTGAGGGTGAGCGTCCCGGTCTTGTCGGTGGCGATTTGCGTCGTGCTGCCGAGGGTTTCGACGGCCGCCAACTGTTTGACGATCGCGCCCCGTTTCGCGAGCCGCGAGGCGCCCATCGCGAGGGTGAATGCGACGACCGCCGTCAACCCCTCCGGGATGGTGGCGACGGCGAGCGACACCGCCGTCAGCAGCAGATCCGACCACGACTCGCCGCGCGCGAGGCCGAGCGCGAAGACGATCACGACGACCACGAGCGCGATCCCGGTGAGCAGCGTCGCCAGCTGGTCGATGCGCCGCTGCAACGGTGTCTTGTCGGTGCCCGCGGTGCCCAGCAGGGTGGCGATCGCACCGATCTGGGTGTTCATGCCGGTCCCGGTCACCGCCATCGCCGCGCGTCCGCGCGTCACCTCGGTGTTCATGAACAGGGTGTTCGTGCGGTCGCCGATCGGCAGGTCTGGATCGTCGAGCGCGTCGACGGTCTTGTCGACCGGCTGCGATTCGCCGGTGAGCGCGGATTCGGCAACCTGCAGTCGGGCCGCGTCGACCACGCGCCCGTCTGCGGGGACCGCGTCCCCCGCCTCCAGCAGCACGATGTCCCCGGGGACGAGCTCGGTTCGGGGCACGAGTTGTTCGCGTCCGTCGCGGCGGACCCGCGACTGCGAGACGGACATGTCGCGCAGGGCCTGCAGGCTGTCCTCCGCCCTGGTCTCCTGCACGTAGTTGAGCACCGTGTTCAGGGTGATCACGGCGAGGATGACGACGGGCGTCTCCCACTCCTTGGAGACGAGTGCACTGATCGCCGCCGCGACCACGAGGACGAGGGTCATCTTGTCCGCGAGCAGCCGAATGATCTTGCGCAGCGCCGACTCTCCGGCCTCCTCCTGCAGCACGTTCTCGCCGTACTCGGCGCGGCGTCGGCTGACCTCGGTGTCGGACAGGCCCCGGTCGACGTCGACTCCCAGCGATGCGAGGAGGTCCTGCGCGGTGGCGGTGTGGACGCCGCCGGGCGTGGTCGCGGTCATGCGTGCTCCTGCCGAAATGCCTACACGGGTGGGTCGGAGGGTGCAGGTTTCACTGTAGGAGCGGGGGAGTCGAGGCGCAGGAGGAGCGATGCGCGGCGCGTCGCCGTCAGCCGTGCAGCAGGTTCGCGCCCGCGATCATCGCCTCGATCGACGACTCCGTCGGGTCGGCGCCGAACCCGATCGCCCAGTGCCGGTGACCGTCGTGCTCACACAGCAGGACGGTCGCGATCCGGTCGGCCGCGATGTGCAACTGATGGAAGGAGAGGATCTCCATCTGGAAGCCGGCGTCGTAGAGCATCGTGGTCAGCGCGGACACCGGGCCGGACGCGATCGTGGAAGCCTGTGCGATGGTGTCACCGATGCCGAGGGTGGCCTTGAATTCGCTGGTCCCGGCACCGAGCGGGGTCACCGACCAACTACCGAAGCGGATCGGACCGTTCGACGGCGAGTAGGTGGCGAGGAAGGTGCGCCAGCTCATGCCCGCGCAGTCCGCGCGCATCTCCCGGGGCAGCGGCATCCCGAATCGTGCCGAGAACGGGTCGGCGATGGGGTGGGTGGTGTTCGCGGTGGCATTCATGGGGGTGGTCTTCCTGAATGGAAAGGGAGGACCAACGCGTAGCTCAACGACCCGCAGCGAGGGGTCGGTCCGATTCAGACCCCGCTACGGCGGCGAACTACGAGAATGCGCGTCATAGCGCCCCACCTTAGGTATGCGAAGCGTTTCGTGCAACCCGCGCGCGGGCCGATCATCGGAATGATTTCCCCGAAAACGGACCTCGAGTTGGACGCTTGACCTATAAAGGGTGCGCGTGACGGGCGAATGGCCGAACGGACGGCAACTGGTCGCGTATCCGAGTGACATCTACTGGAGGATCTGCATGTCCCGTACTTCCCTTCGCCGCACCGCGTCCGCCCTGGCCGCGACCGCCCTGATCGCCGGCGGCCTCGCTGTCGGTGCAGGTCCCGCTGCTGCCGTCGGCTCGTCCGATCTGGGCAGCTCCAGCGAGGGCGCGGCTGCCCCCGTCGAGCAGAAGCCGACCTCGGCGACCGCCGAGACCAGCAACCTGCGCATCACCAAGTCCGTCGTCGGCGACGGCACCGTCGTCCCCGGTGGGCAGGTCACCTACCGGACCACGGTCTCGGTGCCGAGCGGCCTGGACCGCGGGATCACCAAGATCTCCGATATCCACCCGGCCGGGTTCAAGTACGTCGACGGCAGCGCGAAGCTCACCGCGTGGTACCTCGTCGGCGGTACGCAGACGTCGTCGGTCACCCCCACGGTGGCCGACGACGAGAACCGCGTCACCGCCGCGAACCTGCCGCTCGGCTGGATCGCCTCCTCCGCGGGCGCGAGCATCACCCTCGAGGTGACCTACGAGGTGCCGGCGGACGCCACGCCCGGGACCGCCCTCGACAGCGGTGCGTCCTTCGACGTGCTGACCTTCGCGAGCACCCAGAAGTTCGATCCGATGGGCGTGTGGGTCACCGTGCGTAACCCCAACCTCGGTGAGGCCGTCGGCTCCGCCGAACTGGGCCTCGGCTCGTCCGATGGCGAGGACCCCGCAGCCTTCGTCACCGGCCTCCTCGGCGGCGTGATCGGCAACGGCAGCTAGCTCCGGTTCCGCAACGCGAGGGCCGCCCGGGAAACCCGGGCGGCCCTCGTTCGTGTTGAACGCAATTATCAACGGCCGCAATTGTTTTGATACGTCAGTCGGATTGGTGTGGATGACCATAGGATCCGATGCGATCGGGGCGGAGCGCGCCCTGTCGTGAGCCGTGAGGGGTGGAGATGATTCGTTCGGTTGTGGGTCGGGTGGTGGCGTCGGTCGCGGCGACGGCGCTGGCGGTCGGCGTGGGTGTCGTGGCCGGTGCCGGCACCGCGTCGGCTTCAGGAATATTCGATATGGGCGTATCACTCCAGCATGAGACGGTGGAGAATATTCTCGTCGAGAGGTACGCGTGGGGGAAGCCCACCGGCACGATCGCGAAGGGCACAATGGTTCGTGCCGGAGACGAGATCGTCTTCACGACCTCATTCCGGCTGGTCGGCGAGCCGGATGAGCGGCTGGTCACAAGGATCACCGAGCACGGCCCGGACGGGTTCGAGTACGTCCCGGGGAGCGCCACACTCACGGCTGCGGATGCCGCCGGCGTGGACTACAGCGAAACCGTCACGCCCGAGGTGGGTGCGGACGGCATCACGTGGAGGGCGCCCGGTGCCGGATGGTCGCTCGGCAACGTCAATATCAGTGTCAGGTATCGCGCCCCGCAGTTCGTGATTCCCTCCTGGGTGAACGGCGGAGGGGTCACCTTCGACGTGGCCGGGCTGGGGGAGAATCTGGGCTGGCCGAACCTGGGTCCGTCGGTGCAGGTCTACTTGCCGGAGAGTGTCGACCCCTCGGGTTCGTCCTCGCAGATCGGCGGACTCGGTTCCGCGATGCTCGGCAGCTCCGCCAGTTGACGGCTGCCGATCCGATCGTGGGCCGCCCGGGAATTCCGGGCGGCCCTCGTTTGTGTTGAACTCAATGATGCACGGCAGCAATAGTTTTGAAATCTCCGGTGGGTTGGCGCCGGTGACTCCGGGATTCGGTGCGGCCGGGGGACCATGCCCCGTCATGACCTCGCATTCTGTATGTCACGTATCGCGCCCCGCTACTCACGATCCCCTCCCAGGTGGACGGAGGTGGGGTCACCTTCGACGTGGCCGGTCTCGGGGAAGATCTGGGGTCGCCGAGCATGGGACTGCCGGTGGACATCGGCGTGCCGAGCGTTGTCGACCCCTTCGTTTCTTCGCGAAACGCCTTCGGTAGCTGACGGCTGCTGATCCAACCGTGGGTCGCCCGAGTGCTTCGGGCGACCCTCGTTTGCGTTGAACGCAATTATGAATGGCCACAATTGTTTTGAATCGACGAAGGCTGGTGTGTGGGGGCTCTACCGTGCTCCGCAGAAGATACCGACGGGCACCGTGCTCGGTACCGGAGTGACCTTCGACGTCGCCGGACACGAGGGCAGTGTGGGGTGGCCGGACATGGGCAAGGTCACCATAGTGGCAGATCCGGACCCGTTCGGTCTCGGATCGCTGTTCGACCCGTTCGGCAGCAGCGGCGGCAAGGGCTACCCGCAGGGCAACCTGTAGCCAGACGACGACGCTGCACGAAGCCTCGACGAAGGGCCTCCGGGATCGATTGTTGCCGACGGCCCTTCGCCGATCAGGCCAGGTCGTCCTCGTCCCCGGCGGCGACCTGCCGCAGCCCGCGGTACGCCTCCTCGGGGGTCCGGCGTCCGGCGATGACGGCCTCGACCTCGGCCGCGATCGGCATCTCCACATCGTGGTCGCGGGCCAGTTCCATCACCGTCGGCGCGGTCTTCACTCCTTCGGCGACCTGTCCGAGTTCGGCGACGGCTTGTTCGGTCGTCAGTCCCTTGGCAAGGTACTCGCCGACCCGCCGGTTGCGCGAGGACGGACTGATGCAGGTGGCTATCAGGTCGCCCACCCCGGTCAGGCCCGCAAAGGTGCGCGGGTGGGCGCCCATGGCCTCGCCGAGCCGGATCATCTCCGCGAGTCCCCGGGCGAGCACCATGGCGCGGGTGTTGTCGCCGACACCGAGCCCGTCGGCCATGCCCGCCGCGATCGCGACGATGTTCTTGAGGATGCCGCCGAGTTCGCAACCGAGGACGTCGGTGTTGCGGTACACGCGGAACACCGGGGACGCGAACAGCGGCTGCAGCGCCTCGGCCACGCGTTCGTCCTGCATCGCGACGACCGTGGCCGCGGCCTTGCCGTCGAGGATCTCCTTGGCGAGGTTCGGTCCGGCCATCAGCCCGACCGGATGACCGGGCAGGCATTCGGCGATCACCTCGGTGGGCCGCTTCCGTGTCCCGGGCTCGAGGCCTTTCGCCAGTGAGAGCACCGGCACCCAGGCCCGCAGGTCGTTGGTGATCTCGCTCAGCGTGGCCCGGACCGCGTGCGAGGGCACGCCCACGACGAGGACGTCGGCCTCGTGCGCGGCCTCGACGATGTCGGCGGTGGCCCGCAGGCCCTTCGGCAGTGGCCGGTCGCCGAGGTAGCGGGTGTTGCGGTGCGCGCGGTTGATCTCGTCGGCGACGTCGGGTTCCCTGGCCCACACCAGGGTCGGGGTGTTGCGCGTGGCCAGCGACGCCACCGTCGTCCCCCACGATCCGGCGCCCAACACGACCACCTGGACCGGCCGGGCCATCAGCGACCACCGCACGCGTTGGCAATCATCGTTCCAGGCTCCCACCGGGATCACGGCGGCGCGGGTGATTGATCGAATCGAGACCGGACCGGGTCAGAACGGTGCCACGACCCCCGCGATGGGGATCCGGCCCGCGACGGCCGTGCGGAAGTCCACCATCGCCCGCTGGAGGTGGTCGGGAGAGGTGACGACAACTGCGCTCGTGGCACCTCGCTGGGCGAGGATGCCGTTGGTGTTGCGGGCGTTCTCGACCGTCGATCGCGAGGTGTTCTCCTCGGTGATCCGGAACCAGGGAATACCGTTCGCTATCAGCCACGCCCGCATCGCGCCGGCCTCGGTGACGCCGGACTGCGGTACGCCGCCGCTGACGACGATCGGCGAGAGCGGGTACCGCCTGGCGACCTGGAGCGCCGCCTGCAACCGGGAGACGAGCACCGGGCGCATCGTCCCGTCCGGGTACAGACCCGCTCCGAGCACGACAATGTTCGTGCCCAACTGGTTCAGGTCGAGGACGACGGGGAACTGGGTCGTCAGGGTCTCCATCCGGGTGCAGCCGACGATCGTGTCGCGGACCGGACTCTGGCAGCCGCCGACGGTGGACAGGACGCCGTTGATCAGGGTGGTGGGGGTGATGTCGGCCTGCGCGGTGGCCGGGGCGACGGCGGAGACGACTGCGGCGGTGGCGGCAGTGGAGACGAGCGCGGTGAGGGCGAGACGTCGGACCCGGGCGATACGTGAACGCGGCGGCATGACACTCCTTTTCGTGTGGAAGGTTCCCCGACAGGTGGTGGTCACCGTGATCGAGTGTGCCCCAGCGCACACGATTTCGCACGGAGTACGAGAAGTGTGTCGGGGGTTGATCGACCGGATCCTTCGGCAACTGACGATCGCCGATTCGATCGTGAGCCGGGCGGAGAGTCCGGGTGGACCTGGCTAGCGTTGACCGCAATGATGCCTGGCCGCAATGAATCTGAATCCTCCGTGGGTGAGCGCTGGTGACTCTAGGATCCCGTGCGGTCGGAGCGAACCTCGCCCCGTCGTGAACCGTGAGGGGTGGAGATGATTCGTTCGGTTGTGGGTCGGGTGGCGGCGTCGGTGGCGGCGACGGCGCTGGCGGTCGGTGTCGGTGTGGTGGCAGGGGCCGGCACCTCGTCAGCCATCTACATCGCTCCCCAGCAAGGCGGGGCGGTGACGAAGTCGGTGGAGAACATCGACGTCAGCAGATATGCCGTGGGCGAGCCCTACGGCCTGGGCGGCGGCGCCGCGCAGGTCAGTATCGGCGGTGAGGTCACGTTCGTGACCAGTTTCCGGGTCAAGTCGGGGGAAGAGCGGCTCGTCACCAGGATTACCGAGCACGCTCCGGCCGGATTCGAGTACGTTCCGGGCAGCGCCACGTTCGGGTACTACGATGCCGCCGGCGTGGTCCGGAACGAACCCGTCACGCCGGAGGTGGGCGCTGGGACCCTCACGTGGAGGGCGCCCGCGGCCGGGTGGTCGACCGACGGGATTTCTCTCTCCGTCACGTATCGCGTTCCGCTGTTCACGATTCCCTCCATCGTCGAGGGCGGCGGGGTGACCTTCGACGTCGCGGGACTGGGGGAGAACGTGGGGTGGCCGACCATGGGGCCGGACGTGAACGTCAACCTGCCGAGCAATATCGACTTCATGGGTTCGACGTCGGGGCTCGGAGCACTCGGTTCCACGGCGCTCGGCTCCGCCAACTGACTGCCGGCGCTTCGATCGCGGGCCCCCGGCATTCGCCGGGGGCCCGCGAGTCGACGAACGCAATTGCCCACGGCCGCAACAGGTGAAGTCTCCGTGAGTCGGCGCCGGCGGTGCGTGGACTCGGGCACGCGCGGCGTGCCTCGAGAGCGGCGCCAGGTCAGCCTTCGCCGCGGGACAATGCGGAGGGCCACCAGATCGTCCGGCCGATGTCGTGGGAGAGCGCGGGCACCAGCACGCTGCGGACGACGATGGTGTCGAGGAGGACACCGAACGCGACCGCGAACCCGACCTCGGCGAGGAACACCAGCGGCAGCACCCCGAGCACCGCGAAGGTCGCGGCGAGCACGATGCCGGCCGACGTGATGACCCCGCCGGTGACGGCCAGGCCGCGCAGGACCCCGGCCCGGGTGCCGTGACGTTGGGCCTCCTCGCGCACCCGCGTCATCAGGAAGATGTTGTAGTCGATGCCCAGCGCGACCAGGAACACGAACGCGA
This sequence comes from Rhodococcus sp. NPDC003322, assembly GCF_053589555.1. Classification (NCBI taxonomy): domain Bacteria; kingdom Bacillati; phylum Actinomycetota; class Actinomycetes; order Mycobacteriales; family Nocardiaceae; genus Rhodococcus; species Rhodococcus sp. NPDC003322. The sequence continues at coordinate 485,619 of NZ_JBSFSC010000002.1, read as the reverse complement.
ACAGCGGGAACGAGGGGTCGGCTCCGGCGAAGTGGAAGACGTGCGTGAAGAAGAATCCGCACACGCCGAGCGTCGCCGCGAACGAGAGCACCACGGTCGCAATGAGAATCACCGGTGCCAGCAGGGCGCGAAGCAGTAGGGCCAGAACCACGAAGATGACCGCCAGGACGATCGGGATGATCACGTTGCGGTCCCGCACCGAGGCGGCCTGCACGTCCGCGGTGGCGGCGGTGCTGCCGCCGACCAGGGCGTCGGCGCCCGGCATCGCGTGCACGGCGTCCCGCAGCCGGTCCACGGTCGCGAGCGCCTCCGGTGAGTCGTAGGAGTCCGCTAGCGTCGCGTTCACCACGGTGCGCCCGTCGATCGGCTGGACGGTCAGAATCGGTGGGGGACAGCCGGCCTGGGGTGCGGAACCGGCGCCGGCGCCGAGTTTGGCGAGCTCTGCCAGCTTGGCGTAGTCGATCTGCAGGCACACCGATCCCGGCGCGGTCGAGACGCCGGGGGTGGCGGCCGCCGCGGCCATGACCGCGTCCACCTGATCCGCGTTGGTGACGATCACCGCGGGCGCTCCGGTTCCGGGATCGAAGTGGGTGTCGTAGATCTGCTGCCCGGTGACGGCGTCGGGGGTGTTGGTGAAGTTCTCGGCGGAGGTCAGGCCGCTGGTGTGCAGGCTGCCGATCCCGACGGCGAACAGGACGACGAGCAGGGCGGTGGCGCCGACCCAGGCCGGGCGGTCGCGCCGCCCGACCGCGGCGGCGATCCGTCCCCACCAGCCGTGGGTGGCGAGGTCGGCGGCGTGGTCGACGTGCGGAATCCGTGGCCAGAACACCCAGCGGCCGACCAGGGCCAGGAACACCGGCAGGAACGTCATCATGACCACGTAGGTGCAGCCGATGCCGATCGCCGCGACCGGCCCGAGGCCCTTGTTCGAGTTCAGTTCGGAGAAGCCCAGACACAGCAGACCGAGAACCACGGTGAGGGCGGACGCGGTGATCGCCGGGGCGGATTCGCGCCAGGCCCGGATCATCGCGTCGAACCGATTCGGGAAGTGGTGCAGTTCCTCCCGGTAGCGGGAGATCAGCAGCAGCGCGTAGTCGGTGCCTGCGCCCAGCACGAGGACCATCAGGATGCCCTGACTCTGTCCGGTGAGCGTCAGTACCTCCGCCTTCGCGAGGAGATAGATCAGCATCGATGACAGCCCCAGCGCGAGGCCGGCCGAGACCAGGGGGAAGAACCACAGCACCGGGGACCGGTAGACGACGAGCAGGATCGCGATCACCACCAGCACCGCCGCGAACAGCAGTGTGCTGTCGAGCCCCTCGAACGCGTCGATGAATGCCACGAGCAGTCCGCCGGGACCGGCGGGCAGCACCTCGAGTTCGGCGGTCGCCGCGGCCTTCGCGGCGTCCATGACCTCCTGTTCGGTGGCCGCGAGTTGGTCGCCGGTGACATCGGTGCCGTCCTTCTTGGCGACCAGCGGGACGTACTGGGCGGCGGTGGTGCCGTCGGCCGAATACTGGGTCGGGGTCATCCCGGCCGCGTCGACGCCGTCCACCCCGGCGACCGCCTCGCCGGCGCGCGCGATCGAGGCCCGGTCCTCCGGGGTGAGTGGTCCGTCCCGGTGGTAGACCACGAACCCGGGGATGGTCTGCACGGTGACGAAGGCCGCCGCCTGGTTCGCGGCGATGGTGGACTCGGCGGACTCCGGCAGGAACGCGGCGTTGTCGTTCTTCTGGACCTCGGTCAGCTTGCCCTGGTAGGCGCCGCCCGCCCCGCCCACGAGGAAGACGAGCACGGCGAGCACCAGGACGGCGAGGACGGGCCACCCGCGGCGCGGGGCCGGCGGCGGGTACCGGGCGGGTTCGGTGTCGAGGTCCACGTCGGTCATCGGGTCCCTGGCATCTTTCGGTTCGGAATGCGCGGTTCGGGCTCCACCAATGCGGTCCAGTACACCACGCACGGGCGGCCTTCCGCGCGGTCGTCGAGGCGGCCGATCGGATCGGACCAATTTCGATGCCACCGGCCTCGAATGTGTTCTAAGTTGTCCCGCATGACTGCTCAGGAACTCTCCCGGCGGGGTTTCCTCGCCGCCGCGGCGGCGGGGGCCGCCGCGTTGACAACCCTCGGCTGGACACCTGCGTACGCGCTCTCGTCGAGCGATGCCCGGGTCACGCTCCCGCCGCTGCCCGCCTTCCCGGAGGGCATCCCCCTCTCGCAGCAGGGCTACGAGAACTGGGTGAAGGAGATCGTCTTCGACCAGGTGTGGACCTGTGCCCCCTCGACCGCGGAGGACGTCGTGCGGGTGGCCAACTGGGCGCACGCCAACGGCTACCGGCTGCGTCCGCGCGGCACCATGCACGGGTGGAGCCCGCTGACCCTGGTGCCGGGGCAGAACGTCGACAAGGTTGTTCTGGTCGACACCCTGAGCCACCTCAACCACGTCGTGGTCAACACGTCCGCTGAGCCGGGGCGCTCGACGGTCACCGCCGGCGGCGGGGCGATGCTCATGGCCGTGCTGACCGAGCTGGAGAAGCACGGTCTGGGCTGGGCGAACTCGCCGGCCATCGGCGAGCTGTCGATCGCGGGCATCCTCGCGATCGACGCGCACGGGGCCACCCTGCCCGCGGACGGGGAGACGGCGCTCCCCGGCGCCTCGTTCGGATCGATCAGCAACCTCATCACGAAGCTGACCGCGGTGGTGTGGGACACCGGGCGCGGCGAGTACGTGCTGCGCGAGTTCACCCGGGCGGATTCGGGCATCCGGCCGCTGCTCACCCACCTCGGCCGCACCTTCGTCACCGAGGTGACCCTGCAGGCCGGACCGAACTACCGGCTGCGGTGCGAGTCGTCCACGGACATTCCGTGGCGTGAGCTGTTCGCGCCCGCCGGATCCGCGGGCCGGACCTTCGAGAGCTTCGTGGCGAAGTCGGGCCGGGTGGAGGCGATCTGGTTCCCGTTCACCGACACCCCGTACCTCAAGGTGTGGACCCCGACCCCCACCAAGCCGTCGAAGTCACGGGAGGTGACCGGGCCCTACAACTATCCGTACTCCGACTCGCTGCCGAAGCCGGTCACGGATCTGCTCGGACAGATCGTCAACGGCGCCGGTGCGCTGACCCCGCTGTTCGGTCAGACCCAACTGGCCACCTTCAAGGCCGGTCTGGCCACCACCAACGGCGCCGACCTGTGGGGCTGGTCCAAGGATGTTCAGTTCTACCTGCGGGCCACGACATTGCGGATGACGGCCGGTGGCGGCGTGGTGATCACCAAGCGCTCCAACATCGCCCGGGTCATCAACGAGTTCGTCACCTGGCACAACAAGCGGCAGCAGGAGCTCAAGGCGAAGGGGAAGTACCCGATCAACGGCCCGTTCGAGGTGCGGCTGTGCGGCCTCGACGATCAGTCCGAGGTGACGGTGGAAACCGCCGGCCCGCCGACGATCTCGGCCTTGCGTCCGCGTCCGGACCATCCGGAGTGGGACACCGCGATCTGGATGAATGTGGTCGGCGTCCCGGGCACCCCGGGCATGGCCGCGTACTTCCGGGAGATGGAGCGCTTCATGCGCGAGAACTACAGCGGTGACTACGCCACGTTCCGCCCCGAGTGGGCCAAGGGCTGGGCCTTCACCGACAAGGCCGCGTTCGTCGACGCCGAGACCATCGGCACGGTCATCCCGCAGACCTATCGTGCCGGGGTGCCGTCCGGGGACAACTGGGATTCCGCGCGCGCGGCGTTCAACGAGTACGACCCGCACCGGATCTTCACGAATCCCCTCCTGGATCAACTGCTTCCGTAGCTTCCAGGGGTCGCCGCCTCCGAAGTCGCCCGGGCTCGCAGGGTGACTTCGGGGGCGGGATGCTATCGAGCGCGCCTGTGCACGAGCGAAGCGGTCCGGCCCGCCGGCCGGCCGGTCAGCCCGCACAGCGTCGCCACCTGTCCGATGGTGAGGGTCTCGCCGTCGTGCATCGCCAGGGCGAATCGCCCGTCGGCACGGACCCGCACCGCGACGGCCGTCTCGCTGCGGCCCGCGTCGTCCGCCCGATCCAGCAGGTACTCGTCGCCGCCCGCCGGGGCCGGCGTCACCGCCCGGACCGCACCGCGTGCGAATGCCTCTTCGATGAGACCGTCGATCATGACGCTGACTCCTCACGTGTCGGGCACCCTGCCCGCCGCGAGTGTATTAGGTACGCCTAACCTAATGTCAAGCGGGTGTGCAGGGGATTTCTCCGGCGTTCCGGCGTGGGCGCGGAAGAAAATCCATACTGGAAGTGACGCCGATCGCGTCGCCCTGCCCCACCGAACTCGAGGTGATCGCCATGAGGATCGGAATTCCACGCGAGCTCAAGAACCATGAGTACCGAGTCGCCATCACACCTGCCGGGGTCCACGAACTGGTCGGTCGCGGGCATCGGGTGCTCGTCGAGTCCGGCGCCGGTGCCGGCTCGTCGCTGCCCGACGACGACTACCGCGTCGCGGGCGCCCAGGTGGTGCCCACCGCCGCCGACGTCTGGGCCGATGCAGACCTGCTGCTGAAGGTGAAAGAACCTATCGCCGAGGAGTATTCGCGGCTGCGGGCGGGGCAGGTGCTGTTCGCCTACCTGCACCTGGCGGCGTCCCGGGAGTGCACCGACGCGCTGCTCGCCGCGCGGACGACCACGATCGCCTACGAGACGGTCCGGACCCCGGACGGATCGCTGCCGCTGCTGGCGCCGATGAGTGAGGTCGCCGGCCGGCTCGCCCCGCAGGTCGGCGCCTACCACCTGATGGCCCACGCCGATGGTCGGGGCGTCCTGATGGGCGGGGTCCCCGGCGTGCGGCCGGCCGATGTGGTCGTGCTCGGCGGCGGCGTCGCCGGGCGGAACGCGACCGCGATCGCGGTCGGGATGCGAGCCGACGTCACCGTGCTCGACGTCAACCCGGCCCGGCTGCGGGAGATCGACGACGGCTACCGGGGCCGGGTGCGTACCGTCGCGTCAAACGGCTACGAACTCGAACGCGCGGTCCTCGGTGCCGACCTGGTGATCGGTGCGGTGCTGATCCCCGGTGCGCGCGCCCCGAAGCTGGTGTCGAACGAGTTGGTGTCACGGATGCGCCGGGGTTCGGTCCTGGTGGACATCGCAGTCGACCAGGGCGGCTGCTTCGAGGACACCCACCCGACCACGCACGACGCCCCCACGTTCCGGGTGCACGACTCGGTGTTCTACTGCGTCGCCAACATGCCCGGCGCGGTGCCCCGGACGTCGACGTTCGCGCTGACGAACGCCACCCTGCCGTACGTGGTGGCGCTGGCCGATCAGGGTTGGCGCCGGGCGACCGCCGCGGACCCGGCACTCGCGGCGGGCCTGACCACCCACGACGGTGCCGTGCTCTCCGCCGGTGTCGCCGAGGCCCACGGTTACCTCGTGCAGGCGGCGTAGCCGCTCGTGCGTGGATCCGGGGTCCCGGGACCCGCAGAACGCGCACGAGCACCGGAGGTGCCTAGGGTTGGGCGCATGAGCGACGCGATCGAGATCCGGCGGGACGGCGACATCGTCACCTGGACACTGAACCGGCCGGAAACCCGCAACGTCATCTCCGAGCCGGACATGGTGGCGGCATTCGAGGAGGCCATCGCCGCCGTCAACGCCGACCGCGCCGTGCGGGTGGTGGTGCTCGCGGCGAACGGTCCCGCGTTCTCCTCCGGCGGCAACGTCAAGCACATGCGGGACAAGGCCGGCATGTTCGGCGGGGCGCCGGCCGAACTGCGGGACGGCTACCGGCAGGGCATCCAGCGCATCCCGAAGGCGTTGTACCACTGCGAGGTTCCGGTGATCGCGGCCGTCGGCGGCCCGGCGGTCGGTGCGGGCTGCGATCTGGCACTCATGTGCGACATGCGGGTCGCGTCCACCGCGGCGAAATTCGCGGAGAGTTTCGTCAAGCTCGGCATCATCCCCGGCGACGGCGGCGCATGGCTGCTGCCGCGCGCGGTCGGGCTGGCACGGGCCGCGGAGATGGCGTTCACCGGCGACGCGATCGACGCGGAGACCGCACTCGACTGGGGCCTGGTGTCGCGCGTCGTCGACCCCGACGACCTGCTTCCGACCGCGCACGCGCTGGCGGCCCGGGTGGCGGCGAACCCGCCGCAGGCGCTGCGGATGACCAAGAAGCTGCTTCGCGAGGGCCAGCACCAGAGCCTCGAGTCGCTGCTCGAACTGTCGGCGGCGATGCAGGCGTTGGCCCACAGCACCCGCGACCATCAGGAGGCGGTGGCGGCGATGCTGGAGAAGCGTCCGCCGCGGTTCATCGGCGAGTAGGTGTCGCGGTCGCGGGCGGAGGGTGGGAGATTGGCCACCTCCGCCCCGTTTGTCGGTCGTTCACCGTAGAGTGTGCAACCGTGATCATCGTCAGTACGGACGGCTCCTGCCTGCGGAATCCGGGCGGCGCGATCGGCTGGGCCTGGGTGAATCATCACGGCCCCAGCCGGTCGGGTGGCGAACGGTCGGGCACCAACCAGATCGCCGAGTTGCGGGCGCTGCTCGAGGCCATCCTGGCGCATCCCGGTGACGAGCCGATGCTGATCGAATCCGACTCGCAGTACGCGATCAAGTGCGCGTCCGAGTGGGTGACCGGGTGGAAGCGGAAGGGGTGGCGCACCTCCTCCGGCGACCCGGTCAAGAACGTCGACCTGATCCGGGACATCGACCAGGCGCTGGCGGAGCGGTCCGGTCCGGTTCGCTTCCGCTGGGTTCGCGGACATGTCGGCAACCACTACAACGAGGAAGCCGACCGACTGGCCGGTGAGGCCGCTCGCGCGGTCGCGGCCAAGGCGGCGCACACACCTTCCCGCCCCGCCGCCGTGCACACCGCGACCGCCGCTGCCGCGACCACCGGGTCGCCGGCGAAGAAGACCCGCCAGGTGCGGCGGGCGCCGGCCCGGGTCGCCGAGCCCGAGCCCGCGCTGTTCGACCTGCCCGCCGCCGACTCGAAGGAACTGACCCTCTTCTGACTCGGGATCGGGCCTGCTGTCAGAGACCGAAGACGCGGGCGGCGTTGTCGTGGCAGACGCCGCGCAGCCACGCCTCCCCGAGGTCGAGACGAGCGACGGCGTCGAGCGCATGCACGTACGGGTAGGGGATGTTCGGGAAGTCGCTGCCGAACAGGATCCGGTCTCCGAGGTCGCGCAGCCGTCGTGAATCGGCCGGGTCGGACGGTGCCATGTCGCCGATGAAGTCGGTGAAGGCCATCGTGGTGTCGAGCAGCACCGACTCGTACCGGCCCGCCAGGTCCAGGAACGCGTTGTACTCCGGCATCCCCATGTGCGCGATGATCAGCGGCAGCCGCGGGTACCGGGCCATCAGTGTCTCGATCCGGTCCGGCCCGGTGAACCGTCCCGGTGCCGGGCCGGAGCCGCAGTGGATGACGATCGGTACTCCGGCGTCCTGGATCTGCCCCCACACCTCGTCGAGCAGCGGATCGTTCGGGTCGTAGTCGCCGACCTGGATGTGCGACTTGAAAACCCGGGTGCCTGCAGCGAGCGCGTCGGCCACGTAGCCGGGGGCGCTCGGCTCGGGGTAGAAGGTGCTGGTGTGCAGGCAGTCGGGGTTGCGGGCGGCGAACTCGACGGCCCACTGGTTCAGCCACGCGGCCATGTCCGGCCGGTGCGGGTAGATCATCGACGTGAACGCGTGCACCCCGTACGACCGCAGCCGGTCCAGCCGGACGTCCTCGTCGTGGCGGTACTGGATCGGCCAGACCACCCCGGTCAGCGGACCGGCGGAGTCGAAGTACGCCCACACCTTGTCCATCACGCGTTTGGGCATGAAGTGGGTGTGGACGTCGATGATGCTGTCCAGTCCGTGGTCCGCGCGGAACCGGGTGACCGCCTCAACGTCGGCGTGCCGGTCGTCGTCCCGGGTCGCCTGCCCGGGACCGCTGGCCGCTTCGGGGATCTCGCACATGCCCCCACCCTGTCATGTTGCTGCCAACGTCCTTCGCCCGGTCGACATCGCGGCCGGTCGTCAATAGCGTGGCGGATGGTCAGGTCTTCTCGGGCCGGACGCAGTCACGACGAAAGGACGCTCATGCTCACCACCGCGATCAACTGGATCCTCGGCTCGGTCGGGACCGTCGCCGCGGGCAGCAGCGGCTACCAGATTCCGCCGGGGACCCTGCCGTTCGGCAGCTGACGCGCTCCTCGCCTGCCGAGTGAACGCTTCCGTTCACTCGGCAGGGGGAGGTCGCTCAGGGGACTGGTTGTGTGTGGGCGTCAGAAGCCGTCCGCGACGCGGACGACGGTGCGGCCGGACCGGCCGCCGGCGCGGATCACGTCGAGCACCGCGGCGACGTCCCGAACCGGAACCTCCCGGGTGAGCGCGTCCAGGTGCCGCGGCCGCAGGTCGGTCGCGATGCGCTCCCACAGGGCGCGGCGCCGGTCGATCGGCAGCTGCACCGAGTCGATGCCGAGCAGGTCGACGCCGCGCAGGATGAACGGCATCACGGTGGTGTGCAGCGCGGCGCCGCCGGTGAGGCCGCTGGCCGCGACCGCTCCGCCGTACCTGACCGTGCTCAGCACGTCGGCCAGCGTCGCCCCGCCGACGCAGTCCACCGCCGCCGCCCACTCCGCCTTTCCGAGGGCCCGCGGTTTGGCGGCCGGATCCGCGGGCAGCCGGCCGATCACCCGGGCCGCTCCGAGTGACGTCAGCAACTCGTGGGCCTCCGGCTTCCCGGTGGACGCGACCACCTCGAATCCGGCCGCCGCGAGCAGGTCGACGCTGACGCTGCCGACGCCACCCGACGCGCCGGTCACCAGCACCGGCCCGTCGCCCGGCGTCAGTCCCCGGTCCATCAGCGCCTGCACGCTCATCGCGGCGGTGAACCCGGCGGTCCCGACCGTCGCGGCCTCCCGCGGCGTCAGCGTCGACAGCTTCACCACCCAGTCCGCGGGAACCCGGGCGTACTCGGCGTAGCCGCCGTGCCGGGCGGTGCCGATGTCGTAGCCGTGCGCGACGACCCGGTCGCCCGGAGCGAAGTCGGGGGAGTCTGAGGCGACGACCTCGCCGGCGATGTCGATGCCTGGCACGATCGGGTACTCCCGGACGACGCCGCCGCGCGGGGTGACGGCGAGCGCGTCCTTGAAGTTCACACTCGAGAAGTCCACGCGGATCAGGACCTCGCCGGCGGGCAGCGAGGTCTCGTCGAGGGTTTCGGGGGTCAGGGTGATCGCCCCGTCGGCTTCGCGGGCGACGAGAGCGGAGAAGGTGAGGGTCACGCCGAGAACACTAGGACGTGTCCGGCGATCCGTCCCGGCGCCGGCCGGGATCGGTCCTCATGCCTCCGGTCGCACCCCGAGCATCGCCGCGGCCAGGTCGGCGTACTGCGCGGCAAGGAGTTCCGGGTCGGTGTTGCGGCCCGGCTGGTACCACCGGGCCACGTCGATGCCCATCGACAGGATCGCCCGAGCCGCGGTGGCGACCGCGGGCACGACGAAGTCCCCGCTGTCGACGCCGGCCTGGATCTCCTGTCGCACGAACCGTTCTGTGTCCCGCCGGATCTCGGCGACCTCCGCGTAGTGCTCCGCGGTGAGCGCCGCGATCTCGTACTGGGCGACGCGGCAGTAGGTGTGGTACTGGACGTGCCACGAGGTGAAGGCCCGCACCAGTGCCCGCATGCGTTCCGTCGGGGTCGACCCCTCGGCGGCCGCGGCGCGGATGGCGTCGAGGACGCCGAGGTGCCCGGCATGGCTGACCGCGTAGAGCACGGCTTCCTTGGATTTGAAGTGCACGTACAGCGCGGCCGGGCTCAGCCCTGCGCCCTCGGAGATGTGCCGGGTGGTGGTGGCGTGGTAGCCGCGTTCGGCGAATGCCTGGACCGCGGAGCCGATCAGCCGGCGGGCGACCTCGGAGCCGACGTCCGGGAACAGTGCGGCGAGCTCGGTGCCGAGGGCGGGTTCGTCGACCTCGGTCGTGGTCGACGACGGCTTGCTCATCTCGGGCCTCTCGTGTGCAGGGGTGCCTGGTGCCTTGACATCATGCACCATCACCGGTCTACTAAGTGAGCGCTTAGTAATCCCGTTTCTCCCGAGAGGTGACGCGATGAGCAACATCTCGTTCGATTTCGCCGGCCGGACCGTCGTGGTCACCGGGGCCGCCCCCGGCGTCGCGATGTGACCGGCGGCGAACCGCCTGATTCGGAGCTGCCGCAGCCACTTTCCGGAAGGATGTACTCATGACCACCGCCCCGCTGTCACGTCGCGACCTCGACTTCCTGCTCTACGAGTGGCTCGACGTGACCACGCTGACCGAGCGCAAGCGCTTCGCCGAACATTCGAGGGAGACCTTCGACGCGGTGCTCGACCTGAGCGCCGAGATGGCGATCAAGCACTTCGCCCCGCACAACAAGAAGGCGGACGCCAACGAGCCGCACATGCTGCCCGACGGCACGGTGGAGATGATCCCCGAGGTCGCCGAGGCGCTCCGGATCTTCGGCGAGGCGGGTCTGATCGCCGGGCAGTTCGACGAGTCGTTCGGCGGCATGCAGCTGCCTGCGGTGCTCGCCCGCGCGTCGATGGCCTGGTTCCAGGCGGCCAACGCCGCCACTTCGTCGTACCCGTTCCTGACCATCGGCAATGCGAATCTCATTGTCGCGCACGGCAGCCAGGAGCAGATCGACACCTACGTCCGGCCGATGCTCGAGGGTCGGTTCTTCGGCACCATGTGCCTCTCGGAGCCGCAGGCCGGATCCTCGCTGGCCGACGTCACCACCCGGGCGGTCCGCCAGGACGACGGCACCTACCGGCTCACCGGAACCAAGATGTGGATCTCCGGTGGCGATCACGAACTCACCGAGAACATCGTGCACCTGGTGCTGGCCAAGGTCCCGGGCGGACCGGCCGGCGTCAAGGGCATCTCGCTGTTCGTGGTCCCGAAGAAGCTGGTGAACGCGGACGGTTCGCTCGGGGAGCGCAACGACGTCACCCTGGTCGGGCTGAACCACAAGATGGGCAACCGCGGCACCACCAACACGCTGCTGAACTTCGGCGACGGCACCCACACTCCCGGCGGTGAGGCCGGCGCGGTCGGCTACCTGGTCGGCGAGGAGAACAAGGGCCTGTCCTACATGTTCCACATGATGAACGAGGCCCGGATCGGTGTCGGTTTCCTCGCCATCTCGCTCGGCTACGCCGGCTACCTGCAGTCGGTGGAGTACGCCGCGACCCGCACCCAGGGCCGCGCCGCCGACGACAAGGACCCGACGTCACCGCCGGTACCGATCAACCGGCACGCGGATGTGCGCCGAATGCTGTTGGCGCAGAAGGCGTACGTCGAGGGTGCGATGGCGCTCGGGCTGTACTGCAGCAAGCTGTTCGACGACCAGGAAACCGCCGAGGGTGAAGAGGCCACACGGGCGGCACTGCTGCTCGACACCCTCACCCCGATCGTCAAGAGCTGGCCCTCGCAGTGGTGTCTCGAGGCCAACAGCCTGGCCATCCAGGTGCACGGCGGCTACGGCTACACCCGCGACTACGACGTCGAGCAGTTCTACCGGGACAACCGGCTCAACCCGATCCACGAGGGCACCCACGGCATCCAGGGACTCGACCTGCTCGGCCGCAAGGTGACCATGCGGGGCGGAGCCGGGCTGGCGCTGCTGGCCGAGACGGTGCGCGCGACGATCGCTCGGGCCGACGCCGTCGGCGGGGCGGCAGCCGAGTATGCGGTGCAGCTCGGCGCCGTGCTCGACCGCGTCGTGGCGACCACCGGGAAGCTCTGGGGCACCGGTGATCCCGCGGTCGCGCTGGCCAACTCCTCCGCCTATCTGGAGGCATTCGGGCACATGGTCGTGGCCTGGATCTGGCTCGAGCAGCTGCTCGCGGCCGACGGCAGGAGCGGCGACTTCTACGAGGGCAAGCGCGCCGCGGCCCGGTACTTCTTCCGCTACGAACTGCCGAAGACCGGCCCGCAACTGGACCTGCTCGACAGTCTGGACCGGACGCTGCTGGACGTGGACCCCGCCTGGCTGTGATCGCCGTCCGATCGGTGACCGGTCCTGGCGGACACCGCTCACGGAAATCGCCCGTGCGGACGACCTCCTGAGGTATGAACGACGAGAACTGACGTTCACTTCAGGAGGTCGTTTCGTGTACGTGGGGAACTTCGCCGCCACCACGCCGGACAAGCCGGCGATCATCCGTCCCGCCACCGGCGAACAGCTGACCTACCGCGAGCTGGACGAACGCTCCATCCGGCTGGCGAAGTACCTGCGCGCCGCCGGCGCACGGCGCGGGGACCACCTCGCGCTGATCTCCGGCAACGACCTGCGCGTGATGGAGGTGTACTGGGCCGCGCTGCGGTCCGGGCTCTACATCACCGTGGTCAACTGGCACCTGACGCCGGCCGAGGCGGCGTACGTCGTCGACGACTGCGGCGCGTCGATCCTGGTGGTCTCCGCGGACTCCGCCACCGCGATCGACGTGGCGCCGGGCGCATTCCCGAAGGTCACCCACCGCCTGGTGTTCGGGGGTGCACTGGACGGGTTCGAGGACTACGAGCAGGCGTTGTCGCGGTACGACGCGTCCCCTCTCGACGACCAGCCGCGCGGTCAGGACATGCTGTACTCGTCCGGCACCACCGGCCGACCGAAGGGCATCAAGCCCAGGCTCTCCGGTGGGCAGGTACACGACACGATGGACCCGTACACCGCGGTGTTCGCGCCGCTGTACGGATTCGGCCCGGACACCGTGTACCTCTGCCCGGCGCCGCTGTATCACGCAGCGCCGCTGCGGTTCTGCGGCACCATCACCTCGGTGGGTGGAACGGTGGTCCTGATGGACCGGTTCGACGCGGAGCGGTCCCTCGCCCTGATCGAGCGGTACGGCGTCACGCACAGTCAGTGGGTACCGACGATGTTCGTCCGGATGCTCAAGCTGCCACCCGAGATCCGGGACCGGTACGACGTGTCGAGCATGAAGGCCGCCGTGCACGCCGCGGCGCCCTGCCCGCCGGAGGTGAAGCGGGCGATGATCGACTGGTGGGGGCCGGTGATCCACGAGTACTACGCCTCCACCGAGGGATCCGGTGCCACGTTCATCGACAGCGCGCAGGCGCTGGAGAAGCCCGGATCGGTCGGCCGGGACGGGGCGCTCGGCATCGTCCACATCTGCGACGAACTCGGGGTCGAGGTGCCGGCCGGACAGGCCGGCACCGTCTGGTGGGAGCGCGACGAGCGCCCGTTCGAGTACCACAACGCGCCCGCCAAGACCGAGGAGGCTACGCATCCCGCGCACCCCACGTGGACCACCAGCGGCGATATCGGACACCTCGACGAGGACCGGTTCCTCTATCTCACCGATCGGGCCGCGTTCACCATCATCTCCGGCGGCGTGAACATCTACCCGCAGGAATCGGAGAACGTTCTGACCCTGCATCCCAAGGTGTTCGACGCCGCCGTCATCGGGGTCCCGAACGAGGAGATGGGGGAGGAGGTCAAGGCCGTCGTGCAGCTCGCGGCCGGTGTCGAGCCGGGTCCCGAGATCGAACGCGAACTGCTCGACCACGTCCGTGACCGGGTCGCGCACTACAAGGCCCCGGTCAGCATCGACTTCACCGACGACCTGCCCCGCACGCCCACCGGCAAGCTGGTCAAGCACCGGCTGAGGGCGCGCTACCTGTCCGCGCCGCCGACCGGCTGACCGCACGGTGAAGAAGCCAAATATTCATTGATGGAAATGCGGTTCTCGCTGTAGTAACCTTGTTACTGGCTCGACGGCACCTCTGCCCACCCGACAGCGACACGTGAACCGAAGGCGACCCGCGATGACCTCCACACCGATCCTGACCGACGTGATCGACGACCTCCGCAACCGTCGGGGAACCGGCGAGACGGTCCCGATCATCGACCCGGCGACCGAGGAGCAGATCGCCGAGTTCGCCGACGGCGGCGCGGACGCCGTCGACGAGGCCGTCGGGCGCGCCCGCAGTTCGTTCGACTCCGGTGTCTGGCAGGGCCTTCCGGGCAGCGAGCGGGCGAAGGTCCTGTGGCGCGTCGCCGATCTCATGGACGAGAGCGCGGACGACCTCGCGGAGCTCGACTCGGTCAACACCGGCATGCCGTACGTCCAGGCCCGGTCGATCACGACCACGTGCGCCGAGGTCTTCCGGTACTACGCGGGGTGGTGCACGAAACTCGACGGTATCGCGCATGACGTCCACATGGCCGGTGGTATCACCGGCGCGCACTCGAACATGCACGGGTACACGCTCAAGGAACCCTACGGCGTCGTCGGCCTCATCTTCCCGTGGAACGGACCGCTGTTCAACGCCGCCGCCAAGATCGCGCCCGCACTCGCCGCCGGGTGCAGCAGCGTCGTCAAACCCGCCGAGGAGACACCGTTCTCGGCGGTCCTCCTGGACCGGATCCTCACCCGCGCCGGCGTCCCGGACGGGGTGGTCAATCTCGTGACCGGGAACGGTCACACGGCAGGCAAGGCGCTCAGCGAGCACCCCGACGTCGAGAAGATCGCCTTCACCGGGTCCACCGAGGTCGGCAAGCAGATCGTCCAGGCGTCCGCGGGGAACCTCAAACGTGTCATGCTCGAACTGGGCGGCAAGTCCCCGGTCCTCATCTACGACGACGCCGACCTCGACATGGCGATCCTGGCGGCCTCGATGGGGATCTTCATCCACTCCGGTCAGGGCTGCATCTGCGGGTCGCGGGTGTTCGTCCAGCGAGGCGTGTACGACCGCGTCCTCGAGGGCATGTCGACGATCGCGCACTCACTCCAACTCGGCGGCCCGAAGGACGAGGGTTCGCACATCGGGCCGCTCATCAGCCGAAAGCAACTCGACCGCGTCATGGGGTTCATCGACGGCGGCCGCAGCGACGGCGTCGAGGTCGTCGCGGGGGGCCACCGGCTCGACCGGCCAGGGTACTTCGTCCACCCGACGATCGTCACCGACGTCGACCCGGCGATGAGGTTGTACCAGCAGGAGATCTTCGGACCGGTCGTGGCGGTGCTGCCGTTCGACGACGATGACGAAGTGGTCGCGCTCGCGAACGACTCCGACTACGGACTCGCGGCCACGGTGTGGACCAAGGACGGTGCCCGTGCCCACCGCCTCGCGAAGCGCCTGCAGTCCGGCACCGTGACCCTCAACTGCCAGATGGTCTTCGACCACGCGATGCCGTTCGGCGGATACAAGCAGTCCGGCTGGGGCTACGAGTGGGGTCGCGCGGGTATCGAGAGCTACCTCCAGACCAAGACCGTGTTCACGCAACTCTGAGAGCGGTCGGTCACCCCGGGCCGAGGGCGGTCCGCAGCTCTCGTGACTCCTGCGGCCCACCCTGCGCTGTTGGGGATCAGTGCAGCAGCTCGGCCAGCCGGGCCCGGTAGGTCTCGACGTTCGCCAGCTTGACGGACTCGTAGCCGCGGACCAGGTCCGGCAGCCCCGCGATCTCGACGGCCCGGTCGTACGAGTCTGCGGTCAGCGTGGCCGCCAGCTCGTGCACCGTCGCGGTGTAGTGGGCGAGCAGTTCCCGCTCGACCTTCCGGACGTGGGCGTAACCGAACGGGTCGAGCTTCGTTCCGCGCAGAACCTTGCCCTTGGCCAGCAGCTTCAGTGCCACATGGGACTTCGGTCGAAGACCGATCTTCTTGCTGCGTCCCAGGGCGCGCAGGGCGGGCGGGTGCAGCTTGTACGTGAGATTGCTGCCACCGGGGACCTGGGACTCGACTTCCGCGACGAACGCGGGATCGACCAGCAGTCGGGCGACCTCGTACTCGTCCTTGTAGGCGGTGAACTTGTACAGGCCACGCGCGACGGCCTCGCTGAAGTCGGTGCGGTCGGTGACGGCGCGTTCGGCCGCCCACGCGGACTGCACCGTCTCGACGTACCGGCGGGCGACCTTCTCGGACTGGAAGCCGACGAGCTGAGCGGCGCGCAGTTCCACCAGACGCCGGACCTCGCCGTCTAGGGTGCTGCCGGACAGCAGGTGTGCGGGCACCGGCTTCGGTGTGCGGTGCGCGGGCTGCGTCGCGTCCCGGAATGCGACCGGATCGGTGATCGCCGCGCGGCCCCACCGGAAGGCGGCGATGTTGGTGTCGACGGCCACCCCGTTGATGCCGATGGCCTCCTCGATCGAGTCGGCCGGCAGGCGCAGGCCACCGGACTGGACGGCCGCACCGATGAGCAGGAAGTTCGCGGCGGCGGTGCTGCCGAACAATTCCTGCGCGGCGGCGAGCGCGTCGAATGCGGTCAGCGACGCCGACACCGAACCCAGCCGGTCCAACAGGGCTTCCTCGTCCGGGTGGTGAACGCTCTTGTCGTACAACATGTCCCCGGTCGGGGTCCGGCTCGTCGAGGCGATGACCGCCGTGCTCGCGGGGTCGCCGTAGCCGAGGTTCTTCGCGTCGGCGGCGGTGAGCAGGTCGAACGCGATGATGGCGTCGGCGCTGCCCGGGGTGAGCCGGTTCGACGGCTCGAGTGCCCCGGTGGAGAAGCGTAGGTGGGAGACCACCGGACCCGCCTTCTGGCTCAACCCGATCTGGTCGAGGGACTCGACCTCGTAGCCGGCGCGCAGCGCGGCCGTGGCCAGCACCTGGTTGACGGTGACGATTCCCGTACCGCCGATGCCCACGAGGAAGACGTTCCGGGTTCCGGTCGGTTCAGGGACGCTCGGCGCGTCGACGGGGGGCGGCTCGGGGCGGGTCCGCTTGGCGGTCTTGGTCTTTCCCGGCACCTGCTCGACGGTGACGAACGAGGGGCAGTCTCCGTCCAGGCAGCTGTAGTCCGTGTTGCAGGACGTCTGGTCGATCCGGGTCTTGCGCCCGAACTCGGTATCGACCGGCTGCACGGACAGGCAGTTGGACTTGGTGCCGCAGTCGCCGCAGCCCTCGCACACCGCCTCGTTGATCACGACGCGGGTGGTGCGGACCGGGAGCGTGCCGCGCTTGCGCTGCCTACGTGCGTCGGCGGCGCAGTGCTGGTCGTAGATCAGCACCGTGACACCCTCGATGTCTCGCAGCAGCCGCTGCGCCTCGTCGAGGCGGTCCCGGTGCCAGAGCAGGGTGCCCGTGGCGAGCTGCTTCTTCTTGTGCCGTTCGGGTTCGTCGGCGCAGATGACGATCTTCCTGACGCCCTCGGTGGTGAGCTTGTGGGTCAGTTGCGCGACGGTGAGCATGCCCTCGGCGTCCTGGGCGCCGGTCATCGCGACGACCTCGTTGTAGAGCAGCTTGTAGGTGATGTTGACGCCGGCCGCGACACACGCCTGGACCGCGAGCTGGCCGGAGTGGAAGAAGGTGCCGTCCCCGATGTTCTGGAACAGGTGCGGGATGTCGGTGAACGGGGCCTGGCCGATCCACTGGCTTCCCTCGCCGCCCATCTGGGTGAGCCCGGTGACCTTGCTGTCCTCCCGGTTCGAGATGGTGACCATGGTGTGGCAGCCGATGCCGCCGCCGCCGATGGAGCCCTCGGGCAGGGCGGTGGACCGGTTGTGCGGGCAGCCGCTGCAGAAGTACGGGGTTCGCTTGGTGGGCAGTACCTCCAGCGAGAGCTGCGGCGGCAGTGGCCTCTTCAGCTCCACGACGTCGCGGAGCACCCGCCGCAGCGGTCCGAGCAGCCGCCCGGCGGTCAGTTCCCCGTCGACCGGCATCAGCGGCCGTCCGCCGTCGTCCCGTTTGCCGACGATGCGCGGGGTGTCCTCGGTGCCGTAGAGGATCTCGCGGATCTGCGTCTCGACGAACGCGGTCTTGTCCTCGACCACCACGAGCCGTTCGAGGCCTGCGGCGAATTCGCGCACCCGGTCGGGCCCGAGTGGGGTTGGCATCCCGATGCGCAGCAACCGGATTCCGACGCGGTGCATCGCCTGCTCGTCGACGCCGAGGTCCAGCAGGGCCTGCCGGAGCGCGTCGAAGGTGGTGCCGGTGGCGGCGAACCCGATTCGCGCGGACCGGGGATCGACCTCGATGACGTCCAGGTCGTTGACGGCGCCGTAGGCGCGCACCACCTCCGCGCGCGGTCCGTACAGGTCGGCCTCGGCGATCACGCTGTCCGTCGGGACCGCCATCGGGCGCTGACGGTAGGTGAACGGCCGTCCCTCCCATTCGATCTCGGGGACGGTGATGTCGAGTTCCGACACCGAGCCGTCGACTGCCCATGCGCCGTCGGCGAGGTCCGCGACGATCTTCAGTGCGACGATGCACCCGGATGCGCGGGACAGTGCGATCCCGTGCATGCCCATCGTCACCAGTTCGGCGGCGTTGCGCGGGAACAGGACCGGGATGCCGAGTGCGGCGAGGGAACGTTCGCTGACGGCCGGGACGGTGGACGACTTCGACGCCGGGTCGTCGCCGACGAGCAGCAGCATGCCACCCCGGCCACTGACGCCGTACATGTTGGCGTGCCGCAGCGCGTCGGTCGCGCGGTCCACACCGGGCCCCTTGCCGTACCAGACGCCGACGACGCCGTCGTGGGTGGCGGTGCCGCCGAACGCGGCCAGGTCGGCCTGGCTGCCCCACACGGAGGTGGCGGCGAGCTCCTCGTTCAGGCCCGGGACGAAGGTGATGTCGTGCTCGGCGAGCACGGTCGGCATACCGTGCAGCATCTTGTCGACGCCGCCGAGGGGGCTGCCCTGGTAGCCCGAGACGAACGTCGCGACGCGGCGCCCGGCGCGCAGGTCGCGCATGTGCTGCTCGACGAGCAGGCGTGCGATCGCCTGGACGCCGGTCAGCAGGACCGGGCCGGCGCCGGGACGGTAGCGGTCGTCGAGGTCGTAGGACGTCGCGACGGAGGTGCCGGCGTTGACGGTGGCACCGGTGTCAACGGATGTACTGGGGCGATCGGCAAGTTCGGTCATCGCTGGCACCCTGTCCTTCGGCACTGGATCGTCACTGCCGAAATATCGGTCGTTCGGTGCAGCAATAGTCGGCTGAGGTGCCAGCAGCGTCAACAGTTGAAGTAATAGCGTGGCATCATGATCAGTTGTGACCCGCATCACCCGCTGGAGGTCAGCATCGTGATCAGCATCGACAAACTCGACGCGGCCCTGCTGCAGCTGCTCGGCGACGACCCGCGCGCGCAGATCATGGACCTGGCCACCCGACTGGGCGTCTCCCGCAACACGATCGCCTCCCGGATGCGGCGCCTCGAGGAGACCGGTGTGGTCACCGGCTACCGACCCGAGGTCGACCTGCCGACACTCGGATTGCCGGTGCAGGCGTTCGTCGGTGCGGAAACCGTGCAGGGGCGGATCCAGGCGGTGATCGAGGACCTGCGTGAGGTCCCGGAGGTGCTCGAAGTCCACACCACCACCGGCCGTGAGGACCTGCTGATCCGCATCGCGGCCCCGTCGCACGAGGAGCTGCTGCATGTGCTCGAACGGATCCTTGGAGTCGACGGCGTCGCGCACACCTCGACCACTCTTGCCCTGACCACCCCGATCAAGTACCGCACCCAGCCCCTGGTCGACCACATCACCCGCGAGGCGGGGCACGGCCGGTCCGCGGCGACCTACCGGGACGCGGCGGACTGAAGCAGCGAATCCTCGGGTACCGCCGCATCATTCGGGAGAAGGTGGATGAGGCGGGCCGGGGCGGTTCGGAACCCTTCGCGCCCCACGGCGATCGGTTCGGACCCCGGGCGGTTCGAGGTCGCGATCCGGGTCAGCACCGCCTGCCGGTCCGAGCCCTCGACATGGGCCAGGTCGACGCCGGCCCGGATGCCGTGCCGGTCGTCGCAGACGCGGGCGTCGTCCGCGCACTGCGCGCGCACCGGGCAGCCGACGCACAACGCCGCGACCCGGGTGGTCGACTCCCGGGAGGCGCGGAGCGGCGGAAACCACCAGGTTTCAGGTGTTTCCGCGCAGTGCCGTTCCGGGTCGAGATACCACGCCTTGCCGCGTAGTCCCTTGTTCACAGTGCCACCTCGTTCACGCCTTCGATCCACCCCGCGCCCTCGCAGGCCTCGGCATCCACTTTCCGGCACCGGCGATCCCGGCGAAAGGGTCGAACGTCCCGGGTTGGACGCCGAATCGCATGACCTCCGCCACTGCGCGCCCGGCCGCGCCCGGGGCGGGCCTATCGTTGGGGCCATGACCGTCCCCGCCGCCGCGTCCGGCGAGGCCGACGCGCCGCTGGACACCGTCCACCGCAGCGACCGGCCCCTGCTGCTGACCGCGTCGCTGGCCACGCTCGGTCGTGGGCGCGGGGACCCCTGCCATCGGGTCACGCCGGACGGCGCGCTGTGGCGGACGACGCTGATGCCGACCGGTCCGGTCACCTACCGGCTCACCCAGCAGGACGCGACGTCCGTGCGGTGCCGGGCCTGGGGCGACGGGGCCGCCGAGTTCACGCGCACCCTCCCGGATCTGCTCGGGGAACGCGACGCGGCAACGGATTTCGCGCCCGAGCATCCGAAGTTGACGGAAGCGCACCGGCGGCTGCCGGGACTGCGGATTCCGCGCACGGGGCGCGTCTTCGAGGTGCTGGTGCCGACGATCCTGGAACAGAAGGTGCACGGGGTCGCGGCCCGTGCGTCGTGGCGTCGGCTCGTCACCGCGTACGGCGCCGTCGCTCCCGGGCCTGCGCCGGCAGGGATGAGGGTGCCGCCCCCGGCCGAGGTGTGGCGCCGTATCCCGTCCTGGGAGTACCACCGGGCCGGCGTCGACCCGAAACGGTCCCGCACGATCGTCACCGCCGCCGCCGTCGCGGGCAGGCTCGAGGAGACCGTCGCGATGACGCCGGCGCAGGCGCAGGCGCGGTTGCGGGCGGTGCCGGGGATCGGGGTGTGGACGGCGGCGGAGGTGGCCCAGCGGGCCCTCGGCGACGTCGACGCGCTGTCCGTGGGTGACTTCCACCTCGCCGCGATGGTCGGCTGGTCGCTGCTCGGGCGCCCGCTCGACGACCCCGGCATGGTCGCCTACCTCGAACCGCTGCGGCCGCACCGCTACCGCGCGATCCGCCTGCTCGAGGTCAGCGGGCAGGCCGTCAAACCCAAGTTCGGACCCCGGACCGCGGTCACCGATCACCGCCGCCACTGACCCGCCGAGGCGGGAGTGGACCCGATCTCCACACCGACGCGGAAACTGTGGAGGGTTTCTCCGTGGTGGGCGTCGCGGTGGCTTCGTAGGGTTCCCCACGGTCACGGGTGATGTCCGCTTCCCCGTCGCGTTCTCCAGGAGCCACACCCATGACGACCGCCGCCGCCCCGGCTGCAGGGCACGCCGACACCGCGCTCGAACAGCGCGTGGTGCGCAAGGTCGCGCGCCGCCTGATCCCGTTCCTCGCGGTGCTGTACTTCGTCAACTACCTCGACCGCACCAACATCGGGTTCGCCAAGCTCACCATGAGCGAGGAACTCGGCATGACCGCGACGATGTTCGGCCTCGCGTCCGGCCTGTTCTTCGTCGGCTACCTGATCTTCGAGGTGCCGTCCAACCTGGCGCTGCACCGCTTCGGTGCCCGGATGTGGATCGCCCGCATCATGTTCACCTGGGGCATCCTCGCCGCCGCGATGGCTTTCGTGCCCAACGTCGGCAGCCTGTACGTGGTGCGCATCCTGCTCGGCATCGCCGAGGCCGGTTTCTTCCCCGGCGTACTGCTGTACCTGACGTTCTGGTTCCCCGCGAAGTACCGGGTGCGGCTGATGGGCATCTTCCTGCTGACGCTGCCCGCGTCGTCGGCGATCGGCGCCCCGCTCTCGACCGCGATCATGCAGTTCGGCGACGGCCTGTTCGGACTCTCCGGCTGGCGGCTGATGTACCTCGTCGAGGGGCTGCCCGCGGTGCTGCTCGCGCTCGTCACCTGGTTCTACCTCACCGACAAGCCGCACCAGGCGAAGTGGCTCGACGACGAGGAACGCGACTGGCTGGTGCGGACCATGGAGGCCGAGAAGGCGTCCACGGCGGACGAACACGGCACCCCGGTGTGGAAGACGCTGCGCAACCCGCGGGTGATCGCGCTCGGCATCGTGTACTTCGGCGTCACCTACGGCCTCTACGCGCTGAGCTTCTTCCTGCCGACGATCGTGGCCGGCTTCAAGGAAACCTTCGACACCGACTTCACGGTGTTCGAGACCGGGCTGATCGTCGCCGTGCCGTTCGTGATCGGCGGCATCGCGATGGTGCTGTGGAGCCGGCACTCCGATCGCACCGGCGAACGGGTCTGGCACGTCGCTGCGCCCGCCCTGCTCGCCGCCGTCTCCATCCCGGTCGCGTTGTACCTGAACTCGCCGTTCGCGGTGATGGCCGTCGTCTCGCTGACCGCGATCGGCGTGCTGTGCGCGATCCCCGTGTTCTGGTACCTGCCGACCACGTTCCTGTCCGGGGTCGCGGCCGCCGCGGGCATCGCCATGATCAACTCGATCGGCAACCTGTCCGGGTTCGGCGCCCCCTACGTCACCGGCTGGCTCACCGACCTGACCGGCAGCGCCAAGGCCGGCCTCTGGGTGGTCGGCGCTGTGCTTCTGCTCGCCGCCGTCCTCGTCGTCACGCTCAGTCGTCGTGACGCGGTGGCTGCCCGGCGAGACGCTGCGCACCCGCTCGGAGCCGAAGCAGCAGCTGCAGGTCCAGTGCCAGATCCGGGTCACGCCACTGCTTCCCGATGAGCCGGTCGATCGACTCGAGCCGCTGGTAGAGGGTGTTGGCGTGGATCCCGAGGTCCGCTGCCGTCGCCGCGTGCCTGCGGTTGTGTTCCAGATAGGACGCGAGGGTGTCGGGTAGCGGCACCCCGCGCTGCTCCTGCTCGCGTATCAGCGGGCCCAGCATCTGCTCGGTCACCGCGGCCAGCTCCTCACGGCCCGTGCGGCTGAGCAGGATCCGGTAGATCCCCAGCCGGGACGCGGGTGCGATCTGCGAGCCGCGGCCCAACGTCTCGAGCACGTCCACCGTCTGCTGCGCCTGCGTGTACGCCCGCGCCAGCGCCTGCCCTCCGCGGGCCGGGTCGGACACCCCGACCGTCGGGTCGGTCTCGGGCTGCGCCCAGCGCTCGAGCACCCCGTCGGGGTCTAGACCGGGGACCACGGCGATCACCCGCGAACCGTGCTCGGCGACAACGGTTCCCGACGGCAACCCCATCTCCTCGATCCGGGCACGGGTGCGGGCGACATCGGTCTCCGGGCGCGCCACCACCACCGTGTACGGGCGGTCCGGGTTCACCCCGGCCAGCCGGAACTGCTGCTCGACCTCGGCCGGTGTCGGGGCGGGCCGGGTGATCAGATCCACGAGCAGCGCGTCGCGGGCGCGGCGGCCGGCCTCGGTGGCCGCCCGTTCCCCGACCAACGCCAACGCGATCGCCGGTGCCGCGCGCTCGAGGATCAGCATCACCGGGTCCCCGGGGTCGGTGGGCGCGAGGAGCAGCAGCACGCCGAGCCGGTCCCCGGAGGCCCGGACCTCGCGTCCCACCAGCGTGCGGCCGCCGGCGGCGGTCGCGGCGGCGGCCTGCTCCGTTGCCGCGCCGAGGCTGCTCGCGCCGGATACCGGCGAGCCGGATGCGGCCGAGTCGAGGGCGGCGAACACCGCCTCGACCGCGTCGGCGTCCAGTGCGGCGGGCCGTTCGCCGGGTTGCGTCACGAAGTACGCCGGGCAGCCCACCGACGCGGACACCTCGGCGACCAGGTCACGGACCCCTCCGCCGCGCAGGACCACCTGGGTCAGCGCCCGGTCCCAGCGCAGGGTCCGCTCCAGCAGGTCGGTGCGGCGGGCGAGCTCGGCGTTCGCGGTCTCGAGCTGGGCGACGGTCTCCTTCGAGCGGACCATCGTACGGGCGTTGTCGATCGCCACCGCGGCGTGCGCGGCCAGCGCGGACAGCAGCATCACCTCGTCGTCGCTGAACGACCGCTCCTGCCGCTTGCAGGCGCACACCGCGCCGAGCAGGGTGCCGCCGCGCCGCAACGGCACCGCGAGCAGGCCGCGCATGTTCTCGGCCCGGGCGGCGACGTCGGCCGGTCCGGTGTGCGGGAACGTCGGGTCGGCGCGGTAGTCGGGTGTCCAGGCGGGCGCGTCCTGGGTCATCACCCGCCCCATCAGCCCCTCGGTCCGGGACAGCGACAGCCCGATCAGCTGGGAGGTGTAGGCACCGCTTGCGACCTCGATCACCAGGTCGTCGCCGTGGAGCAGGCCGATGTAGACCAGGTCGACGCCGAGCAGCCTCCGCGCCTGCGCCGCGATCTCCGTCAGCAGGGTCGACGGGTCGTGCAGGGTGGTCAGCTGGGCGGCGATGTCGTTGAGGGCGGCGAGTTCGGTGGCCCGCTGCCTGCGCTGCTCGAGCAGCAGATGCAGCCGGAACGCGGCCTGGGTGTCGTGTTCGATCGCGGCCGGGTGCTCGGGCTCCGCGGCGAGCAGCCGGTCGCGGTGTGCGATCAGTTGGTCCGGGGTCGCGTCGTCGAGGAGCAGGTGCAACCAGTCGTCCCGCATCGCGCCTCTCATTTCTTCGTCGACCGAACCGTATGGAGACATCATCCACCAGTCTGCGTGGACCACGGAGATTCGGTCCGTCGATTCGGCTTCGTCACCGGACTAGCGTCGAGAGCATGACTGTCGACGCCACCTCGATCCGCATCACCGAGCTCGCGGACGAGTTGACGTCCGCGATTCCCGCCGACCGGGTCGTCACGGACCCCGATGTGATCGAGCCGTACCTGCACGACGAGGCCGAGTGGGCGCCGTACGGCACCCCGCTGCTCGTGGTCCGGCCGCGCACCGCGCAGGAGGTGCAGGTCGTGGTTCGCGCCTGCATCGCGCGGGGTGTGCCGATCGTCAGCCGCGGCGCGGGCACCGGACTCTCCGGTGGGGCCAACGCGACCGACGGCTGCGTGATCATCTCCTTCGACAAGATGAACGCGGTCAAGGAGATCAACCCACTCGAACGGCTCGCCGTGGTCGAACCGGGCGTGGTCAACGACGACCTGCGCGCCGCGTGCGCGAAGGAGGGGCTCTGGTACCCGCCGGACCCGTCCAGCGCCGCGTGGTCGACGATCGGCGGCAACGTGTCCACCAACGCCGGTGGCCTGTGCTGCGTCAAGTACGGCGTCACCCGCGACTACGTGCTCGGCATGCAGGTCGTCACCGGAACCGGTGAGCTGGTTCGGCTCGGGCGGCGCACCGCGAAGGGGGTCGCAGGCTACGACCTCGCCGGCCTGATGGTCGGCGCGGAGGGCACCCTCGGCGTGATCACCGAGATCACCGTCAAACTGCGCCCCCTGCAGGAACCGCAGCGCACCATCGTCGGCTACTTCGACTCCACCGTTGACGCCGGACGCGCGGTGCGGGCGGTCGCCGAGGACGGGTTGACCCCGTCCGCGCTGGAGCTGATCGACCGGCAGTGCCTCGTCGCCGTCGACGCCTGGAAGAACATGGGTCTGTCCGCGGACGCGAACGTGCTGCTACTCGGGAGGATCGACACGCCAGGCGCCGTCGGGGACGCAGAGGCCGAGCGGATGCTCGCCTGTTTCGATCGTGCCGGTGCGACGTGGAGCGCGCAGTCCACCAACCAGCAGGAGGCGGACGCGCTGTTCCTCGCCCGCAGGCTCGCGTATCCGGCTATGGAGCGTCTCGGTCCCGTGCTCACCGAGGACATCTGTGTCCCGAAAGCCGTTGTGCCGGAGATGCTCGAACGCATCGAGGAGATCGGGCGGCGGCACGAGACGACGATCGCGTCCATCGCGCACGCCGGGGACGGGAACCTGCATCCGCTGCTGATCACCCCCCGCGACGACGACGCCGCCCGGATTCGCGCCCAGGCCGCCTTCGCCGAGATCATCGACGCGGCAATCGAATACGGTGGCACCGTCACCGGTGAGCACGGTATCGGCCTGCTCAAGATGGACGGTCTGGCGCAGGAACTCGATCCCTTCGTGATGGACATGCACCACGCGGTCAAGCTGGCCCTCGATCCGCACGGAATCATGAACCCGGGCAAGGTCATCCGGTAGGCGGCTACGCCGGACAGGCGCCTACGGCGCCTGGAGCAGTGCGAGGGTCGTGCTGATCAGTTCGTGCTCGAGATAGGTCAGGGCCTGTGCGCTCTCGCCCTCGCGCTCCCAGGCGGCCAGCGCGGCGATGACGTACCGCGCCATCAGCGCCACCCGCCGGGTGCGGGCCGGGTACTCGAGGTGGGTCAGCGTGTCGGCGATGTCGATGAACAGGTTGTGCACCACCGTCATCGCCTCGGCGCGCGGCTGTCGTGCCACGGCCGCGTCGTCGAGGGTGAAGATGTCCAGGGCGATCGTGGCGAGCCACTGCTCGTTGAACCGGGCCCAGTAGCTCGGCTGGTGGCGGCCGAGTTCGGCGACCAACGGCCGCACGTAGGCCTCGACCATCGTCGGCAGGTCGTAGTCGCCGCGGTCGACCGCGCCGGCGATGATCACCGCGCGATCGATGCTCACCGGTTCGGTGTGGCGCTGCCAGACGGCTTCGAGCAGTCCCTGCCACGACCCGAAGTGATAGCTGACGGCCGAGTTGTTCTTGTGTCCGGCGGCCTTGACGACCTCGGCGACGCGGACTCCGTGCAGGCCACGCTCGGCGACGAGCCGCTCGGCGGCGTCCACGAGCGAGTCCCTACCCCTTGACGGCTGCGCTTTCGGCACGGTACTAAGAAACCCTTCTTAAACGTTTGCGAGGCGTGGGCCTCGTTGCAATCTTTTCCGGAGGCATCATGCGCCAGGCTCGACCCACTGTTCCGTTCCGCATGATAGGGGGACTGGCAGTCGCCGCGGTGGTCCTGAGTGGCTGCTCGTCGAGCGACACCGACGATTCCCCGGCCGCCCCGAAGCCCGGCGACCTGCTCTCCACGGCGCCGCTCACCAACGCCGCCGCGCTGCCCAGTGCCGCCCGAAACGAACTGGTCACCTACGCGTCGGAGAACGGCGACGGCAAGCCGATCGTCGTCTCCGGGACGATCGCGATCCCGTCCGGCACCGCCCCCGAGGGCGGCTGGCCGGTGGTCAGCTGGGCGCACGGCACGACCGGTATCGCGGACACATGTGCTCCCTCGGGCGACACCGTCGACGGTGCCGCGCACGACTACGTCTCGCGCACCGCGCCCTCGCTGGACCGGTGGCTGCAGCAGGGCTACGCGGTGGTCCGCACCGACTACGAGGGCATGGGCACCCCCGGCGACCACACCTACCTGAACGCGCAGTCCGAGGTGAACGCGATGACCGACCTCGTGCTGGCCGCCCGCCATCTCGACGATTCGGTCGGGGACAAGTGGATTGCGGTGGGGCACAGCCAGGGTGGTGCCGCCGCGGTGAGCGCGTCGGATCTGGGCACGCAGCGGGCGCCGGAGCTCGACCTGGTCGGCGCGGTCTCGCTGGCCCCCGGCAGCGGACTGAGTCAGACCCCGCAGTACATCAAGGGCGGCAACCAGGCGGTGGCACCCATCCTCGCGTTCCTGCCGATCACCCTGCTCGGCGCGGCGGCCGCGGACCCGGCCGTGGTGCCCGACGAGATCGTCACGCCCGCAGCCGAACCGCTGCTGAAGGCGGCGCGGACCGGCTGCATGGCCGACGTGCGGGCCGCGATCGGTGACATCCAGGTCAACTCGGTGATCCGGCCGGACGCCGATCTGGGTCCGTGGACCGACTACCTGAAGAAGCAGGAACCGGAGAACGCAACGCCGGCGGTGCCGCTGTTGGTGCTGCAGGGCACGGCGGACGTCCTCGTGGCGGCCCCGCAGACGGACGGGCTCGTGAAGACGCTGTGCGGCAAGGGCGCTCCGGTCCAGTACAAGAAGTACGAGGGCGCCGACCACCGCGCCGTCATGGATGCCTCCTTCGACGACGCCGAAGCCTTCGCCTCGGCGGTACTTGCGGGCGACGAGGTCCAGCCGAGCTGCTGATTCTCGACAACGAAAACGGGCCCCTGCGTGAGCAGGGGCCCGTTTTCGTCCGGATCGGCGCGGCTGCGCTCAGCGCAGCTTGATGCTGCCGCCGTCGACCATCAGGGTCTGGCCGGTCATGTAGCTCGCGTCCGCGCTGGCGAGGAACACCGCGACCCGGCCGATGTCGGACTCGGGGTCACCGAACCGGTGCAGCGGGGTCTTCGCCAGCAGCACTTCCTCGACGCCGGGGTTGGCCTCGATGTACGCCTTGACACCCTCGGTCGCCGCCAGCGGCGAGATGATGTTGACGTTGACGTTGTCGACCGCCCACTCGTTGGCGGCGACCCGGCTGATCGCTCGGATGGCCTCCTTCGCGGCGGCGTACGACCCCTGGGTCACCTGGCCCTCGATGCCGGCGCCGGACGCGAAGTTGATCACCGATCCCTGGTTCGCGGCCAGCTGGGCGTGCGCGGCCTTCATCAGCCAGAACGTCGGGTAGAACCCGGTCCCGAACGACAGGTCGAGCATCTCCTGGGTGGTCTCGAGCAGCGGCGCCTGCCGGGACGCGTGCGCGTTGTTGACCAGGACGTCGACCTTGCCGAACGCCTCGATCGCGGCCGCGACGATCGCGGCCGCGTTCTCCTCCTTGGAGATGTCGGCGTTCAGGAACTTCCCGGCCCCGCCGAGTTCGTTCTCCAGTGCCGCACCGGCGTCGTCGTTGATGTCGACGAACAGGACCTTCGCGCCCTCCTTGGTGAACGCCCGGACGATGCCACGACCGATGCCGCCGGCACCGCCCGTGACGATCGCGACCTTGTCCGCAAGCCTCATGTCACGCTCCTTCGAAGTCGAGCCGAGATTGACTGGGGTTGATCAGTCGACGGCCAGCGCGGGCTTCTCCAGCTCCGCGACGCTGTACGCAGAGTACGTGTCGTACTTCCCGCGACCGGTGAAGTAGGACGAGAGCTGCTGATCGAGCTCCTCGACGGTGAACGCGGAACCGGCTGCGTCGAAACGGTTCTCCACCTTCGGCGAATCCATCAGCGCGACCATCTTGCCGTACACGACGAACACCTGACCGGTGATCTCGTGGGAGGCGGGGGAGGCCAGGTAGGCGACCAGGGTGCCGACGCGCTCGGGCGCGAGCGGGTCGAGCCCGGTGGCGGCGTCGTCGGCGTCACCGAATGCCTCGGCGGTCATCGCGGTCCGCGCGCGCGGGCAGATCGCATTGGCGGTGACGCCGTAGCGGGCCAGGCCCTGGGAGGTGGACAGGGTCAGCGCGGTGATGCCGGCCTTTGCGGCGGAGTAGTTCGGCTGTCCGGCGGAGCCGAACAGGAACGCCTCGGAGGAGGTGTTGACGACGCGGCCGTAGACGGGGGCGCCGGACTCCTTGCTCAGGTTCCGCCAGTACTGGGCGGCGGCGACCGAGGTGGCGGCGTGGCCCTTGAGGTGGACGCGGAGGACGTCGTCCCAGTCCGACTCGGTCAGGTTGAAGATCATCTTGTCGCGCAGGATGCCGGCGTTGTTGACCAGGATGTCGAAGGAGCCGAAGTTCTTGACGGCCTCCTCGATCATGCGGCCGCCGAGCGACCAGTCGGAGACGTCGCCGGTGACGGCGATCGCCTGGCCACCCGCCGCGCGGATCTCCTCGGCAACCGCGTGGGCGGCATCGCCCATGTCGTTGACGACGACGGCGGCGCCGGCCTCGGCGAGCGCGAGGGCCTCGGCGCGGCCCAGGCCCGCCCCGGCGCCCGTGACGATGGCGGAGCGGCCGGCCAAGCTGACAGATTCACCCATGGAATGTCTCCCGTGTTCGGTTGCCGCGGTTCGTCCGACGGCCCATGAACCGAAAACTAGTATTCATTCTAGTTCCTTGCAAGGGCGCATCCCACTGCGGCGGCAGTCCCGTTGTTCGGGAGTGACGCGCGCCACTCGCTCCCGTTTCGTGGGACCGTGTGCGACGCCGATCACACCCGCGTCAGAAGGACTCTGGATGTCGCTCAACCTTGCAGATCTGTTCGAAGCCGCCGCGGACGCCGTTCCGGACCGCGCCGCCATCGTGTGCGGGGATGTCCGCCTCACCTACGGCGAGCTCGACGCCGGTGCCAACCGGCTCGCCCACCACCTGACCGGCGCGGGTGTCGGACCCGGTGACCACGTCGGCATGTACATGCGCAACAGCACCGAGTTCGTCGAGGCGCTGCTCGCGTGCCTGAAGATCCGGGCCGTGCCGGTGAACATCAACTACCGCTACGTCGACGCCGAACTGACCTACCTGTTCGGCAATGCCGAACTCGTCGCGGTGGTCGCCGACGGCGAGTTCGCGGCCACCACCGCCGCGGTGCTGCCGCAGACCCCGACCGTGCGGCACGTGGTGACCGTCGGTCCGGTCGCCTCCGCGGACCTGGACTGGGGGAGCGTCACCGCCGTCGACTTCCACGAGGCCGTCGCCGCGCAGCCGGCCGACCGCGGCTTCCCCGAGCGCAGCAACGACGACCTGTTCATCATCTACACCGGCGGCACCACCGGTATGCCGAAGGGCGTGATGTGGCGGCAGGAGGACTTCTTCCACGCCGCGCTCACCGGCGGCAACCCGTTCGGTGAGCCGTACAGCGGTGCGGAGGCGGTGGCCGCCGCGGTCCCGCACATCCCGGAGATGACCTGGATGCTGACCGCGCCGCTGATCCACGGCGCGGCGCTGTACTCGCTGTTCACCGCCTTCTGCATCGGGACGACCCATGTGCTGATGCCGAAGTTCGACGCGATCGAGGCCCTCGCACTGATCGAACGCGAGCGCGTGATGACGCTGACCGTGGTCGGTGACGCCATGGCCCGCCCGCTCGCCGACGCCATCGCCGAGCACGGCGCCGAGTACGACCTCGGCTCGCTGATGGTCGTCGGGTCCGGCGGCGCACTGTTCTCGAAGGGCGTGCGCGACCAGCTCGTCTCGCATCTGCCCAACCTGACCGTCCGGGACGGGTTCGGGGCGTCCGAGTCCGGCGTCGACGGGAACCTCGAGATCGGCGCGGACGGCCTGATGCGGATCGCCGCCAAGCCGACCGTGCGGGTCGTCGACGAGCGGATGCGTCCGATCGAACCGGGTTCCGGCGAGGTCGGTTACATCGCCCGGTCCGGCAACGTGCCGCTCGGCTACTGGGGTGACGCGGAGAAGACGGCCGCGACGTTCCCCGTCGTGGACGGGGTGCGGATGTCGATCCTCGGCGACATGGGCCGGGTCGAGCCGGACGGCGCCATCGTGCTCCTCGGCCGCGGGTCGATGTGCATCAACACCGGCGGGGAGAAGGTGTACCCGGAAGAGGTGGAGATGGCCATCAAGAGTCATCCGGCCGTGATGGACGCCCTGGTCGCCGGCGTCGACGACGAGCGGTACGGGCAGCGGGTCGGCGCGGTCGTGCAGCCCCGCGACGGCCACGAGGTGCCCGACCTCGACGAGCTGATCGACCACGTCACCACCCAGGTCGCCCGCTACAAGGCGCCCCGGATGGTCGTCGGGGTCGACACGATCGTCCGCTCGCCCGCGGGCAAGGCCGACTACCGCTGGGCCAAGGCGACCCTGCAGGAGCAGGCCACCCGCGCCTGATCCTCCACGCCCCACAAAAGGCTGAAGGTCACCTTCATGCGCGTGAAGCGCACGAAGGTGACCTTCAGCCGGAAATGGGGGCGGTCAGACGCCGGAGGAGAGGATGCCCCGGCCCTCGTCACCGCCGTTGAGCACCCGGCCCACCCGGCGGGTGACCTTCCACTCGCCGTCGATGCGGGAGAGCTCCCACCGGTTCGCGGTGATCCGCGCGACCCCGTACACACCGGTCTCGGTGTCGCGCAGCACCAGCTGCGAGTGGCAGGTCGCGACCGCGGTGTCGCCGTCCAGCTTGATGTGAGGCGGGTAGAGCAGGTGACCGCTGCCGCCGTGGATGTAGGACTGGTGGTTGCGGGAGTGGACCATCGCCTCGATCTCGCCGCGGCCGTGCATGGCGCCGGTGTCGACGTCGTACAGGCCGTCCTCGGTCCACAGGCCGGAGACCTTCTCCGCCTGGCCGCTGTCGACGGCCGGGCCGTACGAGCTGATGAGGTTCATGATCGCCAGCTTGTCCTCGAGCAGCTGGACGCGGTCGGCGAGCCGTGCGACGAGCTCGGCGGTGTCGGTCATCTGTGGGCCTCTCTGTTGTCGATCGGTACTGCGGTGGATCAGTCGAATTCGATGCCGAGGGGGCGGGCCAGCTCGGCCAGTGTCGCGAGCTGATCGCAGTAGTGGTCGACGCCGGTCGCGTCGATGGTGACGCCGGCGATCGTGGCGCCGGCATCCCGCAGTCGGGTCAGGGCGCGCGCCGCGCCCTCGGGGGCGCCTGCCGGGTCCAGCGGTCGGCCGGCGGCGAGCACGATCTCCATGCCCTCGGGGGCGGGGGTCTTGGCGAGCATCGCGGTCAGGTCGTCCAGGCGCAGACCGAACGGCACCCAGCCGTCGCCCAGTTCGATCGCGCGGCGCAGCGACCGCGGCGTGCGGCCACCGATCCACAGCGGCATCCGGTCCTGGACCGCGTGCGGTTCCACGACCATGTCGGCGAAGTCGTAGAACTCGCCGTGGTACTCGGGGGTCGGACGGCCCAGCGCGGCCCGCAGTGCGCGCAGTGCGTCGTCGGCGCGGGCGCCGCGGCCTTCGAACGGCGCGCCGAGCAGGTCGAACTCCTCACGCAGGCTGCCGACTCCGAGGCCGAGGGTGACGCGGCCGCCGCTGATCCGGTCGAGGGTGCCGTATCGCTTGGCGATCTCGAGGGGGTGGTGATAGCCGAGGACGAGGACCTGGGTGAGCAGCCTGATCCGGGAGGAGTGGGCTGCGAGGAACCCGAGGGTGGCGAGGGGATCCCAGTAGGTGCCGCCGCGCTCGGCGGCGATCTCGACCGGGACCGCGACATGCTCGCTGCACGTTACGTGGTGATACCCGAGCCGGTCCGCGGCGGCGGTTATGGTGGCGACGTCGCCGATGCCCGCACCGATTTCCCAGTCCGCGCGGGTGGCGGGGTGCTGGATGAGCACCGGGGTGACGATCCCGATTCGCATGACCTTCTCGCTCCCGTCTGTCGGGGGACTTCGGGTCCCGCGACCGGTTTCTACATCACCCGGGGTGTGCGTGCGGGGACCCTCTCGGTCACCGGGACCGGTGATTGGAGTGGGGTGTTCCACATCACTGTCCGGTTTTGCTACAGTTTCAGAATTGATTTCAGTTTTGGATCGGATGGTCGATCCACCGGACCTTCAGGAGTCGTCATGACGGTCGTCACCGAAGCGCCAAGCCGCAAGACCCCCCAGGGCGGTCGCGAGGTTCCGCCCTCGATGGTCGAACGCATGACGTTGATCCTCGACGCGTTCGACGGCCGCGCCGCCCGGCTCACGCTCGAGGAGGTCGCCTGCCGCTCGCAGCTGCCGCGCTCGACCGTCCACCGCATCCTCGACTCGCTGGTCAAGCTCAACTGGGTCGAGCACGCCTCCTTCGGCTACCGGCTCGGCCGGCGGGCCCTCGGCACCGGCGGGGACGGCGGGCACGCCGAGATCCGTGAGGCCGCCGCACCCCTGCTGCACGAACTGCACCTGCAGACCGGCATGGTCGTGCACCTGTCCTTCCTCGACGGCCACGAGATGGTCTACCTCGACAAGGTCGGCGGCCGGATGGCGAGCGCGATCCCGTCCCGTGTCGGCGGCCGGGTGCCCGCGCACTCCACCGCCGCGGGCAAGGCGTTCCTCGCCTGGCTCGACCCCGAGCGGGTGGACGCCGTGTGCACCGGCCGGCTCGCCCGGGCAACCGCGAACACGATCACCAACCTCGGCACCCTTCACCTGGAACTGAACCGGATCCGGCAGCGTCGCGGGCTGGCGTTCGAGCGCGAGGAATCGGCCCGGGGAGTCGCGTGCGTGGGCGCCGCCATCCGCGGTCCCGAGGGGCCGGTCGCGGCGCTGTCGCTCAGCGGTGACGTGCGCACCGCCTCCCTCGAGCGGGTTGCGCCGCTGGTCGTCGACGCGGCACGGGAGATCGGCCGCACCCTGTACCCGGAACTCGGAGCCACCCGTCGTGCCGTGCAGCCGGCGGTTCCGGTCCCGGCGGACACCTGGTCGCCGGAGGCGCGGACCCGGGTGCTCGGTGGCCGCGCGGGCGGCTGGATCTAGGACGGACGGAACTCGGGCCCGGTCACGAGTGGCGTGACCGGGCCCGAGTGCTGAAAGCCGGTGGGCGTCAGCGGTTGTCTTTCGCCGCCTGACGACGGTCGCCGGCGGCGATGGTGGAGGCCTCGTACTTCATCCGGCCCGGGGACTGCCGCGTCTGGTCCACGCGCTGGACCCCGGCGGAGGACACCTTCCCGGTGTCGGTGTCGACGCCACCGAACGACGGCGCCTCCTTGCGGGCCCGCGCCAGCCGCTCCTGCTTGAGCTCGAGTGCGGTCTGCTCGGCCACGACCGCCAGCCGCCGACTGACCCGGGCCAGGGCGTCCTCGAAGAGTTCGGCCTTGCGGGCGTTGATCTTGTTGGCCCTCTTGCCTGCGCCGCGTCCGCCCTTCTCCACGACCTTCTTCGCGCCCGCGCGGCGGTACTTTCCGACGTACTTGTTGCGGGCCTTGCGGATCCGGCTGTGCAGGACGATCAGGTCGTCCTCGTCGAGGTCGGCCATCTCGGTCTTCTTGGTCTCACGAATCAGCAGGAATTCTGCTTCGTCCAGGGACTTCAGTGCTTTCGCCATGTCTACTCCCGTTCCGGGTCGTGGTGTGGGTCATGCTAGTCCCGGGTGGCAGGTCGTGAGGGCCATCGCCACGCCGGTCGGGCGGCGCCCGACAATCTCGCTGATCGGGAAAGTCACTCCCAGCGGGATGCCTGACCTGGCACCGTCGGGTCCATGACGAGCGAACTGACCTACGAGGGCACCAAGCGGGAGGTCGCCACCGACCTCGGCGTGCTCCGATACCACGAAGCCGGTGACGGCCCGCCGTTGCTGCTCCTGCACGGTTCCGGCCCCGGCGTCACCGGCTGGCGCAACTACCGCGGCGTCCTCGGCGATTTCGCCGAGCACTTCCGCTGCCTCGTTCTCGAGTTCCCCGGCTTCGGCGTCAGTGACCCGGGCGACGGGCACCCGATGGTGATGGCCGGCGCGTCCGTGGGGACGTTCCTCGACGCGCTCGGCATCGACGAGCCGGTGCACATGATCGGCAACTCGATGGGCGGCATCGTCGCCACCAACGTCGCCATCAACGCGCCGCAGCGGGTGAACAAGCTGGTCACCATCGGTGGCATCGGCAAGAACGTCTTCGCCCCCGGGCCCGGTGAGGGCATCAAGTTGCTGATGGAGTTCACCGACAACCCGACCCGTGAGGGCCTGATCCGGTGGCTGCACTCGATGGTCTACGACCCGGCCGTGGTCACCGAGCAGCTGATCGAGGAGCGTTGGGCGCTGGCCACCGAGCCGCTCACCCTCGAGATCGCCGCCCGGATGTACAGCAGCAAGGCGTTCGCCGCCAATGCCGCCGCCGCGAAGGCCTCCGGCGCCACCCCGTACTGGGCGCAGCTGCACAAGGTGCAGGCCCAGACGATGCTCACCTGGGGTCGCGACGACCGGGTCAGCCCCGTCGACATGGCGATGCTGCCGATGCGCGACATCCCGAACGCCGAACTGCACGTGTTCCCGAACTGCGGGCACTGGACGATGATCGAGGCCAAGGAGGCCTGGACTTCCGCGGTGCTCGCCTTCCTGACCCGCAAGGACAGCTGAGAATGACCACCGACCAGAACTGGGACACCACCGTCGACTTCCTGATCGTCGGCAGCGGCGGCGGCGGCATGTCCGCCGGCGTCACCGCCGCCGAGCTGGGCCTGAACACCCTGATCATCGAGAAGGGCAAGAAGTTCGGCGGCTCCACCGCCATCTCCGGCGGCGGCATCTGGATCCCCAACGCCCCCACCCTCACCCGCAAGGGGCAGGTCGACGACCCCAACGAGATCAAGGGTTACCTGCGCACCCTGACCAAGGGCTCCGGTGTCTCCGACGCCCGGATCGACGCCTACGTCGACAACGGCCCGAAGCTCATGGAGCTGCTGGACCGCAACAAGAACATGAAGCTGTACTGGGTGAAGGGCTACTCCGACTACCACCCGGAGGAGAAGGGCGGCAGCCCCCTCGGCCGCACCATCGAGTGCCTGCCGTTCGACACCCGGAAGCTGAAGGAGGACGAGCAGTTCCAGCGTCCCAACAGCATGAAGGGACCGCTCGGCCTGTGGGTGACGTCGAAGGATTACCACGACCTGGCACTGGTCAAGCGCACCTGGGCCGGCCGCCGCGCCTCGCTCGTCGCCGCGTGGCGCGTCGCGTCGAACACGGTTCGCCGCAGGCACATGTCCACCGGCGGTCGGGCCCTGGCCGCGCGGATGCGAATGGTGCTCAAGGACTACGGCGTCCCGCTGTGGCTGCGCACCTCGATGACGGAACTGGTCACCGACGCGAACGGCACCGTGATCGGCGTCGTCGCCGAGCGCGAGGGCAAGACCGTGCGGATCCGCGCCACCCGCGGCGTGCTGCTCGCGACCGGCGGCTTCGACCACAACCAGGAGATGCGCGACAAGTACCTCCCGGAGCACGGCCGCGCGAATGCCAGCGCCGGTGCCCGGGAGCTCAAGGGCGACGGCATCCTGGCGGGCCAGAAGCTCGGCGCCGCGGTCGACCTGATGGACGACGCCTGGTGGATGCCGTCGGTGTTCCACCCGATGGGCGCGGTCATCCCGCTGGTCTCCGAGCGGTGCATCCCGCCGTCGGTGATCGTCAACGCCAATGGCGAGCGGTTCACCAACGAATCGTCGCCGTACGTGAACTTCGTGCACGACCAGCTCGAGGGCGGTCACGTCCCGGCCTGGTTCGTCATGGACACCAAGGCGAAGAACCGCTACCCGTTCGCGCAGGTGCTGCCGAACATGCCGTTCCCGCAGGGCTTCTACGACTCCGGTGTCATCCACAAGGCCGACACGCTGCGTGAGCTCGCCGAGAAGATCGGGGTCCCGGCCGACAAGCTGCTCGCGACCATCGACCGGTTCAACGGCTTCGCCCGGTCCGGCAAGGACGAGGACTTCGGCCGCGGCGACAGCGCCTACGACCGGTACTACGGCGACCCCACCATGAAGAACCCCAACATGGACGAGATCGTCAAGGGCCCGTTCTACGCGATCAAGTGCGAGGCCGGTGACCTCGGCACCAAGGGCGGTCTCGTCACCGACGAGAACAGCCGGGTGCTGCGCGGCGACGGCTCCGCCATCGCGGGCCTGTACGCGACCGGCAACACCACCGCATCGGTGATGGGCAACGAGTACGCGGGCGCGGGCGCCACCATCGGTCCGTCGATGGTGTTCGGCTACCTCGCCGCCAAGTACGCCGCCGCGAACACGCTCCCACTGAGCGAGAGCAGCGAAGCCGCGTCCGCCTGAGGCTGGGACGTTCAGACACAAGAGGCGGCCCCGCCGCCGGATCATCAGCAGAGATGAGGGAAGTCATGGGAGAGGTCCTGGACCGGATCATGCAGCACGCGGACGAGATCCGCGAAGGCGGCATCGAGGGCGAGAAGCTCATGCGTCTGTCGGATGGCAACGCCAAGCGGCTGCGTGACTCCGGCGTCATCCGCATGCTGCAGCCGAAGGAGTTCGGCGGCCTCCAGGCGCACCCGCGTGAGTTCGCAGAGACCGCGATGGGCATCGGTGCCATCGACGGCTCCACCGGCTGGGTCTCCGGCATCGTCGGCGTGCACCCGTGGGAGATGGCCTTCTTCGATCCCAAGGCCCAGCAGGAGGTGTGGGGCGAGAACGTCGACACCTGGATCGCGTCGCCCTACGCACCCATGGGTGTCGCGGTCCCGACCGACGGCGGCTACATCCTCAACGGCCGCTGGTCGTTCTCGACCGGTAACGACCACTGCGATTGGGTCATGATCGGCGCCGCCCTCGGCGACAAGGACGGCAAGCGCACCGGCAAGAACCTGCACGTGCTGGTTCCGAAGTCGGACTACACGGTCGACGACGACAGCTGGAACGTCGTGGGCCTGCGCGGCACCGGCTCGAAGGACTTCGTCGTCAAGGATGCGTTCCTGCCCGAGTACCGCACGATCGACGCCGACATCGTCCTGCAGGGCAACGGCGCCGCGCACGCCGGACGCGACGAGACGCTGTACAAGTTCCCGTTCTCGTGCATCTTCCCGCTCGGCATCTCCTCGTCGCTGATCGGTATGGCGGAGGGCGGTCTCGGACTGTACATCGCCATGCAGAAGGAGCGGGTTGCGGTCACCGGCGTCCCGATCAAGGACGATCCGTACGTCATGTACGCCATCGGTCAGGCCGCGGACGAGATCAACGCGTCCCGTGTGGCGATCCTCGAGACCGTCGATCGCTTCTGGGACAAGACCGAGAAGGGGCAGGAGATCACCTTCGAAGAGCGTGCGATCGGTCGCCGCACCCAGACCAACGCCGCATGGCGCGCCGTGAGCGCACTCGACGAGGTCTTCGCCCGCGCCGGTGGCGGTGCGATGAAGGTGACGCTGCCGCTGCAGCGTTTCTGGCGTGACGCACACGTCGGCCTGTCGCATGCGATCCACGTGCCCGGTTCGATCAACCACGCATCGGCCCTGACCCAGCTCGGCGGTGAGCCGCAGGGCATCCACCGCTCGATGATCTGATTCCGGAAGGATTGGGAAGAGACATGACCGACATCCACTCCCTCGGGTACCTGCGGGTTCAGTCGCAGGATCTGGCCCGTTGGCGCGAACTGGTGATCGACGGACTCGGCATGGCCGAAGGCACCGGACCGGACGAGAACGGCCTTTACCTGCGCGTCGACGAGCGCACGTCGCGACTGCAGGTGCTGCCCGGCGACGTCGACAAGGTCCTCGCCGTCGGCTGGGAGGTGCGTGACCAGTTCGCGCTCCAGGCGGTGCGCGAGAAGGTCGAGAAGGCCGGCATCGAGGTCCGCGAGATGACGCAGGACGAGGCGGACCACCTGCGCGTCGAGCGGGCGATCACGTTCCAGGATCCGTCCGGCACGGTCGCCGAGGTCTTCTTCGGTCCGGTCCTCGACCACAGCCCGGTCGTCACCCCGCACGGTGGACGGTTCGTCACCGGTGCGGCCGGTCTCGGTCACGTCGTGCTGCCGACGCCGAAGTTCCAGGAGACCTACGACTTCTTCACCGAGGTCCTCGGGTTCCGTCCGCGTGGCGCGATCCGGCTCGGCGGCCCGGGTTCCCCCGGTCCGGCGCGGCGGGTGCGGTTCCTCGGCGTCAACCAGCGGCACCACAGCCTGGCGATCTGCCCGGCGCCGCCGACCGAGGCCCCCGGCATGGTTCATCTGATGATGGAGGTCGACACCCTCGACGCCGTCGGTCAGGCCCTGGACCGGATCAACAAGCTCGGCTTCTCGCTGTCCTCGACCCTGGGCCGGCACACGAACGACAAGATGGTCTCGTTCTACGTGCGCGCACCCGGCGGCTGGGACATCGAGTTCGGCACCGAGGGCATGCTCGTCGACGAGGATCACTACACCGCGGAGGAAATCACCGCGGACAGCTACTGGGGCCACGACTGGTCGGCCTCCGAGCCCCTCGCGGCGTTCACGCCGAAGGCCTGATTCCTCGGGCTCCGGCCCACCGATGCCGAATGCGGCGGTCGCTCACGAGGCGACCGCCGCATTCGGCGTCTTCGGGTCACGGGCGAGGCCCGCGGCGCCTATCGTGGATTCTCGGATCGCCGACGCCGGCCTGACGGCCCGCGCTCGCTCACCGGACTGCACGGCCGGCGTACCGCCGTCACATGGAGGTGCCCATGTCCAGTCCCTCGTCCTCGGAGCCGCGACCCGACTTCACCGGTCTGCTCGCGGTGTACGTCAACTGCACCCTCAAGCCGTCGCCGGAACTGAGCCACACGCAGGGTTTGATCGACCGGAGTGTGTCGCTGATGCGGGACGCGGGGGTGGCGGTCGACCAGATCCGGGCTGTCGACCACGACATCGCGACCGGCGTGTACCCGGACATGCGGGAACACGGGTGGTCGAGTGACGAGTGGCCGCGACTGTTCGAGCGTGTCCTGGCCGCCGACATCCTGGTGCTGGCCGGTCCGATCTGGTTGGGCGACAACAGTTCCGTGATGAAGAAGGTCATCGAGCGGTTGTACGGGTGCTCGGCGATCCTCAACGACAAGGGGCAGTACGCGTACTACGGCCGGGTCGGAGGCGCCCTGTTCACCGGCAACGAGGACGGCGTCAAGCACTGTGCGATGAACGTGCTCTACAGCCTGCAGCACCTCGGGTACACGATCCCGCCGCAGGCCGATGCCGGGTGGATCGGTGAGGCCGGGCCGGGTCCGTCCTATCTGGACGAGGGATCGGGTGGGCCGGACAACGACTTCACCAACCGCAACACGACGTTCATGACGTACAACCTCATGCACATGGCCGCAATGATCAAGGCCGCGGGCGGGATTCCCGCCCACGGTAACCAGCGTTCGCTGTGGGACGCGGGCTGTGCCCCGACGTTCCCGAACCCCGACTACCGCTGAATCCGGTTGCGCCGCCGCGTCTCCTCGGGCAGGGTGGTGGGCAACGTCGCGTGTCGATGGCGGACTGCGTCAGGCATGGAGGCGTCGTAGCTGAGGGGTTCTTCGTGACCATCTCGTTCAACCACACCATCGTCGGGGCGCGCGACAAGCAGCGCTCGGCCACCTTTCTCACCACGCTGTTCGGTCTGCCGGATCCGGTTCCTGCGGGCCACTTCCTGTCCGTGACACTCGCCAACGGTGTCACGCTGGACTATGCGCAGCCGCCCGGTCACGTCGACATCGTGCCGCAGCACTATGCATTCCTGGTCTCGGAGGACGACTTCGACGCCATCTACGGGCGGATCGTCGCCGAGGGACGCGACCACTGGGCCGATCCGCGGCAGACCCGGCCCGGCGAGTACAACACCAACGACGGCGGTCGTGGGGTGTACTTCCTCGATCCGGACGGGCACTACCTCGAAATCCTCACCCGGCCCTACGGTTCCGGAGGTCAGGCCGGTTCCGGAGGCTAGAGCGTGGCCGGGTCCGGGTGGAACGGGCTCGGCTCGGAGACCGGGGCTCCGAGCAGGCCGGCGGCGGCGTCGGTGAGGAAATTGCCCAGCGCTTCCCACGCCGCCTCGCGGTTGCCTGCGGCGACGGACGCCTCGTATTCGGCGCAGACGTCGAAGATCATGCGGCTCAGGATCCAGGCCCTGCCGATCATCACGTCGCGGTCGAGGTGGCCGAGGTGGGTGAGGGTCAGCGCGCGAATCTCCTCTGATTCGGACGACACGGTCGTTGCCCGCTCGGTGAGCAGTTTCACCGCGGTCGGGTTGTGTCGCGCCTGGCTGATGAACCGGGCCCGCCACGATGGTATCGGCAACGCCGAAAATGACTGTGTCGCAGGGAGGATCATGCAGCGCAGGTAGTCGGTCAGGCTCCCGTCGGCGCCGATCTCGCGGAACATGGCGGTACGCAGCGCGTCGGTGGTCTCGGCCTGTCGCTCGAACAGTGCCCGGATCAGGCCGTCGCGGTCGCCGAAGTGATAGGCGACCGCCGAGTGGTTGGCGGCCCCCGCGTGTTCGGCGATGCGCCGACTGGAGACCTGGTCGATGCCGTACCGGCCGAAGAGTTCCTCGGCCGCGTCCATCAGCGCTGTCCGCGCCAGCTCGCTCTTGCGCGCCATCTCGCTCCTGTCGTCGGTGGAACCGGCTGCTGGTTCCGTCGGTGTGACCCGGACCCATGATCTCGCGTGCGGTGAGACCAACGTCATGCACGCGTCACGTTGTCCATTTTAAGTCACGTGGCGTAATTTTGACTGGTACTCGGTCCGAGCCGGGAACGCAGTGACGCAGACGAGGAGTGGCCGTGAGCAAGAAAGTGCAACCGCCGGTCGAGGGGGTGGACCAGGTGGATCCCGCAGCTGCCGAGGCGGCGCGGGCCCGTAAGGAGAAGATCGCCCGCTACGTCGGCATGCTGATCTTCCCGTTCCTGATGGTCTCGATGATGGTGAGCGGCTACCTCGGAGCGATGCACGCACCGAAACCGCACGACCTGCCGGTGGCCGTCGTCGGAACATCGCAGGCCGAGGCCGCCCGACTCGCGGACGCACTGGAGGCGTCCAACCCGTCGGCCCTCGAGGTCCGGGTCGCCGACAGTGTCGACCAGGCACGGGCGCTCGTCACCGACCGTGAGGTCGTCGGAGCCGTCGTGTTCTCCGACTCCGGCGAGGCCACCGTCCTGACCGCAGGCGCGGCGGGTGCCTCCCAGGCATCGACCGTCAACCAGTTGCTGGTGCCGTTCGCGGCATCTCAGGACGCCACCGTCACCACCGACGACCTGGCACCGCTGCCCGCCCACGACAGCGCAGGCCTCGGCGTCATGTTCATGACCACGGCACTCGTGCTCGCCGGGTACATGCCCCTGAGCCTGATCCTCTCGGCGGCTCCGGAACTGCTTCGTAAGCGCCGCATCTACCCGCTGCTCGGGGGCTGGGCCGCACTGATCTCCGCCGTCGTCTGGTTCATCGCGGACCCGATCCTCGGGGCCGTCGAGGGTCACACCGCCGCGGTCCTCGGCATCTGCTGGCTCGGCGTGTTCGCCATCTCGTGCGTGCAGTTGTTCCTCACCCGCATCTTCGGGCCGCTCGCCGTGCTCGTCGGCATGCTGTTCCTGATGGTGCTCGGCATCCCGGCCTCCAACCTGGGCATGTCGGTGCACACGATGCCCGGCATCTTCTCGGTCCTGTACAACTTCCTGCCGTCGCCCGCCATCGGTGAGGCACTGCGCTCGGTCCTGTACTTCGGGGGCAACGGACTGACCGGCCACCTCGTCGTCCTCGCCGTCGGTGCCCTGGTCGCCGTCGCGTTGACGGTGCTCGTCGACGCCCTCAAGCGGCGCAAGAACCCCGAGACGGCGCTGCCCGAACCGACGCTCGCCTCCTTCACCGGCAACCGGCCGCAGTCGACCCGCGCCCGCTACGCCACCATCGCGCTGTTCCCGCTCGCCATGGTCGCGATGATGATGTCGATCATGACGTCGTCGATGTACCAGCCGTCGCCGCGCGAACTGCCCGTCGCCGTCGCCGCGTCGGACCCGGCGCAGGCCGAGCAGATGGCCACCGGCCTGGACAAGTCCATGGAGGGGATGTTCGACTTCCGGGTCGCCTCACCCGACGAGGCGGAGCAGCTGGTCGTCGACCGGACGGTCGTCGGTGCGTTCGTCCTGCCGAGTGCGGAGAACCCGACGGCGACGCTGATCACCGCAGGTGCTGCGGGCATGAGCCAGCAGCAGACGGTCACCACCGTGTTCACGCAGGTGGCACAGCAGCAGGGCATGCCACTGACCACTGCGGACGTCACCCCGCTCGGTTCGAACGACACCATGGGCACCGTGAGCATGTACCTGGCGATCGGCTGGATGATGTCCGGGTTCATGCTGATCATCGTGATGGGAACGGCGGCGCCGGAGCTGCTGGCCCTGCGCAGGCTGCTGCCGATCGCGGCCGGCTGGGCGCTGGCGATGTCCGTGGTGGTGTGGACGATCGCAGGCCCGATCGTCGGGGCCGTCTCCGGTCACGCCTGGCAGCTGATCGGCATCGGTGCGCTCGCGACGTTCACCATCTCGATGTTCACGACCGTGTTCGCGCGACTGCTCGGCATGCTCGCGGTGCTGCCGGTGATCCTGGTGGTCATGTTCCTCGGCGTCCCCGCCTCCGGCGGTGGCATGTCGATCTACCTGTCGCCCGAGATCTTCCGGGTACTCCACGACATCCTGCCGATGCCGGCCGCGGTCGAGTCGGCCCGCTCGATCCTCTACTTCGGCGGTGACAGCGTGGGAGGCCATGCGGTCACGTTCCTGATCTGGGCGGCCGTCGCGCTGGTCTGCGTGATCGCCATCGAATGGTTCGCCGGCCGCAAGCGGAACACCCCGCCCGCCGAACCGGTGGCCGAGGAGAAGGTTGCGGAGCTGGTCTGACCGCCGGCATGACGACGACCGCGGGCCTGGTGGACGACTCCACCGGGCCCGCGGTCATCGTCCTTCCCTCACCCTGTGCACACGGCTTCTGCAGCGCGCACAGGGGCATTCGACGCAGAAAACCCCTGTGCACACCCGAAAAGGAGTGTGCACAGGGGTTTTGCCGTGTTGCGTGGAGCGCCTACTTCTTGGCGGCGGCCTCACGCTCGGCGACGATCGTCAGCGCGATGTCGATGAGCATGTCCTCCTGGCCACCGACCAGGCGACGCTTACCGGCCTCGAGGAGCAGGGTGCGCACGTCGACGCCGTAGCGCTCCGCCTGGATCTCCGCGTGCCGCAGGAAGGACGAGTACACGCCGGCGTAGCCCAGGGTGAGGGTCTCGCGGTCGACGCGGACCGGCCGGTCCTGCAGCGGGCGGACGATGTCGTCGGCCGCGTCCTGCAGCTTGAAGACGTCGCAGTTGTGCTTCCAGTCGTACAGGTCGGCGACCGCGATGAACGGCTCGATCGGGCAGTTGCCCGCGCCGGCGCCGTGCCCGGCGAGCGAGGCGTCGACGCGGTAGACGCCCTCCTCGACGGCGACGACGCTGTTCGCCACCGACAGCGACAGGTTCTCGTGCGCGTGGATGCCGATCTCGGTGCCGTCGTTGAGGACGTCCTTGTACGCGCGGATGCGGTCCCGGACGTCGCCCATGGTCAGGCGTCCACCCGAGTCGGTGACGTACACGCAGTGCGCGCCGTAGGACTCCATCAGCTTGGCCTGCTTGGCCAGCTCCTCCGGCGGGGCCATGTGGCTCATCATCAGGAAGCCGGAGACGTCCATGCCGATCTCGCGGGCGGTCTCGATGTGCTGTGCG
Source organism: Rhodococcus sp. NPDC003322 (assembly GCF_053589555.1). Classification (NCBI taxonomy): domain Bacteria; kingdom Bacillati; phylum Actinomycetota; class Actinomycetes; order Mycobacteriales; family Nocardiaceae; genus Rhodococcus; species Rhodococcus sp. NPDC003322. The sequence continues at coordinate 440,943 of NZ_JBSFSC010000002.1, read as the reverse complement.
GAGACGTCCGCCTCGGTGCAGTGCGTCGCGACGCGCACCGACCGCACACCCAGCTTGTAGGCGTGCTTGAGCTCCTCGATGGTGCCGACGCCGGGCAGCAGGAGGGTGGTCAGGCGAGCGTGCTGGAGCACCTCGGCGGCCGCCTCGATCCACTCCCAGTCGGTGTTGGAGCCGGGACCGTAGTTCACGGAGCCGCCAGCCAGGCCGTCACCGTGCGCGACCTCGATGGCGTCGACACCGGCGTCGTCGAGGGCCGTGACGATCCGCTTGACGTCCTCCGGGGTGATCCGGTGGCGCACCGCGTGCATGCCGTCCCGGAGGGTGACGTCCTGGACGAAGATGGTGGGGTTGGTGCTCATCGGGTGGCTTCCTTCTTCTGGGCGATGCGCTCCGCGATCTGCTGTCCGGCGGAGGTCATGATGTCGAGGTTGCCCGCGTAGGTGGGCAGGTAGTGACCGGCGCCCTCGACCTCGAGGAAGATCGAGACCTGGTGGGTCGGGCGGGTGGCGCCCTCGACCAGCAGCGTCTCGACGGGCTGATCGGCCGGGATCTCGGTGATCTGGACCTGCTGCTTGAGCCGGTAGCCGGGCACGTAGGCGGACACGTCGCCGACCATCTTCTCCACCGACTGGCGGATCTCGTCGTGGGTGGCCGGGTCCGCGGCGTCGACGAGGCAGAACACCGTGTCGCGCATCATCAGCGGCGGCTCGGCCGGGTTGAGGATGATGATCGCCTTGCCGCGCTTGGCGCCGCCGACCGAGACGATCGCCGAGGAGGTGGTCTCGGTGAACTCGTCGATGTTCGCGCGGGTGCCGGGGCCTGCCGACTTCGACGCGATCGACGCGACGATCTCGGCGTACGCCACCGGGACGACCCGGGAGACGGCCGCGACCATGGGGATGGTCGCCTGACCACCACAGGTCACCATGTTCACGTTGGGGGCGTCGAGGTGCTCGTCGCCGTTGACCGCGGGGATCACGAACGGTCCGATCGCGGCCGGGGTGAGGTCGATCATCCGCTTGCCGAGCGCACCGAGGCGTTCGTTGTTCACCACGTGCGCCTTGGCGGAGGTGGCGTCGAAGACGATCTCGATCTCGTCGAAGTTCGGCAGTGCCACCAGGCCCTCGACACCCTCGTGGGTGGTCGGGACGCCCAGTGCGGCGGCGCGGGCGAGTCCGTCCGAGGCGGGGTCGATGCCGACCATCGCGCCCATCTCCAGGTACTCGGAGTGGTTCATCACCTTGATCATCAGATCGGTGCCGATGTTGCCCGATCCGATGATCGCGACCTTGACTTTGCTCATGCTTCCTTCTCTTCCACGAAACGAGCGGTCACGGTGCCGAGACCGGACACGGTGACGGTGACGGTGTTGCCGGCGCCGACGGGCGCCATCGGGCCGAGCGCGCCGGAGAGGATCACCTGTCCGGCGAGCAGCGGCTGGCCGAGCTCGCGGGCGGTCTGCGCCAGCCACACCACGGCCTCGATCGGGTCGCCGAGGCAGGCGGCGCCGTTGCCGGTCGAGACCTCGGTGCCGTCGACCTTCATCGACATGGTCACGTCCACCGGTTCGACCTCGTCGAGGGTGCGGCGCTCGGAGCCGAGGACGTACACACCGGACGAGGCGTTGTCGGCGACGGTGTCGCTGAAGCGGATGTCCCAGCCCTGGATCCGGCTGTCGCAGATCTCGAGCGCGGCGACCGCGTAGTCGATGGCGTCGCGCACCTGCGCGACGTCGAGGGGGCCGTCGATCAGGTCCTTGCCGAGGACGAAGCCGACCTCGCCCTCGATCTTCGGCTGGATCAGCCGCGACATCGGGATGTCGGACCCGTCTGCGAAGTCCATGTCGTCGAAGAGCACGCCGAGGTCGGGCTGGCCGACGCCGAGCTGCTCCTGCACGGCCTTCGAGGTCAGGCCGATCTTGCGACCGACGATGCGGGCTCCGGCCTGCAGTCGCCGATCGTTGAACTGCTGCTGGACGGCGTAGGCGGCCTCCAGGTTGGCCTCGCCGATCAGGTCCCGGATCGGCGCGCACGGCGCACCGGCCGCGGCGGCGGACGCGAGGCGGTCCGCGGCAGCGGCGATGTCGGATTCGCTCGCCGCGATGGAATTCGTGGGCTGGCTCATGGGCACTACTGTTACGGCACTCGCGCGAGGGGACCAGCCCAACGTCTCACTCAGCGATACGCTGGTCCATGTGACCGGCGCCGCGAATCTCGACACCGTGCTCGGCAAGGCGGTGACCATCCTGCGTGCCTACCGCCCCGAGGATCAGGTCCTGCCCCTCGCCGAACTGGTCCGCCGGACCGGCCTGCACAAGGCCACCGTGCACCGGCTCGCCGGCGAGCTGGTCGCGAACCGGCTCCTCGACCGGGTGGACGGCGGCTATCGGCTCAGCGGCGGGCTCTTCGAACTCGGGATGCTCGCCTCTCTCGAACGCAGCCTCCTGGAGATGGCGATGCCGTTCCTGCAGGACCTGTACGAGCGGACCCACGAGACCGTGCACCTAGGGGTCCGTGACGGCCACGACGTGGTCTACGTGGCCAAGATCGGCGGCCACAGGCAGGCCAAGTCCCCCTCCCGGACCGGCGGCCGGATTCCGTTGCACTGCTCCGCGATCGGCAAGACGCTCCTTGCCTACGCCGCGCCCGACCTGCAGCAGGAGGTCCTGGCGGGGCCGCTGGTCCGGCGCACGCCGCACACGATCGTCGCGCCCGGGATCCTGCGGCGTCAGCTGGACCGGATCGTTGAAACAGGGGTCGCCTTCGAGCACGAGGAATCCGCGCTCGGCATCAACTGCGTCGCCGCCCCCGTCGTCGGTCCCGGAGGGGACACCGTCGCGGCGATCAGCGTCACCGGGCCCACGGGACGGTTCCGGCCCGAAACCCAGGTCGCGGCCGTCAGGGCGGCCGCGGCGGGCCTGGGCAGCACCATCTCCCGTCGCGAGCAGCTGCGCTAGAGCCCACGCCGTCCCGCACCGCGATTGTCGGCCGAACGGGCAGCTCGCCATCACCGGAATTTGCTCACCAAAGGAAGTTGGCCGCAACCCCGAACAGGGCTGACGCGCCGCTGCAAGGGGTGCTGGCTATCGGCAATGCGTAGTCCGAAAGTCATGTGTCGCAACAGCGGAGCGCTCTTCGCCGCCCGCGCGATGTGGTGATGTCGGAGTGGTGACCCCCGACGGTGCCTGGATCGTTTCATGGTCCGTCAGGCTATGTTTTATCTCACTGCTGAAGTACTCTCGCGTTGAGAATGCATTCTTCGAAGGAGTGATTGTGAAGTACGTGAGTTTCGAGGTGTCGGAGAACCTGCCGAGCTGGGGTGCCGTGGTCGATGGGCAGGTCTACGACTTGGGGTCGGGGGGCGCGAATGTGGCCGCAACCTTGCGAGACGCGATCGAAGGAAATCTGCTTCGCGATTCCCTGATCGATGGACTGGAGCCTGTCGGCTTGGAGTCCGAGGTGTCGTTCCTGCCGGCCGTGCCGAATCCGACGAAGATCATTTGCGTCGGCGTCAATTACCGGTCTCATCAGGAGGAGACCGGTCGGGCGGAAGCTGGCGCGCCCACGCTGTTCACGCGGTTTGCCGACTCCCAGACCGGCCACCTCGTCCCCGTGCAGATTCCTGCGGTCGCAGGCCAGTTCGACTACGAGGGCGAACTCGCCGTGGTCATCGGTGCGCGGGCGTTCAAGGTCCCTGGTGCCGATGCGTCCTCGGTGATTGCGGGATACAGCATCTACAACGACTTCACGGTGCGCGACTGGCAGCGCGCGACCACTCAGTGGACCCCGGGCAAGAACTTCCCGGGCACCGGGGCGATGGGTCCGTACTTCGTGCCGGCTGCCGATGTAGCTGATCTCGACTCCTGCACTCTGGAGACACGGGTCAACGGTGAGCAGCGCCAGAAGGCGACGATTGCGGACATGCGATTCCCGATCGATCGTCTGATCGAGCACATCTCGACCTTCACCCCGCTCGCTCCCGGCGACATCATCGTCACCGGAACACCGGGCGGCGTGGGACTTTTCATGGACCCGCCGGGCCTGCTGAGCCCCGGCGACGTCGTCGAGGTCGAAATCACCGGCCTTGGAGTCCTTCGCAACGAGATCGTCGCGGAGCAGTAGCCGTGACGATCGCGGTCTGCACGATGTCGCACTCGCCGCTCATCGGAGAGGTCGAGCCTTCCGGTGGAGTGCTGGACGAGATCGACGCGGCGATGGCCAAGGTTCGGAGCGCGATCGAGGCATTCGATCCTGACGTTACGGTTGTCTTCGGGCCGGACCACTTCAACGGCGTCTTCTACGACATGATGCCGGCCTTCTGCATCGGCTCGGGGGCTGTCAGCGTCGGCGACTGGAGCACGCAGCAGCGCGTGCTCCCCGTCGACGGCGAACGCGCCGGTCTGCTCGTGCGGGCGGCGCTCGACGCGGAAATCGATGTCGCTCAATCGGAGAGGCTGTACGTCGACCATGGCATGGCTCAGACTCTCGAGATGCTGTTCGGTGCAGACTACGAGCGTCCCATCGTGCCGATCTTCGTCAACGCGGTGGGATTGCCACTGGTGGCGATGCGGAGGGTCAGGAAGCTCGGTGAGGCGATCGGCCGCGAGGCCGCGCTGTGGGGCAAGCGAGTCCTGGTTGTCGGCTCCGGAGGCCTCTCACACGACCCGCCGGTCCCCAAGCTGCAGGGTGCCTCGGCCGAGGTGCGAGAGCGCCTGATCGACGGCCGCCATTACACCACCGAGCAACGGCAGGAGCGGCAGCGGCGAGTCATTGACGCCGCGCTCGCCCACGGCCGAAACGGAGCCGGTCAACAGCCGCTCAACGAGCAGTTCGATCAACTCGTGATGGACACTCTGGCGGAATGTCGGCTCGGTGAGGTCGACGACTGGGCCAATGAATGGATGGTGCGCGAGGGCGGGGGATCGGCGCACGAGATCCGCGCTTGGGTCGCGGCCTTCGCGGCCGCCAACGCGGTCGCAGTGCCGACGGTTGCCGGCCGCTGGTACTGGCCGGTCCACGAATGGGGTACCGGCTTCGGCATCATGCTGACCGATCCTGTCGGTTCCTGATCTGCCGGCCTCTCGGGTCGCACGAGTGTGCTGCTCGTCGGGCCACCCCGTGCGGGCAAGTCAACTGTCCGTCGGGGTGGCCGTACCGTGACCGGGTTGCGGCATCGACGAGGATTCCACTGATCCCGCTCCGGCTGTCTGCGAACCGCAGCCCCAGCCGTTCTCCCGAGATCTGCTTGCCCACGTTCGAGTTCCACCGGCCAGACTTTGCCGGGATCGACAGCCGGTAATCGGCTGGGCTTGATCGCCCGGGTCGGATGGTTGGCTCAATCCGTGATTCGCATGTGCCTTGTTCATGTTGTGGCACAAGCTGTTCGAGTGTCGATTCTGACTTGGTCACCCTCGGATCGCTGCCCACGCCGGCGCCGGGCGGGCGTGGGCTTCGCCGAGTTGTCCCTGTGCCGCAGTCGCCCGTTCTCGGGCGGAGCCTTCGTGCCCTGCGCTTGAGTGGAACTCACTCGAGTCGAAATCATAATCATGGACAATTGTGTCTGGCATCACTAGAATGATGATTCTAGATACTAGATTCGCCTCGTTGCAGGCGACCCACCCTGCCTCCTGCGGGTGCCCCTGATGAAAGGAACTGCTGGCATGCCTTTGGCAGTCGCTGCCATGTCCCATGCGCCGTCATTCGGCAATGTCGACCCGGGAGGCACGATGATGGCGGAAATCGAGGCCGCGATCGGTGAGGTGCGTGCCTTCGTCGAGAGCTTCGACCCTGAGGTGGTCGTCGTCTTCGGCCCCGATCACTTCAACGGCCAGCTGTACTCACTCATCACTTCCTGGGCGATCGGAGCCGAGGCCGTCGGCGTCGGTGACTACGGCACCACGGCAGGCCCGGTGCCCGTCGACGGAGACACCGCCCGCACCCTGCACGCCCTGGTCCTCGAACAGGGAATCGACATCGGCCGGTCCGAGCGGATGACGGTGGACCACGGCATCCTGCAGCCGCTCGAGTTCATCTATGGCCACCCGCTGAGCCGACCCATCGTTCCCATCTTTGTCAACGCTCTCGGCTTCCCGCTCACGCCGATGCAGCGTGTCCGGTTGTTCGGGGAAGCAGTCGGTAGGGCGGCGCAACAACTCGACAAGCGAGTTTTGCTGGTGGCCTCCGGCGGCATCTCGCACAACCCGCCTGTCCCGCGCTGGGAAGGCGCCCCGGAACCGTTGCGGGAGCGTCTCATCGCATACGCCCCCACCCGAGCTGATCGCGCCGCGCGCGAGCAGGCGATCGTCGCGGGAATCCAGGCCATCGCGGACGGCAAGGCCTCGAGCGCGCCCCTCAACGAAGCCTGGGACGAGCTGGTCCTTGATGTGTTCCGCTCCGGTGACCTGTCCACGGTCGACGGATGGTCCAACGACTGGTTTGTGGCCGAGGGCGGCAGCGCTGCGCACGAGATGCGCAGCTGGATCGCGGCATACGCCGCGCTCTCCACAGCCGGTCCCTACCGCATTGCCGTCGACCACTACTGGCCCGTGCAGACCTGGGGCGCCGGTTTCGGTATCCAGGCCGCGATCGGAGCGTGATGACATGTACGAGTTCAAGACCTTTTGGGCAGCAATCGCAGACCTGCCGCACCGCCTCGACTACGTCGAGGTGAACGGCTGGCGCACCCGTGTACTCACGGTCGGCGGCACTGGCCGGCCCGATGAGCAGACCGTGGTCCTGCTCAACGGAACCACAGGGCACATCGAGGCTTTCACCCAGAACATCCGTGCCCTGGCGTCGAAGTACCGCGTGGTGGGGTACGACTATCCCGGCCACGGCTTCACCACTCTGACCGATCACGACCTGGAGATCCCCGAGTACGAGGAACACCTGCTCGCACTGCTCGACGTGCTCGGCATCGAGCGCGCGCACCTGTGTGGCGAGTCCCTCGGCGGATGGATCGCGATCAAGTTCGCCGCCCGCCACCCCGAGCGGGTGCGGACGGTGATCCTCAGCGCGCCGGGCGGTCGCGTCACGACCGCCGAGCGGGTGGACCGCGCGCAGTCCGTCAGCCGGCAGGCCGTCACCGAACCGACCTTCGGCAATGTCAGGCAGCGGCTGCAGGTCGTCATCCACGACCCCGAGAAGATCACCGACGAGCTGGTCCACATCCGGCAGGCGGTCTACTCCCGCGAGGGCTTCGGCGACTCCATGCACCACATCGCGGTGCTGCGTCAGCCGGAAACCCGCTTCCGCAACCAGGTCACCGACGAGGACTTCGCGGCGATCCCCGTACCGGCACTACTGGTGTGGACCGACCACGAACCCAGCGGCGGCCCCGAGGTGGGAGAAGAACTCGCCGAACTGATCCCGGACGGCGAGTTCCTGCTCATCGAGAACGCAGCGCACTGGCCGCAGTGGGAGGACCCCGAGACCTTCAACGCCGCCGCCCTCGACTTCCTCGCACGAAAAGGCTGAACCATGACAGACACCAGCGTCATCGAGCAGATCGCCGATGAGCTCTACTGCGCCCGCCGCGAGGTCACGACCATGGACTTCGTCAGTCCGCGGCTGTCCGAGCGCGATCTGGATGCGGCGTACCGCATCTCCGAGCTCGTCGCCACCCGGCGGGAGGCCGAACTCGGCGTGCGTCGCGTCGGCCGCAAGGTCGGCCTGACCAATCCGCTCGTGCAGAAGCGGGTCGGGGTCTTCGAGCCCGACTACGGCATCATCCACGACGACATGGTTCACACCTCGGGTGTGGTGCGGCCGGCGTCCGCGCACAACTTCCTGCGAATCGAGGCGGAGGTTGCCTTCGTACTGGCGAAGGACATCCTCGACGCCGAGCTCGAGGCGATCAAGGACGCAATCGACTACGTCACTCCGGCATTCGAGCTCGTGGACTTCCGCTACGCAGGCAACGTCGGTCAGATTGTCGACACCATCGCCGACAACGCAGGGTGCGACGGGGTCGTATTGGGCGAGGAACGACACGCCTACGGCGAAATCGAACTGGCCGACGTCGAGATGGTGATCACCACGGCGGCCGGTTCCGAAATCACCCGCGGCGTGGGTGGGAACGTGCTGGGCGACCCGATCAACGCGGTGCAGTGGCTTGCAGAGACGGCGTTGCGGATCGGCCAGCCGCTGCGAGCCGGCGAGATCCTGCTCTCGGGCTCCATCGGATACATCGAGCCCTGGCCGGCCGACGTCGAATGCACCGCCACCATCACCGGACTCGGTTGCGTTCGCGCAACCCTCGACTCGAAGGAATGAAGCGATGACCGGAATCACCGAGAACGTCTCTGGGACTGCGCCCGTTGTCAGCACCGAAATCCGCGTCGCCATCGAACAACTGGTGGCAGAGCACCATTGGATGATCGACCACGGTCATGCCGACCGGCTCTACACGCTCTACGCCGAGGACGCAGTCTCTTTCGGACCGCTCGGCACCATGAACGGCCGCGATGCCATCAAGGCGTGGGGCGAGCGCCGCGTCACCCAGGACGCGGGCACGGTCCGTCACTTCTCCGGCGGCACCCGCCTGGCCTGGGAGGACGGGGTCCTCACCGGCACGACCTACTACACGACTTTCCGCAGCACGCAGGACGATCCGCTGCGGCCCGCAAGCGTCGGCGAGTTCCGCGAGGAGTACGTCCAGGTGGACGGCGAATGGCGTATCCGTCGCCGGGAGATAGTTCCGGTCTTCGGTGGTGAGAACGCAGCCGCCCACGCTCGTCGACTGGCCGAGGGTGGCAAGTGACGAACATCCCCGCCCTTCTCCATGTCGCCACCCCGTCTCTGAGCATCGTCGAAAGCGGTCTGTTCAACGGGTACGACGGTGTCGTCATCGACCTGCAGCACGGTGAGGTCGGGCTGGAGACCGCCTGCACGATGCTGCGGGCGATTCCGCGCGACGTCGGGTACGCCTATGCGCGTGTGGCGCGCATCGACTCGGGTGCGATCGGTCGCCTGATGGACAGCGGCGCGCGCGGCGTCATCGCCCCGACCATCGAAAGTGCCGACGAGGCCCGCGCCCTCGTGGCGGCGACCAAGTATCCGCCGCTCGGTCGCCGCAGCCTGGGGCCCAGCCGCCCCCAGTTGTATTCCGGCAGCAGCTACACGGAGGCCGGGAACGAAGCGGTCGAGTGCATCGTGCAGATCGAGACGCGCCGTGGGCTCGACTCCGCCGAGGAGATCCTCTCGGTGGAGGGTGTCGGGTCCGTGTACATCGGACCGGCGGATCTGGCCGTGTCCTTCGGTCTCGGTGGTGGGGCCGACTGGACGGACGGCCCGGTGTACGACGCGATCGTCGAAGTCGCGAAGGCGGCTCGGGCACACGGGCGGACCTGCGGCATCTACTCCAGTTCCCCCGTCTACGCGGGTGATCTGGCTCGTGCGGAACTGATCGATTACGTGGGGCTCGGGATCGACCTCCTCATGGTCGGCGCCCAGGCACGGCAGAACATCGCAACCCTGAGGAGTGAATCGTGAACACGGACGTCCTGATCATCGGCGCGGGCCCCACCGGGCTGACGCTCGCGAACTTGCTTGGGCAGCAAGGTGTGCGCACTGTGCTGATCGAGGCACTCGAGGAGCTCATCGATTATCCGCGTGCGGTCGGAATCGACGACGAGGCGCTGCGGGTGATGCAGTCGATCGGCTTGGTCGACAAGGTGTTGCCGCACACGGTCCCCGACCAGCAGGTCCGGATCGTCAACGGGGACATGAAGATCATTGCGGAGATCAACCCGACGACACGCGAATTCGGTTGGCCTCGACGTAACGGCTTCGTGCAGCCGTTGGTCGACCAGGTCCTGTTGGCAGGTTTGGAGCGTTTCGAAACGGTCGACGTCCGGCTCGGGACCGAGGCAATCGACCTCGTGTACAACGACAGCGAGGCGACAGTCACGGTCAGATCAGGCGAAGAGACCTCGCAGATCACTGCGCGCTACGTCGTCGGGTGTGAGGGTGGTCGGTCCTTCACCCGGACCCATCTCGGTATCGAGTTCGAAGGCGAGACGCGCAAGCAGCGCGGTCTGGTGATCGATGTCGCCGACGACCCGCTCGGCACACCGCATGCAGTATTCGGTGGCGATCCGACGCGTGGCTACGCCACTCTCGGTCTCCCGCATGGTATTCGGCGCTGGGAATTCATGATGCTCGACGACGAGGGGGAGGAGTTGGTGGAATCGGACGAGTTCATCTACGGCCTCCTTGCCGAGCACGTGCCCGATCCGAGGCGACTCAACATCATCCGTCGACGCGTCTACACCCATCACGCTCGACTGGCAGCGAGGTTCCGGGAGGGGCCGGTTCTCTTGGCCGGAGACGCGGCCCACGTCATGCCGGTGGTCGCGGGTCAGGGGTGGAACTCGTGCATTCGTGACGCGATGAATCTTGGTTGGAAGCTTGCTGCTGTCGTGAAGGGGCGAGCCGACGACGCGTTGCTCGACACCTACGCGGAGGAGCGTCGCGACCATGTGAAGGCGATGGTCGATCTGTCGGTCGGCATGGCCAACCTGGTCACCAACCGCAGCAAACTGCGTTCTGCCGCGCGTGATGCCGCGGCAGTGGTCGTCGACAGGTTGCCGCGGCTCAAGGCGTACGTTTCCGGTCAGGGGTTCAAACCCATGCCGCGCTACGAGCGTGGCGTCGTGGTGCCGGCGCGGGTGCGGCAGTTGAAGTCGGTACCCATTGCAGAGGACTTCAAGTCGGCTGTCGGTACGCTCTTCCCGCAGCCGCGGGTGTGCACCACGACCGCGTCCGATCAGTTGCTCGACGATGTGACGGGGGCCGGCTGGCGGATCTTCGTGTGGAACAACGATCCACAGCAGCTCATCGACAAGGAAAACGCGGAGCGGTGGGAGTCGCTCGGCGCTCGCCTGGTGCATCTGGTACCTGCTGCCCAGCTTTCGTGGGCGGCGGCGAACGCGGGGGACGGCGTGAACGTAGTGGGCGATCCGTCGGGCGTGATCAAGTCCTGGTTCCATCAGCGGCCGTTCTCGGCGGTGATTGTGCGACCGGACCATGTCATCGCGGCCGAGTGTCTCGCTCAGGATCTCGACTCGACTCTGGAGTCGGTGTTCTCCACTGCTCGTCTGCAGTTGACCTGAGAATGCATTCTCTAGCACAAATGCATTAATGCTTGATTAATGTGAAATATGTGACATAGTCGATGTTGCGGGCGTCACACCTGCACGGCCGATCAAGATCGCCGGGAACAGTCGGATTCAGGGAAGAAGGAATTCATGAAGCGGACCTTGTCTGTGCTTGCCGGGAGCGCGGCCCTGGCGCTCGCGCTGACTGCGTGCTCCAGCGGTTCGAACGACGGCGCCGCACCGAAATCGGACAGTGGCCTCGACGTCGTGAAGGTCGGGCTCTTCCCCTCATCGGCGGTCGGTGCCTTCGAGATCGGTATGGAGCAGGGCTTCTTCGCCGATCACGGCATCGAGGTCGAGCTGGTCATGGGCCAGTCGAGCGCCGCGCAGCTGCCGGCCGTGAATTCCGGAGGCCTCGACTTCGTCCTGGCCAGTCCGACCACGCCCCTGGTCGCGAGCAGCAAGGGCCTCGATGTCCCGATCGTGTCCGGCTACGCCAAGAATCGTCCCGACACCGTGAACGACTCCGTCGCCGTCCTCGTCGGCGCGGGCTCGGACATCAAGTCGGCCAAGGATCTCGAAGGCAAGCGCGTCGCGATCAACGCCCTCGGTAGCATCGGCGAAATCGGGATCAAGGAGGCCGTCGCGCAGGATGGTGGCAACCCTGACAGGATCACGTTCGTCCAGCTCGGCTTCGACCAGGTCGCCGCGCAGCTCGCGAGCGGTCAGATCGACGCCGGGATGGCGGGCCCTCCTTTCATGGGGCAAATTCTGAGCAGCGGCGGCACCATCGTCAGCGACTTCATCCCCGCTGCGGGCCTCGGCGGAGCCGAGCTGGTCATCGTTGGCGGCCGCAAGCTCGTCGACGCCAACCCCGATCTGGTCGAACGGTTCACCGCAGCCCTCGACGAAACCCTCACCTACGCCGAAGAGCATCAGGATGAGGTCCGTGCCCTGCTGCCGAAGGTGATCGGCACCGACCCCGCGGTCGCGGCGAAGACCGAATTCATTCAGTGGGACGCGGCGTTGGACGTCGACGCGATCGACCAGTTCAGCACCCTGCTGGTGAAGTACGGCGTCATGAACAAGGAGCCCGGCGAGAACGTCGTCTGGACCAAGTGACCGCGTGGGTCGGGCCGCAAGGCCCGGCCCGCCCCCCTTTTCTGTAACACTCGAAAGGTTGCCTGCCATGAGCGTGGCACAACGAGAACGGGAGAGCCCCATCGCGGTTCGGCCGCAACGGGTCGGTTCCCGAACGCCCAATGCAATCGCCCCGTACAAGCCACTCCTCCTGGGTGTGGCCGGCATTCTGGGTTTTCTCCTGATCTGGCAGGTATTCGCTGCCGTCGGACCGGTCAGTTCGCACTTTCTGCCGCCACCGACGGTGGTCTTCTCGGAATTCATCCAGAACCTCTCCGACCCGGACTTCTGGATCGCAGTCGGTTACACCCTTCGGGCGTGGCTGATCGGCCTGGTGATCTCCAGCGTCGCCGCGATCGTGGTCGGCGTGGTCATCGGATCCAGTGCGTTCCTGCGGCGGGCAACCCATTCGACGATCGAGTTCCTGCGCCCTATCCCAGCGGTCGCTCTCATTCCGCTGGCGGCGCTCCTCTACGGTCCGGCCCTCAGCGCCGAGTTGCTGATCGTCGTCTATGCCTGCTTCTGGATCGTGCTGGTCCAGGTGCTCTACGGCGTCGCCGACGTCGACAAGGTCGCCACGGATACCGCCCTGACCCTGCAGATGAACTTCTGGCAGCGGGTTCGCCATCTGATCTTCCCGACCCTGTTGCCCTACCTCATGACGGGTGTGCGATTGGCCGCCACGGTCGCCTTGATCCTGTCCGTCGGCGTCGAGCTGATCCTCGGTACACCCGGTCTGGGACTGGATGTCGCACTCGCACAGATCAACGATGACGCGCCGGCGATGTACGCGCTCATCGTCACCAGCGGTCTGCTCGGGATGCTCGTCAACTGGCTCATGGGAACGGTGGAAAGCAAGGTTCTCTTCTGGCACGCGTCTGTGCGTGGAGGTGTGCGGTCGTGAAAATGCTGAAGAGTTTCGGATACTTCGTCGGTCTGCCGGTCGTGCTGATCGCATGGTGGTCTGCCGCCACGAAAGACGGTGGCAGCTTCTATGTTCCGGACCCGGAGCAACTCGTCACCGCGTTCCGCACCGTGTGGCTCGGCGACGGGCTGACACAAGACGCCCTCCCGAGCGTCGTGCGTCTTCTGATCGGTCTGGCGATCTCCATCGTGCTCGGGGTGGCGCTCGGTGTCACCATCGGCTCGATCGACTGGGTGCGGTGGCTGTTCAGCCCTCTGCTCGAGTTTCTCCGCGCGATTCCGTCGACGATCATGATCCCCGTTCTGCTCCTTCTGATCGGCATCAACGACGCCATGAAGGTCACCATCATCGTCCTCGGATGCCTGTGGCCCATCCTCCTGAACACCGTCAAGGGCGTCGCCTCCATCGACGAGGTCCAGGGCGACACCGGCCGGGTCTACGGACTCACCGGCATCGACCGGATGCGCTATCTCGTGCTGCCGGCCGCCTCACCGCAGATCTTCGCCGGCATCCGACAGAGTCTCGCAGTCGGACTCGTCCTGATGGTTGTCTCGGAGATGTTCGCGGCCACTGAAGGAATCGGCTACGCCATCATCAATTTCCAGAATCGGATCGACATCCCCGAAATGTGGAGCGGCATCGTGTTGCTCGGCCTGCTCGGCGTGGCGCTGTCCGTGTTGTTCCAGATCGTCCAGGGCCGGATCCTCGGATGGTACGAAGGATTGAAGGAAAGTGCGAATGACTGACCACCAAGACGTTCGACTCCATGTCGACAAGGTGAAGAAGGTTTACCGCCGCGACGGCAACGAGTTCGAAGCGGTCAAGTCTCTCACCTTCGACCTGCACCAGGGTGAGTTCGCTTGCCTCGTGGGCCCGTCGGGTAGCGGTAAGACCACGCTGCTCAAGTGCATCGCCGGTCTCATGGAGCCGACCTCGGGTTCGGTTGTGCTGGACGGAAAACCCGTCCACGGCCCGGCCAAGGGTATGGCGGTGGTGTTCCAGGAGTACGGCCGCAGCCTCTATCCCTGGATGACGGTGGCCGCCAACGTCGAGCTGCCGCTAAAGGTCGCCAAGCTGCCCAAGGCGGAGCGCCGTGAGAGGGTCGACGAGGCGCTGCAGTCGGTCGGCCTCGAACAGGCCCGCAACAGCTACCCTTGGCAGCTGTCCGGCGGTATGCAGCAACGTGTTGCCATCGCTCGGGCGGTCGCCACGCACCCGAGCGTGCTCCTCATGGACGAGCCGTTCGCCGCGGTCGACGCGCAGACCCGTGCCGACCTCGAAGATCTGGTCCGCTCGGTGTGGAAGCGACACAACATGACCATCCTGTTCGTCACCCACGACATCGAGGAGTCCGTCTACCTCGGGCAGCGGGTCCTGGTGCTGTCGAGTTCGCCCACGGTGATCCAGGACGATCTGACGATCGACCTGCCGGACGACCGGGACCAGCTCGCGACGCGCTCGCTCGCCCGGTTCAGCGAGCTGCGAGCACATGTGTACGAGCAGGTGCAGATTGCGAAGACCAACAAGGGCGGAATGCTCACCTCGCATCAGCCCGCGGTGTTGTGATCTCGAATGAATATGCAGCAGAAGAATATTGATGCAGATGCGGTCATCGTCGGCGGTGGCCCCGTGGGGCTCACCCTTGCCCTGCTCCTCGCCGACGAGGGCGCCCGGGTTTCGGTGATCGAACCGATGACCGTACCCGGGGACCTGCCCCGTGCAATCAGCATCGCCGACGAGTCCTTCCGCATTCTCGACCGTCTGGGGCTGGCGGACGACCTCAAAGCCGAGTCCTATCTGGACACCGGCGCGCGCTACTTCGGCCTCGGCGACCGCATGCTCGCCCAGTCCAAGCCCGTTGCGTCCCGCACCGGACACCCCGCCAAGTCGCAGTTCGACCAACCCGTACTGGAACAGTTGTTGTGGGACAGGGCGGTCGAACACCCCGACATCGACTTTCGCATGGGCCAACGCGCGGTCGCGATCACCCAGGACGGCACCACCGTCACGGTAACCACCCGCTCCGAGGAAGGTGTCACCTCGACCGTCGTCGGATCGTGGCTGGCCGGCGCGGACGGAGGCCGCAGCTTCACCCGCGATGCCCTCGGCGTGCCCCTGGTCGGATCGACCCAGGAAGAACGCTGGGTGGTCATCGATCTGCTGAACACCACCCGCGCGAAACAGCCCTACGCCGAGTTCCACGGCAACGGCAGCCGGCCGTACGTCTACGTCCCCGGCATCAAGGGACGACTGCGTCTGGAATTCATGATGCTCCCCGGCGATGACGCCGAGGAGATCACCCGCCCGGACAAGATCCGCGAACTGGTCCTTCCGTTCCACCCACAGGTGACCCCGGAGGACATCCGGCGCGCAGTCGTCTACGTCGCCCACCGGAGGCTCGCCAAGACCTACCGGGTCGGACGGGCGTTCCTCGTCGGTGACGCCGGCCATCTCATGCCCCCGTTCTCGGGCCAGGGACTCAACGCCGGTCTGCGCGACGCGTCGAACCTGGCATGGAAACTGCGGGCCGTGCTCGACGGTGTCGGCACCGAGCGCCTTCTCGACAGCTACGAGTCCGAACGTCGCACCCACGCCAAGAAGATGGTGCGCATCTCGCACGTCACCGGCTCGATCGTCATGGCCCGCGGTGTCGCCGCCGTCGCCCGCGACGCCGTCTTCACCGTGGCTCGGTTGTTCCCGCCGGTCCACGCCTATCTGTCCTCCATGCGGTTCATCACCCCGCCGGACTATGCGAACGGTGTCGCCGTCAAGCCGGGACGTGAGGTGGACCGCAGCCTCGCAGAAGCCGTCGGCAAGGCCATGAGCCAGCCGACGGTCGAGACCGCCGAGGGCACCACCTCGCCCCTCGACGCGCATCTCGGCACCGGATGGGCGATCCTCGAACTCGGGACCGGTCGGGTCGCACGCGATCCGTTCTGGAACGGAGTTCCGCGCGTGCGCCTTCTCCCACGCGGCCACCACCGTGGCCCGGAGGAGGCAGGTCCCTGCGATCTGACCGATCTCAGCGGCGCGTTTGTCGACCCGACCCGCCCGCTCGGCGTGCCCCACGCCGTCGTCGTTCGCCCGGACCGCTACGTCGCGGCTGTGCTCACCGCTGCCGACGAGGCGCGGGTGGTCGCCGCACTACGGACCTACGTCGACTTCTCGCGCAGCGTCGACCGCTCCCGGAGGAAAGAGAGCAGATGAGCACTTCTGGTATCGACCGCTACGACGACCTGTTCTGGCGCGACGAGTACGAGCCGATCACCGAATCCGACGACTTCCTGCAGGAGATCGCTCACAAGGCCGATCTTCCCTCGCTGCTGGTGGCCATCGCCGCCGCAACCGGTGACACCACCATCCTCACCGAGGACCTGCGCCCACCGTTGACGCCCGTCGACACGATCGGACACCCTCACGGTGGCATGTCGGAGGCTCAGCAGCACAGGGCCCGCGAGCTCGTCGCGGAAGGGCTGCGCCGCATCCGCGACGAGCGGATCACGCGTGTCGACATGCTGTCCGATCCTGCCGTCGCCGATGTGCTTGGCTATCTCACCGGCGGCAACCCCGACTGGGTCGACTCGCTCAAGCACGAACTCGACCTGGCCGAGGACAAGGGCGCCGCTCCGGACTGGCGGTACGACGACATCGCCGCGGGACGCCGCTTCGAGGTGCTCATAGTCGGTGCGGGCGTCTCCGGTATCGCCGCCGGGCACCGCTTCCGTCAGGCCGGCGTGCCCTTCACGATGATCGACACCGCCGACCGGATGGGCGGCACGTGGCAGAAGAACCACTATCCCGGAGTGCGCCTGGACACACCGACTTTCGGATACTCCTACTCCTTCGCGCAGCGCGTCGACTGGCCCCACCAGTTCGCCGAGGGCGGGGAGATCGACGACTACCTGAGCACGGTCGCCGATCGCGCCGGGCTCACCGAGCTGATCGAGTTCGGTACCCGACTGGTGAGTGCACGCTGGGACGAAGCCGGCGAGTGGGTGGTGGTGACCAGCGACTCGCACGGCGTCGAACGCACCCGAACGTTCCAGGCGATCATCAGCGCGGTCGGGCAGTTGGATATTCCGAACATCCCAGACTTCCCCGGGGCCGAACGCTTCCGCGGTGTCACCATGCACTCGCAGGAGTGGGACGACTCCTACGATTGGCGTGGCAAGCGGGTCGCCGTCGTCGGTACCGGTGCCAGTGCCTATCAGATCGTGCCGGCGATCTACGACGAGGTGGCGTCGCTGACCGTCTTCCAGCGCAGCGCGCCGTGGATGCTTCCCGCGCCGACCTACCACGACAACCACTCGGAGGCGTTCGCCTGGCTGGTGCGCAAGGTGCCCTACTACGGGCAGTGGTACCGACTGTGGGTGATCACGCAGGGAACCCCGGGTCGGTTCCACACTGTTCGTGCCGAAAAAGACTGGCACGGTGTGTCATTGAGTGTTTCAGTGAAGAACCAGCAGGTGCGTGAGGAGCTGATCGCCCGGCTGACCGAGCAGTTCGAGGGCCGGCCGGACCTGCTGGAGATCGCGATCCCGTCCTACCCACCGGGAGCGAAGAGGATGCTGCGTGACAACGGTGTGTGGGCGAAAGCGTTGATGGCCGAACACACCCGGGTGTCGACGCACGGCATCGTGGAGTTGACCGAGACCGGTATTCGCACTGCCGACGGCGAGCATCACGAGGTCGACCTCATCATCTACGCAACCGGATTCAAGCCGTCGGACTATCTCGACGGTATCGAGGTGACCGGTCGCAGTGGGGCCGAGATCCACGAGTACTGGAAGGATGACGCTCGCGCCTACAACGGCATCACCGTGCCGGGCTACCCGAACTTCTTCATGCTGTACGGCCCCAATATCGGTGGTGTCGTCGCCGGCAGCCTGCACTTCATGCTCGAGCGCGCGGCGGAGTACTCGCTCGAGGCGGTTCGTGAGGTCCTCGAACGCGGCGTCAAGGCCCTCGACGTCACCCCCGAGGCGCTGGATCGTTTCGTGGAGTGGGTCGACCGAGAGAACCGCCAGATGGCGTGGGGCCAGCCCTACGTGCGTAGCTGGTACCAGAACAGTGTCGGCAGGGTCTCGCAGGTGTGGCCCTACACCAACGCCGAATACTGGAAGATCACCGAGCGCGTGGACCCGGACGACTACACCTTCCTGCCGTGACCTCCGTGAGTGCGAACATCAGGGAGTTCGCAGTCAGCAGCGGCGTTGTCCGCGCCGACGTCGCCGACGGGGTCATCGACGCCCGCGGTGTGCGGTACGGGGCGCGGCTCGACCCGGCCGATCGTGGTTCCGAGCTGGGGCCGCCGACCGTCGCACAGTCGCCGCCGACCGCATTCCCTCAGGTCAGTGGGGTGCTCGACGGGATCCTCGGACCGGCGCTCGCTGAACTGCCCCAGCACGAGGATGCCTTCTCGCTGCGGATCCAGGCACCTGTCGACGCCGTCGGCCTGCCGGTGCTGCTGTTCGTCCCCGGCGGCGGATTCACCACCGGCTCCGGCGAGTCACGCTGGTACGACGCTCATGATCTCGTCCGCAGCGGACGGATCGTGCTCGTCACGGTCAGCTATCGGATCGGTGCGCTCGGACATCTCTGCGGCGCCGGCGATGCCGCCGCCTCGGCCCGGCCCCTTCGAGATCTCGAGGGGGCGGCTCGCTGGGTGCGGGACAACATTGCCGCGTTCGGCGGCGATCCCGCCAATGTCACGATTGCCGGGGACTCCGCCGGTGCGTGGTACGCGCATGCGCTCAGCGTTCTGCCCGGTACCCGGGGGATGTTCGCCCGCACGCTGCTGGTCAGCGTCCCGCGCCTCGCACCGTTGTCCGCGGACGACCACGCGGCTCGGCGTGTGGCGTTCGCTTCGGCGCTGGCACCGGAGCGGATCGCCACTGCCCCAGTCGAGTCCGTTCTGGCAGCGCAGCGCGCCACGGTGCTGGGCTACCGCGGTGCGGGCTTCGCCTTTGCTCCGGCTGCCGGGCCCCAGGCACCCGGATGGCTGGGCGCGCCGAGGTCGAGCGCCGCCCACCTGCACACCTCCGCGCTGCTGGTGCTCACCACCGCCGACGAGTCTGCGGCATTCCTCAGGGCAAAACCCGCGGAGGAGTTCACACGGGCGGCACTGGAGGACTTCGTCACGCGCTCCTTTCGTGCGCCCGAATCGGTGCTCGAGCACACCGCCGGCCGGAAGTCCGGGTACGAGCAGGCTGTGGCCGCGATGACGTGGTGGCAATTCCAATCGGTGGCATACGATCTTGCGCAGTACGCGGCGGTTCCGACGCGACTGATGCGGCTCGGTGTGCGCAGTCCTCTGGAGCGGGCCCTGTCGCCGCACTGCTTCACGCTTCCGTTCCTCTTCGGGGATCGTCACGCTTGGCGGGACGCACCGATGATGGAGGGCCTCGATCGGGACGTCTTCGAGTGCGTGCGGGCGGCATTCCGGGACGCGATCGTCCCGTTCGTCCGTGACGGTGCCGGCACTGCTCCCGTGTGGCAGTCGGCGAGTCCGCGCCTCCTCGCGGTCGAGGAGAGCGGCGCTCGCACGGTTCCTGTTGATGACCTGGCCGTTATGGAGGCGAGCGACCGATAGGTTTGGTCGGTGCCGGGGCGGGACGATATTGAAGTATTTCGTAGTTTGTGAATGCGGTGAGGAGAGTGGAATGGCGAGACGTCGGATTCACCAATCGACCCCGGAGAACGAGCGGGCGATTCTCGAGGCGGCGTTGAGTCTCGCTGTCACGGCCGGTTACGAGGGCACCACGATGGCCGAGGTGGCCAGGCGGTCCGGGCTACCGATCGGCTCGGTCTACTGGCACTTCGAGAACAAGGAACAGCTCTTCGCCAAGCTCATCGAATTCTGTTTCGAGATCTGGAAGCAGGACCACACCGGTCCGACGAACCGTGACCTGTTGCGTCGCAGCATCGCTGGATCGGCGGGCGGTTCGGCCAACCCGGAGAACAAGGCCGAGGCGTTCTGGATCCTCGCCCTGATGTTCGCCTTGGAACGTCGTCTCGAGGACAACAAGGCGCGGCAGAAGTACCTCGAGGTCCGTAAGCAGATGTTCGAGTTGATGGTGCAGCGGGTGGAGCCGCAGATCCCGGCCGAGGTACTCGCCGCAGATCCGGAGTTCGGCCGCAAGATGGTCGTGCTCGGTCGTGCCCTCACCGACGGCTTCTACATCGCGGCGTGTGCCGGAGACGAAATCGACTTCGCCGAATTCGCCGATCTGTCGGCGTCCGCCGTCGAGGCGCTCATCGCGCGCCGCGCCGATGAACTGAGCAAGGACGAAAACTCATGACGCAGAGGGCAGCAGTTGTTGTCGCAGGTGGCTCGGGCATCGGTGCCGCCGTCGCCACGGAGTTGCACGAACACGGCTATCAGGTGGCGATCCTGTCGCCGTCCGGGCGCGGTCGCAAACTCGCCGAGGAACTCGGCGGTGTGGGACTTGACGGAACGAACCGCTCCGAGGACGACCTGCGGGCCGTCGTCGACTTGGCCTTGTCGGAGTTCGGCCGGATCGACACCGTGGTCAACAACTCGGGGCATGGCGCCACCGGTGGTGTGCTCGATCTGACCGACAGCGATTGGCAGGACGGCATGGAGGGCTACCTGCTCAATGTCGTCCGGATGGCCCGAGTGGTGACTCCCCATTTCCTCGAGGCCGGTGGTGGCAGCATCGTGAACATCTCCACCAGCTCGCCGTTCGAGCCGAACCCGCGGTATCCGGTGTCGGCGACATTCCGGGCCGGGCTCGCCTCGTTCACCAAGCTCTACTCCGACGAGTACGGGCCGTCGGGTATTCGCATGAACAACGTCCTTCCGGGGTGGACCGTCGCCGACCCCTCCGCGGTCGCACCCGAGTGGACCCAGCGCATCCCGCTGCGCAGGGCTGCCAGCACGCAGGAGATTGCTTGTACCGTGCGCTTCCTCGCCGGCGAGGAGTCGAGCTACATCACCGGACAGAACATTCGCGTCGACGGCGGGGTCACCCGCAGCGTCTGAAGTTCGTCCCGGTCGACCGTGTCCGGGTGGTTGCGCTCTCGCGGGATCAGCCGAGCGACTGTGCGATGACCCTTGTCGTGCTCGTGTAGTGCTCGCGCAACAGCTTCTCGGCGGTTGCCGCGTCACGAGCGAGCACGGCCTCGAGGATCTCCCGGTGCTCCGCTTCGATATCGCGTGATTCTGCAGCCTGCGAGGGTGCAGTCCACTGCCGGTAAAGAACGGTGGCATCGGCGAGCGTTGCCGCCAGGTCGGTAAGTGCCGAGACGCGGCACGGTTCCAGAATCTTTGCATGGAAGTCCTGGTGGGCCTCGAGCCACTCAGGGCTGATGTGATGCGGATCGTCGACTCTGCGGCGAGGCGTTCGCTCCAGCCTGTGGTGAGCGCCGATCAACTCCGATTCCCACGCGAGGCTCCCCCGCTCGATGGCGAGACCAACGCCGAACCCCTCGATCCGGCAGCGCAGTTCGGTGAGGTCCTGGAGTTCATCAAGCGTCAACTGAGCGACGAAGAAGCCGTGATTGGGAACGAAGGAGACGAGCTGCTCGCCAGCGAGCCTGGTGAGGGCCTCGCGCATCACGGTGGTGCTGGCGTCGTATCGCTTGGAGAGCTCGCCGACCTGAAGTCTTCTTCCGGGTTCCCACTTCCCGCTCAGGAGGTCGGCGCGCAAGGCCTCCCGTATTTGCGTGCTGAGTGAAGCCCATTTGTCTGTACGCGCCATGCAGACAATATACCGATCCCCACAGAAAACATTATCTGGTCGTCTTCCCTCAGGGGTTGCTCAGCCCCAGCGAGCGCGCCAGCGTTGGCCACGTGTCCGGTAGCTGGTCCTTCCAATAGGGCCAGGCGTGCACGCCGGTGGGTTCGTAGCGGAACGTCGCGGGAATGCCGAGTTCCTTCAACCGTGATTGCAGGCGCCGGGTGCACGTGTTCGACGCCGCCTCGATGGGGCCGCCGAGGAGCACGCGGTCCGTGAGGACGCTGTCCGCATCCTCGTGCCGTCCGGGAACACCGGTCATCGCCGAGGCGTAGATCTCCATGCCACGCAACCCTTCCGCGCCGAGCACCGAATCGTGCGCCACCCATCCCGGCCCGCCGATCTCGCCCCAGATGTTCGCCGGGTCCCCGCCGCGGGACGAGATCGTCTCGAGCACGCTGAGGCGGCCGACGTCGTCCATCGTGGAATAGCAGCCGCTGAGCACCGCGATTCCGCGGTACATGCCGGGATGGCGGTGAGCGAGCATCATCGCGCCCTGCGCGCCCATCGAGACGCCGAGCAGCGACTTGACGCCGTTGGTCTTCAGTCGGGCGTCCATCAGCGGGGGCAGTTCCTCGGTGATGAACGTTTCCCACTTGTGCAGTCCGACAGTGGGATCGGTCTGCTCCCAGTCGGAGTAGAGGCTCGCCACACCGCCGTTCGTCAGTACGACGTTGACGTTCTTGTCGGCGAAGAACTCTCGGGCACCGCCGAGGTCCCGCAGGCCGCTGTAACCCTCGGGCGCGTCGACGCCTTCCAGGGCGTAGATGGTCGGCCGGGGCTCCGAATCATCCTTCGGTAGAAGCACTTCCACACCGACCTCGCGGCGCAGTGCGGGGGAGGCGACGATGTACCGGACGTACTGCTCGGACCGGCTGCTCTCCCGGACGATCGTGGGGGTGGTGATGTCGTCGCGCAGCTCGGGCGGGGCCGGAGGCTGCTGCTGCAGTGGCCCCGGGATCGTCGATCCGGTGCTGACGCTGCCGCCGTCGGAGCTGGCGGCGCTGCCCCCGCCGCCGCTACCCGTGTCGGGCACGGCACCGGACGGTCCGACAGGTACTGCCACCAGCGCGGCGAGGGACACGCCGAGCGCCCCGACGCGGAGGGCGTGGCGCTGCCAGGCACGGATCGGTCCGGCACGGAACATCGGTTCTCCCTCGGCGGTCGCTGGGCGGGTGCGCCGAACCTACCGCGCGCGGCGACCGTTGCCGGGGCGAATGGTCGAAATGTCAACGACCCGACGAGAAACGGCGGTGGCCGCACCCCGGGGTAGGGGTGCGGCCACCGCCGTGAACAGGCGTTTTCGCGGTTCTACTTGCGATTGAGCAGCTTGCGCATGGTCTCCGCGGCACCCTTGACGAGCTTGTCGCGGGGGAAGCCGGCGCGCTTGACGGCGCCCTGGTAGTTGCCGCCGGCGACCCACACCGGGCCGTCGGTGAGGTGCTCGAGACCCTCGCGGGCGGCGTCCTCGGGCTCCTGGACGATCATGCCGGGAACGTCGAAGTTCAGTCCGGCACGGATCATCGCGGGGGTGCGGGTGACGCCGAGGACCAGCTCGACGACGTGCACGCCGTGCGGCTCGAGCTCGAGCCACAGGCTCTCCGCGAACACCCGGCTGAACGCCTTCGACGCCGCGTAGATGCTCTGGTGCTCGGAGCCCATGTAGCCGGCCAGCGAGCCGAGCAGCATGATGCCGCCGCGGCCGCGCTCCTTCATCAGTGCGCCGAAGTGGTGCGAGAGCTCGAGCTGCTTGGTGATGTTCAGGTCGATCACGCCGCGGAAGCCGTCGAGATCGCCGGTGACGAACTCGTGCCCGTAGGAGTTGGCGCCCGCGTTGAAGATCAGCAGCCCGACTTCGACGTCGTCGGTGACGGCGCGGATCTGGGTGAGGGCGTCCGCGGCGAGAAGGTCCAGGGACAGGGTGCGGACCTCGACGCCGTGCGAGCGCACCTTCTCCGCGGTCTCCTCGAGGGGGCCCGGCTTACGGGCGATCAGCACGAGGTTGAAGCCCGCACCGGCGAGCTCGTCCGCGAACGCCGCGCCGACGCCCTCGGAGCCGCCGGCGATGACGGCCCACGGGCCGTACTGGTTGATGTCGATCATGAAGGATCCTGTCGTCGATTCAGGCGATGTCAGTGTGCCACTTGGGGCGTCGGGACGGGGTCCTCGTTGGTGATGGAGAGACGTCCGTCGAGCGCGGCGCGCTGGATGGACGCGGCAAGCGCCTCGCAGCGCATCACCGGCGCACCGGGCCGGCCCTCGCGGCCGGTCCACTCGTGGATCTCCCGGCAGGTGTCCTGCGCGGTCTCGGTCCACTGCACGGCGGTGTGTTCCCAGCTGTGCTTGAGGACCTGCACGCAGGCCCCGCAGGCGTCACACTCCAGCGGCTGCATTCTCGCGGGCCCTTTCGAGGTTCGCCTCGACCTCCTTCTGCCAGGAGGCGACGGCCTTGGTGGTGTCCATCTCGTGCTCGAAGCGGTCGACCATCTCGGTGGTGACGTCGGCACGGTCCACGTAGAACTGGTCGTACCAGCGGCGCAGCTGGTAGACCGGGCCGTCCTCCTCGCACAGCAGCGGGTTCTCGATCCGGGTCTTGTTCTTCCAGATCTCGATGTCCTGCTCGAAGCCCCTGGCGATGAACTCGCCGAACTTCTGCGCCGTCTCCAGCGCCTTGTCACCGAGGACCGGCGACTTCTTGACGATCATGCCGTACATCAGCACGAACTTGTCCGGCGAGACCGGGTAGTGGCAGTTGATGAGGATCGACTCCACGTCGTAGCCCTCGTACTGGTAGGCCAGGTCGTCGATCATGAACGACGGGCCGAAGTAGGAGGCGTCCGAGCGGCTGCCGAGCATCTTCGGGGTGTTCGCGGCGTGAGGACGCATGTCTTCGCGGGCCACGCCGCGCATGAACTGGCTGGCGACCTGACCCTCGAAGACGTTCTTGAAGAACGTCGGGAACGAGTAGTGCACGTAGAAGAAGTGCGCCATGTCGACGATGTTGTCGACGATCTCGCGGCAGTTGGTGTCGACCTCGGTCGTGTACCAGACCCATTCGGTCCACTCGTCGCTGAGCGCGCCCTCGATGCGAGGGATGTACATGTCCTCTTCGGTCGGCGCCTTGCCCTCGGGGTCGTGCCAGATGAACAGCATGCCGTCCTGGTCGAGGGTCGTCCAGGCGCGGGTGCGGGCGAGCGGGGGCACGCGACGGGCGTAGGGGATCGACGTGCACTTGCCCTTGCCGCCCCAGCGCCAGTCGTGGAAGGGGCAGGCGATCGAGTCGCCCTTGACGGTGCCCTGGCTCAGGTCGCCGCCCATGTGCCTGCAGTAGGCGTCGAGGGCGCTGAGCTTGCCCTCGCTGTCCGCGAAGACGACGAGCTTGGTGCCGAAGGCCTCGACGCTGTGCGGCTTGCCGTCGCGGAAGCTCTCGGAGAGTCCGAGGCAGTGCCAGCCGCGGGCGAACCTCGTCGGCGCGGCCCCGGCCTCGATCACGCGAACTTCGTCGTGCGCGGACTGCGTGCTGGTCACGGTTCATCCTTCCCGTCGGGCGGTGCCGCCTCCGGGCGACACGATTGATGACTTCGGACGCTAACGACGCCGGTAATCGGGCACCCGCGGGGATCTCACTGGCCGGGACCGTTGGCCGTGCGCCGGACGATTCGACGTAGGACGAGCCGATAACATTGGTCAAATGGACAACGAGGTACTCGGTCGGGTGCGGGAGTTGCTCCCCACCATCGCGGAACGGGCTCGCGCCACGGAGGATGCCCGCCGGGTGCCGGACGAGACGATCGCGGCACTGGTCGAGACCGGGGTGTTCCGCATGCTGCAACCGACCCGGTACGGCGGCTTCGAGTCCGACCCGGTGCATTTCTACGAGACGGTTCGCGCGATCGCCGGGGCGTGTGGCTCCACCGGATGGGTCACCGCGGTGCTCGGCGTGCACCCGTGGCACCTGGCCCTGTTCGAGGACGAGGCGCAGGCCGCCGTGTGGGGCGAGGACCCCGACGTGCTGATCGCGTCGTCGTACGCCCCGGTCGGCACCATGGTGCGGGTCGAGGGCGGCTACGAGGTCATGGGCTGCTGGCGGTTCTCGTCCGGGGTGGACCACTGCGGGTGGGCGCTGCTCGGGGGCATGCTCGTCGACGACCGTGGCGACCCGATCGACAACACCACGATGCTTCTGCCGCGGTCGGACTACCAGATCCGCGACGTCTGGGATTCCGTCGGGCTCCGCGGCACCGGCAGCAACGAGATCTTCGTGGAACGGGCGTTCGTGCCCGACCACCGGGTGATGCGCAACTACGAGTTCTCCCAGCTGCGAGGCCCCGGACAGAAGGTGAACACGGGACCGCTGTACCGGATCCCGTTCGCGACGGTGTTCACCTCCACGATCGCCGCCCCGGTGCTCGGCGTCGTCTACGGCTGCTACGAGGAGTTCCTGGCGCGGATGCGGGACCGGGTGCGGCTGAGCCTCGGCGGCGGGCGGTTCGCGGAGGACCAATTCGCGCAGGTGGGCATCGCCCGTGCCTCGTCGGAGATCGACGCATCGATCCTGCAGATGGACCGCAATGTGCGCGCATTGATGGACGTGGCGTCGGCCGGCGCCGAGATACCGATGCAGATGCGGCTTCGGGCCCGCCGCGACCAGGTGATGGGTACCGAACGGGCCCTCGACGCCATCGACCGGCTGTTCAAGATGTCCGGTGGCAACTCCCTCGACGCAGGCAACCCGGTCGAGCGGGCGTGGCGGGACGCGCACGCGGGCGGCGTGCACGTCGCCAACGACCTCGAACGGGCGTTGAGCCTCTACGGGCGCGGCGCGTTCGGGCTGCCGGTCGAGGACAACATGATCTGACCGGTCCGGGTCACGTTTCGACCGGGGCGTTCGCGAACCGGCGGGCCAGGTTCGGTTCGGTCGACGGTCCCGGCGACCAGGACGCGATCCACGGTCCGGTGCCCTCACTCTGGTCCAGCACCCCGGCTTCGAGCCAGGTGTGCTCGCCGCCGAGGATGTTGCCTGCCACGCGATGGTCGAGTTCGTCGGTGTTCTCCCACAGGCCGGCGAAGAGGCGGTCGATGCGCAGCCGGGACTGCTGGCAGAACGCGTCGGCCAGCTCGATCGCACTCGCGCCGCGGGCCGGATCGCGCGAGCGTTCCATGTCCGCACGCACGCAGGCCGCGGACATCGCGAACAGCTCGGCGCCGATGTCGACGACCCGGCCGAGGAACACCTGGTGCTTCTCCATACCGGCCTGCCAGCGGGCCATCCCGTAGAAGGTGGACCGCGCGAGCTTGCGCGCGTTGCGCTCGACGAATCTCAAATGTGTTGCCAGCGTGTCGAACTCGCTGTACGAGTTGGGCAGTTGGCCCTTGCCGGACACCAGGTGTGGCAGCCACTTGGCGTAGAAGCCGCTGGCCCCCAGTGCCGCCTTCGCCTTGTGCTGCATGTCGGCCTTGGGGTCGGCGAGGTCGCCGGCGGCGCTCAGGTGCGCGTCGACGGCCTCCCGCGCGATCAGCAGTCGCATGATCTCGCTCGAGCCCTCGAAGATCCGGTTGATCCGCAGATCCCGCAGCAATTGCTCGGCGGGCACGGCGCGTTCCCCGCGGGCGGCCAGCGACTCCGCGGTCTCGTAACCGCGGCCGCCGCGGATCTGGATCAGCTCGTCGGCGATCCGGCAGGCCATCTCGCTGGCCCACAGCTTCGCCAGCGCGGCCTCGATGCGGATGTCGTTGCGGCCCTCGTCGGCCATCTGGCCCGACAATTCCAGCGTCGCCTCCAGCGCGAAGGTGGTGGCCGCGATGAAGGAGAGTTTTGCCGCGACCGCGCCGTGCTCGCCGACCCGACGACCCCACTGCACGCGCTCCGCGGACCATTCGCGGGCGATCTTCAGTGACCACTTCCCGGCGGCGGTGCACATCGCGGGAAGCGCGAGCCGCCCCGCGTTCAGGGTGGTCAGCGCGATCTTGAGGCCGTCGCCCTCACGTCCGATCAGGTTCTCGGCGGGTACCCGCACCCGGTGCAGCCGGGTGACACCGTTCTCGATGCCGCGCAGGCCCATGAAGGCGTTGCGGCGCTCGACGGTGATGCCGGGGGAGTCGGCCTCGACCACGAACGCGCTGATCCCGCCGCGGTGATTGTCACTGCGCGGCACCCGCGCCATCACCACCAGCAGTTCGGCGACCACCCCGTTCGTGGTCCAGAGCTTGACGCCGTCGATCTCGTACGCGGTCCCGTCCTCGGTCGGGGTGGCCGTCGAGGCCATCCGTGCCGGGTCCGATCCGACGTCCGGTTCGGTGAGCAGGAATGCGGACAGTGCGCCCTGCGCGCAGCGCGGCAGGAATCTCCGCTTCTGTTCGTCGGTACCGGCCAGTTTGAGCGGCTCGGGAACACCGATCGACTGGTGGGCGGACAGCAGTGCGCCGAGGCTCGGGTGCACCGATCCGACCAGCATCAGCACCCGGTTGTAGGCCACCTGGGACAGCCCGAGACCGCCGTACTCCTCGGGGATCTTCAGGCCGAAGCAGCCCAGCTCGGCGAAGCCGCGGACGTAGTCGTCGGGGATCACCGCGTCGCGCTCGATCACCGATCCGTCCAGGCCCTCGCAGTAGTCGCGGAGTTTCACGAGAAACCGCTCGGTGCGGGCGCCCTCCTCCGGGGTGGGGTGGGGGAACGGGTGCACCAGGTCGAGCCGGAACCGGCCGAGGAACAGTTCCTTGGCGAACGAGGGTTTCTCCCACCCGCTCTCGCGGGCCTCCTCGGCGACCGCGCGTGCCTGTTCCTCGCTGACCTGGGCCGATGACACCATGATCCCCTCCTCGACGGGAACATCGCTGAAAGCCTACTGGCGAGTATTCCCCTCGCTGCGCGTTTGCGGTAGCCCTCCCGGCGAGTCCTTGTCGCCCGGCCTCGGGTCGGAAGGGCCCACCGGTACGGGGCGCTGCGCCGGCCGCCGGGGTCGGCTCACCCCCTGTGGATGAGGTGACCGGTGCCGGCGTGTACCTAGCGTCGGGTATCGAAACCCACGCATCCGCACCACAGGGAGATCATGTGAACGACGCAGGTGACGCCCTCGCGCAGGCCCTCGCCGGGATCGGCGTGCCCGACCGGGTCCGGACGCCGATCGGGACGTTCGAATTCTTCGACGGGGTCCCACTGCCCGAGACCACGAGCAGGCTGTACGACGGGCTCGACTTCCTGCGCGGCGTCGAAGTCTTCCTGAACGCCGTGCCGGGCGCCTCGCTCGTCGCGATGCGGCGCGGTTTTCGCAGCGTGGGCATCGACGGCCTGAGCACGCTCGCCTACACCGACCCGCGGGCCAACTCGGGCAGCTACTTCCTGACGCCGAACACCGAGACCACCTACGCCACGATGTTCCTCGATCTGCGCGACGGACCGGTGGTCGTCGAGCCGCCCATCGAATCACTCTGTGTGGTCGACGATTTCTGGTTCCGCTACGTCGCCGACATGGGCATCGCCGGGCCGGACAAGGGTAAGGGCGGCAAGTATCTCTTCCTTCCGCCCGACTACGAGGGCGACGAGCCGGACGGCTACTTCGTCCACCGCACGCCCACCTTCACCAACTGGGCCGTCTTCCGGGCGCTGGGCGGGGTCGAGGCGATCAAGCAGACCCGCGTCTACCGGCTCGCCGACGCCGCGAACCCGCCCGCCATGAACTTCGTCAACGTCGCCGACAAGAAGTTCAACACGGTGCACGCGAACGACTTCTCCTTCTTCGAGGAGATCGACGAACTGGTCCAGGAGGAGCCCGCGGAGTCGCTCGATCCCGAACGAGCGGGCCAGCTCGCGGCGATCGGTATCAGGCACGGCGGTCGCTTCGCCCCGGACGACCGGCTGCGCGGAATCCTGGACACCGCGGCCCGGACCGCCGCCGGTATCAGCCGGGCGCTCGTCTACTTCCCCCGCGACCCGGACAGCTTCGTGAGCGCGGGCTCCTCGTGGAAGCAGGCGTTCGTCGGTGGCAGCTACGAGTTCCTGCACAACCACGCCCGGCTACTGGACGCGCGGACCCAGTTCCACTACTTCGCCACCGTGATCACCCCGGCGATGGCGCACGCGCAGATCGGCGCCGGGTCCGCGTACGCCTACACGGCCGAGGACTCACAGGGGCGGATCCTCGACGGCGGCAAGTTCTACCGCCTCACCCTGCCGCCGAACCCGCCCGCGAAGAACTTCTGGTCGGTGGACCTGTACGACACCCAGACGAGATCACTGATCCAGACCGACAACCCCTATCCGAGCCTGACGAGCCTGAGCGGGACCGTCGAGCCCGAAGCCGATGGTTCGACCGTCCTGTGGTTCGGGCCGACACCGCCCCCCGGCCGGGAGGCGAACTGGATCCGCACGCTCCCGAACAAGAGCTGGTTCCCGATGCTCCGGCTCTATGGACCCCTGCAACCCTGGTTCGACGGGTCGTGGCTGCCGGGCGAACTCGTGGAGGTCGAGCCGGAGCGGGGCTGAACGCCCGAGCATCCCGAGTTGCCGCCGCGCCGGCCGTTCCGGCGGGGTGCGAGAATCGGTGGCCGGGAGGTGACGATGACCAGCGCGGCGCGGCCCCCGGCCTACACGATGAGGCAGTTGTTCGTGTTCGTCGCGGTGGCGGAGACCGGCACGATCCGGGAGGCAGCCGAACGGCTGCACGTGTCCCAGTCGGCCGTCTCGCTCGCCGTCACCGAACTCGAACGCGGGCTGCGCGCCCAACTGTGTGTTCGCCGACGCGCGCACGGCGTCCAGCTGACCCCGACCGGCGAGCGGGTCCTGCTGCGGGCGCGGGCCCTGCTGGAGCAGGCCGGTGACCTCGAGGCCGCCGCGGCGGGGGCGGAAGGTGAGCTGACCGGACCGCTGGCGATCGGGTGCTACTCCTCGCTGGGGCCGACGCTGCTGCCGCGGCTGCTCTACGAGTTCAGCGAGCAGCACCCGAGGGTGGGCGTCGACTTCGTCGAGGACAACCAGGACCGCCTGACCCGCCGGCTGACGTCGGGGGAGCTGGACCTCGCGATCGTCTACGACCTCGATCTGTCGCCGGAGTTGCGCCGCGTCCGGATGGACACCCGCCGGCCCGCGATCCTGCTCCCTCCGGGGCATCGGCTTGCCGACCGGCCGGTGCTCGAGCTCGCCGAGCTCGCCGAGGAGCCGATGGTGCTGCTCGACGCGCCGCCCAGCTCGTTCCACGCGCTGCAGATGTGCAGCCAAGCCGGCTTCACCCCGCGAATCCGATACCGGCCCAAGAACTTCGAAACCGCGCGCGCACTCGTCGGCCGCGGTCTGGGTTGGACCCTGCTGATCCAGCGTCCCCAGTTCGACGTCACCTACGAGGGTCTCGAGTTGGCGGTCCGGCCCGAGGTCAACCCGCCGATCGACCCCGTGGACATCCTGCTGGTGTGGTCGCAGGACGCGCTCCTCAGCCGGGCGGCGCGCGCATTCGTCCAGTTCGCGGCGGACGGCGAGTCCGTTCCGTTCTGAACCACAGGATTTCTGCATTTCCATCCCGACTTCTTGCGCTTTTCACGCGATGTGATCCAGGTCAAGATGTCCTGCAGGCCGGTTATCGGCACGCGTGCAGTTTGGGCTCGTCCGGTGTGCGCATCAAGAGTTGAAAGGCACCGAACCATGACTGCAACCATGGCCGCGGCTCCGCCGCGGGAGTTGCACGACAAGGCCCGCAAGGCCGCGTTGGGCAGCTTCGTCGGCACCGCGATCGAGTGGTACGACTTCTTCATCTACGGCACCGCCGCCGCGCTGGTACTCGGACACCAGTTCTTCCCGAACTCGTCGGACCTCGCAGGCACCTTGGCGTCGTTCGCGACCCTGGCCGTCGGATTCATCGCGCGTCCCATCGGTGGCGTCGTCATGGGGCACTTCGGTGACCGTGTCGGCCGCAAGTCGATGCTCGTCATCTCGCTGCTGCTCATGGGCTTCGCGACCGTCGGCATCGGTGTGCTTCCCAACTACGACGCGATCGGCGTCCTCGCCCCGATCCTGCTGGTGACGCTGCGCTTCATCCAGGGCCTCGGCGTGGGCGGCGAGTGGGGCGGCGCTGTGCTCGTCGCCACCGAGAACGCCCCCGAGGGCCGCAAGGGTCTCTACGGCGCCGCACCCCAGATCGGCGTGCCCGCGGGTGTCCTCCTCGCGAACCTCGTCTACCTGCCGCTGACCGCGTTCATGAGCGACGAGACGTTCAAGGCGTGGGGCTGGCGCATCCCGTTCCTGCTGAGCGCCGTCCTCGTCCTGGTCGCGATGTGGATCCGCCTCGGGCTCGAGGAGAGCAACGAGTTCCAGAAGTCCAAGGATCAGGAGCAGTCGTCCAAGCTGCCGATCATGGAGGTCCTCACCAAGCACTGGAAGACGGTCCTGCTTGCCGGTGGCACGTTCATCGCGACCAACGGAATCGCCTACGCCTACATGGTCTACGTGCTCAAGTACGGCGAGACCGAACTCGGCTTCAGCAAGACCACGATGCTGTTCCTGCTGATCGGGTCCTGCCCGTTCTGGATGGCGGGCATGGCCTTCAGCGCGTGGAAGTCCGATACGCTCGGCCGCCGCACCGTCTACGTCCGCAGCTCGATCGCGCTGGTGATCGCCGCCGCCGTGTTCTTCCCGCTGATGGACACCGCCGTCCTGCCGGTCATGGCCGCCGCGATGATCGGTCTCGGCTTCATCCTCGGCTGCTGCGCCGGCCCGCAGTCCGCGCTGTTCGCGGAACTGTTCCCGCCTGCGATCCGGTACTCCGGGGCTTCGCTCGGCTACCAGGTCGGAGCCATCCTCGGTGGTGGCCTGGCGCCGATCGTCGCCACAGCGCTGTTCGCCGGCTTCGGCACCTCGCTCGCGATCACCGGCTACTTCGTGCTGATCGCCCTGATCAGTCTCGCCAGCATCCTCGTGCTGAAGGTCCCCGGCGCCCAGCCCTCCCGTCCGATCGAGCAGGAAGCGGTCTGAGCATGTCGACCTACTACCAGCCCAGCAAGTACCCGGCATCGGACTTCGCGTCGATGACTCCCACCGACGAGGCCCTCCCTGTCGTGGTGGTCGGCGCCGGCCCCGTCGGCATGGCCGTCGCCCTGGGTCTCGCGCAGCGGGGCATCCCGGTCACGATCCTCGAAGCGGCCGACCAGGTTTCGTTCGGCAGCCGCGCGATCTGCATCTCCCGGCACAGCCTCGAGGCCGCCGCGCGCCTCGGCTTCGGTGCGGAGCTCGAGAAGATCGTGCTGCCGTGGGTCGGTGGCCGCAGCTTCTACCGGGACGAGCAGGTGCTGCATTTCCAGATGCGCAACGCCGATCACGACGTCCGCCCGCCCATGATCAACGTCTCCCAGTCGGAGTTCGAGCAGATCATGGTCGACACGATCGAGGCCAACCCGCTCATCACGCTGCACTGGTCCGCGAGCATCGCGGGTGTGCTGCGCGCCGGCGACGAGGTCACTCTCGAGGTCGACTGCGCGGCAGGCACGCGCCACCTGCGCGCCCGCTGGGTCGTGGCCGCCGACGGTGGCCGCAGCCGCATGCGCGAGCTCGCCGGACTGCGCCTGCAGGGCAACAACTACGACGGCCGCTACGTCATCGCCGACATCCACTGGGAGTCGGAACTGCCTGCCGAGCGCATGGTCTGGTTCGATCCGCCGAGCAACCCCGGCTCGACGATCATCATGCACAAGCAGCCGAAGAACATCTGGCGCATCGACTACCAGCTGGATCCGTCCGAGGACGCCGAGATCGAGACGCAGGAAGATCGCATCCGCGATCGCATCACCAAGCACCTCGAGTGGCTCCAGAACGACCTGCCGTGGACGCTCGAGTGGCACGGCTTCTACAGCGCCCGCGCGCTCGCGCTCGAGAACTTCACCCACGGCCGGATCCTGTTCGCCGGCGACGCGGCGCACCTCGTGCCGATCTTCGGTGTCCGCGGCCTCAACTCGGGCATGGAGGACGCCGAGACCCTCGCCTGGCAGTTGGCGGCGGTGATCCACGGGAACGCAGACGCCGCACTGCTGCAGGCGTATTCGGTGGAACGCCACGACGCATGGCGGCAGAACGTCGCGAACGCCGGCAAGAGCACGCTGATCATGTCGCCCGGCAGCCACGGCTACCTCACGACGCGTGACGCGATCCTCGCCCTGTCGGTGACCCGCCCCGAGTTCAGCCACCTCATCAAC
This sequence comes from Rhodococcus sp. NPDC003322, assembly GCF_053589555.1. NCBI lineage: Bacteria > Bacillati > Actinomycetota > Actinomycetes > Mycobacteriales > Nocardiaceae > Rhodococcus > Rhodococcus sp. NPDC003322. The sequence goes on along the minus strand of NZ_JBSFSC010000002.1, from coordinate 406,850 downwards.
CCGCGTCAGTCCAGCGCCACCAACGCGCGGATCTCGCCGCTCACGTGGCCGACCCCGGCCGACGCCTCGGGTGTCGCTGCGGGCGACCCGGTCGAGGATCGCCGGGTGACCACCGCCGACGGTGTCGAGACGTCGCTGAACGTGCTGCGCGGCACCGGGTTCGCGGTGCTCGGCGTCAACGTCGACGCCGCCGCCCTCGCGGCCGCCGCCGCCACGCTCGCAAGTGCGCTCGCGCCGGAGTCGGTGCGTGCCATTCTCGTCGGCGCCGACGCATCCGCGTCCTCCGTCGCGGTCCTGCCGGACGCGGACGGGCAGGTTGCCGCGGCGCTCGGCGCCCGTGACGGCGAGATCTTCGTCATCCGCCCCGACGGCGTGCTGCTGTGCCGCATCGACGGTGTCGACCGCATCGACGACGTCGCGCGGCACCTCGGCCAGGGCGATGCCCCGGCCGGCGCGTCCGCCGCCGTGGACAGCGGACCGCAGATCGATCCGGCCGAACTGCGCCGCGAGAACGTGTGGATGGGCCTGTCCGACGCACTCGACCAGGTCGCAGAATCGGACCGCGAGGGCTTCCTGGCGCGCCTCGCGCTCGTGCTCGGATCGCAGGTCGGGCAGCGTGAGTTCGAGGAAGCCGTCGCGGCTGCCGCGGATCCGTCGCTCACCGTCCCAGCGGACGAGAACACGGGTGCCACCATCGGTGCCTGAGAAGTCCTCCACGATCGGGGCCGCACGGCGCACGCCGGCGGCCCCGACCGCGTCTTCGTGGGGCGTCGTCGCGGTTGCGTTGAGCGCGGGCGTGCTGGCCGCGAGTCAGGTCGGCAAGGTCATCGTCGCGCTGCCGGTGGTGCGGGACGACCTCGGGATGAGCCTGACAACGTCGGCGGTGCTGCTCTCGTCCTACACGTTCGTCGGCGCCCTGATGGGCAGTGCCGCAGGACGATACGTCGACCGGTGGGGACGACGGCGGATGCTCGCGCTCGCGCTGGTCGTCCTGGCGGCCGGCGCCGCCCTGGGCGCAGTCTGTCCCGCGACACCCGTCCTGCTGTTCTCCCGGATCCTCGAGGGGCTCGGCTTCATGGGCGTGGCGGTGTCGGCTCCGGCGCTCATCACCTCCGCCACAGGGGAGGGGCACCGACGCCTGGCTCTCGGTGTGTGGGGGATCTACATGCCGCTCGGCCAGTTCGTCGCGATCCTCGCCGGGCCGGCGGCGATCGGCGCGATCGGGTGGCGCGGGCTGTGGGCGGTGAACGCCGCGGCGCTGCTCGCCTGCGCGGCACTGGTTCTCGCGGTCGTGCCAACCCCGGCTGCGGCATCGGGGGCGCCCGCGGTCACGAAATCCGCACCGGTCTGGCGCAACTCGGCCGCGATGCTCCTTGCGATCGCGTTCGGGACCTACTCGTTGCAGTATCTCGCGGTTATCGGCTTCCTGCCCACGATGTACGCCGCCGGCGGATGGGCGGACACGTCGGCCGCGGTGCTGACAGCGCTGGTGGTGCTCGGCAACATCGTCGGCAACGTCAGCGCCGGGCTGTTGCTGCACCGGGGCGCGCGGCCCGGAACGCTCATCGCGGTCGCGGCGTCATCGATGGGCCTGGCCGCCGTCGTGGTCTACGCGGGCTGGGCGCCGTTCGCGTTGTCCTACGCGGCCGCGGTGTCTTTCGCCCTGCTCGGTGGTCACCTTCCGGCCGCGGTGTTCGCGGCGGTGCCCGCGGCCGCGACCGGACCGAGCGAGATCGGTCCGGTCAATGGGCTGGTGGTGCAGATGTCGAACTTGGGCTCGATCGTGGGCCCGCCTGCGGTCGCGTTCGTCGCCACACACGTGGGTGGTTGGGCGATGAGTCCGCTGGTGCTGGGTACCGCCGCTGCGGTGTGTCTCGCCGCCGGTGTCGCGGTGCGTGTCAGGGATTCTCGCTGACCCGCACCGCACCGGGTCAGCGCAGCAGCAAGGATCCCAGCCTCTGGGCGGCGCCCATGACGGCCTCGCCCAGCTTCTGTTCGTCGGACGAGTCGAACACCGAGACGCCGATGCTCACGAGGTCGGCGGGGCGACGGTTCGGAAGGGCCGCCGAGATGCCGGTGACGGAATGGGTCACCTCGCCCGAGGTGACCGCGAACCCGCGCTCACGAGCGCGGGTGACCTCGGGGCGTTCGCCGTCCCGCGGCGGGAGCACCGCGAGCATCGCCAGACCCGCCGATCCGCGGTTGATGGGGTCGATCTGACCCGGATGGAAGCCGACGTGGGCGCGGGAGTTGCGGGGTTCGATGACCATCAGTGCGCGGACGGCGTCCACACCTTCCCGGACGGCGAGGTGGGCGGTCGCGGAGGTCACGTCCGCGAGTTCCTCGAGCACCGGACGTGCGAGCTCGCGCAGATCCTGTTCCACCGAGCCGGCGAGCGTGACGAGTCCCGCGCCGAGCAGGATGCGCTTGTTGTCGGTGCGTCGGCAGACCCGGTGGGCCTCCAGGGTGCGGACGAGGCGGTCCGCGACGGTCCGGTGCACCCCGATGCCGTCGGCGATCTCGGTGATCGTCAACCCGTACTTGTGCTGCGTCAGCAATTCGAGGATCTCGAGGCCGTTGTACAGCGTTTTCGACATTCGCGCGTCGAGCGGGACGGCTCCCGTTCTCCTTGCATTTTCGGTCGTGTGCTCATCGGAACGAGCCGATGTCATGGATCCCTCCCTTGACGCATGTGAGGCGAGCCACCTACGCTTCACCTTAATCGCACTAGCCGTTCGATTATCGCACACATCGTGTGACGGTGCAATCCCGATCGGGATGTACCGGCGAATGACCGAGGAGTTCGTTTCAATGACCGGGACCGGTATCACTGGCGCTGCCGACATCGCCGCGGCCGTGTTCGTGGAGATCCACCAGCTCTACGGTCGCCAGAGTCACCTCATCGACGAGGGGCACGCGGCTCGGTGGGCGGCCACATTCACAGCGCAGGGGGAGTTCCACTCGCCCAGCTACCCGGCCCCGGTCGTCGGAACGGTCGCGCTCACCGAGTTCGCGCACGGGTTCGTCGCGAACGCGGCCGCTGCAGGCGAGGCGCACCGGCACGTCCTGACCAACATCGACGTCGAACCCGGCGGAGACGGTGAGCTCGACGTCCGCGCCTACCTGCAGATCGTCGCGACGCGGATCGGCGGTGAGTCCCGCCTCGTGCGATTCACCACTGTCACGGACCGTGTGGTGCGAGAGGACGGCCAGTGGCGCATCGCGCGCCGCACCGTCCGGCGAGACGACCAGGCCCGACCGGCCTGACCGTCGACCCCCTGCGAGGCCTCGGCATGCGAGTGCCTCGAACCTTTTGTAGAACATTGCTTTTGGAGGAACACCCGATCATGGCTGACAACGCTGACACCCAGAACCCCGGCCGCACCAACGCGTCTCAGATGACCGCGCGATACCCGGAGATGGCCGGCAAGGTCGCCGTCGTCACCGGCGCCGCCCGCGGGATGGGCGCGGCCTTCGCTGCCGGTCTCGCCACCCGCGGCGTCAACGTCGTCGGCGCCGACATCAACGAAGAGCAGATGGCGGCCAGCGCGCAGGAGATCAACGACGCCCTCGCGGCGAACTCGATCGCCGACGTTCCGGGCCGTGTCGTCGGTGCCCGCGTCGACGTCACCAAGGCCGACGAGCACGAGGCCCTCGCGCAGACCGCGCTGAAGGAGTTCGGCCGCATCGACTTCTGGATCAACAACGCCGGCATCTTCCCGTTCGGGCTCGTGCAGGACATCTCGCCCGAACAGATCTCCGCCGTGCTCGACGTCAACGTCGAGGGGGTGCTGTTCGGCTCTCAGGCTGCGGCACGGCACATGGTTCCCGGCGGCGCGATCGTCAACATGTCGTCGGTCTCCGCTGTGCGCAACCGCCGTGGCCGCGCCGCCTACTGCACGTCCAAGGCGGCTGTCGCGCACCTGACCCAGTCGCTCGCGGTCGAGCTGGGCGACAAGGGTATTCGCGTCAACGCGATCGCCCCCGGCTACATCGACACCGAGATGACCCGCTGGGTCCAGGAGGATCCCGTCGCCCTGGCGAACGCCCTGGACTCCGTGCCGCTGCACCGGCTGGGTTCGCCCGAAGAGGTCTTCGGTCCGATGCTGTTCCTGCTGTCGGACAGCGCCCGCTACGTCACCGGCCACTCCATCGCCGTCGACGGTGGGTCGCGCCATGTCTGATGCCGTTTCGTACCCCGGAGTCGTCCTCGTCACCGGCGCCGCCGGCGGCATGGGCGCCAATCATGCGAAGGCGCTCGCCGCGCGCGGTGTGCACGTGTGCGTCGCCGACGTCGCGGACACCTCCGCGGTCACGGCCGAGATCGAGGCCGCCGGAGGCAGTGCGTCGGCGCACGAACTCGACGTCGCCGACTCCGCCGCATGGACTCGCGTGATCGGCGAGATCCGTTCCGTCAAAGGAGAACTCGGTGGCCTGGTCAACAACGCCGGTATCAGCCGTCGGCGCGAGTTCATGGACACCCCGGACGACATCTGGGAGTTGACCATGCGGATCAACCTGTTCGGCCCGTTCTACGGGATGAAGGCCGCCGCACCGCTGATGCGGGAGAGCGGCGGCGGATCGATCGTGAACATCTCGTCGATCTCCGGCCAGGTCGGCTACTTCTCGCCGGCATACGCATCGAGCAAGTGGGGGCTGACGGGGCTGTCGAAGTCGGCGGCCGGACAGTTCGCGCAGTGGGGCATCCGGGTGAACTCCGTGCACCCCGGACTGGTGGGCACAGCCCTCGTCGGGGGAGCCGACGCCTTCGTCAAGGCCTCGCTGGAGAGCATTCCGGCCGGACGCATGGGCACCGTCGACGAGATCACGAACGCGGTGCTGTTCCTGCTGTCCGACCGATCGACGTACATGAACGGCAGCGAGGTCACGGTCGACGGCGGCCTGGTGTCCAACGGGCTGTACCACCGCATCCTCGCCGAAACGGAAGGAGTCCTCTCATGAGTGAAGACAACTGGGACGTCGTCGTGATCGGCGGCGGCGGAGCGGGACTCGCGGCCGCGGTGTCCGCGGCCGAGCAGGGCGCATCGGTGCTGCTGTTCGAGTCGCAGACCGAACTGGGCGGCTCGACGCAGCTGTCGGCGGGCCTGTTCACCGCCGCCGGCACCAGTGTCCAGCGCGGCCTCGGCATCGAGGACACCGCCGAGAAGTTCTTCCAGCACTACATGGATCTCAACCACTGGATGCTCAAGCCGGGTCTGGTCCGGGCGTTCTGCGAGAACGCCGGTCCCACCCTGGAGTGGCTCATCGAACTGGGTGTCGAGATCCCCGCCCGGGAGTCGGCCAACGCGCACATGCCGGGTCTGGCTCAGGCGGGCGTCGAGGACGTCTGGCGTGGTCACGTGCCCAAGGACCAGGGCTACGGGCTGGTTCAGGTGCTCGACAGGGCCCGTCGCGACCAGGGCGTCGAGGTCGTCCTGAACACCCGCGTGCGGTCGCTGCTCGTCGAGGACGGCCGGGTCGCCGGTGTCGTCGCCGACGACATCGAGGTCCGCGCGTCGTCGGTGGTGATCGCCAGCGGCGGGTTCGCACAGAACAAGGACCTGGTCGACAAGCTCTATCCGTTCGCGAACCGGGGCGGCGACTCGCTGTTCGTCGTGGCCGCGGAGGGTAGTCAGGGCGATCATCTGGCCTTCGGGAAGCAGGTCGACGCCGCCGTCACCGGTGAGGGCTGGGGCCTGATGCTCCCGACGGCCTACTTCCAGCGCCACCACCACTGGCAGTCCGGCTTCCCGCCCAAGTCACGGATCTACGTCAACGGCGACGGCCGCCGGTTCATGGACGAGGACGCGTCGTACGCGGTGTCCACCGGCATCATCGACGCACAGCCGGACGGCGCCTGGGTCGTGTTCGATGAGAATGCTCGCGTGAATCTTCCTGTGGGATATACTGATTGGGCTCCGGAGCGGATTCTCGACGAGGCCGACGCCGGACGCACTCTCCGAGCGGACACGCTCGGGGACCTTGCCGCCGTGATGGGCGTGCCCGCCGATGCTTTCGAGGCGGCCGTCGCGCGGTGGAATGATCAACTCCCCAACGGTGTCGACGACGACTTCCTGCGTCATCGCACCCTCTCGAACAAGGGATCGACCGCCCACCCGGACCCGATCGACCAGGGCCCGTACTACGCCGCCCGGTTGCTGCCCGCCGAACTCGTGTGCACGCACGCGGGGGTCGAGATCGACAGCAACGCATCGGTACTGGATCGGACCGGTCGTCCGGTCGCGGGACTCTTCGCGGCCGGCGAGGCCGGAGCCGGCATCCTCGGTCTCCGGTACGTGGGCGGCGGCAACGCCGTGGCGAACGCCCTCACGATGGGCCGGATCGCCGGAATGAACGCCGCGCGCACCGCACGCGGCGAGTCGACGACATCGACGGCACTGACAACTGCAGGAATCTGACACCGAGCGTGTTGCGCACCAGACACTTACAAAGGACCATCCATGACAACGAACGACATTGTGGAGCCCGCGGTTCGTAACCCCGGGCCCGCCCGAGGACCGGATCCCGTGCAGACCCAGACCGAGCCGAAGCAATCCACCGTCAAGGTGGTGCGCGCGGCCATCGTCGGCACCGTCGTCGAGTACTACGACTTCGGCATCTACGGCTACATGGCGACCATCATCGCGTCGCTGTTCTTCGTCTCGGAGAACGACACCGCCGCCCTGCTCGGCACGTTCGCGACGTTCGCGGTCGCGTTCTTCCTGCGGGTGCCCGGCGGCATCTTCTTCGGCCACATCGGCGACAAGTACGGCCGCAAGAACGCCCTGTCCTGGACGATTCTGCTGATGGTCGTCGCGACCGCGGCGATGGGCATGATGCCCACGTATGTCACGCTCGGCGTGTGGGCAACGGCGATCCTGGTGCTGGCCCGATGCCTGCAGGGCTTCGCGGCCGGTGGCGAGTTGGGCGGCGCCAACGCCTTCGTGTCGGAGTCCGCTCCGGCCAAGTGGCGCGCGTTCCAGACCTCGATGGTCAACTCGGGCACCTACCTCGGATCGCTCGTGGCGTCGCTGACCGCGCTGGCGCTGACTTCCGTGTTCACGCACGACCAGATCATGTCGTGGGCGTGGCGTATCCCGTTCCTGCTGTCCGTCGTCATCGGCGTGATCGGCATCTGGATCCGTAACCACATGGAGGACACCCCGCAGTTCAAGGAACTCGAGGACAAGGGCGAGACCGCGAAGGTGCCGGTCAAGGAACTGCTCACCAGTTCCGGTCCGGCACTGGTGAAGATCATCTTCCTCGGTGCACTCATCACGGGTGGCTACTACATCGCGTCCGTGTACGCCGCGACGTACCTGCAGAAGGCCGGCGGCCAGTCGTCCACCGTCGCGTTCCTGTCCACGTCGCTGGCCCTGGTCCTCGGTGTCATCACGCTGCCGATCGCGGGCTACCTGGCCGACCGCTACGGCCGCAAGCCCGTGCTGTTCACCGGCACCGTCGCCGCCGTCGTCCTGGGCGTCCCGATGTTCATGCTGATGGCGGGCGGCAGCATCTGGCAGGCGGTCGTCGGCCAGTCGGTCCTGTTCATCGCGGTGTCGGTGGTCAACGGTGCGTCGTACGTGACGTACGTCGAGATGCTCAAGGCATCGGTCCGCTACAGCGGCCTCGCCCTGGGCAACAACATCACCAACATGGCGCTCGGTGGCACGGCACCGTTCATCGCGACGTGGCTGATCGACATCACCGGCAACAACCTCGCGCCGGCGTTCTACTTCGTGTTCTGTGCGCTGCTCACCCTCGGTGCGATCTTCTTCGTCAAGGAGACCAAGGGCATCGAGCTCCGCGTCGACTAGTCCGGTCCCGTCGGGCCCTGCCGGTGGCGACACCGGCAGGGCCCGTTCGTACGAGAGGAGCTGCGCATGTCGCTCATCGACAAGCAGGAGATCACCGAGGTCCTGTACCGCTACGCACGGGCGGTGGACCGCAAGGACTTCGACCGCGTCGCCGACTGCTACTTCCCCGACGCGATCGACAACCACGGCGGATACATCGGCACCGTGGACGGCCTGATCGAGGACATGAAGGCCCGGCACGCGACCATCGACTCGTCCCTGCACTACGTCACCAACGTGCTGATCGAACTGGACGGCGACACGGCGAACGTCGAGTCGTACTGCCTGTGCTACCTGCGGCAGGTTCCCCAGGTTCCGGGCGGTACGCAGGCGCGGGCCACCGTCAAGTGCCGCTATGTCGACCGCTTCGAACGGCGCGACGGGCAGTGGCGCATCGCGGACCGCATCGTCGTGTTCGACGAGTCCGTGACCGAGGAGATCGAGGACGGCCTCGACTCCCACTGGGTTCGCTCCCGTCGGTCCCTCGAAGACCCGGTGTTCACGGGGAAGCCCTGACCGGCAACAGTTCTGGAGCGATGATGACGGCAGCGCCGGCACCCTGTGGGTGCCGGCGCTGCCGTATCGGGTGCTCGACCGGGGTGAAATGCGGTCAGGCGACCTCGTCCAGGTCGACGCCCTTCGTTTCCCTGCTGAACAGGAGTGCGGTCACCGTGATCGCCATCGTGACCACCAGATACCCGATCACCGTGCCGACGCCGAAGTTCTCGATCAGCCAGACCGCGATGAACGGGGCCGGGGCCCCTGCGATGATCGACGAACCCTGGAACACCAGCGACGACCCGGCGTAGCGGTAGCGGGTGGGGAACAGCTCGGTGATCCAGGCAGCCTCCGGGCCGGCGAGCATGCCGTGGAAGAAGGCGCCGACGCAGACACCGACCCACAACAGCGTCAGGCTCTGCTGCTGCACAAGCCAGAAGAACACGGGGGCCCACACGACGAGGACCACCGCAGGCACGAGCATCGCGACGCGGCGGCCCACCCGGTCGGACCAGGCGCCGCCGCCGATCATGCCCACGAACTGGAACAGCGACGCGAACGTGACGGCCAGGATGACGTCGCCACGCGGAAAGCCGTGATACGTGGTGGCGTAGGCGATGACGAACACGGTGTAGACGTAGAAGGCGATGTTCTCGCCCAGGCGCATGCCGAGGCCGATCAGGACCGGGCGGGGATGCGACAGGGCCTCGAGGATGCTCGACCGTTCCCGGGCGGCAGGGGTCTTCTCGGCCTGCGCCTGCGCGGCCTTGAAGACGGGGGACTCCTCGACTCCGCGGCGCACCCAGAAACCGATGACCAGCAGCGGGATCGCGAAGAGGAAGGCAACACGCCACCCCCACTGGTCGAACGCCTCGTCGGACAGGAACACTCCGATGACCGTGATCACGATCGTCGCCAGGACCGTGCCCATCGGGGCCCCGGCCTGCGGCCAGGACGCCCAGAAGCCGCGCTTCCTGGGCTCGCCGTACTCACTGACCAGCAGCACCGCGGCGCCGAACTCGCCGCCGAGCGCGAAGCCCTGGATCATGCGCAGCGCCACCAGCATGACGGTCGCCCAGATGCCGATCTGGTCGTACGTCGGCAGCAGGCCGATCGCGGCGGTCGCGGTGCCCAGCATGATGAACGTGACGACCAGCATCGGCTTGCGGCCGAACCTGTCACCGAGATGACCGAACACGATGCCGCCCAACGGGCGGGCGACGAAGCCGAGACCCTGCGTGGCCAGCGCCAGCAGCAGCTTCGCGACACCGCTGTCGCCCGGGAAGAACAGCGGGCCGAGGACGGTCGCGGCGAGGATGCCGTAGATCGCGAAGTCGTACCACTCGAGCACGGCGCCGGCCATGCTGCCGGTCAGGACGCGCTTGAAGCTCGACTTGGGTGGCTGGGCGGTGTCGGTCGTGCCCGGCGGCACGGCGACCCCGGTGACGGTCGGAGATCCCATGACGGATCCTTTCGGGTGCTGGAGATTCTGGAGGGGAGGTGGGTCAGAGCGCGAGGGTGATCTTCTTGCCGCACGCACGTGAGCAGCAGGTCATCATCGACTTGTTCTGAGCCCGTTCGGTTTTGGTGAGAACCATGTCGCGGTGATCCACCTCGCCGTCGAGGACGGGGGCTTCGCACGATCCGCACAGCCCCTCCTCGCAGTCGCTCTGGATATCGATGTTCGACGCGCGCAGGGCGTCGAGAACCGTCTGGTCGGCCGCCACCTGGACGGTGAGCCCCGAGTCGCGCAATTCGACCTCGAACGCGTGCTCGTTGGCCGGATCGAGCGTCGCCAGGTTCGACGTGAAGTGCTCGACGTGGAGGGACTCCTCCGGCCAGTGCACGGTGGCCTCCTCGAGGGCGGAGAGCAGACGCTCCGGTCCGCACGAGTAGATCTGGGTGCCGGGGGCCGGCGTCGCGAGCAGCGCCGGGATGTCGAGGCGGGTTCCGGCGGCGCTCGAGTGGATCTCGACCTTGTCGCCGTGATCGGCGGTGAGCCGGTCGAGCAGTGCCATCGTCGCGACATCGCGTCCGCAGTAGTGGATCTCGTAGTCCTTGCCGGCCGCCTTGGCGTGGTCGGCCATCGCGATGACCGGGGTGATGCCGATGCCGCCCGCGACGAAGACGTAGCGCTCGGCGTCCGCGTCGAGCTTGAAGTGGTTGCGCGGGCCACGCATCTTCAGGACGTCGCCGGCCTGCAGGGTGTGGTGCACGTAGCGCGATCCTCCGCGGCTCTCGGGCTCCTCGAGCACGGCGATCTCATAGTGCGACAGGTCGTTCGGGTCACTGCACAGCGAGTACTGCCGCGACAGTTCACCGAGTTCGAGGTCGACGTGTGAGCCCGGGGTCCACTTGGGCAGCGGCCTGCCCGACGGATCGGACAGCGTCACACGCACGACGCCGTCGGCGGCGGGGGTGACGGCGTCGACCGAGACGGTGCGCGAGATGTTGGTCTTCGACGGCTCACCGATCTTCACCGGCTGACGGTTGTCCAGGATCGACGGATCGGCACGCTCGGGGTTCTCGGACGGATCCCACTGCACCAGAACGTGATCCGGACCGCGGAACGACGTATTGGGCAGGTAGGTGAACTTCTGGTCGGGGACCAGTTCCATGTGCGGGAGTCGCTTGGTGAACTCCTCGAGGAAGATCTGCATCTCCATGCGGGCCAGGTTCTTGCCCATGCACTGGTGGCTGCCGTAGCCGAACGTCAGGTGATCGCTGGAGTTCTCGCGGCGGATGTCGAAGTCGTCGGCGTCCTCGAAGTGACGTTCGTCGTGGTTCGCGGACGAGGTGACGATCAGCAGCTTCGATCCCTCGGGGATGTCGATGCCGCCGATCGTGGTGTCGGCGGTGACGAGGCGGCGCCACGCGGCGACCGAGCCGGAGTGTCGCAGGCACTCCTCGACGGCGCCCGGGATCAGGCTCGGATCGGCGCAGATCTCCTCCCACACGCCGCGGTTCTCGAGCAGCAGGCGGAAGGCGTTGGCCGACGCGTTTGCTGTGGTTTCGTGTGCCGCAACGATTCCCGCCATCATCATCGAGTGCAGGTACGAGTCGGTGACGACGTCGGGCTGCTCCTGCTGGACCCGGATGCCGAACGGCATCCAGCCGTGGCCGGACGGATCCTTGCGCATCTTGTCGAGCACCTGGCCGGCGTACTGCCAGAACTTGCCGACGGCCTCGGCGACCGCGACCTGCTCCTCGACCGCCGGGCGCCCCCACGTGTTCACGGTGTGCGCGATCGAGTAGCTGCGCAGCTCGTCCATGTCCTCCTCGGGCACGCCGAGGAAGTGCAGCGCGACGGTGAGCGGGACCTCCCACAGCATTTCGTCGACGAGGTCGGCCTCACCGGTCTCGATGAAGCGGTCGACGTACTCGCGGGTGAGGCGACGGACCATCGGCTCGTGGTGGACCAGTTCCCTGGGGGTGAACGGGTCCATCAACACGCGTCGGCGCGGCATGTGCGCGGGCTCGTCCTCGTTCACCAGGGTGCGCGCCATCGCGTAGTCGTACTTGGCGAGCGTCGCCGTCGCCTCGTCGGAGACGGGGGTGATCTTCTCGAGCGCGATCGACGGCGAGAACAGGATGTTGTCGCGGAAGACGGCCTTGACGTCCTCGTATCGGGTGACGACCCAGTAGCCGATCTCGGGGCTGTAGAACACCGGCTCTTCGTCGCGCGACCAGCGCAGTGACGCCGCGGGGTCCACCTGGTACGGACCGGTGAAGGGATCGAAGGCGGCGGCATTCGGGGAAACCGGGCAGCCCGCGCTCTGTAGGGCCTTGTGATCGATTGGGCACGCGCTCATGACTTTGAATCTCCGTTGGTCTTGAACTCGCTCTGAACTGCGAAGTTACTAATAACGCACACTCTGTATCGGTGAGCGAACTTCGCACAGAGTAAGTGCGGTCACATTCGGGGTCAAGTGCGGTCCGGAGAACAACGCAGGCGGTCCGTTCTGCGGCTTTGCGTTGTTCTGCCGGCGTCGGCCGGCCGCAGGGAGGGTGCAGGGTGGGCGCAGGGCAGGGCCTGGCGAAGGTGTGACGATCAGGCCGCGGCGGGCCCGAGTGGGAGCGTCAGACGCTGATGAGGTGTTCGATCTCGCGGGCGGTGCGTAGTACCGCGTCCGCGGCTCGGTCGGTGTCGAGGCCGTCGATCGCGACGACCCCGACGCTGCGCTCGAGGCCGGTGCTGGAGCCCGCGCCCTGCGGCAGTGCAATGCCCGCGGCGATGCCGACGGCACCGTGTTCGAGCTGTCCGCGGGTGAGGCTGTAGCCGTCGGCCCGGGCCCGGCGGACCTCGTCGGTCTCGCCCGGCGCCTCCGGGCGCAGGGCGAGGATCGCGATTCCGGCCGCGCCCCGGTCCAGTGGATGGCTGCTGCCGACGCGGTAGCCGACGCGCAGCAGGGTGTCCTCCGGTTCGGCGACCATGATCACGACGCAGTTCTGGCCCTGAGCTGCGGAGACGAACGCCGTGGCGCGTGTCTCGTCGGCGAGTGCGTGCAGGAGGGGCTGGACGTCGCTCGCGAACTGTGGTTCGAATCGTGAGGCGAGTACCGCAGCCGCGACACCGAGCCGGATCCGGCCGTCGGCGGTGCGCGCGACGAGGGAATGCTCTTCGAGGGTGGCGACGATCCGGTAGCAGATGGCCCGGTGGACGTCGAGTTCCCGGGACAGATCGGCGACCGAGATGCCGGAGGGCGACTGGGCGACGATGTCGAGCGCGCGCAACCCACGGTCGAGCGTCTGCAGCGTGCTCATGTTGCGTCCTGTTCTCGGATCGTCGCCGGTAAGTCGGTAGGAGTCCTTTGTACAGACTCTCTCGGTGGCGGCGGTAACCCCTGGGGCGTGGCGATTCGCCGCCGTGAACGCCCGCGCCGGCAGGCGGCGAGCGAGCGCCGAAAAATAATTCACAGATATATTAGTTGGGTGACTGATGAGACGAGCGGGGCGCCGCCCGCCACCGGGATAGTGTTGGCCCCATGAGTGGGGACGAAGCGCGCGGCGGGGCAGGGGAGTCGGCGACGGCGTCCCCCGGCTCACTCGACTTCTGGTCGTTCATCGACCTCGCCAATCGGCGGCTGAGCACCGAGTTCGGCGCCACGCACCAACTGGCCACGCAGGTCTTGCTGACGCTCAACCGGGCCGCCAACGTGGTCACCTATGACCTCGAGTCCTCCGTGCATCGGCCCCGCGGGCTCTCGTGGTCGGCGTTCCGGCTGATGTTCGTGACCTGGCTCGCCGGCCCGATCGAACCGAAGAGCGCGGCCAAGCTGACCGGTATGAGCCGCGCGGCCGTGTCGAACCTGACGAAGACCCTGGAAGCGGGCGGCCTGCTCGAGCGGACGCCGGACGAGCGCGACGGTCGCTCGGTGCAGCTGTCGCTCACGGAGAAGGGGCGCGCCGAGATGGCCGCGACCTACCGGGAGCACAACGAACGCGAGTACGCGTGGGCGAGCGTGCTGACCGAGGCCGAGCAGCACGTGCTGGTCATGCTGCTCGACAAGCTGATCACCAACCGCAGTCAGTTCGACGTCCGCGGCCGTAACTGACCCCGACTGCGCGTCCGTGGTTGCACCCATGCCCACAAAATAGTTAATGTGTTTACTAACGCGATGACGTGAGCCGGGGGCGGGCCGCACGCGGCTCCGTCGATGCGTCGACAAGCAGACCGGTGCCCGCCAGAGTGGAAGCCGGGGAGATCTCAGACCCAGGAGGCCGTCATGGCGTTCTACCGACAGCTCGGCAACGTCCCGCCGAAGCGGCACACCCAGCACCGCGACGAGGACGGGCAGCTCTACTTCGAGGAGCTGATGGGCGAGGAGGGGTTCTCCTCGGACTCGTCGCTGCTGTACCACCGCAACATTCCGTCGGCGATCGTCGACGCGACGGTGTGGGACCTGCGCGACCAGACCACCACCCCGAACCATCCGCTCAAGCCCCGGCACCTCAAGCTCCACGACCTGTTTCCCGAGCAGATCTGGGCCGAAACCGATGTCGTCACCGGCCGCAGGCTGATCCTCGGCAATGCCGACGTGCGCATCTCGTACGTGGTGGCCGCGAAGGAATCGCCGCTGTACCGCAACGCGATCGGCGACGAGATGGTGTACGTCGAGTCCGGCGAGGCGATCGTCGAGACCGTGTTCGGCGCGCTGCGCGCACGACAGGGCGACTACGTGCTGATCCCGATGTCCACCACCCACCGTTGGCTGCCACAGGGCACGGAACCGCTGCGCGCGTACGCGATCGAGGCCAACAGCCACATCGTCCCGCCGAAGCGTTACCTGTCGCGCTTCGGTCAGCTGCTCGAGCACGCGCCCTACTGCGAGCGGGACCTGCACGGGCCCGCCGAGCCGCTCGTCGCCGAGGGCGCCGACGTCGAGGTCCTGGTCAAGCACCGCACGTCCCACGGCATCGTCGGCACCCGCATGGTGTACCCGACACATCCGTTCGACGTCGTCGGCTGGGACGGCTGCCTGTACCCGTACACGTTCAACATCTCCGACTACGAGCCCATCACCGGCCGCGTGCACCAGCCGCCGCCGGCGCACCAGGCGTTCGAGGGCAACAACTTCGTCATCTGCAACTTCGTGCCCCGCAAGGTGGACTACCACCCGCTGTCCATCCCGGTGCCGTACTACCACTCGAACGTCGACTCCGACGAGATCATGTTCTACTGCGGCGGCGACTACGAGGCGCGCAAGGGATCGGGCATCGGGCAGGGCTCGATCTCCATCCACCCCGGCGGCCACGCCCACGGCCCGCAGCCGGGCGCGTACGAGCGCAGCATCGGCGTCGAGTTCTTCGACGAACTCGCCGTCATGGTCGACACCTTCCGCCCGCTCGAACTCGGCGAGGGCGCCCTGGCCTGCGAGGACGAGGCGTACGCGTGGTCCTGGGCCGGGCGCGGACCGCAGGCGGGGGAGGGCGCACAGTGAGTACGATCTCACCGCTCCTGGCCGGGCTCTGCGACGACGCCGCGCTGTTCCCCCCGGGTAACGCACCCCTCGAGTCCGCGGTACCCGCGCACTTCGCGCACGAGGACAGCGCGCACGCCGACCTAGTGGGGCCGTTCGTCTTTCCCGCGACCCGGCTGGTCGAACTGCCGGCCGTGCTCGCCGACCGTGGCGGACGCACCCTGCCGGTCAGTCTGACGGTGCCGGGCGGCACCGATTTCGTGCCGCAGGCGATCGAACAGTTGCGCGCGATCGACGGTGCAAACCTGGTGGCCCTCGAGATCGCGGTGCCGATCGACCAGTCCGTCGCGGACCTGTTCGCAAGCCTGCACGAAATCTCCTCCACCGCAACGGGAGTGGACATCTACGTGGAGGTTCCGCGAGACGATCGCCGCGCCGATATCCTCGCCGCGCTGCCCGCCGCCGGGTACCGGGCGAAGTTCCGCACCGGCGGTGTCGTCGCCGACGCCTACCCGGACGAGGTGGAACTGGCGAAGGCCATCGACGACGCCGTCTCCCTCGGCGTGCCGTTCAAGGCGACCGCCGGACTGCATCATGCGGTGCGGAACACCGATCCCGACACCGGATTCGAGCAGCACGGGTTCCTGAACCTGATGCTCGCCACCCACCTCGCCGGGACGGGCGCGGGCACGGACGCCATCGCCGCGGCGCTCTCGGACCGGGACGGCGCCCGACTGGCCGCCGCGCTCGGCGCGCTCTCGGGCGATGCCGTCGCCGCGCTGCGCGACCGCTTCCGGTCGTACGGCACCTGCAGCATCTCAGACCCGCTCTCGGACTTGACCGCCCTCGGCCTGGTGTCCGACCCAGAATCCCCCGCAGTCGACGAAGGAAGCCCCGCATGACCGTCATCCCGATCCCCGACGACTCCCTCTTCGGCGTTGACAACCTGCCGTACGGCGTCTTCTCCACGGCCGGAACCGATCCGCGGGTCGGTGTGCGTGTCGGCGACCACGTGGTCGACCTCGCGAAGGCCCTCGGCGACGACGTGTTCGCGCAACCGACCCTCAACGCCTTCATGGCGCAGGGCCGTGTGCGGTGGGATGCGGTTCGTGCGCAGATCACCGACCTGGTCGGCGGTGAGATCGCCGACGACGCGGTGCTGCCGGTCGACGCGGTCACGATGCATCTGCCGATCGCGGTGGCCGATTACGTCGACTTCTACGCGTCCGAGAACCACGCCTCCAACCTCGGCCGGCTGTTCCGCCCGCAGAACCCCGACCCGCTCATGCCGAACTGGAAGCACCTGCCGGTCGGCTACCACGGCCGCTCGTCCACCGTCGTCGTGTCGGGCACGGACATCGTCCGTCCGTGCGGCCAGCGCAAGGCTCCGTCCGACGACGCACCGACGTTCGGCCCCTCGCTCCGCCTCGACATCGAGGCCGAGATGGGCTTCATCGTCGGGGTCGGCTCGCCGATGGGAGCCTCCATCACCCCGGATCAGTTCGCCGAGCACTGCTTCGGTGCGGTGATCCTCAACGACTGGTCGGCGCGCGACATCCAGGCGTGGGAGTACGTGCCCCTCGGTCCGAACCTGGGCAAGAGCTTCGCCACGTCGATCTCCGCGTGGGTCGTTCCCCTGGCGGCCCTCGAGGCCGCCCGTATCGACACCCCGGTGCAGGACCCGACGCCGCTCCCGTACCTACAGGGTGACGAGAAGTGGGGCCTGGACATCGATCTGGCGGTCGAGTGGAACGGTGACGTCGTCAGCCGTCCGCCGTACGCGCAGATGTACTGGTCGCCCGCGCAGATGCTGGCGCACACCACCGTCAACGGCGCCGCCGCCTCCACCGGCGACCTGTTCGGCTCCGGCACCATCTCCGGTCCCGAGAAGGACCAGCGCGGTGCCTTCATCGAATTGACCTGGGGTGGAGCGGAGCCCGCCACCGTCGCGGGAGAGGAGCGCACCTTCCTGCACGACGGCGACGAGGTGTCGATCTCGGCGACCGCACCCGGGGCGAACGGCGGGCGCATCGGCTTCGGCGAGGTCCGCGCCCGCATCCTGCCCGCCACCGGCGCCTGACGCAGACAGTCCCGCCGGCCCGTCGCGGGCAGGCGGGAGTCGGGAGGTCGAGTCGCTTCAGTCCCGGGGCAGGAGCGACTCGGCCGCATACCGCGCCGCCTTCACGAAATTGTCCGCGAGGTCGAAGCCCGGATCCTGCCGCCAGTAGCGGATCGTCGAGACGTAGATCGCGGCGACCATCTGCGCGAGGAACCGTGGCGGGTAGTCGGTGCGGACCTCGCCGCGCGCGATGCCCGGATTCAGGATCCGCAGGAGCTCGTCGTTGAACAGTTCGGTGCGCTCCACACTGATCGTGGGCGAGGCGAGGTCCCGTTCGAACTCGCCCGTCACGGCACGCAGGTAGCCGGGCAGGTCCTCCGTGGCCCGCACGAAGTCGGTGAAGACGCCGACGATTCGCTCCTCCGTCGTCAGGTCCCGGCCCAGGAGGTCGTCGATCACCGCCGCCAGCGAGCTCATGTGACTCGCGTACAGGGCAGCCAGCAGGTCGTCCTTGCTGGGGAAGTAGTTGAAGAAGGTGGCGCGGGAAACGCCGGCCAGGTCCGCGATGTCGTCGACGGGCGTGCCGACGACGCCGCGCTGAGCGAACAGGGTCCGGGCGGCGTCGAGCAGTCGGCCGCGCGTCTGCAGCTTGTTCAGTTCGCGGCGGCCGAGTGTCGTCGGTTCGTTCACTTTCTCCAGCATCTCCCCTCCGGACACCCCACCCGAGAGCGATCACGGCCCGGTTCGGGGTGCCAGCCCGGGATGCGTGGCACCCGCCAGTTTCGGCTCACGGGCGTGTCCGTGTCCAATTTCGCGAATCCACCCCAGAAATATAGACGCGAGTCTATCTTTAGCCTCAGAGTCCAGAAATCAACTGATCCGTCGTGGCCGACGCGGCCGCGGTGGCATCGGGCCTGGGCTTCGAACCCGGACTTCGGAGGAGGCGCCAGTGGGCGGATCGATCGGGCCACTCGTGGCGGCGGACGAGCACTTCAACCATCAGATCGTGGACACCTTCGCGACGGTGTCGCAGAGTGACCACGCGTGGACCGAGAAGGTCTGTCTGATGGCCGCCGCGAAGGACGGATCGCTGCAGATCGGATTCGGCTTCGGTAAGTACGTCAATCGGGGCGTCGTCGACGCGTACGCCGGTGTGGCACGCGGAGTCGAGCAATGGACGGTACGCGCCAGCCGCGCGCTGGCCGCCGATCCGGACTCGGTGGACGTGGGCCCCATTCGGTACGAGATCGTCGAGCCGCTTCAACGGATTCGCGTCGTGCTCGAACCCAACGACGTCCAACCCGTCGCGTTCGACCTGCTCCTCGAGGGGGCCGTGCCCTGCGTCGTCGAGGAGCGTGAGGATCGTCGGAACATCACCGGCAATCGCCGCACCGCGGACCAGATCCGGTACCACCAGACCGGAATCGTCGCGAGCGGATGGATAGAGGTCGACGGTGACCGCATCGACGTCGGTCCCGAGGGCTGGATCATGACGCGTGACCATTCGTGGGGAGTGCGCCCCGGGGTCGGCGACGACATCGGCGACCTGGCGCCGGACCCCACCGAGAGCCACACGCCGCGCGTCCTGGCGGTCTGGAACCCGCTGTACTTCGAGCATCCGGACGGCGGCAGCTACGCCTTCCACCAGTACCTCCTGCGCTACGAGGGTCCCGGCTACTCGCACAAGCTGGCGCAGGGCGGCTTCGAGTACGCGGACCGGCCCCGGGACCTCGTCACGGACATCGACCCGATCATCGAATTCGACTCCCGGAACAACCGCTTCCTCGGTGGGACCTTTCGTCTCACCATGGCCGACGGGCGTGAGCGTCTCCTGGAGGCCGAGCCGGTGTCCGACACCGGCTTCCACTTGGGTGCGGGCCACTACCTGCGACCGAACGGAGACCGCGGGGGATCATGGAAGGGTGAGTTCTTCATCGACGGAAGCTATTTCGCCGACACATCCACCCCCGAGAGTGTGGCGTCGCTCAACCAGTTCCGCGACTGCGTCATTCGGGTCAGGGACATCGAGACCGGTGCGACCGGCTGGGGGAACCTGCAGACCTGGGTCGGTGGCGCCTGGCCGGAACTCGGACTACCAGAAGGATGAACCCGTGACGTCGGCCGGCTGAACCGGTGACATCGAGCCGGGTCGCGAAACTGTGACCCGGCCGGTCGTCGTCTCGCGGTGGTCTCCCGCGGAACACCAGTAGAGATGATCCAATTTCGTTGACGTACAAGTGGATTAGCTGCTGTACTCGACTCGGGATCGCGGACTGTGGCCACCGTCGCGGCGCGAATCGAGAACTTCCCAGAACATGCGAGATCGCCGATTCGGGTCTCGTCGTTCGATCCGTCCGCCCCGCAGGAGGGGCGGACGGTACCCCGTCCGAGGTCCGGAGGATGTGACCCGGGCTCCCTTCATCGTGAGAACTGGAGATACGGGCATGACCACCGAGAGCGCGATGCCGGAAGGCGCGGAACAGAACATCAAGACCACCGAGACCGACCTGGAGCAGCTGCGCCGGCAGCTGGAGGGATGGCTGGGGGAGCGGCTCGGAGCCGACGAGCCGCCCCGCGTCCACAACGTGAGCCGCCCTGGTCACTCCGGAATGTCCAGCGTATCTGTTCTTTTCGACCTCGACTGGAAGCAGGGCGGAATCGAGCACACGGACCGGTTGGTCGCCCGGCTCGCGCCCGAGGCATCCGCGTTCCCGGTCTTCCCCGGCTACGATCTGCGGCACCAGTTCGGCGTCATGGCCGCGGTCCGCGACCACAGCGAGGTTCCGGTCCCGAACGTGCGCTGGGTGGAGACGTCCGCCGAGCCGCTCGGCGCCCCCTTCCTGGTGATGGATCGGGCAGGCGGAGCCGTGCCGGTGGACAACCCGCCGTACGTCTTCGGGGGGTGGCTGCACGAGTTCGACACCCAGGCGCGGAAGTCCCTCCAGGAAAACACCATCCAGGTTCTCGCGAACATCCATGCGATCGACGATCCGGCGGCGAAGGTGCCGTCTCTCGGTGCGGCAGGCGGGGAGTCCAGCCTGCGTCGGCACTTCGAGAACGAGCGCGCGTACTACGAGTGGACCCGCCGTGACGACGGCCTCCGCATCCCGGTGCTCGAGCGGGCCTTCGACTGGCTCGAGGCGCACTGGCCCGCGGAGCCGTCGCCCGACGTGCTCTGCTGGGGCGATTCCCGGATCGGCAACATCATGTACGCGGAGACCGTTCCGGCCGCGGTACTCGACTGGGAGTCGGCGGTGCTCGCGCCTCGTGAGCTCGATCTCGGGTGGTTCCTTTTCTTCCACCGCATGTTCCAGGACCTGGCCGAGCAGTTCTCGCTGCCGGGCCTGCCCGAGATGTTCACCCGCGCCGATGTGGTGGACCGGTACGAGAAGGTCGCCGGCGTTCAGCTGCGTGACCTCGACTTCTACCTCGTGTACGCCGCGCTCCGCCACGGAACCGTCATGTCGCAGATCGCCCGCAGGCGTGTGCACTTCGGGGAGATGGAAGCCCCCACGAACCCCGACGAGTATGTGCTGCATCACGCCATGCTCGCGCAGCTGATCGACGAAACATACGAATGGGAGAAGCCGGCCCGATGAAGCCTGTTCTGCTCGACGAGTACCCGGTACACCAGTCGCCGTTGTCGATGGCGCGGGTGGCGTCCACCGACCGGAACTTCTACGACCGCAACTACTTCAACGCTCACGACCGCACCGGTGATGTGTACCTGATCTCCGGATTCGGCGTCTACCCGAACCTCGGTGTCACCGACGCCTTCGTCACGGTGCGCCACGGGGACACTCAGGTGGCGGTGCGCTTCTCGGATGCGCTGGAGGAGCGCTCGATGGAGAGCCGGGTGGGCGGCTACCGGCTCGAGGTGATCGAGCCGCTGCAGAGAATTCGGCTGATCTGCGAGCACGAAGAACTGTCGTGCGACATCACGTGGGACGGGTCGTTTCCCGCCGTGCTCGAGGAGGCACACGTCCTGATGTCGGGACCGCGTCCGATTCTCGATGCGTCGCGTTTCGCGCAGGTCGGAAGCTGGGCCGGCACCCTGACGGTGGGCGGGCGCGACTTCACCGTCGACCCCGAGACGTGGATGGGTACGCGCGACCGTTCGTGGGGTATCCGCCCCGTCGGTGAGTCGGATCCGCAGGGGCGCATGACCTACGAGGCCCGTGGTGGCCACTACTGGACCTACGTTCCGCTGCGGTTCGACGATTTCGCGCTCGTGGTGATCGTTCAGGAATCCCAGGACGGACATCGGACCCTCAACCACGCGACCCGTGTCTTCGCCGACGGACGCATCGAGCAGCTCGGCTGGCCGCGGGTCGAGGTCAACTATCGCAGTGGCACAAGGCATCCGGAGACCGCGCGACTTCATCTGACGACACCGTCGGGTGAGCCTCTCGTCGTGGACATCGAGAACCTCGGCTTCATCTCGCTCAGTCACGGCGCCGGGTACGGCGGCGATCCCGACTGGACGCACGGTGAATGGCGCGGAGAGAATTGGTCGTCGGCCACGACATTCGACACCACGAGCCCGGAGTTCCTCGGCAGGCTGCCCTACAGCACCATCGACCATGTCGCGAAGGCAACCATCGACGGTCGGGTGGGCTGGGGGATGTTCGAGCATGCCGTCATGGGCCGGCACGATCCGTCGGGCTTCGTCGGCTGGGTCGACATGGCACCCTGAAACGAGACGTCCTCGAAATCGCTTCCACAATGCAAAACGGCCCCGCCCGACCTGTCGGTCGAGCGGGGCCGTTCGGTGTTCGGCGTCAGCCGGCCATGTGCTGGGCGGCGCGGTACGAGAACACCATCGCGGTGCCCAGGGGAACGCCCGGACCGGGATAGACCTTCTGGCTCAGCGACGCGGAGGTGTTGCCCGCCGCGTAGAGGCCGTCGATCGCGGTGCCGTCGGCGCGCAACACGCGACCGTCGACGTCGGTGACCAGGCCGCCCTTGCAGCCGAGGTCCGACAGCACGATCCGGGCCGCGAAGAACGGTCCGGTCTCGATCGCGGTCAGCGCCTTGTTCGGGTTGCCGTTCGGCGGGCAGAAGAAGTTGTCGTACGGGTCCTCGCCCCGGTGGAACGACTCGTCGACGCCGTGCTTGGCGTAGTCGTTGAACTGTTCGACGCTGGTGCGCAACGCATCCGCGGGCAGGCCGGCCTTCGCGGCCACCTCCTCGAGGGTGTCGCCCTGCACCCAGGTGCCCGCATCGAGGTGCTTCGCGGGCGCGGTGTTCGGGATGCTGATGCCGGGCAGGCCGCCACGCTCGCGCGAGTCGAAGATCATCCATGACGGCACGGCCGCGCCATTTCCGTTGTGCGCGTGCATCGCCCGGCCGAACTGGTCGTACGGCAGCGACTCGTTCAGGTAGCGTTCGCCGTTCGCGTCGACGACGATGCCACCGCGGATGCCGACCAGGAAGGCCGCGGTGCCGTCCGGCTGCTCGACGCCCGGGCAGAACCACGCCTGATCGAGCAGTGCGGTCGCGCCGCCCGCGGCGACGCCGGCCGCGATCGGTGCACCGGTGTTGGCGCCGATCGGGCCCATCGACCACTCCGCCTTGCCGGGGGTGCCGTTCGCCGCGCGCGCCTGCGCGTTGGCCTCGATGCCGCCGGCGGCCATCAGCACACCGCGGTTCGCCTTGATCCGGATCGGCTGCCCGTCCTGCTCGGCCTCCACGCCGACGACGCGGCCGTCCTCGACGACCAGTCCGGTCATGGCGACGCCGGTGCGCAGGTCCGCGTTGCCGGTGCCCGCGACCGCGGCCAGCAGGCGCCCGACCAGGGCGCGGCCGCCGATCAGCTTGCCCGGCGCGTGGCCCTGCCCGGTGCGGTCCTGGTCCAGCTCGGGTCGGACCTTGGCGGCCAGCTCGCCGATGCCGGCGGGGTCGAGGTCGAGCGGGTTGATCGACCGGCCGGTGTCGAGGCGTCCGTCGGCCTTGTAGTAGTCGGGGAACGCCCGGAACTCGAAGTCGATGTTCGGGTTCTGCTCGAGGAACTCGACGACCGCAGGCGCGGTCTCGACGTACGCGTCCTGCCGCTCGCTCTCGACGTCGCCGAGCAACGCGCGCAGGTAGGTGCGGGCCAGCTCGGTCGAATCGGGCAGCCCGGCGCGCTCCTGCACCTGGGTGCCGGGCAGCCAGATCGAGGCGCCGGAGTACGACGAGGTGCCGCCGAACAGGTCGGTCTTCTCCAGCACCACCGTCCGCAGGCCACGCGTGGCCGCGGTGTAGGCGCCGGTCAGGGCTCCGCCACCGGACCCGACCACCACCACGTCGTATTCGTCCGTCCAGTCCTGCATGTCTCCAGCTACCTCCATCACATCGAGTGTGGGTGACAGGCAATCGCAGGCGGGCGGGCCGGACAGGCCGGCTCCCACTGAGCGGAACGGGAGTCCGGGCATCCTCTACAGGTGTCAGGATCTACCCTCATTCCGTCGGAAGTTGAAGAAGTGGGGGACCAGAGATGCCGAGGCTTGCGGAGGTGCGCGACGCAGCCGAGCCGAGCTCGGTGGAGCAGCGGGCACGGCACGGCCGGATCCTGAAGGTCGCCGCCCAGTTGGGGGCGGAGAAGGAACTCGAGCGCGTGCAGATGCAGGAGGTCGCCAAGCGCGCCGGCGTCGCGATCGGCACGCTGTATCGCTACTTCCCGTCGAAGACCCACCTGTTCGTCGCGGTCATGGTGGACCAGATCGAGCGGATGGGCACCCAGCTGTCCCGGCGGTCGCGGACGGGCATGTCGCCCGCCGACGCCGTGTTCGATGCACTGCTGCAGGCGACGCGGGCGCTGCTGCGCACCCCGCTGCTCGCCACCGCGATGATCCAGTCCGCCGCCACGTCCAACGCCGCGACGATCCCCGACGTCGCGAAGATCGACCAGCAGTTCGACAAGCTCCTCCTCGACGCAGCCGGGATCGAGGAGCCGACGATCCGGGACGTGACGGTGCTGCGGCTGGTGGTGGCCCTGTGGTTCGGGCTGATCCAGTCCGGGCTCAACAGCCGCACCTCGATTCCCGAGATCGAGTCCGACCTGCGGATCGCCTGCGACCTGCTGCTCGCCGAGTTGTCGGGCACCCCGAACTGACCTGCGCCTGTCGGCGCAAGACCTTCCCGCACCGAGCCGCCGCCCACCGTCCATCGGACGCTGGAGGCGGCTCGTCTCGTCCGGTGGGACGGCCCGGACATTGCCCTCTCCGCAGAAATAGAATACGTTTCAGAAAACCGTCTTCTCAGGGGAGCAACAATGAGCAACGTCGTCATCGTCGAGGCCGCGCGGACGCCGATCGGCCGTCGTCGTGGTCAGCTGGCCGGGGTGCACCCCGCCGTGCTGCTGGGTGCCGCCCAGAAGGCGCTCCTCGACCGCACCGGGCTGCCCGCCGACCAGGTCGGCCAGCTCGTCGGCGGCGCCGTGACCCAGGCCGGTGAGCAGTCCAACAACGTCACCCGCCAGGCATGGCTGCACGCCGGACTGCCCTTCACGACCGCCGCGACCACCATCGACTGCGCGTGCGGCTCATCGCAGCAGGCCGTGCACATGGTCGCGGGCCTGATCGCGTCCGGGCAGGTCGACGCGGGTATCGGCTGCGGTGTCGAGGTGATGAGCCGCGTGTTCCTCGGTCAGGCCAACGCGCCCGGCACCGGCAACCCGTACCCGGACGACTGGACCATCGACATGGGTGACCAGTTCACCTCCGCCGAGCGGATCGCCGCGAACCGCGGCATCACGCGTGCGGACGTCGACGCCCTCGGCCTGGAGTCGCAGCGGCGGGCCGCGCAGGCCTGGGCCGAGGGTCGCTTCGACCGCGAGATCGTCCCGGTGCAGGCCCCGGTCGTCACCAAGGAGGGTGAGCCCACCGGCGAGGTTGCAACCGTGACCCGCGACGGCGGCCTGCGGGAGACCACCGCCGAGGGCCTCGCCGCCCTCAAGCCGGTGATCGAGGGCGGCATCCACACCGCCGGCAACTCCTCGCAGGTCAGCGACGGTGCCGCGGCGGTTCTGCTGATGAGCGAGGAGAAGGCCCGGGAGGCCGGACTGAAGCCGCGGGCCCGGATCCTCGCGTCCACCCTGGTCGGCTCCGACCCGTACTACCACCTGGACGGCCCGATCGAGTCCACTCGGGCCGTGCTCGACCGCACCGGGATGTCGCTGTCGGACATCGACATCGTCGAGATCAACGAGGCGTTCGCCTCGGTCGTGCTGTCCTGGGCGCAGGTGCACAAGGCGGACATGAGCAAGGTCAACGTCAACGGCGGCGCGATCGCGCTCGGTCACCCGGTCGGGTCCACCGGCTCGCGGCTGATCACCAGCGCGCTGCACGAGCTCGAGCGCTCGGACCGTTCCACCGCGCTGATCACCATGTGCGCGGGCGGCGCGCTGTCCACCGCCACCATCATCGAGCGCATCTGACCGCCCTCCCGGTCGAGTGAACGGAAGCGTTCGCTCGATCCACTCGACCGAATGTTCCGTTCACTCGGACGAGCCCGGGATCGGCACTAGAATTTCTTCTACTTAAGGACCCTTTGATGACCATTGGAATGAGCGACGAGGACCGCGAGCTCCGCGACTCGGTGCGCGGCTGGGCCGCCCGGTACGCCACCCCCGAGGTGATCCGTGCGGCCGTCGAGGCCAAGGTCGAGACCCGGCCGCAGTACTGGAGCTCGCTCGCCGAGCTCGGCATGCTCGGGCTGCACCTGCCGGAGGAGGTCGGCGGCGCCGGCTTCTCGCTCCTGGAAACCGCCATCGTCGCCGAGGAACTCGGCCGCGCCATGGTCCCCGGACCGTTCCTGCCCACGGTCGTCGTCTCCGAGGTCCTGCACGAAGCGGGTCGCAACGCCGAGCTCGAGGGCCTGGCAGACGGCTCGCTGTTCGGTGCGGTGGCGCTGCAGCCCGGCGACCTGCGCATCGTCCGCGACGGCGGCGAGGCCACGCTGTCCGGCACGTCCAGCCACGTCCTCGGCGGACAGGTCGGCGACGTGTTCCTGCTCGCCGCGGACGACGCGGGCGAGCTCGCGTTCGTCGTCGTCTCGCGGGATCGCCTGGACATCTCCGAACTGCCCGGCTACGACGTGATCCGTCGCAACGCCGAGATCACGGTCGACGGCCTCGCCCTCGCCGACGGCGACGTGCTGACGCTGAACCCTCAGCGGGTCCTCGACGTCGCCGCGGCCCTCTTCGCCGCCGAGGCGGCCGGGCTGGCGGACTGGGCGACCACCACCGCCGCCGACTACGCGCGGGTCCGTCAGCAGTTCGGGCGGGTCATCGGCCAGTTCCAGGGCGTCAAGCACAAGGCCGCCCGGATGCTGAGCCTGACCGAGCAGGCCCGCGTCACCGCGTGGGACGCCGTCCGCGCGCTCGGCGATGACGTCTCGAGTGCCGAGTCGTCGCTGGCCGCCGCCGTCGCCGCCGCGGTCGCGCCCGAGGCCGCGTTCCAGGTCACCAAGGACTGCATCCAGGTACTCGGTGGCATCGGATACACGTGGGAGCACGACGCCCACCTCTACATGCGGCGCGCGCAGTCGCTGCGAATCCTGTTGGGCTCCACTGCCTCTTGGAAGCGCCGCGTCGCGAACCTCACCCTCGAGGGCGCCCGTCGCGTGCTCAGCATCGAGCTGCCCGCGGAGGCCGAGCAGATCCGCGCCGACATCCGCGCCGAGCTGGCGCCGGCCGCCGACCTGGCGGGTACCGAGCAGAAGACCTACCTCGCGGAGCGGGGCTACACGTCACCGCACCTGCCGGCCCCGTGGGGCAAGAGCGCCGACGCGGTCACCCAGCTCGTGATCGCCGAGGAGCTGCGGGACGCGAAGATCAGGCCGCACGACATGATCATCGGCAACTGGGTGGTGCCCACCCTGATCGCGCACGGCAACGACGAGCAGATGCAGCGCTTCCTCCCGGCGTCGCTGCGCGGCGACATCGTCTGGTGCCAGCTGTTCTCCGAGCCCGGCGCCGGGTCCGACCTCGCAGGCCTGTCCACCAAGGCCACCAAGGTCGACGGCGGCTGGAAGCTGCAGGGCCAGAAGGTGTGGACCTCGATGGCTCGCGACGCGCACTGGGGCATCTGCCTGGCCCGCACCGACGGCGACGTGCCCAAGCACAAGGGACTGTCGTACTTCCTGATCGACATCAAGAACTCCGAGGGTCTCGACATCCGCCCGCTGCGGGAGATCACCGGCGAGGCGCTGTTCAACGAGGTGTTCTTCGATGACGTGTTCGTCCCGGACGAGTGCCTGGTCGGCGAGCCCGGTGACGGATGGAAGCTGGCCCGCACGACCCTCGCGAACGAGCGGGTCTCGCTCTCGCACGACTCCTCGCTGGGTTCCGGCGGCGAGGCGCTGCTGACGCTGGCCGCGACGGTGCCCGGCGGCCTGGACGCCGAACAGCTCACCGTGCTCGGCCAGGTGCTGTGCGACGCCCAGTCCGGTGGGCTGATGGGTTTGCGCACCACGCTGCGCTCGCTCACCGGCGCGCAGCCGGGCGCCGAGTCGTCGATCGCCAAGCTGCTCGGCGTCGAACACATCCAGCAGGTGTGGGAGGTCGCGATGGAGTGGGCGGGTCCGTCGTCGCTGCTCGGCGAGCAGGATCGCAGGTCCGCTACACAGATGTTCCTGAATTCGCAGTGCATGTCCATCGCCGGTGGTACGACGAATGTTCAGTTGAACATCATCGGCGAGCGGATCCTCGGTCTGCCTCGCGATCCAGAACCCGGAAAGTGAGCACGTAGTCACATGAACCGCACCTTTGTCGTCGGCGTCGGCATGACCAAGTTCGAGAAGATCGAGTCCCGGGACTGGGAGTACCCGGACATGGTCACCGAGGCCGTCGGCAAGGCGCTCGCGGACGCCGGCATCGACTACTCACAGGTCCAGCGTGCCGCCGCCGGCTACGTGTTCGGGGCGTCCACCGCCGGGCAGCGGGCGTTGTACGAGACCGGGCTGACCGGGATCCCGATCGTCAACGTCAACAACAACTGCGCGACCGGGTCCACCGCGCTGCTGATGGCGCGTGAGTGGGTGCAGGCCGGCTTCGTCGACTGCGCGCTGGCCGTGGGCTTCGAGAAGATGACCAAGACGTCTATGACCGGCACCGGCGAGATGCCGAAGGTCACCACCCTCGACGACCAGCTCAAGATCATGATCGAGAAGTTCGGCTGGGGCAAGGGCCCGATGACGGCGCAGCTGTTCGGCAACGCCGCGGTCGAGCACATGGAGCGTTACGGCACCACCGCCGAGCAGATCGCCGCGGTCGCGGTGAAGAACCACCGGCACTCGGTGAACAACCCGTACGCGCAGTTCCAGGACGAGTACGCCCTCGAGCAGGTGCTGGGCGACAAGATGATTCACGCGCCGCTGACCCGGTCGCAGTGCTCGCCGACCTCCGACGGCGCCGGCGCCGCGATCGTCGTCAGCGAGAAGTTCGTGCGCGAGCACGGCCTCGAGGACCAGGCGATCGAGATCGTCGCGCAGGCGCTCACGACCGACGGCGAGGAGGCGTTCGCGGAGAGGTCGATGATCGACGTCGTCGGCGCGCCGATGACCCGCGCGGCCGCCGAGCAGGTGTTCGCGCAGTCGGGGCTGACGATCGAGGACGTCGACGTGATCGAGTTGCACGACTGCTTTGCGATCAACGAGATCATCACCTACGAGGGCCTCGGCCTGTGTGCGCCCGGCGAGGGCGGCAAGCTGGTCGAGTCCGGTGCGACCACTTACGGCGGCCGCTGGGTCGTCAACCCGTCCGGCGGTCTGATCTCGAAGGGGCATCCGCTGGGTGCCACCGGTCTCGCGCAGTGCGCGGAGCTGAACTGGCAGTTGCGCGGGCAGGCCGACGCGCGTCAGGTCGACGGTGCTTCCGTTGCCCTGCAACACAACCTGGGTCTCGGTGGGGCGTGCGTCGTCACTCTCTACCGGTCCGGAACCATCTCGAAGGAGTCATAACCCCAATGCCGATCGACGTGAGCGCCGCCCTGTCGGCCGCCCCAACCGTCCGCGAGGCCAGCTGGACCGAGCGTGACGTGATCCTGTACCACCTGGGCCTCGGCGCGGGTGTCGACTCGCTGAACCCGGCCGAACTCGGCTGGGTGTACGAGAAGGGTCTGCGGGTGCTGCCGACCTTCGCGATGGTCGCCGGCCAGGGCATCTCGGCCGGGACACTGAAGCCGGTCGGGATGAACATGCCGGGCATCGACATCGACCTGCGCAAGATCCTGCACGGCGGGCAGTCGCTGACGCTGCACGCCCCGATCCCGGCGTCGGGCACCGCGACGATCTCGTCGCGGGTCGCGAACGTCTGGGACAAGGGCAAGGCCGCGGTGATCGTGCTCGAGCAGTCCGCCAGCGATTCCGATGGAAACCCGTTGTGGACCACCGGGATGCAGATCTGGGCGCGCGGCGAGGGCGGCTTCGGCGGCGAGGCCGGACCGGACGTGTCGAACGCGGTGCCGGAGCGGGACGCCGACACGGTGCTGGTGTCGCCCACGAGCACCCAGCAGGCGCTGGTGTACCGGCTCAGCGGCGACCTGAACCCGCTGCACGCCGACCCGGAGTTCGCGAAGATGGCCGGGTTCGACCAGCCGATCCTGCACGGGCTCGCGTCGTACGGGGTCGTGTGCAAGGCCGTCGTCGACGGCGTGCTCGACGGGGATCCGACTCGGGTGCAGTCGTTCTCGGTGCGATTCGCCGGATCGCTGTACCCCGGGGAGACCATCGAGACCGCCGTCTGGCGTGACGGTGACACCCTCACCCTGGTGGCCACCTGCCCCGAACGGGACGGGCAGCCGGTGCTCACGCACGCGACGATGGAGGTCCGGTCGTGAACGAGGGCAACACCCACCCCACTGTCCGCACCCACCCGCACCGGACGGTGCTGACGGCTGCGCCGCAGGACACCCCGGTCGATCGCGCCACCGCGGCGGCCCGTCGGGTGATCGACGCGATGCTGCGCACCGATCGCGGCAACGCGAACCTCGACCGGGTCGCGGAGGAGCTCAACAGCATCGCTGACCACCTCGAGGAGCATGCCCCCGAGGTGGCCGAGCGGCTGGTCGACATGTGGAGCGGGGAGGGCGTCACCCGGCACGACCCCATCACCGGTCCGGAGAACGCCATCGCCCCCCCGCTGGTGATCGAGGGGCTCGAGGACGGTTCGGTTCAGGGCGTCGTCACGCTCACCCTGCCGTACCAGGGTCCGCCCGGGTGCGTGCATGGTGGCGTCTCGGCGTTGATCCTCGACCACGTGCTCGGTGTCGCCAACGCCTGGGGCGGCAAGGCAGGCATGACCGCGCAACTCAACACTCGGTACCACAAGCCGACGCCGCTGTTCGAGCCGCTGACGATCACCGGCAAGCAGATCTCGGTGGAAGGCCGCAAGATCCGCACGGTCGGAGACATCAAGAACGCCGCCGGTGAGGTCTGTGTCTCGGTCGACGGTCTGTTCATCGACGCCACGGTTCCGCGCCCCCGCTGACCGTCCTACCGAATGTGGGATCCGGTCGGTTCAACTGACCGAATCCCACATTCGGTCAGCGGGGAGGGGGTACGAGAGCACACAGGAGGAGCGCAGGTATGGGCAAGCTGGACGGACGGGTTGCCGTCATCACCGGAGCGGCCATGGGCATCGGCCGCGGTGTGGCGGGCGCGATGGCCCGCGAGGGCGCGAACATCATCGTCTCGGACATCGACGAGCAGGCGGGTGCCGACACCGTTCGGTGGCTCATCGACGAGTGGGGCGTGGGCGCGAAGTTCATCCGCGCCGACGTCGCCGATCGTGAGCAGGTGCACGCGATGGTCGACGCGGGCACCGAGGAGTTCGGACGTCTCGACATCCTCGTCAACAACGCCTGGCGTCCGCTGGGCTACGCGCGGTTCGAGAAAACCGCCGAGGAGAACATGCGGATCGGCTTCGACATGGGCGTCATGTCGGCGTTCTGGGCGATGCAGCGTGCCTTTCCGGCGCTCGCCGAGCACGGCACCGGACGCGTCATCAACATGTGCAGCCTCAACGGCGTCAACGCTCACATGTACTCGGTGTACTACAACGCCGCGAAGGAGGCGCTGCGCAGCATGACCCGCACCGCCGCCCGCGAGTGGGCGCCGAAGCACGTGTGCTGCAACGTCATCTGCCCGGGTGCGAAGAGCGCCGCCTACCAGCGCGTCGCCGAGGCGAACCCGCAGATGGCGGCCGGGCAGGAGGCGGCGAACCCGATGGGACGCATCGGTGATCCCCTCGACGACATCGGCACCGTCGCCGCGTTCCTCGCGTCCGACGACTCCCGCTACCTCACCGGCAACACGCTGTTCGTCGACGGCGGCAGCCACATCAACGGCGTGCAGTGGGCGCCGCAGGTGGACTGAGGCGGCGCCGACCGGGTCAGCCGACCGAGATGGTGCGCTGGGCAAGCAGCCAGCGCCCGTCTTCCCGCCGGAACAGGTCGTGGTACCGGCCCATGCTCGTCAACCGCGGCGCCGTGGCCGTCTCGGCGTAGAACTGCCAGACGGACTCTGCGCGCGCGGTGTCCGGGCCGTCGACGGAGACCGCGACGCACGTCGTCAGGTGCCGGGTGCCGGTCCCGGGTCCGGCGATGCCCGCGCCGCGACGTTCGCGGACGGCCGCCATGATCTCCGCGAGCCCCCGGGAGACCTGGGGCTTGGCGCCGGATGCGGTCGTGCCGGTCATCTCCCACACCGCGTCGTCGGTGTAGAGCTGCGCGTACGTCTCGACCGACGCCTCGTCGGCGGCGTGTGCGATGCGGGCGATGAGGGACCGGATCGCTTCGGCGGGTGCCTCGTTCTGAACAAACTCGCTGGTCATCCCCGCATCCTCCGTCTACGCCGACGCGGGTGCGAGCGGTGTCCCGGGCAGCGGGACACCGCCCGGCGGTTGGTCGGCTACCCCGCGCTGCCGCCGAGGCTGCCGGTGTCGACGCCGATCAGGTCCAGGATGGCTTCGATCGCACCGGGGGTGCCTGCGACGGCGCTGCCGAGGTCGAGGACCGCGGACCCGACCTCGATCGGGCTCCCGACGAACACCGGCTCGAAGTCGACGGCCGGATTGGTGATGTTCGGGTTGATGCAGACACCGAGCGCGACGTAGACGCCGACGGGCACGTCGGGGACCTCGTACGTCCGTTCGCGGACCAATGCGTTGGTGGTGGTCGCGGACGGCCCCCACTGGAACACGGCGGGGTCGATCTGATCCAGCGGGGGCAGGGTTCCCCCCGCGAGCGCGGGAATCAGGGGGACGGCCTTGGCCGGGTTCACCAGCGCCGCGGTGCAGAAGGTCAGGGCGTGCGCGAGTCCGCTGTTGGGATCGGAGAGCTTGATCGTCAGGTGATTGCCGTCGACCGTCGTGCTGATCGCGGGTGGCGCAGGCGGCGGGATCTGGGCGGACGCCGTCGGCGCCGCCATCGCGCTCACCGCGAGGACGGCGGTGGCCGTCCCGGCCATGGTCGCGGCCATTGTCTTCCAGCGCGCAGTTGTGGGCACGACTACCTCACCAACCCTTCGAGTCGGCCCGGCTCGGGAGTGAGCCGAGTCGACTGATGATGCCCCACGACAGCAACCGATCGGGGGAGGTGCGCAGTTCAGGTCGTGTGCGTGGCGAACAACTGGGCAAGGTGGACGCCCTCGCGCCCGGCCAGCTGGGCGGCCTGGGTGCGGCACGAGAAGCCGTCCGCGAGCAGTGTCGCGTCCGGGTGCGCGGACAGGGCGGGCAGCAGGGCGTGGCCGGCGACCGCGACCGAGACATCGTGGTGTCCGCGTTCCATTCCGAAGTTGCCGGCCAGTCCGCAGCAGCCGGTGAGCTGGTGCACCGTGGCCCCGGCCAGGTCCAGTAGCGCACGGTCGGCCGCGAATCCGGTGACGGCGTGCTGGTGGCAGTGCGGCTGCACCACGACCTCGACGCCCTCCAGGCGCGGCGGGTGCCAGGGTGTGCCGTCGGGAAGGGTTGCGGTGGAGAGAAACTCGGCGAACGTGTGTGTCGCCGCTGCCGCGAGGTGCGACCGGGGATCGTCCGGGAGCAGTTCGACCAGGTCCGAGCGCAGCACCGCGGTACACGACGGCTCCAGCCCGATGATCGGTCGGCCGGCATCGAGGTGCGGCTGCAACTGGTCGAGCGTGCGAGCGAGTTGTCTTCGCGCCCCATCCAACTGGCCGGTGGTGATCCAGGTCAGGCCGCAGCAGGACCGCCTCTCGGTCAGCTCGACTCGATATCCGGCGTGCTCCAGCACCGTGACCGCGGCACTCGCCACCGCCGGGGTGAAGGCATCGGTGAAGGTGTCCAGCCACAACAGAACGCTGCGTTCCGCTTGCGGTGCACCGGATCTGCGGCGCAGGGATCGGCGCGAACTTGCGGGTGCCAGCGCCGGTACTCCGCGGCGCGGGTCGAGTCCGGCCAGCCGCAATCCGGTGCGGCGCAGGAACGGCACCCCGGTCGCGGCGTTGACGACACGCGGTGCCCGGGTCGCCGCGGCCGCCCAGCGAGGCAGCCAGCCGAGCGTGTAGTGGCCCCGCGGGCGCAGTCGCCGCCGATACCGGCGATACAGCACCTCCGACTTGTAGGTGGCGATGTCGACCCCCGCCGGGCAGTCGGAAGAACACGCCTTGCACGACAGGCACAGGTCCAGGGACTCGGCGAGTTCTCCGGCGTCGAACCCGCTCGACACGAGCGTGCCGTTGATCGCTTCCTGCAGTACCCGCGCCCGGCCTCGGGTGCTGTCCTTCTCGTCCCGGGTCGCCAGGTACGACGGGCACATGAATCCGCCGGATTCCGAGCGGCACTTGCCGATTCCGACGCACCGATGGACCGCGGTCGAGAGGTCGCCGCCATCGTCGTGCAGCGCGAATCCACCGGCCCGGGTGACCGGCCGGGCGGCGGGTATCCGCAGATCCGCATCCACCGGTGCCGCGTCCACCACCACGCCGGGGTTCAGCACGGCGTCCGGGTCGAACAGCAACTTGAATCCCGCGAACGCCGAGAGCGCGGCGGGGGAGTACATCAGCGGCAGCAGTTCGGAGCGTGCGCGTCCGTCGCCGTGTTCACCGGACATCGAGCCGCCGTGCCCGGCGACCAGTGCCGCCGCGTCCAGAAGAAACGCGCGGAAGCGTTCGGGCGCCCGGTCCATCGGGAAGTCCAGTCGGACGTGCACGCACCCGTCACCGAAGTGGCCGTACAGCAGACCGTCCACGTCGTGCTCGCCCATCAGGTCGTCGAAGTCGCGCAGGTACGCCCCGAGACGGTGCTGGGGCACTGCGGCGTCCTCCCATCCGGGCCAGGCCGGGCGCCCGCGCCGGGTGCGTCCCGACAGCCCGACGCCGTCCGCTCGGATCCGCCACAGGGCCGCCGACTCGGGCCCGGTCGCCACGACCCTGGTGTCCACCGCGTTCGACGCCGCACACAGCGCCGCGGCGTCGGCGAGCGCCTGTTCGGCGGTGTCCCCGGCCATCTCGACGAAGAGCCAGCCTTCGCCGCGGGGCAGTTCGGGTACGGCGGCGCCCTTGTGTCGTCGGACCACGTCGACCAGCCGGGCGTCGATACCCTCGACGGCGAGGGGGCGGGCCGCCATCAGCGCCGGGACGTCGTCGGCTGCGTCGGGCATGGCCGGGTAGCCGAGAACCGCGAGCGCAGTCGCGGCGGGGACCGGAACCAGGTCGACGGTGGCATCGAGGATCAGGCCGCAGCTGCCCTCGGTGCCGACGAATGCCCTGGCGAGCGCGTGCCCCCGTTCGGGCAGGAGGTGCTCGAGGGAGAATCCCGACGCCTGCCGGTCGAAGCGGCCGAGCTCGGTGCGCAGCGTCGCCAGGTTCGCGGTCACGAAGCCGTCCAGCCCGGGCACCACGGACAGGTTGTCGGCGAGGACGCGCTGCGTGCCCGTGCCGTCCAGGATGCGCAGCCGGCGTGCGTTCTCGGCGGTCCGCCCCCAGGCGACGGCGCGTGGGCCGCAGGCGTTGTTGCCGAGCATGCCTCCGAGGGTGCACCGGTCCTGCGTCGACGGATCCGGGCCGAAGCGCAGACCGTGCGGTGCGGCGGCCCGCTGCATCGAGGAGAGCACCACCCCCGGCTGCACGACCGCGGTCCGGGCGCCCGGATCGAGATCGAGGATCCGGTTCATGTGGCGACTGAAGTCGAGCACCAGTCCGGCGCCGATCGCGTTGCCCGCTACGGACGTCCCCGCTCCGCGGGCCGTCACCGGGACGCCGTGGGCGCGGCCGACCGCGAGAGTTGCGGCCACGTCCTCGTCGGAGCGCGGGAACACGACCGCGGTCGGGGGTACTCGGTAGTTCGAGGCGTCGGAGGAGTACTCGGCCCGACGGCGGGTGGAATCGTCGACCTCGCCGTCGAGGCGGGAGCGTAGTTCCGCGACGGCGGCGCCTGTCGTATCCGCACTGGGCACGGTGCCGATACTACGACCACCGCACACTGTCGCGCCGGGCGCGCATGGCCGCTGACGTGGCGTAATCGAATGATGCTGTTAGACAGAACGATTGATTGAATGCGGCAGATTTCGAGAAGCCCTGACCGGCGGGTGTGAGTCGTGCATGATGGCTGCCGGCGTGCGCACCGCGCGCACCACCATCCGCACCCGACCATCATCGAGAAACGGACACGCTGTGAGGACATCCCGCAAGAGCACCGCACGACTCGCCGTCATCGCCGGCCTCGGGGCCGCGGCACTGGTCGCCAACCCGGCCGTCGGTTCCGCCGCGGTCGCGGGCACCGCGAACGTGACGTCGAGCGGCAACACGATCACCGTCAAGTTCGCCGACGTCAGCTCCCCGTCACTGATCGCCTGCTGGGTCAAGGTGGACAACGCGAGCGGCACCGAGTCCACCGCCAACCCTGTGCTCATCCTCGGAAACCCGGGCGCCGGGACCTTCGTCTCGCAGGGACTGGACAGCGGTGACTACACCGTCCACGCCCTGTGCCTGGACGATGACGGCTCGACGCCGCTGACCCCCGTCGACGGCGTGCCCGTCACCGTCGGCTCCGCCACCAGCTTCGGCAGCGTCACGCTCGACACCGGCAGCCTGGGCCTCGACGCCGGCAGCCTGAGCCGGATCTTCGGCAGCTGACGGTCGTGGCCGCTCACCGTGCCGGTGAGCGGCCATGGCACTCCCGCCGCGCGGGTCGGTCTCGTAAGAGCGTTACCCGCGTGGGTGCCGTTGTCGGATTCGCCGCCCTCGCACTGGTCGCCAACCCTGCACTGAGCTCGGCCACGGCCGCCGGTTCGGTTCACGTATTCAAGCCCAGCGCCGACACCATTCAGGTCGATTTCACCGGTATCAGTTCTCCCACCCTGAGTGGATGCTCCGTGGACGTGCTGGAGGAGTTCGGCCGGGAGAGTTTCCACGGCGACGTAGTGTTGACCGGGAATCCGGGCGACGGTACGTACACCTCGCCGCCCCTCAATCCGAACTGGAACTACAAGGTCGTCACGTCCTGCGTCGACGCGGACGGAGAGATCCCCCTTGTCAACACGACGCCGGAGCCGACACTCGCCTTCAGCGTCGATTACAACATCGGTCTTTTCACGTCCCTGTTCGCCAGCTGATCGCCGGTGCTCCTCCTCGGCAGTCCTGGCGCCGGGGTCTATACGCAGAAATTCGACAGCGGTGACCACACCGTCTCCGCCTCCTGCCTCGACGGCGACGGTCCTCACCCCCGCAGGCGGGGTGCCGGTGACCCTCGGAACGAGTTTCGGAAGCCTGACGCGATACCGGCAGCGGGGGCGCGATCTTCGGCAGCTGACGAGCCGGGTCGCTCGCCCCGGGGTGAGCGGCCCGGCTCGCCGGTCCGGTCAGGACGCGGCACCCACCCGCGCGCGCAACGTGTCGAGCAGATCGCTTCCGCCGCGCGTGCCCCGCGGGCCGGCCGCCTCGGGTGCGATCATCCGGCCGTCGTCGGATCGGGTCCACTCCCGGACCGCCCAGCGTTCGGCGATCGCCCACCGGCCGTCGCGCCGCTCCATCAGGTCGACGAAGCGTGCCCCGCTGGTGAAGTCGCCGCGGTTCGGGTGTCCCCAGTGCACATTGGTGGAGTAGGCCTCGCTGATCGCGACGTCGCCGAACAGTTCGACGAGATGGTTCCCGACGTGGTGCATGGTGCCGCCGAGCAGTTCCAGCTTCGGCCCGACCCAGGCGATGTACTCGTCGACCGTGCCGTCGAATCCGGTGTGGTGGTCGATGCCGTCCGGGTGGTAGCAACCGCGCACCAGATCGAGATCGAGCCGGTCGATGCCGCGGCAGTACCGCAACACGACCTCGCGGATCTCCTGCTTGTCGAGAAGCTCTCGTAGTTCGCGCGACTCCACCGTCATCGAGCCTCCTCCTTCAACCCGACCAGCCGGTCGAGCAGGTCCGGGACGTCCTCGGCGTCGGCGCCGAACGCCACCGGCCGGAACACCGCGACCGTCGCGCCGGCCTTGTGCCACTGCAGCGCCCGGTCCGCGGTTGCGTCCAGATCCACCGCCCCGGACGCGTCGTGCACCGGCGTCACCGACACCTGAATCCGCGCCGAATCGGGATCGCGACCGTGCTCGGCGAAGCATTCCCGGAGCAGCGCGACCGACTCGCCGAAGGCCGCCATGTCGGTGGGGTTGACGGTCCAGCCGTCCGCGACCCTCGCGATCCGCTCGAAGTTCCGCCTGCTCGGGCCGAACCCGAACAGCACCGGCACCCGGTCCTGGGCCGGCAGCGGGTACGAGTGGAAGTCCTCGAACGAGAAGTCGCGACCGGTGAACGTCGCCGGCGGCGCCGCCCACAGTGCCCGGCAGGCCGCGACGGTCTCCTCCATCCGGCCGAACCGGGCGTCGAACGGCACACCTGCCGCGGCGTACTCCGCCTCCTGCCAGCCGACACCCATCCCGATCGCGACCCGGCCACCCGAGATCGCGTCGAGCGTGGCGATCTGTTTGGCCAACAGCAGCGGCGGGCGGAGGGTCGCGATGAGCACCGATACACCGAGCCGGGCCCGCCGGGTCACCGCGGCGACCGCCGAAAGCAGCGAGATCGGTTCGTACCACGGGTGGTCCAGCGCGAAGACGAACCCGTGCTCGGCGACCCGTTCGGCGTGCGCGGCCTCGTTGAAGCCGAGGTGGTCACCGGTCGAGATCAGATCGAACCCCACGCGATCGGCGTGCGCGGGCAGGTCGAGCACCGGCTGGATCCGGCCGCCGTACAGCGCTTCGGCGCCCAGGATGTTGAGTCCCACTTCCAGTGCCGTCACGGACGGAGCAGCCTCTGCGCGTGTTCGCTCAGGTCGCCGGTGTGGTCGATGCAGCACAGCCGTTGCGTGAACCGCCACCGGCCGTCCACGCACTCGAAGCGATCGAAGTAGCGTCCGACGAGGATCGGCTGCAACGGGAGGTCCGCGGTGCCCTGCAGCACCGTCACGTACGAGACCGCGCTCGCCTCGGTGTTGTCGTCCGAGACGGACACGCGGACGTTGGTGGTGACGTGCTTGGTCCGCGGGGACGGCGGGTCGCCGTGCATCTTGACGAACGTCTCGTTGGCGCGCTGAACGGCCGCCGGGTCCCGCTCGATGAGCCCACCGAGCGGCACGCCGTCCCCGTCGCACTGTCCGTAGGTGGCATCGGCGAACAGGGCCGCCACCGAGGACAGTTCACCGCGGTCGATCAGATGCGAGTACGAGAAGACCAGGTCCCGGATCGCCTCGGTCGCGGCGAGCCGCTCGATCGTGTGCCGCATGTCCAGCACCGCCGGCCCCTACAGCTTGACCTGACCGCGGGACACCTTGCCGGTCGCGTTGCGTGGCAACGGCTCGGTGGTCAGCCGCCACCGCGTGGGCACCTTGAAGTAGGAGAGCCGGTCCGCGGCGAACGCACGCAGCTCCTCCTCGCCGACCGTCGCCCCGGCGCGCACCACGACGATCGCGGCGACCTCCTGGCCGAGGTCCTCGTGCGCCTCGCCGACGACCGCGCACTCCGCGACGTCCGGATGCTCGTCGAGGACCTGCTCGATCTCGGTGGGGTAGATGTTCTCGCCGCCGCGCAGGATCAGGTCCGAGCGGCGACCGGTGAGCCGCAGTCGGCCGTCCTCGACTCGACCGAAGTCGCCGGTGTGCAGCCAGCCGTCGCGGATCGACGCCGACGTCGCCTCCGGGTTGTCCCAGTAGCCGAGCATCACGTACGGGCTGCGGACGCACACCTCGCCCTCCTCGCCGTCCGGCAGCCGCTCACCGAACGGGTCCCGGATCTCCATCGCGACCGCGAAGATCGGCCGGCCGAGGGTGCCGGGGAACTGCTGCACGTCCATCGGGGTGGCGACGGCGATGCCGGTGCTGCACTCGGTGAGGCCGTAGCTGTCGACGAGGGAGTCCTTCGCGAACGGCACCTCCTCGCGCAGGCGCTCCTTGAACGCGATCGACGACGGGGCGGAGGCCAGCGCGAACGCGGTCAGCGACGAGGTGTCGTACTTGCGGACGTTGCCGTGCTCGATCAGCCGGGCCGCCATGGTCGGCACCGCGCCCCAGTTGGTGACCTTCTCCCGCTCGACCAGTGCGAGCACCCGGTCCACGTCGAACTTGTCCTGGTACAGGACCACCGCGCTGCCGGTCGCCAGGCGGGGGACGACGATGTTGTGCAGGCTCGCGATGTGGAACAGCGGCGAGGTGAGCAGGTAGCGCAGGTCGCTGGGCCGGTTCGGGTCGTACTCGCGCCCGGCGAACGCGTCGAGCAGTGCGTCGCTGTAGCGGTGGTAGTCGGCCACGGCCAGCAGGTTGCGCTGCGAGTGCAGGGCGCCCTTGGGCTTGCCGCTGGTGCCGCTGGTGAACAGGATGACCGACGGGTCGTCCTCGGCGACCTCCGCGGTCCGCAGTGCGGCACCGCGATGGGCCTCGATCAGGCGCGGGACGTCCTGCTCCATCGTGAGCACGGGAACACCGGTCTCGGCCTCGTCGAGCAGGGCGACCCGCTTGGCGTCGGCGATGAGCACCTTCGGCGTGGTCAGCTCGATGCCGTACGCGATCTCCCGCGGCACCCACCACGCGTTCAGTCCGACCGCGATCGCACCGAGCGACTGCGTGGCCCAGAACGCGATCACCCACTCGACGGTGTTCGCGGCGAGGATGCCGACCCGGTCGCCGACACCGACGCCGTACTCGTCGGCAAGGGCCTCGGCGAACGCCGCGACCTGCTCGGCGTGCTCGCGGAACGAGATCCGCTGATCCTCGGTGACCAGATAGTCGCGGTCCCCGTACGCCAGCGACGCGGTGAGCAGTTCGTGCACCGCGTGGTTGCGCTGCCGCATGACCGGCATCCGCGTGCCGCGGACATCCTCGTCGACCAGCTCGAAAGGAGCCTCCGGTCCCGTCAGCCGGGACACGACGGCCGCGAGGTATGCCTGCGGGTCGGTGGATGCAGTCATGAGATCGGGACCTCCCTGTACTTGAATTGGCGAGAAGGATCACACGGCCAGGGGGGTGCATGGAAGGCTTTTCCACTGACCGGGACTGGTGCGGTTCGGTTCTCGGGCCCTGGTTAGCGTCGGTCGAACATTGCTGGACCGTGCGCCGACTCCGGAGCCCGCGCCCCTCGCCGGTGCCTCCGCCCTGACCGTCGCAGTGCACAAGCAGACAACGGGAGTGGAATTGGAACGCGCGACGATCGCCGAGATGCTGCTGGATCGCCTCGGAGACGAGCACCTGGGCACCCGGACGCGGGATCGGGACTGGACGTGGGACGAGACGGTCCGTGAGAGCGCGGCGCGCGGGGCGCTGGCCGCGTCGCTGCGCAGGGAGGGGCCTTTCCACATCGGTGTGCTCCTCGAGAACGTTCCCGAGTTCCTGTTCTGGCTCGGCGGCGCCGCGCTGACCGGGGCGACGATTGTCGGCATCAACCCTACCCGCCGCGGTGCGGAACTCGAGGCCGAGATCCGGTACGTGGACTGCCAGCTCATCGTCACCGACGCCGAGGGCATGGCGAAGCTCAAGGGCCTCGACCTCGGTCTCGACGAGGACCGCTTCGTGCTCGTCGACGACCCGGCCTACGCGGACACCGTCGCATCGCATCGCGTCGCGGAGCCCGCCCTGGACCCGTCGATCGACGAGTCCTCGCTGTTCCTTCTGCTGTTCACCTCCGGCACCACCGGCATGTCGAAGGCGGTGCGGTGCAGCCAGGGCCGGCTCGCGCGTCTCGCATACGCCAACTCCGCGAAGTACGGGCACTCGCGCGAGGACGTCGACTACTGCTGCATGCCGCTGTTCCACGGCAACGCGCTGATGGCGCTGTGGGCGCCCGCGCTGGCCAACGGCGCCACCGTCTGCCTGCCGCAGGCCCGCAAGTTCTCCGCGTCCGGGTTCATGCCCGACGTGAAGTTCTTCGGCGCCACGTTCTTCACGTACGTCGGCAAGGCGCTGTCGTACCTGATGGCGACCCCCGAGCAGCCCGACGACCTCGACAACACCCTGGTCCGCGGGTTCGGCACCGAGGCCTCCCCGGAGGACAAGGTCGAGTTCGTGCGCCGCTTCGGCGCGCAGCTGTTCGAGGGCTACGGCTCCTCCGAGGGCGCCGGTTCGGTGAAGCTGGACCCCGAGGCCCCCGAGGGCGCGCTGGGCAGGCCCGCCCACGACGAGATCGCCATCGTCAACCCGGAAACACTCGTCGAATGCGTCCGCGCGAAGCTCGACGAGCACGGCCGGGTGCTCAACCCGGACGAGGCGATCGGCGAGATGATCGACAAGGGCGGCGCCAAGCGGTTCGAGGGCTACTACAAGAACGAGCAGGCCATCGCGGACCGGATCAAGCACGGCTGGTACTGGACCGGCGATCTCGGGTACATCGACGAGGACGGGTTCATCTACTTCGCGGGACGCAAGGGCGACTGGATCCGCGTCGACGGCGAGAACACCTCCGCGTTGATGATCGAGCGGATCCTGCGCCGCCACCCGAAGGTCATCGCCACCGGCGTGTACGCGGTCCCGGACCCGCGGTCCGGCGATCAGGTGATGGCGGCGATCGAGGTCTCGGACCTCACCGACTTCGACCCCGAGGAGTTCGCGTCGTTCC
Source organism: Rhodococcus sp. NPDC003322 (assembly GCF_053589555.1). Classification (NCBI taxonomy): domain Bacteria; kingdom Bacillati; phylum Actinomycetota; class Actinomycetes; order Mycobacteriales; family Nocardiaceae; genus Rhodococcus; species Rhodococcus sp. NPDC003322. The sequence continues at coordinate 364,492 of NZ_JBSFSC010000002.1, read as the reverse complement.
TCGGCACGCAGGACGACCTGGGCACCAAGTCCGCCCCGCGCCTGGTTCGGGTGTCAACGAACCTCCCGGTGACCGGATCGAACAAGGTGCTCAAGCGGGAGCTGCAGGCGCAGCTGTGGCGTTGCGACGAACCCGTATTCCACTGGCAGGGACGAGGCGAGCCGACCTACGTGGAAATGTCCGATGATGACAAGCGTGAACTGGAAGCGCAATTCGCGGCGTCGGGCCGGCAGCGGTTCCTCGGCGCCTGAGGTAACGACGCCGGAGCCGACCGTGCCCGATCCCAGTGGTCGCCCGGTCGCCTTGGTGACCGGGGCGAGCCGAGGGATCGGTCGCGAGATTGCACTCGCTTTCGCCCAGAGTGGATTCGACGTCGCCCTCACCGCCCGGACGGGGCGGGAGGGCGGCAGTCGGGGCGGATCGCGAGCACACGGCGGTTCCGTCCTCGTCCCCAGCGACCTGGAGGACACCACTGCCCGGGTGCGGGCGTTCGGCGTCGCCGCGCTGCCGGTCCCGATGGATCTCCTCGACGGCGCCTCGGTGCTGGCGGCGGCGGATCGGGTGCTCGAAACGTGGGGTCGCGTGGACGTTCTCGTCAACAACGCCTACGTGCAACCCGCCGGCGTCGTCGACGGGGCACAGGGTGTCGAACTCGACGACGCCACCCTGATGACGCGCGGGAACTACCGGCACCAGCTGGCCCTGATCCAGCGGGTGCTGCCCGCGATGGTCGGCCGGGGTTCCGGTGTCGTGATCAACCTGTTGTCGGGCCCGGAGCCGACGGAATCGGCCGGCACGGACACCGCTCTGAGCCCCTCCCACGCGACGTCGAACGCCGCGTTCCGGCGTCTCGCCGCCGCGGTGAACGCGGAGTACCGGCACCGCGGGGTGCGCGCGTTCAACCTCGGCCCCGACGCCGCGGTCGCCGAACCGGGCGAGGAGGCCGGGGGCGACGGCGTGCCGTCCAGGATGGTCGCCAGGTCGGCGTTGTGGCTGGCCACCCAGCCTGCCGCCGACCGGTTCCTCGACAACGTGGTGTGGGTGCCGAAGCCGGCGAGTCCGCTCGCGGCATGAACTGGTCTGCGGGACAACAGGAAAGGGTGTGCTTGGCATGAAGTTCGGTGTGGTGGTTTCGGTCGAGTCGGGGATGACGGGGGACCGGTCGTGAGCGCGAATACGGGCAGCTCGCAGCCGATGCCCGACGTCGTGAGCGCCGCGCCGAGTGGCCGCCCGGTCGCCCTGGTGACCGGCGCGAGCCGCGGCATCGGCCGAGAGATCGCGCTCGCCTTCGCCCGCAACGGATTCGACGTCGCCCTCACCGCGCGGACGGTGCGGGAGGGTGACGGGCGGGTGTCGCCACGCACCCACGGTGAGCTGATTCCGGTGCCGGGCAGCCTGGAGACCACCGCCGCGGAGGTCCGGGCCCTCGGCGTCGACGTGCTGGCCGTCCAGATGGATCTGCTCGACGCCACGTCGGTGCTGGCGGCGGCCGATCGGGTACTCGAAACCTTGGGTCGCGTGGACGTTCTCGTCAACAACGCCTACGCGCAGACCGCGGGCAACATGGACCGGCTGCTCGACATCGAACTCGACGACGCCACGGTGATGATGCGCGGCAACTACCTGCACCAGCTCGCGCTGATCCAGCGGGTGCTGCCCGCGATGGTCGGTCGCGGGTCCGGCGTCCTGATCAACCTGGTGTCGGGATCGGCGACCATGGATCCACCCGCGGCGCCCGGCGAGGGCGGCTGGGGGCTGTCGTACGCGGCGTCGAAGGCCGCGTTCGGCCGGATCGCCGGTGCCGTCAACGCCGAGTACCGGCACCGCGGGGTGCGGGCGTTCAACCTCAGTCCGGGCTTCGTGGTCACCGAGTCGGGAGCCGCCCGCGGCGGCACCGACGCGATCACCGACAGCGGGTTCGACACGGTGCCCGCGACGGTCCCGGCCGAGGCGGCGGTGTGGCTGGCGACCAACCCGGACGCGGACCGTTTCCTCGGTAAGGTCGTGTGGGCTCCGAAGCTGGTGGACTCGATCGCTGCGTGATCTGCGCTGCGGGACAACGGGAAAGGGTGTGCGTGGCGTGAAGCTCGGTGTGGTGATGCCGGTCGAACTGGGGATGGCGGGGGACCCGGAGCAGGTTCTCGAATTCGCCAGGGCGGCCGAAACGCTGGGATTCGACGAGATCTCCGCGGTCGAGCACGCGGTGGTGATCGCGAACACCGGCAGCGAGTACCCGTACTCGCCGACCGGCAAGTCGCACCTGCCCGACGACTGCCCGCTGCCCGACCCGCTCGAACTGCTCTCGTTCGTCGCCGGCGCCACCACCCGGCTCGGCCTGGCCACCGGAGTCCTGGTGGCGCCCAACCACAACCCGGTCGTGCTGGCCAAGCGGTTGGCCACCCTGGACCGGCTCTCCGGGGGACGCACCCGGATCTGTCTCGGGGTCGGCTGGATGCGTGAGGAGATCGAGGCGTGCGGCGGCGACTTCACCCGCCGCGGCAAGGCGACCGACGAGGCGATCGCCGTGATGCGCGCGCTGTGGGCCGGCGGGTCCGACGGCGTCGACTTCGCCGGTGAGTTCAACTCGTTCACCGGTGCCTACTCGTTCCCGAAGCCGTTCCGGGAGAGCGGTGTTCCGCTGTACATCGGCGGGCACAGCGCGGCCGCGGCCCGGCGGGCCGGACGGCTCGGCGACGGATTCCAGCCGCTCGGGCTCGGCGGCGACGATCTGGCCGGCGCGGTCGCGACGATGCGCTCGGCGGCCTCGGACGCCGGCCGTGACCCTGCCGACGTCGCCCTGGTCCTCGGCGCGACCCTGCCGCGGATGGACGAGTCCAAGGTCGAGTGGGCGCGCGCACTCGGCTCCGACCGCATCCTGCTCTCGGCGTCCCGGCACGCCACCACCTTCGGCGCCGTCCTCGACGAGATGGCCGCCTGCGCCGAGCGCATGCAGCTGGTCTGACCCCTTCCCTGGAGTTCCGTAATGTCACATCGGGTCACTTGACGACCCCCGATGTGACATTAGGGAACCGCGGGTGGGGTCAGCGGGTGGTGCGGCGGGCTCGCCACGCGGCGACCGCCCGGTCGGCGTCGACCTTGTGGACCGGCACGACCGGGACGCTCGGGGCGCGCAGGTAGTCGGCGATGCGACGGTTCAGATCGGCGACCGCCTCGCGCACGGCCTGCTCGGTGGGCAGGTCGGCGACGACGTCGGACAGCCGTTCGACCTCGCGGCGCAACTGCAGTGAGGGCGGAAGCAGCGCCTCGGTGGACAGGCCCTCCGCCGCGAGTTTGCGCTTGACCCACCACAATTCGTCGGAGTCGTCGATCGGGGGCAGCGGCTTTCCCGCGCCGGCGAGGTTGTCGAACTCGCCGCGCTCCTGGGCCAGCCGGATCTGACGCTCGACCCACGACTCGAACGGGACGTTCCAGGGCTTGCGCTCGGTCATGTCCCCATTGTCCGCGCGGCCCGGCTGTCAGGTGTGTTCGGAGACGAGGACCGCGCGGGTGCCGGGCTCGAGGGCCTGGAAGACGTGCGCGACGTCGCCGGGGTAGGCGATGTAGTCACCGGGGCCGAGTTCGACCGGGTCGTCGCGCAGGCCGACCAGCGCGCGGCCGGCGCTGACCAGGACGTGCTCGACCGTGCCGGGCAGGTGTGGCTCGGACTCGCGGGCGGGGCCGGGCTCCACGTCGAGGCGGTAGATGTCGCGACGCGCGTTGGGTGGGCACGATGCGACAAGAGTGACCTGGTAGTCGGTGCGCTCGGAGTACAACACCGGACCCTCGTCCGCCCGGATCACCTGCACCCGGGGTCGCGGCGGATCGATCAACTGCGCGAACTGGATGTCGAGCGCGACGCTCAGCGCCCACAGCGTCTCCACGCTGGGGTTTCCGGCACCGGCTTCCAGCTGCGACAGCGTCGACTTTGCGATGCCCGCACGCTTCGCCACCTCGGTCAGGGACAGGCCCGCGCGGTCGCGCTCCCGGCGCAGGGAGGCCGCGATGACGTCCAGGGGCGCCTTGCTGTCCGATGCCATGTGTTCACTGTATCGGCAGAGTTGTTCGATTTGACGAACGAGCACTATGTGTTCACTATAAAGATCATGCGTTCGATCTGGCGAACACTGGACGGGGGGCTGCGGCGGGACATCGCACTGGTATCCCTGGCCGACGGCCTCGTCGGCGTCTCCTACGGCGCGATCGCCGTCGGTCTCGGCTTCGCGCCCTGGGTCCCGGTCCTGATGTCGGTGGTCGTGCTCGCCGGTGCGTCCGAGTTCCTTTTCGTGGGCATCGTCGCCGCCGGTGGCAGCCTGGCCGCCGCGCTCGCCGGCGGACTGCTGGTCAACGCCCGGCACCTGCCGTTCGGCCTCGCCGTCGGCGACGTCGCCGGCCGCGGATGGCGAGGGGTCCTCGGCGCGCACCTGCTCAACGACGAGAGCACGGTGTTCGCCCTCGGGCAAGCCGAGCCGCGTCGCAGACGCGCCGCCTACTGGCTGTGCGCGATCGGGATCGGGATCTGCTGGCCCCTCGGAGCCCTGATCGGTGCGACCGCAGGCACCTTCATCGACGACATCGACGCCTTCGGTCTCGACGCCATGTTCCCGACCGTGCTCCTCGCCCTGGTCTTCCCGGCGCTGAGGGACCGGGCGACCGCACTGGTCGCGCTTCTCGGGGCCGTCATCGCCGTCGCCGCCACCCCCTTCCTGCCGGCCGGGATTCCGGTGCTGCTGGCGCTCGCGGCCCTTGTCGGCCTGGTCTGGCTCAAACCCCGCAGGGTGGCCGAGACGAACCCGGAACCGGAAGCGGCGGTGGCCTCGTGACCTCGCCCCTGTTGCTGGTCGCGACGGTCCTGGTGCTCGGCGCGGGGACCTTCGCATTCCGGTTCGCCGGACCGCTGCTGCGCGCGCGGGGCATCGTCCCGGACCGACTCGAGGCGGTGCTGGCGGTCGGTGCGGTCGTCCTGCTCGTCGCGGTCGCGGCGACCCAGGCGCTGGTCGAGGACGGCGGCCCGGCGGGCATCGCGCGGCCCGCGGGAGTGCTTGTCGGGGGAGTCCTGGCATGGCGGAAGGCGCCGTTCGTCGTCGCTGTCCTCGCCGCCGCCGCCACCGCCGCGATCCTGCGACTGTTCGGCCTCCCCTGACCGTTCCGCGAAAGTTCCCAAATGTCACATCGGCTCACTTGGCGATACCCACTGTGACATTTGGGAACCATGAACGGAGGGCGATCAGGTACCGGGGACGGTGACGGTGCGGTCCTCGGCGAAGTCGACGACCAGTTCCCGGCGCGCGATCAGCCAGCGGTTGTCCACCCGTCGGTAGTCGTCCCGGTAGCGGATGGCGATCACGTTGTCCCGCATCCCGTCCCGGCCCCGGTACAGGTGATGCGCCTGGCAGTACACCCGCCCGACCGCGGTGTTCCCGTCCACGTCGACCACCGACTGGTGCACGGCGTGATGCGTGGCGTGCAGATGTGCGGTGCCGTCCAGCACGACCGCGACGATCGCGTCGCCGCCGACCGTGACGACCTCCCCGGCGCCGCGCGTCAGGGCGGGGGGCTGCACGAACTCGGCGTCCGCGGTGAACAGGGCGGCCAGGGCGGTGGCGTCGCGGTCGTCCACCGCGACCGCGTATCGGCCGGCAAGGTCCGACGGATCAGTCATGGCACGAGTATGCGGGCACCGGCCCGGCTCGGGGTTTCGGCACCCGCTGGGTGGAACGGGGGGTGTTCCGGCGGGACCGCATGTCATAGTGTCCAAAGCTAAATAGCGCTTAGTTGAACAGATAGCTGAATAGGTCGTTCGGGAGGTTTCGTGCCGTTGCCAGTGCGCGCTGCGTCCGTCCGTGTCGTGGTGCTCGCCCTGGCGTCCTGCGGCATCGTGGTCTCGCTGATGCAGACCATCGTGATGCCGCTGCTCCCCGAGTTCCCGCGGTTGCTGAACACCACGCCCGGCGGCGCGGCCTGGCTGGTCACCGCCAACCTCATCGCCGGCGCGGTCTGCGCACCGGTCCTCGGTCGTCTCGGTGACATGTACGGCAAGCGCAGGCTGCTGCTCGTCGCGTTGGCGGTGATGGTCGCCGGCAGCCTCCTCGGTGCGGTGTCCGACGCCTTCGCCGTCGTGCTCGCCGCCCGCGCGCTGCAGGGCGCCGCGATGGGCGTGGTGCCGCTCGGCATCAGCATCATGCGCGATGAACTCCCCGAGGAGCGGGTGGCGAGCGGGATCGCGCTGATGAGTTCGACCCTCGGCGCAGGCGGCGCGATCGGACTGCCCCTCACCGGTGTGGTCGCCGAGCACTTCAGCTGGCACTGGCTGTTCGGCGGGGCGGCGGTGTTCGGACTGCTCGGGATGCTCGGAATCTGGCGGCTCGTCCCGGAATCCGAGGTCCGTTCCGGCGGGAAGTTCGACCTCGTCGGCGCGCTCGGGCTGTCCGCGGCGCTGGTGTGCCTGCTGCTGGCGATCACCCAGGGCAACGGCTGGGGCTGGACCAGCGTCCCGGTCCTCGGCCTGTTCGCGGCCGCGACGGTGCTGTTCGCGGCGTGGGGCGTCTACGAGTTGCGGCTCGCCCCACCCGGTCGGGCCGACGTGGTCCGGCAACCTCTGGTGGACCTCCGGGTCTCCGCACGCCGCCAGGTGTTGCTGACGAACACCGCCTCCGTCCTCGTCGGATTCGCGATGTTCACCTCGTTCATGGTCAGCGCACAGATCTTCCAGGCGCCGACCGAGACCGGCTACGGCTACGGGATGTCGTTGACGCTCAGCGGCCTCGCGTTGCTGCCGGGGGGTCTGATGATGATCGCGTTCTCCCCGGTGACCGCGTACCTGTCCGACACCAGGGGGCCGCGGATCACCTTCCTGATCGGCACCGCGATCCTGATGCTCGCGAACCTCGCCCGCGCGGTCATCCCGCACCAGCTCGTCATCGTGATCGTCGCGACGGCGGTGACCTCGGTCGGCGCAGCTCTCGCCTACGGCGCGATCCCGGCGATGATCATGCGCGCGGTCCCGGTCACGGAGACCGCGGCGGCGAACAGCCTCAACGCACTCGCCCGTTCGCTCGGCACCTCCACCTGCAGCGCCGTGGTCGCGGCGGTCACCACCGCGTCGGTGATGCACGTCGCGGGGGTGGAGTTCGCGACGGCGGGCGCTTACGCGGTGGTGTTCGGGATCGGTGCGGGCGCGGCCCTGCTCGCGGTCGTCATCGGCGTGTTCATCCCGCGCGACCGCATGGGCAGCGCCGAAACCCCCGAGTCCCCGAGGTCGGAGCCCGGCGACCTACCGCTCAGTGAGACCGCGCAGGACCGGCTCCGCATCTCTCCGTAGCGTCCGAAGTTCGCACGGACGCGAGCGTCCATTCGAGTGCGTACGCGAGCGTCCATTCGAGTGCGGGCGCGCGAGGAATGGGAGAGCAACGATGGAGTTGAGGGAGTCGGCGGCGCAGCAGGAGCTGCGACGGGAGCTGCGCGCGTACTTCGCGAGCCTGTTGCCGGAGGAGAAGCGGCGCAAGGCCGGCGAGCAGGGCGTGGGCGGTGAGTACTTCCGCGAGGTCGTGAGCCTGCTCGGCAAGGACGGCTGGCTCGGGATCGGCTGGCCGACCGAGTACGGCGGACAGGGCCGCTCCATCGAGGAACAGTTCGTGTTCTTCGACGAGGTGCAGCGGGCCGGACTGCCGTTCCCCTTCGTCACCGTGAACACCGTCGGCCCCACGCTGATGAAGTACGGCACCGAGGAGCAGAAGGCCCGGTTCCTGCCCGGCATCCTCTCCGGCGACATCGTCTTCGCGATCGGCTACACCGAGCCGGAGGCAGGCACCGACCTCGCCTCGCTCAAGACCCGCGCCGTCCTCGACGGCGAGGAGTGGGTGGTCGACGGCAACAAGATCTTCACCTCGGGAGCGAACACCGCCGATTACGTGTGGCTCGCGTGCCGCACCGATCCGGAGGCGCCCAAGCACAGGGGCATCTCGATCCTGGTCGTCCCCACCGACGACCCCGGCTTCTCGTGGTCGCCGATCCCCACCGTCGGCGGTCTGATGGTCACTTCGACGTACTACAGCGGGATCCGGATTCCGCAGGAGAACGTGATCGGTGAGATCAACGGCGGCTGGCAGCTGATCGCCGCGCAGCTCAACCACGAGCGCATCGGCCTGGCCGCGATCGGCGGCCGCACCTACGGTCTGTGGCATCAGGTCCTGGCCTGGGCCAAGGAGAACGGCGCCATCGAGATCCCGTGGGTGCAGCAGGAATTCGCGCGTACCCACGCGAAGCTCGAGGCGATGCGGCTGCTGAACTGGAAGATGACGGCGGCCGTCGCGGCGGACACGCTGTCCGGCGCGGACGCCGGTGCCACCAAGGCGTACGGCACCGAGACCCACATCGACGTCTACCGCACCCTCCTCGGCATCCTGGGCGCGGCAGGCCGCATCCGCCCCGAGTCCCCGGGTGCGCTGCTGGCCGGTCAGATCGAGCAGATCTCCCGGCAGGGCATGGTCAACACGTTCGGTGGCGGCGTCAACGAGGTCCTGCGCGACATGGTCGCGACGATGGGCCTCGGCCTGGTGCGGGAGAAGAGGGTCAAGTGAGCGAATTCCTCACCACACTCAAGGCATTCGAGGGGCAGACCCTCACCCCGAAGACGTGGGGACCGGACGCGGTCAACACCCCGATGATCCGGCACTGGGTCGAGACGATGGGCGACACCAACCCCATCTACCTCGACGACGAGGCGGCCCGCGCCACCGGCCGCGAGGGCGCCGTCGCGCCCGCGCTGATGGCGCAGGTGTGGATCATGCGCACCTTCACCGACAAGATGGCGAACAACGACCCGTCCCAGGTGTGGACGGACCTGATCGCCACCCTCGACGACGCGGGCTTCTCCTCCGTCGTCGCCACCGACTCGGATTTCGAGTTCTTCACCGAACTGCGTCCCGGTGACCGGGTTTCGATCACCGAGGTGATCGAGTCGGTCTCGGAGGAGAAGACGACCGGACTCGGCGTCGGGCACTTCGTCACGACGCTGAAGACCTACCGCAACTCCGACGACGAGACCGTCGCGACCCAGCGCTGGCGCACCCTGCGCTTCGCTCCCAAGCCGAAGCAGGAGAGCAAGCCGAAGGGGCTGCGCCCGCGTCCGGCGCTCAACGCCGACAACGCGTTCTGGTTCGCGGCCGCCAAGGAACACCGCCTGGTGATCCAGCGCTGCACCGCCTGCGGCACCCTGCGGCACCCCACCGGGCCGATGTGCGGTGCGTGCCAGTCGCTCGACTGGGACACCGTCGACGCCTCGGGCCGCGGCACCGTCTACAGCTTCGTCGTCAACCACCACCCGCAGATCCCCGGATTCGATTACCCGCTGATCGTGGCGACGATCGAACTCGAAGAGGGCACCCGTCTGATCGCGAACATGACCGGCATCGCGCCGGAGGACGTCGAGATCGACATGCCGGTGGAACTGGACTGGATCGACGCCGACCCGGATCTGACGCTGCCCGCGTTCCGGCCGGCCGCACGGGAGGACTCCTGATGGACTTCAACTACAGCGAAGAGCAGGAAGCGATTCGCACCCTCGCCGACGAGGTCTTCACCAGCAAGGCCGACATCGACCGGGTCAAGCAGGTCGAACTGAGCGACGAGCGCATCGACCGGGACCTGTGGCGCGAACTCGCGAACACGGGGCTGCTCGGCATCGCACTGCCCGAGGACCTCGGCGGCGGCGGGCTCGGACTGGCCGAGCTCTACGTTCTGCTCGAGCGGCAGGGCAATTACGTCGCCCCGGTCCCGATCTGGCAGTCGGCGCTCGCGGCGCTCGCGGTCGCCGAGTTCGGGACCGACGCCCAGCGCGCACTGGTCCCCGGTGTCGCCGAGGGCAGCAGCTTCCTGACGATCGGTCTCGAGGAGTTCGGCCCGTACATCGACCGCGACCCGGAGACCACCGCCACCGAGGCCGGTGGCCGGTGGACGCTGACCGGCGCGAAGGCCGTCGTCCCGATCACTCACGTCGCCGACCGCGCGATCGTCTCGGCGACCACCGAGACCGGTGCGGCACTGTTCGTCGTCGACCTTGCCGCCGCGGGCGTCTCGGTGGAGCAGACCCAGTCCACGAACTGGGAGATCTGCGGCAACGTCACCCTCGAGTCGGCCCCCGCGGAGCTGCTCGGCGCCGCCGACGGCACCACCGTGCGGTGGCTGCGTGATCGGGTCGAGCTCGCGCTCGCCGCGATCCAGATCGGCGTCGGCTCCGGTGCCGTGGCGCAGGCCGTGACCTACCTCAACGGCCGGCACCAGTTCGGGCGCCCGCTCGCCACGTTCCAGGCCGTGGGGCACCAGCTGGCCGACTGCTACATCGACCTCGAGGCGATGCGCGTGACCCTGTGGCAGGCCGCGCAGAACCTCGTCGACGGCATCGACCCCGGCACCGCCGTGCTGGTCGCGAAGTGGTGGGCCACCGACGGCGGCCAGCGCATCGTGCACCGCACCACGCACCTGCACGGCGGCATGGGTGTCGACACCGACTACCCGGTGCACCGGCACCTGCTGTGGGGCAAGCAGATCGGCGCCACCCTCGGCGGCTCGGCCTCCGACCTGGCGCGCCTCGGCGCCCAGCTCGCCGCCGGTGTCGAGGTGGTCGCATGACCGCCACCATCGAGCTGGCGGGCCGCGGCTACGACGACATCTCGGTCGGCGAGGTGCTGCCGGAACTGGCGATCCCGCTGACCCGCACCCTGATCGTCGCGACGGCGCTCGCGACCCGCGACTTCCAGGACGTGCACCACGACCCCGAACTGGCGCGTGAGCGCGGCTCGAAGGACGTGTTCATGAACATCCTCACCAGCAACGGGCTGGCCGGGCGGTTCGTGACGGACTGGGCCGGGCCGTTCGCGACGGTGCGCCGCGTCAAGATCCGCCTCGGCGCCCCGAACTACCCGGGCGACACGATGACGATGACCGGTGAGGTCGTGTCCAAGGAGAACTGCGTCGTCGAGGTGAAGGTCGTGGGCGCCAACAGCCTCGGCAACCACCTCTCCGGCACCGTCAGCGTGTCGTACCCCGCCAGCGAAGGGAAGGACGCCTGATGGCTGTCAGCCCGCTCTCCGGCGCCGCCGCGATCGTCGGCATCGGCGCCACCGAGTTCTCGAAGAAGTCCGGCCGTTCCGAGCTGCAGCTCGCGTGTGAGGCGGTCACCGCCGCGCTCGCCGACGCCGGCATCGACCCGTCCGAGGTCGACGGTCTGACCACCTTCACCATGGAGACCAACGGCGAGATCCTCGTCGCCCGCAACTGCGGGCTCGGGGAGCTCAAGTTCTTCTCCCGGATCGGCTACGGCGGCGGCGCGGCGTGCGCGTCGGTGCAGCAGGCGGCGATGGCCGTCGCGACCGGTGTCGCCGACGTCGTGGTGGTCTACCGCGCGTTCAACGAACGCTCCGGCATGCGCTTCGGCGCGGGCCAGCACGACCGCCCGATGGATTCGACCGCGGACCGCGCAGCCTACGCATGGCTGACCCCGCAGGGATTGGCCACTCCCGCCCAGTGGGTCGCGATGTTCGCTCGGCGGTACATGCACCAGTACGGTGCCACGAGTGAGGATTTCGGTCGGGTTGCCGTCGTGGCGCGCAAGCACGCCGCGAACAACCCCGCCGCGTGGTTCTACGGCAAGCCCATCACGCTCGAGGACCACCAGAACTCCCGGTGGATCGCCGAGCCGCTGCACCTGCTCGACTGCTGCCAGGAGACCGACGGCGGCCAGGCCCTCGTCATCGTCTCGGCCGAGCGTGCCAGGGATCTGCGCAACAAGCCCGCGATCATCAAGGGCGCCGCGCAGGGGTCGGGCAAGGACCAGCACATGATGGCCAGCTACTACCGGCCCGACATCACCGGCATCCCGGAGATGGGTCTGGTCGGCCGTCAGCTCTACAGCCAGGCCGGTCTGACGCCGGAGGACATCAACGCGGCGATCCTCTACGACCACTTCACTCCGCTGGTGCTCCCGCAGCTCGAGGAACTCGGTTTCTGCCGTCCCGGCGAGGCCAAGGACTTCATCCGCGAGGGCAACCTGGAGATCGGTGGACGACTGCCGAGCAACACGCACGGCGGTCAGGTCGGGGAGGCGTACCTGCACGGTGTCAACGGGATCGCCGAGGCGGTCCGGTTGCTGCGGGGCACCTCCACCAACCAGCCCGACGGCGTCGAGAACGTGCTCGTCACGGCGGGAACCGCGGTTCCCACGAGCGGCCTGATTCTCGGCGCCGCCTGACCCGGCAGTAGCCGACACAAGAAGCCCTGGAAGGACGAAGAATGACGGCAGTGGAGCAGAAGCCGGCCGGCGCCTGGAAGGGGGCCGACCTCGGCACCCGCACCGTGAGCTACACCGAACGCGACGCGATCCTCTACGCGCTCGCCGTGGGTGCGAAGGCCACCGACCTGGACCTCGTGATGGAGGACCGGCTGCGGGTGCTGCCGACGTTCGCGCTGACCCTCGCCCAGTGGGCACCCGACGAACTCGGCTCGCGCGGTGCCTTCGACACCAAGACCGCACTGCACGGCTCGCAGGAACTGACGGTGCTCGCGCCGCTCCCGCGCTCCGGTGAGGTCACGCTGTCCGCCCGCGTCGGCGAGGTGTGGGACAAGGGTGCCGCCGCGGTGTTCGAGGTGGTCGTCGAGAGCGAGTACTTCGTCGCCACCTGGTCGCTGTTCGCGCCCGGCTACGGCGGATTCGGCGGCGAGCGTGGGCCGTCGAAGCCTGCCGGCCCGACCGGCGACCCCGCGGTCACGACGGAGCTGGTGACCGCCGAGAACCAGACGGCGCTGTACCGGTTGCTCGGGGACATGCACCACATCCACATCGACCCGGCCGCGGCCGCGGTGATCGGGCAGCCCCGCCCGATCATGCACGGGCTGTGCACGCTGGCGGCGAGCACGCTGCCCCTGGCCGGTGCGCTCGGAGCGCACCCGGCGGATCTGGTGCAGCTGTCGGGACGCTTCGCGGCCCCGGCCTTCCCGGGTGACCGGCTGCCGATCCGTGCATGGCGCGGCGAGACCGGCGTCGACTTCGAGGTCGGCGGCGCCATCACCGGTGCCCACGCCCGGTTCGGGGAGTAGGCAATGAGCAACGCAGCCGAGTTCCCGGGAAGGGACAACCCTGCCGACTTCACGGGCAAGGCCGTCCTGATCACCGGCGGCACCAAGGGCATCGGGCGCGTGGTCGCCGAGACGTTCCTCGCGGCCGGCGCGCAGGTGACGGTGTGTGCGCGCAGTGCACCGGAGGCCCCGATCGCGGTCGACGGTGTCGAGGCAGGCTTCCTGCCGGTCGACCTCCGCGACGCCGACGCCGCGAAGGCGATGGTCGACGCCGCCAACTCGGCGATGGGTCGGCTGGACGTGCTGATCAACAACGCCGGTGGCTCACCGGACGCGGACGCCGCGACCGTGTCCACCCGGTTCGTCGACAAGATCGTCGCACTGAACCTGCTGGCGCCCTTCTACGTTGCGCAGGCCGCGAACGCGGTGATGCAGCAGCAGGAGACCGGCGGGGCGATCGTCAACATCGGGTCGGTGTCCGCGCACGACCCGCAGCCCGGCACCGCCGCCTACTCCGCGGCCAAGGCCGGCCTGTTGATGCTGACCAAGGCCCTCGCGCTGGAATGGGCGCCGAAGGTGCGCGTCAACCACATCACCACCGGACTGATCCGCACCGAGGCCGCGGCGTCGGTGTACGGGGAGGACGGCGGTGCCGCGGTCACCCGGACCCTGCCGATCGGCCGGATGGCGGTGCCCTCGGACATCGCCGGTGCCTGCCTGTTCCTCGGAGGTCCGCTGGCGGCGTACGTCAACGGCGCCGACCTGGCGGTGCACGGCGGCGGCGAGTACCCGGCCCGCTACCTCGCCACCCACCCCGAAATCAACTGACACACAGCCTGATCGGAGCATGAGCATGGGAATCCTCGACGGTAAGGTCGCGATCGTCACCGGCGCGGGGCAAGGCATCGGCCGGGGCATCTCGCTGGCCCTGGCGAAGGAGGGGGCCGCGATCACGGTCGCCGGCCGCACCGAGTCGAAGCTGCACAAGACGGTCGCGGAGATCGAGGAGTTCGGCGGGCGCGCCATCCCGGTGCGCTGCGACGTCTCGGTCGCCGAGGACATCGAGGCGGCCGTCGCAAGCACCGTCGAGCAGTTCGGCGGCGTCGACATCATGGTCAACAACGCCAACGACTCCAAGCCCGGTCCGCTGCTCGACGTCGTCGACGAGCACTTCGAGCGTGCGTTCGCGTCCGGTCCGATGGCCACCCTGCGGTTCATGCGGGCGTGCCACCCGCACATGGTCGCCCGCGGCGGCGGCTCGATCGTCAACCTGGTGACGTCGGCGGCGGTGCGCTGGGACGCCAGCAACTACGGCGTCTACGGCTCGATCAAGGAGGGCACGCGGGTGCTCACCCGCGCCGCCGCCGCCGAGTGGGGCAAGGACGGGATCCGCGTGAACAACGTTGCCCCGCATGCAGTGACGCCCGCGCTCGAGTGGTGGATGGACAAGAACCCGGAGGAGGCCGCGGAGTTCGTCGCGGGCATCCCGCTCGGCCGGGTGGGCGACCCGGAGTCCGACATCGGGCGCGCGGTGGTCTTCCTGTGCTCCGAGGACTCGCGGTACCTCACCGGCTCGACCATGCCCCTGGACGGCGGCCAGTCCCGCTGGGGCTAGTTCTCGAACGCCGACGCGCACCCGCCGTGGCGTCGCGCGAAAACCCCTGTGCACACCGGTCCTGACGGGTGCACAGGGGTTTTGTGTGTGTATGGCCCGTGTGCACGGGGCATGGACCCTGTGCACACGGGTTTTCGCGGGCGGACGCACGGTGCGCGCGATGCCGGATGTGTTGTTGGTGCAGAACTCTTGTGCACAGGGGTTTTCGCGCGTGCACACAGGCTTTGTGCGTGCAAAGCCTGTGTGTGCGGAGCAATGACCCTGTGCACAAAGGTTTTCGCCGCACCCGCTCGGGGCTGTCACATTGCGGTCACGCCTCGTGGATCACCGACTCCCCGGACCCGACGCGCAGTGCCTTCGACGTCTCCACCCCGGCGTTCGGGTTCAGCTTGTCGACCGACCGGAACGCGAACCGCGCCTCGCCGGCGTCGACCTCGAGAATCCCGTAGCCGTGGCCGACCATGTCGGCGTGCCGGAGGTGCGGGTTCTTCGCCAGCCGGCTCGCCTCCTCGGCGCGCGCCCCGGCCGGGTCGGCGGCGCTGCTGGTGTAGGCGCCGTCGCCGGTGTTGGACGACGTCACCGACGGGACGACGAACTCCACCCCCGCGCGGCGGGTGCCGGGCGCGTTGACCTGGGCTCCGCTCGGGGTCCCCGGCCCGAAGCCGGTGTCCCACAGTTCGCCCGCCCAGCCGTCGTGGTCGTCGCCGGTCACCAGTACCAGGTTGTCGACCGATTGTGCTGCGGTGGAAAGGATCTCGGCTCGCTCGGCTCCGTAGCCGTCCCACGTGTCCATGTAGGCGCGGGTCCCGTCGTCCGCCACCACCATGCCCATCATCATGTTGGGGTTGGCGATCACCTTCCAGCGAGCGTCGGACGTGGCCAGGCCGTCGAGCAGCCACTGCTTCTGCGCCGCGCCCAGCATGGTCCGTCCCGGCGCATCGGCCTCGGCGCAGACGATGTGGTCCAGCGAGTCGCCGCACGCCTGCCGGTCCCGGTACTGGCGGGTGTCGGGCGCGAACAGCTCCACGGTCCGGCCCACCCGCAGCGAGCGGTAGGTGCGGGTCGGGTCGCCCGCGAACCGGGGTACCGGCATGTGCTCGAACCAGGACTGCCAGGCCCACTGCTTCTTCTGCTGGAATCCGACCGCACCGTCGATCGGCGAGATCACCGGGAACGTCCACCCGTCCTTGCTGTAGTTGTTGCGGAACTCGTGGTCGTCCCAGAGCGGCACGAACGCGTGGTTGCTGTGCATCAGCCGCAGATCTGCGTCCGTGCGGTACTGGCGGTACTTGTCCCGCATGGCGTCGATCGTCTGCGGGAACGCGTTGGTGGCCACGCCGCGCACGCCCGGCTTGGTGAACTCGTACACGTAGTCGCCGAGGCACACGACGAAGTCGAGGTCCTCCGCGGCGAGGTGGCGGTGCGCGGCGTAGTAGCCCTCCTCGAACCCCTGGCACGTGAACCAGCCGATGCGGACCGGCTCGTTGGAGTCGGCGGGCCGCAGCGTCCGGAACCGTCCGACGGGCGACTCGCCCCCGGTTCCCCGGAACTGGTAGTAGTACGTTTCCCCCGGAGCGAGGCCGCTGACGTCGAAATGCACTGTGCCGTCGGCGTCGCCCTGCGCCTGGACCCGCTCGGCGAGCACCGGGGCGGACAGGTCCTCGCGGGTGGAGACGACCAACGCCAGTTCTCCGCCTGCCGCGCTGCTCCCGGCGCTGCTGGTGCCGATGCTGCCGGTGCCGATGCTGCCGGTGCCTGCGCTGTCGGTGCCGATCCGTGTCCACAGGGTCGCGCCGTCGGTGCGGGGCACGCCGGCCATGACGCCGTTGCCGAACTCCGGGTTGCGGATCAGGCCGGGGCCTGCGTCCGGTGCCTGGCGAAGGACAGGGGTGGCGCCGGCGGCTGCGGGCAGCAGTGCCGCGCCTCCCAGTGCGGACAGACCGGCCAGGAAGGCGCGGCGGGAGACGTTGGCGGGGGAAAGGGCCACAAGCCACCTCGTGATGCGTGGGGACGAAGGTTCCTGACGACCCTAGACACTGGACGTTCGTCCAGTGACGTTTTCCGGGTGTTCACCCGCCGAGGGTTGCGCCGCGGTCCGCTCTCAGTTTCCTACCAGTTTCGCCGAGTACATTCCGCCGGGTGCGTACCCGTTTCCTTCCCCGGCACTGGCCTCTCGGACTGGCCGCCCTGATCGTCGCTGCCGGCATTCTCGCCGTGTTCGGTCCGGCCGAGATGGCGACCAACCCGATCATCGGGTGGTCCACCTCCCTGTACCGGGACGTCGACACGATGACCGCGTCCTGGCCCGCCGGGGCCGGTACCGTCAGCGACCTCGTCGCGGAGGCGGGGCTGTTCGCACTGGCCGGCATGCTCGCGCTGGCGCTGTGGTGGGGACGCGGCGACACGCGAACCCTCGCGGTCGGATTGGCGGCCGGGGCGGGAGCGGCCGGCTCGGCGCTCGCGACCCTCGCGGTGAAATCGGTGGTCACCGAGGAGCGCCCCTGCACCGCCATCCCCGGTGTCCACGCGCTGTCCGAGTGTCCGCCGCTCGGAGACTGGTCGTTCCCCAGTAATCACTCCGGCATCTCGGCGGCGTTGGCGACGGCAGTGGTCCTTGCCGCGTACGCCGCTCGCCGCGTCTGGCTCGGCGTTGTCGCCGCCCTCACCGCCCTGGTGGTGGGGGCGTCGCGGGTGGTCAGTGGTGTGCACTACCCGCACGATGTCGCCGCGGGCCTGGTGTTCGGCTCGTGCATCGCGCTGGCCTTCGCCGTGGCGCTGACCCCGGTCGCGGCCGCGGCCGTCCGTCGGGTCGGGCTCGGCTCCGAACGGCGGGAGCCCGCGCACTCCTGACGCGCGCGCAGCGCGGCCTCCACCGCGTCGGCACCCGCGACAGGGTCCTCGTGCTCCCACACCCGCACCACCGCCCAGCCCGCCGCCGCGAGCCGGGCATCGGTGTCCCGGTCCCGGGCGACGTTCCCGTCCAGCTTGTCCGCCCACCACTGTGCATTGTTCTTCGGCGCGGTCGCGTGCACCGGGCAGCGGTGCCAGAAGCAACCGTCCACGAACACCGCGACCTTCGCGGCCGGGAACACCAGGTCGGCCCGGCGCCGCACGCCCGGCAGCGGCGCCCGGTCCACCCGGTACCGGCGACCGCGGCGGTGCAGTTCCCGCCGCAGCGCCATCTCCGGCACCGTGTCGCGGCGGCGTTGCGCGCTCATCCGGTCCCGGGTGGACACCGAATCGGGCGCCGGTCGGGAGGTCATGACGTCATTGTCGCGCGTGGGCGCCCGCGCTGGCAGCACCGGAAGATCGCCTTCTCGCGGTGGTCGCGAGGGCGCGCGGAGATGCACTTGCGCCCGTAGGATCCGCCCTGCCACAGCGAGTCGGGACGGGCGAAGTTCGGGCACCCAAACTTCTTGATATGGTGGCGCTAAACAGCGGCGCTGACATGGACGGAGACCAGCGGTGGCGAGCGTGCGCACGATCGACAGAACCCGCCCGCCCTCTCGGCGGACAGCGGGCCTCGGCCGCCTGATCGTGCTGGCCGGCCCCGCGTTCGTCGCCGCGATCGCCTACGTCGACCCGGGCAATGTCGCGGCCAACCTCACCGCCGGCGCCAAGTACGGCTACCTGCTGGTCTGGGTCCTGGTGATGGCCAACGCGATGGCCGTGCTCGTGCAGTACCTGTCCGCGAAACTCGGGCTCGTCACCGGCCGGTCGCTGCCCGAACTGCTCGGCGACCGGCTGCGCCCGACCCCGCGCAAGGCGTTCTGGTTGCAGGCCGAACTCGCCGCCGTCGCCACCGACCTCGCCGAGGTGATCGGTGGTGCGATCGCGCTGAATCTGCTGTTCGGATTGCCGCTCTGGCTCGGAGGTCTGATCACCGGCGCGGTGTCGATGGCCATCCTCTCCACCCAGGCGCGTGGGCAGCGGACCTTCGAGTTCGTCGTGATGGGCCTGCTCGCGATCATCACCCTCGGCTTCGTCAGCGGTCTCGCCTTCACCGACGTCTCCTCGCGGGACGCCCTCGGCGGTCTGGTCCCGCGGTTCGAGGGCGCCGAGACGGTGCTGCTCGCGGCGAGCATGCTCGGGGCGACCGTGATGCCGCACGCGATCTACGTGCACTCCGCACTGGCCCGGGACCGGCACGGCCGTGGAATCCGGCCCGGCCTGCTGCCGCGCCTGATCAAGGCCACCAAGCTCGACGTCGGGGCGGCGCTCGCCGTCGCAGGCACCGTCAACATCGCCATGCTGCTGCTCGCCGCGTCCGCGCTGCGGGGGGTCGAGGGCACCGACACCATCGAGGGGGCGCACGCCGCCATCTCCTCGGCGCTCGGTCCTGCGGTGGCGGTGGTGTTCGCGATCGGGTTGCTCGCCTCCGGGTTGGCGTCCACCTCGGTCGGGTGCGCCGCCGGAGCCGAGATCATGGCCGGCCTGCTGCACTTCCGGATCCCGATGCTGCTGCGCCGGATTCTGGTGCTGATTCCGGCGCTGGTCATCCTCGCGAGCGGCGCCGACCCGACCATGTCGCTGGTGATCAGCCAGGTGGTGCTGAGCTTCTGCATCCCGTTCGCGCTGATCCCGCTGGTCCGGATGACATCCGAGCCCGAGCTGATGGGTGAGCACGTCAACCGTCGAGCCACCACGATCGCGGCGTGGGCGGCCACCGCGGTGATCGTCGCGCTGAACGTCGCCCTGCTCGTGCTCACCGTCGCCGGCTAGCGTCCCGCGCGTCGTGCCGCCTTCCGCATGAACGGAATCGTTCAGTCGGGTAGATCGAATGAACGGATGGTTCAGTCGGTCAGTCCTTCTCGGAGCCGACCAGTTCCGTGTCTTCTTCCAGCCGCGCCGACTTCGCGCGGGTCCGCCCCGGCGCGATCATGCCGACCGCGACGGCCGCGACGATCAGGATCGCGCCGAGCACGTGGGCCGCGTCGGCCATCCCGTCCATGAAGACGGACCGGGCGAAGGAAGCGAGTTGATCGCCCTGCGGTCCGGCCATCTTCGCGACTTCGAGCGCGGCGGCGAGGGACGAGCCGACCGGGTCCTTCGCCGCCTCCGGCACGGCCTCCACGGCGGGTGCGATGCCCTGGCTGTAGCTGGCAGCGAGCAGGCTGCCCGCCAGGGCGATGCCGATGGCGGCGCCGACCTCGCGGGTGGTGTCGTTGACGGCGGACGCGACTCCCTGCTTGTCGTCAGGGGTGTTGTCGATGATGGCGTGGGTGGCGGGGGCGGTACACAGTCCGAGACCGAACGCGTAGATCATCAGGGCGGCGACGCTGGCCCAGTAGCCGCTGTCGGCCTCGACCGTCGAGAAGGCGAGCATCCCGGCACCGGTCAGCGCGAGGCCGATCACGCTCAGCCAACGCAGGCCGATCCGGGGCAGCAACCACGGGATCACGGCCGACATCGCCATCACGGGCACCGCAATCGGTGCCAACGCGAGTCCGGACATCAACGGGCTGTATCCGAGAACCAGTTGCATGTACTGCACGATCAGGAAGAACAGCGCGAACGACGCGAGGTACTGCAACGTCATCGACAGGGATCCGGCGCTGAACCCGCGGTTGCCGAACAGGCGCACGTCGAGCAGGGGTTCGGCGCGGCGTAGTTCGACCACCGTGAAGGCCACCGCGCACAGCCCGCCGACCACCAGCGCACACAGCGGCAGCGGGTCGCTCCACCCGCGCATCGGGCCCTCGAGCATGCCGAGCACGAAGCCGCCGACCGCGCCGATGGACAGCAGGGCACCGGGCAGGTCCATGGGCGGTGGGTTCTCGGCCCGGGATCCCGTGATCGTCCATGTGGCGGCGAACAGCGCGACCGCGCCCACGGAGAACCCCACGAAGATCGACTGCCACGGCCAGTGTTCGAGCATCAGCCCCGAGACCACCATGCCCGCGACCCCGCCCGACGCCGCGGTCCCCGCCCAGATCGCGACGCCCCGGGCGCGGTGTTCGGGCGGGAAGGTGGCGGTGAGCAACGACAGCGTCGCCGGCATCACGAGGGCGGCGCCGACGCCCGCGACGGCGCGGAACGCGATGAGCCAGGTCGGGGAGTCGAGCCAGATCGGGCCGACGGATGCGGCCGCGACGATCGCGAGCCCGGCCAGGAGCACCCCGCGTCGACCGTAGCGGTCGCCCAGCGCGCCTGCGGGCAGCAGCAGCGCCGCGAGAACGAGGGTGTAGCTGTCGACGATCCAGGTCAGTTCGCTCTGGGTCGCGCCGGTCTCGAGTGCGATCGCAGGGAGCGCCGAGTTGAGTGCGGCCATCGCAGCGATGACCAGGGCCACTCCCGCACACACCACCGTCAGGGTCCAGATCTCACGGCCTGACATGCCGGTGCCGGACCTGGTGCGTGCATTCATGTGGCCTCCCCACCGCCAAACAAGACTGCCAGTATCGTTTGTGGGACGGTGGTTTCACAACCTCTCCGGTGACGGTCGTGAATTGGAGGTGCCGTGGACGCTGACAACCCCGGGCGGGAGGATCCGCGCAAGGCGCGGTCACGGGCACGACTGCTCGACGCGGCGACAGCCCTGCTCGCCCGCGGCGGCATCGAGGCCGTCACGATCGACGCCGTGACCGGCGCCGCGCGCGTCGCCCGCGCGACGCTGTACCGGCACTTCGACAGCGGCACCGAGCTGCTGGCGGCGGCGTTCGCGCGGCTGCTGCCGCCCGCATCGGTGGTCCCCGACGACCTGGGGCTGCGGGAGCAACTGATCGTGCTGCTGACCGAGCAGGACCGGTTGATCGACGAGGCCCCCGCCCAGCTGACCGCCATGTGCTGGCTCGGGATGGGGCCCGGACTCGGGGACTCCGACGGCGACGCCGACCGCCCCGAACTGCGCTCGCTGCGGCGTCGCATCGTCGAGCAGTATCGGGAGCCCTTCGACCGGGTGTTCGCCGGCGCGGAGGGCCGGGAGCTGCTCGGCCGGGAGGGCCACGCGATCGCCCTCGCGCAGCTGCTCGGTCCGCTGGTGTTCGCCCGGCTCGGGGCGCTGCCCCCGCTCGACGCGCGGGCCCGCGAGCGAATCGTCGACGACTTCCTCGCCGCCCGCCGCGCCAACCGGGCCACGGGGTAGGGCTGCCACCGCTCTCGTTGCGGGTGCCTCGTCGCCGGTTCCCTCGGTGGTGAGGCGATGTGTATTCGAATTGGCGCGTTCGACTGCGGGGCCCTTGCGGGTGCGCGGATACTGGAATCCGAGCTCGTCTTCCCACGGACCGGGCGTGAGGCCCGGTGCCGGAGAATCTCCCGGAGGGTCGGACGATGGCCAAGAAGATTGCATTCGTGTTCGCGGTGGTCGCGGCGATGTTCGGATATCTCGGGGTCGGTGCGTCGGCCGCGGCCTCTCCGGTGGTGCTCGGGGGCGGGTCGGGGATCATCGTCGGCGACGAGGCGCTCTGCACGCTGACGGCGATCGGGCACGACGGTGGGAACCGGCTGGTCGGGATCACAGCCGGCCACTGCGGTGAGCCCGGCTATTCGATCGTGTCCGAGGCGAGACAGGACGCCGGCACGGTCGGTCAGATCGTGGGTAAGAACAGAAGCCTCGACTACGCGGTGATCCAGTTCGATCCGGCCAAGGTGGTGCCCGTCAACCGGGTCGGCGGGGTGACCATCAACGCGGTGGGATCGCCGGCGGCGTTCCCCGACGTGGTGTGCAAGCAGGGGCTCAGAACCGGGAACACCTGCGGGATCGTGTGGGGCGACCTGCTGCAGAGCAACGAGACGTGGACCCAGATGTGTGTGATCGAGGGTGACTCGGGAAGCCCGGTGGTGCGCGGTACTACATTGGTCGGCATGGTGAACGCCTACGTGGGGGTCGCATGTCTCGGCCCCGAACTCGGAACCGACATCGACATAATCATGGCGGACCTGAACGCGCACGGCGGTGTCGGCGCGGGCTTCAGGCCCATCTGATCGCAGATGCCCCCTCGCGCACGACTCGGTGACCGCCTCACCGAGCAGGATCTGATCGACCTGGCCGCCGCACTTTCCGCGGGCAAACGGGCCACCGTGTACCTCAACGAAGCGACCCCGAGCCTCGGCCTGCCCGCCGGATGCTCGGCGAAGGTGGTGTCGGTGGACGGCACCACCGTGCTGATTCGTCCGAAGGGTGTGAACGACGAACTCCCCTTCGAGGCAGACGAATTGCGGTTGACCCGCAATCCGGCGCAGCCCGCTGCGAAGCCGAAACCCAAGCCCGCCCCCGCGGCACCCCGCACCCGCTCCGCGTCGGCCCGGTCCGCGCTGGAGCGTTCGGCCGCCTCGGCCCCGCCGGCGAAGAAGGCCCCGGCTGCGCCGAAGTCCGATGCCCGGCCCGCGCCGAAATCCGATGCCCCGACAACCACACCGAAGGCTGCCGTGACCGCACCGAAAACCGATGTCCCGCCGACCACTCCACCGGCCCCGGCGCCGAAGCGTCCCCGCCGCACGAAGGAACCGTCCGGCATCAGCGTGACCCTGCACGGCGAAGCCGGTGGGGAGTGGACCGTCACCGTCACCCACGGCGCCAAGCGGCCCGGTAAGGCCGCCCCGGTCGCTGCCGACGCCGCCGAGCGGGCCGTTCGCGAACTCGGCGATCCGGCCGCGCAGGAAGCGGTCGCATCCGTGATCTCGGCTGCCCGGGAGGCCGCCGCCCAGCGGGTCGAGGAGCTGAGCCGACAGCTCGAGGAGGCTCGCACCGCCCTGGAATCGCTGGGCGCGTAGCCCGGCACCCATCCTCTGCGGGTTCCCGAATGGCCCATTGGTTCGGCCAGTGCGAACCAATGGGCCATTCGGGAATCGAGGGGAGGTCAGCGGCGCAGGGCGTACGCCTTGAGTCGGCTGAAGCCGCGTACCCGAAGGGTGCGCAGCGGCCGCAGATGGAAGTCGCGGACCGCCCCGAGGGCCTCGGCCACGTTCTCGTCGACCAGCACGGTGCCCGGGCGGGCGGCGCTGGTCAGGCGCGCGGCGATGTTCACCACCGAGCCGTAGACGTCGCCGAATCGCATCAGCACCTCGCCGCGTGCGAGTCCGACCCGCAGGTTCGGCAGCTCCTCGGTGCTCGCCGCCGCGTCCTGCAGCGCCAACGCGATTCGCGCGGCGTCGGCGGGGTCCTCGACCGCGAACAGCACCTCGTCGCCGACGTTCTTGATCACCCAGCCGTGGTTCTGGCTGATCACGTTGGTGACGGTCGACTCGAAGAACTCGAGCAGCTCGGTCAGTTCGGTGATGTCCAGGCGGCGGGTCAGGCTGGTGTAGCCGACCATGTCGGCGAACCCGATCGTCAGGGCGCGGCTGGCGACGTCCTCGCCACGGTTGTCCAGGAAGCGGGCGGCGTTCGACGCCAGGTGCCGCCGCCACACGTACGACTGAAGTCTCTCCAAGGTCGGCAGCATCTGCTCGGCCACGAGCGTCGCCTCCGCGGCGACCGCGTGCACGTCGACCGCCTGGTCGGCGCCGTGGCTGCGGACCCGATCGACGATGTGACTGTTGAGCAGGCTCAGCTGCCACTCGGCCAGACGCGAGAACGACTGCCCGAGGGCGCGGGTCACCGACACCTCGAGGTCGGGGTCGATGATGCCACGGTCCACCAGCGACGTGATCGCCTGCAGGGCAGCGACATCGGCGTCGGTGAACATCGGGGTGCCGGGATCGGAATCGACGGCGAATCCCATCGCCACCCAGAGCCGCTGCGCGCGGGGGAGCGGGACCCCCGAGATCTCGGAGACCTGCTCCCGGGTGTACTTGATCTCGCCGCCGAGGAGGTTCCGCTCGACCTCCGCCTGGATCATCTCGAACTCGCGGGCCTGCCGCCGTTCGCTCGCCCGATCAGCCACACACGGCCCCGTTCGAGGCGGATCCCACCAGCTTCGTGTATTTCGCCAGCACTCCGCGAGTGTATCGGGGCGGCAACGGTTCCCACCCCTGTGCGCGGTGTGTCAGCTCACCCTCGTCGATGACCACGTCGAGCCGGCCGGATGCGACGTCGAGCCGGATGGGGTCGCCGTCCTGCACGAAGGCGATCGGCCCGCCGTCCACCGCCTCCGGTGCGACGTGCCCGACGCACAGGCCGGTGGTGCCGCCGGAGAAACGGCCGTCGGTCAGCAGCAGGACGTCCTTGCCGAGCCCGGCGCCCTTGATCGCGGCGGTGATGGCGAGCATCTCCCTCATCCCCGGCCCGCCCTTCGGGCCCTCGTAACGGATCACCACCGCGTCCCCGGCGGTGATGGTGCCGTCCTCCAGTGCATCCAGTGCGGCCCGCTCGCGGTCGAAAACCCGTGCCGTGCCCGTGAACACGTCGGACTCGAAGCCGGCCGACTTGACCACCGCGCCACCGGGGGCCAGGGATCCGGACAGGATGGTGATGCCGCCAGTCGGATGGATCGGTGCGGTCATCGCCCGCAGTACCTTGCCGTCCGGGTCGGGGGGTGCGATGTCGGCGAGGTTCTCGGCGACCGTGCGTCCGGTGACTGTCAGGCAGTCGCCGTGCAGCAGGCCGGCGTCGAGCAGGGCCTTCATGATCACGGGGACACCACCGATGCGGTCGACGTCCTTCATCACGTACGCCCCGAACGGTTTGACGTCCGCCAGGTGCGGGACGCGGGCCCCGACCCGTTTGAAATCCTCCAGAGTCAACGGAACACCGGCCTCGTGGGCGATCGCGAGCAGGTGCAGCACCGCGTTGGTGGACCCGCCGAACGCCATCACCACCGCGATCGCGTTCTCGAACGCCTCGGTGGTGAGGATGTCGGACGGGGTGATGCCGCGGCGCAGCAACTCGACCACGGCCTGTCCGCTGCGCCGCGCGTAACCGTCGCGTCGGCGGTCGGTGGCCGGTGGGGCGGCCGACCCGGGCAGCGACATGCCCAGCGCCTCCGCCGCACTGGCCATCGTGTTGGCGGTGTACATGCCGCCGCACGCACCCTCGCCGGGGCAGATGGCCCGCTCGATCGCGTCGACGTCCTCGCGGCTCATCAGGCCCCGCGCGCACGCCCCGACGGCCTCGAAGGCGTCGATGATCGTCACGTCCTTCTCGGTGCCGTCGGACAGCTTCGCGGTCCCGGGCAGGATCGAGCCGGCGTACAGGAACACCGAGGCGAGGTTCAGTCGGGCCGCGGCCATCAACATGCCCGGCAGCGACTTGTCGCAGCCGGCGAGCAGGACCGAGCCGTCGAGGCGCTCGGCCTCCATGACGGTTTCGACGCTGTCCGCGATCACCTCCCGCGACACCAGCGAGAAGTGCATGCCCTCGTGGCCCATCGAGATGCCGTCGGAGACCGAGATGGTGCCGAATTCGAGCGGGTAGCCGCCGGCGGCGTGCACGCCGTCCTTGACCGCGCGCGCCAGCCGGTCGAGGGACAGGTTGCACGGGGTGATCTCGTTCCACGACGAGGCGACACCGATCTGGGACTTGCCCCAGTCGTCGTCTCCCATCCCGACGGCCCGGAGCATGCCGCGGGCCGCGGTCTTCTCCAGTCCGTCCGTGACGTCCCGGCTGCGGGGCTTGATGTCGTGCTCACTCGTCATCACGTACCTCCCGGGGCGGCTGGTTGTCGGACGGTCGCGGATCGCGGCCGGTCAGTGCGATGAGGCGGTCCTGCGGTGAGGCGTCCTCGGACACCGGGACGGGATCGGCGAACAGGCCGCTGGCGGCGAGCATGTCCCGTTGCTCGTCCAGGACCTCCCACACCCCGGCGACGAGCCGAGAGTCCAAGCGGTCGTCCAGGCCGGCGGCGCGGGCCAGATCCCAGGCGTGAATCGTCACGTCGGAAACCTGCTCGCGCAGATAGTGTTCCACCGTCACCGTGGCGTAGGACAGGTGCACCGGCGTCGCCGGCGGCGCGGCGTCCCAGGCGGCGATCGCCAACCCGGAGTAGAGGTCCCACTCCGCCGCGAGGTCGTCGCGGAGCGGCCGGATCCGGCCCTCGGCCTCGTCGATCGACAGCCCGCTGAGCAGTGGCGGCACCCACTGCTGTTCGACGATGACGTGGCGCACCAGGGCGGTGACGTTCCACTCGGTGTCCGGGGTCGGGGCGGACCAGTCGGTGACCGCCTCGATGCGAGTGGAGAATTCGTGGTGGGCTCGGCGCAGCAGCGCGAGCCACTCCAGTGCCACGGCCACGCCTACTGTTGTGCGGGGTCGGGTCGCAGGACGCTGAACACGCCTCCGGTCGGGTCCGCGAGCACCGCCATGCGCCCGGCGCTCGGAACGTCGAACGGCGCGACCAGCACCGATCCGCCTGCCGCGGTCGACGTTTCCACCGCGGCATCGGTGTCGTCCGTGGCGAAGTACACGTGCCAGTGGGAGGGGACCTGCGGTGCACGGGGGGTGGAGCAGCCGCCGAAGTTCTCGCCGCCCGCGTGCAGCAGCGTGTACGAACCCTCCGGCATCGGCGCGGAGGTCTGGGTCACGCCGATCACGTCGGCGTAGAACGCGAGCGCCTTCGCCGGTTCCGGGGTGATCAACTCGGACCAGACGAGGGTGCCCGTCTCCTTCTCCAGGGTCGCGCCGATGTGCCTGCCCGCCTCCCAGAGTCCGACGACCGCGCCGGTCGGGTCCGTCACGAATGCCATTCGCCCGGCGTCACCGACATCGTCGGGCCCCATCACCACCTGCCCGCCTGCCGCCGCGACCTTGGCCGTCGTCGCGGTGACGTCGTCGGTGGCGAGGTAGGTGTTCCAGTGCGACGGCGTCCGGGCCGGGGTGCCCGGTGGTTGCCCGCCGACCGCGCCGACGGTGTGGCCGCGCAGGTGGGCCATCGAGTAGACCCCGCCCCCGGGGTTCGGCATGTCCTCGAATTCCCAGCCCAGCAGCCTGGAGTAGTAGTCCTTCGCGGCAGTGGGATCGCTCGCGGACAGGTCGACCCAGCAGGGGACACCCTCCGGGTAGCTCGAACGGATGGGCATGGTGACGTCCTTTCGCGGCGGAAATTCGGTCCAGCGGAACCCCGCCCGCAACCGGTGCCGGGCGAGGTCCACCGCTCACGTTTCCAGCCCGCGGCCCGTTTGGAAAGAGCAGCGGCCGTGACCTGTCCCGATCTCCGCCCGCTACCGGGGGTTCTCGCCCAGCACCAGCGGTAGCGACCGGTCCGCCTCCACGCGGTCGGGGACCCGTCGTACACGGCCGCGTCGGTGCGGCCTCATAGGTCGCCCGCCCCGGTTCGACGGAGTACGGCCCGTCCTTCGCCAGGGTCAGGTGGGTGCTCGAGTCGACTACGACGAGCGCCGGGTCTGCGAGGTGTTCGCGAAGCCAGGCGACGGAGACGGTGTCGGTGAACTGATGGCCCACGATGACCTCCGAGGTTCGGGAAGGCACGGCACTGCGCACGCCGTCGCCGCACCGCGGGGTGAAGCGAGGTCAACGCTCGCCGCGAGCGGAATCCTCCGGTGCGAGCGCCGGCGCAGAGACATCGCAATGTGGTCGGCACTCGATCGAATCCGGCTGTTCCGCAGGGGGCTTCACTGTAGGGACCATCGCTGCGGCGATGGCGGCACCGGCGAGCATCAGTCCGGCACAGATCAGCATCGCGACCCGGAACCCGTCCGAGAACGACGCCGGGTCGCTGTAGCCGGTGATTCCCGCGAGCCCCGGCAGGGCCGCGACCGCGAGGAGTTGAGCGCTGCGGGCCACGGCATTGTTCACACCCGACGCGATGCCGGACCGCTCGGTCGGGACCGAGTTCAGCACGGCCCCGGTCAGCGGGGCCACCAACGTGGACAGGCCGAGCCCGAAGACGAGAACCGCAGGCAGTACCTCCGTGAGATACGAAGCGTCCGGACCGATCCGGAGCATCAGCAGCAGGCCGGCCGCGCCGATCAGCGGACCGGCCGTCATCGGCAGCCGTGGCCCGTGGTGCTGCGCCCAGCGCCCGGCCCGGGCCGACAGGACCAGCATCAGCACGGTGATCGGCAGGGTCGCCAGCCCGGACGCCATCGGCGAGTATCCGGCCACGATCTGCAACTGCAGGACGAGCAGGAAGAACACCCCGCCCAGTGCGGCGTACACCGTCAGCGTCACCAGATTGGCGGCGGTGAACACCCGGGAGCGGAACAGCGACGGTGGGACCAATGGGTCGGGGGAGCGGCGTTCCGCGACGAGGAAGGCCGCGAAGACTGCGATCCCGCCGCCCACGGGAAGAGGTTGCCCGGCGATCAGGCCGTAGGTGAGCGCGGCGAGCGCGACGATGCCCAGCGTCGTCCCGGGCAGGTCGAGCCGGCCGTGCGCCTGCGGGTCGCGGCTGTCGGGGACATGACGCACGGACACCCACACCACCGCGATCGCGAGCGGCACATTCAGCCAGAACACCGCACGCCACGACGCCACCTCGACGAGCCAGCCGCCGACCAGCGGCCCCGCAGCCGACGCCACGCCGCCGAACCCGGACCACAACCCGATCGCCGTGCCCCGGTCGTCGGGGTCGATCGTCGCCGACAGCAGCGCCAGGCTGCCCGGTGTGAGCAGGGCGGCGCCGATGCCCTGCAGGATGCGTGCCGAGACGAGCGTTTCGATGGTCGGCGCGAGCGCGCACGCGATCGAGGCGAGCGTGAACCAGACCGTTCCCCAGACGAACACGCGCCGACGGCCGAGCCGGTCGCCGAGCGCGCCTGCGAGCAGGATCAGGGAGGCGAGGGTCAGGGTGTAGCCGCTCAGGACCCACTGCAGTCCGGAGACCGTGGCGCCGAGGTCCTCACCGATGCGGGGCAGCGCGATGTTGACGACCGTCGCGTCGAGCATCGCCAGCGACGAGCCGAGCACGGTCGCGAGTACGACTGCGCGTCCGGTTGGCGATCGCAGCTGGACCGTCATGGAGTCGAGGCTACGCCGTGAACATTTGCGGCAGCCGGATTCAAACCCGTCACCTGCGGTTACGGGCGAGATTCGTTCTCGGGAGGGCGATTCGGGCCGAGTGGTCCGGTTACATACATCCCGCTCACCCACTCACACATTCGAGGAGTAGTTCAATGGCAGTAGCACGTGCAACCCGCGCCGGTTCGTCGGAAGAGGATCTCGCCCTCATCAAGCAGATCCAGCCCGTCGTGTCCGGTCTGGGCACGATCATCGGTGGCGTGGGCGCGACCCTCGCTGTGGTCGGTGCGCTCTCGGCGTTCAGCTGACTCGCGGCACCTGTGCGCGCTTCTGGTGGTCCCAGCCACCGGAAGCGCGCACAGGCGCGTAACGCCTACTTGTAGTCGTAGAAGCCGCGGCCGGTCTTGCGGCCCAGGCGGCCGGCGTCGACCATGCGGCGCAGCAGCGCCGGCGGGGCGTAGTGCGGTTCGGCGAACTCGGCGTACAGCGACTCCGCCGCGGCCAGCGCGATGTCCAGGCCGACGGTGTCGAGCAGGGTCAGCGGGCCCATCGGGTAGCCGCAGCCACCCTTCATCGCGGCGTCGATGTCGTCGGCGGACGCGTACCCGGATTCGAGCATCCGCACCGCCTGGCACAGGTACGGGATGAGCAGCGCGTTGACGATGAACCCGGACCGGTCACCGGCCTGCACGGTGGTCTTGCCGAGGGTGCTGCTCGCGTAGTCGGTGACCGCGGCGGCGGTCTCCGGGGAGGTGACCAGGGTGGAGATGATCTCCACCAGCGGCATCACCGGCACCGGGTTGAAGAAGTGCACGCCGACGACCTGCTCGGGGCGCGTGGTGGCGCCCGCGACCTTGATCACCGGGATCGAGGAGGTGTTGGTGGCGAGGATGCCGGCCGGCTTGACGATCTTGTCGAGCTTGCCGAAGATCTCGTACTTCAGTGCCTCGATCTCCGGGGCGGCTTCGATGACGAGGTCGCGGTCGGCGAACTCCTCGATGTCGAGGGTGACCCGGACGCGGGCGATTGCCGCGTCGGCCTCTTCCTGGGTGATCTTGCCCTTGGCGACGCCGCGGGAGATCGACGAGGCGATCCGCGTGGTGGCGGCGTCCGCGAACTCCTGCTTCGTCTCGAGCACCAGGACGTCGCTCCCGGCCTTCGCGCATACCTCGGCGATTCCGGCACCCATGGTGCCGCCACCGATCACTCCGATCAGCTGCACAGTCATCTCTCCAAACCTGAAATGCTCGTCATCTTGTCGTGGGCCATTCTGCTACGCGCCGGTAACCGGGCTTCCGCCCGCCCGCAGCTCGTTCTTGCGGATCTTGCCGGTGGGGGTGCGCGGCAGGTCCGACGCGAACGCGATGTCACGCGGCACCTTGTACCCGGCGAGCAGGCTCCGGGTGTGTGCGATCAACTCCTCCGCCGTGAGCTCCGCACCCGGCCGGAGCAGCACGAACGCCTTCGGGCGCTCCCCCCACTTGTCGTCCGGGACGCCGATCACCGCGACGTCCGCGACGGCCGGGTGGGAGACGATCGCCTGCTCGACCTCGACGGTGGAGATGTTCTCGCCGCCGGAGATGATGATGTCCTTCGCGCGGTCCTTGAGCTGGATGTACCCGTCCGGGTGCATGACGCCGAGGTCGCCGGTGTGGAACCAGCCACCGGCGAACGCCTCCGCGGTGGCCTTCTCGTCCCGGTAATAGCCCAGCATCACGTTGTTGCCGCGCAGCACGATCTCGCCGAGGCTCACCCCGTCGGCGGGCACGTCGTTCATCTGGGGGTCCACCACCCGCGCGGTCTCGGCCTGCAGCATGCCGACGCCCTGCCGGGAGATCAGCACCGCCCGCTCCGCCGGATCCAGGGCCGCCCACGACTCCTGCGGCTCGCAGATCGTGTACGGCCCGTACACCTCGGTCAGCCCGTACACGTGTACGACGGTGACGCCGAGCGCCTCGAGCTTGCCGATGATCGTCGGCGACGGCGGGGCGCCTGCGGTGGTGATGCGCATCGGGTGCGCCAGCGGGTGCGCCTGCTCGGCGTCGGCGATGATCGAGCAGACGGTCGGGGCGCCGCACAGGTTGGTGATCCCGAGGGTGTCGATCGCGTCCCAGATCGCGTCCGCGCGTACCGCCCGCAGGCACACGTGGGTGCCGCCGGCCGCGGTGACCGCCCAGGGTGTGCACCAGCCGTTGCAGTGGAACATCGGCAGCGTCCACAGGTACTTCGAGTCCCCGGTGAACCCGTTGTGGAAGGTCTCACCGAACGAATTGAGGTAGGCGCCGCGATGGGAGTACATGACGCCCTTGGGCTTTCCGGTGGTGCCGGAGGTGTAGTTGATCGCGATCGGGGACAGCTCGTCGTCCACCGCCCACGGCAGTTCGGCGCCGTCGACCGCGGTGGCCAGCAGTTCGGCGTACGTGGTGGTCGCGACGCCGGCGACGGGCTCGTCGACGATGTTCGTGGAGTCGGGGATCTCGACGATCTCGCGCACCGTCGGCACCGCCTCCCGGATGGTGGCGGCGGAGCCGAGCAGTTCGGAGTCCACGAAGAGGATCGAGGCCCCGGAGTGATCGAGGATGTACTCCAGTTCCGGGCCCGCCAGGCGCGAGTTCAACGCGATCAGCACACCGCCGGCGAGTGGCACCGCGAAGTGCGCCATCAACATCTCGGGGGTGTTGGGGCACAGGTACGCGATCCGGTCGCCGGGGGTGATGCGGGCCCGCAGCACCCGCGCCAGCCGCTGCACCTCGTCGCCGAACTCGCGGTAGCTGTAGCGGCGGTCGCCGTGGATGATCGCGGTGCGGTCGGGGAACACCGCCGCCGAGCGCTCCAGGAAACGCAGCGGGCTGAGCTGGGAGTGGTTGGGGGCGAGTACGGCGGTCATGGGCGGTTTTCTCCAGGTCCGGACGGTGCCCGTCGGGTGTGACGGGGCTTACAGGCGTTCCCCCCGACGGTAGGGGCCACTGCGGGTGGGCCGCTACCCTACGAAGTGGGTAGGCGATGACAGAGACGACGAGAACGAACGAGGTGCTGCGGCCGAGCGACGAGGACGCGCTGCGCGCCGAGCTGCGGGCACTGAGCACGTCGAGCGCGTTCCCGGTCCTGTTCGGTGGTGCCGTCGCCGAGGGCGCGATGCTGTTGTCCGGGTTCGCGGGCACCCGCAGCTCGATCCTGCGCGGGTTGACCATCGACTTCCGCTGCGGTCTCGGCGGTCGGGCGGTCGCCGAACAGCGGCCCGAGGCCGCTCCGGACTACTTCGACTCCGACCACATCACCCACGAGTACGACGTGCAGGTCGCCGGGGAGGGCATCGAATCGCTGCTGGCGGTGCCGGTGGTCGTGCGCGGCGTCACGCGGGCCGCCCTGTACGGCGGGCTGCGGACCCGGCGGCCGATCGGGGACGCCATGACCGACCCGGTGCTGAGGGCCGCGTCGCGGTTGGCGCGTGAGATCGAGATCCGTGACGAGGTGGACCGGCGGGTCGCGCTGCTCGCGAACGTGGTGCCCCGGGCCCCCCGCACAACGTCGGAGTCGGAACGGATCACCGAGAGCTATCTGGCCCTGCACGAGCTCGCCGACCGGGTCGGCGACGAGACGGTGGCCGCGCAGCTGCGCGAGGTGGAGGCCTCGCTCCGATCGCTCACCACGCCCGTCACGGCAGACGACTCGATCAGGTTGTCTCCCCGGGAATTCGACCTGCTCTCGCACGTCGCGCTCGGTTGCCGCAACGCCGAGATCGCCGAGAGGCTTTCCCTCAGTGTGGAAACCGTGAAGACCTACATGCGCACCCTGATGGCCAAGCTCGAGGTGGGCAGTCGGCAGGAGGCGGTGTTCGAGGCGCGGCGGCGAGGCTTGCTGCCGTGATCATTCGCGTCGAGGCGGCGCAGGCAGTGACGGGTCCCGAAGCGATGCCTGATAGCCGGTGGTCAGCCAGAAGACGGTGCGGTCGATCGTCGGCATGATGTCGGTGACCTCGATCAACCCGTCGCGGCAGCGCCCCACCAGGCCGTAGACGACGCTCGAGAGGATCGATTCCAGGTCGGCGACGAAGTCGGGGTCCACGTCGGACAGGACCGCCATGCCGACCGGCACGACGGCATCGAAGCTACGCACGGCGAAGCCCTCGCCGCCGGGCGCGGCACTCACACGGAAGTACGCGAAGAGCATCGCCGGGTGTTGTTCCCACGGTTCGAAGATGGCCCGGATCACGCGCATCATCGCCGGGTGCAGCGGCTCGTTCGGGTCGCGCGGCTTGGTGACGAGCCCGGAGTGGTTCCCCGCCATCCAGCGTTCGATCGCGGCGAGGATCAGCTCGTCCCGGGTTGCGTACCGCTTGTAGATGGTCGACAGAGACGTGCGGGCGCGGCGTGCGACCTCACGCAGCTGGACCGCGTCGTATCCCTCGTTCTCGAGTAGGTCGACGACGGTGTCGAGGAGTCGGTCTCGAGTCGGGTCCACCCCATCCACAACATCGGAGTTCTCCATTTTTGCGAATTTCCTTGCCGTCGGTGAGTAACAGAGTTACCGTGCTCCCGGTAACACGGTTACTCACAGTACCTCCAGCGGCGGCCGTGGGGTGAATGTCCGCCCCGCCGCTCGAGACCGAATTCACCCTGGGGAGCGCCCGATGACGGGATCACCGAAGCGCCTACACGTCGATCGCGACCTGTGCGAGGCGCATGCACTGTGCGTCGAGATCGCGCCCGAGATCTTCACTCTCGCCGACGACGACGTTGCCGTCTGCGACGAGAGTCCGCCGGAAGCGTTGTGGCCCAAGGCGCGGTCGGCGGTCAGCGCCTGCCCGCGCCAGGCCGTCAGTTTCTTGGAGGACCCACCTGCCACCTCACCTCGTTCACCCGAAAGGCCAGTGATCCCATGACCGATCTCGCATCAGTCGACTACTTCTCCGACGGAGAGGTCGCGCAGAATCCCTTCGAGTACTTCGACCACCTCCGGGGCCGGAACCCCGTCTTCCGTGAGCCGCACCACGGCGTGGTTGTCGTCACCGGCCACGACGAGGTGATCGAGGGGTTCAAGAACACCGAAGCCCTCTCGGCCGTCAACGCGATCGGCGGACCGTTTCCCCCGCTGCCGTTCGTGCCCGAGGGTGACGACATCACCGCTCAGATCGAAGCCCACCGCCACCAGTTCCCGATCTTCGAGCACATCGTCACGATGGATCCCCCCGATCACACGAAGGCCCGGTCGCTGCTGGGGCGGATGCTGACACCGAAACGACTGCAGGAGAACGAGGAATTCCTGTGGACCCTGGCGGACCGCCAGTTCGACGAATTCATCGACAACGGTCGCTGCGAGTTTCTCGGCGAGTACGCGAAACCGTTCGCCACCCTGGCGATCACGGACCTGCTCGGCGTCCCCGAGGAGGACCGCGAGGAGTTCCGCCAGGCACTGGGTGCCGACGCACGACCCGGTGCCCGCGTCGGAGCGCTCGATCACGAGCCGGTCGGGATCAACCCGCTGGAATACCTGGACGAGCGTTTCGGCGGTTACATCGCAGAACGCAGGCGTGAACCCCGCGGCGACATTCTCAGCGGCCTGGCCTCGGCCACGTATCCGGACGGATCGACTCCCGCACTCCTCGAGGTGGTGCGGCCGGCGACCTTCCTGTTCGCGGCCGGACAGGAAACGGTGACGAAGCTCCTCAGCTCGGCGCTGCGGGTCCTCGGTGAGCGGCCGGAGTACCAGCAGATCCTGCGTGAGGATCGCAGTCTCATCCGGGCTTTCATCGAGGAGTCGTTGCGCTTCGACAGCCCGACGAAGGTCGACTTCCGCCTCGCCCGCAAGTCCACCAGAATCGGCGATCTCGACATCCCGGCCGGGACGGTCGTGATGCTGGGTCTCGCTGCCGCCAACCGCGATCCGCGCAAGTTCGACGACCCGAACGAGTTCCGGCTCGACAGGAAGAACGCACACGATCACGTCGCGTTCGGGCGGGGGCTGCACACGTGTGCCGGCGCGCCGCTCGCCCGCGTGGAAGGTCACGTGACCCTGAACCGGCTGCTCGACAGGATGAGCGACATCGGCATCAGCGAGAGCGCGCACGGACCGACGGACGACCGTCGGTACGCGTACGAGCCCACCTTCCTGTTGCGCGGACTCACCGAACTCCACATCGAGTTCAGCCCGACCCGTTAGAGGCAATCCGGCAACACCGCTTCGGGCAGTCGCCCGAAGCGCGACGAGAGAGGCAAGTCATGGCAGGGAGAGTTGAAGGCAAGGTCGCGTTCGTCACGGGTGCGGCCCGCGGTCAGGGGCGCAGTCACGCGGTACGGCTGGCGCAGGAGGGCGCGGACATCATCGCGATCGACATCTGCGGACCGATCAGGGAGAACGCGCAGATCGAGCCGTCCGGACCGAATGATCTGGCCGAAACCGTGGAGCTGGTCAAGGGTCTGGGCCGTCGCATCGTGGCGGCGGAGGTCGATGTGCGTGATTTCGACGCCCTGAAGGTGGCCGTCGACAACGGAGTCGAACAGTTGGGTCGGCTCGACATCATCGTCGCCAACGCCGGGATCGGGACGGGTGGTGTCACCCTCGACCAGACCGACGAGTTCGACTGGCAGGAGATGCTCGACATCAACCTCTCCGGCGTCTGGAAGTCGGTGAAATCCGGTGTCCCTCACATGATCGCGGCAGGAAACGGCGGATCGATCGTCCTGACGAGCTCGGTCGGCGGGCTGAAGGCCTACCCGAACATGGGCCCGTACATCGCCGCGAAGCACGGCGTGGTCGGACTGATGCGCACGTTCGCGGTCGAACTGGGACAGCACTCGATTCGGGTCAACACCGTCCACCCCACGAACGTGAACACCCCGATGTTCATGAACGAGGGGGCGATGAAGATGTTCCGCCCCGACCTCGAGAATCCTGGACCGGAGGACCTCAAGGTCGTCGCACAGCTCATGCACGTACTGCCGGTCGGCTGGGTGGAACCCGAGGACATCAGCAACGCCGTGCTGTTCCTCGCTTCCGACGAATCCCGCTACGTCACGGGCCTTCCCCTCACCGTCGACGCGGGGAGCAACCTCAAGTAGTCACGCGCTGAGAACGACTCGGCACCCGGTCCTGAATCTCGCGGTGGATTCAGGACCCGGTGCCGGCGGTGCAGGCGGTACGGGTCACGACAGGTAGCGCACCAGATTCTCCGCGACGCAGGCAGGTTTCTCGGCGCCCTCGGCGGTGATCGTGACGGTGCGGGTGACCTGGATGCCGCCCGCGACATCGGCGACGTCGGTGAGCTCGACCGTGCCACGGACGCGGCTGCCCACCGGGACGGGCGAGATGAACCGGACCTTGCCGAGTCCGTAGTTGAGCGCCATCCGCGCGCAGCTGACGGTCATCACCTGCTGGGTGATCGGGGCCAACAGCGACAGCGTGAGGAAGCCGTGGGCGATGGTCCCGCCGTACGGTCCGTCGATTGCCCGATCGGTGTCGACGTGGATCCACTGGTGATCGTCGGTCGCGTCGGCGAAGCCGTCGATGCGGTGCTGATCGACCGTGATCCAGTCACTGGTACCCACCGTGGTGCCCACGGCGGTGCGCAGCGTGTCGAAGTCGGCGAAATCGGTCATGGGAGGTTTGGCTTCCTGTTCTGTGTCCTGGACCCGGAATCACCACTGCCGCGCTCACGCGCTGCTCGCGGCCCCCGCCGTTGCGGCCGGCCGGGGCGGCCGGTTGACGAACCAGAGGTTCTCCTCGACGAGGCGCTCGCTGCGCCAGCCGTCCGGGGTCCGCACCACGGTGTGGTGGTAGTTGCCACCGCAGATGCTGAGCCCGTCGAGTCCCGGGAACTGCATGGGGTTGACGAACATCGCGGTCACCTTTGCCCGGTCGCCGTCGAGCTCGACCTGGACGTTCGTCACGAAGTGCTGCTTCATCGTCAGCACGGACAGGGTCGACCCGAACACGGCCGCCATCTGGTGTCGGTCACCCGGCGGGTAGCCGGCCGAGCTGTAGTCGAGGACGGCGTCCTCGGTGAAGACGTCGACGTAGCCCTCCCAGTCATCTGTGTCCACCGCCCGGGCGTATCGGTACAGCAGGTTCTCGATCTCCTGCCGATCGCGAATGTCGTTGTCCAAGTTCGTCTTCTCCTCGGGCGTCAGAACTCGGTGACACCGGCGTCCGGTGCGAGTTCGTGGGCGGTCATGTACTTCGAGTCGTCCGAGGCGAGGAAGAGCACGGTGCCGGAGACGTCTTCGGGTTCGGTGATGTCGACCGGCATCATGTTCATCATCATCGGGCCGAGCCGGGCGTTGTCGGGGAGTGCCTGGGCGATCGCCGGCCCGACCTCGGTGACCATCGGGGTGTTCACTCCGGTCGGGTGCAGGCTGTTGACCCGGATGT
This sequence comes from Rhodococcus sp. NPDC003322, assembly GCF_053589555.1. Taxonomy (NCBI): domain Bacteria; kingdom Bacillati; phylum Actinomycetota; class Actinomycetes; order Mycobacteriales; family Nocardiaceae; genus Rhodococcus; species Rhodococcus sp. NPDC003322. The sequence goes on along the minus strand of NZ_JBSFSC010000002.1, from coordinate 326,648 downwards.
GGTGTCGGGCCAGTTCCGCAGCGAAGGCCTTCGCCATGCCGCGCACCGCCCACTTGCTTGTGGTGTACGGAACCATGAACGGCTGCGCCTTGAGCCCGGCGGCGGAGCTGACCAGGATGATCGATCCGCCACCCGCGGTGACGAGATGCGGTGCACCCACCATCATGGTGTTCCAGACGCCGGTGACGTTCGTGCCGACCACGTCCTCGTACATCTGCGGGGTGACCTCGGACCAGGGTGCCGCGACGCAGATGCCCGCATTGGCCACGACGATGTCCAACCGTCCCAGCTGCGAGACGGCGCCGTCGACGATCGAGCGCAGTTCGTCCAGATTCCGGACGTCGACCACTCCCGAAACCGCTCGCTGCCCGGTCTTCTCCACCAGGCGAACGGTCTCCTCGAGGTCCTCGACGGTCGCCGGCGGATAGCGCACGCTGTCCGGAAGCGGCGCGCAGACGTCGACGACGACGACGTCCGCCCCCTCCTCCGCCAGTCGGACTGCGTGTGCCCGCCCCTGTCCGCGTGCGGCGCCCGTTATCAGTGCCACCTTGCCGGCGACCCGCTCACTCATCGATTCTCCTGTGGTTCGTTCCCGCCCGGAACGGCCCCGAGGGACGGGCGGAAGGGCAGGCCGCTCAGCTGGCGTGTGCGGCGGGTGGGGTGATCCGGTTGTTGCACAGCGTCATCAGTTCGACGACGAGGGACGGCTCGAGGCTGTGCCCGCGCGGGTCGGTGAGCATCCGGCGGACCCGGTGGTAGTACTGCTGCGCGGACACCCCGAACTCGACGAAGATGTCCTCGTCGTCCCCGCCGTTCCAGTGCCGCCATTTCAGGGCATGTGCGAGCATCGCGACGTCGTTGGTCATGTGTACCCCCTTCAGGTTGTGGGCCGGGCGGGCGTCGGGCCCGCCCGGCGCCGTTCAGCGCAGCAGGTCCTTGACCACCTTGCCGGTGGCGTTCAGCGGTAGTGCGTCGAGGAATTCGACGAACCGTGGTGCCTTGAAGCCGGCCATCCGCTCGCGACTCCAGGCGATCAGATCATCGGCCGAGACGGGACGTTTCGGCACGACGAACGCCTTGCCGACCTGCCCCAGCCGCTCGTCCGGGACGCCGATGACCGCGACCTGGTCGACGTCGGGGTGCTCGAGCAGGAAACCCTCGATCTCCGCAGGGTAGGCGTTGAACCCGCCCACGATGAACATGTCCTTCTTGCGGCCGACGATGCGGAGCCGCCCGCCGTCGTCCAGGCTGCCCAGGTCGCCGGTGTGCAGCCACCCGTCCGCGTCGATCGCCTCCGCTGTGGCCGCCGGGTCGTCGAGGTAGCCCTGCATGACGTTGTAGCCACGAATCAGCACCTCGCCGTCGTCGGCGATGTGGACTTCGATTCCGTCACAGGGTGTTCCGACGGTCGTCGCGATCTGTTCGAACGTGTCGCCGGGGCGGGACGCGGTGGCGGTGCCGCCCTCGCTGAGCCCGTAGCCGGTCATGATCGTCTGGAACGGCAGCTCCTCGCGGACCCGCCGGATCAGTTCGACCGGGATGTCCGCGGAACCGGTGACCGCCGCGCGCAGGGACGACAGGTCACGACTGCGATCCGCGGCGAGCAGCGACTGGTACAGCGTCGGAGGTCCGGGAAGCATCGTGATGCGTTCGCGCTCCACCAGATCCAGCACCTCGTCGACGTCGAGAACCGGCACCGGGTAGACGGTGGCGCCGCGAATCATCGAGGCGATCAGCCCGGCCTTGTAGCCGAACATGTGGAAGAACGGGTTGACCACCAGGTACCGGTCACCCTGACGCAGGTCGGCCAGGTCGCACCACTCGGCGAACATCCGCAGGGTCTGACGGTGGTTCATCATCACGCCCTTGGGGCGGCCGGTGGTGCCGGAGGTGTACATGATGTCGGCGATGTCATCGCCGTCGATCTCGCACTCGAAGTGCTCACCGGCGGAGAGGAAGTCGGACTTCAGGTCGATCACCGGGACATCGGCGTCGACGGTGTGGTCGAGTCCGAGGAAGCCCTTCTGGGTGAGGACCAGTTTCGCGCCGCTGCGCCGCACGATGTCGGTGGCCTCCTCCGTGCGGTACCGGGTGTTCACCGGTACCAGGACACCGCCGGCGGTGAGCAGGCCGAAGGCGGCGACGATCCACTCGGCGGAATTGGGTGCCCACAGGGCGACCCGGTCGCCCTTGCGAATGCCTGCGTCGGCGAATGATCCTGCGGCGCGGCGGATCCGGTCGGTCAGTTCGCTGAAGGTGATCCGCGTCTGCCCGTCGACGATCGCTTCGGCAGAACCGAAGCGATCGCCGACGCTCAGGACCATCTCGGGGATGGTCTTCCAGGTCATAGGGACATCAACCTCGCGAGGTTGCCGCCCATGATCTTTGCCTGGTCCTCCGCGGGGAGGTGGTCGAGCATGTCCGCGAAGTGGGTCGGCTGGGCGAGCCCCTCGGGGTGCGGGTAGTCGGATCCGAACAGCACACGGTCGACGCCGACCAGTTCGATCAGGTCGGCGACGCCCTCCTCGTAGAACGGGCTGACGTGGATGCTGCGCTTGATCGCCTCGACGGGGTCCTGCATGCCGAAGCCCTCGGGGGCCTTCTTGAAGGTGTCGGCGAGCGAGTCGAGCAGCGGCGGCAGCCAGCTGGCGCCGGACTCGATGACGGCGATCTTGAGGTCCGGGAAGCGGAACAGGGCGCCGTGGCAGACCCAGGAGGCCACGGTGTCCTGCACCGGACGCCACTCGTTGATCATGCTGAAGGTGTTGGTCTGGAAGGGCAGCATCTCGGTGTCGCTGCCGTCCCATTCGGCGGTGTAGCGGGCGTAACCGCTGTCCGAGGAGTGCATCGCGACCAGGATGTCGAGTTCGACGACGCGCTTCCAGAACGGGTCGAACTCGGGCAACGCGAAGGACCGCGGGCCCTTGAACCCGGGAACCGGGGCGGGGCGGATGAGAACGGCGCGGGCGCCGCGCTCGGCGACCCACTCGAGCTCCTCGATCGCCTTGTCGAGGATCGGCAGACTGATCACCGGGGTGGTGAAGATCCGGTCCTTGTAGTTGAAAGACCAGGTGTCGTACAGCCATTCGTTGAGAGCGTGGGTGACCGCGTGGATCAGTTCGGGATCGTGACGCATGCGCTCCTCGACCACGCTGGCGAGTGTTGGGAACATCAGGGTGCGGTCGACCTTGAGTTCGTCCATGAGTTCCAGGCGGGCCGCGGGGTCGCGGAAGGCCGGGATGGCCTTCATCGAGTCGCCGAAGATCTCCCGCCGGCTCTTGCCCTCGGGATTGCCGTTCTTGAAGTACTCCTCCATCGCGCCGGGCCGGGCCACCACCTCGAACGTCGGGTTCGGGATGTACTCGCTGATCTGCCCGTTGATGGCGATCTTCGTCCGGCCGTCGACCTGCACGTACCTGATGGCGTTCTTGTACTTCTCCGGGAGGTATTTCGTCAGGGCCTCCTCGGTCTCGTAGAGGTGGTTGTCGGCGTCGAACAACGGGTAGGGCAGCTTGCTCGCAGGCATGTGATCCTCCTTCTCGATTTATGAGAATACTATTCTCTCTACTTGAGTGTCGCAATATCGTTCCGGACGACGAACTTCTGGATCTTGCCGCTTGCGGTGCGGGGGAAGTCGTCTACCTGGTGCAACTCCTCGGGCCACTTCTGCTTGGCCAGTCCGGCCCGGTCGAAGTGCGTGCGCAGGCCGTCCATCGAGGGGGCTTCGCTTCCGGGGCGCATTCGGACGACGGCCGCCGCGCGTTCTCCGAGTCGGGCGTCCGGAACGGCCACCACCACCGCCTCGGCGACGCCGGGCACGGTGAGCAACACCTCCTCGACCTCGAGCGCGCTGATGTTCTCGCCGCCGCGAATGATGATGTCGGACTTGCGATCCGTGATCGTCAGGTAACCGTCCTCGTCCAGCACTCCGATGTCGCCGGTGTGATACCAGCCGTCCTCGTCGAAGACCTTCGCGGTCAGCTCCGGATCGGTGTACCCCATGCACAGTTCCGGTCCGCGACTGAGGATCTCGCCGTCCTCGGCGAGACGGATCTCCACCCCGGACAGCGCGTCGCCGTCGGTGAACAGCCGCTTGTCGGTCGGGGCGGTGTGCCGGGACCCGGTGATCGACGGGTGCTCGGTGCTGCCGTAGGAGCGGAACACCGTGATACCGAGATCCTCCAGTCGGGTGGTCACGGCCGCGGGCACCGACGACCCGCCGAGGCCGGCGTACCGCATGAACGGCAGGTGCTCGGGGGTGAAGTCCGGGTGGTCGAGCAGGCTGGTGACGAAGTAGGTGGCGCCGCCGCCGACGGTCAGTCCGTCGCTACGCATCAGGGCCAGCGCCTGTGCCGGGTCCCAGACGTCGGTGAGATTGACGGCGGTGCCGTCGAGCACCGGGATCAGGAAGGCGTTCACCATGCCGATGAAGTGCCCGACCGGAGCCGCGGTGAGTTGATGGCCGCGGTCCGGCGGGTATAGGTCGGAGAGCTGACGGGTCTCGTGGCCGAGTGTCTGGTGGCTGTGCACCACACCCTTGGGAGTGCTGGTCGTCCCGGAGGTGAACGCGATCAGCGCCGGCTCCGCCGCATCGACCGGGAGCAGCCCGAGCATCGGCTCGGTGGCGAGCAGGTCGTCGAAGTTGTCACCTCGGGCGGAGCCTCGGGAAATGTTGGAGCCGACCACGCCGACGATCGGCACTGTCGCGCAGAGGTCTTCGTGCACCTCGGTGCGGCCGAAATTCTCGGTGGTGACGAAGACCTTCGGCTTCGTGTCTCCCAGGATGAACTCGAGTTCGCGTCGGCCGTAGAAGTGCACGATGGGTACCACCGCCGCGCCGAGGAAGGACGACGCCCAGAACACCGCCGCCGCCTCCATCCAGTTCGGCAGCTGGAAGGCGACGATGTCGCCGGGGCCGACGCCGCGCTCGCGCAGGCCGGCGGCGAGGCGGCGGGCGACGAGCTCGACGTCGCGGAACGTGCCGGTGTACGGGCGGACCGCGGAGTGGACGCGGAACTCGGTGTCGGGCGCCGCGTCCAGGCCGCGGGTGAGCAGATCGCCGATCGTGTCCTTGGTCCACCACCCCTCCGACTCGTAACGGGTGACCAGTTCGCTGGGGATGTTCCGCATGTGGCGAGCTCCAATGCCTATGTCGGCGCCGCACCCGGGCATCGTGCCGGCGGGGTCGGTCCGGCCGATGTTCCGTCAACTGCGGATAGATTATTCTCGTAGCAAGAGAATGCCAATATCAGTTGGGAGAATGAAAGATGGTCGACCTCGAATTCGACGAGGGGCTGGCGGTCATCACCATCGACCGTCCGCACGCCCGCAACGCCATCGCGCCGGAAACCATGGACCAGTTGGACAAGGCGCTCGACGAGGCGGCGGGCGCGCAGGCCCTGGTCGTCACCGGCGGGGGCGACCGGGCCTTCGTGTCGGGTGGTGACCTCAAGGAGCTGAGCAGGCTGCGGACCGAGGAGCAGGCCGCGGACATGGCGTGGCGGATGCGGTCGATCTGCGACCGGATCGCGAACTTCCCGGCCCCGGTGGTCGCGGCGCTGAACGGCCACGCCCTCGGCGGTGGTGCCGAGGTCGCCGTCGCCGCCGACATCCGGGTCGCCGCGGACGACATCAAGATCGGCTTCAACCAGGTGAGCCTGGCCATCATGCCCGCCTGGGGTGGCGCCGAGAGGCTCGCCGCCCTGGTCGGTCGCGGTCGCGCGCTGATGCTGGCCGGGTCCGGGGCCGTCCTCGGTGCCGACGAAGCTCAGAGCGTCGGTCTGGTGGACCGGGTGCTCCCGCGCGAGTCGTTCGCCGACGGTTGGCGCACGCTGGCGAGGTCGCTGGCCAACCCGTCGTCCGGCGCGATCAAGCAGGTGGTCGGTGGCGCCTCCGAGTCCGAGGCGGTCGCGGCGTTCGCCCGGTTGTGGGTGGCGGACGCGCACTGGGAGGCCGCGGATCGAGTCCTCGCCAAGGGCAAGTGATCCGTCGAGGCGGGTGATCTCGGTGGCGCCCTCCGTTCGGGAGGGCGCCACCGAGCAGGGTCACCGAGCAGGGTCACCGTGCGGGGGCGTGATGCCGCCGGGCATGCGTGGTGGCGATGGTCGCCCCCGCGTCCGCCGCCGGCCCGGTGGCTCCGCCCGCCGCCGCGGCGATGATCGCCTGCACCGTGCGGCGGCACCGTCCGCAGTCCGAGCCCGCGCCGCATGCGGCCGCGACCTCCTTCGAGGTGCGTGCGCCGCGGGAGACGGCCTCGTCGACCGTGTGGTGCGTGATGGCGTGGCACAGGCAGATGTACACGGCTACCTCCCCTGGGGAACGGGTCAGTCGAGGAACAGGTCCAGCTGCGGCTGGTCGCCGCCGCCGTAGCGGGACAGGTCGGCGACCCCGGACTCGGTGAGCACGTCGGCGTCGATGTAGCAGTTGCCGGTCGTCGTGCGCGCGGGCCGGGAGACGATCTCGACCGCGGCGTCCGCCATGATCTCCGGGGACCGCGACGAGGAGAGCAGGTTCTCGCCGTCGACCATGTTCGCGACGGCGGAGGTGGCGATGTAGGTCTGCGGCCACAGGCAGTTCGCGGCGATGCCGGCGTCGGCGAACTCGTCGGCAAAACCCAACGACAGCAAGGTCATTCCGTACTTGGACAGCGTGTAGGCGGGGTGCGCGCCGAGCCATCGCGGGTTCATGTTCACCGGCGGGGCGATGGTGAGCACGTGCGGGTTGGACGATGCGCGCAGGTGCGGCAGGCACGCCTGGGTGAGAAGGAACGTGCCCTTGCAGTTGATGTCCTGCATCAGGTCGTACTTCTTGCCCGAGAGCTGCTCGGTCGGTTCCAGGGCGATCGCGCTGGCGTTGTTGACGCAGATGTCGATGCCGCCGAACCGTTCCACGGCGGTTGCCGCGGTGCGCGCCACGTCCTCCTCGTTGCGGACGTCGCCGACCACCGCGACCGCCTTGCCGCCCGCGGCCTCGATCTCGGCGACCGCGGTGTGGACGGTGCCCTGCAGCCGCGGGTGCGGCTCCGCCGTCTTGGCCAGCAGCACCACGTTCGCGCCCTGCCTGCCCGCGGCCACCGCGATGGCCAGGCCGATTCCGCGGCTGGCCCCGGAAATGACCATGGTGCGGTCGGTGAGGGTGTTCTCTCGGCTGGACATCGTTCTCCCGTCAAGGTCTGATCAGTCTATTCTCGGTGATGATATTGGCATTCTCATTTTCTGCAAGTATCGTTGTCGCCGTGACTGACAACGTTGAGACCTCGTCGGGCATCCCGCTGGAGGCGGTCTACGGGCCGACCGACACCGGTGTCGACCCGCCTGCCCCGGGCCAGTTCCCCTTCACTCGCGGCAACTTCTCGTCCGGCTACCGCGGCCGCCTGTGGACCTTCCGGCAGTACTCCGGCTTCGGCACCGCCGAGGAGTCCAATCGCCGCTACCGCTACCTCCTCGAACAGGGCGGTACCGGGCTGTCGGTGGCGCTGGACCTGCCGACGCAGTGCGGCTACGACTCCGACGACCCCGAGGTCAGCGAGGAGGTCGGCCGGGTCGGGGTCGCCGTCGACACGCTCGCCGACGCCGAGGTGCTGTTCGACGGGATCCCGCTGGACAAGATCAGCACCAGCTTCACGATCAACGGGACCGCCGCGATCCTGCTCGCCTTCTACGTCGCCGCCGCCGAACGCAAGGGCGTGCCGCGCGAGAAGCTGACGGGCACCATTCAGAACGACATCCTCAAGGAATACGCCTCTCGCGGCACCTGGATCTGGCCGCCGGAGCCCTCGCTGCGCCTGATCGCGGACACCATCGAGTTCTGTGCGGCCGAGGTGCCCCGGTTCAACGCGATCTCCGTGGCCGGAGCACACTTCCGTGACGCCGGGGCCAACGCGGTGCAGGAGATGTCCTTCACCCTCGCGGACGGCGTCACCTACTGCGACACCGTGGTCGAGCGCGGCCGGATGACGATCGACGAGTTCGCGCCCCAGATCTCCTTCTTCTTCTACACGCACGGCGACTTCTTCGAGGAGATCGCCAAATATCGTGCGGGACGGCGGCGTTGGGCGACCATCGTGCGCGAGCGGTACGGCGCGACCACCGAGAAGGCGTCGATGTTCCGGTTCGGCTGTGTCGCGGGCGGCGCCTCGCTGTATGCGCCGCAGGCCCAGAACAACCTGGTCCGTGTCGCCTACGAGTCGATGGCCTCCGTGCTCGGCGGCGTGCAGTCGATGTTCACCGCCGCCTGGGACGAGCCGTTCGCGCTGCCCAGCGAGGAGTCGGCAACCCTGGCGCTGCGCACCCAGCAGATCCTCGCGTACGAGACCGGCGTGACGCGTGTCGCCGACCCGCTCGGCGGCTCCTACTTCGTCGAAGCGCTCACCGACGCCACCGAGGCCAGGATCATCGAGATCATGGCCGACCTCGAACAGCACGGCGGCATGGTCCGTGCGATCGAGGACGGCTACCTGCAGGGCCTGATCGCCGACGAGGCGTACAAGCTGCACCAGGAGATCGAGGCCGGCGAGCGCCCGGTCGTCGGTGTCAACAAGTTCACCTCGAACGAGCCCGCACCCGAGATCGGAACGTACGAGCTCGACGCCGAGGGCCGCGAACTGCAGCTCAAGCGGCTCGCGAAAGTCAAGGCCGAACGCGACCCCGAGGCGGTCCGCTCCAGCCTCGCCGCCCTGTCCCGCGCCGCGGAAGGAACCGACAATCTGATGCATTCCCTGATCGACTGCGCCAACGCGTATTGCACCGTCGGCGAGATGGTGTCCGCGCTCAAGGCCGTGTGGGGCGAGTTCGTGCAGCCGGTGGTGTTCTGATGACCGCGCGCATTCTCGTCGCCAAGCCCGGACTCGACGGTCACGACCGCGGCGCCAAGATCGTCGCTCGCGCGTTGCGCGACGCCGGATTCGAGGTGATCTACACCGGCATCCGCCAGCGGGTCGAGGACATCGTCTCGATCGCGCTGCAGGAGGACGTCGCGGTCGTCGGCCTGAGCATCCTCTCGGGTGCGCACGTGGCACTGACCACCCGGGTCGTCGACGCGTTGCGGGCGGCCGACGCCGGAGACATCGACGTGATCGTCGGCGGCACTATCCCGCAGGCCGACGTCCCGCGTCTGCTCGAGGCGGGTGCGGCCGCGGTGTTCCCGACCAGCACGCCGCTGGACGTGCTGGTGACCGAGGTGCGCAAGCTCACCGGGTCCCCGTCCCCGTCCTGACCGAATGTGGGATTCGGTCGGTTCACGTGACCGAATCCCACATTCGGTCAGGGTGGTTTCGCGCAGTGCAAGACAATTCATCTCGTCAAACCTGGAGGTAACGTGCGGATCGGTGTGATGGTCGGGCCGGAGCGGGGGGACTCCGCGCGCAAGGTCGCCCGGATGATGGCCGACGTGGAGTGGGCGGAATCCGCGGGGTTGGACACGGTGTGGGTGCCGCAGGTGCCCAACGATTTCGACGCGTTGACGGCCGTCGCGCTGATGGGTGCACGGACCTCGACGATCGAGATCGGAACCGCGGTGGTGCCGTTGCAGGCGCAGCACCCGATCGCGCTGGCGCGTCAGGCGCTGTCCGTGCACGCCGCCATCGGTGGCCGGCTGTCCCTCGGCGTCGGGCCCTCGCACCATTGGATCGTGCAGGACATGCTCGGCCTGCCCTACGAGAAGCCGGCGGGGTACACCCGCGACTACCTCGAGGTCCTGAACGCCGCGCTGGCGGGATCGGGCAGCGTCGACGTCGAGAACGGCACCTTCGCCGTGCACAATCCGCTCGACCTGCCGCCGGTGGCCCCGATGCCGGTGTTCGTCGCGGCCCTTGGGCCGGTCATGCTCAAGATCGCCGGTGAGCGCGCCGACGGCACCGTGCTGTGGATGGCGGACGACCGCGCGATCGCCGACCACATCGCGCCCAAGATCACCAAGGCCGCCGCCGACGTCGGCCGCCCGGCGCCGCGCATCGTCGCCGGGCTGCCGGTGTGCCTGTGCCGGCCGTCCGAGGTCGACACCGCCCGTGAACGCGCGAACCGTATCCTCGCGGAGGCCGAGGTCTCGCCGAACTACCAGCGTCTGCTCGACCACGGGGATGTCCGGGACGTCGGCGACCTGTGCATCGCGGGGGACGAGGAGGCCATCATGGCCGGCTTCCGTCGGTACGCGGAGGCGGGCGCCACCGACATCTCGATGCGGTTGCTGCCGATCGGTGACACCCGGGACGAGCTCGTCGCATCCAAGTACCGGACCCGGGAAGTGGTGGCGGAGTTGGTCAAGGACCTCCGATGACGACGGCGGGCCCGCTGTCGGGTATCAGGATCCTCGAGGTGGGGCACATCCTGGCCGGGCCGTACGCGACCATGATGCTCGCCGACCTCGGCGCCGAGGTCACCAAGATCGAGCCGCCGACCGGCGATCTCTCCCGGCAGGTGAGCGACGCCTACTTCGCCAGCCTCAATCGGGGCAAGCGAAGCATCTGCCTCGACCTCGGCACCGACGAGGGACAACGCCGGCTCGGCGAACTCGCCGCGCAGTCGCACGGCCTGATCGTCAACCTCAAGCCGTCGGCGATCCGCAAGTACGGGCTCGACTACGGGTCCCTGCGCCGGTGGAACGAGAAGATCGTCTGTGTCGCCCTCACCGGATACGGACTCGACGCCGGCGACGACCCGGCATTCGACTACGTCATCCAGGCGCAGACCGGCGTCGCCGCACTGACCGGTGACCCGGACGGCCCGCCGACGCTGCCCGGCTACTCGGCGGCCGACAACTCCACCGGTCTCACCACCGCACTCGGCCTGCTCGCACAGATCGTGTCCGGTCGCGGCGGGCAGGTGGACGTGTCGCTGCGCGACGTCATGCTGTCCCAACTGAACTACCGCGCTTCGGCATACCTGAACGAGGGAACGACACCGAAGCGAATGGCCAACGGTGCGCATTCCTACTATGTTCCGGCGCAGCTGTTTCCGACCGCCGAGGGTCACCTGGCCCTGTTCGTCACCCACGACGGGTTCTGGCGGTCGTTCTCTGCGGAGGCCGGGATCGACGGATTCCCCACCATGGCCGAACGCGCGCAGCGGAGGGACGAGGTGCTGGCCGTGGTGACCGCCGCCCTGGCCGCCGACACCGCGCTCGGCTGGGAGAAACGCCTGCGGCCGCTGGGGGTTCCGGCGGCGGCGGTGCGGACGCTGCCGGAGGCGCTGGCGGAGACGCCGGAGGTCGTGGTGAGCGCCGGGGACTTCAGACTGATCGGAAGCCCCATCCGGGTCGAGGGTTTCGAGCCGGAGTACGGACCGCCACCGCGCCTCGGCGAGCACGGTGAGGTGCCGACCCGGGCCTGAGCCTCCCAGCGCATGAACACGAAGTGCGGGGCCCGCCGGACGATCGTCGTCCGGCAGGCCCCGCATCGTGTTGTGGCTCAGCTGCTCTCGTGTCCGTTGGTCGCAGTGCTACCCGATCTCGCGAAGGGCCGCTCGGGGACACTGGTTGACGGAGTCCCGGACGGCCCGCTCGAGGTGAGCGGGAACCGGTCCGGGCGCCACCGAGAGTTCTTCGTCGTTGTTCAGGTCGAAGATGTCGGGGGCCAACCCGACGCAGATCGCGTTGGCCTCGCACCGCTCGAAGTCGGCGACGACGCGCATCAGAGGTACCAGCCGCCGTTGACGCCGATGACCTGGCCGGTGATGAATCCGGCGGCGTCCGTGCACAGGAACGCGGTGGCAGCGGCGACGTCGTCCGGGGTGCCGATCCGCCGGACCGGCGTCATCGACGCCAGTGCGTCGAGGTTGATCATCGCGTCGTGCTTCGCCCCTTCGCGCGCCATCGGGGTGTCGATGATCGACGGCGGGATGGTGTTGGCGGTGATGCCGAGCGGTGCCAGCTCGAACGACAGCGCCTTGGTCAGCGCGATGACGCCACCCTTGGATGCGACGTAGTGCGCGCGGTCGGGGGCGCCGGACTGGGCGCTCGAGGACGAGATCGTGACGATCCGGCCCCAACCGCTCTCCTTCATGTCCGGAAGCGCCGACTGCACACTGTGGAACGTGCCGGTCAGGTTGACGGCGAGGACCCGCTCCCAGTCGTCGGCGGCGATGTCGCCGAACGGCGCGGTGGTCTCGATGCCGGCGCTGGTGACCATGATGCGCACGGGTCCGAGCTCGCCGCGCACCTGATCCATCGCCTTGTCGACGGCGCCGCGGTCGGTGACGTCCACCTCGCAGGCCAGTGCGGTGATCCCGTCGCCGCGGAGGCCCTCGGCGGCCTGCTGCAGGGTCTCGCCGGGTAGATCGAACAGGGCGACCGGGTGTCCGGCCTCCCCGAGGTGACGGGCGACGGCCAGGCCGATACCCGAAGCGCCGCCGGTGATCACGGCAACGCGGCCGGCCGCCGCGGTGTTGTCGGTGCTCATGAGGTCCTCTCGTGGGGCGGATCAGGAAACGGGCGTGAACTCGAGGTGGAGTTCGGTCAGGCCACGCAGAATGTAGGTCGGTTCGTAGGTGTAGCGGCGGGAGCCGGCGGGGCCGTGGTGCTCCTCGGAGATCCGGATGTCCTCGGTGCGGTCGAGGAAGCGCTCGATCGTGATGCGGGCTTCGGTGCGGCTCAGCGGACCACCGGGGCAGGAGTGGATGCCCCGGCCGAAGGCGAGGTGCTCGCGGGCGTTGTGCCGGTCGGCATCGAACTCGTGCGGATCCTCGAAGCGGCGCGGATCCCGGTTCACGGCACCGGGATTGATCATCACGGTGGTGCCGGCCGGGATCTCGACCCCGGCGACGGTGGTGGTGCGGCGGGCCAGCCGGAAGTCGCTCTTGACGGTGCCCTCCATCCGCAGCATCTCCTCGACGAAATTCGGGATGCGGGACCGGTCCTCCCTCAACTGCTTCTGCAACTGCTGGTCGTCGCCGATCTTCTGCAGCGAGGCGGTGATCAGCCGGGCGGTGGTGTCCTGGCCGGCGCCGAACAGGAAGGTCGCCAGGCGGACCAGTTCGATCACCTCAGGCATCGAGCCGTCGGGGTAGGTGGACTCGGCGAGGCTGGTGAGGACGTCGCCCTGGGGGGAGTTACGGCGGTCCTCGAGATAGGCGCTGAACTTGCCGTCGAGGAACTCCAGCGGGTTGTGCGCGAGCGCGTTTTCCTCGCTCATCGCGCCGGGCTTCTGCGCGCCGAGGTGGATGCGGAACGCTTCGCGGTCCTCGACCGGCACACCGAGCAGGTCCGCGATCGTCAGCAGCGCGAATGGCTGTGCGTACTCCTTCATCAGTTCGCACCGGCCGTTGGCGAGAAACTCGTCCATCTGCCGGTCGGCCAGGCCCCACAGGAATTCTTCGTTCTCCTGGATCCTCCTCGGCGTCAACAGCTTTCCTAGTAGCGACCGGGTGCGCTGGTGCTGCGGCGGGTCGAAGGTGACCAGGTGCTCGGACATCGGGAACTCGCTGCGATGCGCCTCGATCTGGGCGCTGATGTCGTCGCCCTCCGGCTCGAACGGCAGCGGGGGGAACGGCCCGATCGGCGCGATGATGTTGGAGAAGGTGTCCGCGTCGCGGAAGATCTCGGCGGCCTCCTCGTATCCGGTCACCGCGATCACGTTGTACACCGGCAGTCGCGTCACCGGACATTTGGATCTCAGATGGTCGTAGTAGGGGTGTGGATCCGGTACCAGGGACGGATCCGTGAAGTAGTCGATCGTTTCGAAGTCGGTCACCGCAGCCTCCTGTGAAGTGTCTACGAACCCCCAATGCTGAGCACTCGATCAGCATTTGTTGGGCACATGCTTAGCACCAGCGCCGGTATGTGGTCAAGGACACATTCGCGGCGCCGAGGCGCGGTGACGGTCCGCGCGGCCCGCCCTTTGCCTCGGCGTTCCCCAACTTCGTGGATTTCCTTGCCGCGGGTGGGGCGCCTTGCTACCTTCCTGCGGTAACCCGGTTACTGCCGGTGGCTGAAGGCTCGCGCTTCCTCGGAGAAACGGAGACATGATGGCTGCTCGATCGATCGTCACCTCGCGACGAGGTCTCGACCGTGTTCATTCGGTGGCTCAGTCGACGGCGCACGCCCGTCAGCACAGCCTCAGGAAGCGACTGGTGGTGTTCGGGCCGAGTGTGCGCGATGTGGTGCGACTGGCCGGTGGGTGGATGTTCGATCGGGTGACCTCGGGTTGGGATGTCACGGCCGTCGTCGCCGACCATCCGGATCTTCGTCCGTTTCAGATTCTCGGTGTTCGAACACTGGATCTGGATGCGGCGCTCGCGACGCCGGCAGGTCCGCATCCGCACGAGCTGGCCGTGTCGGTGGACTTGTTCGTCAGCGACGAGCGGGTGCGAAGTGGTCTGCTGGGACTCCTCGAGAAGCAAGGTGACATGAGCATCAGCATGTGGGGTGAGGCGTGGTCGGGGGATCTGGATGAGTGGTTCCGGCCGGGGGAGCATCGGCTCAGCGGTGCCGCTCGGGCGTTCAAGGGTCGGGCCCTCGCCGCGGCGTCGGAGTCGGTCGCAGCGGCGGGGGTGACGGAGTCGATCTGGACAGATCTGCGTCGTGGTCCGGGCGATGTGGGTCTGGCGTCCGCCAGCTGAGGGCGTCGGCGCCAGATCGATACGGCCGGAACGGAAGCGGATTCCAGCGGTCTCGTCGACCAGTGATCGGTGCACGGCTTTGCGCCCGGTTTGTCCGTTGTTCGGGTGAAAACAATGTTCTACAATATCAGAAACGTCATTCTCGCGATTGGTGAGGCAGCGCGGTACGCCGTTGTGGAAGGCGGACCGCAGCCGTTCGAGTCGCGATGCTGATCCTTCCGAGATGCCCAGGATTTCCCATGACCTTCGTTATCACGCAGCGTTGCTGCAACGACGCCAGTTGCGTTCCCGAGTGCCCGGTCGACTGCATCCGTCCCCGGCCGGACGACCCCGATTTCGGCACCACCGAGATGCTCTACATCGACGCGGACACCTGCATCGACTGCGGCGCGTGCACGGAGGCCTGTCCGGTGGACGCGATCTACTCCGATTTCGACCTGCCGGCGTCGCTGGAACGGTTCACCGACATCAACCGCGCGTACTTCGAGAGGCACCCGCTCGACAACTCCCTCCTCGTCCCGCCCTCGGCGCCGCGCCGCCTGCCCGCGGAGCTCGGCACGCTCCGTGTCGCGATCGTCGGTTCCGGTCCGGCGGGCTGCTATGCGGCCGAGCAGTTGCTCCGGTACGGCAACGTCGAGGTCGAGATCTTCGACCGCCTGCCCACGCCGTGGGGTCTGATCCGCAACGGCGTCGCGCCGGATCACCACGAGACGAAGGGGGTCACCGACCGGTTCTCGGCGGCGTTCCGGTCCGATGCGGTGCGGATGCACCTCGGCGTCGAGATCGGCGCCGATGTCACCCTCGACGAGCTGCGCGCACACCACCATGCGGTCGTCTACGCGGTCGGCGCTCCCGGCGATCGGCGTCTCGGCGTTGCCGGCGAGGACCTCGACGGCAGCCATTCGGCAACCGAGTTCGTGGCCTGGTACAACGGCCATCCCGACCACGCGGACCGGCAGTTCGACCTGACCGCGGAACGGGCGGTGATCATCGGCAACGGCAACGTCGCGCTCGACGTCGCCCGGATCCTGGTGATGGACCCGGACGAGCTCGCGCGCACCGACATCGCCGACCATGCACTGAAGGCCCTGCGCGACAGCAACATCCGCGAGGTTGTCGTGGTCGGTCGGCGGGGACCGGCGCAGGCGGCGTACTCGACCTCGGAGTTCCTCGCGCTCGGGCACCTGCCCGGTGTCGACGTCGTCGTCGACGAGACGGAACTGGAGTTGGACGCGGCGAGTGCGGCGATCGTCGATGATCCGGAGGCGGAACCCTCGGTGCGGCTGAAGATGGACCTCGCCCGCGAGTACGCAGCGTCGGGCGGCTCGGGGGCAGGGAAGCGGATCGTGTTCCGATACCTGGCCTCGCCCACCGAACTGCACGGTGACGGCAGGGTCGAGTCGATCACGCTGGTGCGCAACACCCTTGACGAGGATCTGAACGCGGTGCCGACCGGGGAGATCGAGACGATCCCAACCGCGCTGGTGCTCCGGTCGGTCGGCTACCGCGGGCGTCCGGTCGACGGACTGCCCTTCGACGAGGCGCGCGCCGTCCTCCCGAACGACCGCGGCCGGGTCGAGGGGGCGGACGGGATCTACGCCACCGGATGGATCAAGAGGGGTCCGCGCGGCGTCATCGGCACCAACCGGACGGACTCCGAAGAGACGGTCGCCGCGTTGCTGGAGGATTTCCAGGCAGGCAGGCTCACTGCGCCCGAGGGTGACCGGGACGCGCTTGCCGCGCTCGTGACCGGACGGGTGCCGGGCGTGATCGACAAGGCGCGCTGGCAGGCCGTCGACGCGGCCGAGCGGGCGGCGGGCAAGGCCGCGGGGCGCCCTCGTGTCAAGGGTGTCCAGCCGGACGCATGAGACGCAGGCGGGGACACGAAGTCGGGGGCCACCGGACGGTGGCCCCCGACTCGTTCGTTCCGGCTCAGTCCTCGTAGACCACCGTGACCGCCGCGCAGTCCGGGACGGCCTGACAGGTCAGGACGTAACCGTCGGCGATCTCCCCGTCGCTGAGCACGTCGTTGACCCGCATGGTCGCGGTGCCCTCGGTGAGGGTGGCGATGCAGGTGCCGCAGTTGCCGGCCTCGCAGGAGAACGGCGGCGTCAGGCCGCCGCGGCGGGCGCTCTCCAGGATGGTCTCGCCGTCCTGACGCTGGACCGCGACCTTCTGGCGTCCCAGGGTGACGGACACGGTGCCCTGGGCCGATGTCGCGTCGGCGTCGGCGTCGGCGGCGGGCGCGGGGGCCGCGGTCACCGGTTCCGCCGGGGTGCCGAACTTCTCGCTGAACACCCGCCCGGGACCGGGGAGGGCGGACTCGACCAGTGCCATGAAGGGCTCGGGGCCGCACAGGTAGCTGTCCGCGGCCACGTCGTCGCCGACGAACTCCCGCACGGCACCCGCGTCGAGGAATCCGCCGCGATTGTCGAGATGGCGGGTCACCGACAGCCGGTCGGGGTACCGCTCGACGAGTTCGGCGAGAACCGACTCGAAGATGACCGACGCCTCGTCGCGGTCCGCGCACAGCAGCCGGACCCGGCGGTTCGTGGTGGCCAGGGTGCTCTTCGCCAGGGCCAGGATCGGGGTGATGCCGCTGCCGCCGGCGAAACCGAGCAACGGCGCCTCGCTCGGCTGCAACAGGAAGGTGCCTGCCGGGGTGGTCAGTTCCACCTCGTCGCCCTCGACGAGGTTGTCGTGCAGCCAGTTCGACACCCGGCCGCCGGGCACCCGCTTGACGGTGGTCATCAGTTCGTCATCGGTTTCCGGGGCGCTCGACATCGAGTAGGAGCGGTACAGGTCCTGGCCGTCCACGCGCACCTTGAACGTGCAGAACTGCCCGGCCTGGTAGGAGAACGGGCCGTCGTGCGGGGCGAGGACGTACGTACGTGCGTCCGCGCACTCCTTGACGATCCGCGTCACGGTCGCGCGCTGGAACAAAGGGGGTCTCGCCATGGACCGTAGCCTCCTGGTATTAAGGTTCTAGCAATCAGAGAATACTATTCTCTCTGACGAGATAGGATCTTCTCAATGTCGAATTCGAACAACGCGGGCGACGCCTCGGTGGCGGTTCGGCCGGACGATGCGGAAACGGGACCGACGGTGCTCGCGTTCGAGGACCGGGAGTACACGCTCGCCGACCTCGACGCGCTGGCCGACGGACTGGCCGCGACGATGACCCGCGGCGGTGTACGCGCAGGCGACCGGGTCGCACTGATGTCCTCGAATCGGCCGGAGTTCGTGGTGGCCGTGAGGGCGATCTGGCGGCTCGGCGCCGCGGTGGTGCTGATCAGCCCGGCCTGGAAACGCAACGAGGTCGAGCACGCCCTGGCCGTCTCGCAACCCACCTACGCGGTGGGGGACAACCCCGTCCTCGGCGAGCTCGCCCCCATGCTGCACCTCGACGAACCGATCGTCCCCGAGCACGGATCGTTCCCGCAGCCCGACCCGAACGCGGACGCCGTCCTGGTCTTCAGTTCCGGTACCACCGGGATGCCGAAGGCGGTCCGGCACACCTTCGGCTCGTTCGCCGCCGCGGTCGGGCACTGGCGGGAGGCGCTCGACCTGTCGTCGAAGGACCGGATGCAGATCGTCACGCCGCCCTCGCACATCCTCGGCCTGCTGAACATCGCGACCGCGCTGGACTGCGGGGCGTGGCTCCGGCTGCACCGGCGATTCGACCTCGACCGGATGCTGCATCACATCGAGACCGACCGGATCACGGTGGAGATGGCCGTCGCGCCCATCGCGCTGGCGATCGCCTCGCATCCGGACCTCGAGTCGTACGACCTGTCGTCGCTGCGCTACATCATGTGGGGCGCAACACCGGTCACGCCGAGCGTCGCCGAGCAGGTCACGCAGCGGACCGGGGTCGGCTGGATGCCGGCCTACGGCGCCAGCGAACTGCCGGTCATCGCGTGCAATCCCGTCGAGCGCGCCAGACTCGACAGCGTCGGCCGCCCCGTGCCGGGTGTCGAGGTCCGGGTGGCGTCCCTCGAATCCGGGCAGCCCGTCGGCCCCGGCGAGATCGGCGAGATCCAGACCCGGTCCGAGTCGCTGATGGTCGGGTACCTGCCGGACGAGGCGACCGCCGACGCGTTCGTCGACGGCTGGTACCGGACCGGCGACGTCGGCTATCTCGACGCCGACGGCTGGCTGCGGATCACCGACCGGCTCAAGGAAATGATCAAGGTCAAGGGTTTTCAGGTTGCCCCGGCCGAGATCGAGGCCGTCCTGCACGGTCATCCCGCCGTCGTGGACTGTGCAGTGTTCGGCGTACCTGATCCGGTCAGCGGGGAGGCCATCGTTGCCGCGGTCGAGACGGCCGGGGCCATCGACGAGGCCGAGCTGATCGCGTACGCCGGCGAACGGCTGGCCACCTACAAGCGGCTGAGCCGCATCGCGATAGTGCCCGAAATCCCGCGCCTGCCTTCGGGCAAGGTGCTGCGCCGAGAACTCAAGGAGCGCCATGGACGTACGTCTGACGAGTGAACAACGGCAGCTGCGTGACGCGGCCGCCAAACTGGCCGACGACCTCGGACCGGGATCGGTCCTGGATCTGGACGACGCGGCGAGGATCGCCCGGCTGGAGAAGACGGTCGACACCACCGGCTGGCGGTCCCTCCGCTCCGACGGAGCCTCCGGCGTGGAGGTTGCGATCGTGGCCGAAGAGTTCGGCCGTGGCCTGATCGACGTGCCGTTCCTCGGTCCCGTCCTCGCCGACGACCTCTACCGGCACGTTGCCGACGGTCAGCAGTCGCGGGCGATCGGGGTGAACGGCGAGGCCTTCGACGCTCGCGGTCTCGACAGCGTGGTCACGTTGCGGGACAACGTCGTCACCTCCGCCGGGGTCGGCGCGGTGGCCCCCGCCGCCGACCTGACCCGACAGTTCGCCGAACTCGCCGTGCCGTCCGAGCGCCTCGGGGAGGTGTCCGAGGACGACGGACAGCGGTGGTACGCGCTCGCCCTCGTGGCCACCTGTGCCGACCTGGTCGGCACGTCCCGCGGTGCGCAGGCGACGGCCTGCGACTACGTGAAGGTGCGTGAGCAGTACGGCAAGACGATCGGGTCGTACCAGGCGGTGGCCCACCTGCTCGCCGAGAGCGAGGCCCTGATCGAGGGATCGGTGAGTGTGCTGCGGCACGCGGCCTGGGCCGTCGACGAATTGCCGCCGGCCGAGGCGGTGCGCGCCGCGCGGATCGCGAAGCTCTACTCCGCCCGGGCCGCTCGCACGGTGTGCGAGAGCGCCATTCAGGTGCACGGCG
Source organism: Rhodococcus sp. NPDC003322 (assembly GCF_053589555.1). NCBI lineage: Bacteria > Bacillati > Actinomycetota > Actinomycetes > Mycobacteriales > Nocardiaceae > Rhodococcus > Rhodococcus sp. NPDC003322. The sequence continues at coordinate 306,832 of NZ_JBSFSC010000002.1, read as the reverse complement.
GCATCGGCAACACCTGGGAGTGCCTCGAACACGTCTACCTGCGGCGGGCGCTGACGTCCACCGAACTGTTCCCTGTGAGCCTGGAGGAGATCGACCTTGGACTTTCGTGACTCGCCGGACGAAGCCGCATTCCGGGAACGGTTGCGCGCCTGGCTGACCGACAACGCAAAGAAGTTCCCGACCTCCGGGGACGAGTACTGGGCGCGGCAGGGGGAGTGGCACCAGGCGCTGTACGGCGCCGGGTTCTTCGGACTGTCGTGGCCCAAGGAGTACGGCGGACAGGAGCTTCCGCCCGTCTACGACGTGATCCTCGACGAGGAACTCGCGATCGCCGGGGCGCCGCCGCGACCGAGCCTCGGCTACCTCGTCACCGGTCTCGGCCACCACGGCAGCAAGGACCTGGCCGCCCGGTTCCTGCCCGGCATGATCAACGGAACCGAACGCTGGTGCCAGGGCTTCTCCGAGCCCGGCGCCGGCTCCGATCTGGCCTCGCTGACCACGACCGCCACCCGTGACGGCGACGACTACGTCATCAACGGCCACAAGATCTGGACCAGCTACTCCGATGTCGCGGACTGGTGTCTGCTGCTGGCACGCACGGACCCGGATGCGCCTCGGCACAAGGGCATCTCCGGGTTCATCGTCCCGATGAACCAGCCCGGCATCGAGCAGCGGCCACTGAAGATGATCAGCGGTGTCACCAAGGAGTTCGGCCAGGTCCTGTTCGAAGGTGCCCGGGTGCCCGCCGATCAGATGGTCGGCGCGCCCGGTGACGGCTGGAAGCTGGCGATGACCGTCGTCGGGCACGAACGCGAGCCGTCCACCCTCGGCTACGCCGCCCGCTACGGCAAGCTGGTCCGGCAGCTCGCGGCCCGGGTCGACGGCAGGGTTCCGGAGGAACTGGCCTGGGCCGCGGTGCAATCGGAGATGCTCCGGCTGCACGTGCGCCGGCGCCTGTCCGAACAGCTCGACGGGGTCACCCACGGGTCGGAGGGTTCGCTCGACAAGCTGCTCATGACGTGGGTGGACCAGTCGGTCGGGCACGCGGCGCTGACCGTGGGCGGCACCCGGGACGAGGAGATGCTCGGCTCCTACCTCTACAGCCGCGCGCAGTCCGTCATGGGCGGGACCTCGCAGATCCAGAAGAACATCATCGCCTCACGCATCCTCGGATTGGGAGTCTGACATGTACGACATGCCCGCAGAAGTCGACGTCCGCGCCGAGGGCTCGCTCCGGATCATCACGCTGAACCGGCCCGACGCACTCAACGCCGTCAACGACGAACTGCACAGCGGCCTGGCGCGGCTGTGGCCGCAGCTGAGCGCGGACCGCGGGGCGCGTGCCGCGGTGCTGACCGGCAGCGGCAAGGCGTTCTCCGCCGGCGGCGACTTCGCGTACCTCGCCGAACTGGCGGAGGATCCGGACCTGAGGGCCAAGACCATCGCACACGGCCGCGACATCGTGCTCGGCATGGCGCGGTGCCGGATTCCGGTGATCGCGGCGGTCAACGGGCCCGCGGTCGGGCTGGGCTGCAGTCTCGTCGCGCTCAGCGACATCGTGTACATGTCGGACAAGGCCTACCTGGCCGATCCGCACGTGCAGGTCGGTCTGGTCGCCGCCGACGGCGGACCGCTCACCTGGCCGCTGCAGATCAGCCTGCTCCTCGCGAAGGAGTTCGCCCTGACCGGCGCGCGCATCCCCGCGGAGCGGGCCCGGGAACTGGGACTGGCCAATCACGTGGTCGCCGACCCGTTCGCCGAGGCGCTCGCCTGCGCCGAGAAGATCGCCACTCAACCGCAGCAGGCGGTCGAGGCGACCAAGCGGATGCTGAATCTGCACATCGAACGCGCCGTCCTGGCATCGCTCGACTACGCGAACGCCGCCGAGGACCAGTCCTTCCAGACCGAGGACTTCCGCGCCAACATCGCCCGGCTGACCACGGTCAAGAGCTGACCGACATGGCAACGTACGTGCTGGTGCACGGCGGGGGTCACGGTGGGTGGTGCTATCAGCGGGTCGCGCGAATCCTGCGGGCCGCGGGACACGAGGTGCACACTCCGACTCTGACCGGTCTCGGAGAGCGTGCACATCTTCTGGAACCCGGTGTCGATCTGGACACCCACATCCGGGACGTGGGCGCCGTCCTGCACTACGAGGACCTGCACGAGGTGATCCTGGTGGGGCACAGTTACGGGGGTATGGTCATCACCGGTGCTGCCGACAGGACCGTGGACCGGGTTGGTCACCTCGTGTACCTGGACGCGGCGACACCGGTCAACGGACAGTCACTGGTCGACGTCGCAGGGGAGATCATGGCGGCGGCCAGGTTCGACAGCCGGGTCGTCAACGGGGTGGAGTTGGTACTCCATCCATTCGCCGAGGCCGGAATGTTCTACGGAATAACCGATCCCGACACTCTGGCCTGGATGGCGGACCGCCTCACGCCGCACCCCTGGAGCTGTTTCGAGCAGCCACTCGAACTCGCGAACGAGGCAGCGGTGTGGGGTCTTCCGCAGTCGCACATCGTGTGCAGCTCCACCGTGCCGACACGTGATGCGGACCTGGTTGCCAAGGCTCGGCGGGAAGGCAGGTTCTGGGAGATCGACACGGGACACGATCTGATGATCACCGAGCCGCGTGCCGTCGCAGACGCATTGTTGGAGATCGCGCTCCGGTGACCGCTCTGGGCGCCGAGGGTAGGGGTCTCGCGAGATTCGAGGCCCCGACCTGCCGGCCCAGGCAGGTCTCCCAATCCCCGTTTCGCCAGGTGCGTCCGAGAGGGATTGGGAGACACGCCCTAGCCGAACACGGACAGGATCTCGTCCGCGAACTTTTCGATCGGGGCGCGGTACTGCTCGGCGGGTGCCCTGAGGTGGTCGTGGTCACCGGAGTGGGTGAGTTCCCAGTTCGCCCACGGGTTGCACATCACCGAGGTGACACCGATGTCCTCCGCTCGCCGGTACAGGTCCGGCGACGGCCTGTCTCGAAGGCCCATGACGAACTCGAAAGGTTCTCCGTCGCGGCCGTACTCGCGGCGGAGCCGATTGATCCGCCCGATCCACTGTTCGGCATCCTCGAGTGTGTAGGCGGTGCCCACCCAACCGTCGCAGTGGCGTGCCGCCCGCCGAAGTGCGGGAGCGGACTCTCCGCCGCACAGAATGGGGACCGGCGCCGGGGGATGTGGTTCGATCATCAGCTCGGGGATGTCGTAGTGCTCCCCCTTCCACGCGACCCACCCGCCCTTCCACAGGGCCCGCAGCGCCTCGATCATCTCGTCGAGGCGGCGGCCACGATTGTCGAATTCCTGCCCCATCATGTCGAATTCCTCACGCATCCACCCGGCGGACAGTCCGATCGAGACTCGTCCCCCGGACAGTTCGGCCGCCGTCCCGACTTGCTTGGCCACTTCGAGAAGCGGTCGGGCGGGGGCGATGTACACGTTGTTTCCGAACCGGAGACGTTCGGTCACCGCGGCCAAGGCGCCGATGAGCACCCAGGCATCCGGCCACTCGGTATCCGGCTGCCAGTACGGCTTTCCGTCCGCGCTTGCCGGATATCGGGTGGTGAGCTGTCGGGGGTACGTGAGGTGGTCCGAGACCAACATGCCGTGATAGCCGTTCTCGTCCAGCATCTTTGCCACTGTGGGCATCTCCGCCGTCTTCATGAATGCGGTACCGCACCAGAATTTCATGCCGTGGACATCCGTTCACCCTGGCCGTGGTCGTCGTGCGGTTGCCACGGACGTTGGAAGACTGTGGTGTCCCAAGAGAACATGATTTACATTGTGTGGCAATAGGTTGACGTCGGTTCGGTCTCGAATGCGACTAGTGCCTTGCGCCCTGGAGGTCACGGAATGACCGGAATCGGAGAACCTGCTGTGTCGTCAAGTGTGGGAGATGATCTGGGGGCCGCGGGGCTGCGCTTCGAAAGGCAGGGGCCGATCGGCTGGTGTGTCATCGACCGGCCGGCGGCCCGCAACGCGTTCACACCGGCGATGTACTACGGACTCAGACGTGCCGTCCGCCTGGTGAACTCGGATCCGGATCTGGCGGCGCTGATCATCACCGGCACTGGCGACGTGTTCGCGGCCGGCGGTGATCTCGGCGGCCGCGCGGAGCCGGGGGACCGGCTTCCGGACGGGCTCGGGCACGACATCCTGCCGTTCCTGACCATTCGCGACAGCCGGGCGCCGGTGATCGCCGCCGTCAACGGCATCTGCCAGGCGGGCGGGCTGCTGGTGGCGATGATGGCCGACATCGCCGTCGCCAGCGACCGCGCGACGTTCCGAGTGCCGGAGCTGCTGCGAGGCATCCCGGACGCGACGTTCGCGGCCGCGCTGCCCGCCCATGTCGGCATGGCGGTCGCCCGGGATCTGCTGCTATCCGCCCGCCGGTTCGACGCCGCCGAGGCGCAGCGGCTCGGTGTCATCTCCCGGGTGGTGCCGCACGAGGATCTGCGCACGGCGGCGCTCACCGCCGCCCGCGAGGTGCTGCAGACCGCGCCCGAGGCCCGGGTGCAGGTCAAGCGGATGCTCAACGAGCGGTACGGTCTGATCGACTACCAGACCATGAACGCCGCGCTCGAGACGTCGCCGGAGCCTCGAGAAGGCATGCGTGCCTTCATGGAGAAGCGTGAACCGAACTGGGTGCCGGACAATCTTCCCGGTTGACCCGGCGACCGGAACGATCGAGAGGAGCCTGCGATGCCGGTTGGCCTGGGGACACAGCGTCGCGGTCGGGCCATCGCCATGACCGCGGTCGAGATCGACGACTTCCTGGCCGAGGAGCGGACCTGCCGGGTCGCCTCGGTCGACGGCGACGGCCAGCCCCACGTGACGCCGCTGTGGTTCGTGTGGGACGGGACGTACCTGTGGCTCAACTCGCTGGTGCGCAGCCGGCGCTGGACCGACCTGAGCCGCGACCCACGGGTCTCCGTCGTCGTCGACGGCGGCGAGGGGTACGGCGAGCTCCGCGGCGTGGAGATCGTGGGCACTGTGGATGTCGTCGGTGAGACCCCACGTGGGACGGAACCGAACGTGGAACTCGCGGACCCGGAACGCCGGTATGCCCGCAAGTACCAGGGCAGGGACGAGTTCGCCGCCGACGGCAGGCACGGCTGGCTGCGGGTGACGCCGCGACGGGTGGTCAGCTGGGACTTTCGCAAGATCCGGCGCGACCGGTAGCGCTCGGTCGATTCGGCCGAATGACCCACCGGCGCAACGAACCCGCGGACAGGTGGCTGTCGACCCGCGTGCCGAGACCCCGGTCGAAGGTCTGGTCCGGCCTGGCCGCGTCCCGGCGGCCCGTGCGGTGTCCCGTTGTGTGGGAGGCCTCTCGCTCCCCGCATCCCACTCCTCGACAATGGCCTGCATCACAGCGAATCATGGTTGAGATGTGGATCACATGGGTCGAGAGGGGTGAACGTGGGCATTGCGGGTTTCGATGAGGAATTCGATGTGGTCGTCGTCGGATCGGGGGCGGCGGGTTCGGCTGCGGCTCTCGGTGCGCACCAATCGGGAGCGAGCGTTCTGGTCGTCGAGAAGTGTGACGCGGACACCGCGGGCGGGAACACGCGAGTCTCCGGCGGCGGTTGGTGGGTGAACCGCGACCCGGAACGGGCGCGCACCTTCCTGAACTCGCTCAGTGCGCCCTTCCCGGTGGCCGATGACGTCGTCGCGGCGTGGGCCACCGAGACCGCCGAGAACTCGCGATGGCTCGAGGAACTCGGCGCCGACGTCGCGCTGAGCCCCGACTATCACACGGAGCCGGAGTATCTCGAGCTGGACGGCAGCGACTGTTACGCGGGCATGGACACCGTCGGCGGCCGCATGGGCAATGTGCTGCTCTACGACTTCCTGCGCGGCGCGGTCGCCGAGCGTGGCATCGAGACCCGATTCGGGACCGCGGCAGTCGAGCTGATCAGCGACGGCGGTGCCGTCGTCGGTGTCGAGGTCGAGGGCGCCGAGGGGCGGCGTCGGATCGGTGCACGCGGCGGGGTGGTGTTGGCCACCGGCGGATTCCAGGCTGATCCCGCGATGGTTCGCGATTACCTGCGGGTCGAGGACCACGTGCTGTGGGGCTCACCCGCATCGACCGGCGACGGTCACCGCATGGCGCAGGCGGTCGGCGCCGACCTGTGGCACATGGGCAACATGATGACCATCACCGGTGTGCGCGGCGACGACGAGTTCGGCCACTACCTCGCGCTGTGGAACGCGCACAACTACCTGTGGGTGTCCGAGGACGGCCGCCGCTTCGTCGACGAGACGGCCGCCCCCAAGCACGGGCACATCCTCCGGAACGGCGCCTACGAACTGTTCCCGCTGCGTTCGTTCCGTCTGATCTTCGACGAGCAGATGCGCACCGCCGGCCCGCTGAGTCCCACTCCCGATGTCCTGCCGGTCGGATGGAACATGCTCATGAAGGGAACTCGGTGGAGTTCGGACAACAGCGAGGAGATCGAGAAGGGCTGGATCCGGCGCGCGGACTCGATCGCCGAGCTGGCCGAGGTCGCCGGACTGGACGCCGCGACGCTCGAGGCCACGGTCGCGCAATACAACGCGGCCTGTGCGGCAGGCTCCGACGATCACTTCGGGCGCGATCCGCAGACCCTCGGGGCGGTGTCGCAGGCGCCCTTCTACGTCCTCGACGTCACCCCTCTCCTCGGGTGGAGCAACGGCGGACCGCGTCGCGACGGCCGGGCCCGCGTGGTCGACACCCGCGGCGTCGCCATCGACGGCCTGTACGCGGCGGGCGAGGTGAGCTCGACCTACAGCTGGACCAAGGATGGCGGATTCCACATCGCCGACGCCCTCGCGTTCGGTCGGGTGGCCGGCCGCGACGCCGCGTCCCGGGCCTGACGAGTGCCGGTGGTTCGGCCACACGGGCGGAATCACCGGCACTCGGGCTGCGCATTACCCCGACAGCGGACTACTCCACCTGCAGCGCGATCCGCAGATCCGCCTCGTCGAGCGGGGCGGGCCGGGGCGTCTCGACGGTGACCGTGTGCAGCGTTCCGGTCCACGGGAACGGCGGCCGGTAGCGGTCCGAGACCGGAAGTCCGCGGTCGTGGCCGAGGGTGATCGACGTGCCCCCGTGCTGCCAGGCGTGTGGCAGGGCGTGCGGGCTGTCGGTGGCAGCCACCGGCAGGCCGTCGAGGGCGTAGCCGATGCGCAGGCCGCCGTCCGGGCGCGGCTCCAGCTGCCAGGACAGTTCGTGACTGCCCGGTGGAAGCTGCTCGGGGGCGGTCACCGTGATCTCGCCGCCCGCCGAGGCCACGGTGAGCGAGGCGGTCCCGTCGATGACGTAGGCGGCGAACCCGCCGTTGTGGTCACCGAGCGCGAACAGCACACCAGCGGAGCCGTTTTCGGGGACCTCCACCGATGCCCGCAGGGTGCCGCCGGCGTGTAGCCGGGGCAGCGCCTCGTCGGACACCGCGCCGCCCGCCGGGCGCAGAGTGACCGACGGACCCGGCGGGTAGGCGCGCGGCGTGACCCGGACGACGCGCGCGACCAGGTTGTCCGCGAGAGGCCGGACACCGTGCCGCTCGGCCTCGCGCTCCCACTGTGCCTCGAGATCGAGCACGACATCGGGATGCTCGTCGGCGACGTCGTGGGCCTCGGAGAAGTCTTCGTCCGTCCGGAACAACGCCCAACGGTCCTCGGCGAAGTCGCGGCTGCCGGTCATCAGCAGCTCCTCGTCCAGGACCCCGGCGGACACGTGGTCGGTTGTGGCCTTCCAGCCGTCGGCGACGATGGAGCGGGATCCGAGCATCTCGAAGTACTGGCTGGACCGGGGCGCCGGGGCGGCCGGATCGGTGAATGTCGCCAGCAGACTCGCGCCATCCACCGGCTGCTGTGGCACGCCGCCCACGATCTCGGGTGCGGTGACCCCGCACGCCGCCAGCACAGTGGGGGCGATGTCGACCGCATGCGCGAACTGTGTCCGTACCGAACCGGATTCGGCGATGCCGCGCGGCCAGTGCACGACCAGGGGAACACGGGTACCGCCGAGCCAGGTGTACCGCTTCCACAACTGGAACGGGGTGTTGCCGGCCCACGCCCAGCCCCATGCGTAGTGCGGGTACCCGTCGACCCCACCCCAGTCGTCGAGCCGGTCCAGGTTGTCGGCGAGGTCGTCCCGGATGCGGTGGGTGAAACGGTGCTCGTTGTAGGTGCCCGCGACGCCGCCCTCCGCGCTCGCCCCGTTGTCCGACATCACCATGATCAGGGTGTTGTCGGTGACTCCGAGATCGTCGAGAGTGTCGAGGAGCCTGCCGATCTGGGCGTCGGTGTGGGTGAGGAATCCGGCGTACACCTCGTGCATGCGGGCGTAGAGGCGCCGCTCGCCGTCGGTGAGGTCGTCCCATGCAGGCACCCAGGACGGCCGCTCGGTCAGCGTGGTGCCCGCCGGGACCACACCCTCGGCGAGCTGCCGCTCGAAGACCTGCTCCCGCCACCGGTCCCAGCCGAGGTCGAAGCGACCGGAATAGGCGTCGGCCCAGGACTTCTCGACGTGATGGGGGGCGTGCATGGCGCCCGGCGCGAAGTACAGGAAGAAGGGTTTGCCCGGTGCGGACTGCTGCTGGTTGACCACCATCCGGATCGCCTCGTCGGTGAGATCCTCGGTCAGGTGGTAGCCCTCGTCCGGCCCGGCAGGCGGATCGACGTAGGAGTTGTCGCGGACCAGTTCCGGCGCCCAGTGGTTCGCGTCGCCGCGCAGGAAGCCGTAGTAGCGCTCGAATCCGAGCCCGAGCGGCCAGCGGTCGTATGGTCCCGCGGAGGACCTCTCACCGGAGGGCAGCAGGTGCCACTTGCCGACCGCCATGGTGTTCCACCCGGCGTCCCGGAGCACCCGCGGCAGCGCGGCGGCCGAGTCCGGGATCTTCCCGGTGTAGCCCGGGTCGTCGGTGGGGACGTCGCACAGGAAACCCATGCCGACGGAATGGTGGTTGCGCCCGGTGAGCAGTGCGGCGCGAGTCGGTGAGCAGAGCGCGGTCACGTGGAATCGGTTGTACCGCAGTCCGCCCCGAGCGAGACGGTCGATGTTCGGCGTGGCGATGTCGGAGCCGAAGCAACCGAACTGCCCGAAGCCGAGATCGTCGAACAGGATCACGACGACGTTGGGGGCGCCGTCGGGTGCCTTCGTGGTGGTCATCGACGGAGGGGGTCCTTTCACGAGACCGGAGGAGGGGTGGGCGGTCACACCGCGACGGGGCGACGGCCCTCGGTGCGGCCGGATCGCCGGGCCGGGTCGGGGACCGGCACCGCGTCGACCAGGGCGCGGGTGTACGGATCACGCGGGGCGGCGAAGACGGATTCGACCGAGCCCGACTCGACCACGGCCCCGGCGCGCAGCACCGCCACCCGATCCGCGACCTGGTGCACGACCGCGAGGTCGTGGCTGATGAACAGGCACGCGAAGCCGAGGTCGCGCTGGATCTCGGCGAACAGTTCGAGGACCTCGGCCTGGACGGAGACGTCGAGCGCACTCGTGGGCTCGTCCGCGACCAGCAGACGCGGACGCAGGGCCAGAGCTCGCGCAAGGGCAACCCGCTGGCGCTGACCTCCCGAGAGCTGGTGCGGCAGGCGGCCGGCGAAAGCTGCGGGCAGCCGGACGGAGTCGAGCAGGTCGAGGACTCGGCGGCGGCGCTCGACGGGGGAGCCGACTCGGTGCACGTCGAGCGGTTCGCGGATGCTCGCCGCGATCGACAGTCGGGGATCGAGCGAGGTCGCGGGGTCCTGCTGGACGACCGCCACGTCGCGGCGGAGTTCACGCAGCCGGCGGGAACCGACCGTGGCCAGATCCTGGCCCTCGACCAGCACCCGGCCGTCGGTGGGCGACACCAGACCGGCGGCCACCCGGCCCAGGGTGGTCTTGCCGGAGCCGGACTCGCCGACGAGCCCGAGCACCTCGCCGCGCCGGACGGTCAGACCGACCGAATCCACCGCCGGGAAGGCGGAATTGCCGCGAGTTGCGGGAAAGGTGACCGATACCCGGTCGAACTCGAGCACGACGTCCCCGGCGGGGACGGACCCACCGGCCGGCCCCGCGGCCGCCGCGACGATCGGTGACGAGTTCTCGGGCAGCCGCGGTACCGCCGCGAGCAGCGCCCGGGTGTACGGATGGGTCGGGGAGTCGAACAGGGAATGCGTGCTGTCGGCTTCGACGACATCGCCGCCGCGCAACACCACGACACGGTCGGCGTGCTGTGCGACCACGCCCATGTTGTGGGTGATGAGCAGGACACCCATCCCGGTGCGTGCACGCACCCGGTCGAGCAGGGCGAGGATCTCCGCCTGCACGGTCACGTCGAGCGCGGTCGTCGGTTCGTCGGCGATCAGCAGGTCGGGATCGCCCGCCAGCGCGAGCGCGATCGCGACGCGCTGCTTCTGCCCGCCGGAGAGTTGGTGCGGGAAGTAGTCCACCCGGCGCCCCGGGTCCGGGATCTCGACCTGCTCGAGCAGATCGATCGCCGCGGCCCGCGCGTCGGCTCTGGAGATCGTGCGGTGCGCGCGGATCGCCTCGCGCAGTTGCCATCCGATCCGGCGGACCGGGTTCAGGGCGCTCTGCGGTTCCTGGAAGATCAGCGCCACCTTGGTGCCGCGCACCCGATTGAGTTCCACCTCGCTCGCGCCGAGGAGTTCGATGCCGTCGAGCAGGATGGAGCCGCCCGCGGTCGCGGTCTCGGGCAGCAGGCCGAGGACGGCTCGGGCCGTCATCGACTTGCCGGAGCCGGATTCGCCGACCAGGGCGACGATTTCGCCGCGCTCGACTTCGAGGGAGATGTCCTTGGCGGCGGGCCGAGCGCCGCCGAAGTCGATGTTCAGGCCACGGACGGTGAGCAGTGCTGTGGTCACGGGAAGGTCCTTGCCTTTCAGTGGAGGGATCACCGCTGGCGCGACCGGGCGGCCAGTGCTTGCGAGATCAGGAGCAGACCGAGAACGAGGACCAGAACCACGGCCAGCGGCCCGACGACGAAGGCCGGCGAGTGGTAGGCGTTCTGCGTGCCCGCTTTGATCAGCGATCCCAGGGAGGGAGTCGGCGGGGTGACACCGAGGCCGAGGAAGCTCATCGCGCCTTCGATGAACACGCCCACCGACATCGCCAGTGCCAGCTGGACGGTCAACGGCTCCAGGCAGTTCGGCAGCACGTGCCGGCGCAGGATCCAGTTCTCGTCGGCGCCGATCGTCCGGGCCGCCTCCACATAGGGGGCCTGCCTGACCGTCAGCACGGAGGTACGGGTGAGCCGGCCGAACACCGGGACCTCTGCGAGCACGATCACGGCCGCGATCGTCCACACCCCGGGGCCGATCACCATCGTCAGCGCGATCGCCAGGATGATCGTCGGAAACGCCAGGATCAGGTCGAAGGAACGCTGCATCGCGGTGTCGAGCCAGCCGAAGCGGGTCGCGGCGAGGCCGAGCAGGGATCCGATCGCCGCGCCGACCGGCACCGCGAGGAAGATCACCAGCAGATCGATCCGGATGCCGTACAGGGTTCGGGAGAGCACGTCGCGTCCGACGGAATCGGTGCCGAGCAGATGCTCGCCGCTCGGTCCCTGGAGGCTGGCGCCGGGAATCTGCTGGTCCGGTGCGTAAGGCGCGAGCAACGGGGCGAGCAGGCCGGCGAGGACGACGACGCCGACGAGGATCACGCCGACCAGGCCGCGTCCACTGCGCAGGGCCGCCCACCGGCTGTCGCGATCGGCGTCGGTCGAGTCGTCCTCGGCGCGGGAGATGTCGGTTACTGCGCTCATGCCCCACCTCCCAGCCGGATTCGCGGATCGAGCCACGCGTTGACGAGGTCGGTGACCAGCTGGATGACGACGAACAGGGCGACGGAGAACAGCAGCATCACCTGGACCACCGGGTAGTCACGGCTGGAGATCGCGCGTTCGATCAGCTGTCCGAGACCGGGCCAGGCGAAGATTGCCTCGACGAGGACTGCGCCGCCGAGCAGGTGGCCGATCTGGATGCCCAGCACCGTGATCGTCGCGGGCAACGCGTTCGGCAGCGCCTGGGTGAGGACGATGCGGCGCCGCGAGATACCCAGCGCCCGTGCGGTCGTCACGTACGGCTCGGCGAGCTGGCTGCGCAGACCCTCGGTGAGGAACCGGGTGAGCGCGGCCGCGATCGGCAGCGCCAGGCAGAGCGCGGGCAGCACCAGGTACTGCACCGAGATGCCCGGGTCGTCGAGGAAACCCTTGCGGGGGATGCCGCCGGCGGGCAGCACCGCCCACACCACACCGAAGAGCACCACGAGAATCGCGCCGGTGACGAAGTTCGGGATCGCGACCGCGACCGTGCCGAACGCGGTCACCGCCGAATTGAGCCACTTGCGGTCCACGATCACCGACACGGTGCTCAGGGTGAAGGCGATGCCGATGGCGAGCACCAGCGCCGACAGCGCGAGGACGAGGGTGTTGCCCAGCGCATCGAGCAGGAGGGTACCGATGTCGCCGCCGATGATGAGCGACTTGCCGAGGTCGAAGGAGAGTATCCCGCCGATCCACGAGAAGTACTGGGCGATCTGGGATCCGTTCAGGCCCAGATCGTTTCGCAACGCGGCAAGGGCCTCGGGGGACGCGTCCGGGCCGGCAAGCACGAGGGCCGGATCACCGGGCACCAGGCGGAGCAGGGTGAAGATCACCACCGATCCGACGGCGAGGACGATCAGCGCGGACGGCAGCCGCTGCAGGGTGTAGCGCACCATGTCCGGATCACCCGCCCAGATAGGCGTTGCTCAGGTCGAGTTCGGCCTTCTTTGACCACTCGACACCGTGGACGTCGGCGCCGGCCGCGAGCTGCGCCTCGCTGTTGTGCAGGCCGATCACGAAGGCGTTGTCGAGCAGTTCGGTGTTCAGCGTCCGGTAGGCGGCCTCCGCCTCGGCGCTGGTCGGATCGACGATCCTCCACGCCGTCTCGACCGCGCGCTGGTAGTCCGGGTCGACGAAGTTCGAGGTGTTCTTGTTCGCGTTGAACGGGTACGCGCTGGTCGGCAGCGTCACCGGGGTGTACTGGGCGTAGGTGTGGGCGGTGATCCACAGCCCGCCGTAGGTGCCGCCGATGAGGTTCTTGAGGGTCGTCGCCTGGTCCAGTGGAGTCAGCGTCGTCTGGATCCCCACCGCAGCGAGATCCGCCTGGATGATCTGCGCGGTCGCCTCGGATTCGGTGGATCCGGTGGTGTAGGAGATCGGAATGACCGGGACGGTCCCGATCTCGGCGACCAGAGCCTTCGCCCGTTCCGGATCCTTCGTGTAGGTCTTGTCGAGCTCGGCGTCGTACGCCGGGGAGTACTCGGGCCACGGCAGACTGCCGGTGTCACCGTGCCCCTGGTACACGTCGGTGAGGATCCGCTCGCGATCGATGGCATAGGCGATTGCCTTGCGCAGGCGGACATCGCTCAACCCGGGTGCCGCCACATCCGCACCGACGTACCAGGTGCGTTCGACACCGTGCTGGTCGATCACCTGGAAGTTCGGATCCGAGGCGAGTTGGTCCGCGTCCCGCGGCGATGCCGTGAGCAGCAGGTCGAGCTGACCCGAGCGCAGTTGCGAGACACGGGTCTGGGCGTCCGGGACGATGACGTACTCGACGCCGTCCAGGTGGGGTGCGCCGTCCCAGTACTGCTTGTTGGCCTCGAAGGTGATCGACGATCCGGGCTTCCACCCGGTGAAGCGGAACGCCCCGGTTCCGTTGTACGCCTTGCCGGTTTCGAAGTCGGCGATCGTGTTGCGGTCGATGATCGGCACGATGTCGAAAAGGTCGAGCAGGTTCGCGGCGGGCTGGGACAGGGTCAGCACGATGGCGTTCGGGTCGGTGGTGTCGTAGGCGCTGATCAGCGCGGCGGTGCGGGCAAGCTGTCCGGCGCGGCGCGGGTCGGCGTAGTTGCGGAGGCTGAACTCGACGTCCTGGGAGGTGAGCGGCCTGCCGTCGTGGAACGTCACGCCTTCGCGCAGTGCGAGCCGCACCGTCAGACCGTCGGGGGAGATTTCCCAGGACTTCGCCAGATCCGGCTGTGCGTCTAGGCCCTCGGCCGGGTAGCGGATCAGGGTGTCGTAGACCAGCCCGGTGACGGTGGCCTGCGCGAGCGCGCCCGCGTAGATCGTGGCCGGGATCAGGTCGCCGCCGTCGCCGATCCGGAGGACGCCGCCCTCGGTGACCTCGGCGCCGGCATCGGCCGCCGCCTGGTCGACCGCCGAGCTACATCCCGCGACGGCCAGTGCACCGGCGAGGGACATCGCGATCGCACCGAGCACGGGGCGACGCAGGCGGGAGGATGAGCGGCTGAACACGGGAGGGTTCCTTTCGAAGGGTGCGGCACCGGCCGCCACGAGGGGCGGGGCGGCCGGTGCCGCGGATCGGGTGGGGAGGGTCAGGCGTCGAAGCCGGGGAAGCGGTCGGGGGTGTCGACGACCGAGAAGTGCGAGGCGTCGCCTTCGATGATGCGGCTGGTCTCGCCGTCGACGGAGACCGGGACGTCGCCGGCCAGGGTCACCCGGTGCACACTGCGCTTGCCCTCGCCGAAGTCGGCGATGCCGTAGTGCTGGGTGGCGCGGTTGTCCCAGATCACCAGGTCACCCGGGGTCCAGGCCCAGCGAAGGGTGTTCTCCAGCTTGATGATCCGGTCCTGCAGCAGCTGGTACAGCGCGGCCGATTCGTTGGTCTTGAGACCGACGAAGTTCTTCACGAAGTGGCCGACCAGCAGTGCCTTCTCACCGGTCTCGGGGTGCACACGCACGACCGGGTGCTCGGTCTCGAACTTCAGGCGGGTGAAGTTCTGCATCGTCTCGTGACGGTTGACTGCAACGCCTTTGCGATCGGCGTGCACGCCGGCGTAGTCGTACTCGTTCGAGTGCACCGCCCACAGATTGTCGACGAGGGCCTTGAGCGGAGCGGGAAGCTGCTCGTAGGCGGCGGTGGTCGAGGCCCAGGTGGTGGCGCCGCCGTAGGGCGGGATGTCGACGGCCCGCAGGATCGATGCCTTCGGGATCCGGTCGATGAAGCTGACGTCGGTGTGCCAGCTGTTGGCGGCGCCCTCGATGACGAGCGTGCGGTTGTCCTCGGAGGTCAGCGTCGGGTGGGTGGTGGTCTGCGACCCGAGGGTGCCGGCGAACTGGTACTGGATGTCGTCGGTGACGTGGTGCTGGCCGCGGAAGACGACGACCTTGTTCGCGGCGAGGGCGTAGCGGATCGCGAAGGCGGTCTCGGCGGGGATGTCCCCGGAGACGTGCACACCCTCGATCAGGGCGCCGATGTTCTCGCCGAGCTTGGTGACGGTGATGCCCCCGGCCGCGTAGATGTCGGCTGCGGTGGTGGGACGAATCTCGGTGGTGGTCACGGGTTCTCCTGTGTGCGAGCGGGAATGGGAGTGGACGGGCCGATTCAGCGTGCCGGGACGGGCGCTTCGGGGGCGACCTCGATGCGATGGATGCGCCGCGGCGCGTCGCCGTAGTCGTAGATCGCGTTGTGCTGCACGAAATGGTTGTCCCAGATCGCGATGTCACCGACGCTCCAGCGGCGCCGGACGGTGAACTCGGGCCGGATCGACACCGACTTGAGCAGACCGAGCAGCGCGCTGCTCTCGTCGTCGGAGAGTTCGTTGATCCGTGCGGTGAACAGGTCGTTGACGAACAACGCCTCGCGGCCGGTTTCGGGATGGCGGATCACCAGGGGATGGGATGCCTCGGGTACTCCCGGCTGCGGGGCGATCCGGTGTGTGGCGGTCAGCCCGTACAGCGCCTCCCGGATCGGAGCGGACAGCGCGTCCAGTGCGGCGTACTGGTTCGACCACAGGGTGTCGCCGCCTGCCTCCGGCAGAACCTGCATGTGCAGGACGCTGAACCGAGAAGGGGTGGCGCGCCACGCGACGTCACAGTGCCAGCGATTGGCCTGGTAGGCACTGCCGTTGTCGGTGCTGATGACGCTGATCTCGCGGTATCCCGCGTCGCCGAGATTCGCCAGGTGCTCGTGCGGGTACACGATCTCGCCGAAGTGCTGCGAGAAGGCCCGGTGGATGGCGGGATCGGTTCCCTGCCCGGGGAAGAACAGCACGTGGTGGGTGTAGAGGGCGTCCTTGACCGCCGCGATGTCGGCATCGCTCAGGTTGCCGACCTGCAGGCCGTGCACCTCGGCGCCGATCGCGCCGGCCAGCGGCACGATGGTCAGGGTGGGCAGTTCGAGCGTCGTCATCGTCGCGTCCTCGGGTCTCTCGGGCTGGACTGGATGACGCAAAAGTAATCAGCGGGCATTAATTTGCGAACGCATCCGATCCGGATGCGAAGAACCGTTTACAAGTCGTCGGATCTGCGGTAGTGCGCTGGAACGGAGGGTTTTCGGACGGGTTGTTCGGGGGAGGACGGGTTGCGGCGTTGCGATACGGTGGTCGCCCATGACCGCCAGACGTGGCCGCTACAGCGCGGGTGAGGAAACACGGGTGCTGCTGGTCGAGACGGCCGAACGGCTGTTTGCGCGGCGCGGGTACGAGGGCGTCACCCTCGCCGAGATCCGCAGTGCCGCAGGCCAGAACAATGCTTCCGTGATCAGCTACTACTTCGGCTCGAAGGAGAACCTGCTGCGCGCAGTCTTCGAGCACCGATTGCCGGCGATCAGTGCCGACCGGGATGCTCTCGTTCGCCGGATGAGTGCGGGTGCACGCCGGTTGACCCTGCGCGAGGCGCTGTGGGGATTCGTGCAGCCGCTGGCCGACAGCCTTCGGAACGGCAACCACTACGTGGGTCTGCTCGACCGTTTGATCGAAACCGACTTGCTGGGCGACGCCTTCAAGTCTGCGGACCCCACCATGACCGCCAGCGGAATGGCGATCGACCGGGCACTGCAGGCAGCACTCACCGACGTTCCGGAGGAGTTGCGCCGGCCGCGGATCTCGATGGTGTACGAGAGCGCGCTGCGGACGCTGGCCCGCTACGACCGGGCGGGTGGGGCGCCGAGCCGGGCCGAGTTGTCCACACTCGTCGACGCCTGGGAGGGCCTGCTCCGGGCGCCGCTGTCGGAGGAGACGCTCGCCACCCGTCGTGAGGACGCCGAGCGCTGAACTCCGCGTAACGCACCGGCACGCCGGGGCATCCACGTTTCGAACTCGCCGAGCGCCCTCGGTCGTGAGAGCGTCGTTCTCACTTCTCGCCGGAGAAGCCCCTGGAACAGAAGTCCCACACCTCGTGGGCGTCGATGGGGTTGGCGGCTTCGCTGTCCGTGGCGCCGCCGGACTGGGCGATGAACATGGCGGTCTGCATCGTCATGGCCGCAGCCCGTCGCGGGTTGACGCCCGCACGCAACCGACCCGCCGCGGCGACCGCCTCCATCAATTCCGTGAACAGTGTCAGCATTGCCGAGTGCGCGACCTTGACCTCGGCCGGGTGCGTGAGCAGCAACTGCGGAGCGAATTCGGTGAACAGCGGGCGATACGCGGTGGGATCGGGGCGGCACAGGTCGAAAAGCAGCTCGACGGCGACCCGCAGCTGTTCAAACGGGTCCTTCTGACCGAATGCGGCGGCTCGGATCTGGTCGGCCGAACGATCCAGTGCGTCCTCGAACAGTGCGAGGAGTAGTTCGTGTTTGCCGTCGAACTGCAGGTAGAAGCTGCGTAGCGATTGCTTGGAGCGGTCGACGACTTCCTGCACCGTGAAATCGGTGCTTCCCTTCTCCGTGATGATCGCCTGGGCGGCATCGAGGAAGCGCTGCACGCGTTCCTCGGCGCGGAGCTTGGCCGGCCCGATGGACCGTTCGACCGCGCGCTGTTTCCAGGCGGGCTCTTCGCCGGGGCTGGTCATTGCCGAGTAGGCCCCGCTCCGCATGTGGAGAACATGCTTGCACTATAGCGGAGAACGTGCTGCTACCTGCCTGGCGGGGCAACCTCGGGAGATCGATCATATCAGTTGACGAGAATGCTATTCTCCTCGAGTCGTGAATGCAGCTCCGAGAAGGAGATCCGGATGCACTTCGAACTCGACTCTGATCGGTGCCTCTGGCGCGGCGCCGTCCGCGACGTTACGGCCGATGAATGCCCACCCACGCTGAATCGAAACGTTGTCGACCGCGGCGCCGATTCCACCTTCTGTCTCGCATCGATGATCCAGTTCGTTACTCTCACAACAGAATTCGTGACGCCGAGGTTGGCTGGAATGGATCCGGCAGTCCACGAGCCGGGCCGAGTGTCGGCGATGCGCCGCCGGACACGGTTGGTGATCACCTGAATACGTTGTAGACGAATGGGACTCAATGGTCATGCGACCGATATCCGGCGGTGCGAGTCATCGGCCGGCTGCCGAGTCCGCGAAAGTTCGAACACACCAATGCGGACAGAACCCGTCCGTCCACAGGAAAGGATCCGCTATGCGCGAATGGACAACCCGTCGAGTCCTGGCTGTCTGCGCCCTGGTCGTCGTCGCGACTGCCGGTGTCGCAGGATGCAGTGATTCCGACGACAGCGCAGCAGACAGCGCTGCCACGGTGGCGACATCCGTGGCAGCGACCACTTCCGCGGCCGCCGAGGCGTCCGAGGCGACGACAAAAGCCATCACCGACACCTACGTCGCATTCTTCGACGGGACGAACACGCCGGCCGCACGTGCAGCGCTAGTGGAGAGCGGCGAGTCCTTCCTGGCCCCACTCGAGGGAATGGCGGCGAGCCCGAACGGTCAGACCTCCGCGACGGTCTCGTCGGTCACCATGACCGGCGCCGACACCGCGGATGTCAAGTACACGATCTACATGGGTGGTGCTCCGGTGCTTCCCGACCAGACCGGCCAGGCCGTGGAGGTCGACGGCCAGTGGAAGGTCGCTGCGACGACATTCTGTGCGCTCCTGGCGATCCAGGGCGGCGCGGAGGCCAATCCCGCCTGCCAGTAGGGTCGGAATACGGTGATCGTCGGTGTCTGCACCGGATGTGTCCCGTGTGGACGCCGACGATCATCCACTCGCAACATCCGCAGCCGCCTCAGCAGGTGAATGATCAACCGCAGGAATGGCTTCGGTGGTCGGAGTCACGACAGTCGGCAGCACGGGACCGCGCTCCGCTCTGAGCGGTGAGTACCTGAATCGCGCTGTCGTTCTGATCAAAGGGACACGCTGTGTCTCGCGTACAGAGAAGATGGCTCCCCGATACCCAGATCGACTCGGAGAGGCCCGGATCGGACCCTGGGCAGACGCGACAGCGGAGATCTTGCCAGTCCGACGGGCCGATGTAGCCCAGTGGAGGAGGATCACGTGAAACAGCAGCGAATGCTTGTCGCTCTTGCGGCGGTGGCATTGCTCGTCGCGGGATGTAGCGGCCGCGGTGAGAGTGGTGGCGGTGGTGAGGAGGCGTCCGGGGAAGCGGTCGCCTCGAGCTCGTCGGGGGACTTCGGTGATCTGACCGATGTCTGCCAACCCGGCAATGCGGACAGCGCAACCGCTCAGGGAGTCACCGCCGACGAGATCTCGGTCGGCGTCTTCACAGACATGGGGTTCAACAAGAATCACGAATTCGAGGACGCGGCAAAGGTCTTCACCTCATGGTGCAACGACGCGGGCGGCATCAACGGACGCCCACTCGCCTACAAGATGCGGGACGCGAATCTGATGGAGGTCCGCCCGCGGATGGTCGAAGCCTGCCGCGAGGACTTCGCCCTCGTCGGTGGTGGTGCTGCGCTGGACGGGCTCGGAGTCAAGGATCGGCTGAACTGCATGCTGCCGAGTTTCCCCGCGCAGGTCACCCAGGTGCAGGCCGTGGGAGCGGACCTGGAGATCAGCGCGTCACCCAGCCGAACCCCCGGCTACGACCCGAACTTCGGGTTCCGCACCTGGGCGCTGAAGGAGGCGTACCCTGCCTCGGCGGGAGCCGTCGGCCTCATCAACGGAGACTCACCCGTCACCAAGGTGCTCGGCGAAGGGGCCGCGGAGGCCCTCGTGGCCGCCGGCGCAACCATCGTCTACGACGACCTCTACCCGCTGGCGGGGGTCTCGGACTGGACGCCCTACGCCCAGGCCATGAAGGCCAAGGGTGTCAAGGGTCTCGTGTTCTTCGGCGACTTCCGGCAGCTCGCCAAGCTCGAGGACGTTCTCACCTCGATGGACTACAAGCTCGACTGGATCGACGCGAACAACAATTCGTACAACCCGGCGTTCCTCGAACTTCTGGGCCCGTCCGCGGGATTCCAGAACAATCTCGTCGACCTCGGCGGCAGCGCGGCGATGAGCAGCATCGACGAGGTTCCCGCGGTCCAGCAGGTGGCGGACATGTTCGCCGAGTACGCACCGGATGCAACGATCACGTTCCCGGTGATGCGTGCCATGTCGGCGTGGTTGTTGTTCGCGAAGTCGGCCGCGAGTTGCGGAGACGATCTCACTCGCCAGTGCGTGTACAACGCGGCCCGCGAGCAGACTGCGTGGACGGGTGGAGGTCTGCACGCTGCGACCAACATCGCCAATCCGGTTCCGCCGCAGCCGTGCTTCAACATCGAGCAGGCGACACCCGATGGTTGGAAGCCGGCCGACTTCCATCCCGACACCGGGCCCTACCGATGTGACATTCCGCCCTACAAGTACCAGAAGGACTACGGGACGCCGATGACGCTTGCCGAGGTCGGCAAGAGCATGGACGACTTCTGATGACGGCGTAGCGGCAGCTCATCGGTGGGCAGGGCCGGTGTCGGTGGCGGTGGCCTCTCGTGCTGCTGTTCCGGCATCGGCTCTCGCGCCCTGATCGGGCGGTTGATGTGGTCCGATCACCCTCGCCGGCGATGCCCGTCATGGGGCGGATCTCCCTGCTCTGGAACAACATCGCGGTGACCGGTGCTCACGTCATCCTGCTGTTCGGCAGGAGAGCGAAGAGGTGTCAGACCGGATCGAACGACGAGATGAGCCAGCTGTCGTCGTCCTTCGTGAGTGTCACCAACACGCTGCTCGACGTGATCGTGGGATCGGGCTTTTCCGAGCTTGTCGTGGTCTGATTGGTGAAGATCAGCACCTTCGCGGCGTCCTGTTGGAGTTCGGAAACCGCCGACCGAACCACCTCGGCTGTCGTCTTCACCGACTTCTCGCGTGCGGCCGGTGCGACGATCTGTTCCGTGAACTGGGTGTAGTACGTCAGGAAGTCGCCGGTCAGATACGACTTGGCAGAGGCGAAATCATGGTCGAGGGTATCGGGGGCATAGGACAGCAGCGCCGTTGCGCCGTCCACGGCGGCCTCACGCGCCGCCTGCCCCGCGGAGGCGTCGATTCGGGTGTCCGGCCGATACTGGAAGACGTACAGGCCGGCCGCCGTCGCCGTCGAGGCGACGACGAGCAGCGTCAGCAACCCCGCGCCTGGTCTGATCCGGATACGGCGGGTCGCACGTGGGACCGCGCCCGCGGTCTGCTCGGGATCCGGGACTCCCAGAGTGTCCTCGCTCCGCGAGGCCGTCTGTCCGGCGGTGGCATGCTCGACCGTGTCGTCGGAAGGTATGCGGTCTGTGATCACGGTACGAACTCGACTTTCGACATCTTGAGTTGACCCTCGTCTCTCGTCACGGTGACGCTGAGCCGCCATGCGCGCGGTTCCTGTTCCGCACCTGCGGAATTGGTCACCTTGGACGATGCGGCAACGAGAACGACCGCGGAGTCCTCGGTCATCGACTCGACAGCGGCGGCGTTGACCCGGCCCTCGGTCGCGACGTTGGCCTTCTGGATCATGTCGGTGAAATCTCCTGCCCGGGCCTGGAAGTCGTCTCGGAATGCGCCAGTGGAGTTGTCGAGTACGCGTTGGACGTCTGCCTCGGCGTTGTCGGAATCCAGGGTGGTCAATGTGACGACACCCTGCCGTGCCGCTGCGGCGAACTCGGCCGCGCGCTGCTGCTGGTCGGTGACATCGTGGTGATGCCACAACAGGTATCCGCTCGCCGCAAGCGCAGCGCCGGAGACGAGTGCGCAGAGCGCGGCCGGAACTGTCGCGGGCCGAGGCAGACGCCGCCCGCCGTGGCGGGGCCGGGGTCCGTCCGATGGCGAGGGTCCGACTCCCTCGCAGTCCGGAACGTCCTCGTTCTCGGCCTTTCCGGCCGCGGCCGTCGGGAGGTCCCGAGGGGCCGGGCCGTCCGTGGAGTCGAGTGAGCTCTCTCGCGCCCCCGTCGCGGGGCCGGCCTCCGCGGCCAATGCCTGCCGTCGCAATCGTGCGGAACGAGCACGCGCCTGTGCCGCAGCGGTTCTGGCCTCCGCGGCCTCGGCCTCGGCTTCCGCTTCGGCCACTTCCAGGGCCAATGACTCGGCGGTGCGAGCGGTTTCGTTCACGCTGGTCGGCGGCGGGCCGTCACGTCCCTCCCCCATGTCCACCTCCCGGTACCTGTGGCTGGTCCCCCCGGACGAGAACGAAGCTAGCACCATTGCCGGAGATCGGCATCGAAGTGTGATGAATGCGTTCGGTCATGGCGTCCAAATGCGGGGAATTTCCGTCTCGCAACGGAATTGCGGCATCCAGTTGTGGTTGGCGGGGTAGCGTGAAGGTGGCCAAGTCGCTGTCGGACGGCGACTGGCACGGACTTCGTGTACTCCTGTCGACGACCCGAGAAGGTGCGGACGTGACTGATTCGAAGATGCTGGTGTATTCCAATGCTGTCGAGGGGCAGGAGGACGCCTTCAACGATTGGTACGACACGAAGCACATGTCCGATGTCCTGGCCGTCCCGGGCGTGGTGGCCGGACAGCGTTTCGAGGTCGTGCCGGCGGCGGTCCCCGGACGAGCCGCGTCCGATCCGCCGACACACCGGTATCTCGCGGTGTACGAGCTGGACGAGGACGCGGAGTCCGTTTTCAGAGCATTCCGGGAGCGCGCTGCCTCCGGAGAGATCCCGCTCAGCCCCTCGCTCGACCTGACCACCCTCTCGGTGTCGATATGGCGCGCTCACGGCGAGCGGCGAGTCGCCGACTGACTTCGGGCGCGGTCGGTCACCCACGCTCGATTCCACAGCGGATCGGTGTCGAGCAGGGTGAACAGTTTCGGCGGCATTCCGGGAATCGGCATGCCGCTGAAACAGTTCCAGGTTGTCGGTCACGATTGGTGCGCTAACCCCGGGCGGCGGCGAGCATCTCGTCGATCGAGACGAACTTGACCCGCGGGCGCTCCTCCACGGCGCCGCGCCGGCGTTCGGTGGCATCGATGGCGCGCCATCCGCGCCAATCGATCGGGTCCGCCCCACGCTCGATCATCACCCGGCGCAGCGACTCCCTGTCGCCGACGTCCCTGGCCAGCGCACCCTTGTCGAAGTCATCCAGCAGCTGGGCGACCGTCTCCTCTGCACAGCTGCGGTTGGTGCCGATCACACCCCGCGGCCCGCGTTTGATCCAGCCGGTGACGTACACGCCGGTCTCCGGATGGCCCTCCTCGTCGATCACCCGTCCGAGATCGTTGGGGACGATTCCCCTGCTCGCGTCGAAGGGAATGCCGTCGATCGGTCTACCCAGGTAGCCGATCGACCGCAGGACGAGTGACGTGTCCAAGACGTCGGTCCCGTCGGCCGGATCGCGCGCAACGATCGCATCCGTGTCGACGAGGTGGTTGCGAACCACCCGCAGCCCCTCGACGTGCTCGGAACCGACCACCTCGACCGGGGAGGACAGGAAGCGGAAGACGATCCGCTTGTTACCCGGGTGCGGCGTGCGCTGGGCGTATTCCCTCGCAACCTCCAGCTTCAGCGCGGTCTCCACGTCGTCCTCCGGCCGTGGCTCGAGGTCTCCGCCGTCGATGATCACGTCGATCCTGTCGAGGTTCCCCAGCGCGACGAATTCGCCGACGGAGAAGGCGCCTTCGCGAGGGCCGCGCCGACCGAGGATGACAACTTCCTCGATGTTGCTGTCCGCCAATGCGTTCAGAGCGTGCTCGGCGATGTCCGTCCTGGCGAGTTCGTCGGGGCCCTTCAGGAGCACACGCGCGATGTCCAGCGCGACGTTGCCGTTGCCGACGATCACGACCCGTCGCGCTGACAGATCGAAATCGTGCCCCACGTGGTCGGGGTGGCCGTTGTACCAGCCGACGAAGTCGGCGGCGGCATGATGGCCAGGCAGCTGGTCACCCGGAATGCCCAGATCGCGGCTGGCCGGGGCACCGACGCCGTAGATGACTGCATGGTGGTGGGCGAGCAGGTCTGCATGGGTGATCGTGGCGCCGACCTCGACGTTGAGGTGACCGGCGAACCGGCTGCTTGCGAAGGCGTCCTCGAAGATCGAGACAACGGACTTGGTTCGCTGATGGTCCGGCGCGACACCGGCCCGGATCAGGCCGAACGGCGTTGGCAACCGCTCGAACATGTCGACCTCGACACCCTTGATCGTGAGGAGTTCGGAGGCTGCGTAGCAGGCCGCCGGACCGGCCCCGACGATCGCCACCCGAAGCGAGCCGGGCTCCACCGCGGGACGCTGGCGCGGAGGCTCGATGATTCCGGGCTCGAGTGGATGCTTCCGGAAATAGGCGGCATTGATGTCCCGGAACCGCTCCTGCTCCTCCGGTAGGTCCCACTCGGACACGACCGCGTCGACCGGGCATTCGTCCGCGCAGGCCCCGCAGTCGATGCAGGTGTCGGGATCGATGAACAACATCTGTGTGTCGGCTGGTGTGTCGCTCGCGTCCGCACTCGGTCGGATGCAGTCGACCGGGCACACAGCCACACAACTGGCGTCCTTGCAACAGTTCTGCGTGATGATGTATGCCACCGCGGAGCCTCCTCTGTAGACGTGGCTTGTCCGATCTCGACAGGGGAGTGCGTCGCGCTCGGCATCTGGAAATGTGTCGACCCTGAATCGGGGGCACAGGACGCGGCCCCACTGAGGAGCGGTGGTTCGCGCGTGCGGCGTCCGCTGCTCTTCATAGAAGTGTAGTCGATTCTCCATTCAAAAGAATGTGATTATCGCTGGTTACAGGCAGGTTGGTCGTGTCGGGTGAGAGCCTTGTCACATCTCCAAAACCAACCTACTGTGTGTTCACTAGGTTCGTGGGCGACATGGGGGGCTTCGTGGACGCACCTTGGATATGTGACTCTCGTCAAGTGAGGATGCGAATGCCTCTTGCGAAGGGCGCCGTGCTCCTCGCGAGGAGTGCTGTCCGTCCGCGGTGGGTTGGAGAGGTCGTTCGGCGCCGTGTCCCCGTACCGGTGCTCGATTCTGTGTGTGCATGCACGTCGGTTGTGGACCATCGAGGGAATTCGGCCAGATCAGCCAGAAGGGATCCGCTATGACTGTTCGACGCTTCGCCACTGTTCACCGGCAGGACGACGTTCGGGTGGGTACCGACTCGACTGCCCGAACCGCCAAGCCTGCGACGCCCCACCAACTCGACCTCGTCGCCCCCAACATCGCGGATGTGGTCCGACATGCCGGAGGTTGGGTGTTCGATCGGGTGGTTGCAGGGTGGAACGTCACGGTCCTTCTCGCGGAGGACTCCGATCCCAGGCCCCTGGAGATCTTGGGCGCAACGACGGCAGACCTGGAATCCACGTTGGCAGCCAATGGAAGTGGGCGACGCCCCACGACTGTCGCGGTCGCGGCGGCCCTGTACCGAACCGATGCCCGCGTACGTCAAGGTGTGCTCGACGCACTCGGGCATGGGCGGACCGAGGTGACGATGTGGGGTGAAGGGTGGCCTGCCGAACTTGACCGAGACGTCCGCCTCGTCCAGCACCGGTTGAGTATGGCCGCCCGCGCGTTCAAGGTGCAGGCTCTCGCAGCGGCGGCGATGTCGGTGTCGTCGGTCGATCCTGCCGAGACCTTCTGTACGGGGCAGATGTCGCGCCGCACGGTGGTGGCAGACCTGCTTCCTGCCGGCTGAGTAGGGCCCGATCGGCCGGCCCGCAGTGAATGTCCGCACCCGAGCGCCTGCAGGTGGGCCGGGGCGGTCATTCGTGTGCGCGGGCGGTGGCCGACCCGCTCCTATCGATTGCCCGACGGGGCGTCGGGAGGCTGCGCTTCAAGCCGGCCGGAGAACCGACCGGTTGTCGGCGCCGGGTACTCGCCGGTCATTTCGATGATCGCGTGCGCGGGGCAGTCGAGGAGCGCCCGCATGGCGGCATCGTGGTCCTCGGGCGGCACCGATCCGTCACCGATCAGCGTGGCGTATCCCCAGTCGTCGAGCGAAAAGTACTGTGGTGCATGACGGGCGCAGATCCCGAAGCCGTCGCACACGGTGCGGTCGAGGCGAATTCTCATTGGTGTCCCACCGTCTCCACCTCGAAGGGGCGGTCGGCGCTGAACACGCCGACTCGGCATACTTCGCAGTGATCGTCGAGGTGATCCGCGACCGCCTCGGGAAACTGATTCAACAAGCTCGCCGCGATGTTGGCTGCACCGTCGATCGTCGCGCAGGCGCCGCGGCCGCGTAGGACCACGGACCACCGTTCGAGGCGGACGAGGTCCTCCGCGGACGCTGTGCCCTCGCGCAGAGCCCGTACGGCCGTGGCCATCGCGGCCGTCCCGTTGAAGCACGAGCCGCACTGGCCGGCGTTCTCCCGATCGAAGTAGCTCAACACCGAGGCGGCGACGGCGACGGGGCACTCGTCGGTGAGGAGCGAGATCGCCCCACATCCCAGTGCGCTGCCGAACTGCGCCAGTGTCTCGTGGTCCAGGGTTGCGTCGAGGACGTCGCGGTTGACCAATCCCGCGAAGTAGCCACCCATGAGTACGCCGCGGACCGAGTCGGCCGCAACCCCGTGTACGGCGAGTAGCTCGGTGAAAGGCAGGCCGTGCGGAATCTCGTACAGCGCAGCCGGTTTACCTGCTCCCGTGACCGTCGCGAGATATGTCCCCGGTGATGCGGCAGTGCCCTCCGCCCGGAACGCTCCGCCGCCGTGCCGGTGCACGAACGGAAGGTTCGCCAGCGTCTCGACGTTGCTGACGACCGTGGGTCTCCCCGCCACTCCCCGCTCGAAGGGGCGTGGCGGCTTGTCGGTCGGTTTGGCGGGTCCGCCGTCGATCGCGCGGACCGCCGCGGTCTCCTCGCCGGCCACGTACCCGGGCTCGACTGTCACGACGGTGATGCACAGCGAACCGCGGATCGAGTCGTCGAGCTCGTCCAGCGCCGCGTGGATGCTCCGAGCGGACTCGGGATCCGAGACGTAGACGTAGGCCCGGTCTGCGGCGACGATCCGAGCGGCAAGCCGGATCCCGTCCAGCACCAGGTGGGGGCGATTGCGCATCAGCCACTTGTCCTTCGCCGAGGCCGGTTCGCCCTCCTCTCCGTTCGCGACGACGACAGTGCCTCGGCCGTCGCGACCGGCGTCGTGAACCGACCGCAGTTTGACGCTCAGGGGAAACGCCGCTCCGCCGCGGCCACGCAGACCGCTGAGCTCGATCTGTTCGAGCAACGGCTCGGTCGCCGCAATCTCGCGATAGCCGCCCTGGTCGTGATACTCGGAGGAGGTCTCCGGGCGTGGCGGCACGGCGATGCCGGGAGCCCGCAGCAGCCGCGGCGTTCTGCCCGGAAGCACGGCGACGGCAATCTGCGTCGCCGGGTCAAAGGTCGTTGGCATTGCCGCCTCCTCTGGCCGAGATTTCGTTCCGCGAGGGGTATCGGTGACGACCCGCGCGGTTATGCTCGCCCGCATGAGAACTGCCGTGGTACGCGTCGGCGTCGATCCGGGAGACGAACTGACCCCCGGCCAACTTCGCGAGGGCACGGAAATCCTCCGAGCCCTCGCGCGCGATGCCGGTTCCGACCTGATCGATCACGACATCAGCGCACTGCCCGCAGGACGACGCGAGGTGCAGTTGCTGATCGCGGGCGACGAGCAGGAAGAGGTCGAGCGGGCCGCACTTCGACTGTGCGCCGACGCATTCGGTACGTGCCCGATCGTCGGGGTCGTCACCTACGTGAGCCGGGGAACGGACGACGACGCTCACGGTGTGCTGTCCGGATTCGGGCTCACCGCCCACATCGAGCGTGTGCTCGGCGCCGACGGACTCGATGTCGTGCACGTGCGTCTGGCTCGAGAGGACCTGGACCGGGTGCCCGAAAGTCGTGTCCACACCGCACTGGAGGCCGCGCTCAACTGCGAGGTCCGCATCCTGGCGACGTGAGTGCACGTTCGGCGCCGTTCCCGGCCGCGAGTGAGCGGTCATCGGCTTTCCAGGAAGTCCAGGATCGCGGGGGCGGCCAGAACCCACGTGTCGAACATGTTGGGTCGATCCACCTTTCCCGTCGACCGTTCTTCGAACGCTCGTTCCCAGGCATCTTCGGGCCACGGCGGGTCGATGAGCGTGGAACCCTCGATGAGGCAACTGACCTCGAGTGATGTGCGCTTCGGATGGTCCAGATCCTTCGCGCCGCCCCGGATGATCAGGGTCGGAACCTGGATGCGGTCGAACATCTCGTCATCCACGCCGGGGATGGTCTGTCCGGGCCTGGGCACGTAGGAATTCAGCCACCGTAGGGACAACTTGATGAACTCGTCGCGATCAAGATCGAGTAGCCGTTGCTTGTTCGCCGGGTTCTTCTCGATGCGCTCTCGCCACTCGCGCATGTGCAGAAGTCCTTCCACACCCTTGCCTCGCACCACCTGCAGGCTCGGCAACACGTAGTAGGCGCCGAGGTTGAAGGTCCCGTACACGCCCCCGACGATGTTCCACAGGACCAGTCCGGTGACGAGTTCGGGATACAGCATCGCGGTCAGCATGGAATCACGGGCTCCGCCGGAACCTCCCGCGAGGATGCAGGGACCGGCCCCGAGTGACGAAAGGAGGCCGCGAAGTGTCTCCGCTCGCATGTGCGACTCGGACACGCCATAGAACTGCACGTCCGAATCACCGCAATTGGGGCGGTCCCACAACAGAACCGAGTAACCGCCGTCGACCAACGCCTGAGCCAGCGGTCGCAGCCCGGGAACATCCATGCCGAACCTGCCGCCGGGCGTCAGCACCACGAGTTTGCCTGATGTACCGAGAATCTCGTAGACGACGTTCCCGCCGTTCACCTCCACCGAGGGCATGATGTTCTCCTCCGTGTCAGGCCGTCACCAGGACGTCGTCGCCGACGACCCGGACCGGATAGGTGCGAATGCTCCATTCCGGCTTCACCGCGGTTGTCCCGGTCGCGAGCTCGAATCCCCATTGATGCCAGGGGCAGTAGATGAACTCCAGATCGCGAACCATCACCGCGTCCCCCGGCACGCCGGTGTCGACGATGTTGCGTCCACGAGGGCGCCCGGCGCAGAGCGGGCCTCCCTCGTGCGGACAGTAGTTCGCGATGGCGTAGAAGGTGCCGTTGACGTTGTACACGCCGACGCCGTGCCGTCCGATCGGCACCACCTTCGACGAACCGGGGGGAATTTCGTCGACAGTGGCCACGACGTGCTCGCGGCCCTGCGCCAGCCTCGACGGCTGCTGTTCCTCGCTCATTCAGAACACCCGAACCTGGCCGGGCAGTGCGGGCACCGTCTCCGGGAGATGGTAGGTCTCGATGCCGTTCCGGAACATGATCCGCTCGCGGGCGGCCGGCGGCAGGTGCTTGACGAGCCAGCGGGGGTCGTCGAACGTCCAGTGCGGGTAGTCCGAGGAGTACAGCAGGATCTTCTCCGCTTCCATCCACTCGAACGCCCGTGTCAACTCGGTCTTGTCCTCCGGATAGTCCAGCGGCTGCGTGGTGAACTTGATGTGTTCCTTGACGTATTCGGACGGCTTGCGGCCGATGTCCATCCAGGACCTGCGGGCCTCGTAGATCGCGTCCATGCGCCACATCAACGGCAGGATCCAGGTGAATGCGTGCTCGACGAACACCATGCGCAGCGTTGGGAATCGGTCGAAGACGCCGTCGAAGATCAGGCTCATGATCTGATTCGCCGCCAGCAGGGAGTAGCTGACCATGAAATCGTGGTTGTAGCTGGGGAAGCCCACCGGAGGCATCGGCATCGTCTCGAAGGCGCCGCGGCCGAGATGACAGCTGACCGGCATGTCGTACTTGGTGGCGACTGCCCAGATCGGGTCGTAGCGGGGATCGCCCCAGGCAGGTCGAGGTTCGGCCTTGATCAGGATCTGAGACATGTACGGGTGCTCGGCCCAGGTCTCGATCTCGCGGACGGCGCCCTGCGGGTCGTCGACTGCGGCGCAGACCGATCCACGCCAGCGCTGGTGCCAGTTGTTGTGACCGTCGAGCCAGTGGTTGGCCTGCCAGTGATTGATGCCGGTGGCGAAGGCCTGGGTCGCCTCGGGCAGTCGAGCCGCCTTCACGGTCGGTTCGAGGATCACGATGTCCGAGCCCGCCTCGAGGATCAGCTGCTTGAAGGCGAGGTCTGGGTCGCTGCCGGGGAACTCGCCTCCGGACGGGAAGGTGTCGATGCGCATCGCGTAGGAGTGTGCGTAGTCGGGCGCGTCGTAGATGATCGTGTCGCCGACCTTGTGGCTGAGGAAGTACTTGCTTCGGTGCGGCTCGGGGAGGTATTCGGCGAGCTCGCGGCGCCGGGGTACCGGGTGCATGTCGGAGTCCACGACCCGGACGGCGACCAACTCCGTCGACGGCACCCGTTCGTGGATGTGCGAGAGGGTCATCGTGGTCTCCTTCTTGCCGCCGTTCCCGGCGGCTGGGACCGGTCCTCGTCGAGCGACGAGGACGCGGGACTACTGGACGGCCAGGGCCGGAATGTCGATTCCATAGAGCTGGGCGGCATTTCGCCAGCACACCTTCTCGCGCTGCTCGGCGGTCAGGGCCCGGGGCAGGGAGTCGACGTCGCCGCAGTGCCAGTGTGGATAACTCGACCCGAACATCACCATGTCGTCCTTGCCCGTGAATGCCAGCCAGTCTCCGGCGAAGTCGACCTCACCGGGGCCGTCCAGGCCGCCCTGTACGAAATACACGTGACCGGGCAGGTAGTCGCTCGGCATCCGAGGTGCCCACGGTGTCTGCTCGAGGTGCGGACGGCCGAAGCAGTCCATCCGCCAGATGAACGGGGTCACGAGGTCGGCGCCGCCGTCCGCCCACACGAACTTGAGGTCGGGGAGCTGCTCGAACACGCCCTCGGCAATGAGATTCATCAGGTGGTAGACGTAGTTCAGTGACATGAAGCCCAGGTACTGCTCGTACGTCCGTGGGTGGCCCGACGGGGTCGGCGGGAAGCCGACGCTCTCGCCGCACTCGATGTGCGCAGCGACCGGGAGTCCCGCCCCCGCCGCCGCCTCCCAGAGCGGCCAGAACTGCGGCTTGCCGTATGGCTCGCGGGACTGCAGGGGAACACCGATCTGCACGACCCGAGGATGATCGCGCCATCTCTCGATCTCGCGGAGCGCCCCGGGAATGTCCTCGGGGTTGACCCGGATCGTGCCGCGGAAGCGCTCGCCGTGCGCCTCGGGGTCGAGCCAGCGGGTCACCATCATCTCGTTGTGCGCGGAGAGCATCGCGGTGGTCAGGTGCCGGTCCGGCAGGATCCCTCGTGTCATCGGGTGCAGAATCGCCACGTCCACCCCACGATCGACGAACAGATGCTGGGCCACCCGGTCGGGATCCGAGCCGGGATACTCCCGGTTCGGACCCGCTGTGCCCTGGGCATATTCCCCGCCCGGCGCGCCGTACCAGTCCATCTCGACGTCGGGGATTCCACGGCTCTTGAAGGGCTCGCGCAAGTGGGCGCGCATGTCGGTGTTGGATGCGAAGAAGATGTGCACGCTTGCATCGATGATCGGCATCGACGTGCCGTCGGGGAGTCGCTTCATCAGAAGCCCCTGATGTCGGCCGCCTCCCGGCGAACCGTGACCGGAGCGGCGAGTTGCTGTTCGTCGCAGATCTTCTGGAGCTTCTCGAGCGTTTCGTCGAGGCCCGGTCCGAGCCGCCTGCCAGGAGTGAAGGTGGCAGGCAGATGCCGCATGCCCTGGATCACGCCGACCGTGTCGTAATGCACGGCGCCCTCCGGGTCGCAGCGGTAGTCGGGCATCCGGTCAAGGACCTCGGTGAGCATCGACTTGAAGACGGTGCGCGCAACGTTGGAACCGATGCACCGGTGGACGCCGAGGCCGAAGCTGAAGTGCCGGTTGCCCCTGCGATCCAGAATCACTTCGTTCGGATCGGGAAACTCCGCGGGATCCCGGTTGGCCATCGCCCAGGAGAGCCACAGGCGTTCGCCCTCCCTGAATCGGGTTCCGTCGACCTCGCAATCCGCGGCGATCGTGCGACCGTCACCCGGGGCAGGGGTGAAGTAGCGCAGGAACTCCTCGGTCGCCGAGTTGAGGAGGGTGTCCCGCTCGCGGCTGAGTCGATCACGCTGGTCCGGATTCTGCGAGAGCCACTCGAGCGAGTGCGCGGTCAGTGCGGTGCTGGTGTCGAAGCCTCCGCCGATGATCAACCCGAGCATGCCGAGCAGCTCCATGTCCGGAGCCGGCTCGCCGTCGATGCGCAGGTCGACGAGAGCGTTCACCAGTCCCGGACGCGGATTCTCGCGGATGTCGGCCAGGTTGGTCAGCAGGTCGATGCCCATTTCACGGTGCATCTCGGCAACCCGAACCGAATCGGGGGAACTCTCCGGCGTGTACACCGCGGCGTGCGTCGGTTCGCTGTACATCGCCCAGTTCTTCAGCGGGATGCCCAGCATTGCGAGGGTGAGGACCGCGGGGACGATGTTCGCGAGGTCGTCGACGAAGTCGATCGAGCCGGTCTCGATCCTCTCGTCGAGACTGGCACGAACGACCTGGTGGATGAACGGCTCCCAGCGCGCAACCGCCGCCGGAGAGAGATACGGGTTCAGGACCGCGCGATAGGTCCGGTGATCGGGGTCGTCCATCTCGAGGATGCCGCCGCGAACGAGCGCGGCGCGCTTGGCCGTCGGAATGGAGATGCCCTTGTAGCCGCGACGCTGCTTGTTGATGTCGTGGTCGTTCGAGACGTGCGGGCTGCGTGCCAGCTCGAAGACCGCACTGCTACCGCTGGCGACCCAGTGGCCGTCGTACGTGTCCGTCCATGCCACCGGACATTTGGCGTGCATCTCCTCGGTGATTGCCTCGAACTGGTGCCGGTATTCCGGGGTGTGCCGGTCGAAGTGGTACCGATTCTCTTTGCGCCCGTCGTCGGCCACGACGTTGTCAGTGCTCACGATGCTTGTCCCCTCGACTGGTCACGTGCTGAGCTGTTCGAATGCCGAAGCGGCGGCGTGAGACCACTGAGTCACACGCCACCACAATGGGTTTCACTTCTGGTAGTCGTACCACTTGAGGTACCCGCCGCCGTCGACGCGG
Organism: Rhodococcus sp. NPDC003322; assembly: GCF_053589555.1. Lineage (NCBI taxonomy): Bacteria > Bacillati > Actinomycetota > Actinomycetes > Mycobacteriales > Nocardiaceae > Rhodococcus > Rhodococcus sp. NPDC003322. The sequence continues at coordinate 273,668 of NZ_JBSFSC010000002.1, read as the reverse complement.
TGCTGGGTGCCGGTGACGTAGCGGGCTTCGTCGGAGGCGAGGTAGAGGACTGCGTTGGAGATGTCGATGGGTTCGATGTAGGGGATCTTCATGGCTTGTTGGACGCCGAAGGCGGGTTCGGCGTCGGCGCGGGTCGGGTGTTCGAGGTCGGGGCGGAAGGAGCGGTACATGGGTTCGCTCTGGAGCATGGGGGTGTTGCAGTTGGTCGGGTGGATGACGTTGGCGCGGATGCCGCGTGTGGCGAGGTGGGTGGCGAGGTCGTAGACGTAGGCGGAGAGGGCTCGTTTGGAGTGGACGTAGGCGATGCCGCCGAGGTCGGAGCCGGGGTTGGGGACGTTGCTGGTGTCCATGAGAGCGGCGGTGGAGCCGGTGGCGATGATCGAGGCGCCGTCGCTCAGGTGGGGAAGGGCCACCTGGATGGCGTTGATGGTGCCGATGAGGTTGGTGTCGATGACGTCGCACCAGGCTTGGATCTGGGGTTCGCCCTTCATGCCGGCAATGCCGGCCTGGGCGACGACGATGTCGAGTTTGCCGAGTTCGGCGATGCCGGCCTCGAGGGCGGTGCGGAGGGCGTTGACGTCGCGGACGTCGGCTTGGGCGGTGACGATGCGTTGGCCGGTCTTCTCGACGAGGAGTGCGGTTTCATCGAGGTCCTCGGGGCGGGAGAGTGCGTAGCCGAGGGTGGGGATGTCTTCGCAGAGGTCGACGGCGATGATGTCGGCACCTTCTTCGGCGAGTCGGACGGCGTGGCTGCGCCCCTGTCCGCGGGCGGCACCGGTGACGAATGCGACTTTGCCTTCAACACGTCCCACAGGATTCCCTTTCCGTAGCTTCCATGCAGAGGTGGCTCCGGCGCCGTGCGCGGACGCGGGTCCCGGCCCGGAGGTGTAGCGCCCGATTGGGTCATGGCATTCGGAACTTGATGTGCAGCAGTTGTTTTGGCTGGATCGAGTACGGCGTCGGCAGGTGTCCCGTGGCTGACCGGGACACCCCGAGGGCGCCGTGGAATCCCTGTTTTCAGTGTCAAGAATTGCACTTACAGTAGCGAGAACCATACTCTTCACCTATCGGTGCTGCAAGGAGATCGGATCCGGGCGCTCGTCGGACGGCTCCATCTCGTGGGAGCGCAACGGTGCGGTGTACCCCGGGTTGTTCGCGCGAGCGGGGTTGCCGTGAATTCCGGCCCGCTTCCGCTGATCCCATTCCCGGGCCCATCGGTGCGATCTACGCCGGTCCGGCCCCTCGATGCCAATGAGGTAATTCGAATGCGTGCGATACCTGCCGATCTGCGAAAGCGCTACGAGGAGGAGGGCTGGTGGAGCGACGACACGATCGGCGATCTCCTCGCCCGTGGACTGGCGGCAGCGCCGGACACCGCGTTCACCGTGCACTCGGACGTGCGGCCCTGGCACGGCACCTTCGGTGAGGTCGAGTCGGTCGCACGGCGGCTGGCAGCTGGGCTGCGGGCCCGCGGCGTCGGGCCCTCGGACGTGATCGCATTCCAGTTGCCGAACTGGATGGAGGCGGCGGCCACCTTCTGGGCTTCCGCGCTGCTTGGCGCGGTGGTGGTGCCCATCGTGCACATCTACGGTCGGGCCGAGATCGGCCACATCCTCCAGGTGGCGCGGCCGAAGGTGTTCATCACCGCGGACCGCTTCGGCCGGATGGTCCACGACCCGGAGGTCTGTGCGGGCGTGCCGGTGGTGGGCGTGGTCGGCTCCAACATTTCCCGAGGCTCCGCCCGAGGTTGTGACTTCGACGACCTGCTCGCGGCCGAGCCGATGAGCGGCACCGCCGCGGTCGATCCTGCCGGCCCGGCCCTGATCGCCTTCACCTCGGGGACCACCAGCGTCCCGAAGGGGGTGGTGCACAGTCATCAAACCCTGGGTTGTGAGACGCGTCAGCTGGCCGACCGGAACGCGACGGATCGCAGTAAGCAGCTGACCGCGACCCCGGTCGGGCATTTCATCGGAATGGTTGGCGCATTCCTGATTCCGGTCTTGCATGCGAAGCCGGTGAATCTCGCCGACGCCTGGGATCCGGGAAAGGCTCTGGCGTTGATGAAGAGCGACGGCCTTGCCGTCGGCGGTGGCCCGCCCTACTTCGTCACCAGTCTGCTCGACCATCCCGACTTCACTCCCGATCATCTGGCCCATGTCCAGTACGTGGGGTTGGGTGGGGCATCCGTGCCGGTAGCGGTCACGCAACGGCTCGCAGGCCTGGGGATCGTCGCATTCCGCGCGTACGGCAGCACGGAGCATCCTTCGATCACCGCCTCCCCGCATGACGCCCCCGAGCGGATGCGTCTGCTCACTGACGGTCGGCCGATGCCAGGAGTGGAGATTCGATTGGCGTCCGACGGTGAAATCCTTAGCCGCGGACCAGATCTGTGCCTGGGCTACACCGATGACGCCCTGACCGCGCAGGCATTCGACGAGGAGGGCTGGTATCGGACCGGCGACATCGGGGTGATCGACGACGAGGGCTGCCTGACGATCACCGACCGTAAGTCCGACGTGATCATCCGCGGCGGCGAGAACATCAGTGCGCTCGAGCTCGAGGAGGTGCTGCTCGGTGTGCCGGGCGTGGGTGAGGCTGCCGTGGTTGCGGTTCCCGACGTAGTGCTCGGCGAGCGCGCGGCCGCGGTCCTGTGTCTTCTTCCGGGCCATCCGGTGCCCACGCTGGGCGAGGTGTGCACCTACTTCGAGCGGGCCGGTCTGGCCCGACAGAAGTGGCCCGAGCTCGTCGTCGAAATGGCGTCCTTCCCCCGCACGGCAAGCGGGAAGGTGCGCAAGCACCTGATCCGTGGGGCCGTGGCCGAAAGGGTATTGAAGTTTCCGTAGAGCGAGAATATTATTCTCGCACGCCCGGCTTCCGGTCTGGCTCGTGTTCTCGCACAGGACGTGCGACCCCCGAGCCGGCCCGCACTGTTACCGCCGGTGGCAGGTTTCGCTGTGATCGATCGTTCTTGTGGGGTACCAGGGGTACCCGGGGGTGGAGCGAGTCACCTTCTGATGCATCTGTTTCCGGAGAGTTCGTCACCGAAGATTCGCCCCGGGGGTTCGAGACCGGAGCGACCGGCGGTCGGCCGAAAGGATCACGCACGCGATGTCATCGCACCAGCAGAAGTTGTCCGAAGGAGTTCGCGCAGAGGATCTTCCGGTGCAGTCCGCGGAATCCGGATGGGATCACCAGGTCGACGTCGTCGTTCTCGGCAGTGGAGCGGCAGGCCTGACTGCCGCACTCGCGGCCTCGGTCGCCGGGGCTTCGGTGGAGATCTACGAAAAGGCGCCCACCGTGGGTGGAACCAGCGCGGTGTCCGGGGGCATCGCGTGGATCCCCGCGCATCGTCGTGCCCCGGACGGAGAACTGACCGTCACGGACGCGCTGAGCTACCTGCAGGCACAGTCCCTCGACTCGATGGACGACGAACTGGTCGAGACCTTCGTGCGCACCGGTGCGGGAATGGTCGACTTCGTCGAGCAGAACAGCGCGCTGCGCTTCGAGATCGCCAGTGGTTTCCCGGATTACAAGCCCGAGCTGCCCGGAGGCCGGCCCTCGGGCGGGCGGTCACTGAGCCCGGTTCCCTACGACGTGACCCGCCTGGGTGAATGGGGCGGCCGGATCACCTCCTTCCCCGAGGACTGGAGCAATGTCGGCTTCGACGCAGAGACGCGGGCCCGGCTCAACGCCGAGGCCGACGGTCAGGCAGACCTGAGTGTCGCCGGCGCCGCACTGGTCGGCGGACTGCTCGAGGGCCTGCTCGCCCGCGACGTCGTGCCCCGGACCGGGGCCCGTGCCGTGGAGTTGATCGCCGACGCGGCGCAGATCTCCGGTGTCCGCCTCGACGTGGGCGGCGAGACCGTCCGGGTCCGGGCCCGATCCGGGGTGGTTCTGGCCACCGGGGGATTCGAGTGGGACGAGGCGCTGGTCAAGGCATATCTTCGAGGTCCGATGCGGGGGGCGGTTTCACCGCCGAACGACACCGGTGACGGCCTGCGCATGGCGATGGCGCACGGCGCCGACCTGGCGAACATGAGCGAGGCCTGGTGGGTGCCGATCGTGCGCATCCCCGGCGACACGATCGAGGGAAGGCCCCGCAGCCGCAGCGTCCGGCTCGAGCGAACCCGGCCGCGCAGCATCATGGTGAACAGGTCCGGACGCCGCTTCGCCAACGAGGCCGGTGAGTACAACTCCATGGCCGGCGCTTTCCACTACCTCGACCCACGAGGAGGCTACGTCAACGATCCGGCGTGGATTGTGTTCGACTCACTGCATTTCAAACGTTACGGATTCCTCGGGGTGCCGCCGGGCGGCACTGTTCCGGAATGGTTCTCGCAATCGGAGGACCTCGGGGAACTGGCTGCGAGGACCGGAATCGACTCGCGCGGCCTGGCCGCGACGGTCGAGGCATGGAACGCCGCCGTAGCCCAGGAGGTCGATCCGGACTTCGGGCGCGGATCGAGTGCCTACGACGGGTGGTGGGGCGACGAGAACGCCGACACCGTCGCCGGTCGCACACTCGGCCCGATCGACGCGCCGCCGTACTTCGCGGTCCCGGTCACGGTCGGGGCGATGGGGACGAAGGGTGGACCCCGCACCGACCGGGACGGTCGGGTCCGGCACGTCAACGGTGAGGTGATCCCCGGACTCTTTGCCGCAGGCAACGCGATGGGAGGCGTGACCGGCCGCGCCTATGGCGGTGCGGGCGGAACCATCGGCCCCGGGATGGTCTGGGGCTACCGGGCGGGTCATGCCGTGGCGACGGGTTCGTCGGTCCCACTGGGCAACTGATCCGAACCGGCGATCGTGCGACAGCACCACCGGGAACATCCCATCGGTCGGACCGAGCAGGAGGTAGCGAGTGTCGGATTTCGAGAGCATCTGGAGCGATCTCCAGGGTGTGCCGTTCTCACAGGGGTACCTGAACGCTGGGGGAGTGCGGACCCGATACCTGCATGCCGGCGAGGCGGACAAGCCGGCGCTCGTGTTGCTGCACGGGTCCGGTGGCCATGCCGAGGCCTACGTACGGAATCTGCATTCGCATGCCGAGTACTTCTCCACCTGGGCGATCGACATGCTCGGCCACGGGTACACGGACAAGCCGGGGCACCCGCTCGAAATCGACCACTATGTCGACCATCTGATCGCGGTACTCGACGAGATCGGCGCCACACGAGTGCGTTTGAGCGGCGAGTCCCTCGGTGGCTGGGTGGCGGCACGCGCGGCGATCGACCATCACGACCGGATCGACCGTCTCGTGCTCAACACCGCGGGTGGTTCACAGGCCGACCCCGAGGTGATGGCGCGGATCGTCACCCTCTCGATGGCTGCGGCGAGTGAGCCGACCTGGGATACGGTGCAGTCCCGAATCACCTGGCTGATGGCGGACAAGTCGAAGGGATACGACGACATCGTCGCGAGCCGACAGCGCATCTACCGGCAACCGGGGTTCGTCGATGCAATGCGTGACATCATGGCACTGCAGGATCCTGAGATTCGCCATCGAAACCTGTTGGGGCCTGCGGAGTACGGTGCAATCGTCGCGCCGACCCTCGTGCTGTGGACCAGCGACGACCCCACCGCCGACGTGAGCGAGGGCCGGCGCATCGCCTCGATGATCCCGGGTGCCCGCTTCGAGGTCATGGCCGGCTGCGGACACTGGCCCCAGTACGAGGACCCGAAGACGTTCAATCGGATCCACCTCGACTTCCTGCTGGGGCACTGACAGTGTCGGCGCGACGGCGGAGGGCCGGAGACCGGGACTCCTACGAGGTGGTGGTGATCGGGGCGGGTCCGGTCGGCCTGACCCTGGCGAACATGCTCGGCCAGTGGGGAGTTCGAACCCTCGTGGTCGACGAGCGAACCGAACTCATCGACTACCCGCGCGGGGTCGGACTCGACGACGAGTCCCTGCGCACCTTCCAGTCGATCGGGCTCGTCGAACAGGTGCTGCCGCACACGACGCCGAACCAGATCATGCGGTTCGTCGACGGAAGGCGGCGCCTTCTCGTCGAGATCGCGCCGACGGACACCAGTTTCGGCTGGCCGAAGCGCAACGGCTTCGTCCAGCCCCTCGTCGATGCCGAACTGCTCGCCGGACTCGATCGGTTCCCCGAGGTCGATGCCCTGTGGAATGCGCCGATGCTGTCCTGTGCGGACAGCGGTGACGAGGTCGCCGTCGAACTCGCTGTCGACGGGACGCCGAGGACGGTCTTCGCCCGGTACGTCGTCGGGTGCGACGGCGGCCGCAGCGCCACCCGACATCAGATGGGTGTCACGTTCGAGGGCACCACCTCTTCGACCAGATGGCTCGTCGTCGATCTCGCCACCGACCCGCTCGGCCATCCGAACATCGAAGTCGCCGCTGACCCCACCCGTCCGAACGTCTCGGTCTCGATCGCGCACGGCATCCGGCGCTTCGAGTTCATGATTCACGCAGACGAGTCGGACGAACTCGCAGAGGATCCCGCGTTCGTCGCGAGGATGCTCGCCCCGTTCGTCCCTCATCCCGACAGGTTGGACGTGATTCGACGCAGGGTCTACACCCATCACTCCCGGATCGCGGGGGCGTTCCGTTCCGGCCGGATCCTGTTGGCCGGGGATGCAGCGCATCTGATGCCCGTGTGGCAGGGGCAGGGCTACAACAGCGGTATCCGCGATGCCGCCAACCTGGGCTGGAAGTTGGCTGCCGTCGTGACCGGCCGGGCGGAGGACGCGCTTCTCGACACCTACGACCTCGAACGGCGCAAGCACGCGCGGGCGATGATCGACCTGTCCACGATGGTCGGTCGGGTGATCTCGCCAACCAACCGGAAGGTGGCCGCGGTGCGTGACGTCCTCGTCCGCGCTGCAGCGGCGATTCCTCCGGTGAAGAGCTACGTGCTGGGGATGCGCTTCAAGCCGATGCCTCGCTATGACGAGGGGGCCGTCGTCCACACGGGGCCGCGCTCACCGGCTTCCTCGGTGGGCACGCTCTTCGTGCAGCCCACGGTCGACACCCGGGAGCGTGCGGGCGTGCTCCTCGACGACGTTCTCGGCAACTGGTTCGCGGTGCTGTGCTGGAACAACGATCCGCGCCGGGTGCTCGGGGACACCGACTTCGAACGGTGGAAGTCTCTGGGCGCGACCTTCGTCGCCGCTCGGCCGGCGAGCCAGCTGCACTGGACCGGTCAGGACGACCCGGATGTGATCGTCGTCGGTGACCGCAGCGGGAGCCTCAAGCGTTGGTTCGACGCACAGTCCGATTCTGTGCTCTTCCTCCGCCCCGATCGCTGCGTGGCCGGTGCCTGTATCGCCCAACGGGCCCCGGAGCTGAGCCAGGCCCTGTTCGACGCATTGACGTTGAAGGTAGGAGGTCGTGATGACGCTGGCACTCTGCTGCATCTCGCACAGCCCCCTGCTTGACCTTCCCGGACCGCCGGCCGACCTGCTGAAGGAGGTCGCGTCGGCGACCGGGCTGGCTCGACAATTCGTGCGGCACTTCGATCCCGAGTTGGTCGTCGTCTTCTCACCGGATCACTACAACGGCTTCTTCCACCGTCTGATGCCGCCGTTCTGCATCGGCACCGCGGCCCGCGGAGTCGGCGACTACGGGACCTACGCGGGTGCCTTCGACGTCCCGGAACAGCTCGCCGCGGGCTTGGCGCAGGCCGTTCTCGACGCCGGAGTCGACATCGCGGTCTCCGCGGACATGGAGGTCGACCACGGTACCGCGCAACCGCTCGCGCGGCTGTTCGACGACGTGACGGCGGTGCCGATCCTCCCGATATTCGTCAACTCGGTCGCGCTGCCGCTCGGTCCGCTCAGCCGCACCCGCGCGCTCGGGGCCGCGGTCGGACGACACCTCGAGAGTCTGGGCAAGCGGGTGCTCGTGGTGGGGTCCGGCGGCCTGTCCCACGATCCGCCGGTGCCGAGCAGGACAACCGCCACCGGGCGGGTGCTGGACCGGATCGTCCACGGCACCCCGATGACCTCCGGACAGCGTCTCGCCCGCCAGGAGGCGGTGATCGAGGCCGCACGCGAGTTCGCTTCCGGCGGTGGGCAATCGAGACCACTCAATCCGGACTGGGACCGACGGTTCCTCGAGGTTGTCGACGAGGGTCGACTCGACGTACTCGACAGCTGGAGCAACGCCGTGATCTCGAAAGAGGCGGGCAATTCGGCGCACGAGATTCGCACCTGGGTCGCGGCCTACTCGGCGCTCGCAGTCGCCGGGCCCTATCGGACGGACGTGCGCTACTACCGGCCGGCGCCGGAACTCATCGCCGGGTTCGCGGTCCGAACCGCCGCTTCCGAGGCGGCGGGCGTCCGAACATCCACGTACAGCAGGAGCCACTCGTGACACCCACTTCGTCCGATGCCGTCGACCAAGCCCACGACCACACGGTCGACGTCCTGGTCGTCGGATCCGGTGGCGGTGGCATGACCGCCGCACTGACCGCCGATGCCGCGGGTCTGGATGTCCTCGTGATCGAGAAGTCCTCGCATTACGGCGGTTCCACCGCGCTGTCGGGTGGCGGGATCTGGGTTCCGGGCGCACCTGCCCAGCGTCGTGACGGCTACTCACCGTCCCCGGAGGGGGTGGTCGAGTACCTTCGCGCGATCACCGGAGGACTGGTCGACGAGGCCAGGCTCCGTCGGTACGTCGACGCGGCGCCGCGGATGATGGCGTTCCTCGAGGAGTTGAGCCCGCGACTCGAGTTCGTCTGGAAGCCCGGCTACGCCGACTACTACCCGGAGCTACCGGGTGGGTCCGCGCTCGGCAGCACGATCAACGTCCCGCCGATCGATCTGCGTGAGCTGGGCAGCGAGGAAGAGAATCTGATCAAGCCCCTCGCGCTTGCGCCGAAGGGAATCTGGCTGGGCCCGAAGGATCTCCGCTCGTTCTACCAGATCAGACAGTCGTGGCGCGGCAAGGTGGTGCTGCTCAAACTGCTCTGGCGGATGTTCCGGGCACGGGTTTTCGGCGACAGGATCGCAGCGATCGGGCAGTCGCTGGTGGCACGTCTGCGCCTGGCAATGACTGAGCGGGACATCCCCCTGTGGCTGGACGCGCCGATGCAGTCGCTGATCACGGACGCCGCCGGTGCGGTGACCGGGGCGGTGGTGGAGCGGGAAGGCCGGGAGCTGAGGGTCCGCGCCCGGCGCGGGGTGATCCTGGCCAGCGGCGGTTTCGAGCGCGACCTGGCCTGGCGGATGGAGCACCAACCGGTGATCGACCAGGACTGGAGTTTCGGCAATCCCGCCTCGATGGGCGACGGAATCCGTGCCGCAGAGAAGGCCGGGGCGGCCACCGAGCTGATGGACGAGTCGTGGTGGTTTCCCGCGATCCAGTGGCCCGACGGCCGAATGCAGTTCATGCTCAACGAGCGGATGATGCCGTCCCAGTTCGTGGTGAACGGTGCTGGACGGAGGTTCTGCAACGAGGCCGAACCGTACATGGACTTCGGGCACGCGATGATCGAGGGTCAGAAGTCCGGCGTGACCCACATTCCGTGCTGGCTGATCACCGATCAGCGTTCGTGGAAGCGCTATGTCGTCGCCGGACACCTTCCGATACCGAGGATTCCGTGGGCTCCGGTTCCGACGGGCAGCAAGATTCCGCAAGCCTGGCTCGATTCGGGAGTCGTGCACACCGCCGGGAGTTGGGACGAGTTGGCCGAGAAGATCGGCGTTCCGGCAACGGAACTGCGGGCCACTGCGGATCGATTCAACGTGATGGCCGGCAGGGCCATCGACGACGACTTCCGTCGTGGCGAGAGTGTCTACGACAACTACTACGGGGATCCCACCCTGCCCAATCCCAATCTCTTTCCGCTTCAGGGTCCTCCCTATCTCGCGTTCCGCATGGTCTTGGGAGATTTGGGGACTTCTGGGGGAATTCGTACCGACGAGGACGCCCGAGCGCTACGGTCCGACGACACCGTCGTCCCGGGGCTGTACGCGGTTGGGAACACCTCAGCGCCCGTGATGGGACGCAGTTACGCCGGTGCCGGAGCAACCATCGGACCGGCCATGACGTTCGGGTACGTCGCGGCGAGGCACATCGTGGGCCGGGACGAGTCCGGCGACTCCAGCTCCACCCGCACTGATTCGACGCTCGATTCCAATCGGAGGTAGCTATGAAGGTTTCTCTGTTCTACGAGTTCGCCCTGCCCCGTCCCTGGGTCCCGGACGACGAGCGAATCATGTTCCAGGACGGGCTGGACGAGGTCGAGGCGGCCGACAAGGCCGGCTTCTCGACGGTCTGGCTCACCGAGCACCATTTCCTCGAGGAGTACTGCCACTCGACCGCACCGGAGATGTTCCTGGCCGCGGCGAGCCAGCGGACCAAGGACATCCGACTCGGGTTCGGGGTCATGCACCTGCCGCCGGCGATCAACCACCCCGCTCGGGTCGCCGAGCGGGTGGCCACTCTCGACCTGCTGTCCAACGGCCGAGTCGAGTTCGGCACGGGCGAGTCGTCCTCGGTCGGTGAGCTCGGCGGCTTCGGCATCGACCCGGCCGACAAGCGCGGACAGTGGGAGGAGGCCATCGAAGTCGCCATCCGCTGTATGACGGAGGAGCCGTTCACCGGGTTCAAGGGCGAGCACATCGAGATGCCGGCCCGCAACGTCATCCCGAAGCCGATGCAGGCCCCGCACCCGCCGGTGTGGGTGGCGTGTACGCGCCCGTCCTCGGTGCAGATGGCCGCCCAGCGGTGCATCGGCGCGCTGAGCTTCGCGTACACCGGTCCCGGCCCACTCGCCGACCGAGTCCAGGGCTACTACAAGGAGTTCGAGGAGCGCGGCGTTCCCTCCACCCCCGTGATCAACCCGAACATCCTGGCCATCGGTGGAGACCTGTCGATGATGGTCGCGCCCACCGACGAGCAGGCACTGGAGCGTCTCGGAGTGGGTGGCGGCTTCTTCTCGTTCGGGATCATGCACTACTACATGACCGGCGAGCACATTCCCGGCCGGACCGGCGTCTGGGACCGCTACCTCGGCGAGGTGAAGAACGACGAGACACTCGCCTACGGGCCGGGCCGCGGAGCGATCGGCTCACCCGAGACCGTCCGTGAGTTCCTGAGGGGCTACGAGGAGAGCGGCGTCGACGAGATCATCCTGCTCCTGAACCCGCGCAGCCACGAGGCGACGATGGAATCCATCGAGTTGATGGGCAAGGAGGTCCTGCCCGAGTTCATCGAGCGGGACGAGAAGGCGGTTGCGGCGAAGGCCAAGCGGCTCGCCCCGATCATCGAGAAGGTCGAGGCCCGGCGTCCCGTCTCGAACGCCCCGGAGTTCGACGAGAACTACTCCTTCGGTGGCCTGCCGACCGGTCGCGGGGGCAGCTTCACCGCGAGTGAGATCCCCGAGGCGATGGCGGAGATCAACGAGGGCCGGGTGCAGGCGGCCCAGCTCGCGAAGGAACAGGCGGAGCAGGAGCGAGGGGCCTGATCCCGCGCCCGGGTGTGGGGCGAGTGGCCCGCCGCGCACCCCACACCCGTGGCGTCCGTGGCCGGAACGAATGTGAAAGGCGTTGGGAATGACGCGAATTGACGGACTGTGGCGCTACGACGACAGGCGGGTGGTGGTCACCGGATGCGCCTCGGGGATCGGTGCCGAGCTCGCCCTGGAACTCGCGGGGCTCGGTGCCGAGGTGATCGGACTGGACGTGCGCGAACCCACCACGCCGCTCGGGGAGTTCGTGCCGGTCGACCTGTCGGACGCCGACTCGATCGACGGGGCCGTCGCCGCGGTCGGTTCCAGGGTCGACGTGCTGTTCAACGTGGCCGGGGTGTCGTCGGGAATCGGTGACCCGCTGCGCGTCGTGACGATCAACTTCCTCGGCCTGCGACAGCTGACCGAGGCGCTCGTCCCGCGCATGCCGTCCGGGTCGGCGATCGTGAGCGTCTCGTCCCTGGCGGGTTCACGCTACCTCGACAACCGTCCGGAGGTGCTCGGCCTGCTCGACACCGCCACGATGAAGGACGGGATCAGTTGGTGCCGAGAGCATCCGGAGGCGCTGGCGGACGGCGGCTACCGGCTGTCGAAGGAGGCGATCATCCTCTACACGATGAGTCGGGCCGGTGGTCTCGGGGCCCGCGGCATCCGGGTCAACTGCACCGGGCCCGGAGTCACCGAGACCCCGATCCTGGACCAGTTGCGGACGGCATACGGACAGGGCTTCCTCGACGGGGTCACCACTCCGCTCGGTCGCGTCTCGGACCCGATCGAGCAGGCGGCGGCACTGCTGTTCCTGGGCAGCCGCGCCGCGAGCTACGTGACCGGGCAGGTGCTGTGGGTGGACGGCGGCACCGTGGGCAGCCGCGTGGCAGGTGACCCGGCGTACCAGTGACACGAGCGCCGGCCGTCCGGCGGATGCTCATCGACAACGTGGAAAGGATCGAATCGTGGCTTCACTGAACGACTTCAGGCGCGTCGCCGGCGACGTCCGGAACTGGGGACGCTGGGGCGCTGCCGACGAACTCGGCACCCTGAACTTCATCACATCGGAGAAGGTCGCCGAGGCGGCGAGCCTCGTCAAACTCGGGAAGGTCTTTCCCCTCGGAGTCGACTTCGGTTCCTCGGGGCCGCAGGGTGCTTTCAAGTTCCGTCAGAACCCGGTGCACGTGATGACCGTGGACGGCGGCGACGCGCAGACGCTGGTCGAGTACATGCCCAAGTGGACGGAGAACTCCGTCGGTCGGGAGTTGAGTGGATTCTTCGAGGACAACCCGTTCCGCTTCAACGACGACATGATCATCATGCCGCTGCAGGCGGCAACGCAGTGGGATGCGTTGTCCCACGTGTACTACGAGGACAAGCTCTACAACGGATTCCCGGCGAGCTCGGTCACCAGTCTCGGTGCCTATCACTGCGGTATCGACAAGGTCGACGGCAAGGGAATCACCACTCGCGGTGTCCTGTTGGACCTCGTTCGTCATCGGGGCGCCGAGACCTTCCTCGAGATCGGCCGGCCGATCTCGCCGGAGGAACTGGACGACGTCGCCAGGGCGCAGGGCGTCACGATCGGCAGCGGTGACATCGTGCTGATCCGCACCGGATGGTGGGGTCGTTTCCTGGAGAACGGTGACGGCACCGAGCCCGGTGCCGGTCTGGACTGGCGCTGCGCCTCCTGGCTGCACGACCTCGAGGTGGCCGCCGTCGCCGCCGACAACCTGATGGTCGAGGACCCGGTGTCGGGCGTCGAGGGAACCTTCCTTCCGATGCACATGCTCTGCCTGAGGGACATGGGTCTGATGCTCGGCGAGTACTGGGATCTCACCGCGCTGGCGGCGGACTGTGCCGCCGACGGGGTGTACGAGTTCCAGCTGATTGCGCCGCCGCTGCGGGTGGTGGGTGCGGTCGGTTCGCCGGTGAACCCGATCGCCATCAAGTAGGGGTACGGACAATGACCGGAAGCACGATCACCGAGGCGGGGACGGCGGCGCCGTTCGCGGAGGCGCCGCTCGTCGTCGGGCTCGGCGGAACCCTGCGATCGGGCTCGTCCACCGAGCGGGCCCTTCGGGCCTGCCTCGCGGCGGTCGAGCGCCAGGGCGGCCGGACCAGGCTGTACGCCGGCGCGGACATCGACCTGCCGATGTACAGCCCTCACGAGACGAGCCGCAGCGCGAAAGCCGTCGAACTGGTCGAGGCGCTGCGGTCCGCCGATGCGGTGATCGTGGGCTCGCCGGGCTATCACGGCGGCGTCTCCGGTCTGGTCAAGAACGCCCTCGACTACATCGAGGACCTGCGGGAGGGGCCGAGGGTCTATCTCGACAACACGCCCTGGGGATGCATCACCTGCGCGTACGGCTGGCAGGCGGCCGTCGGCACGCTCGGCCAGTTGCGCGTCATCGGCCATGCGCTGCGCGCGTGGCCTACCCCGCTCGGGGTGGCGATCAACTCGGCGGAGCCGGTCTGGGACTCCGCCGGTGAGATCGTCGATGCCGAGGTCCGCGGTCAGCTCGAGATGCTCGCGACCCAGGTCCTCGCGTTCGCGCGGGCCGGTGGGGGTCGCACGTGAGCCCCCACCCCGACGGTCCCGGGACCGACGTGGACAGGACTGTCGTGCCGGAGAGCACCGAACCCGCCGGCACAGAGTCCGGCCGCGTCGAGCGCAGGACCGTCGTGGTGGACGGGCTGTCGACCAGCTATCTGGAGGCCGGCGCCGGAGACCCGGTGGTCCTGCTTCACGGCGGCGAGTTCGGCGCGAATGCGGAACTGGCGTGGGAGAACACGATCGGGGCGCTGTCCGGGTCCTACCGGGTGCTTGCGCCCGACCTGCTCGGATTCGGTCAGTCTGCGAAGGTCGTGGATTTCGTTGACGGGAGGGGGACGCGAATCCGGCATCTGGCCCGCTTCTGCGCCACCCTCGGCGTCGATCGCGCACACTTCGTCGGCAACTCGATGGGGGCGATCATGTTGTTGGTGGACGCCACCTCCGAGGTGCCTGTGCTGCCGGTGCGCAGTCTGGTCGCCATCTGCGGTGGCGGGGAGATCCAGCGCAACGAGCACATGCAGGCACTGTACGACTACGACGCCTCGATGCCTGCGATGCGCCGGATCGTGGAGGCGCTCTTCGACGATCCCGGTTATCCCGCCGACGACGATTACGTCCGGCGCCGGTACGAGTCGAGTACCGCGCCGGGAGCCTGGGAGGCGGTCGCGGCGGCCCGATTCCGGCGTCCGGCCGGATCGGCGGGACCGTTACCGTCGAATAATCTGGCATACCAAAGGATCTCGTCTCCAGCGCTGATCGTCGAGGGTGGACGCGACAAGCTGCTGCCCCGGGGTTGGGCGGCGGAGATTGCCGGACGGATCCGGTCGGCCGGGTCGGCGGTGATCGACCGCGCCGGACACTGCCCGCAGATCGAGAGGGCAGATGAGGTCAATTCGCTACTCCTGGAATTCCTCGCCGGCCAGGCGGTCAGGGACGAGTCGAACTGGTCGGGTGTCGACCCGACGCGAGCACCACAGAGAAGGGGATGACCGAGATGGTCAACGAACTGCACGGCAAGGTCGCCGTCGTCACCGGCGCCGCATCGGGCATCGGCGCCGCCGTCGCCGCGAGGTTCCTCGCCGAGGGCGCCCGGGTGATGATCGCCGACGTGGACCGGGAGCGGGGTGAGGCGCTGGCCGCCGATCTCGGTGGAGACGCGCACTACCTGTTCACCGATGTGGGGGACCCCGAGCAGGTTCGGCGGCTCGTGGCGACGGCCGTCGAGCGGTTCGGCGGACTCGACGTGATCTGCAACAACGCCGGTGTCTCCGGAACCCTGCACAAGAGCATCCTGCTCGATGACCTGACCGATTTCCATCGTGTGATGTCGGTGAACCTGCTCGGCGTGATGGCCGGAACCCAGTACGCCGCAAGGTACATGGCCGACCACGGCGGCGGGTCGATCATCAACATGTCGTCGATCGGGGGAATCCAGGCCGGTGGCGGCGTAATGACCTACCGCGCCTCCAAGGCCGGGATCATCCACTACACCAAGTCCGCCGCCATCGAACTCGCGCAGCACGACATCAGGGTGAACTGCATCGCCCCCGGGAGCATCCCGACCGAGCTGCTCGGCTCGTCGATGTCGAGTCTCGCCGAGGGGGAGGGGGACAAGCTCGCGCGGTCGTTCCGCGGCGTCATGCAGTCCGATCGACCGCTGCCGCGCGAGGGCACACCGGAGGACGTTGCCGAGGCGGCGCTCTATTTCGCCGGCGACCGGTCCCGCTACCTGACCGGGACTGTACTGGCGGTCGACGGGGGGACCTCCGCCGGCAAACCGTTGCGGCGCCGGTCCAGCAGCCCGCCGGCCGCGGCCGCTGCACCCGCCTGAACCCGCACGAGAGAGGTTTCCGATGAAGGTGACTGTCGACCAGACCCGGTGCGTCGGCTCCGGTCAGTGCGTTCTGAACGCGGGGGATGTCTTCGACCAGCGTGACGACGACGGCGTCGTCGTCCTGCTCGACGACAGTCCGCCCGACGACCTCCTCGACGACGTCCGGACGGCGGTCGAGATGTGTCCCGCGTCGGTGATCCACCTTCTGGAATAACCGACCACCGGCCGCGGGCATCGCCCGAGCGGCAGCACCGCCCAACCGACGAACAAGGAGTGAGAACATGTCCGACACGCTGACCGGTGCCGCGGCCGAGACCGCCGCGAAGGTGCCCGAGTATCCGATGGATCGGGAGGCTTCCTGCCCGTTCGCACCGCCCCCCGGTGTGCGTGCCCTTGGCGCGGTCCGACCGCTGAGTCGGGTGCGGATCTGGGACGGCAGCACCCCCTGGCTGGTCACCGGATACACCGAGCTGAAAATGTTGATGTCCGACCCACGTGTCAGCGTCGACGACCGCCGCCCAGGTTTCCCGCACTGGAACGAGGGGATGCTCTCGACCGTGCACAAGCGTCCGCGCTCGGTGTTCACCTCGGACGGAGAGGAGCACGCGCGCTTTCGGCGGATGCTCACCCGGCCGTTCACCCTCAAACGCGTCGACGCGCTGCGCCCGGCGATCCAGCGCATCACCGACGAGCACATCGACGCGATGCTGGCGGGGCCGCAGCCGGCGGACCTGGTCTCGGCGGTCGCACTGCCGGTGCCGTCGCTGGTGATCAGCGAGATGCTCGGTGTGCCCTATGAGGACCACGCGTTCTTCCAGGAGCACGCCACCGTCGGGGTGGACCGGTACGCCACCGCCGAGCAGGCCAACGAGGGTAGGTCCGGGCTCGCCCGCTATCTCGTCAAGCTGATCGAGTCCCGCTTCGATGCGCCCGCCGAGGACGTGGTGACCGAGCTCGCCGAACGGGTCCAGGCGGGTGAGATCAGCATGCGGGAGGCGGCCCAGCTGGGCACCGGACTGCTGATCGCGGGCCACGAGACCAGCGCGAACATGATTTCGCTCGGGGTGCTGGCCCTGCTGGAAAATCCGGATCAGCTGGCGCTGCTGCGCGACACCGAGGATCCGAAGGTTGTCGCGAACGCGGTCGAGGAGCTGATGCGCTACTTGAGCATCATCCAGAACGGTCAACGCCGGGTGGCGACCTCGGACATCGAGATCGCCGGGGAGACGATCCGCGCCGGCGAGGGGATCATCATCGATCTCGCGCCGGCGAACTGGGATCCCAAGGCGTTCCCGGACCCGGATCGTCTCGACCTCTCGCGGCCGGCCCGAACTCAGGTCGGCTTCGGCTTCGGCAGCCACCAGTGTGTGGGCCAGCAGCTCGCCCGGGTCGAACTGCAGATCGTCTACCAGACCCTGCTCCGTAGGATTCCCACTCTGCGCCTGGCGATCCCGTTCGAAGAGGTCGAGTTCAAGCACGACCGGCTGGCATTCGGGGTGTACGCCCTGCCCGTCACCTGGTAGTCGGGGATCTGGCGCGGTCGCCGGATCCGCATCGGTCGAATTCCGCGGTGCCGCAACCGGAATCGGGCCGAAACCGGCGACTCGCCCCGGGGACGACCAAGCCGGAATGGCAACGCGATTCTCCGATTGCAAGTATCATACTCTCGTCGAGTGGTTGCCCCATCGCTCAAGCTCCGGCGGTGCGGTGCCGCGAACGGGCGGCGCCGATCCGACGGGCAGCGGCGGACCGGGCCCGTCCGCAACGCCGGTGGTGGTCGAGGTGTTGCCGGTGCCGTCCGGCCCGTCTCGGCGGATGTTCCGAGAACGAGTCGAATCCCTACTAGTCGAGCCACACGAGTCGATCTCCACCAGCAGGGGCGTCGGTGCCGAGGCCCCGGAGTCGAACCAGCCGAGTCGAACCAACCGAGTCGAATCAACACTGGAGGATCAGGATGTCGGTCGCGAGCAGTAATGCGTCGTTGTACCCGCCCGGGGGATTCGCCCCGCCCAAGGACCGTCGTGGTCACGCAGGCGCGGGTGTGGGGTTGCCGGCCGGGACCAAGGTCTTCTCGGCGGACAACCACATCTCGCTCGCGGAGGACATCTTCTACGAGCGCTTCCCGGAGGACCTCAAGGATCGTGCCCCGCGGGTGTGGTACGAGGACGGCGCCTTCCAGATGGGCAGGAAGGGAAAGTCCTTTCTGCCAGGAGATTTCAGTCATGTTCTGATGCAGTACGATCCGCTCGACGGGTCCGGGAGCAACAAACTCGATGCCCGGATGCGCGATCTGACCGAGGACGGCATCGACATCGAGCTCGCCTTCCCCAACGCCCTCCTGGCTCTGTTGTTTTACCCGGACAAGGAGATTCGCGAACTGTCGTTCCGGGTCTACAACGAGTACATCGCCGAGTTGCAGGACCGATCGGGAGGCCGCTTCTACGGTGTCGGGCTGATCAACTGGTGGGACGGTGACGGCGCGCGGCGCACGCTGGGCGAGCTGAAATCATTCGGCCTCAAGACCTTCCTGATGCCGCTGTCGGCAGGCAAGGACAACGACGGCAATCCCATCGACTACGGAAGCACCGCGATGAGGCCCGTCTGGGAGGCGATCGAGGAGTCCGGGGTGCCGGTCTCGCATCACATCGGAGAGGCGCCGCTCTCGAGTCCGTGCGAGGTGAACAGTGTGGCCGTCGGGATGATGCACAACGTGGCACCTTTCCGGGAGATGTTCGCCAAGTACATCTTCAGCGGAATCCTCGACCACCACCCGGGCCTTCAGATCGGATGGTTCGAGGGTGGGGTGAACTGGGTTCCGTCGGCCATCCAGGACGGCGAGCACCTGCTGGCCTCGTTCCAACACATGCTCGACCACCCGGTCGCGCACGAAGTCCGGGACTACTGGGACAACCACATGCGCGCGTCATTCATGGTGGACCCGCTGGGCCTGGAGATGATCGACAAGATCGGGGTCGACCGGGTCATGTGGTCCTCGGACTACCCGCACAACGAAAGCACGTTCGGCTACTCGGAGAAATCGCTCGCCGCGGTCGTCGAGGCCGTCGGGCCGGAAGACGCCGCTCGCATCGTCAGCGGCAACGTCAAGGAATTCCTCGGCCTGTAGGCCGTGGCCCCGACACTCGAGAAGGTGGCAAGACCTGCGATGACAGCATTGGTATCCGCGGGATCTGCAGACATCGAGATCCCCGAACTGCCGGACCGTGCCAGGATGCGCCGGGAAACCGGTGCGCGGCTGCGGGCATCGATGGCCGCTCAGGGCGTCGACGCGCTGATCCTGCTGAACAACAGCAACGTCGTCTACGCGACCGGCGCGCACTGGCCACTCGGCGATGCCGGTCTGGCACACGTCGAACGTCCGGTCGCGGTCGTGGTGGCGTCGGATCCGTGGCCGCATCTGTTCATGCCCTTTCGTGAGGGTGCCTCCGAGGAATCCGACCTGCCGGCGGACCACCTGCACGGCCCGGTCTACCTCGAGTTCGACGAGGGGATCGAGATCTTCGCGCGGGCGCTCGCCGACCTGATCCCGTCGGGGGCCGCCGTCGCGGTCGACGAATGCACGGGGGCGATGCGGCGTGCGGAGAAGTTGTTGTTCCCGGCCGGCGCGCCGTCAGATGCGGCCGCGGTGATCGGCCCCGCGAAACTGATCAAGACGGTTGACGAGTTGGCGTGTATCCGGACGGCCTGCCGGATCACGGAAGAAGCGATGACGGATGTCCAGGCAGCCCTGGCCCCGGGCATCCGACAGATCGACCTGTCGGCCGGTTTCGTACGACGGGCGTTCGAACTGGGCGCCACGGCGAACATGCTCGACGCGATCTGGCAGGTGATGCCGGAACGTAAGGAGGACGGGGTCTGGACCACCCACGGCGATCTGGCGCTACCCCTGCTGACGACCGAACGGGAGCTGGAGAGGGGGGACGTGCTCTGGACCGACGTCAGCATCACCTTCGGCGGCTACTGCTCCGATTTCGGCCGGACGTGGATCGTCGGTCAGGATCCGACCGAGCGCCAGCAGGCCCAGTTCCGCAAGTGGTGGGACATCCTGAATCCGGTGCTCGGCGCGGTCCGCGCCGGCGCGACCGTGGCAGATCTGACCCGCGCGTCGGTGTCCGCGGCCGGCGGAAGCCGTCCGTGGCTGCCGCACTTCTACCTGGGACACGGCATCGGCGTCAGCGCCGCCGAGATGCCGATGATGGGCACCGATCTCGGCCCCGAGTTCGACGAGAACTTTGTCCTCGAGCCCGGGATGGTGCTCGTGTTCGAACCGGTCGTCTGGGAGGACGGAACCGGAGGCTACCGAAGCGAGGAGATTGTCGTGGTCACCCGAGACGGCTGGAAGAGCCTCACCGACTACCCCTATGACCCTTATGTCTACTGAGGTGGTGCCAGACGAACGCGCTCTGCGCCATGGGCGGCGCGAGCGGGCGATGGCACAGATGGAAGCCCACGACCTCGACATCCTCGTCGTCGGTCGGCAGGCAAACGCCCGTTATGTGTCCGGTGCCCCGCAGTTGTGGGTCGCCGGCACCCGACCGTTCGGGCCGGTGGCAACGCTGGTGCGGAAAACCGGTGCGGTGCATCTGCTCAGCACGTGGGACGAGGGCATTCCCGAGGACATCCCGCACGACCGGCTGTACGGGCTCGCGTGGAACCCGATGACCACCATCGCGATTCTGCGGGACATCGAGGGCGCCTCGACTGCACGTCGAGTGGGGACCGACGCCCTGTCACCGGCTTTCGCGAAGCTACTGCCGATCGCCTTCCCGAACGCCGAACTCGTCGACGGGGAACTCGCCCTGCGGGAGGCGCGTCGCGTCAAGACCGATGAGGAGATCGTTGCGTTGCGGCGTGCGCTGCGGGTCGCCGAGTCCGGTCTGGCCGCGGCGGTGGCGCAACTCCGCGCGGGCATCTCCGAGCAGGAGCTGATCGGGTTGGTCATGGAGGCGACCGCCGCCGGCGGCGTGAGTACTCCGTCCACGCAGGACTGCGCATGGATCACCTCACGCGAGCATCCGTGGCGTGGGGTGATCGGGGATCGCCGGGTTCGGGAAGGTGATCTCGTGGCGTTCTCGTCGGGTGTGCTGGGCGAGGGTTACATCGGCGAAGTCGGACGGACCTGGCCGGTGGGCGAGGGTGTCGGTCCGGCCACCCGCGGGCTCTTCGCCCGGGGGGATGCTCTCTGGGAACGCCTCGTCTCGGCCTGCCGGCCCGGTGCGCACGCGAGCGATCTCCTCGCGGTGTACGAGGAGATCGGAGAACCCCTGCCGCCGATGCCGGTGGCTCGAGGTCTGGGGCTGGGTTTCGATCCGCCGGTCGTCTCGCCCCACCTGCCGGAGACCGCGGCGCGGGAGCGGCTCGAACCGGGCATGGTGCTCTCGCTCACCAGTTACGTCTGGGAGTCCGGAGTCGGCGCGGTGTTCCGACGCGACGCGGTACTCGTCACCGACGGCGCGGCCGAGGTTCTCACGTCCAGCCCTACGTGGACGGCGTGACCGACTGCACCGCCCCGTCATTCTGCCAACCATTGACGCGGCGCATCCGGGCATCGGACCGACCTCGCTCCGAGGCCGTCCGGTGCCCGGGTCGCCGTGGAGCCTGCGAAGGAGCCGTCGAATGACCGACAAGACCGAAGATTCCGCGGAGGACATCGTTCTCTACGAGAAGGATCCGTCGACGAAGATCGCGACGATCACCTTCAATCGGCCCGGCCACCTGAACGCCCCGACCATCGCGGCGCGACTGCGGTACGCCGACCTGCTGCACCGGGCCAACATCGACGACGACGTCAAGGTCCTGGTGATCAGGGGGGTGGGTGACGATCTCGGGACCGGCGCCGACCTTCCGGAGTTCATGGAGGTCCAGAACGAGCAGGGACAGGCCCGGAAACTGGGTGAATACAAGATCGCCGAGGACGAGGTTCGTTATCCCCCCGAGGATTCCATCCGGCACGGCGCGACGATCAATCAGTGGTATGCCAACGCCCAATCCGGTTGCCGCAGTCTGCAGGAGTTCAAGAAGATCAGCATCCTGGAGGTGAAGGGCTACTGCTACGGCTGGCACTTCTATCAGGCAGCCGACGCAGATCTGGTGATCTCGTCCGACGACGCTCTCTTCGGTCACCCGTCATTCCGCTACTACGGCTGGGGCCCGCGAATGTGGACCTGGGCCCAGTCGATGGGGTTGCGGAAGTTTCAGGAGATGGTGTTCACCGGACGTCCTTTCACCGCACAGGAAATGGACGCGTGCAACTTCCTCAACAGCGTCGTGCCCCGGGACGAACTGGAAGCGGAGACCGAGAAGTACGCCCTGGCCTGTGCCCGCACCAGGCCCACCGACACGGTGTTCATGCAGAAGGTGTTCTTCGAGACGATGAAGCAGCATCAGGGCGAGTACATGGGCAGCCTGCTCAGCGCGATGTTCGAGTCTTTCGGTGGGCGGGCCCGGCCCGACGCGGACGATCTGATGCTCGACGACGACACCTTCGACCGCGGACTCGGCGAGTCCGTCAAGGACAACGATCGGCAGTATCCACCCGAGTTCCGTCTGAGCAAGAAGGGCCGGATCGCCGAGTCCTGACCGCCCGAGAGCCGGCGAACACGACAGGAGTGACATGACCCCGAATCAGCCGCAGGACTCGTCACCGGGTGGCGGTGCCGCCGAAGCCGAGCCGAGCGGGGGTGCCCCCGAATCCGAGCCGGGCGGTGGTGCCGTCCAACATCCGCTGAGCGGTTGGGTCGTCGTCGACCTGTCCTCGGGGATCGCCGGCGCGTACTGCACGAAGCTGCTTGCAGACGGAGGTGCCGACGTCGTCAAAGTCGAGCCACCACAGGGTGATCCGCTGCGTTCCTGGTCTGCATCCGGTGCGGAGATCGCCTCCGGCGAGGACGGTGCACTCTTCGGTTTCCTGGCTTGTTCCACGCGCAGCGTCGTCGCCGACCCGAACAGCGCCGGGGCGCTCGATCGGGTCGACGAGATCCTGGCGGCGGCTGACGTCGTGGTGTGGTCCCGAGGATCCGGTGTCGCCGAACACCCTCGGTTCGCTCCCGCCGACATCCTGCGCAGACATCCGCATCTGGTGGTCACCGCGATCACGCCGTTCGGGTTGGAGGGACCGTGGCGGGATCGGCCGGCGACCGAGTTCACGCTCCAGGCATGGTCCGGTGGAATCGTCGGTCTCGGCCGAGGCGCGCCGGACCGGGCCCCGGTGTTCGTGGGCGGGCAGATCGGTGAGTGGCTTGCAGGTGCGTACGCGTCCGCGGCCACGTTGGCGTCGCGGACGGGTGCGGTCCGAACCGGTGTGGGCGAACTCGTCGACCTGTCGATGCTCGAGACTCAGATCCTCTGTCTCACTTACCACCCGGTCACCTTCTTCGAGGCGCTGGGGCGACCGTTCCGGACGGAGCGCCGCCTCACCGTTCCCGGTGTGGCAACCGCCAAGGACGGATTGGTCGCGCTTGGATGCGGGACGGCCCAACAGTGGTTCGACCTCTGTGCGATGGTCGGCCACCCGGAGTGGATCGACGAGGAATCGACGCTGTCGATCACCGAACAGGCCAACCGACTCGCGCCGGAGATATGCGACTGGTTGAAGGACCAGACCGTCGACGAGGTTCGCGAACTGGCCACGGCGTTCAGGATTCCCAACAGTCCGGTCGGCAACGGCGGCAACGTCACCGAGTTCGACCAGTACCGGAGTCGGGACTTCTTCGCGGTGAATCCCCGCGACGGATTCGTCCAACCGGGCCCGCCCTACCGGCTGCATCCCGCGATGCTTCGCGCGCCGCAGCCTGCACCCCGGCTGGATGAGCACGCCGACCACCTACCTCGTACGCGGGTCACGCGCACGGCGGCCACAGGGGATGGTTTCGGGGGCCCGCTGCCGTTCAGCGGTCTTCGGGTGCTGGACATGACCACCTTCTGGGCCGGACCGTCCTGCACCCACTTCCTGGCCATGCTCGGGGCCGAGGTGATCCACCTGGAGTCCACCACGAGACCGGATGGAACCCGGCTCATCGCGGGTGTGCCGGTGACCGAGGACCAGTGGTGGGAACGGTCGCCGATCTTCTCGGGCCTGAACACGAACAAGAAGGGTCTCACCCTGGACCTTCGATCGGAACGTGGTCGAGAGGTGCTCACCCGACTCGTGACAACCTGCGACGTCATCGTCGAGAACTACACCCCTCGGGTGCTGGAGCAGGTCGGACTGGACTTCGCTGCTGTCCGTGCCTTGCGCCCGGACGCCGTCATGGTGCGAATGCCCGGATTCGGGCTCGACGGGCCGTGGCGCGACAATCCGGCGTTCGCCTATGTGATCGAGGATGCTTCGGGTTTGAGCTGGCTCACCGGGCACCCGGACCGGAATCCCGTGGAACCGTACTCCGTGGGCGACCCCAATGCCGGTGTCCACGCGCTCAACGCACTGCTTCTGGCGCTGGAGCACCGGCGGCGAACCGGTCAGGGCGTGTTGGTGGAGGCTGCGATGATCGACGCGGCATTGAACGTCGCAGCCGAGCAGGTGATCGAGTTCTCCGCCTACGGGCGCCTGCTGCAACGGGCCGGGAACAGGGGACCGGCGGCGGCACCCCAGAATCTGTACAGATCGGGCGACATCGACGAATTCGGGCGCCCCGACTGCTGGGTCGCGATCGCGGTCACGACCGACGAGCAGTGGATCGGTCTGACAGGGGCGATCGGATCGCCCACCTGGGCAACGGATCCGAGATTGTCGATGCACGCCGGACGGATGGCGTGTCACGACGTGATCGACGAGCAACTGTCCGCATGGTGTGTCGATCGCAGCTCGGACGAGATCGTCGACCGCCTGTGGGCGGCCGGCGTCCCGGTCGGCAAGGTGATGCAACCTCACCGCCAGGCAGAACTTGACCAGCTGGAATTCCGCGGCTTCTTCGAAGAGGTGGGACATCCCGCGGCCCGTCCGGCGAGGCACAGCACCGTGCCGATGCGGCTGTCACGGGGTCCCGACCGATTTCACGTGCAACATGCTCCCCTTCTCGGGCAGCACAATCACGAGATCCTGACCGGCCTGGGGCTCTCGGTGGCCGAGATCGCCGAGCTCGAGGCGGAGGGAGTCATCGGGCGGTCCCCGGAGCGGTAGCGACCGGGAGGGCCCGGAGACGACGAAAGTCCCTGCCTGGAATCGGTGTTTCGGTTCCAGGCAAGGACTTTCGTCGTCTCAGCTGCTACTTCAGCATGCTGCCCGCGTCCACGGTGAGCTGGAGGCCGGTGACGTAACGGGATTCGTCGGAGGCCAGGAACAGCACCGCATTGCTGATGTCCTCGGGTTCGACCCAGCCGACCGGTAGTACGTGCATGAGCTTGGCGACCAGTTCCATGTCGGCGGGTCCGGGATTCTCCAGGTCCGGCCGGAACATCTTCATCGTGCCCTCGTTCATGAACATCGGGGTGTTCACGTTGGTCGGATGCACCGAGTTGACCCGGATCGAATGCTGTCCGAGCTCGACGGCAAAGGCCCTCACGAGCCCGACCACGCCGTGTTTGGCGGCGATGTACGAGCCGGTGTTCGGGTACGCCTTGAGCCCGCCGACGGAGCTGGTCAGGATGATCGATCCGCCCCGTCCTCCGGAGATCAGGTGTGGGACACCGGCCTTGACCGACTTCCACACACCGGACAGGTTGATGTCGATCATCTCCTGCCAGTCGATCTCCAGTGTCTGATCGAGGGTGTCGCCGCCGTTGCCGATGCCCGCATTCGCGACGATGACGTCGAGGCGGCCGAGCTGGGCCACGCCGTCCGCGACCGTCTCGGTCAGTGCGTCCTGGTTGCGGACGTCGACCTCGGCGGTGACGATCCGGCGTCCGTACGCCTTGACCAGGTTCGCGGTCTCGGCCAGGTCGTCAGGTGTGGAGGGCGCGATCACAGCCCCCTCCCGGATCGGAGCGCAGATGTCGACCGCGATGATGTCCGCGCCCTCCTGCGCCAGCCGTACCGCGTGGCTGCGGCCCTGACCTCGCGCCGCGCCGGTGATGAATGCAACCTTGCCTTCGAGTCGCCCTGCCATGCTGTCCTTCTCTCCCGTGGTGCTGCCGTGATGGGGTGGTCAGTGAGTGAATGCGGGCATGGTCTCCCAGCCGCGCACCGTCGAGGTCGGGGAGAGTCTCGCGTTCGACATGTCGACTTCCCATTCGGGGAATCGCTTGAGAATCTCCTCGAGTGCGATCCGGCCCTCGAGCCGGGCAAGTGCCGACCCCAGGCAGTAGTGGGTACCGACGCTGAAGGACAGGTGCTGGCGGGCGTCGCGGTGAATGTCGAAGACGTCCCCGTCCGGAGCGAACTGGCGATGGTCGCGGTTGGCCGAACCGATCAGGAACATCATCACGCTGCCCTCGGGGACGGTGTGGCCGTGCAGCTCGACGTCGCGGGTGACGTAGCGGGCGACATGCGGGGCCGGCGCCTCGAAGCGAAGCAGCTCCTCGACGGCGTTGGGGATCAGTGAGGGGTTCTCGACCAGCTGTCGCCGCTGATCCGGATGCTCTGCGAGAACCTTTGCCGCCCACCCGATCAGTCTTGTGGTGGTCTCGTTTCCGGCGCCGGAGACCACGTTCACGTAGGTGAGCAGTTCGTCGCGCGTAAGGCGGCGCACAGTGCCGGTCTCGTCCTCGAACTCGACGTTGAGCAGTTCGGTCATGATGTCGTCGGAGGGGTGATCGGCACGCCAGTCGATGTAGGCGCCGAAGATGTCGCCGCTGACCATGCCCTCCGAAGCGGCCTTCATCTGGCCGCCTTCTTCGGTGCGCATCTGGTCGTTCGCGTAGTCCCGGATCGCCTCCTGGTCCTCCTCCGGGATCCCGAGCAACAGGCCGATCGTCCGCATCGGCATCTGTGCACCGATGTCGGCGATGAAGTCGAGCCGGCCGGTGCCGACGTGCGGATCGAGGCTGCGCTCGCAGAACTCGCGGATCTTCGGCTCGAGCGCCATGATCTTGCGGGGGGTGAACATCCGCGCGAGCAGCTTGCGGTGGATGTCGTGAATCGGTGGATCCTCGAAAACCAGTACGCCCGGCGGGATCGCGATGTTCGCCTTGATCAACTCGAGGATGGCGCCGCGGCCGGAGATGAAGGTCTCGTGGTCGACCAGGCCTCGATTGACATCGGCGAAGCGGCTCACGGCATAGAAGTCGTGGGACTCGTTGTAGTACAGGGGTGATTCTTCCCGAAGTCGCTTGAACATCGGGTAGGGATCGGCATTGAGCTCGACGTCGTACGGGTCGTAATAGACGTCGTTGGCTGCGCTGATCGTCACAGGATTCGCCTCTCGCCGGAGCTGTCTCGCTCACCGTGTACGCATGATCCGTCGGAAACAATCGTCAACGGCAAGTCGGTACGGATCACTCGCCGTGCAACTGCAAGTAGTGCTCTCGTTGAATGAGAGTCCTATTCTTAACGGTGAATTCGTTTGCTGCAACCATATTCGTTGTTTTTCCTCGGACTGTCGGCGCGAGAGATCTCGCAAGGACGGTCGTCGCCGACGGCCTTGCCGTAAGGATTACGAGAATGGTATTCTCGTCCAACTCGGCAAACGGCCGGTGCGTCCCGGTCGTGTTCGACCAGGCTCTCGTGTGGCCTGGATGCAGTGTTCTCGCGCTGCCTGGATGTGGTGCTGCCTGGATGTGGTGGTGTCTGGATGTGGTGGTGCAGTGCCGTGTTTCGGCCGAGTGAGCGTGTCCGATCAGTCCTGTCCTGCCGGTCCGGCTTCTCGCCGCCCGGACTCGCACGGTCCGGCGCCGGCCGGAAACGATCGAGGGGTGCACCACGATGACAGTTCCGCTGCAGGATCCGCGTGAACGGGGCGAACTCGCACCCGACTGGATGACGGCGGTCCCTGCCGCCCGGAGACCGAGTCGACGAGATGAACGTCGAGATGCGCGAGGCCGGCACCAATCGCCGCGCGCGCCTGGCGTTGACCTGTGCGGGCGGGGGTGGCCCGGCCACGGTCCGGACATCGCCTGGGGTCTCGCGGAGCGGTAATCGGCGGCCTGTGTCGGTCTCGAAACGCCGGAGGCGTTGGGCGCGATCGCGGATCGACCCGTGTGACGCGCTGTACCGGTTCGGTCGTGACGCTTGTGGCTCGCCGAACGGCCAACCTACTGTGTGTTCATTAGGTTCAGTGTCGACCTAGGGGATTTCATGTACGCACCTCGGCCCTACGGCACCCTGCGCGCCAAGGGTGACGACCGCCGGCAGCTGATCGTGGAATCGGCACAGCGGCTGCTGACGCGGCGAGGCTGGCGGAACACCACACTTGCCCAGATCGCCAAGGAGGCCGGAGTCACCCCGGCTGGTCTGCTGTACCACTTCGATTCGAAAGAGCATTTGCTGCACGCGGTGCTCGACAGCCGCGATGCGGACGAGACGGCGCGGGCCGACCCGGCCGGTGACATCATCGAGGAAATCCGGAAGACCGCCGATCGGATCGAGCAGTCCCCCGAGTTGGTCGGCACTTTCGCAGTGCTGCTCATCGAGAACCTGATGCGGGAGGCGCCCTTGCACGACCGGCTGATCGACCGGTGGCGGTTGTCGGTCGATCTCGTCGCCGAAGCGATCACGCGCTACCAGGAGAACGGGCGCTTCCGGTCCGACATCGATCCTCGGGTGCGCGCGGTGGAGATCATCGCCTTCATCAACGGGATGGAGGTCGCCTGGCTGCTGGATCGGTCGATTCCGCTGGCCGACGTCTTCAACGAGTATGCGAACTCGCTCGCACGCGACTTCGCGGCCGCCTCGGAGGGCGTGGCCTGACCTCGGACGGTCGCCGGGTTCACGCTCCGCCGGTCGTCGCATGACGGTGCGGTCACGCCCTGTGCGGGACGACTGTCGCCAGGGTGTCCGGATGCATCGACGTTCGGTCCAATCCTTGCGTCTATCTTGAGTTTTCGCAATTTGAATGTAGTATTTGCATTTGAGAGAATGGCATTCCGCGGAGTGCTCCGAGGTGATCGTGCAGGGCAGGTTCGCGCGGCGCACGGAGTGCGATTCCGACGAGTCGCCGGCATGGGAACGGGGTGCGCAGTCCGCCCCCGGTTGCAGACCTGCGGTGGTGGTCGGTCGTGGTGGGGGCGCCCGGAAACGGGCGGCGAACAAGGTCCGGTTCCGCGTGGATCCGGGTGGCATGCTTCTTCTGCGTGAACGACGCTGCAGCTTTGCAGCGTTCGAGCATGAGGGTGATCGAGTCGCGGGCATGAGTCGCCGGCGCGAAGTCGACGCGACCGGAGATGTCGTCGCCGGAGACGGACGGTCCCCCGGACAGCTGGAGGATCGTATGAACCTGAAGTCGAACGGATCAAGTTCCCCGCAAAGGGGAGTCGTCTGCAATGCGTACCGGCCGGCGGCGTGACGGCCACCAGGCCGGGCCGACCGGTACCGGGGGGCAGAGGCAACTCTCTCGACTACTCGGGACCCTTCCAGTCCGTCGGAGCTCTGTTCGCGATGTCGGCCGATGCGGTGAAGTTCGCCTTCCGCAGGCCGTTCCAGACGCGGGAGTTCGTCGAGCAATCCTGGTTCGTCGCGCGTGTCTCCCTCGTTCCGACCCTGCTGGTCGCGATTCCGTTCACCGTTCTGGTGAGCTTCACCCTCAACATCCTGCTGCGTGAGCTCGGCGCCGCCGACCTCAGCGGTGCCGGCGCGGCGTTCGGCGCGGTCACCCAGGTCGGGCCGATGGTCACGGTGTTGATCGTGGCCGGCTCCGGTGCGACGGCGATGTGTGCGGATCTGGGATCGCGCACGATCCGTGAAGAGATCGACGCCATGGAGGTGCTAGGGATCAACCCGGTGCAGCGACTGGTGACGCCTCGAATGCTGGCCTCCGCCTTGGTGGCAATGTTGTTGAACAGTCTCGTCTGCATCATCGGCGTCATGGGCGGCTACGTCTTCTCCGTCTTCGTGCAGGATGTCAACCCGGGTGCGTTCGCTGCCGGAATCACGCTGCTGACCGGGATCAACGAAGTGATCATCTCCTCCGTCAAGGCCCTGCTGTTCGGCCTCATCGCCGGGCTGGTCGCCTGCTATCGAGGGCTGACCGTGTCCGGCGGTGCCAAATCCGTTGGGAACGCGGTCAACGAGACCGTTGTCTACGCGTTCATGTCGCTGTTCGTCGTCAATGTCGTGGTCACCGCCATCGGCATCCAGATGACCGTCAGGTGAGCGGGGAGGTTGGCAGTGGCACCGAGCGTCACGTACGGGCGAACGATCCGCCGCATGGCAAGACCGATCTCCAGTCTGGGCCGGATCGGTGACCACACGATCTTCTACTTCAAGGCACTGGCTGGGGCTCCCCGGGCGGCGTGGCACTACAAGCGCGAGACGATCCGCTTGATCGCGGAGACCGGGATGGGGGCGGGGACCCTGGCGGTCATCGGCGGAACCGTCGTGATCGTCGGATTCCTCACGCTGGCAACCGGCGGAACCCTTGCGGTGCAGGGCTACAGCTCGCTGGGCAACATCGGGATCGAGGCACTGACGGGCTTCCTGTCGGCCTTCATCAACGTCCGCATCTCCGCGCCTGTCGTCGCGGGCATCGGTCTGGCCGCCACCTTCGGTGCGGGCGCGACCGCGCAGCTCGGGGCCATGCGGATCAACGAGGAGATCGACGCCCTCGAATCGCTCGGTATCAACCCGGTCTCCTATCTGGTCGGCACCCGGATCGTGGCGGGGATGATCGCGATCGTTCCGCTGTACGCGCTCGCGGTCATCGCCTCGTTCGTCGCCAGCCGACTGACCACCGTGGTGCTCCTCGGACAATCCGCAGGGTTGTACGACCACTACTTCGCGACCTTCCTGAACCCGATCGACCTGTTGTGGTCCTTCGTGCAGGCGATCGCGATGGCGCTGACGATCCTGCTGATCCACACCTACTTCGGATTCTTCGCCAGCGGTGGTCCTTCCGGGGTCGGGACGGCGGTGGGCAATGCCGTGCGTACCTCCCTCATCGCGATCGTCTCGGTCACACTGCTGGTCTCGCTGGTCGTGTACGGATCCAACGGCAACTTCAACCTGTCCGGGTAGGGGGATCGATGGCTCCGGGTGTCGTGCGTCCCCTCGTGGGACTGGGAACGATTGCGTTCGCCGCTCTCGTCGTCTTCGCCGCGGCGACCGCGTTCAGCGGTGGGTTCGCCGACAGCGTCCCGGTGACCGTCCTCTCGCCCCGTGCGGGACTGGTGATGTATCCCGACGCCAAGGTGAAGATGCGCGGAGTGACGGTGGGCAGGGTCGATTCCATCGACACGCTCCCGGACGGCCGGGCCGCGATACAACTGGCCATGGATCCCGACCAGATCGGACGGATACCGTCCGATGTCACGGTCGACATCGCGTCGACGACGGTGTTCGGAGCCAAGTTCGTCGACTTCGTGCCGCCGGCGACACCCTCTCCGGCGCCCATGGAGGCCGGGCAGGTGCTGGAAGCGGAGCGGGTCACGGTCGAGATCAACACGGTCTTCGAGCAGCTGACGACGGTCCTGGACCAGATCGAGCCCGAGAAGCTCAACACGACCCTCGGAGCGATCGCCTCGGCAACGAACGGGCGGGGAAAACAGCTCGGCGAGACCGTCACCGAGCTGAACGCGTTCCTCGCCACCCTCGAGCCCGGACTGCCGGCCCTTCGCAATGACATCGCCCTCGCGCCGACCGTCGCGGGCACCTACGCGGAGACAGCGCCCGCACTGCTCGACACCACCGCGAACGCCACCAGGATCAGCCGAACGGTCGTCGAGGAACAACAGAATCTCGATGCCTTCCTGGTCAGTGTTGTCGGCCTCGCCGACATCGGGAACCAGGTCCTCGCCGACAACAGGTCCGCGCTGGCAACGACTCTCGACGTGCTGTTGCCGACGACGGCAATGACCAACCGGTACAACGAGGCGCTCACCTGCTCGCTCACCGGACTGGCGTACCTCGCCGACTCGAAACCGGTCGACGTGCCCGGACTCGGTCTGTCGGCCAACTTCCTCTGGGGCACCGACGCGTACCGGTACCCGGACAACCTCCCCAAGGTAGCCGCGACCGGCGGTCCGCAGTGCTCGGTTCTGCCGGTCGGCTTCGAGGATCCGCCACCCTTCGTCGTCGCCGACGTCGGGGCGAACCCGTTCGCCAACCCGCGGAAAGGGCTGGAACTGAACAGCATCAGCCTCCCGCAGGCGCTGTTCGGCACGCTCGGAGGTGGCCGATGAACGCGTCCCGCAACGGGCCGGTGTGGAAGCTCGGCGTGTTCGCGGTGGTCATGGTCATCCTGACCGGGTTTCTCGTGCTCGTTTTCGGACAGTACCGAACCGGCTCGACGACAAGCTATTCGGCGCTCTTCGACGACTCCTCCGGACTGCGGAGCGGTGACGTCGTCAGGGTCGCGGGCATCCGGGTCGGCACGGTCGACGGAGTAACCCTGCAGGACGACCACAGGGTCGAGGTGGAGTTCAACGCGGACCGCGATCTCGTGCTGACCACCGGGACGACTGCGGCGGTCCGCTACCTCAACCTGGTCGGCGACCGCTACCTGGAACTGTCGGAGGGGCCGGGCTCGACGCAGATCCTGACCGCCGGTTCACAGATACCGGTCGACCACACGTCACCCGCGCTCGACCTGGACCTGCTACTCGGCGGATTCAAGCCGGTGATCGAGGGATTGAACCCGCAGGACGTCAATGCACTGACCTCTTCGCTCCTGCAGATCATGCAGGGACAGGAAGGGACGGTCGGTTCCCTGCTGTCGAAGACGTCGTCCTTCACATCGACGCTGGCGGACAACGGCGCCGTGGTGCAGCAACTGATCGACAACCTGAGATCGGTGATGGCCACACTGGCCGAGAGCGGAGACGAGTTCACCGCGACGATCGACCGTCTGGACACCCTGGTCGCCCAGTTGTCGCAGGACCGGGACCCGATAGGCGCCGCCGTCGAGGCGCTCGACCAAGGGACGGCGTCGGTTGCGGACCTGCTGACCGAGGCGCGGCCGCCCCTCGCCGGGACGGTTGACGAACTCGCCCGTCTGGCACCGCTGATCGACGACGACAAGGCCCGTCTGGACTCGGCGCTGGAGAAGGCGCCGGAGAACTTCCGGAAGCTCGTTCGGCTCGGCGCATACGGAAACTTCATCCAGTACTACATCTGTGCGGTCACGGTGCGCCTGAACGACTCGTCCGGCGCCGTGGTCGAGATGCCCTGGATCAAACAGGAATCCGGGAGGTGTTCGGACTGATGCTCCGATACCGCGGTCGCCATCTGATTCGCCACGGACTGATCGGCATGGTCCTGGTGGTGTGCATTCTGCTGGTGGGCCTGAACTTCCAGGCCTTCGTCACGATGGCGACGACCGTTCGCTACGAAGCGGTGTTCGGCGAAGCCGGAGGCCTCGCCGCCGGTGACGACGTCATCGTGTCCGGAGTGCCGGTGGGCAGGGTGGCGAAGGTGTCCTTGGAGGGCGGCGATGCACTCGTCGCGTTCGACGTCTCGACGAAGGTGCGGCTCGGGTCCGAAACCACTGCTCACATCAAGACCGGGTCCCTGCTCGGCAAGCGAGTGCTGGCACTGGACTCCGCCGGTGACGATCGGCTGATGCCCACGGACGTGATCCCGATCGCGCACACGTCGTCCCCGTACTCGCTGACCGACGCCGTCGGCGATCTCACCACCAATGTCAGCTCGATCGACACGGATGCGGTCAACCAGTCGCTCGACACGCTCGCGGTGACACTCGACCAGGTGGCGCCGCAGCTGGGCCCGACATTCGATGGACTGACACGACTTTCGAGGACGATCGACAGTCGCAATGCTGCCCTGCGTGACCTGCTCGCCACCACCGGTGACGTGACGGGCATCCTGTCGCAGCGGAGCGAGCAGGTCAATTCCCTCATCCTCAACGCGAACTCGCTCCTCGGTACCCTGGTGGACCGCAAACAGGCGATCGTCGACCTGCTCGCCAACACCACGGCCGTGTCCGAGCAACTGGTGGGCCTGGTCGCCGACAACGAAGCCGAACTGGCACCGGCGCTGGATCGGATGAACGCGGTGGCCGCGATGCTCGAGGAGAACCGGGACAACATCGCCAAGGCGCTGCCCGGGCTTGCGAAGGTCGCGCTGACACAGGGCGAAGCGGTGTCCGGCGGCCCCTTCTACAACGCCTTCGTCGCAAACCTGATCCCCGCCCAGGAGATCCAGCCGTTCCTCGACCAAGCCTTCGGGATCGAGCCGCGCAGCCAGTTCGCGGTGCCGCACGTGGAGGCGCCCCGATGAGTCTTCGCCGTGTCGCCCAGATCGTCGCAGCCCTGCTCGTGGTCGCGCTGGTCACCGCCGCGGGGGTGATCGGGCACCGGGAACTGTTCGGCCCCAGGACGATCACCGCGGTCTTCACCACAACCACCGCGATCTACGCCGGCGACGACGTCCGCGTGTCCGGTGTGAAGGTCGGGAAGATCACGGCGGTTCGGCCCCAGGGCACCACCGCCGAACTGGTGATGGACATCGACCGCGGCGTGCAGATTCCGGCCGACGCGCGGGCGGTGATCGTCGCACCGGGCCTCGTCTCGTCACGGTACGTTCAGCTGACTCCTGCCTACCGGTCGTCCGGCCCGACGATGGACGACGGTGCGGTGGTCCCGGTGGAGCGCACCGCGGTTCCCGTCGAATGGGACGAGGTCAAGAACCAGTTGACCAGGCTTGCAACCGATCTGGGCCCCGACAGTGAACTGTCGAGCAGCTCGGCCGGTCGATTCGTCGACAGTGCCGCGGATGCGATGGCGGGCAACGGCGACAAACTCCGTGAGACGCTAGCGCAGCTGTCCGGCGTCGGCCGGATCCTCGCCGACGGAAGCGGCGACATCGCGGAGACGATCCGGAACCTGCAGAACTTCGTCACGGTGCTTCGTCGGAGCAACGTCGAGATCGTCGAGTTCGAGAACCGCCTGGCCACGCTGTCGAGCGTGCTCGACGACAGCAAGTCCGTCCTGGACTCGGCCCTGACCACCCTCTCGGTCGCGGTGGGGGACGTCCAGCGGTTCGTCGCGAACAACAGGGATCGAGCGAGCGAGCAGGTGCAACGCCTGGCGAACGTGACACAGAACCTGGTCGACAACAGGAAGGACGTCGAGCAACTCCTGCACATCTTCCCGACCAGCCTCGCCAACTTCTACAACATCTACAACCCGGACACCGGCACCGAGGCCGGGGTGTTCGTGGTCAACAACTTCGCGAATCCCGTGCAGTTCATCTGTGCGAGCGTTGCAAGTCTCGAGAACACCACGTCCGCCGAGGCGGCGAAGAAGTGTGCCGACTACCTGGGGCCGGTGTTGAACCTGCTGAACTTCAACTACCTTCCGACCCCGATCAATCCGGTGAAGGGGCCGACGGCCCGGCCCGAGAACATCATCTACACCGAGCCCGACCTGATCCCGGCCGTGGTGGGGCAGCAGGCGCCGGCGAGGGCGCCGATGGACGTGCAGGACCTGATTTTTCCCGCGGGAAGGCCATCGTCATGACAGCTTGGGGCCAGCCGACCCGACGGCGTCTGCGGCTCGTCGCCGCATGTTCGTGTGCGCTCGTCACTGCGACCGGGTGCGCGTGGGAAGGGGTGAACTCGCTACCGCTGCCCGGGGCACCCGGGCGGGGGGACGGTTCGACGGTGTTCCACGTGGAGATGGCCAACGTCGGCACCCTCGAGTCGAATTCACCGGTCATGATGGACGACGTCGTGGTCGGGAGCGTCGGCGCCATGACCGTCGACGGGTGGCATGCCATGGTCGACGTGTCGGTGGGGCCAGGGGTCGTGGTTCCCGCCAACGCCGTGGCCACCATCGGCCAGACCAGCCTGCTCGGATCCAGTCACCTGGCACTGAACCCGCCGGTAGGTGTCGCGCCCGCGGGACAGTTGGAGCCGGGTGCGACGATCCCGCTGACCATGTCATCGACCTACCCGTCGACGGAGAAGACGCTCGCCGCGCTGTCGGTGGTGGTGAACGGCGGCGGGCTCGGCCAGATCGGCGACATCATCAGCAACGTGAACACCGCGTTCGACGGACGGCAGGGTGACTACCGGGAGCTGATCGGCCGGCTCGACACCTTCGTGGGCACACTGGACGAACAGCGCAACGGCATCGTGACCGCCATGCAGGAGCTCAACCGCCTGGCAGGTACGTTCGCCGCGCAGAACGCCGTCGTGACCGAGGCGCTCGAGAAGTTTCCGCCCGCACTCGAGGTGCTCTCCAAGGAGCAGCCCACACTCATGGCCGCTCTGGACAAATTGCGGGCCTTCAGCGACACCGCGAGCGGAGTGGTGTCCGATGTGCAGGCGGACCTGGTGGCCAACCTGCGGAATCTGGAGCCGACCCTCCGGTCGCTGGCCGACGTGGGGCCGGACATCGACAAGGCGCTCGCCTATGCCACCGTGTACCCGTACGGTCAGGGTGTCATCGACCGGGCCGTCCGTGGTGACTACGTGAACCTCTTCGCCACAGTCGATCTCACGGTGCCGCGGCTGCAGCGGGAACTGCTGTCGGGAACCCCGTGGGGTGACCCGAACGCCGCGATCCAGGCAGCGGTCGGCGATCCGGGGCACGCCATCCAGACGAAGGATCCGCTGGGCGTCGGAGTGACGCCGCCGGGCAGCGGAGGCGGCCGATGATCCTGTCGCGCTTCGTTCGCATCCAGCTGGTCATCTTCACGACCCTGTCGATCATCGGCGCGCTCGTGATGGCGCTGGGGTACATCCAAGTGCAGAACCTCCTCGGTATCGGCAGGATCAGCGTCGGCCTGGAGTTGCCCGCCGCCGGGGGCCTGTACCGCTTCGGCAACGTCACCTACCGCGGCGTGGAGGTCGGCAAGGTCGTCGCCGTCGAACTCACGCCGGGCGGTGTCAGGGCGACGCTGTCCATCGACGACGGGCAGAAGATCCCGGCGGACCTCGAAGCCGAGGTCCGGAGCATCTCCGCGGTGGGAGAGCAGTACGTGGATCTGCGCCCGCGCACCGATTCGGCGCCCTACCTGCAGGACGGATCGGTGATCGACGCGAGCGACACCAAGATCCCGCAACCGGTGGGCCCGATGCTGGACAGCCTCAGTGCGCTCGTCGGGAGCATCCCCGAGGACAAGCTGAACCAGCTCCTCGACGAGGTGTACGCCGGCCTGGACGGGGCCCAGTACGACCTGCAGTCGTTGCTGGACTCGTCGGCCACGATCGCCGCCGCCGCGAACAGCGTCGCGGAGCCCACGCGAACGCTGATCGAAGACGCCGAACCGCTGCTCGAGTCGCAGGCGCGCAGCGCCGACGCGATCGAGATCTGGACCCGCAGTCTCGCCGGCGTCACCGGGCAGTTGAACACGAACGACCCGCAGGTGCGGTCGATCCTGCAGTCCGGGCCGGGATTCGCGCACGAGGCCTCCGCGCTTCTCGACTCGGTGAAACTCACGCTGCCGGTGTTGCTCGCGAACCTGACCTCGGTCGGGCAGCTCGGAGTCACGTACAACGCAGGCCTGGAACAGATGCTGGTCCTGCTGCCGCCCGCGATCTCGATGATCCAGACCGTCCAGCCGAAGAACAACGCGTCAGGCCTGGGTCTGGGCACCTTCCGGTTCGGGGGCATCTCGGATCCGCCGGCGTGCACGGTCGGGTTCCTGCCGCCGTCGGCCTGGCGGTCGCCGGCGGAAACCGAAACCCTCGACACTCCGGAGGACCTCTACTGCAAGTTGCCGCAGGACTCGCAGATCGCGGTGCGCGGCGCCCGGAACATCCCGTGCATGGGACAGCCTGGCAAGCGGGCCGCGACAGCCGAATTGTGCAACAGCGACGAGGAATTC
The DNA here is from genome assembly GCF_053589555.1 of Rhodococcus sp. NPDC003322. Taxonomy (NCBI): domain Bacteria; kingdom Bacillati; phylum Actinomycetota; class Actinomycetes; order Mycobacteriales; family Nocardiaceae; genus Rhodococcus; species Rhodococcus sp. NPDC003322. Next base: position 236,010 of record NZ_JBSFSC010000002.1, on the reverse strand, counting down.
CAGCCGTTGGCCACCGAGCAGCCGGTGTTCGGCCCCTATCCGCGGGATCCGAACCTCGAGGCGCAGGGGGTCGCGCCGGACTCCCGGTACTTCGGCCGGCCGCCGTCCGCAGGTGTCGCGGAGCCGATGCCGGCGCCGCAGGGTGATGGCGGGGCGGTCGTCACGACACCGAGTTCGTTCGGCGGCGGGGCGGCCCGGCCGGAGGTGAGCGCGGTGCCCTACGACCCGAACACCGGTCGCTTCGTCGCACCCGACGGCCGGCTGTACCGGAAGTCCGATCTGGTGACCCCGGCCTCCGAGATCACCTGGCGGGAACTGATTCTCAACTAGAAGAAATGTATTGCCACTCCAGCGGATTCGATACCAGTGACCAGTGAGGGGACAGGATGTCATCGCAGGACGATGTGACAACCGCCGTGACAGGCGGGGGCAGCGACGCAGCGGTTCTGGAAGCCGGCCGGCGTCTGCTGATCGACGGGCAACTGGTGAATGCCGAACGGACCTTCGAATCGATCAATCCCGCCACCGGCGATGTCCTCGGCCACGCGCCGGACGCAGGCACCGCCGAGGCCGAGGCGGCCATCGCCGCCGCGCGACGTGCCTTCGACACCACGACCTGGGCGACCGATGTCGCGTTCCGTGTCGAGTGCCTCGACCAGTTGCACCAGGCACTGCTCGACCACGCAGAGGAGTTGCGCGAGCTGACGATCGCCGAGGTGGGTGCCACACGCATGCTGACGCTCGGCAACCAGCTCGACGCCCCGATCGGGATCGTGCGCTACTACGCGGACCTGCTCCGTGCGTACCCGCTGACGGAGGAACTCGGAGAGATCGAGGTTCGCGGCGCGCAACACCGCCGCTGGGTGGAGAAGGAAGCGGCGGGAGTCGTCGCGGCCATCGTGGCCTACAACTACCCGAACCAGCTCGCGCTGGCCAAGCTGGCTCCGGCGCTGGCCGCGGGATGCACGGTCGTGCTCAAGGCCGCACCGGACACACCGCTGGTCACGCTCGCGCTCGGTGAGCTGATCGCCGCCCACACCGACATCCCCGCCGGTGTGGTCAACGTGCTTTCCTCGTCCGAGGTCGCGGTCGGCGAGACACTGAGCACTCACCCCGACGTGGACGTGGTGACCTTCACCGGCTCCACCGCCACCGGCCGCCGGATCATGGCGGCCGGCAGCGACACCCTCAAGCGGGTCTTCCTCGAACTCGGCGGGAAATCGGCGTTGATCGTCCTCGACGATGCGGACTTCGCGATGTCGGCGCTGTTCGCTGCATTCAGCATCTGCTCACACGCCGGACAGGGTTGTGCACTGACCACCCGGCTGCTGGTACCGCGGGCGCACCACGACGAGATCGTCGACCTCGTCGCCACCAACCTCGGGTACATCAAGTACGGCGATCCGGCCAGTCCCGAGACCTACATGGGACCGTTGATCAGCGCTCGGCAGCGCGAGAAGGTCGACGGACTGGTCAAGCGGGCCGTCGCGGCGGGCGCTCGCCTCGTCACGGGCGGCGAGAAGGTGGATCCGGGATACTTCTACACCCCGACCCTCCTGGCGAATGTCGACCCGTCCAGCGAAATCGCACAGGAAGAGGTCTTCGGGCCCGTGCTCTCGGTGATCGCCTACGCGGACGACGACGACGCCGTCCGAATTGCGAACGACTCCGCCTACGGCCTCTCCGGCGGCGTGATGAGTGCGGACGACGACCGGGCGATCGCGCTCGCCCGTCGCATCCGCACCGGCACGTTCAGTATCAACGGCGGCAACTACTTCTCGCCGGACGCCCCGTTCGGTGGGTACAAGCAGTCGGGAATCGGACGTGAGATGGGCCCCGCAGGGCTCGAGGAGTTCCTCGAGCTCAAGACGTTCGCGGCGGTGGTCAAGTGAATCCGCTCAAAGGTTTTCGTGTCGTCGAGGTAGCGATGTACGGGTTCGTCCCGTCGGCGGGCGCCGTGCTCGCCGACTGGGGAGCCGACGTGATCAAGGTCGAGCACGCGGTGACCGGGGACCCGCAACGAGGCCTGCGTCAGACCGGCCAGTTCAAGGTCGAGGGCGACCCGAATCCGAATGTGGAGCACGCGAATCGGGGCAAGCGCAGCATCGGCCTGGACATCTCGACCCCTGAGGGGAAGGAGGTTTTGTTCGGCCTGGTCCGCGGCGCGGACGTGTTCCTGACCAGCTATCTGCCCCAGGTCCGAACCAAGCTGGGCATCGACGTCGACGACATCCGCGCGGTCAATCCGACGATCATCTACGCGCGCGGAAGCGCGCTCGGTCCGCGCGGTGACGAATCCTCCAGGGGCGGTTACGACATGACCGCCTTCTGGGCGCGTGCCGGCGTCGCCGCCACCCTCACGCCACCCGGGGTGGAGGGCATGATCGGGCCGCCCGGCCCGGCCTTCGGGGACACGATCTCCGGCACGAACCTTGCCGGGGGAATCGCGGCGGCGCTGCTGGGGCGCGCACAAACGGGTGAACCGTCGATCGTGGACGTGTCCCTGCTCGGCAGCGGCCTGTGGTCGATGGGACACACCGTCGCGCTGTCCGCGCATCTCGGCAAGCCGATGGTCGCGTCCCCGCCCGGTGCGCACGCGTCACCGGTCAATCCGCTGTCCGGGGTGTATGCGACCTCCGACGACCGGTACCTGGCGTTCGTCATGTTGCAGGCGGCCCGGTTCTGGCCCGACGTGTGCAGGCACATCGACCGGCCGGAACTGATCGAGGACCCGCGTTTCGCGGACGCCGAGTCGATCGCCACGAACACCCTCGAAGCGGTGGCCCTGCTGCGGGAGACGATCGCCACCCGGACCCTGGCCGAGTGGACCGAGCGGTTCGCGACGTTGTCAGGCCCGTGGGCGCCGATCCAGGACTCACTTCAGGTCGTCGACGACGCACAGATCCGCGCCAACGAGTACCTCGTCAAAGCGGGTGAACTCGAGTTGGTTGCCAACCCGGTGCAGTTCGACGAAACCGCCCCCGACCTCCGACCGGGACCCGAATTCGCTGCGCAGACAGAGGAAATCCTGCTCGAGATCGGGTTGGACTGGGATCGAATCATCGCGCTCAAGACCTCGGGGGCGGTCACCTAGGGCAGGTCTCCCAATCCCCGTTTCGGCGCCCCTGGCGCCCAATCGCCGCCCAGCTGCGTTGTCGTCGAGGCCGATACAACAGCGGTATCGGCCTCTCCTTCGCCTTGCCGGACGACGATTGTTTCGCCAGGTGCATCCGAGAGGGATCAGGACCCGCCCCAGGGCATGTCTCCAACGTAGGAGTGCCACGGGCTGCTCTTCGTGAACCGACAGCGGGGATACCTGGGCCATCAGGTGCCGGTATCCCCGCCGGCGGTATCGGTCGACAGGCATTCATGCCTGCGGCACCAGCGTTTCCGATCGCGCAATGGTGCCGGTGACACCGGCACCGTCCTGTGCTGCCAGTAGTACCGCGGCCGCACCCATCGTCTCCACCGGTTCGACCATCTCCGGTGGGATCTCGATCCCGCTGCCACCCGCCGTCCAGCCCTCGGTCAGCACGACCCGGGACGGGCTCACACAGTTCACCGCGATGTTGTCGCCCTTCAGATCCGCGGCCAGCCCGAGGTAGAGGCGTTCGACCGCGGCCTTGGACACCCAGTAGGCATTCGAGCCGCGATCGGTCATGGTGACGCCGGTGGTGGTCACCGCGATCAGGGAGCCGCCCCCGCGCGCCCGCACATGCGGGATCACGGCCTTGGTCACCAGGAACACTCCGGTCAGATTGACGTCCAGACACAGCTGCCACCGTTTGAGCGGGGTGGACTCGATCGGTCCCTGCCAGAGCACTCCGGCGTTGGCGACCAGGATGTCGATCCCGCCGAACTCGGCGACGGTCGCGGCCACCGCGGCCTCGACCGACGCCTCGTCGGTGACGTCGCACGGCACGGCCAGTGCGCGGCCGCCGGACGCGGTGATCCGGTCCGCAACCGCACCGATCGTGCCCGGGATCCGGCCCTCGGTCTCGGATCGGGCGGCCACCGCGACCGCGGCGCCCGCCTCCGCGAGCGCCGCGGCGACGGCCGCACCGATGCCGCGGCTCGCGCCGGCGACGAATGCAACCTTGCCTGCGAGGGGCGTCACTTCGGCGGGAACCGCAGCGCGCCGTCGAGGCGAATCACCTCGCCGTTGAGGTAGTCGTTCTCGACGATGGACGCGACGAGGGTCGCGTACTCGGGGGAGCGGCCCATCCGCTTGGGGTGCGGGACCTGCGGGCCCCAGTACGCCTCGAGCTGGTCGCCGGCCTTGCCGTAGGCCGGCGTGAGGAAGGTACCGGGCGCGATGGTGCACACCCGGATGCCGAGCGGGGACAGGTCGCGGGCCGCGACCAGGGTCATGCCGACGACACCGCCCTTCGCTGCCGAGTAGGGCAGCTGGCCGATCTGGCCCTCGTACGCCGCGATGGAGGCGGTGTTGACGATGACTCCGCGCCCTCCCTCCTCCAGCGGTTCGGTCTTGGCGATCGCGGCCGCGGACAGCCGCATCACGTTGAACACCGAGATCAGGTACGAGTCGATGGTCGTGCGGAATGCGTCGAGCGACATCGGGCTGCCGTCCTTGCCGACCAGCCGTCCGCCGCCGGCCGGGCCGCCGTGGCAGTCCACGGAGATGCGCAGCGGGCCGAGCGACTCCGCTTCGGCTACGGCGGCGCCCACCGACGCCTCGTCCCCGGCGTCGGTGCGCACGTAGCGAACACCCAGCTCCTCCTCGAGCGCCTTGCCCTTGTCGTCGTTGACGTCCGCGACGACCACCTTGGCGCCGGCGGAGTGGAGGCGTCGAACGGTGGCCTCGCCGAGGCCCCCCGTGCCGCCCACGACGATCGCGGAGCTGCCATTGATCTGCATATTGATTTCCCTTCTTGCAACTATTGCTCTCGTGCTGAGAGAATCATGTTCTCATGAACATCAGCATGATTCTAGAAATGGCCGCAGCGGATGGCGATCGGATCGCCGTGACCGGTGCCGGACGGTCGCTGACCTCGGCACAGTTACTGGATCAGGCCCATCGAGCCGCCGCCCGCTTCCGAGACCAGCCGGCGGTGCTCTACCTGGGTGCCAACCATCCGGCCTACCCGGTGGCGCTGTTCGGTGCCGCCCTCGCCGGCGTGCCGTTCGTCCCGCTCAACTACCGACTCGGGGACAACCAGCTCACCGCACTTCGGGACAAGCACCCCGGTGCCCTCGTCCTCGAACCCGGCGACCTCGACGCGTTTCTCGGTGCGCCTGAGTCGGACACCGCCGACGGTGCGCCTGAGTCGGACACCGCCGACGGTGCGCCTGAGTCGCCTGAGTCGGACCCGTCCGCCGCCGAACCGCTGCCGGAGTGGGACGGAGACGCCGTCGCCGCGATCATCTACACCAGCGGGACCACGTCGGACCCGAAGCCCGCGGTGCTGCGGCACCGGCACCTGCTCGCCTATGTGCTGAACACGCTGGAGTTCGGTTCCTCGGACGCCACCGACGCCGCATTGGTCGCGGTGCCGCCGTATCACATCGCCGGGCTGACCAATCTGCTCTCGAACCTGTACACCGGCCGCCGGGTGGTCTACCTGCCCGCGTTCGACCCGACGGAATGGCTCGCCACCGTTCGGCGCGAAGGGGTCACGCACGCGATGCTCGTGCCGACGATGCTGGCGCGCATCGTGAACGAACTGGGTGACGACGACGCGGCCACCCCGACGCTGCACAGCCTCGCGTACGGCGGATCCCGGACCCCGCGCCCGGTCCTCGAGCACGCCCTGCGGGCCTTCCCCGACACCGGATTCGTCAACGCGTACGGGCTGACCGAGACGGCGTCCTCGGTGGCGGTGCTGTCGCCGGAGGATCACCGCGAGGCGTTCGCGTCGAGCGATCCCGCGGTCCGGGACCGCCTCGGATCGGTCGGGAGGCCGCTGCCGGGCATCGAGATCGCGGTGCGGACCGAAAGCGGCGACCCCGTCCCCGCCGGCGAGACCGGACTCGTGTTCGTCCGAGGCGAGCAGATCTCCGGTGAGTACGGCAAGCGCAGCGTCCTCGACGCCGACGGCTGGTTCGCCACCCGCGATCTCGGCCGGATCGACGCGGACGGGTACCTGTTCGTGGAGGGCCGCGCCGACGACACCATCATCCGTGGCGGCGAGAACATCGCGCCGGCGGAGATCGAGGACGTGCTGCTCGCCCATCCGGGAGTCGTCGAGGCCGCGGTGATCGGCGTCGCCGACGCGGAATGGGGGCAGCGCATCGTCGCGGTGCTCGTCGGTGACGCGGACCCGGTCGAGCTCACGAACTGGGTCCGGGAACGGCTGCGCTCCTCGAAGACACCCGACACCATCGTCTTCCGTGCCGATCTTCCCAAGACCGAGACCGGAAAGCTGTTGCGCCGCAATCTTATCGCCGAACTGGAGAATGCCAATGCCTGATGCTGTCATCGTGTCCGCCCTGCGTACGCCCATCGGTACCGCCGGGAAGGGCACCCTCCGTGACACCAGTGCCTTCGACCTGGCGCACCACGTGGTCGCCGCCGCGGCCGAGGGGCTCGACCCTGGCCGCATCGACGACGTGATCCTCGCCGAGGGACTGCACGGCGGCGGCGTGATCGCGCGACACGCCGCGATCACCGCCGGGTTGACGAGCGTTCCCGGTCTCGCCCTCAACCGGCACTGTGCGGCCGGGCAGGGAGCGGTCCAGACCGCGGCCGCGAGCATCCGCGCCGGCATGGACTCGCTCGTGATCGCCGGCGGCGTGAACTCCGCGTCCACCGCACCGCGGTCGTTGACCCGGGTCGGGGACGAGTGGGTGCCGTGGATGTCGCCCACCCACCCCGACCGTCCGGATGCACCCAACCGCGACATGTCGATCACCGTCGGCTGGAACGCCGCGGTGGAAGCGGGGGTGTCGCGCGAGGAGATGGACGCGTGGGCGCTGCGGTCACACCGAAACGCGGTGCAGGCCATCGAGGAGGGCCGGTTCAAGGAGGAGATCGTCCCGATCGACACCCCGCACGGCCTGTTCTCCGTCGACGAGCATCCGCGTCGTGACACCAGCATGGAGAAGCTCGCCTCGCTCAAGCCGCTGCATCCCGAGATCGAGGGGTTCAGCATCACGGCAGGCAACGCGTGCGGCGCCAACGACGCCGCCGCCGCGCTCACCATCGCGAGCTCCGACCTGGGACTGCCCGCGCTGGCCACGGTCCGGTCCTGGGCGTCGGTCGCAGTGGACCCCTCCCGGACCGGTCTCGCCCCGGTCGAGGCGATCCCGAAGGCCCTCGCCCGCGCGGGAATGACCTTCTGCGACGTCGACCTGTTCGAGATCAACGAGGCCTTCGCCGCGATGTGCGTGGCCACCGTCAAACTGCTCGACATCGACCCGGACAAGGTCAACGTCAGTGGCAGTGGGTGCTCGCTCGGACATCCGGTCGCCGCGTCCGGGGCCCGGATGCTGGTCACGCTGGTGCACGAGTTGCGCCGTCGCGGTGGCGGAATCGGTGTCGCGGCCATGTGTGCCGGGGGCGGCATGGGGTCGGCCACGGTGATCGAGGTCCCCGCGCCGTGACAGGTGTCTCCGGGCGGCCCGCGACCGGTGTTCCGGAGCCGGCGGCGGCCAGTGTCCCGGAACTCGTCGCGGCCGCGCGGGCAGGGTCGACCCGGGCGGTCGGGCGGTTGCTGAGCCTGGTCGAGAGCCCGCGCCGGGACGAGGTGATCTCGGTGCTCGACCCGGCCACCACACGGGTTGTCGGTGTGACCGGGCCGCCCGGCGCCGGGAAGTCGACAACCGTCGCCGCCCTGGTCGGCGCCTATCGCGAACTCGGCATGCGCGTGGCAGTACTGGCGGTGGATCCGTCCTCGCCGTACAGCGGCGGCGCCCTGCTCGGCGACCGGATCCGGATGGCACAGCACATCGACGATCCCGACGTGCTGATCCGTTCGGTAGCGACCCGCGGGCACCTCGGCGGTCTCGCCGCCGCGGTGCCCGCGGCCGTCCACCTGCTGGCTGCACTGTCCTACGACCTGATCCTGCTGGAGACCGTCGGCGTCGGACAGTCCGAGATCGAGATCGCCGCCGTTGCCGACCCCACCGTCGCCGTGCTCAATCCCGGTGCGGGAGATACGGTTCAGGCAGCAAAGGCGGGACTGCTCGAGGTCGCCGACCTGATCGTGGTGAACAAGGCGGATCGCGACGGTGCCGACCAGACGGTGCGGGATCTGCGAACCGAGGTCATGGTCCCGATCGTCAAACTCGTCGCCTCCCGGGGCGACGGACTGACCGACCTGGTCGATGCGATCGAGACCCACCAGCAGGCGGACACGCGCGAGCGCCGAATCGCCAAGGCGCTGGCGCAGATCCTCTCACTGGCCCAGTCCCGCCTCCGCAGCGACCCGGACCTCGCCGGCCTCGCCGAGTCCGTCGCGGACGGGGGTCTCGACCCCTACCGGGCCGCGGCGCGTCTCCTCGGCCGGGAACCCGGCACCGATGTGCAGGAGCCGCGACACCGCCGGTGACGGCCCTGCCTTCGCAGTGGCCGTCGCCGCGGCACTCAGTCGAATGTGGCCAGCGCCTGCGGCAGGTCGAGAGTCGAGCGGATCCCCGGCGCCGCTCCGCACACCGCCGCAACGGTATTGACGGCGCGGTTGGCGGTGTAGCCGGGGGAGACCGCGCTCATCCGTTCGAGTGGCACCGGGAACCGGATGTCGATGTCGAGCGGGGCGTCCCCGTCGACCGCGAGATGCCACCCGGTGGCCCGTACGTCCCACTCGATGTCGGTGGTGCAGTACCAGGTGGCACGGAAGCGCAGCAGTTCGCGCCCGTTCCTCATTCCAGAGACGGTAACCCGTTGTGCCGCAACGGTGCCTGCCTCGATAGTGCCCGCAGCGATCGTCGTGGTCTGTCTCGCGACGGCCACCTGCCCGCTCGCCTCGACCGCGTCGAGGGGCAGGCCGAGGCCGTCCGCGAGCAACTGCAGGGACGGCCCGAAACTGGCCCGCAGGTGTGCCGCCCGATGCTGTGAGTCGACGGTCGGGTCGCCGCCGAACCCCATCACCTCGAACAGCATCGCGGGGGAGTCGCGCCGGGAGAGATCGGCGAACTCGTCGATGGCCAGGTGCTCGAGCCGGCGCTGCACCGAGGCCAGGACGAGCGGGACGGCCTCGGTGATGAATCCGGGACTGCTGCCGGTGCTGTGGATCGAGGATCCGCCGAGCTCGCACGCCGCTTCGACACGAGCGCGGACGGCGGGATCCATGCTCGCCGGATGGTGGAACTCGCCGCGAGTGGTGACGATGTTGATGCCCGATGCGAGTAGTCGGCACACCTCGTCGTGGTCGCAGGCGCGCGGCATGTACAGGACGCAGTCGACGGCGGCGTCGACGATGTCCTCGATGCTCCCCGTCGCGAGAATCCCCGTCGGGCCCGTGCCGCACAGTTCGCCGGCGTCCCGTCCCACCTTGTCGGTGCCGTGGACGTACACGCCGGCCAGGGTGAGATTCGGGTGCTCGATGACGCCGCGCAGCGACTTGGCTCCGATGTTGCCGGTGGCCCACTGCGCGACCCGGAGTGAACGGGCCTGCTCGGAACTGCTGCCGCTGTCACGCAACGTATTCGACTCCACTCTGGAAAGGGGTTGGGGGTGCTGCGGTCAGGGCAGGCGAAGGAGCGCTTCCTGGGCGTAGGAGGCGACGAGGTTCCCGCCCGAGGTGAGGACGTCGCCGCGGCCGAAGCACCGGCCGCCGGCCACCAGGGGGCTGTGCTGGCGCAGCAGCAGCCAGTCGTCGGTGCGCAGCGGGCGATGGAACCACAGGGTGTGGGAGGTGACCGCAGAGGTGAAGGCGGTGCCGTTGCCGAGTTGGCACAACCCGTCCACCGACAGCAGGGCGGTGCCGATGAGGTTGAGATCGGTTGCGTACGCGACGAGTGCCGGCCCGAGAGTCGGATCGACTTCCGGTGTGCGCATCCACATTTCGAACTCCGGCGCCGCCGTGCCGGTGGCGTCGAGGTCCGTGGTGGTTCGGGTCTCCCACGGGATCAGGTCGAAATGGGCTCGGTGCCGGTCGGGCAGTACGGCCGAGACGTCGGGGACCCACTGGTGCACCGGGCCGTCCTCGGGAGAGTGCATCGAGATCGTGGCCGTGGCGATCGGCCCCTTCGACTGCCGTGCCACGACGGTCAACGTGGCGAAGGATCGTCCCTCGTGCTGGCGTGTCACCTCGTAGCGGACCGGTTCGTCGGCCCGGCCCTCGCGGGGGAAGAGGACGTGGAGGGACTTGAGGTCCTTGCCCGGACAGGCCAGGGCAGCGGCCCGGGTGAGCTGGCCGAGGATCTGGCCGCCGAAGAGGCGGTGGTATTCGAGGTGCTGGTTGTCTCCCTCGTACACCGCGTGGGTGTCCGCCACCGGGCGCAGGTCGAGGCAGGCGAGTAGGTCGTTCCACAACTCGGACATACCGCCGAGTGTAATCAGAACTCTGCCGAAAAGAGAATGTTGTTCTCGCTAGGAGTGTGCGAACCCCCGTGCACAGAAGGTCCAGACTTCCTCGCCGGTGATGGGCTTGACGGTCGCGTCGTCGGTCGCGCCGCTGGACTGGGCGATGAACATGACCGTCTGCATCGTCATCGCGGCCATGCGGCGGGGGTTGACGTCCTCGCGCAGTTCTCCGGCTTCGTACGCCCGCTCCATCAGCTCCGTGAACAGTGCGAGCAGGGAAGAGTGTGCGACCTTGACCTCGGACGGATGCGAGACCAGCAACTGTGGAGCAAAATCCGTGAACAGCGGGCGCTGGGCGGTCGGGTCGGGGCGGCAGAACTCGAAGAGGAGCTCGATCGAGACGCGGAGCTGCTCGATGGGGTCGGTCTGGCCGGCCGCGGCGGCCCGGATCTGGTCCGCGGAGCGGCTCAGTGCATCCTCGAAGAGGGCGAGCAGCAACTCGTGTTTGCCGTCGAACTGCAGGTAGAAGCTGCGCAGGGATTGCTTCGACCGGTCGACGACCTCCTGCACCGTGAAGTCCGTCGTGCCCTTCTCGGTGATGATCGCCTGTGCGGCGTCGAGGAAGCGCTGGACACGCTGTTCCGCGCGGAGTTTGGCGGTTTTGATGGAGCGTTCGACTGCGCGCGCCTTCCAGGCCGGCTCTTCGTTTGCGCCGGTCACGGTCGGATCTGCGCTCTCTCATTGATGGCGAACATGGAAGCACTGTACCGGAGGGTAAGGCGCAATTGCGCCGCCAGGTCACATGGCGCGGTCTTTTGAGAGACTATTACTTTCATCAAATGAGAATGCTATTCTCGCTCCCATACTGTGCACCGCGCTCTGATGGAGGAGGCAGGTCGGAATGCTCTTCGAGTTCGATTCCGATCAGCGGCTATGGCAGGACACGGTCCGTGACGTCACGGCCAAGGAGTGTTCGCCCACGCTGATTCGTAATGTCGTCGACAACGGTACGGATCCGGGTCCGCTGTGGAAGCGGTACATCGATCTGGGCTGGACCGAGTTGACGGACCCCGAGGCCGCCGTCGAGCTGGCGATCGTTCTCGAAGAGCTGGGGCGCAGCACCGATCCAACGCCCTATCTCGCGACCATGACCCAGTTCGCCCCTCTCGCAACGGCATTTGCCGATCCCGCCCTGTCGGGTACGGCGGTGTACGACGGCATCGCCGTGCACCGGGTCGGCAGCGACTGGGTGCTCGACGGCACGGCCCATCACGTCCTCGACGGCGACCGCGCCGACCGGTTCGCGGTCGTCACCGGGGCCGGCGTGTTCGTCGTCCCCGCCGAGCAGGTGACCGCGACTCGTAGCCCGGTGTTCGATCCCGTCCTGCACCTCGCGGAGGTCCGCTTCGGCGGAGTGCGGATCGGCGACGAGGCCCGCAGCGACGTCGACCCGGCCCGTGCCCGCGAGCTCGCGCTGACCGGTATGGCATTGACGACGGTTGGTGCGTGCCAGCGCATCCTCGACCTCGCGCTCGAACACGTTCGCGGTCGCGAGCAGTTCGGTGCGCCGATCGGATCGTTCCAGGCGGTCCAGCACAAGGCGACCGACATGCACGTCGCCATCGAACGGGCTCGTGCCCTGGCCTACTACTCGGCGTTGACGATCGCGGCCGACGACCCCCGCCGGCGGGTGGCCGCGTCGATGGCCAAGGCTGCGGCGGGCGAGTGCCAGTCCCTGGTGTTCCGGAACGGGCTGCAGTTGTTCGGCGCCATGGGGTTCACCTGGGAGAACGACCTTCAGTTCGCGCTCAAGCGAGCCAAAGTCGGTGAGCTGCTGCTCGGCGGCGCGGCCGAGCATCGAGCGCTCATCGCCGCCGCGCGGGACGCGACCATTGCCAAGGAGTACGCGTGCAACTGACCTTTGACGACGACGTCGAGCGGTTCCGGGCCGAGTTCGTGGCCTTCCTCGACGAGCACCTGCCCACGGATGCCGAGGCGGGCGAACGGTCCCATTCGAGTGCCCACGTCCCGGACTGGGCCAGACGCTGGCAGCGCGTCCAGTTCGACAACGGCTGGCTGCTGCCTGGCAATCCACCCGAGTTCGGCGGCCGGAACGCCACCATCCTGCAGCAGTACGTGCATCTCGAGGAGCTGTCCAAGCGGCGGATCTACCACAGTTTCAATCCGCAGGGGCTCGGCATCATCGCCGCCTCGCTCCTGTCGTTCGGCACCGACGAGCAGAAGGAGCGCTGGGCCGCAAGGATTCTGCGTGCCGAGATCACCGCCGCGCTCGGGATGAGCGAGCCGGGCGCCGGCTCCGACCTGGCGGGGCTGCGCACCCGGGCCGTCCTCGACGGCGACCACTTCGTGGTGAACGGGCAGAAGGTCTGGACCTCCGGCGCCCACGACGCCGACGTGCTGCTGACCTTCGTGCGCACCGACCCGGACGCCCCCAAGCACCAGGGGATCAGCGTGCTGCTCATCCCGACCGACACCCCCGGCGTCACGCGCCGCCCGTTCGCCTCGGTCTGCGCCGAGGACGACCTCGACTTCAACGAGGTGTTCTTCACCGACGTCCGGGTGCCCGCCGAGAACCTCGTCGGGGAGTTGAACAAGGGCTGGCGCGTGGCGACGGGGTCGCTCGGTCACGAGCGCACCCTGCTGTGGCTGAGCTTCGCCGACCGACTGGAAGACCTCATCGAGGACTTCCGTCCGGTGACCGAACTGGACCGCGATCACTACGCCACCCTGGTGATGGACGCCCAGGCGCTGCGGTTGCTCGGCTCCCAGGCGCTCGCTCGCGAAGCGCGGGGCAACCAGGACGTGGCCGCGCTGTCGGTACTCAAACTGCTCGGGTCCGAGGCCGTGCAGAGTGCAGCGGAACACGCATTGAGCGCGGCCGGCTCGGACGGTCTCGTCCATCCCACGACAACCGCGCCGTACACCCCGTGGAATCTCGACAACTTCTCGTCCGGTTGGTTCGAGCGGTACGTCCGCAGCTTCGCCGGGACCATCGCCGGCGGCACCTCCGAAATCCAGCGCACCATCGTCGCCGAGCGCGTGCTCGGCCTTCCCCGAAGCTGAGGAGCGGGTCTTGTACATTCTCTACGAGGTCGCCGACAAGATCGCGACCATCACCCTGAACCGCCCCGAAGTGGCGAACGCCCAGAACAGCGACCTGCTCGACGAGCTCGATGCCGCTTGGACTCGTGCCGCCGAGGATCCCGAGGTGGCGGTCATCGTGCTCCGGGCCGAGGGCAAGCACTTCTCGTCCGGCCACGACCTCAACGACGGCAAGTGGCCCGCGCCCGGGAACATCACCCTGGAGTGGATCATTGCCGCGGAAAGTCGTCGCTATCTCGAGTACTCACTACGTTGGCGCAATGTGCCCAAACCGTCGATCGCGGCGGTGCAGGGCAAGTGCATCGCCGGCGGGCTGCTGCTGTGCTGGCCGTGCGACCTCATCGTCGCCTCGGACGACGCCTCGTTCTCGGATCCCGTCGTGATGATGGGCATCGGCGGTGTCGAATACCACGGCCACACCTGGGAACTCGGTGCCCGCAAGGCCAAGGAGATCCTGTTCACGGGACGCCCGGTGACGGCGGACGAGGCCGAGAAGGTCGGCATGGTCAACAAGGTGGTGCCCCGCGCCGAGCTGGACTCCGAGACCCGGGCGCTGGCCGAGCAGATCGCCGACATGCCGCCGTTCGGACTCCGGCAGGCCAAGCGCGCTGTCAACCAGACGCTCGACGTGCAGGGCTTCTACGCCGCGATCCAGTCGGTGTTCGACGTTCACCAGACCGGACACGGCAACGCGCTGAGCGTCAGCGGATACCCGATCCTCGTGAAGCTGGACGAGATGAAGGCCAAGCTCCGGTAGGCCTCGAGGACAACAGAAGACGTCGACACCCTGGCAGTGAGCAATCCCGCTCCGCTGTCGGGGTGTTGGTGAGTCTGGACTCTTTCTGCCACATGGGCGTGCAGGTTTCGGACACGGACATGGAGAGTCCCAGGCAGTTTCGCAAAACCCAGTGGTGGGCGGCGGGTCCGTTCACCGGATAGGAGATTGATCATGCGGGTTTCGACCTCCCGTCGGGCACTGGCTGCCTGTGGATTCGTGGCCGTCCTGGCCGCGAGCGTCACCGGCTGCAGCAGTGACTCCGACGACGACGCCACGGCGGCGACGACCACGACCAAGGCTGCCGCCACCACCACCGCTGCCGCCGCCGCGGACCCGGCGGCGACCAAGGAGATCACGGACGCATACGTCGCGTTCTTCAACGGGACGACCCCGCCGGCCACCCGGGCCGGTCTCGTCGAGAACGGCGCCACCTTCCAGCCGGCGCTCGAGGCGATGGCCGCCGATCCGCAGGCGTCGGCCACCACCGCCACGGTCGCCAAGGTCGCCACGACCGATGCCACCAACGCCGACGTCACCTACACCCTGCTGATGGGCGGCAACCCGGTGCTTCCGGATCAGGGTGGCCAGGCCGTCAAGCAGGACGGGACCTGGAAGGTCGCCGCGGCCACCTTCTGTGCGCTGCTCTCGATCCAGGGTGGCGGCGGCGCCCTGCCGCCGGGCTGCTGACGACCCCACCCGCGAACGACTGTGGGGCGGCGCCGAATCCGAAACGGATTCGGCACCGCCCCACAGTGCTGTCGGGGTCGGCTCAGCCGGCCTGCTGCGCGTACAGCGCCGCGTACTCCTTGCGCGAGCGCGTCGAGATGTCGACGTCGACGGCCTTGGCCCGCAACGCGCCGACCGTGGCCTCCTCGCGCGGGATGTGCGCGAACGGATCGAAGCTCAGGAACCGGCAGGCGTTCTGCCAGGTGATCTTGTTGATGTCCGAATCGTCGGCACCGGCCGCAGTGAGCTCGTTCAGCACGAACTCGGGGGCGTCCGGCCACAGGGAATCCGAGTGCGGGTAGTCGCACTCCCACGCGATGGTGTCGATGCCGATGTCGTGCCGGAGCTTGAGCGAGGTCTTGTCGGTGACATAGCAGGCGATCACGTGCTCCCGGAAGACCTCGCTGGGCAGCTTCCCGCCGAAGTCGCGGCGCAGCCAGCGCTGATTGGTGTAGTGCCGATCGGAACGGTCCAGGAAGAACGGGATCCAGCCGATTCCGCCCTCGGACAGGGCGACCTTCAGCTTGGGGAACCGCCGCATCGCAGGTCCCCACAACAGGTCCTGAATCGCGATCTGGGACACGCTGGGCGCGAGCACCATCAGATTGTCGATGGGGGAGTCCGGGGCCAGTCGCAGTGCGCCGAAGCCCTGACCGATGTGCAGGTTCATCACCATGTCGTTGTCCGACAGTGCCTGGAGAACCGGGGCCCAGTAGTCCATGTCGTGGTAGCTCGGCAGGCCGTCGATGTGCGGTAGTTCGGGCATGGTGACCGAGTGGCAGCCGAGCTTCGCCACGCGCTCGATCTCGTGCACTGCCAACTGCGGATCCCACAACGGCAGGATCGCGATCTTGATGAACCGGCCGGGGTAGGCGTCGTCCCACTCCTCGAAGTGCCAGTTGTTGTAGGCCTCGATCATCGCGACCGTGATCTCGTCCTTTGCGTGGCTCAGGTGGCCCGCGCTGAACCCGGTGAACGTGGGGAAGCACATCGAGGCGAGGATGCCGTTCGCGTTCATGTCGTCGATCCGCTGGTGGATGTCGTACACCGCGGGCCGCATCTCGGCGTAGCTGGCCGGATCGCGTCCCCACTCCTCGGCGGGCCACGTCACGACCGCGTTGAGTCCTGCGACGCCGGTCGGGCGGTCACGGTAGATCCACCGTTCGATGCCCTTCTCGTCGAGCACGACCTTCGGTGCGTAGTCCTTGTACTTGGCCGGCACGTGTCTGTCGAACATGTCGAGCGGTTCGACAACGTGGTCGTCGATGCTCACCAGGATCATGTCGTCGATGTTCATGTGGACTCCTTTCGTTCTCGCTGTCGCCTACAGGTGCACCAGTCGGGGCGCGGACCCCTGGGTGCGGATGATCGCGCCGGCTTCCCGGGTCAGTTCTCGGGAACTGCCGAGCAGACCGTCGAGTACCAGTGTGCGGCGGACGTGCCGGTGCAGGTCGTGTTCTGCGGTGAACCCGATGCCGCCGAGTACCTGCTGGCAGTGGCGTGCGGCAGTCAGCGCCGCCTGTCCCGCAGCGGCTTTGGCGAGCAGTGAGCCGAGATCGTCGGTCGCGGAGTCGAGGGTGGCCTCCGCTCCCTCGATGGCGACCAGCGTCTCGGCGAGCTTGTGCCGGATCGCCTGAAAACTCGCGACCGGCTTGCCGAACTGAGTGCGATCGAGGGCGTGGGTTCGGGCGAGGGCCAGCATGGCGCGGCTGCTGCCCACCAGCCACCATCCGAGCGCTCTGCGCCCCGCAGCGAGGGGAACGTCGTTCCCCGAGGGAACGATTCGGACCGGAAGCTCACTGTCCAGGCCGGTGTCGTTCGACCCGGTGCGGTCCCACACCACCCAATGCCCGCCCGCTGACGGCAGGGGCACGGTGGACCCGATGGGCAGGCCTGCCGCGGCGAGCACGACGTCGTTGACCAGTGGTGCGTGCGTGCCCGTTTCGCCGAGCAGCCGGAACACCAGCGGCACAGCGACGTCGGGCATCTCCGTGAGCATGTCCGCCCAGCCGAGCTCGGCGAGGGCCTCATAGAGTTCGGCGCCCGTCGCGGATGCCATTGTCTTGCGCAGTGTCTCGTCGAGCAGGTCCAACTCGACGTCGTGAACGGTCACTCCGCCCCCAAACTGAGCAGTCGACGCGCGATGATGTTGCGCTGAATCTCCGCCGTCCCACCGTAGATCGTGGCGGCGCGCGAGTACAGGAATTCCGTCCGCCACTCGGGATCGGTGAACTCGACCGTCGCGGGCAGCACGTCCCGTGCCGTGTCGAACAGTCGCTGTTCGGAGGTGGCGAGCAGCACCTTGTCGATCGAGGTCTCCGGTCCCAGCCGGGCACCGTCCGCCAGACGCCGCTGCGTGGCGTGAGACCGGCAGCGGGCGGTGTGCAGGGCCAGGTAGGCGGCGCCGAGGTCGGCGTCATCCGACTCGGTTGCGACGGCGGCGACCCGGTCGAGTCGGGTGAACAGGTACGCGATCCGATGCCAGAAGCAGGTGGACCGTTCGTGTGGAAGCAGGTCCATCGCCACTCGCCACCCGTCCCCGGGTTTGCCGAGCATCCGGTCGGCAGGCACGACGACGTCGTCGAAGTACACCTCGGCGAACTCGTCGACGCCGTGCATCGTGCGCAGGGGCCGGACGGTGATGCCGGGGGTGTCCATGTCGACGAAGAACGCGGTGATGCCGTCGTGGCCCGGACCGGTCCTGGTGAGCAGCACACAGCGGGACGCATACTGCGCCAGACTCGTCCAGACCTTCTGGCCGCTGACCACCCAGTGGCCGTCGCCGCGGTCGGTGGCGCGCGTGCTCAGCGAGGCGAGGTCACTGCCCGATCCCGGTTCCGAAAAGCCTTGGCACCATTGTTCGCGACCGTTGAGCAGTCGCGGGACCATTTCCGCGGCCAGCTCGGGGCGGGCGTACGAGATCATCGTCGGCGCGAGGACCTCGATCATCGAGTAGATCCCGGGCTCGGCCAGGTCCCGGGTGGCGACCTCCTCGCCGAGAACCGCGCGGAGAACGGCCGGTCCGCCGAGGCCCCCGACCTCGGCGGGCCAGCCGTACCGCATCCAGTCCGCGTCGTGGAGCGCGCGGCGGACGCGGGCCAACTGCGCGACCTGGCCGTCGAGCGAATGATCCGGGCCGGGGGCCAGATCGTTCTCGTCGAGCCACGTCTGCAGACTCGAACGGAATTCGTCGATGTCCATGAACGATCAGGCGCTCGGTCGCTCGAAGGCGTGCGGGATCCCGGAATCGTGCGCGCCGCTGCGACGGATGAACGTCATGGCCCGCGTGCGCAGCCGCCAGCCGTCGGCGGTACGGACGTAGGTGTCGTTGTAGTACCCGATCCGCATGTCGTGGGTGGCCTCCTCGACGAAACAGAGCGGCTGGGTGCCGGTGGCGGTGTCCCCGTCCAGGTCGATCAGCGCGGTGCCGGTCATGAACAGTCCCTTGGGAGCGGCCGCAACCAGTTCCGGAAACTGGTCCAGCGGGAACGCGTCGCCGAACGCACTGTAGGTACCGTCGGGGGTGAAGACGGCGATCACGCCGTCGACGTTGCCGCGGGTCATGTTCACCGCGTACTCGGCGAGCAGTTGATTGATCTCGACCAGGTCGTCAGTTGTCGACGTTGTTGACATAGACCTTCCCGCCTTTCATGACGAATTGAACGTTCTGGGTGACGGTGACGTCCTGCAACGGATCCCCGGGAACACCGATGACGTCGGCGAGCAATCCCTCGGCGAGCCGACCGCGGTCGGGCGCATTGATCAGCTCGGCCGCCACGACCGTGGCCGCGCGGAGTACGGCAAGCGGGGGCATCCCGCGCTCGACCAGCGCGACGAGCTCGTCGGCGTTCTTGCCGTGGGGGATCGCGGGTGCGTCGGTGCCGACCGCGATCTTCACGCCGGCGTCGTATGCCTTCTTCACCGACGTCCGGGCGCGGGGGAACATCAGGGCTGCCTTCTCCTGGAGTTCCTTCGGTGCGTGCGAGACATCCATCGCGTCGGCGAGCCGGGTGGTCGGAACCAGGAAGGCGCCCGCCTCCACCATCTTCTCGATGGCGTCGTCGTCGAGCAGGAAGCCGTGCTCGATGCAGTCGATTCCCGCGGCGATCGCCGCCCGGACGGCATCGGCGCCGTGGGTGTGCGACGCTACGCGGAGTCCCCGCCGGTGTGCCTCGTCGACGATCGCCCGCAGTTCCTCGTCCGAATAGTGTTGTGCACCCGGTGTTCCGGTGTGCGACATGACCCCGCCGGAGACGCAGACCTTGATCAGCTGCGCACCGTGCTTGATCTGGTACCGGACCGCCTTACGCACCTCGTCGACGCCGTTGGCGATGCCCTCTTCGATGGTCAGGTCCAGCACACCGGGGGAGAAGGCCGCGAACATGGTCGGGTCGAGGTGGCCACCGGTCGGGGTGATCGCGTGTCCGGCAGGAACGATCCGGGGACCGTCGACCCAGCCCGCGTCGATCGCCTTGCCGAGCGCGACGTCGAGCAGGTATCCGCCGGTCTTGACGAACAGTCCGAGGTTTCGGACCGTGGTGAAGCCGGCACGCAGCGTGCGGCGGGCGTTGCCCACCGCACGCAGCATGCGCAGTGGAGGGTCGTCCTGCACGGTGGAGTAGACCGGCTTCTCGCCGCGTCCACCCATCAGCAGGTTGACCTCCATGTCCATCAGGCCGGGGACGAGGATCAGGTCGCCCAGATCCACGACCTCGCCCTCGGGTTTGCCGCCGACACCGACGATCCGGTCATCTTCGATCCGCAGAATTCCCGGGCGGACGATCTCGCCGGAGTCGACATCGAGATAGCCGGCCGCCTTGAGTGTCAGCATGGCGTCAGACCACCGGCTCTCGGATGATCTCAACCCAGGCTGCACCGCTGTCGAGCACGCGGGGCTGCTTCCACACCTCGACCGGGAACGACACCATGACCACCGACTGCATCAAGTGCATCAGCCGCTTGGCGTCATCGGGCATGTCGTGCAAGGGGAATCGCGCATCGAGGTAGACCATCACGTCCTCGAGCCGTGCCATGCCGACGTCGTAGAGATCCTGCATCTCCTCCATCGACGAGGCAAGGCGCTTTGCGTAGCGTTCCGGCTCTGTCTGGAGGATCCAGTCACCGAACCGCTCCAGGTCGGCGAACTCGGCCGGCAGCAGGGGAGTCGTCGTCTCAGACATGTGCGACCTTTCCATTGGTCGTGGCGGCGGTGCCGCCGGTCGTGTTGGTCGTGGCGGCAGCCTTGTGCTTGGCCACGTAGTCGCCGGCGGTCTTGTGCAGGTGCCGGAGCAGGATCTCCTGGTCGCACAGCGGGAAGTCGGTGACCGCCCGGGTGCCGATCTGGGTCTGTGTTGCCTCCAGCGTGTTCGCGTCCTGGAGGGCGTATTCCTTGAAGGTGACTGCCGCCAGTTCCTGAGAGAGTCGCTGGCGAGTGTTCTTCGGAGGCACGAAGTAGAGGTTGGCTTCGAAGATGTGCTTGTCCACGGCCGTCGGCCAGTAGTGGTAGGTCAGGTACCAGCCGGGTGCCCAGAACAGCAGGGTGAAGTTGGGGAAGAATTCGAACGAGTCCGTGCCCCAGGTGTTCTGGCGAGCAGGATTGATCGCCGGCGGCAGCTCCTCGGGCAGGATGCCCTTGATGTCGGGGCGGTCCCACGGGCCGAACAGGCCGCTGTGCAGGACCCGCTCGATGGGCTTGACCATGTTCAGGTCCTTCGGCGGGGACATCCCACCCCACGACGAGATCATCGCGTGGTCGTCCTTGATGTCGTAGTGCAGCGCCTCGAACCCGACCTTGGCCAGCTTCTCTGCCTCGTCCTTGGTCGCCTGCTTCATGTGCAGGATCGGTGCGTGGTAGAACTCGGTGAACGCGTCGATGAACAGCTTCCAGTTGGCGTTGATCTCCGAGCGGTAGCTGTAGACCTCGGTCATCTCGTGGAAGGGGTAACCCTCCAGGCCCTTGGCGAAGTCGCCGAGGTAGTCCGCCAGCGGGCCGGCCTCGTCGTCGAAGTTGACGAAGATGAAGCCTTCCCAGACCTCGCACCGCACCGGCTTCAGTCCGTAGGCGCCCTTGTCGAGATCGAAGAACTCGCCTTCCTGCTGAACGAAGGTGAGATCGCCCTTCAGGCTGTAGCGCCACGCGTGGTACTTGCAGGTGAACTGGCGGCAGCTGCCCGCGACTTCCTCGCCGGGATAGTCGTTCCACACCAGCTTGTTGCCGCGGTGCCGGCAGAGGTTGTAGTACGCCCGGACCTCACCGTCGCCGTCCTTGACGATGATGATCGAGGTGCCGGTGCCCACCGACGGCATTTCGCGCGTGAAGTAGCTGCCGGTCTTCGGAAGGCGCTCCACGCGTCCGACATTGAGCCACAGCTTCTTGAAGATCGCCTGCTGTTCGAGCTGCCAGTGCTCCGGGTCGATGGAATCGGAGTAGTCGACGGGCTCGGTCCCGAGTTCGGGCCAGTTCTCGGTCCAGCTACCCACGGCTGGCTTGGTGAAGTGTGACAAGGGTCTACCTTTCGTTTCCGGGCCCGTGGCCGCTGTGCTCGATGTCGCTGTGCGCGAGGTTCTTGTGTGCGATTTCGTCGGGCGCGAGGCCGAATGTGTTGATGGCCATGGCCATGGTCGAGTAGCCGCCGACGGTGAAGACGAAGTCGAGTCGCTGGCGGTCGTCGAGTTGCGCCCCGAGTGCCGCCCAGGTCGCGTCGGTCAGCCGGGACGTGTCGCCGAGCTCGTCCACGGCGCTGAGCACCGTCTGCTCGAACTCGTCGTTCGACTTGCCGAGCCGGGTCGCCTCGATCTCCTCGTCGCTGAAACCGGCTTCCCGGGCGATCTCGGTGTGATGGTGCGACTCGTACGCGCAGTCGTGGCGGTGCGCCACGCGCAGGATGGTCAGCTCGCGCAGGCGCGCAGGCAGTGTCGACCGGTACAGCAGGTGAAGGCTGAACCCGAGGAACGACTTCGTCAGGTCGGGGTGTCGAGCCAGTGTCGACAGCATGGGGCCCGCGCCGTCCGGGTGCTGGCGGTCTCTCGGGAGCATGCCGGCGAATGCGCGGCGAGTGTCGTCGTCCCATTCGTCCGCCGGTAGCGGTGTCAGTCCCATCCGTAACCTCCTCTCATCGAGAGAATAGCATTCTCATTTCTGAGCACAAGGTTTCCACGTCGGGCCCTGATAGTCAACGCCTGGGGGTGACTGCGCTCGGCGACCCGCTGTCGAGGGCTTTTGTCGGCG
The DNA here is from genome assembly GCF_053589555.1 of Rhodococcus sp. NPDC003322. Taxonomy (NCBI): domain Bacteria; kingdom Bacillati; phylum Actinomycetota; class Actinomycetes; order Mycobacteriales; family Nocardiaceae; genus Rhodococcus; species Rhodococcus sp. NPDC003322. The sequence continues at coordinate 213,729 of NZ_JBSFSC010000002.1, read as the reverse complement.
GTTGGCCGCTTCGCCGCGTTCGGCCTCTCTGCCTGCGGTGCTTGATTCACGGATCAATCAATTCCTGCAGACTCTGTTGATTCTCTCTCAAGGAGAAGCTAGTTTCCCACCAGTGAGAGCAACACTGCCCATCGGGGAGTGACCTGAGTCGAGGTCGGGCGCTCACGCAGATCGCCTGCACCGGCTCGACGACGAGCCCCAGCGGAGGAGGACCAGGTGAAAGCACAGCGAACAGTCGTCGCCCTTGCGGCGATGGCGCTGCTGGTCGCGGGATGTAGTGGCCGCGGCGACAGTTCCGGTTCGGAGGAAGGCGCCGGAGGTGGTGGCACCAGCAGTTCAGCGGCTTCGGGCGACTTCGGTGACCTCACCGATGTCTGCCAGTCGGGTGATGCGAAAAGCGCTTCCGCACAAGGCGTGACGGCCGACGAGATCAAGGTCGGCGTGTTCACCGACATGGGCTTCACCAAGAACTCGGAGTTCGCCGACGCGGCGAAGGCGTTCTCCTCCTGGTGCAACGAGGCCGGCGGCATCAACGGCCGCAAGATCACCGTCAACATTCGCGACACGAAGCTGATGGAGGTCCGGCAGCGGATGCTCGAGGCCTGCCGCGACGACTTCGCCCTCGTCGGCGGCGGTGCCGCCCTCGACGGTCTCGGCGTCAAGGAGCGCCTGAACTGCCTGCTGCCGAGTTTCCCGGCGCAGATTGCCCAGGCCCAGTCCGTCGGCGCGGACCTCGAGGTCAGTGCCGCGCCCACCCAGGTTCCCGGCTACGACCCGTACTACGGGTACCGGAAGTGGCTGATGACCGATGCGTATCCCGCATCGGCGGCCGCTGTCGGCATCATCAACGGCGACTCGCCGGTGACGAAGAATCTCGGCGACCAGGCGGTCGAGGCCACTCAGGCCGGGGGCGGAACGTTCGTCTACAACGACCTGTACCCGGCGGCCGGTGTCGCGGACTGGACCCCCTATGCGCAGGCGATCAAGGCCAAGGGCGTCAAGGGCCTGATCTTCTACGGCGACTTCAAGCAGCTGGCCAAGCTCGAGGACGTCCTGACCGGAATGGACTACAAGCTGGACTGGATCGACGCCAACAGCAACGCCTACAACGAGTCGTTCCTGGAGCTGGCGGGCAACTCGCTCGATGCCCAGAACAACTTCGCCGATCTCGGCGGCGTCGCCCCGCTGGAGAGCGACAACCCGGCGACCAAGCAGGTCACCGAGATGTTCGAGCAGTACGCACCGGGTGCCCAGATCACCCTGCCCGCGATTCGTGCGATCTCGTCGTGGCTGCTGTTCGCCAAGTCGGCCGGCGCCTGCGGTGACGATCTCACCCGGGCCTGCCTGCTGGAGAACGCGAAGAAGCAGACGGAGTGGACCGGCGGGGGACTGCAGGCGCCGGTGGATGTGTCGAATCCGACCGTCCCGCAGCCGTGCTTCAACGTCGAGGAGGCCACGCCCGACGGGTGGAAGGCCGCGGACTTCGAGCCGGACAACGGTCTGTACCGCTGCGACGTCGCGCCGTACAAGTACACGAAGGACTACGGCAAGCCGCTGACTCTCGCCGACGTCGGCAAGAGCATGAGCGACGTCGGGTAACGGACCATGGAGCAGTTCCTCGCCTTCGGGATCGTCGGGCTGAGCGCGGCCGCGATCTACGCGATCATCGGCAGCGGCCTGGTGGTCACCTACACGACCACCGGTGTGTTCAACTTCGCGCACGGTGCGGCGGGCATGATGGCCGCGTTCGCGTACTGGCAGCTCAGCGTCGGCTGGGGGTGGCCGGTGCCGTTGGCGCTGGCCACCGTGCTGCTGGTGCTCGCGCCGGCGTTCGCCCTCCTGGTCGAGCGAGCGATGCGGCCGGTGCAGGCTCTCGGTGAAGCCGAGCGAATGGTCATGACGATCGCGTTGCTCAGCGGTCTCATCGCCCTCGCCCGGTGGATCTGGGATCCCAACACGGCCCGCTCGTTGCCGAAGTTCTTCGCCGACCAGACGCCGCTGCGGATCGGATCGGTGACGATCACGTGGCACCAGGCACTGACCATGATCGTTGCCGTGGCCGTTGCGATCGGTCTGCGAATCCTGCTGACGCGCACCAGAACCGGTGCCGAGATGCGGGCCACCGTCGACGATCGCGGCCTGGTCGGCCTGACCGGCGCCGACCCGGTGCGGGCCAATCGGGTGGCGTGGATGCTCGGTACCGAGCTGGCCGCGATCGGTGGCATCCTCATCGCCCCGACCATCGCCCTCGACTCCACCCAGCTCTCGCTGCTGATCGTCAGTGCATATGCGGCGGCCATTTTCGGCCGACTGCACAGTCTGCCGATGACGTTCGTCGGCGCGATCGTGGTCGGCTGCCTGGAGAGCTACCTGACCGGGTACCTGCCGCAGAACGAGTTCCTTCCCGGGTTGCGGCTCGCGGCTCCCGCGCTGCTGCTCCTCCTCGCGCTGTTGCTGTTCCCGCACGGTCGCCTGCGTGGCCGGGACCGGCAACTCAGTCAGGTTCCGCTGCCCACGATGCGCGGCACGCTCGCCTTCGGCGGGGTGGTCGTCGCGTTCGGCGTCGTCCTCGCCACCGTGTTGGGCGAGGCCGACCTGGTCACCTACGGACAGATCTTCGCCTTCGGCGTGATCGCATTGTCCTTCGTGCCGCTGGCCGGCTACGCGGGGCAGATCTCGTTGTGTCAGTTGAGCATGGCAGGTGTCGGTGCGATCGTGTGCGCCAGGTTCGGTGCGCAGGGACAGTGGTGGGCGTTGATCGTCACCGTGCTGGTCACCGCCGTCATCGGCGCGGTCATCGCGTTGCCTGCGTTGCGGCTGTCCGGAATCTACCTGGCGCTCGGCACCGCGGCCTTCGCCGTGATCCTCGACCGCTGGATCTTCACCCTTCCGTCCTTCAGCATCTTCGGCACCGAGATCACGCTGTTCGACCAGGGATCGGTGGAGTTGGTGGGGCCCAACCTGTTCGGCTTCCAGATCGACACCCCAGCGGAGACCACGGTGTTCGCGGCTGTCTGTCTGGCGCTGGCGACGTTGGCCGTCGCCGCGCTGCGACGCGGACTGCTCGGCAGACGGCTGATCGCACTGCGCGACAGCGAGGCCGCGTACGCGACGCTGGGCGGCAGCCTGCTGATGACCAAGGTGCTGGTGTTCGCCGTCTCGGCCGGAATCGCCGGTCTCGGCGGCGCGCTCTACGGCATGCAGTTGCGTTCCGTCACCGCCGACCAGTTCAACTTCGTCATGGGACTCTCGCTGTTCCTGATCGCGGTGCTCGGCGGCCTCGGCGCCGTGGGCAACGGTCTGTGGACAGGAACCATGCTCGCCGGCCCCTTCAATGCGATCGTCGCGCTCTGGCCGGCAACCCAGAACTTCATCCAGGCGGTGCCCGGTCTCGCCGGCGTCGCGTTCGGTGCTCCCGCCGTCCAGCACGGCGCGATCTCCCTGATGCGCAAGAGCTGGGACGCCACCCTGCGGGACAGACTCGTGATGTCGGTGCTGGGGGGCTGGGCGGTGCTGCTGTGGGTGCTGCGTCTGGCCGACGTGATCAACGGCTACGTCCTGTTCGGAGGCGTGGTGCTCGGAGCGCTCGCCGCGCTCTGGTGGGGCAACGCCCGGCACCGGCCGCCGTCGCAGGCGCCCGAGATACCGGTCGAGTGGTGGGGGCTCGAGCGCCCCTGGCGCCCGGAAGACGAGGAGGAGCTGGATCGTGCCATCGCTGCTCGAAGTTGACGACATCGCGGTCGTCTTCGGAGGACACCGCGCTCTGGACGGGGTCACTCTGACGGCCGAAGAGGGCCACGTCACCGGCCTGATCGGACCCAACGGCGCAGGCAAGAGCACGCTGTTCGACGTCGTCTCCGGTCTGCGCCGTCCCGCCGCGGGGCGAGTGCTGCTCGGCGGCCAGGACGTCACCAGGGCCGGTCCGGCCCGCCGCGCCCGACACGGGCTGGCCCGGACGTTCCAGCGCCTGGAGCTCTTCGGTCGGCTCAGCGTTCGCGACAACCTGCTCGTGGCCGCGGAGCTGGGACCGGAGCGACGTCACGCGTCACGGGTGGTCGACGAGATCATCGGACGGTTGGGTCTGGAGTCGGTCGCCGACACCTGTGCCGACTCCGTGACCACCGGTACCGCCCGCCTGGTCGAGGTGGCACGCGCGCTGGCGGTTCGACCGACCCTGCTGTTGCTCGACGAGCCGGCCGCAGGCCAGGACGCCGCGGAGACCGAGCGGTTCGCGGCGTTGCTGCGATCGCTCGCCGAGGGCGGCACGGCGGTCCTGCTCGTCGAGCACGACATGGAACTGGTCATGAACGTGTGCGACACCGTGCACGTGCTCGACCTCGGGCGGATCATCTCGGTCGGCACGCCCGAGGCGGTCCGAAGCGACGAGGCCGTGCTGGCGGCCTATCTGGGGCAGGCATGAACGCGATACTCGAACTACGCAACGTGCGCGCCGCGTACGACGCGATCACCGTTCTGCACGGCATCGATCTGAGCGTCGAACCCGGGCAGATCGTGGCCCTGCTCGGGCCGAACGGCGCGGGCAAGACGACCGCGTTGAAGGTTGCCGCCGGTGTACACCCGGTCGCGTCGGGGCAGCTGCTGCTCGGCGGCCGTGACGTCACCGGTGCTGCGTCCCGGGATCTGGCCCGAACCGGGGTCTGCCTGATTCCGGAGGGGCGGGGAGTGTTCCCCAACATGACCGTCCGCGACAACCTGCTGATGATGACGTTCACCGGCAAGTCCAGGGCCGAAATCGAGGAGACTGCCTTCAGCCGCTTTCCGATCCTCGGTAAGCGGGCCTCACAGATCGCGGGGACGATGTCGGGAGGCGAGCAGCAGATGCTGGCGCTGTGCCGAGGTCTGGCAACGGATCCCGCGGTGCTGATGCTGGACGAGCTGTCCATGGGCCTGGCGCCCCTGATCGTCGATCAGCTCTACGAGCAGGTCGCCGAGATCGCCCGCCAGGGGGTCTCGGTGCTGGTCGTCGAACAGTTCGCATCGACCGTTCTCGACATCGCCGACCATGCGGCCGTCCTGGTTCGGGGCCGGGTGCAACGTCAGGGCGTCCCCGACAGTGAATTCCGCACCGAACTAGCCGCCCTCTACCTAGGGAGTCCCACATGACATCGACAGAGACCCGCGCGGATCGCTTCACCCGTGAACTCGCCGAACTGAAGATCCCCGACCCGTCCGCCGGCCGGTCGAGCCTGTGGCTGCGCCTCGGCGTGGCGGCGATGGTGCTCGGCCCGGTCCTGGGGGTGGTGGCATTTCTGATGTCGCACAACACCTCCGATCCGCTGGTTCAGCGCGACGCCATCATCATCGCCCTCATCGGGATCGCGGTCGCGGTGGTGGGTGCCGCGGTGTACCTGCGCTATTCACTCACGGGATTTCTCCGATTCTGGATGGCCCGTCAGTCCTTCGACCTCGGTCAGCTCGCGGACCGGGCTTCGGAAAGTGAGGTTTGATCATGTCCACGACACTGCGTCCCGGAGAACAACTCGCCAGCACCACCTGCACCACCCGGGTGGTGGTCGTGCGTGCCCCGTCCGACGGTGCGGCCGAGATCGGTTGCGGCGGAGCTCCGATGGTGGCCGCGACCGGTGGCCGGCCCGCCGGTGGACCCGTCAAGGATGCCGTCACGGTTCTCGGCAAGCGCTACGTCAACGAGGGTGAGTCGGTGGAACTGCTCTGCACCGTTCCCGGGGTCGGCGAACTGACCTGCGACGGCGTGGTGATGACCGTCAAGGCGGCGCGCGCGCTGCCCGCCTCCGACTGATCTCGCTTCTCCCGATTCGAAATGGACGACTATGAATGTCGATGACATGATCCTGATCAGCGTCGATGACCACGTGATCGAGCCGCCCGACATGTTCGTGGGCAGGTTGCCGAAGAAGTACGAGGCCGAGGCGCCGCGGCTGGTCCACCGTGAGGACGGCACCGACGTGTGGCAGTTCCGTGACACGGTGATTCCGAACGCCGCGCTCAACGCCGTGGCCGGCCGGCCGAAGGAAGAGTACGGGATGGAGCCGCAGGGGCTGGACGAGATCCGCCCCGGTTGCTACGACGTCCACGAGCGGGTCAAGGACATGAACGCCGGCGGCATGCTGGCGCAGATGAACTTTCCGTCGTTCCCCGGTTTCGCGGCGAGGTTGTTCGCCACCGAGGACCCCGAGTTCTCGCTGGCACTGGTGCAGGCGTACAACGACTGGCACATCGAAGACTGGTGTGGCGCCTACCCCGGCCGGTTCATTCCGATGGCCCTGCCGGTGATCTGGGATGCCGAACTGTGCGCCAAGGAGATCCGGCGGGTCTCCGAGAAGGGCGTTCACTCGCTGACCTTCACCGAGAATCCGGCGGCGCTCGGTTACCCGAGCTTCCACGACGAGTACTGGACCCCGGTGTGGAAGGCGCTGGTCGACACCGAGACCGTGATGTCGGTACACATCGGGTCGTCCGGCAAGCTGACCATCCCGGCGGTGGACTCGCCGCCCGACGTGTTGATGACCCTGCAGCCGATGAACATCGTCTCGGCCGCCGCGGATCTGCTGTGGTCGAAGCCGATCAAGGACTATCCGGATCTGAAGATCGCCCTCTCCGAGGGTGGCACCGGGTGGATTCCGTACTTCCTCGAGCGGGTCGATCGCTCCTTCGAGATGCACAAGGCGTGGACGCTGCAGGACTTCGGCGGCAAGCTGCCCAGCGAGGTGTTCCGCGAGCACTTCCTGACCTGCTTCATCAGCGACGCGCTCGGTGTGAAGCTGCGGCACGAGATCGGCATCGACAACATCGCCTGGGAGGCGGACTACCCGCACAGCGACTCGATGTGGCCGGACGCGCCGGAGCAGCTGCACAGGGACTTCGCCGCCGCCGGCGCTTCCGATTCCGACATCGACAAGATGACACATCTCAACGCCATGAAGTGGTACTCCTTCGACCCCTTCGCGCACATCCCGCGCGAGCAGTGCACGGTTGGGGCCCTGCGGCAGCAGGCCGAGGGCCACGACGTGAGCATCAAGGCCCGCAGCCACCGCACGATCGGAGCCGAGGAGAAGCTGGAGGGTTACCGCCAGCGGGCCCGCGCGGCCGTCGCCCTGGCGAAGTCCGGTGGCCCGGCCACCCGAGCGTGACTAGGAATTCACAGTGAGTGGAATGAGTTTCGAGCTGACCGAGGATCAGGAACTGATCCGGAAATCGGTCGCCGAGTTGATGACCAGGTTCGACGACCAGTACTGGATGGAGAAGGATCTCGCCCACGAGTTCCCGACCGAGTTCTACCGCGCCCTCGCGGACGGTGGGTGGCTCGGGATCACCATGCCGGAGGAGTACGGCGGGCACGGCCTCGGGATCACCGAGGCGACACTGCTGCTCGAGGAGGTGGCGCGGTCCGGCGGCGGTATGAACGCCGCGAGCGCGATTCACCTGTCCATCTTCGGGATGCACCCGGTCGTGGTGCACGGTTCCGAGGAGCTCAAGCAGCGGACGTTGCCGCGGATCGCCAACGGTGATCTGCACGTGTGCTTCGGCGTCACGGAACCCGGTGCGGGACTGGACACATCGAGGATCACCACGTTCGCCCGGCGCGACGGCGATCACTACGTCGTCAACGGACGCAAGGTGTGGATCTCCAAGGCGATGGAGTCCGAGAAGATCCTGCTGCTGACCCGCACCCAGCGCTTCGACGAGGTGTCGAAGAAGACCGACGGCATGACGCTGTTCCTCACCGACCTCGACCGCGCGCACGTCGACATCCGGCCGATCCGGAAGATGGGGCGCAACGCGGTCACCTCCAACGAGTTGTTCATCGACGACCTGCGGGTTCCGGTGGAGGACCGGGTCGGTGAGGAGGGCAAGGGATTCCAGTACCTGCTCGACGGGCTGAACCCGGAACGGATGCTGATCGCGGCCGAGGCGCTGGGCATCGGGCGGGTCGCACTGGAGAAGGCGGTGAAGTACGGCAATGAGCGGGAGGTCTTCGGTCGCCCGATCGGCATGAACCAGGGCCTGCAGTTCCCGCTCGCGGACTCGCTGGCGCATCTGGATGCGGCGGAACTGGTGCTGCGCAAGGCAACCTGGTTGTACGACAACGGCAAGCCGTGCGGCCGCGAGGCGAACACCGCGAAGTATCTGTGCGCCGATGCCGGCTTCACCGCCGCCGACCGGGCGCTCCAGACGCATGGCGGCATGGGCTACTCGGAGGAGTACAACGTCGCCCGCTACTTCCGCGAGGCCCGCGTCATGCGGATCGCGCCGATCAGCCAGGAAATGATCTTGAACTACCTGGGTTCACACACTTTGGGACTGCCGAGGAGCTACTGATGGCCGACAAGAATGGACTGTTCGATCTGACGGGGCGCTCGGCCCTGGTAACCGGTGCGGCCGGTGGCATCGGCTCGGCGGTCGCCGAGGCCCTCGCAGCGCAGGGGGCGGCCGTGCTCGTCACCGACGTGGACGCCGACGCCGCAGCCGCCGTCGCCGAGCGGATCTGTGCGAACGGCGGCAAGGCCGACTCGGCCGGACTGGACGTGCGGGACCGGAGCGCCGCCGACGCGGCCGTGGCCAAGGCGGCCGGTTTCACCGAGGGCACCCTGCACATCCTGGTCAACAACGCCGGCGCGACCGCGCCGGCGATGTTCGCCGACCTCACCGCGGAGGCGTTCCAGTGGATGCTCGACATCCACCTGCTCGGGGCCTTCCACTGCTCGCAGGCGGCGCTGCCGTTCCTGCCCACCGACGGCACCGGACGGATCATCAACGTCACCTCGTCGGCCGGTATCACCGGAACCCTCGGCCAGGTGAACTACTCCGGCGCCAAGGCCGGCATCATCGGCCTGACGAAGTCGCTCGCCCGTGAGCTGGCTCGCAAGCAGATCCTCGTCAACGCGCTCGCGCCGCTGGCGGCGACGCCGATGACCAAGACAATCCGCACGGACGAGAAGTTCTCGGCGCAGATGATCTCTCGTATTCCGTTGCGTCGCTGGGCGGAACCCGAGGAGGTCGCGGGCGCATTCGTGTTCCTCGCGTCGGACGCGGCGTCCTTCGTCACCGGCCAGGTGCTGCCGGTGGACGGCGGAATGGTCATGTGATGCCGCAGACCACGGCAGCATCCGACCCGACCTCCGCGTCCGGTCCTCTGGCCGGGGTCACCGTCGTGACCCTGGAGCAGGCCGTCTCGGCGCCGATGTGTACTCGCACCCTCGCCGATTTCGGCGCACGCGTCATCAAGGTGGAGAACCCGAAGGGCGGGGATTTCGCCCGCGACTACGACGACGTGGTGAACGGCCTTGCCGCGCACTTCGTCTGGGTGAACCGGGGCAAGGAGTCGGTGACGCTCGACCTGAAGTCGGACGCCGGCATCGAGACGCTGCACCGGTTGCTCGACCGGGCGGACGTGCTGGTGTCGAACCTGGCGCCGGGAGCGACCGCTCGCCTCGGGCTCGCCTCCGCGGACCTGGAGGCACGTCATCCGGACCTGATCGCGGTCGAGATCGACGGTTTCGGTGCGGGCGGTCCGCTGTCCCACAAGCGGGCCTACGACCTGCTGGTGCAGGCGGAGTCGGGGGTGTGCGCGGTGACCGGGCGTCCCGGCGAGCCGGCCAAGCCCGGCCCCCCGGTCGCCGACGTCAGCACCGGTCTGTATGCCGCGCTGTCGATCATGGCCCTGCTCTACGGCCGGGACAGAGCCGGACAGGGGGGTGCGCCCGCGGTCACCGTGAGCCTGTTCGACACGATGACCGAGCTGATGGGCTACCACCTGACCTACACCCGCCACGCGGGTGTCGATCAGCAACCGCTGGGCATGAGTTCACCCGCGGTGGCCCCGTACGGGTCGTATCCGACCGCGGACGGACAGACGGTGGTGCTGGGGACCACCAACGACCGGGAGTGGCAGCGGCTGGCCCGTGAGATCCTGCGCCGGGACGATCTGGCCGACGACGAGCGATTCCGGACCAACTCGGACCGTGTCGCGAACCGTGAGGTACTCGACGCGGAGATCGGCGCGTGGTGCGCCCGGCACGACCTGGAGTTCATCCAGAAGACCGCGGACGCCGCCGCGATCGGCAACTCGCGCTACAACCTGGCGAGCGAGGTGCTCGACCATCCCCAGTTGGCGGCACGGAACCGGTGGCGCCGGATCGACACACCCGCGGGCCCGATCCCGGCGCTCCTGCCGCCGCCGGTCATCGAGGGCTTCGACCCGCCGATGGGCGCGGTGCCCGGGCTCGGCGAGCACACCGACCGGGTGCTCGCGGAGTTCGGGATCGGCGCCGGGGAGATCGCCGACCTCCGCGCCGAGGGGGCGATCGGACCCGAGTACCGCGACGATCGGTCGCCGGCATGACCGGGCCGGCTGTGCTGCTCACCGTCGACCGGGGTGGTGTCCGGACCCTCACCCTGAACCGGACGCACCGCAAGAACGCGATCAATCCGGAACTGTGGGTGGCCCTGCGGGACGCGCTGGAGGCCGTTCGCGACGATCGCGACGTCCGCGCGCTTGTCGTGACCGGTGCGGGTGGTGCGTTCTGTTCCGGAGCCGACCTGGCGGAGCTCTCGGACGCCCATCCCACCGAGAAGATGCGGCTGCTCACGGACGTGGCGTTGCTGCTGCACGACCTGCCGGTACCGACGATCGCGAAGGTTTCCGGGGTGGCCGTCGGCGCGGGCTGGAACCTCGCACTCGGGTGTGACCTGGTGGTGGCCACACCCGAGTCGACGTTCTCGCAGATCTTCGCGCGGCGAGGGCTGTCGCTGGACCTGGGCGGCTCGTGGCTGCTGCCCAAGCTCGTCGGCCTGCAGCAGGCCAAGCGGCTGGCTTTGCTGGCGGAGACGATCGACGCGGCACGCGCCCACGACCTGAACCTGGTCACCTGGGTGGTGGAGTCGGGGGAGATCGACGGTTTCGTGGACGAACTCGCGGATCGGCTGGTTGCGGGACCACCGGTGGCACTGGCTCAGACCAAGGCGCTGCTCAACGAGGGCGCCGATCGAACCCTGCGCGATGCACTCGCCAACGAGTCCCGCGCTCAGGCAATCAATTTCGGAACCGTCGATGCGCCCGAGGCGTACACCGCGTTCGCCGAGAAGCGTCAACCCCGGTTCACCGGGCAGTGGGCTGTGCCTCGCGTTCACGCCGGTGCCACGTCCCCTGGCCCCAGCGTCCGCCGGGACGACATCGACGACAGTGTGAAAGTGGAGAACTGATGCGTGAAGTAGTGATCGCCGAGGCGGTTCGAACCGCCGTGGGCAAGCGGAACGGCGGCCTGTCGGGCGTACATCCGGTGGACCTGTCGGCCGACGTCCTGCAGGCGTTGGTCGAGCGCGCCGGCATCGACCCGGTGGTCATCGACGACGTCGTCTGGGGTTGTGTCTCGCAGGTCGGTGACCAGTCGAGCAACGTCGCCCGGTACGCGGTGCTCGCCGCGGGGTGGCCCGAGAGCATTCCGGGCACGACCGTCAACCGTGCATGCGGGTCGAGCCAGCAGGCCCTCGATTTCGCGGTCCAGGCCGTCATGTCGGGGCAGCAGGAGGTCGTCGTCGCGGGCGGGGTGGAGGTGATGAGCCGGGTTCCCCTCGGCGCGGCGCGCGCCACCGGCATGCCGTACGGCCCGAAGGCGCTGGCCCGGTACGGCAATGCCGGATTCAACCAGGGCATCGGCGCCGAGATGATCGCGGACAAGTGGGGGCTCACGAGGTCCGTGGTCGACGAGTTCTCCGTTCGGTCGCACGAGCGGGCAGCGGCGGCACAGGACGCCGGCGCCTTCGAGGCCGAGATCGTCCCGGTGACAACGGAGACCGGCGTGGTCTCGGTGGACGAGGGCATCCGCCGCGGTACCACGGTGGAGAAGCTGGGCTCTCTCAAACCCGCGTTCCTCGACGACGGTGTCATCCACGCCGGCAACTCGTCGCAGATCTCCGACGGCGCGGCGGCGCTGCTGGTGACCACGCCGGAGCGGGCCCGTGAGCTGGGCCTGACGCCCCTCGTGCGGTACGTGGCCGGAGCCGTCGTCGGGTCGGATCCGGTGCTGATGCTCACCGGACCGATCCCCGCCACCGAGCGGGTGCTGCGCAAGGCCGGCATCGACCTGCGTGACGTTGGCGTGTTCGAGGTCAACGAGGCGTTCGCGCCCGTCCCCCTGGCATGGCTCGCGGAGACGGGCGCCGATCCCGGCCTGCTCAATCCGCTCGGCGGTGCGATCGCCCTCGGGCACCCGCTGGGCGGCTCGGGCGCGGTCCTGATGACCAGGATGATTCACCACATGCGCCGCAACGGGATTCATCGTGGACTGCTGACCATGTGCGAGGGCGGGGGCACGGCCAACGCGACCCTCGTGGAACTGGCCTGAGGACTGGGGAGATCATGCGTCGAGACGTTTTCACCGAAGATCACGAGGCCTTCCGCAAGCTGGCACGTGACTTCATCGAGAAGTACGTTGTGCCCGACTACCCCGCCTGGGAGAAGGCCGGCCGGATGCCCCGCGAGATCTTCCGGAAGCTGGGATCTCTCGGAATGCTGGGGATGGCGATCCCGGAAGAGTATGGGGGAGCGGGCGTTCCGGACTTCCGGTACAACGTCATCCTGCAGGAGGAGGCGGCCCGCGCGCTGGTCACGTTGAGCACGGTGCGCACCCAGCTCGACGTCATCCTGCCGTACTTCCTCGAGTACACGAACGAGGAACAGCGGGCACGCTGGTTCCCGGGCATGGCTGCGGGCGAGTTGCTGACCGCGATCGCGATGACCGAACCGGGCACCGGTTCCGACCTCGCCGGTATCCGGACCACTGCCCGGCGGGAGGGCGACGAGTACGTACTGAACGGGGCGAAGACGTTCATCACCGGCGGGATCCTGGCCGACCTCGTCATCGTGGTCGCGCGGACCTCCACCGACCCCGACAACCGCCGGGCCGGTTTGACCCTGCTGGTCGTGGAGGACGGGATGCCGGGGTTCGTTCGCGGTCGGGTCCTCGACAAGATGGGCTGCAAGGTTCAGGACACGGCGGAACTCTCGTTCGAGGACGTGCGGGTTCCGGTGGCGAACCGCCTCGGTGCGGAGGGCGAGGCATTCCGCTACCTCGGCCGGAACCTGCCGCAGGAACGCATGACGGTGGCCACCGGATCGGTGGCGCAGGCGCGCGCGGCTGTCGCGACGACCATCGACTACGTCAAGGAGCGCAAGGCGTTCGGGACGCCGGTGGCGTCGTTCCAGAACACCAAGTTCGAACTGGCGGCGATGTCTGCCGAGATCAAGGCGGCACAGGCGATGCTCGACCGCGCCGTGCTCGATCTCGTCGACGGCGAGTTGTCGGGTGCCGACGCGGCCCGGGTGAAGTTGTTCTGCACCGAGGTGCAGGGGCGCGTCGTCGACCGCTGCCTGCAGTTGTTCGGCGGGTACGGGTACATGACGGAGTACCCGATCGCGCGGCTCTACACGGATGCGCGGGTCGCGCGCATCTACGCAGGCACCAGTGAGGTCATGAAGGTGATCATCGCGAAGTCGTTAGGCCTGTGAACCAGAGTCGGGTGTGTCACACTGTCGCCGAAATATGACCCTTGTCACAACCGCGAAACCAACCTACTGTGTGCTCAGTAGGTTGGTTTGAATGAAGGAGAGCTCGCCCGTGCAACGGCCGTATGCAGCGCTTCTCGCCAAGGGGGAGGACCGGAAGCAGCGAATCCTGTCCGTGGCTCAGCGGTTGTTGGTACGGAACGGGTGGCGCAACACGTCGCTCGCGCAGATCGCCAAGGAAGCGGGAGTCACCACCGCGGGACTGCTGCACCATTTCGAGTCGAAGGAGCAGTTGCTGAACGCGGTGGCCGATACCCGAGACGCGGACGACATGGCTCGCGTCGACCGGACCGGTGACCTCATCGAGCAACTCGAGCGGGTGCCGCGCCGGTTCGACGAGTCGCCCGACCTCGTCGGCCTGTTCACGGTTCTGCTCATCGAGAACCTCGAACCCGATGCGTTCCTTCACGACCGCCTACTCCACAGATCCCGGGCCTCGGTCGCCACCGTCGAAACAGGAATCCGGCGCGGTCAGCGCGCTGGAAGGTATCGAACCGACGTGGACCCGGCCGTCAAGGCGGTGGAGATCATCGCCTTCTTACACGGAATGGAGACGCTATGGCTGCTCGATCGTTCGATACCGCTGAACGAGGTCTTCGCGGAGTACATACAGTCGCTCAGACGGCAGCTCATGCCCGCCGGCACAGCCTGAGGCATCGACTGGTGATGGTCGGCCCCAGCGTGGTCGACGTTGTTCGTCTCGCCGGTGGTTGGGTGTTCGATCGAGTGACCGCCGGGTGGGACGTCACCGTTGTCGTCGCGGATCATCCCGATGTTCGACCGCTGGAGATCCTCGGGGCCCGCACTCTGGATCTGGATTCCGCACTCGCCGATCAGAATGGGCCGTACCCGCAGGCGCTTGCCGTGTCGGCGGATCTCTTCCGGAACGACGATCGGATCCGGCGGGGTGTCCTCGACACCCTCGAGCGGGGGGACATGGACGTCACGATGTGGGGCGAGACCTGTCCGGCCGAACTCGACGAGCGCTTCGACGCCGGGCAGCATCGGCTCAGCTGTGCGGCCCGAATGTTCAAGGCCCAGGCTCTCGCTGCGGCCGCCGCCGCGGTCGGTCCGGTCGGCGTCACGGAACCGTTCCGCATCGATCGCCTGCGCCCGCCGGGTGGACTTCGCCTCGTCTCGGCGAGCTGACGGAGCTTCCGCGCGGGACGGATCGGGAGCGGAGAAGTCCTTCCCGCTCGCGGCCCGCCCGGACTTCTGGCCGGTGAGCGGTCGCTGAGGCCTTGTTCGGAGGCGACCCTGTCGGGGCGCCTCCGAACGAGTGGCCGGTCGGGCGGTGGCCCGAAGGTGGTGTCAGCGCAGGACGGTGCCGCCGTCGACGTTGACGACCTGACCGTTGATCCACGATCCGTCGTCGGAGACGAGGTAGGCGACCATTCCGGAGACGTCGGCGGGCCGGCCCAGACGCGGGCTCCGGGTGCGGGAAAGCATGCGCTGCTTGGTGTCCGACGGCAGTCCCTGTTCGATCTCCGGGGTGAGGATGAGGCCCGGAGTGACGGCGTTCGCCCGGATCCCGTCCCGGCCCCACCTCGATGCGACGTGGCGGGCCAGGGTGTTGATCCCGGCTTTGGTGGCGGCGTATGCCGGCCGGTCCGGTTCGCCGTTGAACGAGGCGATCGACGACGTGTACACGATCGCGCCGCCGCCACGCTCGAGAAGCCGGGGAACGGCGTGCCGGGTCACGAGCATGTGCCCGCGCAGATTGACCGCCACCGTCCGATCCCAGATCTCGAGGTCGATGTCGACGACATTGGTGTCGTGGCGCACCGCCCCCATGTCCCCGGCGTTGACGTGGACCGCATCCAACCCGCCGTGTTCCGTCACCACCGTGGAGACGAGGTCCCGAACCGAGTCGTCGTCGGAGATGTCGAACTGTGCGGCCAGCGCCTCGCCACCCTCGTCGGCGATGGAGGCCGCGGTGCGTGCGGCCCCGTCCCCGTCCAGATCGCCGACCACCACCTTCGCGCCTTCGCGTGCCAGCCGGCGAGCGGAATCCGCGCCGAGTCCGGTGGCGGCCCCCGCCACGAGCACGACCTTGTCCTTCAGTCCCTGCACAGGTGGATCTCCTTGTTTGGTCGTAATCCATTGGGGTACAGCGTGAGTTGTCCGTTTCAGGGCGTGACGTCGAGCAGAACCTTCCCGATCGCGCGGCCGTCCGCGACCTGCCGCAGCGCGTCGGCGGCGGCGTCCAGAGGGAACACGGCGCCGATGTGCGGGACGACTCGCCCGGTGCGGAGCAGCTCGGTCAGCTCGAGTTCGTTGCGGCGGAACTCGTTCGGCGGAACGTCCTGGAACTGGAAGCCGAGGATGTGTACGCCCTTGACGAGAACCAGGTTGAGCGGG
This sequence comes from Rhodococcus sp. NPDC003322, assembly GCF_053589555.1. Lineage (NCBI taxonomy): Bacteria > Bacillati > Actinomycetota > Actinomycetes > Mycobacteriales > Nocardiaceae > Rhodococcus > Rhodococcus sp. NPDC003322. The sequence goes on along the minus strand of NZ_JBSFSC010000002.1, from coordinate 197,804 downwards.
ACCCGGGGAATGACGCCGGACGCGTAGCCGACGGTGACGAACCGTCCGCCCCGCCGCAGCGTGCGCAACGCGGGCTCGGAGAGGTCGCCTCCCACCGGATCGATCACGGCGTCCGCGCCGTCGGGCAGGGCGCGGCGCAGACCCGCCCGCAGATCGCCGTCGCGATGGTTGACCAGGTGCCGCGCCCCGTAGGACGCCGCCACGTCCAGCTTGTCGGGGGAGGAGGCCACCGCCGTCACCGAGGCGCCGAGGGCAACCCCGAGTTGCACCGCGGCGAGCCCGACACCCCCACCCGCCCCGAGCACGATCAGCTCGTCGCCGGCCCGGACCCGTGCCACCGACCGCAGTGTGTGGTGGGCGGTGCGGAACGCGACGCCGAACGCCGCCGCGGTGCGCAGGTCGACGCCGACCGGGACCGGGGACAGCCTGGACGCGTCGGCCACGACCGCCTCGGCGAAGGCACCGACCAGACCGGTGAACGTCACCGGGTCGCCGACCGCGACGGCGTCGACGTCGGCGGCGACCTCCTCGACCACCCCGGCGAACTCGCTGCCGGGCACGAACGGGGGAGGAACGCTGATCTGATACCGATCGGCGATCAGCAACACGTCGGGGAAGTTGACGGCCGCGGCCCGCACCCGCACCCGCACCTGGCCGGGGCCGGGTGCGGGCACGGGGCGGTCCTCGACGCGGACGACCTCCGGCGGCCCGTACGACGGGCAGACGACCGCACGCACGTCAGCTCACCTGCCGGTCCACGCGGGTGGCCGCTTCTCGATGAACGCCGCGGCGCCTTCCATGGCGTCCTGACTCGAGAACACCACCGCCTGCCACTCGCTCAGCCGCTCGTCGGCGCGGGCAGGCTGGGCGACCGAGAGGCGGGCGAGTTCCTTGCACGCGGCCAGGCCGAGGGGGGCGTTCGCGGCGATTCGATCGGCGTAGTCCAGCGCGGTGTCGAGCACCGCGTCCGGGTCCACGACGGCATTGATCAGGCCGAGCGCGTAGCAACGCTCGGCGGTGACGGTGTCGCCGGTCAGCGTCAGCTCCAGTGCAGCGCCCAGCGGGATCCGAGTGCCGATGAACGTGCCGCCACCGCCGGGGAACAGGCCCCGCTTCACCTCGGGGAACCCGAACATCGCGGCCGAGGAGGCCACGATGATGTCGCAGCCGAGCAGCAACTCGAGTCCGCCACCGATCGCCGTCCCGTTCGCCGCGCCGACGACGGGGATCGGCACCTCGCCCCGGCCGAGCCGGAGGTAGGCCGCGGTGGCCTCGTCGGTGCCGTACCCGACGTCCTCGCCGTCGGCGAAGGCACGCAGATCCATTCCCGAGCAGAACGCCCGGTCGCCGGTGCCGGTGAGGACGATGGCACGGATCTGCGGATCCGATTCCGCCTCGAGGACGGCGGCACCGATGCCGCGGATCATGGCTCCGGTCAGTGCGTTTCGTGACTCGGGGCGGTCGAGGCGCACGATCAAGACCGGTCCCCGGCGCTCGATCGCCAAGCCTTCGGCGATCATGAGCGGTACCCGGTGGACTCGGCGAGCTCCGCGGCGGACCGCATCAACTCGGGCACGATCGGGCCGAACGACTGCAACTTGAAGTCGTCGCCGGCGCGCTGGAAGCCCTGTTCCAGCACGATAGCGAGCTTCCACTGCGCGAGCACCAGGTAGTAGTCGAGGTCGTCGACCTGACGACCCGACACCTCGGCGTAGTGGGCGACCACCTGTTCGCGCGACGGCATGCCCCGCAGGTCGACGTAACTGGACTCGGATGCCTCCGGGGCGTTCGTGTCCTCGGGCCACCCCTGCAGCATCCAGGCGAGGTCGAGCTTCGGATCGCCCACCGTGCCCATCTCCCAGTCGACGATGGCGGCCAGCCGCGCGGGAGCACCGTCCTTGAACATCACGTTGGCGAACTGGTAGTCGCCATGCATGAGCCCTGGGACGAAGTCGAGTGGCCGGTGCGCGCGCAGCCAGTTCGTGGCGACGTCCATGCCGTCGAGATCGCGGCCCTTGATGCGCTCGAAAAACGTTGTCCAGCGGTCCACCTGGCGTTCGTGGAACCCGTCCGGGCGGCCGAGGTCGTGCAGACCCTTCGCCTTCCAATCCACCTTCGACAGCAGCGCGATGCCCTCCGCAAGCTGATAGGCGAGCCCGGCGCGGGCCTCGAGATCGGAGGTGAACGGCTCCGTCCACTTCTTGTGGTCCATCGGCGACCACCCGTCGATGAAACCCATCAGGTAGAACGGACGGCCGAGGACCGACGTGTCCTCGCAGGCGGCGATCGCCCTGGTGTGCGGCACGTCGGTTCCGTCGAGGGCCTGGATGATCCGCCACTCGCGCAGGATGCCCTCGTCCCGGTTGGCCGGTGCGTGGGGAGGCGGGATCCGGATGACGACGCTTTCGTCGTCGCGGATGATCTCGTAGATCTCGTTCTGCGTTCCGCCGGAGAGGAATCGGGCTTCGAGCGGGGCGCCCTTGCCGGGCAGGCCCATACCGTCCATCCAGGTGGCGAGGCGTTCGGTGTCGATCACAGGTCACCCACTTCGTTTTCGAGGAACTCGGCGTACTTCTCCCGCGCCGCGGCCTGCTTGCGGGGGATCCATTCGGTCGGCCAGATGTCGTCACTGGGCCGGTGGTCGCGCAGGACCTGCTTGGCGACGGTGACCTTGTGGACCTCCGTCGGCCCGTCGGCGAGACCCATCACGGCCGCACCGTTGATCATGCGGAAGAACGGCATCTCGTTGGTCACGCCGAGCGCCCCGTGCACCTGCATTGCGCGCCAGGCGATGTCGTGCAGCACGGTCGGCATGACGATCTTGGCGGTGGCGATGTCCTTGCGGACCTTCTTGTAGTCGTTGTACTTGTCGATCTTCCACGCGGTGTGCAGGACGAAGAGCCGGAACTGCGTGAGCTGCGCGTAGGACTCGGCGATGTAGCCCTGGACGAACTGCTTGTCGGCGAGCTTGCTTCCTGCGGTGGTGCGGCTCAGCGCCCGCTCGCACATCATGTCCAGCGCCTTCTGGGCCAGCCCGATCGTCCGCATGGCGTGATGAATCCGGCCGCCTCCGAGCCTGGTCTGGGCGATGGCGAACGCCTGGCCCTCGCCGCCGAGAAGGGCGTCGGCCGGCACCCGCACGTCCCGGTAGTGGATGAGGGCGTGCGAACCCTCGTTCATGGGCTCCCCGGCGAGGCCGACGTTGCGGACGATCTCGATGCCGGGGGTGTCCGCCGGGACCAGGAACATCGACATCTTGTTGTAGGTGTCGGCGTCGGGGTCGGTCACCGCCATCACGATCAGGAACGACGCGGTACGAGCGTTGGAGGAGAAGTACTTCCACCCGCCCAGGACCCAGTCGTCACCATCGCGGACGGCCCGCGTCTCGAACTGGGCCGGATCGGCTCCGGCCTGCGGTTCGGTCATCGAATAGGTGGAGAACATCTCGCCGTCGAGCAGCGGCTGCAGGTAGCGCCGCTTCTGTTCCTCGGTGCCGTAGTGGGCGATGATCTCCGCGTTGCCGGTGTCCGGGGCCTGGCAGCCGAACACGATCGGGGCCCACTGCGACCGCCCCAGAATCTCGTTGAGCAGTGCCAGTTTCAACTGACCGTAGCCCTGGCCCCCGAGGTCGGGGCCGAGGTGCGTCGCCCACAGGCCCTGCTTTCGTACCTCCTGTTTGAGCGGGTCGATCACCTTGCGGCGGGCGCCGTCCAAGGGCGCGAACTGCTCGTGTTCCCACACCAGGTCGAGGGGTTCCACCTCCTCTCGAACGAACGCATCAGCCCAGTCCAGCTTCGCCTGGAACTCGGGGTCGGTCTCGAAATCCCATGCCATTGCGCCTCCTTCTCTATCGTGAGAATATGCTTCTCGTCACCAAGAATGCAATTCTGAGCTGGATTTGGGAAGTGCTCAATGAACCACCTCGGGTACTGGTCGGACGACGTTGCGGCCGACGCGGCGGAGTTGGCCGCGGCGGGATACGTCCCAGAGGCGACGCGTACCGGGCCCGACGGCATGCCGTTCTTTGCATTTCTCCGTAGCGCAAAGGGCTTTCGGGTCGAACTCGTCACCAGGGCCGCTCGGTCGGGACTGGAGCGGTGCTGGTCCGATCCGAAGTCCGTCTGACACAACCGCACGAAGGGAACACCGATGGCAGACAACCTTCTCCACGTCTCGGCGCGCCGGCTCGCCGATCACCGTCCGCGATCGGGTCGGTAGGTAGGGCATGGACGACTTCGCCAGCCGAATCGCCCAGAGGGCACTGGCAAAACGTGAGGCGAGCTATGCCGGTGAGGTGCGCAGGCTGCTCGACGCGGCACTGGAGGTGATGCGCAACTGCGGAACGGACTCGCGGCCACGCGTCTCCGACATCGTGGCGGCGGCCGGCCTGTCGAACGACGCCTTCTACCGGCACTTCAAGTCGAAAGATGCCTTGGTGGCGGCGATCCTGGAAGACGGGACCGAGCGGTTGACCGCCTATGTCGGTCACCAGATGGCGAAGGAGCCCACGCCGGAAGGGCAGGTTCGGCGCTGGGTCGAGGGCGTGCTGTCCCAGTGCGCCGAAGACGCCGCCACCACCACCCGGGCGGTGCTCTGGAATGCCGGCACCCTGTCCGCTGACGCCATCGGTGGCCCGCCGTCCGCGGCTGGGCCTCTGGCCGCACTGCTGAATGCACCTTTGGCCGAACTGGGCAGTCCGGATCCGGAGTTCGATGCCTCGCTCGCGGCCCATGCAGCGGTCGGCAAGCTCGCCGACTACCTCTGGGGTGGCCGTCAACCGACTGAAGCGGATATTGACCGAATTGCCGCCTTCTGCCTGCGTGCGGCCGCAGCGGGACAGGGCGACACCGCACGGTCCGGAACTACCAGGAGTGATGCCCGATGACGCCCGACCACATGACGCCGAACCCGATGACGCCGACCTGGCATGCTGCCCGGACGCCGGACCATCCGGCGATCGTGATGGCCGGCAGCGGCGAGGTGGTGACCTACCGGCAGCTCGAGCAGCGGTCCGTCGCATTCGCGCGGGTACTGCGGGCACGAGGGCTCCTTCCCGGCGATCACATCGCGATCCTGATGGAGAACAATCGCGCTTACCTGGAAATCGCATGGGCCGCTCAGCGATCCGGCCTCTACTACACCGCGGTGAACCGGCACCTGCAGTCGGCGGAGGTGCAGTACATCCTCGACGACTGCGGGGCGGTGGCGCTGGTGGCGAGCGAGTCCGTGTCCGCCGTGGTCTCCGGTTTGGACCTCACGCGGATGCGGGTCCGGGTGTCCGCTGCCGGTGACCTCCCCGGATTCGAACGCTACGGAGATCTGCTCGCCGTGCAGTCGCCGGGGCCCCTCGGCGACGAGCGCGAGGGCCGGGAGATGCTGTACTCGTCGGGCACGACCGGGCGGCCCAAGGGGGTTCGCAAACAACTCCAGGGGACGTTCTTCGGGGACCCGGGATCGGCTCCGGTGCAGATCGCGCAGGGTCTGCTCGCCACCGGTGACACGGTCGGTGCGGTGTACCTCTCGCCCGCGCCTCTGTATCACGGTGCACCGCTGGTGTTCTCGATGTCCTGGCAGCGGCTGGGTGCGACCGTGATCGTGATGGAGCGCTTCGACGCTCGGCACTGCCTCGACCTCATCGAGAGACATCGCGTCACGAACGCCCAGTTCGTCCCGACGATGTTCGTGCGGATGTTGCGTCTGCCTCCCGCCGAACGCGAAGGGTACGACCTGTCGAGCCTGCGGCAGGCCGTGCACTCGGCGGCCCCGTGCCCCGTCACCGTCAAGCGGCAGATGCTCGACTGGTGGGGCCCGATCATCCACGAGTACTACTCGGGCACCGAGGATGTCGGCACCACCTACATCACGCCCGAGGAGTGGCTCGACCATCCCGGATCGGTGGGCCGGCCGACGGAAGAATGCCACATCGTCGGTGACGACGGAACGGAACTTCCGCCGGGTGCGATCGGCGCCGTCTACTTCGCGGGTGGCCGACCGTTCGAATACCACAACGACCCCGCCAAGACGGCGTCCGTCACCAACGACAGAGGCTGGCGCACGCTGGGCGACGTGGGCTACCTGGACTCCGACGGCTACCTGTACCTCACCGACCGGCAGAGCTTCACCATCATCTCCGGGGGAGTGAACATCTACCCGCAGGAGGCGGAGAACGTCCTCGTCGGACATCCGGCCGTGGCGGACGTGGCGGTCGTCGGGGTCCCCGACGACGAGATGGGGGAGGCCGTGCGTGCAGTGGTGCAACCGGTCGACCCTGCCGCGGTCGGACCCGCTCTCGCGGCGGAGCTGATCGACTGGTGCCGCGCCGAACTGGCGCACTACAAGTGTCCGCGCGCGGTGGACTTCGTCGACGAGCTCCCCCGCGACCCGAGCGGGAAGCTGCACAAGCGGCACGTGCGCGACCGGTACCGTGTCGGCTAGGGATGCAGGCTGCGAAGGAAGAGCTGCACTGCCGCCCGGGTATGCCGCTTCTGGCTCGCAGCGTCACGGACGATCCCGAAGGCGGCCAGCCGGGCCGGGGTCCCGGAGACCAGGCCGAGGAACAGTTCGGCCAGCTCGTCAGGATCCTCGGCGATGATGGCGCCGGTGGCGGCGTGCCGGGCGAGCAGCTCCGCGACGAGTCGCCGGCGCGGCCAGAACCCGGTGCCGTGGGTGTCGCGGGCGAGTTCCGGATAGGCCGAGGCGTGCCCGATCGCGATCTGTTCCAGCCGGATCATCGACGGGTGCAGGGCGCGGCTCAGCGCAGCGTCGGCGATGGCGACCAACGCGCCCTCCAGGTCGTCGAGGTCGGGTTCGGGGGGCTCGGGAACCGGCCAGTCGGATCGGCCAACGGCCCAGCCGAGCACCGCGAGGAACAGCGCCTCCTTCGTCGGAAACCGGTTGTACAGAGAGGGTTTGGTAGTTCCGGCCGCCTCCGCGATCGCCTTCATCGAGGTGCCCTCGTAGCCGTGCTCGAGCAGGGTCTCGAGGGCGCATTCCCGGATCCGGCGATCCAGCTGCGTCGCCTGCTCGCGGGTGGGCCGTCCACCGCGGTTGCGTTCGGGTTCGTCGGCTGTCATGGGCGTCGATTCTGCCGCAGTTGCGCTGATTCGTGCCGAAGTGACCATGGACATAAAACTTGACCCATGGGTATGGTTAATTCGCGCGAACCCCCCACCACGAGCGGAGGCACGATGTCAGGAACGACAGCGGCGGCACGGACCAACGGGCGATCGGACGTCATCGAGATACTGGACCGGCGATTTCAGGAATGGCGAACGCGGGTTCCCGTCCTGGCGCAGCGCGCCGATGCGGAGGGGATCACGGAGATCCGGTCCCGTGAGGACATGATCCCGTTGCTCTTCCCGCACACCACCTACAAGAGCTACCCGGAATCGCTCATTGCCAAAGGGCAATGGGCGCAGATGAATCGGTGGATCGATTCGCTGTCCGCGCACCGCGTCAGCGATGTGGACGTGTCGGCAGTCGAGGATGTCGACGGCTGGATCGCCACCCTCGAGGATTCCGGTCACCTGGTGTCGAGCTCGAGCGGCACCAGCGGCAAGGGGTCGTTCCTCAACAAGTCCCAGCGGGACCGCGACGCAAACCTGCAGAACCTCCTCGACTGCATGACCGAGCTGGGGTTGCCGCCCGAGCCGACCTGGCACGTCATCCCCGTCGGACCGGACACCGGCCAGAGCCAGCACGTCGCGGTGCGAGACCTCATCGTCGATTCCTACACCGGACCTGGTGCCCTCCCCCTCTTCGAGGGCACTCCGCCTGCCGGATTTCACCGGTACATGGCCCGGATGTCCGCGATGCGGCGCGCGATGGCGGACGGCACGGCGGCGCCGGACGAACTCGCCGCGTTCGAGGCGGAGGCGGCAGAGCGCGCCGCGGAACAGGAACGGCGGCTGCATCATTACGCCGAGCAGATCCTCGCTCACCGCACCGAGAAGATTTTCTTCAGTTCCCAGTTCCCGCAGTTGTTCCGGCTCTGCGAGATCCTCGAGGAGATGGGGGCGGCGGAAGGCGACATCACCGGCACGAACGCGCTGACCACCGGTGGGGGCCTGAAGGGAACCTCGCTGCCTGCCGACTACCAGCAACAGATCTTCCGCCTGCTGAACATCACGCCGGAGCGGTTCCTGCACTACTACTCCATGCAGGAGTTGAACGTTCGGCTGCCCAAGTGTGTGGAGGGCCGCTACCACGTACCCGACACGATCGCGTTGTTCGTTCTCGACAAGGAGGGCGAATCGCTGGCCCCGGAGGTCGAGGGCCTGATCCAGGGCCGCGCCGCGTTCTTCGACACAACGGTCGACGGCCGCTGGGGCGGCACGATCTCCGGCGACCGGATCACCGTCGACACGGGTGCCTGCCCGTGCGGGCGGACCGGCGACACCGTCCTGCCCGACATCGTCCGGTACTCCGATCTCGCCGACGACGACAAGATCACCTGCGCCGGAACCATGGACGCCTACGTCCGCGGATTCATCGAGGACTGAGGCGATCATGACTGCAACAGCTACCAAGATCCGGGTTCCCCACTTCGTCCGCGGAAAGCTGGTCTGGGGCGAGGACAGCGAGTACCTCTCACGGGACTTCGGCGTTCCGTTCGTCACGCCACGACTCGAACTCGGTGATCTCTTCGTTCCCCGCACGCAGCCCGGCCCCGCGTTCGACGTTCCCATCTCCGAGATCATCGACTTCCTCGTCGAGACCGCACAGCATCTCACCCTCGAGAAGAACGAGTATCTCCAGGAGTCGCTGGAGATGACGCTTCAGGTGAGCGCGCTGCCGCGCCGCATCATCGAGAACACCTTCGCCCGACCGGGACAGTTCCTGACCAGGCAGGCACTCGAGTACCGGCTCGAGCGGACCTTCGGCGACATCAACCTGCTGGACGGCTGGGTGGAGCGGACCGATCCGAACGGCAACGTCAGCCGCGTCCGGGCGTTCCCGCCGCGGCTGGTGCACATGATGGCCGGCAACTCTCCGAGCGCGGCGATGACCTCGATCGCCGACGCCGCACTCGTCAAGGCCGTCAACGTCTTCAAGATGCCGTCGGCGGACCCGTTCACCACCGTCGCGGTGCTGCGCACGATGGCCGACATAGCCCCCGATCATCCGGTGCTCCGGTCCATGTCGGCCGTGTACTGGCGCGGCGGCGACGCCAAGGTCGAGAACGTGCTGTACCGCTCCCAGTACTTCGACAAGCTGGTCGCCTGGGGCGGTGGGGCCGCCATCGAGAACGCGGCGAAGTACGTCGGACCGGGATTCCAGCTGATCTCGTTCGACCCGAAGGTCTCGATGTCGATCGTCGGCAGGGAAGCCTTCGAGTCCGAGGACACGCTGCGCAAGGTCGCCGAACTCGCCGCTGCCGACGCCACGATCTTCAACCAGGACGCCTGCCTGGCCGCCCGGCACATCTGCGTCGAGGGCGACATCGAGCAGGTCGACCGCTTCTGCGCGCTGCTCCATGAGCGACTCGGGGTCGATCGAGCCTTCACCTCGGCTGTCGGGCCGAAGCCACCCAGTGACATTCGCGAGGCGGTCGACGGAATGCGTTTCCTCGAACCCGACTACCGGATCTGGGGCGGCTACGACGGTCGCGGTCTGGTCGTGCGGTCGCCGGAGATGGTCGACTTCCATCCGACCAACAAGACGGTCAACGTGATTCCCGTCGCCGAGATGAGCAATGCGGCGTCCTACGCGACCGTGGCGACCCAGACGGTCGGCGTCTATCCCACGCATCGCAAGGCCGAGGTCCGGGACGCGCTCGCGACCGCGGGCGTGCAACGCGTCGTCAAGCTCGGCAGCGCGATGACCGGCAGCATGGGCAGCCCGCACGACGGCATGTACCCGCTGCACCGGTTCGTGAACTGGGTGGTGGACGACGATGCCTGAACAGTCATCCATGCCGCTGAGGGTGCTCGGCCGATCCGGCATCCGGGTCAGCGAACTGTGTCTGGGCGCCATGACCTTCGGCACCGAGTGGGGATTCGGGGCGGACGAGGACACCAGCGGCCAGATCTACCGCGCCTATCGGGAGGCCGGCGGCAACTTCGTCGACACCGCCAACAACTACACCAACGGTGCGAGCGAGGAGATCCTCGGGCGCCTCGTCGCCGCCGAACGCGAGGGGGTCGTGCTCAGCACCAAGTACACCCTGCCCACCGACGCCGGCGACCCGAACTCCGGAGGCAACCACCGCAAGAGCCTGCGGCGCAGCGTCGAAACCAGTCTGCGCCGGCTGGGGACCGACTACGTGGACCTGCTGTGGGTGCACGCCTGGGACCGGGGGACCCCGGTCGAGGAGACGTTGCGGGCACTCGACGATCTGGTGCGCAGCGGCAAGGTGCTCGCCATCGGGGTGACCAACACCCCGGCCTGGGTCGTCTCGCGGTCGACGGCCATCGCCGAGCTGCGCGGCTGGAATGCGTTCTGTGCCATGCAGGTCGAGTACTCGTTGCTCGCCCGTACCGCCGACCGGGAATTCCTGCCGATGGCCCGTGAACTCGGCCTCGCCACGTACGCGTGGAGCCCACTTGCGCGGGGGCTGCTGGTCGGCAAGGGGCGCGGGCTCGACCGGCTCGGTCCTGCCGGCCACCGAGCGGTGGAGGCCGTCGCCGAGATCGCGGCCGAGACGGGGGCCACCCCGGCTCAGGTCGCGCTCGCCTGGGTGCGCAGGCAGGGCGTGATGCCGTTGATCGGAGCGCGGACGGTCGCCCAACTCCGCGACAACCTCGGCGTGGTGGGCGTCGCCCTCGAGGATCACCAGGTCGAGAGGCTGGACAAGGCGACACGCATCAGGCTCGGCTATCCGCACGACTTCCTGCACGAGCGACGGGCCCAGCTCTCGCCGTACCAACAGTTCCGGGACGAACACACCGCCTGAAAGTGGGATACACGCGATGGACACACTCGATCACTGGATAGGCGGGACCGCCACGGCGCCGGTGACCGGCGCCTACCTGCCCGTCACAGACCCGGCCACCGGGAACACCGTCCGGCAGCTCGCTTCGGGCGACGCCGCCGTCGTGGACGCCGCGGTGCGATCCGCGACCGCGGCGCTGCCGGCCTGGCGGCAGATTCCCGCGCTCACGCGGGGGCGCCTGCTGACCGATCTGGCGCGGCGGATGAGGGACGAGCTGCCCGCCCTCGCGGCGCTCGAGGTCAGCGAGACCGGCAAACCCGAGAAGGTTGCCATCGGTGAGATCGAGACATCTGCAGCGTATTTCGAGTTCTACGGCGGTCTCGTCGCGATGCCGGCGGGGGAGACCCTGGACGTCGCAGCGGACCAGCACGTCTACACCCGGCGTGAGCCGTTCGGTGTGGTCGGTGTCGTCACCCCGTGGAACGTCCCGTTGAATCAGGCCGCCCGGGCGTGCGCACCGGCCCTGGCCGCGGGCAACACCGTGGTGGTGAAGCCGTCCGAGTTCACCTCGGCCACCACCGTGCGGCTGGCCCGGCTCGCGTCGGAGGCCGGCTTCCCGGACGGCGTGCTGAACGTGGTGCTCGGGACCGGGGCGGGTGCCGGAGCCGCACTGGTCGGGCATCCCGATGTCGCGAAGGTCGCGTTCACCGGTTCCGTCGGCACCGGACGGGTGATCGGCCGGATCGCCGCCGAGCGGATCATCCCGCTGACACTCGAACTGGGCGGCAAGTCCGCGAACATCGTCTTCGCCGACGCCGATCTCGACGCCGCGGTCACCGGCGCGCTCCAGGGGTTCACCGCCAACACCGGGCAGGTGTGCTCCAACGGCACCCGGCTCCTGGTGCAGCGCGAGGTGTACGAGCAGGTGGTGTCCCGCCTGGTGGAGCGCACCGCGCAGGTGCAGGTGGGCCGTGACCTCGGCCCCCTCATCACCCACGACCAGTTCCTCCGGGTGCAGGAGTACTTCAAGATCGCCGAGGCCGAGGGGGCCCGCGCCGAGATCGGAGGAACGGTGTCGACACTCGCCGCCGAAACCGGTGGCTACTACATCGATCCCACCGTTTACACCGGAGTGGACAACTCGGCGCGGATCGCCCGTGAGGAGATCTTCGGTCCCGTGGTGGTGGTGCTCCCGTTCGACACCGAGGACGAGGCGGTCGAGATCGCCGAGGACTCCGAGTACGGGCTCGTCGCCGGGGTGTGGACGACCGACGTCTCCCGCGCGCTGCGGGTCAGCGATCGGCTGCGGGTCGGCCAGGTGTTCGTCAACACCTGGTCCACGGGATCGGTGCAGACCCCGTTCGGTGGTTGGAAGAACAGCGGTTACGGCCGAGAGAAGGGTGTGGAGGCATTGCATCACTACAGCCAGGTCAAGTGCGTGACGATCAAGATTTCTTCGGGAGCGGGCCGATGACCGAACGGAACGGGTCGGAGCACCCCGCAGGGGTCGTCGACCAGAGCCGGCTGTTCTCCCTCGAGGGCAAGGTGGCGCTGGTCACCGGTGGCAGCCGCGGGCTGGGCCGGGAGATGGTGTTGGCCTTCGCGCGGGCGGGAGCCGACGTGGTCGTCTGCAGCCGCAAGATCGAGTCGTGCGAACAGGTGGCACGGGAGGTGGAGGCGCTGGGCCGCAGGGCACTACCTGTCGCCTGCCATGTCGGCAGGTGGCAGGACATCGACGAGTTGGTCGCGGCCAGCTACGAACACTTCGGGGTGATCGACATCCTGGTCAACAACGCCGGGCTGTCGCCGCTGGCGCCGTCGTCGGCGCAGACCTCGGAAGAGCTGTTCGACAAGGTCGTTGCGGTGAACTTCAAGGGCCCGTTCCGTCTGGGTTCGCTGGTCGGTCAGCGGATGGCGGACGGCGACGGCGGAACGATCATCAACATCTCCTCGTCCGGCGCCATCTTCCCCGCACCCGCGTTCGGGCCCTACGCGGGGGCGAAGGCGGCTCTCAACGCGCTCACCGGCGTGTTCGCGCGGGAATTCGGGCCGGCCGTCCGCGTCAACACGATCTCGGCGGGACCGTTCCTGACCGACATCGCCAAGGCGTGGAGCACCGACGCGAAGAAGTCGCTGCGCAGCGCCGCCGGACGTCCCGGGAACCCGGAGGAGATCGTCACCACGGCGCTGTACCTGGCGAGCCCCGCATCGAGCTACACGACGAACTCGTTCATCCGGCTCGACGGCGGCCTGTACTGACCCGATCTCATGGCTGAAGGGCACCTTCACGCGGTCCGACCGTGTGAAGGTGCCCTTCGGTCATGGGGGGACGTGGTGATGTGGGATCAGAACTCGGTGATACCGGCGTCCGGGGCGATCTCGTGGGCGGTGATGTACTTCGACTCGTCCGACGCCAGGAACAGCACGGTGTCGGCGATGTCCTCCGGTTCGGTGATGTCGACCGGCAGCATGTTCATCATCATCGCGCCGAGTCGCTCGTCCCCGGCGATCGCGCCGTGGATCTGCTCCTGCATGTCGCCGCTGCCCATCGGGGTGTTGACCCCGGTCGGGTGCACGCTGTTGACCCGGATGCTGTGCCGCGCCAACTCGGCAGCGAACGCCTTCGCCATCCCGCGGACCGCGAACTTGCTGGTCGTGTACGGCACCATGAACGGCTGTACCTTCAGCCCCGCCGCCGAGCTGATCAGGATGATCGAGCCGCCGCCGGCCTGCACCAGGTGCGGCGCGCCGACCATCACGGTGTTCCACACGCCGGTGACGTTGGTGCTGATCGTGTCCTCGTAGATCTTCGGGGTGACCTGGTCCCACGGCTTCGGCACGCAGATACCGGCATTGGCCACCACGACGTCCAGCCGGCCCAGCTCCGCGACGGCGGAATCGACGATGCCCCGCAGCTTCTCGAGATCACGGACATCGACGATCCCGGACACAACACGGCTGCCGGTCTTCTCCACCAGTCGCACCGTCTCCTGCAGATCCTCCGGTGTCGCAGAGTCGTATGCCACGCTCGGCAGAGGCGCGCACACGTCCACGACGATGACGTCGGCGCCCTCGTCCGCCAACCGGACCGCCTCGGCCCGCCCCTGTCCACGAGCCGCCCCGGTGATCAGCGCGACTTTGCCGGATACTCGACCACTCAACAGAATTCACCGCTTTCGGATTGTCATGCCTGATTGGTACTTGCTACACCCAACCAATGTGGCACAACATCCCCGATCGGTCGAGCCGTCGGGTTCACCCACTCCCGAGGAGCGGAAGATTCAGCGAGTGGACTGGGCGTCGATCGCGTCGTCCAGCAGGCCCAGGGAGCCGCCGAGATCGGCAACGGTCTTGCGCACCACGTCGACGTCCTTTCGCAGAAAGTCCTCGACCGACTTGGTGAACACCGCGACCGAGCCACGACTGGAAACCCCGCTGAGCGCGCGGCTGGCGGCACTGCCGTGGGGGAGGGCGGCAAGGAGAGCGGATTCGTCGACGCCGAGCTGTTCCGCGAGGCGGACCGCTTCGGCCAGCAGACCGATGTTGGCCGCGAACAGCGCGTTGTTGACCAGCTTCACCCGCTGCCCCGACCCGGTGCCTCCGACATGGATCACCGGGTCCGCATAGGACGACAACGCCGGCCGCACCCGGTCGACAACGGAGGCCTCGCCGCCGGCGAACACGGTCAGCGTCCCCGCGGCGATGTCGTGCGGCCCGCCGCTGACCGGGGCGTCGACGACACAGATGCCGTGCAGGCGGGCCCGGGTCGCGACGGCCTCGGCCGTGCGCGGGCTGCCGGTGGTGTGCAGCACCAGCGCGGCCCCCGGAGTCATCTCGGGGAGCAACGGCCCGTCCAGGCAGATCTCCCGGACCTGATCATCGGTGAACACGCACACGATGACGATGTCGGCGTCTTCGGACACCGCGGTGACATCGGCGACCGGACGCGCACCCAATTCCGCGACAGTGGAACGCCGTTCGTCGGACCGTGCGAGTGCGCGCACGTCGTGCCCGGAGTCGAGCAGGCGGCGGACCATCGGCCCGCCCATCCGGCCCGTCCCGATGAACCCGATCCTCATCGGCGGTGATCCATCAGATCGAGGGTCGCGTCCGCGGCGGTGAGGACGATCCCGGGCTGCGCCGCTGCGGCATCGGCGAGATCGGCGACCAGGCCGACGTCCTTTCGCAGCAGGTCCCCGGCATGCTGGGCGATCCGGTCGAGGGTCCCGCCCGCGGACACCACGCGCCCGAGCGCGAAACTGTTGGCGGTTCCGTGCGCGATCACCTCGCCGAGTCGATCGGCGTTGATGCCGAGGGACTTCCCCAGCGTGAGGGTGCTGTGGGCGGTGGAGAGGTTCGCGGTGAAGAGCAGGTTGTTCAGGAGCTTGGTGACCTGTCCCGAGCCGACCCCGCCGAGGTGGACCACCGGGTCGCCGAAGGTCTCCAGAACGGGTCGGCACCGTGCCACCGACTCGTTGTCGCCGCCGACCATGACCAGCAGCTGCCCCGCCTCGGCGGCGGCGGGCCCGCCGCTGACCGGGGCGTCCACCACGGTGACCCCGCGCTCGGCGGCGATCTCGGTCAGTTCGCGGCAGGTGTCGGGATGGATGGTGCTGTGCACCACGATGATTCCGCCGGGCGCCAGCCCGGCGAGGACGCCCGTCTCTCCGGTGACCACCTGGCGCACGTCATCGTCGCCGACCACACAGAGGCACACGACGTCGCTGGCGGCACCGAGGACCGCGGGCGACTCGGCCGTCGCCGCCGCGGTGCCGGCGAACGGTGCGAGGCTCTGCGGACGGCGGGCCCACAGCGTCGTGGGGTGACCTGCGTCGACGATGCGTCGCGCGATGGGTGCGCCCTGCAGTCCCAGACCGATGAATCCAACTCGTATCACTGCGCCTCCACTTCCGCTTCTCCGGCTGCTGTCGATTCCGTCTCCGTCTTCGAGCACACGCTGTCCGTCGGTTCCGGACGCCAGAACGTGGCGAGCAGGCCCGCCGCCGCGCCCACTCCGACACCGAGCGCGATGGCGCCGCCCGTCCAGCCGGCGAGGTCGATCCCGGCGACGACGTCCACCGAGGCTTCGCCCGGCCCGAGCATTGCGAGCGCGAGCGCCACCACCGCGAGCACCAGGACGTATTCGTATCCCTCACGGAAGACGAAGAATCCGTTCGGCCGGTGCGCGAGGAAGCCGGCCACCACCATCACCGAAATGGTGGCCGCGCAGGCGAAGGGGGTGAGCAGGCCGAGGATCAGCAGCACGCCCGCTGCGATCTCGGTGACCACACTCGCCCATGCCTGCAGCGTTCCGTTGCGGAGGCCGAGCCCGCTGAACCAGCGGGCAGTTCCTTCGATGCGGCCTCCGCCGAGCCAATGGTTGATCCCGTGGGCGACCATGGTCGCACCCAGGACCAATCGGATGAGGAGTACGGCGGTGTCGGCGGCTTCCACTGGTTCACTTCCCTTCTCGTGGTCGTGTCGTGCCCCCGGACGCGGGTGCGCCCGAGGTGCCGTGACGTAGGCCGGCCACGCATTCCTCCACGAAGGACAGAACGTTCAGGTGGTAGGCCGGGGCGGTGTGCCCGAGGCTGAGATTGTGGCCACCGTCGAGCTGGGTACGGGTCTCGACGCGCGGTGCGGTGACGAACTGTGTTGCGATGGCGCGCAGGGCTTCCGGGTCGTTGCGCCACACCCGCTCGTGCTCGCCGGCGGTGAAGTGCACCGGTACGCGGACCTGCGCCGCGAGTTCGGGGAAGTTCGTGCGCGGCCACTGCCCGACGACCTCGGTCTCGTACGACGGGGTGGCCGATCCGATGGGTCCCCCACCGAGGAGTTCGCGCGGATACAGGTGCTCGGGCTTCCACAGCAACTCCCGCACGCCGCTCGGGGCCGCGTTGCGCTCGCTGGAGCGGAAGATGCTGTGCGCCCGTGGCTGGTGCTCCCGGCCGGTACCGGAGAGTTCGAGACCGACCAGATTGCGTCCGCGGTCATCGGCTGCGATCCGGGTGCCCAGCTCGCAGCCGACGGAGTGCGCCCACACGAACATCCCCGCCCCCCGATCGCTCCCGCCGAGAATCCGGTCCACCGCGCCGTAGGCGAGGTCGACCCGCCGCTGCGGGGGCGCGACCTCGTCGGCGTGTGGCGCGGAGGCGCCGTAACCCGGCCGGTCGAGCGCGACGACGGTGTAGCCGAGCGCCGCACCGGTACGCAGGAGCGAGTACCGCGGGTGGCCAGGGCAGTCGAAGTACCCGGAGTCGGTGGCGCCGCCGTGGAGGGCGAGGATGACCGCCCGCGGATTCGCCGCCTCGGCGACGAGGGCGGACATGGGTATGCCGTCGACGTCGACGACCCGGTACACGGGTGTGGCCTCGAGCCGTTGTGTCGGCATGTTCAGATCGGAATCGGTTGTGGTCAAGTGTCACTCCGGAGGAGAAGGACGCCGCCCGGGGTGAGACCGCCACTGCTTGCGACTGCGACCCGGGCGTCGGGGATCTGACGGGCACCCGCCTCGCCGCGCAGCTGGGTGATCGCCTCGTGGATCAGACCCATGCCGTGGGTGCGGCCGTGGGAGAGTTGACCGCCGTGGGTGTTGAGGGGGAGCACACCGTCGCGGGCGATGTTGTGACCGCCGTCGAGGAAGTCCTTCGCTTCGCCGATGCCGCAGAAACCGAGCGCCTCGATCCAGGACAGGCAGTTGAAGCTGAACCCGTCGTAGAGCTCGGCGACATCGACGTCGTCGGGACGCAGCGATGTCCGCGACCACAGGTGCGCGGACGGCCCGAGCACCTGCGGTTCGTGGGTGAGCGTGCTCTGGTCCCACTCGATGCGTTCGACGATCTGGGTGCCGACCGCCTCCACGAGCACCGGCGGCTTGGCGAGGTCACGCGCGACGTCCACGGCGGAGACGATCACCGCGATCGAGGCGTCACACGGGACGTCGCAGTCGTAGAGCCCGAACGGGGTGGTGATCGCCCGGGCGCCCAGGTAGTCGTCCATCGTCATCGGATCGCGGTAGATCGCGGTCGGGTTCAGCTGGGCGTTGGCCCGCTGGTTCAACGCGATCCAGCCGAGGGTTTCACGGGTGGTGCCGTATCGGTGGAAGTGCCGCTGGGCGTTCTGTGCGAGGGTGTGCGCGGCGGAGGTGGCGCCGAAGGGCATCAGCCAGCTCGGAGTGCGGCCCGCACCCGACGGAGCCGGGATCCGGCCGAGCTTCGTCAGCTCGCTGTGGGTCGATTCCCACAGGGTCCGGTAGCACAGCACGTGGCGGGCCAGCCCGCTGGCGACGGCCATCATCGCCGCGATCACCGAGCCGCTCGGCCCGAAGGTCTCGATCCCGCCGTTGTGCCAGGTCGGTCGCAGTCCGAGGGCCGCCTCGACCGTGGTGACGCCGCCCTCGCCGAAGCCGCCGACCTGACCGCCGCCCGGATAGCTCGCCAGACCGTCGATGTCGTCCATCGTCAGCCCGGCGTCCGCGACCGCCCGCTCGCACGCCTCCAGCGTGAGGTCCAGCGGTGTTCGCATCAGGCGGCGGCCGATCTGCGACATGCCGATCCCGGTGAGTGCGACCTTGTCCTCGAACTTCGTCCCGGTGGCCATCGGCCGGATGTGTTGCCGGATCTGGTCCGGGGCGATTTCGTCAGTGGGCAGCGGGGCAGGCGTGGGCTGGTCCGCTGTCGGGCGGAACAGGGGGAGCCACACGTCGTCGTCGTGGCGGAACACGACCTCCATGCGCATGCCCAGTGTGAGCTGCGCCGGATCGCACTCGATTGCGTTGGTGGTCAACCGAACACGTGGATCGTCCTCCAGTGCGACCTGCGCCACCACGTAGGGCGCGGGTAGGCCGGGGAGGGCGAAGCGGTGGTTGACCGTGAATCCGATGAGCGTCGCGAACCCGGAGGTGACGCGAACACCCATCTCGTGTCCCCGGCAGTACCGGCAGATCGGCTGTGGGGGGTGGATCAGGGCGTCGCAGGACCGGCACTCCTGGACCCGCAGCCTGCCGTCGGCGCCGGAGGTCCAGAAGAACCGACTCTCCTCGGTGACCAGCGGCAGGGGACGGCCGGACGCGGGGGCCCGACCGTCCTCTGCGCGCATGGTCTCCGTGAGTACCGAGTCAGTCACGAATCCGCGCCGATTCCTTGTGGATGGTGACCGGCTCCGCGAGTCGCTGCTCGTCGCAGATCTTCTGCAGCTCGGCGAGGGTCTCGTCGAGGCCTGCACCCAGGCGCGGCCCGGGGGTGAAGGTGGCCGGCAGCTTCCGCATGCCCTGGATGACGCCGATGGTGTCGTAGTGCACGGTGCCCTCGGGGTCACACTTGTAGTCCGGCATCCGGTCGAGCACCGCGATCAGCATGCGCTTGAACACCATCCGGGCCATGTTCGACCCGATGCAACGGTGGACGCCGAGCCCGAAGCTGAAGTGCCGGTTACCCCGCCGTTCCAGGTCGACGTCGTTCGGTTCGGCGAACAGCGAGGGATCCCGGTTGGCCATCGCCCAGGACAGCCACAGTCGCTCGCCTTCCTTGAACTCCGTGCCCTCGAACTCGGTGTCGGCGCTGAACGTGCGCCCGTCGCCAGGCGCGGGAGTGAAGTAGCGCAGGAACTCTTCGGTCGCGGAGTCCACCAGGGTGTCTCGTTCCCGGCTGAGGATCTCGCGCTGCTCGGGATTCTGGGACAGCCACTCGAGCGAGTGCGCGGTCAGCGCAGTGGTCGTGTCGAAGCCGCCGCCGATGATCAGGCTCAGAATGCCGAGCAACTCCATATCGTCGGGCTTCTCGCCCAGAACCTCGACGTCGGCGACGGCGTTGATCAGCCCGGGGCGCGGATTCTGCCGGATCTCGAAGAGATTGGTCAGCAGATCGATGCCCATCGTGCGGTGCAGTTCGCCGATGCGCGCAATGTCCGGTGAGTCGGGCGGAGTGTAGACCGCGGCGTGGACGGGCTCGTTGTAGATGGTCCACTTCTCGATCGGGATGCCCATCATCGCCAGTGTGAGAACGGCGGGAACGATGTTCGCCAGATCGTCGACGAAGTCGATCTTCCCGCTCTCGATCTTCTCGTCGATGGATGCCCGCACCACTTCGTCCACGAAGGGAATCCAGCGCTGCACGGCCGCCGGGGACAGGTACGGGTTGAGCAGCGCCCGGAACTCGCGATGCTCGGGGTCGTCCATCTCCAGGATGCCGCCGCGCACTCCCGAGGCGCGCTCCATGGTGGGGATCGCGATTCCCTTGTAGTTGCGGCGTTTTCCGTGGATGTCGTGGTCGTTCGAGACGTCAGCCGAGCGAGATAGGGCGAAGACCTCGTTGCTGCCCGCCGCGACCCAGTGGCCGCCGTGGGTGTCCGACCACGCCATCGGGCACTTGGACTGCATCTCCTCGGTGATCGGGAGGAACTGGTCGCGGTACTCCGGTGCGTGCCGGTCGAATTGGAATCTGTTCGTCTTGCGATTGTCGTGCGCTACGACGTCGTCAACGCTCATGCGCGTTGTCCTCCCTGGGGATTCGAGGTGGATGGCGATCTCGGATCGGCGTCGGTCAGGAGAGCGTGATGGCCTGCTCCGGACATGATCGGGCTGCCTCTCGGACAGCCTCCTCCTGGTCGGCCGGGACGTTCTCGTCCACGGGGGTCGAGTGGCCGTCGATGTCACTCAGTTCGAACGAGTCCGGAGCCGCCATCGCGCACAACGTGTGGCCCTGGCAGCGATGGGAATCGACCTGCACCTTCACTGTTTTCCTCCTTGTTGCAGGTGAATTCGGGTCAGATGTGGTAGTCGTACCACTTGAGGTAGCCGCCGGCGTCGACTCGCATCTGCATGCCGGTCACGTATCGGGCCTCGTCGGACGCGAGGAAGAGCACGGTGTTGCTGATGTCCTCGGGCTCGACATAGGGGACCGGCATCGCCTGCATCACGGCGAAGCCCGGCTCGGCGTCCGCCCGCGTCGGATGCTCGAGATCGGGACGGAAGGACCGGTACATGGGCTCGCTCTGCAGCATGTCGGTGTTGCAGTTGGTCGGGTGCACGACGTTCGCTCGGATATGGCGGGGGGCGAGATGTGTCGCGAGCTCGTGGATGTAGTGCGACAGTGCGCGCTTGGAGAACATGTATGCCACGCCGCCGAGGTCCTTGCCGGGGACATCGACCTTGCTGGCGTCCATCATCGCGGCCATCGAGCCGGTCGCGATGATGGACGCGCCCTCGCCGAGATGGGGCAGGGCCGCCTGAACGGCGTTCATGGTTCCGACGAGGTTGGTGTTCACCACGTCGCACCATGCCTGCACCTGCGGCTCGCCCTTCATACCCGCGACTCCGGCCTGGGCGACGACGATGTCGAGCTTGCCCAGCTCCGCGACGCCCTGCTCGACCGCCGCTCGCATCTGCTCGGCCTCGCGCACGTCGCCCTGCACGGCGACGACTCGGCGCCCGTGCTTCTCGATCAGCCGGGTCGTCTCCTCGAGATCCTCCGGAGTCGCCATCGGGTACCCGATGGTCGAGATGTCGGCACAGAGGTCGACCGCGATGATGTCGGCGCCCTCCTCGGCCAGCCGGACGGCGTGGCTGCGGCCCTGGCCCCGCGCGGCACCGGTGACGAATGCGACCTTGCCTTCTACACGACCCACTGTGGTTTCCTTTCGATGATTGGATTCGCCGGTGCGGCTACGTGTTTCGTCCGCCGTTGACGCCGAGGATCTGGCCGTTGATGTAGCCGGCCTCCTCGGAGACGAGGAAGGCGCAGGCGGCGGCGATGTCCTCGGGCCGGCCGACGCGGCGCACGGGCGTCCGCTGGATGTGTTCGTCGACGGTGCCGCCGAGGCGGCCCGCCGCCTCGGCCTTGCGCAGCATCGGGGTGTCGATGAAGCCGGGCGGAACCGCGTTGACGGTGATGCCTTTCGGGCCGAGCTCGAGCGCGAGCGACTTGGTCAGCCCGTTGACTGCGGATTTCGCCGCCACGTAGTGCGACATGAACGGCTGACCGGAGTGGGCGCTGGAGGAGGAGATGTTGACGATCCGGCCCCAGCCGGCGTCGAGCATGTCCGGGATGGCGGCCTGGATGCAGTGAAAGACGCCGTTGAGGTTCACGTTGATCACCCGGTTCCAGTCCTCGAACGGGATCTTCTTGAATTGCCCGTATCCCTCGAGGCCCGCCGCATTGACGAGGATCGACACCGGACCGAGTTGCGCGCGGACCTTGGTCAGCGCCTCCTCGACCTGGTCGCGGTCCGTCACATCGGCCTTGTGCGAGAAGTCGTCGTCGGTGGGATTGAGATCGAGTACCGCGACGTGACATCCGTCCGCGCGCAGGCGATCGGCGATCGCCTGACCGATGCCGGATGCGCCACCGGTCACCACTGCAGTCTTCATGACCAGGCCTCGTCGCCCGCGATCGTCGTGCGGTGCATGGTCCGCTCCGAGGACGGGTCGTAGGGCAGGGCCCGGTGCAGCATTCCGGTGTTGTCCCAGATCACCACGTCGCCCTCCTGCCACTCGTGGGTGTAGGAGAACTGCTCCTGGGTGCACCACTCCTGCAGCTCGTCCAGGAGCGCGCGGCTCTCCGCGGGATCCATCCCGACGATGTGATCGGCGGTGGCGCCGATGACGAAGGACTTGCGGCCGTCGCGGCGGGTCCACACCAGGTCCGACTCGTGGGTGGGCAGCTGGCGGTACGCGGCGAGCTGCTCGTCGGTGGGATCGGGGTGCACCAGGCGCTGGGCGGCCTCGAAGCTGTGCAGCACCCGCAGACCCTCGTACCGCTTGCGGTCCTGCTCGGGCATCGTGTCGTAGGCCGCGTAGGTGCTGGCGAACTGGGTGCCGCCGCCGACCATCGCCGCGTGCCGGCAGGTCAGCATGGTCGCCTTGGCGGGGATGTCATGCGTGGTGTCGTCGATGTGCCAGTGGAACGTGCCCTTGAGGTACTCGGCGGATTGGCTCTTCGCCGGGTCGAGGGAGACGACGAAGATCTCCTTGCCGGGCGCCGGCGTGCGGACCTCGCCGAGCCGGCGGCTGAACGCCAGCTGGGCGTCGTCGTCCAGATTCAGCCCGCGGATGAGCAGGACTCCGCGCCACTTCAGCGCCTCCATGCACTGAGCAATGACCCCTTCGCCTGCGAGGTCTTCCACACCGGTGACTTCCACACCCAACGAGGGGCGAAGCGCCTTCGTCTCGATCACAAGAATCTCCCTTCCAATTGCGAGAACCATACTCTCGCTTTTGTTACGCCCGCAAGACCCGAATGCCCGCTGGATGGCCGGTTGTGGCGCCCGTTCTCCTTCGGATTCGGGGTAGGCAGAAGTCGAATAGGTTGTTAGTGTTCTCGCAGAACGTACTTCAAATTCTCCATCAGGAGAATGGGATTTTCACGACATTGAGGAGACGGGATGTCATCTCAGGACACAGTGGCGGCGACCGGCGGAACGCAGGCGGGTGAGGGAATCCGCAAGGCCCTGCTCATCGGTGGCGAACTCGTCGAGACGGAACGGACGATCACCTCGATCAACCCCGCGACCGGCGAGGTCGTCGGCTACGCGCCCGACGCCGGTGTCGCCGAGGCCGAGGCCGCGATCGCTGCCGCGCGGCGCGCCTTCGACACCACCGACTGGTCCACGAACGTCGAGCTGCGCACCCGCTGCCTCGACCAGCTCCACCAGGCGCTGCTCGACAACATCGAGGAGATGCGGGAGCTGACGATCGCGGAGGTCGGCGCCACCCGGCAGCTCACCTACGGCAACCAGCTCGCCGCGCCCATCGAGATCGTCCGCTACTACGCGGATCTGCTGAAGACCTACCCGCTGACCGAGGACATGGGCGAGATCGAGGTCCGCGGGCAGCGCCACCGCCGGTGGATCGAGAAGGAGTCCGCCGGCGTGGTCGCCGCGATCACCGCGTACAACTACCCGAACCAGCTGGCGCTCGCGAAGCTCGCACCTGCGCTCGCCGCAGGCTGCACGGTGGTGCTCAAGGGATCTCCGGACACGCCGCTGATCACTCAGCTCCTCGGCGAGATCATCGCAAAGCACACGGACATTCCCGCCGGTGTGGTGAATGTGCTGTCGTCATCGGAGATCGCAGTCGGGGAGCTCATGACCACGCACCCGGATGTGGACGTGGTGACCTTCACCGGATCGACCGTTGTCGGCAAGAAGATCATGGCGGCGGCGGCCGACACCCTCAAGCGCGTGTTCCTCGAGCTCGGCGGGAAGTCCGCACTCATCGTCCTCGACGACGCCGACCTCAAGATGGCCGCGCAGTTCGCCGCGTTCAGCATCTGTTCCCACGCCGGGCAGGGCTGCGCCCTCACCACCCGGATGCTGGTGCCCCGCGAGAAGCACGACGAGATCGCCCAGATGGTGGCCGCGTTCCTTCAGCGGGTTCCGTTCGGTGATCCGAGCGACCCCAAGATGTACATGGGCCCACTGATCACCGAACGTCAGCGGGACAAGGTCGACGGCATGGTCCAGCGGGCCGTTGCGGCCGGCGCGCAGCTCGTCACCGGTGGTGAACGGGTGAACCCCGGGTTCTTCTACACGCCCACCCTGCTGGCCGGCGTCGACCCGGACAGCGAGATCGCGCAGGACGAGGTGTTCGGACCCGTCCTTGCGTTGATCCCGCACGACGGCGACGACGATGCGGTGCGGATCGCCAACAACTCGGCGTTCGGCCTGTCCGGCGGCGTCATCAGCAACGACGACGAGCGCGCGATCTCCGTCGGCCGGCGGATCCGCACCGGCACGTTCAGCATCAACGGCGGCAACTACTTCACCCCCGACGTCCCGTTCGGTGGTTACAAGGAGTCGGGCATCGGCCGCGAGATGGGCACCGCCGGACTGGAGGAGTTCCTCGAGCAGAAGACGTTCGCGGCGGCGGTGCAGGAATGACGCCACACGCCGAAGGCGTCACGAGGCCACTCGAGGGCATCCGGGTACTCGAGGTCGCGATGTACGGGTTCGTCCCGTCGGCGGGTGCGGTTCTCGCCGAGTGGGGTGCGGACGTGATCAAGGTCGAGCACGCCGTCACCGGTGACCCGCAGCGCGGGCTCCGGCAGGTGGGCCCGCTGCGTGTCGAGGGTGATCCCAACCCCAACGTCGAGCACGCGAACCGCGGCAAGCGCAGCATCGGTCTGGACATCTCGACCCCGGAGGGCAAGGAGGTCCTGAACGACCTTGCCCGCGAGTCCGATGTCTTCCTCACCAGCTACCTGCCGCAGGTGCGGACCAAGCTCGGCATCGACGTCGAGGACATCCGCGCGGTCAATCCGTCGATCATCTACGCGCGCGGCAGCGCTCTGGGGCCGCGTGGTGCCGAGGCGACTCGCGGCGGCTACGACATGACCGCCTTCTGGGCCCGCGCCGGAATCGCCGCCACCCTCACCCCACCCGGGATCGAGGGGATGATCGGCCCGCCCGGGCCTGCGTTCGGCGACACGATCTCCGGGACGAACCTCGCCGGTGGCATCGCGGCCGCGCTGCTCAAGCGGGAGCGCACCGGTGAACCGTCCGTCGTGGACGTGTCCCTGCTCGGGAGCGGACTGTGGGCCATGGGGCACGGGGTCGCGCTGTCGGTTCATCTGCAGGAGCCGATGGTGGCCCCTGCGCCAGGCGCCCACGGTGCGCTCACCAACCCGCTCTCCGGGGTGTACGCCACCGGCGACGGCCGGTACCTTTCCTTCGTCATGCTGCAGGCGGCGCGCTTCTGGCCCGACGTGTGCCGGCACATCGACCGGCCCGAACTCGCCGACGATCCGCGCTTCGCCGACGCCGCAGCGATCGCAGCCAACACCGCCGAGGCGGTGGCAATCCTGCGCGAGGTCCTCGCCACCCGCACCCTCGCGGAGTGGACCGAGCGGTTCGCGACCCTCGCCGGGCCGTGGGCACCGATCCAGGATTCCCTGCAGGTGGCCGACGACGCCCAGATCCGGGCGAACGAGTACCTGGTCAAGGCCGGGGAAATGGAGCTCGTCACCAGCCCGGTCCAGTTCGACGAAACCGCGCCCGAACTTCGTCCCGGGCCCGAATTCGCCGCGCAGACAGAGGAAATCCTCTTGGAAGCCGGATTGGACTGGGACCGCATCATCGCACTCAAGACCGCGGGCGCGGTCACCTAGATCGACCAGGAGGCAGACATGCCCTACATCGCCTCGATAGGCACGTACCTGCCGTGCTGGGGGACGCCCGAAGGCCGGGTACCCGGTGACGACGAGGACGCGATCACGCTGGCGGTCGAGGCTGGCCGCGCCGCACTGCGCGGCGGCGACCCGGTCTCGTTCGTGGTCCTCGTCAGCCGGGACCTGCCGCTGCTCGAGAGCAGCAACTCGGCAGTGCTGCTGGCCGGTCTCGGACTCGACCCCGAACTCGAGGTCACCGAGCGGCTCGGCGGGGCGCCCGCGACCCTCGACGCGATCGGCTCGGCGCGACCGCGGACACTGGTCATCGGGGTGGACACCGCCCCGGCCGGTGCTGCCGCGGCCGTGACCGCGGAGCGCGGAATGCAGGTGCGGACCGCGGGGCGGGTGTCGCGCAGTCTGCCGGTCCGGACGCGGGGTGAGACCGGTGTGGTGCGCGACTACGGCGACCCGCGTCTGCTGCAGGAGCGTGGATTCCTGGCCTCGCTCAAGGCATCCTGGATGGATACCCCGGTCGCGGTGGCCGGCGTCCGGCACGAGCAGGCCGCAGCCCTCTGTACGGGTAATCCCCCTCCGCTGCCGACGTCAGGCG
This sequence comes from Rhodococcus sp. NPDC003322, assembly GCF_053589555.1. Classification (NCBI taxonomy): domain Bacteria; kingdom Bacillati; phylum Actinomycetota; class Actinomycetes; order Mycobacteriales; family Nocardiaceae; genus Rhodococcus; species Rhodococcus sp. NPDC003322. Next base: position 171,220 of record NZ_JBSFSC010000002.1, on the reverse strand, counting down.
CGAGCGCGGGACTCTTCGCGCTCGCCGCGATGGCGGAGACCCGGACGACCGGCCCGATGGTGGGCGTCGAGCAGGCCAGCCTGTCGGGCATCACGGTCGCCGAGGGCGACGTGCACATCCACCGCTGCGAACCGGAGGTACGCGAGTACACCGAGTGCACCCACGTCCCCGGTGCGGACATCCCCATCTCGCTCGCGGCGTACGAGCGGGCATTCGAGGCGAAGGTGCGGTGGGAGGCCGGGAAACACCGGGACAGTGAGACGTTGGACTTTCCACCGCGGTACCGGGTGGGAGACGACGGCACGCTCGGCACGGACTACGAGTTGGTTCCGCTGCCGCGCACCGGGACGGTGTACACCGGCGTGACGGTGCACTTCCCGGTGCCGGGGCTGAAAACGCCGTACTCCCTGGCGATCGTCGAACTGGACGGGGTCGGGGTTCGCGCACTGGTGAAGGTGACCGGCGCGGATCCCGGCAGCGTCGACATCGGCGATCGCGGCCGGATGGTGCTGCGACGGGTGGCGGTGCGGTCCGGGGTTCCGGACTACGGCTACTCGTTCGAGCCCGGCACGTTCGATCCAGACCAGGAGGAAGTGGCATGAGGAAGGTCGCGATCGTCGGCGCGGGCATGACCCCGTTCGCCGAGCACTTCGCCCTGGGCATCAAGGACCTGCTGCCGATGGCGTTCTCCGACTGCGCCGCCACTGTCGACAAGGGGCTGGCCAAGTCGGATGTGCAGGCGGCATGGTTCGGCGCGATGGGGACACCGGACGGATTCCCGTCGGGCATTCTCGCCGACACGCTCGGGCTACTGGACATTCCCGTCACTCGCGTCGAGAATTCCTGTGCCACTGGTCATGACGCGGTCCGCAACGCACTGTTCGGTATCGCGTCGGGGGCCTGTGACGTCGCGTTGGTCATCGGGGCCGACAAGGTTCGGGAGACGGCGTCGAAGGACATGCTCTGGGAGTGGGAGGCGATGACCCGGGACATGGCCTGGGACTACCCCCTCGGTCTCGTCGCCCCCGCCGGGTTCGCGCTCCACGTTCGCCGCTACCTGCACGAGTCGCCGGCGACGAGGGAACACCTGGCCATGGTCGCGGTGAAGAACCATCGCAACGGGATGAACAACCCGAAGGCACGGCTGCGTCTGGACCTCACTCTCGACGTGGCACTGAACGCGCCGACCGTGGTCACCCCGTTCAGCGTCTACGACTGTGCACCCCAGAGTGACGGGGCGGCGGCGCTGATCCTCGCCGCAGAGGACGTCGTGGACCGGTACACCGACCGCCCGGTGTGGGTACGCGGGGTCGGGCTCGGTATGGATTCCGTGATGCACCAGCACAAGCGGGACATGACCACGTTCCCCGCGACGGTGCGCGCGGCGAAGCGGGCGTTCGGAATGGCCGGTCTGGCGCCGTCCGACGTGCAGGTGGCGGAGGTGCACGACTTCTTCACCGGCATCGAGTTGATGAGCTACGAGGATCTTGGATTTGCGGAACGCTTCGAGGCGTTCAAGCTCGTCGAATCCGGCGCCACCGATGCCGGGGGGTCGCTGCCGGTGAATCCGAGCGGTGGACTCATCTCCAAGGGGCACCCGCCGGGGGCGACGGGCGTCGCGCAGTGCGTCGAACTGTTCGAGCAGTTGCGTGGCAGTGCGGTCAATCAGGTCGAAGGGGCGCGAATCGGATTGGCACACAACCTCGGCGGTCCCACCGCCGTGGCCGGAGTGACAATTCTGGAGGGGCCGGGTGTATGAGCAAAGGACACAACATGACGGAACCGACTTCGATCGACGCTGCCCACCGCGCCCTCTTCGACGCGGGCCTCGCCGTCCGGCGCGAGGTTCTCGGTGACAGCTACGTCGATGCTGCCCTGACCCAGAATGCGGGGACCGACGGCGAGCCGCTCCAGCAGTTCGTCAGCGAGGTCGCATGGGGGTCGGTGTGGACCCGGCCGGGTCTCGACCGGCGCAGTCGCAGCCTGACCACTCTCGGAATGCTCGTCGCGCTGAACCAACATCGTGAACTGGCCACGCACGTGCGGGCTGCACTCGGCAACGGACTGACCCGCGACGAGATAGTGGAGGTGATCGTTCACGCCACCGCGTACGCGGGGGTGCCGGCCGGGGTTGCGGCGATGAGGGTCGCGCAGGAGGCGTTGACTGCCGCACTCGGACCTCGGGAACCCACCGGTTCGGGGGAGGGATCCGAGCCGGGGCAGGAGGCGCGGGCGACGGCGCCGCTGCCCGGCAAGCGGGTCGGGTTCGTCGGGCTCGGAGCCATGGGCACTCCGATTGCCACCAACCTTCTCGCGGCAGGCCAGCCGCTGCTGGTGCGCGACGCCGATCCGGCGAGCCAGGGGCGCTTCATCTCTGAGCATCCGGATGCCGACGGCGCCACCGACCTGGCGTCGTTCGCGGACTGTGACGTGGTGGTCCTGGTGCTGCCCAACAGTGACATCGTCGACGACGTGGTGCTGGCAGAGGGCGGGTTGCTCGCGCACCTGAGGCCGGGCGCGGTGATCGTCGACATGGGGTCGAGCGTGCCTGCACGCACCCGGGACCTGGCGAAGGCCGCGGCGGCTCGCGGGGTGGATGTGCTGGACGCGCCGGTCAGCGGTGGTGTGGCACGGGCCCGGGCAGGAGATCTCGCGATCATGGTCGGGGGAGACACGGATGTCCTGGACGCTGTTCGCCCATTGCTCGGTTCCGCCGGTCGTGAGATACTGCACATCGGTTCGGTCGGCGCAGGGCATGCCGCCAAGGCACTGAACAACTTGCTTGCCGCAAACGGATTCGTCGCAGCGGCCGAGATGATGCTGGTCGGAAAGAAGTTCGGGATCGACCCCGCCACGTTGCTGGCCGTGTTCAATGCCGGCAGCGGACGAAACCAGGCGACCGAGACGAAGTACGAGAAGTTCGTGTTGTCAAGGTCTTTCGACTCCGGCTTCGCTGCGAGTCTGATGCGCAAGGACATTGGGATCGCGCTCGATCTGGCCCGGGGTGAGGCCGTCTCCTCCGCGCTTGCCGAAACCCTTGGGCGGGTGTGGAACGACGCGGTCGACGACCTCGACCCGGGTGCCGACCAGACCGAGGTGGTGCTCCACCTCGAGCGGCTCACCGGCGTCTCGCTCGCCGACACCCTCGCACAGCCCACCAGCTAGGGAATCCGCCGGTACGGCAAATTCTCTGGGCAGAACTGCATCTGACGTTTCTTCGTTTCCGGCAACAAGGGCATTGTGGCCGGTCGCCCCGACAGCCGTGACGGGTGTCGAGGCGACCGACCGTGCCCGAATCTCCCGGGACTGCCCGTGCCGGTGTCCTTTCGTGCTCTGAAGACAAGGCGGCGTTGAATGGTTCTCACTGTTTCGAAACGAATGGGCCGCAGCCTGCTCGTGGTACTGCTGGTGACCGCAGCGGTGGTTGCGTTGCTGAGTCTGGCCCCGGGATCTGTGTCTCAGGTGATCCTCGGCGAGAACGCCACACCGGACGCGGTGGCCGCAATGGACGCGAAGCTCGGTTTCGACGATCCGGTCTGGATGCAGTACGTCCACTGGCTCGGCAACGCCGTGCAGGGAGACCTGGGTACCTCGCCCCTGACCGGGCAATCGGTCAGCGAAGCCATTGCCGAACGTCTGCCTGTGACAATGCAATTGGCGGTGATGGGGTTGGTGATAGCGCTGTTGGCGGCGCTGGTCATGGGGGTGATCTCCGCGTCCCGTCCGGGCAGTGGACTCGACCGCGGGATCAACGCGCTCTCCGCGGTCTTCCTGTCGGTGCCCGCCTTCATCGCAGGTCCGGTGCTGATCTACTTCTTCGCGATCAAGCTCCAGTTGTTTCCGGTGATGGGATGGTCGCGGATCAGTGAGGGTTTGGGCGAGAACCTGCGCAGCGCCCTGCTGCCGGCCGTCGCGATCGCGCTGACGGAGATCGCGGCGTTCCACAGGCTGCTTCGCACCGACCTCATCGGCACTCTCCGCGAGGACTACATCGCCGCTGCCCGTGCGAAGGGCATGCCCTCCTGGTATGTCATGTTCCGGCATGCGCTGCGGCCGTCGTCGTTCTCTCTGATCACCGTGGCCGGGATCAATCTCGGACGCCTCATCGGCGGCACTGTGATCGTCGAAACGCTTTTCGGGCTACCGGGTTTGGGTCAGCTCATTGCATCCTCGATCACGTCCCGGGACGTGATCATGGTCCAGGGAGTCGTGGTCTTCATCGCCGTCGTGTACGTGGTCGTCAACACCGTGGTCGACCTCAGCTACGGACTGATCGACCCCCGAGTCAGGAAGGTGGCCGCAGCATGAGTGAAGTGGCGGTGGACAACCCGGCCCTCAACGAGGGCGACGGTCACGAGCAGGAGCGGGCCCCGCTGGTTCCACCGGTCCGCAAGCGTCGTCCGGTCCTGGTGTACCTCTCGGTCACCTGGCTGGTGGTCCTGATCCTGGCGGCCGTGTTCGCCGACGTGCTCCCGCTCGCCTCCTATGCGACGCCCGTCGGGGCGCCGCGTCTGAGCCCGCAGTTCGGTTCGCTGGACCTGCTTCTCGGCACGGACACCCTCGGACGATCGATGCTCTCCCGCATCATCTACGGTGCCCGGGTCTCGCTGGTGGTCGGCACGGTGGCGGGGCTACTCGGCTTCGTGATCGGGTCTCTCTTCGGTTTGCTCGCAGGGTATTTCGGCAGGCGCCTCGACGGGGTGGTGACGCTGATCGCGGACGCCATGCTGGCCTTCCCCCCGCTGATCCTGCTGCTGGCCCTGTCGTCCATTCTCACTCCCAGCGTGCAGACGCTGCTGCTCGGCCTCACGCTCCTGGTGATCCCGTCGTTCATCCGGCTGGCGAGGGTCAACACGATGGCCTGGAGTTCGCGGGAATTCGTCAGGGCTGCACGGAACATGGGTGCCGGCAACGGCCGGATCCTGTTCCGGGAGATCCTGCCGAACGTCATCGCACCACTGGCGGCGTACCTGCCGATCATCATGGCCGCGCTGATCGTGGCCGAAGGATCCCTCAGCTTCCTTGGACTGGGAATCCCACCGCCGCAGCCGAGTTGGGGCGGAATGATCAGCGACGGCAAGGACGCGATCGCGACGTCGCCGCACCTGGTGTTCGTCCCGGCGCTCGTCATCTTCTTCACCGTTTTCGCCCTCAATCATGTCGGCGACCACCTGCGCACCAAGTTCGATCGCACCCTGCACGACTGAAATCCGTTCGTATTTCACCATGCACCACGAGAGGTCGATGATGATCAGACACAGACGGCTCTTCGCAGCGCTCGCCGCGGCCTGTTCGGCAGCGCTCGTACTGAGCGCGTGCGGAGGCTCCGGGAGCGGTGGCGATTCCGCAACGCCCGCAGGAGACCCCGTTGCGGGAGGCGAGATTCGGGCGATGCAGACCGGCGAGCCGCGCTCGCTGGACCCGGCCTCCCTGTCGAACACCTGGGCGCACCAACCGACGCTCGGCAATGCCCTGTACGGAACGCTGATGGTCAACAACGTGGAGACGTTGGAGATCGAGTACAAGATGGCCACCGGGTTCACCACCACCGACGGCGGGCGATCGTTCACCCTGACCCTGCGGCCTGGCCTGACCTTCACCGACGGCACCCCACTCGATGCCGCCGCGGTCAAGTTCAACTGGGACCGCCTGCGGGATCCCGCTCTCGGTTCGACCACGGTTCGGCAGGCATCGCAGATCACCTCGTCCGACGTCGTGGATCCGACCACCCTCAAGGTCACCATGGTCGCGGCCAGCCCGCACTTCGCGCAGTCGCTGATCGCAGGCGCCCTGAACTGGATCGCCTCGCCGGCCGCCCTGCAGAAGGGACAGCCCGCGTTCGACGAGAACCCGGTCGGCGCAGGTCCCTTCACGCTGGTGAAGTGGACCCGTCAGGATGCAATCGAGCTCGCCCGCAACCCCGGCTACTGGGACGCGCCGAAGCCGTATGTGGACCGCCTGACCATCCGCACGGTCCCGGACACCAACCAGCGAATCAACGCCGTCTCGACCTCGAGTGTCGACCTGCTGTCGGAGACCAACTGGTCGAGCCTGAACCGGATGGAGGCCGCGGGCTACTCCCACGAGGTGGCCCCGACCGGCGGCGGCCTGTTCGCCGCCATGAACCTGCGCCGCGCCCCCTTCGACGACGAACGTGCTCGCCGTGCGGTGGTACAGGCCATTGACCTGGACGCGCTCAACACCGTCGTCTACAACGGCGAGAACGACGTACCCAGGACCCTGTTCCCGGAACAGTCGCCGTACTACAGCGACATCGCGCTCCCGACCACGAACAAGGAAGAGGCACAGAAGCTGTTCGACGAGCTGGCCGCCGCGGGCAAGCCGGTCAAGTTCACGTTCCTCTCCTACCCCACCACCGAGAGCAAGACCCTCGGAGAGGCGCTGCAGGCACAGCTCAGTGCCTTCGACAACGTGGAGATGAAGGTCGAGGTCGCCGACTTCGGCACCATCACCGCCCGCAACGGTGCCCGCGACTTCGACATGGTCGTGTCCTCCGCGATCGTTCAGGATCCCGACTTCGGGCTGTGGACGGCGTTCCATCAGGACTCGAACGGCAACTTCGCGGGCGTCAAGGACGAAGAGCTCAGCAAGGCACTCGACGCCGGGCGGCTCGCCGAGTCCGACAGCGAGCGCAAGGCCGCCTACGAGACGGTGCAGAAGCGACTCGTCGAACTTAACCCCGGTATCTGGTACACGCGGGCGGTCCCGGCTGTCGCGTACGGCAAGAACGTGCACGGCGTGCAGATCTACACCCTCGGGTCACCGCTTCCGGAAGACATCTGGGTGAGCAAGTAGTTCGCGACGACTGACGAAAGGGGCCAGCCCACATGACGACTCAGCCGCTCCTCCAAGTGCGGAACCTGCGTGCGCACATCGGTACGCCACGCGGCATCGTCCGCGCCGTTGACGATGTCTCCTTCGACCTGGGTGCCGGACAGGCGCTGGGCATCGTGGGGGAGTCCGGGTCGGGCAAGTCGGTGATGGCCCGGGCGATCATGGGGCTGATGCCGGCTCGATCGGGGCGGTCCGGCGAGGTGACCTTCCGGGGCCGAGACCTGCTCGCGTTGAGTGAGAAGGACACTCTCGAGGTCTGGGGAAAACAGATCGCGATGGTGTTCCAGGATCCCGGGCGCTCCCTGAACCCGGTGGTCAAGGTGGAGCGGCAGCTCACCGAGGGGATGCGCCGTCACCTCGGCGTCAGTCGTTCGGAGGCGCGTGATCGGGCACTGAACCTGCTGAAAGAGGTCGGGGTGCCCGACCCGGAGAAGCGGCTCGGCAACTATCCGCACGAGATGTCCGGTGGAATGCGTCAGCGCGTGATGATCGCGATCGCGCTCGCGTGTGAGCCGGACCTGTTGATCGCCGACGAACCGACGACCGCGCTGGACGTGACGATCCAACGGCAGATCCTGGATCTGTTGCGTCGTGTCCAGCGCGATCGGGGGATGTCCCTGATGCTCATCAGTCACGACCTCGCGGTGGTCGCCGGGCGGACCGATCGGGTGTCGGTGATGTATGCCGGCCGGCTCGCCGAAACCGGGTCGACGCGTGCAGTGTTCGATGCGCCACGGCATCGCTACACCCATGCTCTGCTCGGCGCGCCGCCGACCGTCGATCACCCGCGCCACGCGCCGCTGCGGTTGATCGAGGGTTCCCTGCCGGATCCCACGCGGCCGCCGGAGGGGTGCCGATTCGCTCCCCGGTGCGAGCACGCCGACGCCGAGTGTCACGACGGGGGACTACGCCTGCAGACGGTCGGAGCGGACCATCACGCGGCGTGTGCCCACCCCGTTCCCCTCTGACAACCCTTGTCGCTGCGCTCGTGTGTCGCTGCATCGGCCCATTCGGAAAGGTAGGCCCTCATGGCCGGAATCGGTACCGCCCACCTGCGCGGTGAGCAGGCCCTGTTGAGTGTCCAGGACCTCGTCGTGGAGTACCCGACGGCGGCGGGGACCGTGCAGGCGGTCTCGAAGATCAGCTTCGACGTACTCCCCGGCGAGACCCTCGGAATCGTTGGCGAGTCCGGCTGCGGGAAGTCGACGACCGGTCGCGCGGTACTGCGGCTCGACCGGCTGACCGCAGGCCGGATCCGGTTCGGGGAGGACTGGATCGACGGTGCCGACGAGAAGCGGATGCGTGAGCTCCGCCGGGACATGCAGATGATCTTCCAGGACCCGGTGGCGTCACTGAATCCCCGCCGGGCGGTGAAGGACATCGTGGTCGAGGGGCTCGCGGTGGCCGGTGCACCGGCCGAGGAGAGGGCCGCGACGTCGATTTCCGTGCTCGATCAGGTCGGGCTGCGCGGCGACCGGTACGCGGACATGTTGCCCAGGCAGTTGTCGGGTGGCCAGGCTCAACGCGTCGCCATCGCGCGTGCGCTCGCGCTACGCCCACGACTCCTGATCTGCGACGAACCGGTCTCGGCGCTGGATGTGTCCGTTCAGGCCCAGATCCTCAACCTGATCGAGGATCTGAAGGCGGAGTTCTCCCTCACCGTGGTCTTCATCGCACACGATCTCGGCGTCGTGCGCACCGTCAGCGACAACGTGATGGTGATGTACCTCGGCAAGGTCTGCGAGTTCGGCGACTCGGTCGCGGTGTACGACGACCCGGCACACCCGTACACGAGGGCCCTGCTCGACTCGGTTCCGCTGACCGACCCGGAGAAGGGGTTCGCAGGCCCGGCACTCGAAGGCGACGTGCCGTCTCCGCTCGCACCGCCCACCGGCTGCCGCTTCCGGACCCGCTGCCCGGTGGCGGTGGAACGGTGTGCGACGGAGGAACCCGAGATTCGCGAGGTGAAGCCGGGACAGTACGTCGCCTGCCATCAGGCCGCGTAGCCCGGACCGGTCGTCCGGCCGGGGCCGCTGGATGCCGGCGGGTTGCCGAGATCGGTCGACGGCGATTCGGGCGCGTGCCGGGCCCTTCCCGTAGGGCGATCAGAGTTCGTCGAGGGAGATCAGTCCGTCCTGGATGGCGCGGGCGACGAGGGATGCCTTGGTGGGCGCGGGGCGATCCACCTCGGCGTACTTGGCGCGGATCCGGGACAGGTGTGTGTTGACGGTGCCGAGCGACAGGAACAGGTCTGCGGCGACGGTGCTCTTCGAATCGCAGCGCAGCCAGGTGAGCAGAACCTCGACCTCGCGCGGTGAGAGCACCGGTTTGCGCAGCGGTCGGGACACGGCGCGCCGCTGGGCCGGGTGGGCCCGGTCGGCGTCGTGGTTGAGCAGCGCGGTCATCGATGTCCTCGGAGGGTGCGTCGTGATGGCTCCCCCCAAGAGAGGAGTCGCTTGTCTGTGAGGATCCTAAGTGTTTGCCGCGAGTCTGCCGAGACGCGATTTCCAGGGGCATGAACCCCTCTCGTTCACCCGTCGACGATCGCCTGCAGGACCTGGTGGTCGGGGTCTGGTTCGCCGCCGGTGCGCACCTCCACCCGGGTGTGGCCCTCGGCGTCGAATTCGATCCGCCGCACCCGGGTGTCCTCCTCGACGAGGATGGTGGCCACGGTGGCCCGCCCGGCCGGTAGCGCGCGGGCGGTGAGGGTGCCTCCCGCGGTGGCGTCGAGTTCGTCGATCAGCGCCGCCCGGACGCGAGCGGCGAGCGCATCGTCGGTGAGCCCGCCGTCGTCGAGCAGGAGCACCTGGGTTCCTCGGTGCCGGGCCGACGAGGTCGCTCGGCACAGGGCCTCGTCATCGGCGAAGACCGGCGCGCGCAGCGTGTCGCGCAGGCGTTCCTTGAGTACCGCGCACTCGGAGCGGGTCCGCTCGGTGAACGCGGCCCCGGCCGCGGCCGCCTCGAGCAGGGGACGGGCCGACACGTCGAGGGCGGCCAACTGCCTGTCCCGTTCGGCGGTGACGGCCTCGGTCATGGCCTCGTCCGCTGCCCGCTCGGTCTCCCGCTCGCGCAGGGTGAACACCATGAAGGCCATCGGGCGGACGGTGACGGCCACCAGTACCGAGATCAGCACCGGGGCCATGATGACCGCGGACAGTGGCACGGCGGGGGACCACCCCTGGCCGGTCAGCTCGCTCCACAGCGTGAAGGCGGCCATGGTCAGTACGGCCCCGATGCAGGCGTGCGCTGTGCGGCCGCGGATCGAGAGGAAGCAGAGGATGACCGTGACCGTCCGCATGTGCCAGATGTCGCTCATGATCCAGCCCTGTGCGGGGATCTGCGGCAGCACCAGCAGGCAGGTGACCGGGCCGAGTGCAGCCAACGCGGTGGCGACCGGCCACGGCGGGGGGTCGCCGGGGACACCGACGATCGCCAGCGCGCCCGCGGTCGTCAGCAGCAGTGCCGCCAGGATCGGCCAGACGTGGTGGGCGTCGGCGAGATAAGCGGTGGCGCGGAGAGCAGAACTCAGGCAGAACACGATGGCGACCACCTTCGCGATCGGCCGATCCATCCACAGCAGGGTGCGGATGTCCCTCGCGGCGATGTCTCTTCCGCTGACATCCTTCCCGCCCGGGTGTCTCCGATTCGTGCTCACGTCGTCGCCGTCCACGTCAGCGTCACCTGGGTGCCGAGCTCGGGCGCCGAGCGGATTGCCACGGCAGCGCCGTCGGCGGTCGACATCCGTTCGCGGATGCTCATCGTGATCCCCAGCTGGAACCCGGGCACCCGGGCGGGGTCGAAACCGCAGCCGTTGTCGGCGACCACGACGCGCAGGCCTGCGGAGTCCGCGTCGATCACGACGAGCCGGTCGGCGATCCGCGTGGCGGTGTCCGCGTGCCGCACACTGTTGCGCAGTGCCTCGGCGGCGGCGGCCGCGATCGCCCGCGCGGCGGGGCGGGGCACGACGAGGGCGGAGTGCCGCACGTCGACCTCCACCGGGACGTCACCGTCCACCTCGACGAGTGCGGCCCGAATCAAGCCGATCGCGGTGTCCAGGTCGAAGCCCTCCTCGGCCACCGTGCTGTCCCTGAGCTCGTCGAGTTCGGCGATTGCGACCGCGGCCTGTTCGCGCAGTTCGGGGATGTTGCCCTGCCGGGACAGCCCGAGCAGCGTCGACATCACCCGGTCGTGGATGAGGGCGTGGAAGCGGGTTCGCTCGACATCGCGTGCGGCGCCCGCGGCGGCGCTCGCGGAGTGACTCACGGTGGCGGCGATGGTCCGGTCCAGGGTTCGCCCGGTCTGGACCGCGGCGATGGTGGCGACGACGAACAGGCTGCAGAACACGACCACGGAGGCGATCTCCACGGCGAGCACGACGTTCTCCTGCCCCTCCCGGGTGACGTAACGGACGACTTCCGCGGTGCCCGCGCCGACGGCCAGGTAGACCAGGCTCGTCGCAGGCCGCCAGGTCAGGGCCGCGGCCATCGTGACCAGCCCCGGGAAGGTGGTCAGCCAGACGTCGCGATTCGCCGGGATGTGTCCGTCCACGACGAGCAGCCACGACACCAGTGCCGTGAGGTATCCGCCGGCGGCCGCGGTTCCGCAGCGGCGAATCCAGCGCGGGTCGGCGGCATGGCTCGCCGGCCACAGGGACAGCATCGGCAGTAACACGATCACCGCGGCGAAGGGCGTCCACCAGTCGGGGACGATCCGGGAAAGGGCGATCGCGCTCGGCGTGAGGAGGATGCCGAAAAGCAGTGCCGCAGCGCCGATGAACCGGGCAAAGGTGCGGATGATCCCCTCCTCGGCGGCACCGATGCCGGTCGGGGTGTCGATGTCCTGTTCGCTCGCGGTGCTCATCGCGGGCGACCGCACGGTGCGGCGGTCACAGTTCGTCGAGGGAGATCAACCCGTCCTGCACTGCCCGCGCGACCAGTGCCGCCTTTGTCGGCGCGCCCCGGCCGACCTGCCGGTACTTGGCGCGGACACGCGCGAGGTGGGTGTTGACGGTGCCGATGGACAGGTAGAGATCGGCGGCGACGGTGTTCTTGGAGTCGCAGCGCAGCCACCGCAGCAGTACCTCGACCTCGCGCGCCGACAGTTGCGGTCGACGCAGCGCCCTCGGCGCGTTCGCCGTCGTCCCGTGATGGTTCAGTGCAGCGGTCATGTGGTCCCCCGGGAGAATCGTCGGTGGAGGGCTCGACCCCTCGTTGCGGCCCTCGGTGCCTCGAACCTAGGTGTGGACGCGCTGGTTTCACCAGCCGACACTTTCCTGCCCGTGAAAATGGGGGCATCGTTAGCAAGGTGCGGTGGGGTCGGTGGAATCGCCCCGGGCCTCGTCGAACCGGGTGAGCGGTCGGCCGTCGCGACCGAACTCGGTGCGCCGCACACCGTCTGGTGTGCTGCACAGCAGGGTCGCCGCCGCGGCGCGGCCGGGCGGCAGGATCCGGATCGTCACACTGCCGTCGACGGCGTCGGTGAGTTCCACGGAGACGTGGTCGAAGAAGCGTCGCCGGGCATCCACCGGGGCGCCGTCCAACGCCCGGTCGTCGAGCAACGTCACCTCGACCCCCCGAGCCCGCGCTTCCCGGGCGGCGACGATCACGGCGGGGTCGGACAGCGCGGGGGCGCGCACGCTGTCACGCAGGTGCGCTTCGAGCAGACGGCACGCCGTGCGCGCGTCCTCGTCCAAGGGTTCGCCCGCGGCGATTCGGGCGAGCAGCGGGCGGGCCTGCTCGTCGAGTCGGCGCAACTGGCGGTCGCGTTCTTCGAGCACCGCGGAGTCGGCGGCTTCGGCGGCGGCCCGGCGGGTGGTCTGCATGCGCAGTTCGAAGATGTCCCGGGCCGAGGGACGGATGGTGTACGCGAAGAAGGTGGACATCAGCAGCGGCGCCAGATTGATGACCGACATCGCCAGACCGTGCGCGAAACCCTGCCCGGTCAGTGCCGCCCAGACCACACAGGTGGCGATCGTCGACAACATTCCCAGCCAGGCGAACCACGTCCGGCCCCGGACACTCATGAAGGCATAGATCGCGGTGACCGCACCCAGCGGCCACGTCTGCAGCGGACTCGTGACCGGAATCGGCAACACGCCGAGGACGAGAGCGATGGCGACCGGCCCGCTCGCCATCAGAGCAAGAGTCGGACCGAGCGGCATCGGATCGCCCGGAACACGGATCAGGGCCACCGCGCCGAGGCCGACCACGGCGACTGCGACGGCGATCGGCCAGAACGCGCTGACCCCGTCGAGTGAGACCACGGCCATCAGGACGACGGTGGCCACGTAGAACGCGACGATGGCGTTCGCGGCCGGACTCGTCATCCCGATCAGGGACCGGACGTCGCGGGTGTCCCGGCGATCCGCACTGGTCACGATGCGCTCCACACCAGGTGGACGTGGGTGCCCGCGCCGGGCCGGGACACGACCCGGGCGGCCCCGCCGGGCAGCCTGCGCATCCGGCCGATGATGCTGACCGCGAGCCCGAGGCGATGCGCGGGAACGGCTTTCGGGTCGAATCCGGGTCCGGTGTCGGCCACCTCGACCGCGAGGCGTTCGGGCGAGACGGTCACGATCACCGACCGGTCCGCGTCGGGGCCGGCGTGCCGGATGCTGTTGCGCAGGGCCTCGGCGAGCGCGGCGCCGACGGCGCGGGCAGCCTCCGCCGGCATCGTCAGCGCGCCGGATCCGGGGGTACGCCGGACGTCGAGTTCGACGCCGTCGTCCACATCGCCTGCCGCGGTGCGCAGGTGGGTGATGACCTCGGTGACGTCGAAGCGGTCGTCGGGTCCGGGACCGGCCCGCAGCGCGTCGAACCGGCGCAGCGTGAGATCGGACTGCTTGCTCAGGCTCGCGGTGGTGCCCTGCCGCGACGCCGCGAGGAGTGTCGACATCACGCCGTCGTGGATCATCGCGTCGAAGCGCGCGCGTTCGACCGTGCGCGCGTGGCTGGCGGCGGCGGCCGCCGCCGCGGCGTGTGTGTCGGCCAGGGTCGAGTCGAGGATGCGGCCGGTCCGCAGCGCCATCACTGCGGCACCGACGAACAAGGTGCAGAACATGATCGAGAACGCGATGTCGGGGAGCAGCGGACTCGTCATGTGTGGGTCGCGGGCGATCGAATTGAAGACCTGGACGCCGATGCACGCGACGACCATGTGCCCGAACGCGAACGCCGGTGGCCACGCCACCACCGCCGCCAGGCTCGCGACGCCGGGAAACGCGGACAGCCACACACCCTGCCCGTCGGTCAGGGAGGGACCGTTCCATGTCCACAGTCCGGTCGCGACGGCCACCAGGAAGACGGTGGCGGCGACCCCGCCTGCGATCCGCAGCGTGCGGGTGTCGGACGCCAGATACGATAGGCCGAAGGCGAACCCGGACCCGAACACCGCGACCGCCGCCATCGGTGTCCACCAGGATTCGAGGCGGTCGGCCTGTCCGATGATCGACGGCAACAGGAGCAGCAGGTAGAAGAGGTACCCCGCGCTGGTGAACAACGCGAACGTGCGCAGGATCCGGTCGGTGGCGCCCGGTCCGGCGGCCACTGTGGTCATCCGTTGTCGTCGCGTTTGGGGATCGGCAACCAACCGTCCTCCACAGCACGCTTGTACAGGTCGGTCTTGGTGCGGGCGGGACGCCCGGCCTCTGCGTACTTGGCGCGGATCCGGCCGAGGTAGTCGTTGACGGTGTGCGGGGCGAGGCCGGTCAGGCTGGCGACGCGGTTGGCCTTCTCGCCGGACGCGTACAGCGCCAGGACGTCTCGCTGACGCGGGCTCAGTCCGACATCCTGCAATCCGGGATCGCCGTCGATCGCGGCGGCCCACTCGGTGGTCACCACCTGCTCGCCGTTCGCTGCCGAGGTGATCGCGGCGATGACGGTTGCGGTCGGCTCCGACTTGCGCAGCACCCCGAGCACGCCGGCCTTGGCGGCCAGGCGCACCAGGTACGGGTCCTCGGCACTCGTGAAGACGAGAGCCTCCAACCCCGCGGAGCGCAACTGCTCGACGTTCGACTTCGGCGAGGATCCGTCCGCGAGCCGCAGATCGAGGATCACGAGGTCCAATTGCTCACCGGCAGCGAGGAGTTCGGGAACAGTCGGTGCGGCGGCCGCGATGGTCAGGTTCGGTTGGTCGGACAACATCGCCTCGAGCCCCATCACGACGGACTCGTGGTCCTCGACGACGCCGATGCGGCGCAGTCGGACCTCGGCGGTGACCGGCTCGGCGGTGTCCGAAGGGATCTCGGTCAATGTGCTCCTCGCTGTGTGGTGGCCGTGCACCAGCGCGGTCGCCTTCCCGAAACAACAGTGTCGGCGAGAACCGTAGCAGTCCGGACCGACAGGAACGGGGCGTTGACGTCGCGATTG
Organism: Rhodococcus sp. NPDC003322; assembly: GCF_053589555.1. Lineage (NCBI taxonomy): Bacteria > Bacillati > Actinomycetota > Actinomycetes > Mycobacteriales > Nocardiaceae > Rhodococcus > Rhodococcus sp. NPDC003322. The sequence continues at coordinate 155,999 of NZ_JBSFSC010000002.1, read as the reverse complement.
CGGCGCGATAGCTCAACCGTGCCGTACATGCGTTGCGGCGATCGGTGGGCAGGGAACCATACGTGCCTCGATCCGATGCCGGTATCCATCGAATGGAAGACAGAAATGGGTCGTCGAGTAACACAAACCTGCAGGTCTGCAATGCGCGAGGGAGTTCTGGCCGGATGGATGAAGGAACAACTTGGACGACTGCCCAAATTCATTCGGACGGATGACCTGAAATCTCCACGGCGTGATTCGCTGGCGTGGTAAACACTTCGCATCGCGAACCCGGCGTCGGCCAGACGGCCGTTCCTGGGCGCCAGCCACCACCGTCGCGAACCCACGCACGAGCACGGATACGCACGAAGCCGAGCCCACGAACACCTGGGCGCACGTAACTGATCCGAACATCGACTTCCAGGCCCCCCAACGGGGGTCCGACGAAAGCTGAGCACACATGAACAAGCAGACCAAGGGCGCCATCGCAGCAGGCGCGGCGGCGCTCCTCCTCGCCGGCGGCGCCGGGACCATGGCAGCGTGGAACTCCTCGCAGACCGTGGGCGGCGGCGCGGTGAACTCCGGTACCTTGTCGCTTTCCCAGGGAACGCCGGCCGGGTGGACCGATGCCTCCGGCGCGATCGACATCGCGACCTTCAAGGCCGTTCCGGGTGACGTCGTCACCTACAACGCCAACTTCTTGGTCGGAGCCAAGGGCAAGAACCTGCAGGCGACGCTCAAGGCGGACGCCAGCACCATCACCGGCGACGCGGACCTCAAGGCGGCGCTCAGCCCCACCGTCACCGCGACCGTCGATGGTGTCGAACTGCCGAGCGACGGCACCGGCGCGCAGATCACCGAGGCGCAGGACGGCAAGACCGTCGCCGTCCAGGTGAAGTTCACCTTCGACGCGGCCACCGCAGGGACCACTGCGCAGGGCAAGGCCGTGAACCTGTCGAACTTCAACGTCAACCTGACGCAGAACTAGCCACCCGACTGCTCGCTGCCCTCGCGGCGAGCTTCCTGGACGCGCCGGCCGGCCGAACCGAGCCCCCGATCCGGTTCGTACGGCCGGCGCCCCACGAACATCCTTGGAGCCCAACGGCTCACACCCCGGCGCTCCACGCGCAGCTGCACGACCACGCACGAAAGGTCACCGCATGTCCCGTCATGAGGTTCCCAATTCTTCGTCAGGGTTCGGCGCCCGGACGCGCACATTCCTGTCCGGAGGAAGGCCGCGGGCCATTGCCTCGCTCGGGATCGTGCTCGGCCTCGGTGCGATCGGCACCCTCGCCGCGTGGAGCGACTCGGCCTCCGCCACCTCCGGCGTGTTCTCCATCGGCTCGATCGACCTGCAGCTCAACGGGAATCAGGGAAATCCCACGGCGTACGCGTTCACGACATTGAGCAAGTCGGGCATGATTCCGGGGTCGTCGGTGGCCGCGGCCCTGCCGGTCCAGAACACCGGCACGACACCGTTCAACTACACGATGTCGGCGAACTCGACCACGTCGGTGGCCGCGCCGTACCTGAAAGTGATCGTGTCGACCGGTACGTCCAACGGCACGGCCTGCAGCGGTGGGGCCGTGATCGCGAACAACGTTCCCCTGGTCTCCGGTGGTGTGGCCAACCTGATCCCGACGGCGCGGCCGCTGGCCAACGGCGGCAGCGAGACCCTGTGCTTCCAGGTGACTCTCGACTCGGCCGCGCCGACGACGGTGCAGAACCAGACCGTGAACACCTCCTTCAACTTCAACGCGACGAACGCCTGAGCGCGCCATGGCAATTCACGACGCTCCGCTCGCATCGGGCCGCTCGCGCGGTCGCGAGATCGCTCTCAACGTGGGCGCGATCGCCGGCCTGATCTGTGTTCTGGCCGCTGCCGCCTCCTTCTTCTTCGGCATCAAGCCACTGGTCTTCCGCTCCGGATCGATGTCCCCGGACATCCCGACCGGTGCCCTCGCCCTGGCGAGAACCACGCCGGCCGCGGACCTCGCCGTCGGTGACGTGGTCAGCGTCGAGAACGAGCAGGGCACCCGCATCACCCACCGCATCCACGACATCGTCTCCGGCGACAGCACCGGTGCGGTCCTGATCCTCAAGGGCGACGCGAACAGGGACGCCGACATCTCGCCGTACCCGGTGACCGAGGCCGACCGCGTGTTCTTCAGCGTGCCCGGACTCGGTTACGCCGTGTCATGGCTGTCGTCGCCCGCCGCGATCTTCCTCGGTGGCGCCTTCGTCGGCGGCCTCATGGTGCTCGCCTTCGGGCCGGCCTCGAAGAGCAAGGACAACGAGTCGGACTCGGGTGACGGCGGCACTCCCGTAGCTCACCAGTCGATCGAGAAGCAGGTCACACACGCGCACAGCGGTTTCGACGCCCATCCAACGCAGTTCGTCACGCAGCCTCGGCAGACGATGCAGATCCGCAGGCTGATGCCCGCCCGCTCCCTCATTGCGCTCGGCGCGGTCGGTGTCACGGCGCTCGGCTTCACCGCGGTCGGGACCACCGCCGCGTTCACGGACTCGGCGATGGCAACGAGTTCGTTCTCGGCGGCAGCGAACTTCTATCCGACGCCGCTGGTTTCGAACGTTACCTGCTCGACCTCGGGCACCGTCGGCTTGCGAAAGGCCACGGTGTCGTGGACGGCGCCCACGGGCACGCCCCCCCTCGGCGGGGCATGGAACTACCGGGTGATCGTTCGGCGCGACAACAACGCTTCCGAAGTCATCGACACGTACAACCAGACCAGCACCACGGTGTCGGGGTACAGAGCGGGGACCACGGCGAGGGGCTACATCGTCGAGGTCCACACCGTCAACGGACCGAACGTGTCGACGGGGTGGAACGGCCAGGGGCTCTGGTCCGGAGCCGTGCTCGACACCTACTGCTCGGGCGGGGCTTCGGGGCAGCCGAACCCTGCGGGCGAGAACTCGGTGTCCGGCCAGGGAACCGAGACGCAGTCGATGCGCATGGCGTTGGGCGCGAGCCCGTCCCCCGAGGCGGTCGCTCCGAGCGAGACGAGTGCCGCGCCCACGACGACCGACGCGGCTGCGTCCACAACGACCGTCTCGGCCGCGCCGTTGACCACGACGGCAACACCGACCGCGCAGGCCTCCACCACGACGACCGAGTCGACCACAACCGCCACCCCGGCGCCGACCACGACGACTGAGTCGACGACCACCTCTGCGCCCAGCACGACGACTGGGGAAGAGTCTGTCGAGGAGGCAGCGACCGCGCCGTCGGCCGGCGACCTGGCAATCACGAACACCTCGACGTCTGGCGCCTACACCGCAACCGTGAGCGGAACGACCGCGACGATCACCGACAAGGCGGGTGCGCGGGTGTTCACCACCACCGTCGGAAAGAAGGCGATGGTGCAGTGGGAGGCGTCTTCGGATCGGCTGTGGATCATCGACGGCGACACGCTGTCGGTCGTGGACGCCGCTTCGGGTACCGAGACCAGCGTCGACCCGACCTCCGGCGAAGTGCCGGCGGAGGTCGCGGTCCTGGTCGCGAAGTAGAGGTCCCGCAATGTCGTATTCCTCTGCCCTGCAAGGGGTCCTACGAAAGCTGACCAGCAGATGAACGCGAAGACGAAGGGTGCGGTCGCGGCAGCCGCCGCGACGGTTCTGCTCGCGGGCGGCGCCGGCACCATGGCCGCGTACAACGCGGGTGGTGGCGGCGTCGGCGGCTCTGTCGGTGCCGGCAGTCTGGCGCTGACCCAGAGCGGGGCCCCGGCCTGGACCGACCAGAACGGCGCCATCGACATCACCACATACCGGGCGGTGCCGGGGGACACGGTCACCTACACCGCTGCCTTCACGGTGACGGCCAAGGGAACCAACCTGATTGCGAACCTCGGCGCCGACAGTGGCACCATCACCGGCGACCCTGCCCTCAAGTCAGCGATGGCGACAGCGGTCACCGCCTCCGCCAACGGGGTATCGCTGCCGTCGAACTCCGGCGGCGCGGTGATCACCCCCGCGCAGAACGGCAAGACCGTCAACGTCAAGGTGGTGTTCACGTTCGACCCGGCGACCGCCGGGTACGTGGCGCAGACCGCCCGGCTGGATCTGTCCAACTTCAACATCACCCTGAAGCAGGTGTAGTCGCCATGTCGAACAAGACTCGCTGGCTCGCCGTCGGTGGCGCAGCCGTTGCCGGTGTGGCGTTGCTGTCGGTGCAGCAGACCGGAGCGTTGTGGACGCAGAGCCAGACCGTGAACGGTGGCACCATCCACTCCGGTGTCCTCGACCTGTCGGTCGGCGGGAGCGGGATCGGTTCGTTCCCGTTCACCGCACTCGCCGGATCGAGCATGCTGCCCGGCGGCTACGCGCAGGCGCCGGTGACCGTCTACAACTCCGGCAACGTGCTGATGAAGTACCGGCTGCAGAACGGCATCCAGTCAGACAGCGCGGTGCCGCTGGACCTGACGGTGTCGGCCGTCGCCAGCGAAGCGGCCTGCCCGGCGACCGGCAACCCGACGGGTGCGACCGCGCTGTACACCGGCCCGCTGATCGGCGCGTCGTTCGCAGAGCGGACCGTGCAGCCCGGTGCCACCGAGGTGCTGTGCCTGCGCGGCACCGTAGGCGCCAACGCGCCACAGGGCGCGAGCACCACCGCCACCTTCACGTTCTCGGCGCAGTCGCGGTGAGAGACGCGGTGCACGGCTGATGAGTGACACGCCCTCGGGCAACGGCCGGGATCCGGGCGTGTGGAGCTGGGTGAAGAGCATCGTCTCCTGGCTGGTCCTGCTGCTGTTGCTCGTGATCCTTGCCCTGACCATCGTCATTCCCCGGCTGACGGGGTCGACGCCCTACACCGTGCTCACCGGCTCGATGCGTCCCACCCACCCGCCCGGCACGTTGATCGTCGTGAAACCACAGGACCCCACCACGCTCGGGGTGGGAGATGCGATCACCTTCCAGAAGGAATCCGGCAACCCCGAGGTGGTCACACACCGCATTGTCATGACACGGCTGAATTCGCTGGGGGAGCGCACCTTCGTCACCCAGGGGGATGCCAACCCGTCTCCGGACGCCAATCCCGTAGTGATGGAACAGGTGCGGGGCAAGGTCTGGTACAGCGTCCCCTACCTCGGCTACGTCAACAACGTCATCACCGGCAAGCAGCGCGCGTTGCTGGTGACCGTGGTCGTGTCCGGACTGTTCCTGTACGCGGCCGCGATGTTCGTCGGTGCGTTCCGCGACCGTTCCCTCAAGGGCGACGACGGCGCTGCCGGCGCCGCCGCGAGCCCGGTGGCCGAGCCGATCGCTCCGCCCGCCCTCGGGATCGCCGCGGACGCGCGACCCGCGTCGCACGACGCGGACACCATCGTGATGCCCCGCATCGAGGGTCGTCACCGCGCCCCCTGACCGGTTCCCTTCCCGATGCGTTCCGCGCACGTGAACACCCCTGTGCAATGAAAACCGCTGTGCACAAACCTTTTGAAGTGTGCACACGGGGATTCGGCGTGGAGAACCCGTGTGAGTGCTGTGAGGAGTTTGTGCACAAGGGGATTGGCATGCGGTGAGTGCAGGGCGCGGGGTCTCGGATGCCGACCCCTGGACGCGAGAACCGCCGCGAGGGTGCACACATCTGTTGAAGTGTGCACACGGGGATTCGGCGTGGAGAACCCGTGTGAGTGCTGTGAGGAGTTTGTGCACAAGGGGATTGGCGTGCGGTGAGTGCGGGACGCGGGGTCTCGGATGCCGACCCCTGGACGCGAGAACCGCCGCGAGGATGCACACATCTGTTGAAGTGTGCACAAGAGGATTCAGCGCCGAAGACCCGTGTGCGTGCTTCAACGGGAGTGTGCACATGAGTTTTGGTGGGGCGCGACCGCGCGCGTCCCCGGCGCCTTGCGCGCATCACGAAGGCCCCCAGCCGAAAAATCGGCTGGGGGCCTTCGTGTCAGGGCTGCTGTTCGCGGATCAGCCGCCGAGGAGGTCGCTCAGCGAGCCTGTGTCCATCGAGCCGGCCGACCCGCTGCCGCCGGGCTCGGTGACCACGCTCGACACCGTCACGGTGTGGGGCGCGGAGACGGACGACTTGTAGGCGTCGCTGCCGAGATAGGTGGCGATGATGGCGTGGTCACCGTCGACGTTGAACGAGCGGTTGATCTTCGCGACCCCGTTCACGAGGGTCACCGGCGTACCCAGGTTGACACCGTTGTCCGTGAACTGGACGGCACCGGTGGCGGAGTTGGGTGCGACCGCCGCGATCAGCTGGATGTTCGTGCCGTTGTTGGCGGCGTTGCCGCCGGAGATGGTGATGCTGGTGTCCTGCGCCGCGGGGGCCGACACCGCGATGGTATGGGCAGCCGAGGTGGAGGTGGCGAAGCCGGAGTCACCGGAGTAGACGGCGGTGATGTCGTGCGTGCCGGTGGCGGTGAAGGTGTGGTCGTAGGTGGCGACCCCCGCGGTGATCGCGACAGGACCGCCGATGTCCGTCGCGCCGTCCTTGAACTGCACGGTGCCCGTCGCGTCCGCCGGGTCGACGGTGGCGGTCAGCTGGACCGAGGTGCCGACGATCGTGGTCGACACGGCGGTGAGGGTCGTGGTGGTGGCGACGGCCTCGGGGTCGAGTTCGAAGTCGAGCGCGAAGTCGGGGTCCACGGTCCCGCCCTGGGTCTCGTTGCCTGCGTCGGCGGGCATGCCGACCACGAGCAGCACCTTCGCCGACTCGCCGGGGTTCAGGTGGATGCTGTTCAGCTCGGTGCCGGGCACGGCGACGTCGTTGACCAGGTCGACCGTCTGGCCCGACGCGTCGTTGATCTCGGCACGCACGTACGCCTGCATGTTCTCGGACTTAGTCCAGGCACCGAGGTACACCTGCAGACGCCCGCTCTGGGTTCCGTTGTTCTTCGCGTGGAACGTGGAGGTGGTCTCCGCGCCGGGGATCAGCTCGCCGGACAGGGCGGGGATCTGGGTCATGTCGCCCCAGGTGGTGCCGTCTGCGGAGTAGTTGAGGTAGTTCGGGTCCGCCTGCGCGGACGCGGGCATCAGCACAGCAGCGAACGCCGCCAGGAACAGAGCGGCGACCATGCTGCCGACGGCAGTGGCACGCCGCCTGACGCTGCCCTGCGTGTTGATGGTGGAAGTCATTGCGGCAGCGTAGAGGCAGTCAGTGGATCGAGCGTCCAGATTGGCCGAAATTTCCCGGCCGTAGCGATGGCTTTCGGCCGGGCACGTCGTTCGTTCGACGATGTGTTCGGCGAGTCGTCGACGACCCGCCGGGACACCGTCGTGCCGGTCCGGGTCCGCGCGTCGGTCCCGGTCCCGAATGGTGGGACGATTCGGAGGGCGCGAGGCGTCCGATATGCGGCATCTGTGTGATTGGTGGCGGGTGTGGCTCCGGAGTAAGGTGTTCGAGGATTTGCACGCGCCACCGTTGGGTGCGCCCGGGAAGAGGAGGTGAGGCTTGCAGTGAAGAGCCAACCTCCGAGTACCTGCCGAAGTCGTCGCTGAACCGTAGCGGTTCGACCCTTCGCGCAGCGGCGATTTCGCGATAACCACACCGCCCGTCCGTCACGGGCCGTCCGTGTATCCGCCTTACGCGAAAGCCGTCCACCATGCGTGACAAGCGACCCTTCCGCCCGCTGCTGCCCAGCCGCGCCGCCGACCCCACCCGCGACGAGATCGTGCCCGAGCACACGATGGCGCCGCATCACACGCCACCCCCGCCGCGGATCGTCTCGGCGCCGGTGGAATCCAGCGTCGTCAACAGCGCCGTCTACCGCGACGGCTGCCGGATCGAGACGCCGTCCAACCTGTCCGAGGCGTTGCGCAGCCTGCCCGACGCCTCGTCGATGGCGTGGATCGGGCTCTACCGGCCGTCGGAGGAGCAACTGCTCGCCGCGGCCGCGCAGTTCGGGCTGCACGAACTCGCCGTCGAGGACGCGATCGTGGCGCACCAGCGCCCCAAGCTCGAACGCTACGGCGACACCCTGTTCGTGGTGCTGCGTGCTGCCCGCTACGTCGACGAGACCGAACGAGTCGACTTCGGTGAGCTGCACGTGTTCTGCGGTCCGACGTTCGTGCTCACCGTCCGGCACAGCGAATCGCCGGATCTGTCCGCGGTCCGCGCCCGCATGGAGAACGACCCCGACCTGCTGCGACTCGGTCCGGAGGCGGTGCTGTACGCGATCCTGGACGCCGTCGTCGACGGCTACGCGCCCGTCGTGGCCGGCCTGCAGAACGACATCGACGAGATCGAGACCGAGGTGTTCAGCGGCGACCCGAAGGTGTCGCGGCGCATCTACGAACTCACCCGTGAGGTCATCGAGTTCCAGCGCGCCACCAAGCCGCTGCTCGGCATGCTGTCGGGGCTGTCCGCCGGCTTCGAGAAGTACAAGACCGACGAGGAGTTGCAGCGCTACCTGCGTGACGTGACCGACCACGCGACCACCGTCGTCGAGCGAGCGGACGGGTTCCGGCAGCTGCTGGGAAACATCCTCACCGTCAACGCGACGCTGGTGTCGCAGACGCAGAACGAGGAGATGTCGGCGCTGACGCAGGCCAGCTACGCGCAGAACGAGGAGATCAAGAAGGTGTCGGCGTGGGCGGCGATCCTGTTCGCGCCCACCCTGATCGGCACCGTGTACGGCATGAACTTCGACAACATGCCCGAACTGCACTGGGCGGGTGGCTACCCGTTCGCCATCGGCATGATGGCCCTGATCTGCGTCGGGCTGTACACGATCTTCAAACGTCGCGGCTGGCTGTAGCGGCTTCGCCGCCTGTGAGCGAACTTCACCCCCCAATCAGGGTGAAATTCACTCACGGGCGCGGAGCCGTCCTCACCCCTGCGTCTGGTTCTTGCCGGTGATCTTCTTCCACTGGGTGCTGACCAGGTACTTGACCAGCAATCCGTAGTTCTTGAGCTTCTCCATGGGTGTCCCCCTATGTCGATGGATGGCAAAGCGCCGGCGGAAACTTGACCACAGATCACCGCCGCTCGGCAAGGGGCTGCGCATAGGCTGAACGGGTCTGGCATCACCGAAGAGTGAGGAAGACCGATGAGCGATCACGTGTACTCCGTCACCGAGGTCGTCGGGTCGTCGCCGAAGGGCATCGACGACGCCATCGCACAGGCGGTCGCCCGTGCGAACGAAACGGTCCGCAATCTCGAGTGGTTCGAGGTGGTCGACACCCGCGGGCACATCGTCGACGGGAAGGTCGCGCACGTGCAGGTGACCATGAAGCTCGGTTTCCGGCTCGAGTAGGGCTTGTCCCCTCGCGAATCGGTGCCGGCTGGGTCAGGATGGGGGACGTGGACCTGCCCCTGAGCCCGCCGCTGCAGCCGATGCTCGCCAAGTCCGCCGGTGCGGTGCCGCCGCAACCTGCCGGTCAGGATCCGGTGTGGTCGTACGAACCCAAGTGGGACGGCTTCCGGGCCATCGTGTTCCGCGACGGCGACGACGTGGTGCTCGGCTCCCGCAGCGGCAAGGACCTCGGGCGGTACTTCCCGGAGATGCTCGCCGCGATCCGTGCGGAACTTCCCGAGCGCTGCGTCCTCGACGGGGAACTGGTGGTTCCACGGGAAACCGACGGTCGTACCCGCCTCGACTGGGAGGCGCTCTCCGAACGCATCCATCCCGCCGCGAGCCGGGTGGCGCTGCTGGCCGAGCAGACGCCGTCGCAGCTGATCGGATTCGACCTGCTCGCCCTCGGCGACGACGACCTCACCACCCGTCCGTTCGCGGACCGCCGGGCCGCGCTGCTCGGCGCAGTGGGCGGTGGACCCTCGTGCCACGTCACCACCGCCACCACCGACCCGGACGTGGCCACCGAGTGGTTCCACACCTTCGAGGGCGCAGGCCTCGACGGTGTGGTCGCGAAAAAGCTGGCCGGACACTACGCCCCGAACAAGCGGGAGATGATCAAGGTCAAGCACGCGCGGACCGCGGATGCCGTCGTCATCGGTTACCGGCCGCACAAGAGTCAACCGGGGATCGGATCGATGTTGCTCGGCCTCTACGACGGCGACGATCTGCGGATGATCGGCGGGGCGTCCGCGTTCACAGCGGCCCGGCGGGTCGAACTGCAGGAGATCCTCGACCCGCTGCGGGTCGGCGAGGACGTCGTCCACGACGGTGAGGCCAGCCGGTGGTCGGCGGGCAAGGACCGGCAGTGGGTGCCGCTGAACCCGGAACTCGTCGTCGAGGTCGCCTACGACCAGATGGAGGGCGACCGGCTGCGGCACGCCGCGCGGTTCCTGCGCTGGCGTCCGGACCGGGAGCCGCGCAGTTGCACCTACGAACAATTGGAGGTCCCGGTGCGCTACGACCTCGCCGACGTGCTGGCAGGAGAAAGGTGATGGCGGCAGTCGATGGGGTGAAGCGGCCGTCTCAGGGGCGTGCGAAGGCCCCGGCGCTGGAGCTGGACGTCGACGGCATCGCGGTGCGGTTGTCGAGCCCCGACAAGGTGATGTTCCCGCAGCTCGGCGCCGACGGCGGCACGAAACGGCACCTCGCCGAGTATTACCGTGCGGTCGCGCTGTTCGACGGGGGCGGCATCATGACGGCGTTGACCCAGCGGCCGACGCACCTGCAGCGCTTCCCGGACGGCATCGAGGGGGAGGAGGTGTACCAGAAGCGGATTCCCGCCAAGCGGCCCGAGCACATCGGCACGTGCACGGTCACCAACCCCAACGGCCGGACCGCCGACGCGCTGCTCGTGCGGCACCCCGCCGACGTCGTGTGGGCCGCGCAGATGGGCAACGTGACCTTCCACCCGTGGCCGGTGCGGTGCGCCGACACCGACCGGCCGGACGAGCTGCGCATCGACCTCGATCCGCAGCCCGGCACCGGGTTCGCGGAGGCGCGGGCGGTCGCGCTCGACCTGCTCGCCCCGTTGCTCGACGAGCTCGGTCTCGTCGGCTATCCGAAGACGTCGGGCGGCCGCGGCGTGCACGTGTACGTGCGGATCGAACCGCGCTGGGACTTCATCGACGTCCGGCACGCCGCCATCGCGCTGGCCCGGGAGATCGAGCGCCGTGACCCGAACCGCGTCACCACCGCGTGGTGGAAGGAGGAGCGCGGCGCGCGAATCTTCGTGGACTTCAACCAGACCGCGCGCGACAAGACCGTCGCGTCCGCGTACTCGGTGCGCAAGACCCCGCGGGCCACGGTGTCGACGCCGGTCACCTGGGCCGAGCTCGCCGACGTCGAACCGGACGACTTCACCATCGCGACGGTGCCCGATCTGCTCGCCCGTCGGGGCGACCCGTCGTCCGGTATCGACGCCGTCGCGCACTCCCTCGACGGGCTCCTGGACATGGCCGAGCGGGACACCGCGAACGGGCTCGGTGACCTGCCCTACCCGCCGCAGTACCCGAAAATGCCCGGGGAGCCGAAACGGGTGCAGCCCAGCCGGGATCGTGACCGGAAGTAGGCGCGTTCGCCACGCTTTCGGGGCCCGTCGACAGTAGGCTCGCGAACGAGTGGGGCGCAGGGCGGTCCACCCCGAGTCCTGGGAGGTTGCGATGACTGAAAGTCCGACCGTCGGCACCAACGAGGCCATCCTGCGCATTGCGAAGGACGTGTGGTGGGTGCTTCTCGTCCGTGGTGTCGTCGCGATCGCGTTCGGCATCGTCGCCCTTGTCTGGCCGCACGCCACCGTCAAGGTGCTGATCGTCGTGGTCGGCATCTTCTGGATCGTCGACGGCATCGTGTCCGCGATCCGTGCGATCCAGGCCCGCAAGGTCGTGCTGAGCTGGGTGTGGTGGCTGGCGGGTGCGTTGGTCTCGGTGGTCGCCGGTGTCGTCCTGTTCGTGTGGCCGGACCTGACTGCGCTGGCGTTCGCCTACCTGATGGGCTTCTGGGCCATCCTCGTCGGCGTCCTCGAGATCATCGGGGCGTTCCAGGTGATGGCCAACGGCGGACAGTGGCTCGGATCCATGGTTGCGGGCGTGATCGCGCTGCTGTTCGGCCTGTTCCTGGTGATCTGGCCGGGCTCCGGCATCACCGGGCTGATGTGGCTGGTCGGGATCTTCGCGATCGTCTTCGGTGTGCTGTTCATCGTCGGCGCGTTCCAGGTGCGCTCTGCGGCCAAACGCGCCGGCGTCGTCTGATGAGCGAACGGGTGGCACGCGTGCATTCGCTCGAGGACGCCGGCCGGGCTCCGACGCAGATGTACGTCGACCCCCGGTTCCTGCCGTTGGCCGACGCCTTCTTCGCGCTCTACCGCAGCCCGCAGCACGGTGGTGGCGCACTGTCCGCGTACCTCGACGGCGACCTCGTTCTCGACGTCTGGGCCGGGTGGGCCGATCGGGACCGCCGGTGGAATCGGGACACGGTCGCGCTGTCCTTCTCCACAGGCAAGGGTGTCGCGAGCACGGTCGCGCACAGGCTCGCCGAGCGGGGTCTGCTCGACTACGACGAGCCGGTCGCCACCTACTGGCCGGAGTTCGCGGCCGCGGGCAAGGACCGGATCACGGTGCGGGACATGCTCACCCACCGCGCCGGACTGCACAAGGTCAGGGGCCTGGTGCAGGGAAGGCGGACACTGCTCGACTACGACGCGGTGGTCGCCGCGCTCGCCGCCGAGGCGCCCGATCCGCGTCGCTTCGACGGTCCCGGCTATCACGCCGTCACCTTCGGGTGGCTGGTCGCCGAGACCGTCGCGCGCGTGACCGGCCGCGACTTCGTCGACGTGGTGCGCGACGAGATCGCGAGACCGCTCGGAGTCGACGAGTTCTGGTACCGGGTGCCGCAGGATCAGCGGCACCGGATCGCGAAACTGTTCCCGCACATCAACCCCGGCGGCATGCCGTGGGAACTGACGTCGTCGGTGCTGTCGCGGGTGGCGCCGCTGAGCGGGCTCGCCGAGGCCGCGATGCCCGACGGGTTCGACCAGCTGGTCCGTGACCCGGCGGTGCACGATGCGGTGATGCCGGGCTGGAACGGGGTTTTCACGGCCCGCGCCCTGGCGAAGATGTACGGCGCGATCGCGAACAACGGGATGATCGACGGCCGCCGGTTCCTGCAGACGGACACGCTGGAGCGGATGGGAGCCGTGCAGACCCGCCGGCGGGACTACGTGCTGCGCGCCCCGATCCACTGGAGGCTCGGCTACCACCCCGTCTTCCTCGCGAAGCGCGCGCAGCCGAAGCATGCGTTCGGGCACTACGGGGTCGGCGGTTCCGGCGCCTACGCGGATCCCGAGACCGGCCTCTCGCTCGGTTACGTCACGAACCGGATGGGCAACGCCGTCACCGCGCTCGGCGACCTGCGGCTCGCCCGCCTCGGTGCCGTCGCTCAGGGCCTGGTGGCCCGCCCCTGACCCAGGCTCCCCCGGGGCGGTGCCCGGTCGGCTGGTGACCGGGCCGCCCTCCACCCTCCCGAGCAACGTCTCGGAGGGTTCGAAACGGCCGATGTGCCGGTGCGTCGCCTCCTCGCGGATTGTTGCTGCGGTGATGCTGAACACACCGGAGGGCGACAGGATGGACGCGGGGCTGCCGAAGGGGACGGCGGTCCGGTACCGGAAGCCGAGGGGGACACATCAGATGACACCGGACACGCGCACGCCCGGACCGGCGCCGGAACCGACACGCCCCGCGTTGACCGTCCGGGAGGTGGAAGTCCTGGTCGAGTGATTCCGGTCGGACCCGAAATCGGTCGCGTCCGAAGCGCTCTACATCTCTGTCGGGACGCTCGACACCCATCTGGCGAGGATCCGGAACAAGTAGTCGAAGGTCGGCCGGTCCGCATCGACGAAGGCTGCCCCGTTCGCCCGGGCGCTGCAGGACGGGTTCATCCAACTGCCCGAGTGGTGACTTCGGCGTCGGGCAACGGAAACGCGATTCGCGAAATTCCGGCGAATCGTGTGTTAATTGTTGCGCTCGACCATGGGGGTGTCGGGCTGCACTTGGTTGGTCGATGTGATGGGGACGGAATGGGTACGCGCTCGAACGGACGGAACGTCGCTGGGGCTCGCTGGTCGCGGCGGATCGCGGTGGCACTCGCGGGTGCGACGGCGCTCGGTGCTGCGGTGGTCGCGCCGGCGCAGGCGGCGCCGCTGTTCCCGGGCGGCCCGGAGGTCCCCACGTTCGAGCTGCCGCAGCTCCCGGGTGTCGCGCTGCCCCAGATTCCCGGTCTGCCCGTGCCCGTACAGGCCGTGCCGTCGATCGGTCCGGCGAACTTTTCCGCGCCCCGCCTGAATCCGTCCGAGGGCGAGGTCGTCGGGGTCGCGCAGCCGATCATCATCTCGTTCAACGAGGCGATCGGGGACCGGGCCGTCGCCGAGCGCGCCATCCGGATCAGCACCACTCCGAAGGTGGAGGACGGTCACTTCTACTGGACCAGCGACCGTCAGGTGCGTTGGCGGCCGAGTCAGTTCTGGCCCGCGCACACCGAGGTCGTCGTCGAGGCCGGCGGATCCCGCTCCGCGTTCCGGATCGGGGACGCGCTGGTGACGACCGCCGACGACGCCACCAAGCAGATCACCGTCACCCGGAACGGCGAGGTGGTCAAGACGATGCCGACGTCACTGGGCAAGCCGGGCCACGAGACACCGAACGGCACCTACATCGTGGGTGAGAAGCATCGTGACATGTACATGGACTCGTCCACGTACGGCGTGCCGATCGACTCGCCGGAGGGCTACCGCACGTACGTCGAGTACGCCACTCGCATCTCTTACAGCGGCATCTTCGTGCATGCCGCGCCGTGGTCGGTGAACCAGCAGGGCTACAGCAACGTCAGCCACGGATGCCTGAACGTGAGCACCGAGGACGGCAAGTGGTTCTTCGAGAACGCGGGCAAGGGTGACCCGGTGATCGTGGTGAACACCGCCGGCGGCACCCTCGACGGCCGCGACGGCCTCGGCGACTGGAACCTCTGAGGCGGCTTCGCCACCTGTGTGCGCGTCTGTCGGCTCGGGCCACCAGGCGCGCACACAGGCGCGTCAACGCCTATATCGTGCCGGTGAGACGGGCGACCGTCTCGTCGATGGCTTCGAGGGCCTCGGTCCGTGAGTACCCCTCGTGGGCGAATGCCTCCCAGCCGGTGAGCAGGCACCACCACAGCATGCGCCGGATCCACCGGACCTTGAGGGTCGCGGTGAAGGTGCCCTCGGCGATCCCGCGCTCGAGCAGATCGAGCAGCGGTTCGTCGGTGCGGTCGAGGCGCACCCAGAACGCCTCGTTGGAGAACACCTGGACGTCGCCGTAGACCAGTGAGAGCGTCGGCCCGATCTCGAAGCACTCGTGGCTCATTCGGCGGATCGCCTCGTCGGCCGGTCCCTCGGTGGGGCGCGCCCGGACCAGGGCGGCGTCCAGCTTGTCGAGAGCGTGTCCGCCGAGCGCGGCGACGAGGTCGCCCCGCTCGGGGTAGTACCGGTGCAGGGTGCTGCGTCCCACATCGGCGGCGGTGGCGACCTCGCTCAGCGGTGCTCCCGCGTTCTTGCTCAGCACCTCGACCGCAGCGTCGAGGATGGCTCGGCGTGTGCGGGCTTTGGTGCCCGATTCGGTGGCTTCCTCGGTCGTCATGGGTTCACGTTAACAGTGTGAAATTCCGAAAGGGAACATTCGTTGACAAGAATGGGACATGCATGTACCAATACGGGCATGGCTGACTCACCCGCGCAGGCCTCCTGGCCGAACGTCCGTCTGCTCTGGTCCTTCATTCGACCGCACCGCCGAGTGCTCTACCTCGGCCTCGCGGTGGGTCTGACCTTCACGGCTGCGGGCCTCGCGCTCCCGATGGTGGTCAAGGTCATCCTCGACGCCCTCGGGACCGGCGACTCCATCCGCAATCCGGTGATCGTGCTGACGGTGCTGCTCATCTGCTCCGGCACCCTCGGTTTCGTCTACCACAACGTGATGGGGGCCCTTGCCGCCCAGGTCGTGTTCGACGCGCGTGAGTCGATGGTGCGCAACTACTTTCGGGCCACCATCGCGAGCGTGACGCGGCGCCCGTCGGGAGAGCTGGTCACCCGGGTCACCTCGGACACGGTGTTGCTGCGGGATTCGGTGTCCTCGGCGCTGGTCGAACTCGTCACCAGTGCCGTCTCGATCGTCGGAACCCTCGTTCTCATGGCGATCCTCGACCCGGTGCTGCTCGGCACGATGCTCGGTGCGCTGGTCCTGGTCGGGATCGCTGCCGCGGGACTCATGCCGATGATCGGCAAGTCGCAGCGCCTCGCGCAGGAATCGGTCGGTCGGATGGGCGGAGGACTCGAGGGGGCGTTACGCGCGATCCGCACGGTCAAGGCGTCCCGCGCGGAGTCCCGCGAGGCCGAGCGGATCATCGTCGATGCCCGCGACTCCCAGCGACACAGCGTCAGGGCGGCCCGAGCCGCGGCGGTGGTGTGGATGGTCGTGAGCGGCGGAATGCAGCTCGCCATCGCCGGGGTCCTCGCGTTCGGCGCGTGGCGTGTGAGCGTCGGGGCGCTGGCGGTCTCGAGCCTGATCGCCTTCCTGCTCTACGCATTCACGGCCATTCCACCGGTGTCTCAGCTCGCGACGAACTTCGCGATGATCCAGTCCGGCATCGTCGCGGCCTCCCGGATCCGGGAGGTGCAAGAGATGGAGATCGAGGAGCCTCGGTCCCCGCGTGAGGTGGTCGAGCTCCGACCGGTCGCGATTCCCGATGTCCCGGTGCTCGAACTGGTCGACGTGTCCGCTCGATACGCGCCGGGTGCCGCGCCGTCCCTTCAGGAGATCAGTGCGGCGATCCCTGCCCGCGGGCACACCGCGATTGTCGGGCCGTCGGGTGCGGGCAAGACGACGCTGTTCTCCGTGCTGCTGCGCTTTCTGCAGCCCGAGCAGGGGGAGGTCCTGCTCGACGGAGTCCCGTACTCCCAGCTGCAGTTCGAGCAGGTCAGGTCCCGGCTGGCCTACGTCGAGCAGGAGACGCCGATCGTGCCGGGGACCGTGCGGTCCAACGTGCAGTTCACCTACCCGGAGGCCACCGAGGACGAGGTCTGGGCGGCGCTGCGCGCCGTGCACCTCGAAGAGACGGTGCGCGCGATGGAACACGGCCTCGACACCGACCTGACCGCCACCAGCATCTCGGGCGGCCAGCGACAGCGGATCGCGGTGGCGCGGGCCATCGTTCGGCGTCCGGAGGTGCTGCTGCTCGACGAGGCCACCGCGCAGATCGACGGCCGAACGGAGGCCGCGATCCAGGACGTCATCGCCGAACTCGCCCGCACCGGCGCGGTGGTGACCATCGCGCACCGGCTGTCCACGGTCATCGACGCGGACACCATCCTGGTCATGGAGCAGGGCCGGATCCGGGCGCGGGGCACCCATGCCGAGCTGATGGCGTCCGACGAGCTCTACCGCGAGCTCGTCGCCGCACTGCGGATCGCCCCCGACGCCGCGCTGGCCGGCTGAGGACACCGCCGTCGGACGCGCTGCGCGGGCGCTGTCGCGACGGTAGTCTCGGGCGATGGCAGGCGTCGCACCCAACCAGCCGTTACCCGCGGACGAGCGTCGCAGGGCGGGAAAATCCCTGCGGACGACCGTGCCACGCACCTCGCACGCGCAGTGGGAGCCTGCTGCGAGTCGGCCCGACCCCGTCGTGGTCCTCGAACAGCAGAACGCACTGCGGGTTCCCGAACTCGTTCCGCTGCGCTACGAGCGGATGCTGGTCTCCCCGTTCACCTTTCTGCGCGGGACTGCGGCGATCATGGCGTGGGACCTCGCGCACGGGCCACGCACCGATCTGATGGTCGAGGCGTGTGGTGATGCGCACCTGGCGAATTTCGGACTGTTCGCCGCGCCCGACCGCCGACTCGTGTTCGATGTCAACGACTTCGACGAGGTTCATCGCGCTCCGTTCGAGTGGGACCTCAAGAGGCTGGCCGCCTCGCTCGTGGTCGCGGCGATCGACAACGGCTTCACCGCCGACGACGCCCGCTCCGCCGCGCTGTCCGCGGTCGCCAGCTACTGCGAGCTGATGCGGCGCGCGGCGGGGATGACCGCCCTCGACATCTGGTACGCGCGCATCGAGGTGGAGGCGGTCATCGACCAGGTCCGGGGCGAGTTCAAGAAGGCCCAGGTCGGGGTCGCCGAGGCGGCACTCGCCAAGGCCGAGCGCCGCACCCAGTTGGGTGCGCTGAAGAAGTTCGCGTATCAGACCGAGCTCGGGCTGCGGATCAAGGAGGACCCGCCGCTGATCGTCCGGCTGCCCTACGAACGTCACGTCGAGGCGACGCGCATGCTGACCGACGCCTACGCCGACTACCTTTCGACGCTCGCGCCCGACCGTCGCCAGCTCGTCACGCGGTACCGCTTCCAGGACATCGCGCGCAAGGTCGTCGGTGTCGGCTCCGTGGGCACGATGTCCATGATGGCGCTGTTCGTCGGCGACACCATGGGCGATCCGCTCTTCCTGCAGCTCAAGGAGGCGCAGCGGTCCGTGCTTGCGCCGTACGTGCAGGGGTACGACTACGTCGACCAGGGCCAGCGGGTGGTGGAGGGACAGCGCCTGATGCAAAGTGCTTCCGACCCGTTCCTCGGCTGGTTCACCGGCAGCGGGCCGTTGGGGCGGAACTTCTACGTGCGTCAGTTGCGGGACAAGAAGGGCGGATTCGACATCGCCACGATGCGGCCCGCGGGGATGCGGGTCTACGCCCGGCTGTGTGCGGTCGCGTTGGTCAAGGCGCACGCGCGCACCGGTGACCCGGTCGCCATCGCCGGCTATCTGGGATCGGGGACGCCCTTCGAGGAGGCGATCGTCGAGTACGCCGTCGGCTACGAGAAGCAGAACCGCGCCGACTACGAGCGGGTGAAGGCGTCCCGCTCGTAGCCCGCGCGGGACGTCACCAGATCTTCACGCGCCGGTCCGGCTCCAGGTACAGCGCGTCGCCCGGGTTGACGTCGAACGCCTCGTGGAACGTGTCCAGGTTGCGGACGACGCCGTTGCAGCGGAACTCCGGCGGCGAGTGCGGGTCCACGGCGAGGCGACGGATCGCCTCCTCGTCGCGGGCCTTGGTGCGCCACACCTGTGCCCACCCGAAGAACACCCGCTGCAGTCCGGACAGTCCGTCGAGCTCCGGGGCCTCGCTGCCGTCGAGCGCGATCTTGTACGCCTCCAACGCGATCGACAGCCCGCCGAGGTCGCCGATGTTCTCACCGATCGTGAACTCGCCGTTGACGGTGTGTCCGGGCAGCGCCTTCGGCTCGAACGCGTTGTACTGCTCGATCAACGCCTTGGTGCGCTTGCCGAACTCGGTGCGGTCGTCGTCGGTCCACCAGTCGATCATGTTGCCGTCGCCGTCGTACTTGGCGCCCTGATCGTCGAACCCGTGTCCGATCTCGTGCCCGATCACCGCACCGATGCCGCCGTAGTTGGCGGCGTCGTCGGCCTCGGCGTCGAAGAACGGCGGCTGCAGAATCGCTGCGGGGAAGACGATCTCGTTCATCCCCGGGTTGTAGTAGGCGTTGACGGTCTGCGGCGTCATGAACCACTCGTCGCGGTCCACCGGACCGCCGAGCTTGGCGAGGTCCCGGTCGTGTTCGTGCGCGTACCCGCGCCGGAAGTTCCCGACCAGGTCGGTGCCGTCGATCTCCAGCGTCGAGTAGTCCCGCCACTTGTCGGGGTAGCCGATCTTCGGGGTGAACTTCTCCAGCTTGGCCAGGGCCGCGGCGCGGGTGTCCGGGCCCATCCATTCGAGCTCGGAGATGTTGCGGCGGTACGCCTCCTGCAGGTTCGCGACCAGTTCCTGCATCCGCGCCTTCGCAGCCGGCGGGAAGTGCCGGTCGACGTACAGCTTGCCGACCGACTCCCCGAGCAGATCCTGTACGAGGGAGACGCCACGCTTCCAGCGTTCCCGGTTCTCCTCGGTGCCGGACAAGGTCTTGCCGTAGAACGCGAAGTCCTCCGCGACCAGTGCCTCGGTCAGATACGGCGCGCGGGAGTGGATCACCTTCCAGGCCGCCCAGGTCTTCCAGTCGTCGAGGGAACGTCCGGTCCACAGCTCGGTCAGCGACGTCAGGAAGCTCGGCTGGCGGACCACCAGTTCCGCGAACGTCTCCGGGGTGCCGCCGAGCGCGGAAACCCATGCGTTCCAGTCGAACCCGGGGTTCTGTTCGCTCAGGTCGGCGAGGGTGACGAGGTTGTAGCTCAGCTCGGCGTCACGCCGCTTGACGACGTCCCAGTGGCCTGCGGCGATGGCCGTCTCCAGGTCGAGGATGCGTCGGGCGGCGCCTGCCGGGTCGGGGCGGCCGGCCAGGGCGAGCATGGCCTCGACGTGCCGCACGTAGGCGTCGCGGATCTCGGCGTACGAGTCCTCGCGGTAGTACGACTCGTCGGGCAGGCCGATCCCGGACTGGGTCAGGTGGACGAGGTACCGCGCCGAGTTCTTGGCGTCGGTGTCGACGTAGTTGCCGATCGCCCCGCCGACCCCGGTGCGCTGCAGGCGACCCAGCAGGCCCGCCAGCGCGGACAGGTCCGAGACGGCGTCGACGGCCGCGAGTTCGTCGGCGATCGGGTCCAGCCCGGCCCGCTCGACGGCCTCGGCATCCATGAACGACCGGTACAGGTCACCGATGCGCTGGGTGTCGGTGCCGTTCTCGCCGCCACCGTCGGCGGCCTCGTCGATGATCGCCCGCACATCGATCTCGGCCTGGTCGTAGAGGGTGCGGAAGGCGCCGTCGACGGCTCGGTCCGCGGGTATCTCGTAGTTGTCCAGCCACTGGCCGTTGACGTGGACGAACAGGTCGTCCTGGGCGCGGGTGCCCGTGTCGAGGTGGGTGAGGTCGATTCCGGAGCGCGTCATGCTCTCCATCATGGCCGCTCCGCGGCTCGTGCGTGGTTCACGGGTACCGAGGACTCGCAACCACGCACGAGCACGCAGGCGCCTACACGCCGATGTTGACGGCGCCGAGGTAGCCGTCCGCGGTCTTGACGACGGTCACCATGCCCGACTCGTCGAAGATGCTGTCGGTGGCGTTGGTGACGTTGTTCTCGCGGCCGGTGTGCTCGTTGTACGGGCTGGTCGCGTAGATCTCGTCGAGCAGGTCCTCCTCGAAGAACAGCTGCGTGGTCAGCACCGTCTCCTTGTTGACGTGGACCTTCATGTGGATGTGCGTGGTCCGGCTCATGTACCAGCCGGGGAAGATCGTCGTGAACGTCGCGACGCCGTTCGAATCGGTGGTCTGCGCGCCGCGCAGGTAGGTGCCGTCGTCGGTGGTGACGGCCTGGGTGTCGCCGACGGCGTAGGAGCCGTCCGCCGGTTCGCCGGAACCTTCCATGCCTCCGCCCATACCTCCGCCCATACCGCCCTCCGGTGGCGAGCCCATCGGCATCCCGCCCTGCGGGGGTGTGCCGGACGGCGGCGTGCCCATCGGCATCCCGCCCTGCGGGGGTTCGCCGGACGGCGGCGTGCCCATCGAGCCGAACCCGCCTCCGGCGGGCGGAGTCGCGCTGTTGGCGCCGAGCGAGCCCGACTCGAAGCCGGAGTACACCCCGCCCGCGTCGCAGTGCCAGATCTCGACGACGGCGTTTGCGATCCCGCCGCCGCCCTCCGGGGTGCAGGTGGCCGAATCCTGCACGCGCAGAGCCAGTTCGAATGTGGTGCCGGGTCGGTCCTCGCGGATGTCGCTGCGGATCGAGTCGACGTCGAACCAGTACGGGCCCTGCGTCTCCTCCTTGCTCGCCACGCACTGCGGGGCCTGGGCGAGCAGGGCCATCACGTCGTCGCCGGCGGCGGTCGTCCCGCTACCGGTCGTGGTCGCGGTCGCGGCGGAGGTCGTCGAGGTGTCCGACGATCCGCTGCCGGCACATGCCGCGATCAGCCCGGACAGGCCGACCGTGCCGCCGAGGGCGAGGGCCCGCCGGCGGCTGACCCGGGCGCGGCTCTGCTCGATATCCTTGTTCACGCTGAACTCCGATCGATCTCGTTGATGACTCGATCCTGACCTGTCGTGCTGCCAGGCGGCTGGGCTCATCCGGTGAGATCGCTGTGAATCGGCTCCGCGGGCAGTGCGTGAATGTCACTCCGGTGAGGGTGCAATTCACGCACGGGTGCGTCAGCGCGGCGCCGGCGTCAGCGTGATCGAGAACTGGTTCTCGAGGTTCTGCCGGAACTCGTCCTCGCACTGCTGCTGGGCGGCGCGGTTGTTGCCGGCGTCGCGCATGCAGTCGGCGAAGTCGCGGCCGCCGACCTTGTTGAAGATGCCGACGCCGACCACGACCAACACGATCGCGATGACGACGGCCAGGGCGCCGAGAATGATGCCGGCCAGCGACATCCCGCCGTTGGTGGCGCGTTGCTTCTTGAACTGCGAGCGGCCGATGAAGCCCAGGATGATCGCCAGTACACCGAGAACGATGCCGCCGACGATGGTCCAGACGCCGAGGATGGCGAGGACACCGAGGATCAACGCGGAGATGCCGGCGCCGTTGCTCCGGGCAGGCGGCTGCGCCGGGTATCCGGCCGCCGGATAGCCCCCGGTGGGGTACTGGCCCCCGGGGTACTGCTGGCCGGGGTACTGCTGGCCGGGGTACTGCTGGCCGGGGTATTGCTGGCCGGGGTATTGCTGGCCGGGGTATTGCTGGCCGCCGGGGTATTGCTGGCCGCCGGGGTAGGGCTGACCGGGGTATTGCGGCTGGGCGCCGGGGTACTGCGGTGGCGTGGAACCGGGGGGTCCGTACTGCGGCTGCTGTCCCTCGGGTGTCCCCTCGGGCGTCTCCTCGGGATTCGGCGGCTGATTCGTCATGACACTCCTCGGCTGGCACGGCCGCCACTCGGCGTCCACCCTTCGCAGACTAACCCCGGGCCGTCCGATTCGCCGGGATCGGCGCCGGGCGCGTCAGAGCAGTTGGACGCTGGACTGCGTGCGCGTCAGGAGGACGCCGGAGGTGTCGACGAGTTCGGTGTCGATCAACGCCAGGCGTCGCCCGGCCCGCACGACCTCCGAACGGACCCGCACCGGGCCGCCGTCGAGCGCGGGGGACCGGACGAAGTCGATGCGCAGGTCCAGGGCGCGGTAGCCCTGACCCGCCGCGGTGAGCGTCTGCGCGGCGAGACCGGTCATCAGGTCGGACACGGAGATCAGGTTTCCGCCCTGCACGGTGCCGAGGTAGTTCGCCATCCACGGCTGCGGCGCGAACTCGCCGACAACTCGGCCGTGCTCGACGCCGGTCAACTCGACCCCGAAGAGGCCGGCCAGGGGTCCGCGCGCGATGTCGCCCGCCGCGATCGCCGAGACGACGGCGAGCCCGGTGCGGTCCGCGAACTCGGAGGGATCGGTTCCCGGTTCGGCCTCCGGCACGGGCAGCGCCGCTCCGCCGAACACGGTCTCGGCATGGGTGGCGCCGCGGCTGACGGCCACCGAGCGCGACGTCAGCACCGCGTAGGACTCCCCGTCCGGGCCGGTCAGGTCGCCCGCGGACAGGCCGATCCCGGTGTCGAGATCGAGGTGAACGGCGTGTCCGCGGGCCACGATGGCGCCGCGATCGGGCAGCGGTGCGGCCAGCGTCGCGGTGATCTGTGAGAGCACCGTCTGCGTTCCGGCCGGAACGAGGCCCCCGACGGCGCCGCCGGGCACCGAGTCGACGAGCACGCCGACCGACCCGAGGATGGTGCGGCCGCGGTGGTCGTGGAATCGGGGGCCGACCTCCTGGGTGTGCTCGGTGCGGCCGGGTTCGACGGGGCCGGGGCGGGCGCCCATCATCGCCATGAGGCGGTCGACTCGCGGGGCATCGGTGGAGGTCATGACCCTTTGTCTACCAGCGGGCAGGATCAGGGTCGTCAGTGGGCGACCAGTCCACCGTCGGCGACGACCACCTGCCCGGTGATGAAGCTGCCCGCGTCGGAGGTCAGCAGCAGCGCCGGGCCGACCATCTCGTCCGGGTCCGCGATGCGCCGCTGCAGCGAGGCCGACGCCATCGCGTCGACGAACTCCGGCGGGTTCGCCCGGACCATGTCGGTGTTCACCGAGCCCGGTGCCAGGGCGTTGACCCGGATGCCGCGGCTCGCGTACTCGGCCGCCATCGACCGTGTGTACGACAGCAGGGCGGCCTTGCCCGCCGAGTACATCGCCGTCGATGGGGAGAACATGAACGCCCCCGCGGAGATCACGTTGAGCACCGCCGCGTGATCGCTCCTCTCCAGATACGGCAGCGCCGCCTGCACCAGGAACACCGGCCCGCGCAGGTTCACCTCGTACGACTTCGTCCACGCTTCGGGGGTGAACGCGCCGAGAGGTTGGGTGAGCGGGTTCGCCGCGTTGTTGACGACGATGTCGACACCTCCGAACTCGGAGACGGTGGCGTCGACCAGCGAGGTCAGGGCATCGAGGTCGCCGGTGTGGGTCGCGACGCCGATGGCCTTGCCTCCGAGCGTGTTCAGATGGTTCGCGACCGTCGTGCAGGCATCGGGTTTGCGGCTCGCGACGACGACGTTGGCGCCGGACACGGAGTAGGCCTCCGCGATCGAGAGGCCGATCCCGCGGGTGCCGCCGGTGACGATGGCGGTCCGGCCCTTGAGGTCGAAGAGCGAGTCGAGTTTGGTGCGGTTCACTTACCGGGCTCCTTCGGTGTTCCGGGTGCCGGGGGCATCCCGGCGGGTCGACCAGCGCGGCCGACGCTTCTGCATGAACGCGGTGACCGCCTCGGCGAACTCGTCGCCACCGGTCCCGGCGAGGATCTGTGTGCGGTTCTCCAACGCGATCGCCGCGTCCACGTTGGCGGCGTCCGCGTTCGCGTTCAGTACCTGCTTCGTCATGGTCAGCCCGAACGGGCTGTGCTCGCAGAGACTTTCGGCGAGGTCGAGCGCGGCGTCGAGGAGCTCGGCTTCGGGCACGACGCGGGAGACCAGGCCGATCCGCTCGGCTTCGGTGGCGTCGACTCGGCGCGCGGTCAGGATCAGCTCGGACGCTCGGGCGGATCCGACGATCCGCGGCAGGGTATAGCTGATGCCGATGTCGCAGCCGGAGAGTCCGAGCCGGATGAACTGGGTGCCGAAGTGCGCCGTCGCGGAGGCGATCCGAAGGTCACAGGCGGCGGCGAGTGCCATCCCTCCGCCGTACGCGGCGCCGTTGACCGCGGCGATGACCGGCTGCGGCAGTCGCTGGATCCGGGGGACGAGCGACGCGATGAACTCCTGGGTACGCATTCCCGCGGCGGGCCGGCTCAAGGTCTCCGTTCCGGGCGCGGTCGCGGGTTCGGACAGATCGAGTCCCGAGCAGAACCCGCGGCCCGCGCCGGTCAGCACGAGTACCCGGCACGCGGTGTCCGCGGCGACGTCGTCGAGCAGGGTGTGCAGGTCGGAAACGAGGGCGGGGTTCAGCGCGTTGAGGCGCTCGGGCCGATTCAACGTCGCGACGAGGATGTCGGGGGTGGGCCGGTCCAGGACGATCGTGTGCATGTCCCTCCAGAAACTCTGCGGCGCAACCGAACAGAATTAACGTACAGCTTGTAAGGTAAATGTGTGGGCGGAAACGACGAAAAGTCCCCGGGGCGCCCCCGGGATCCGGAACGACACCGGGCCGTGCTCGACGCGACCCGGTCCCTGCTCGCCGAGGAGGGCTACGACGCACTGACGCTGGCCGCCGTCGCCCGCCGCGCCGGGGTCGGCAGGCCCCTGCTCTACCAGTGGTGGGGATCGAAGGCGGCGCTGGTGCAGGAGGCTCTGTTCGCCCGGCAGGCCAGTGGTGCGCGGCCGGACCCGTCGATGTCGTTCGCGGACACCGTCACCGCCATGATCCGGGAGATGGTCGAGCACCAGTCGCGAGCCGAATATCGGCGCGGGCTACCGGGGCTCGTCGCCGACATGGTCGCCGACCCGGAACTGCAGCGCCGGGCGGACGAGGAATTCATCGCGCCGATCCGGGATCGCTACGCGGAGGTGTTCGCGCGCGGTGTCGAGGCGGGCGAGGTGCGGCCCGACGTCGACGGTGCCGCCGTCCTCGACACCCTGCGCGGCGCGGTCATGATGCACACCCTCGCCGGCCCCGTGCTCGACGGTGAGGCGCTGGTGCGACACCTTGCGGACCTGGTCCTGAACGGAGTCCGGCTGCATCGGACGTGATCCCGGTTCAGGGATTGCCCGTCACGCCCTGACGGAGCTGCGCGCTCGAGCCGGACCGGGCCAGGAGTCGCCCGTCCGGGTCGAGCAGCCGCGACTCGATCAGGACGATCCTTCGCCCGGCCCGGACGACCCGCGCCTCGATCGTGATCGACGGCCCGCCGACCGCGGGAGAGCGGACGAAGTCGATGGTCAGGTCCTGTAGGTGATGCTCCTGACCGGGTGTGGTGCGGGTCTGGGCGGCCAGACCCGACGCGAGGGCCGCGGCCGCGAACAGCATTCCGCCCTGTACCGAGCCGACCTGGTTGCTCATCCACGGCTGCGGGTCCAGGCGGGCGGTGACGGTGTCGTCGCCGACGGCGTCGACGGACAGGCCGATCAGCCCGGCAAGCGGTCCGCGGGAGACCGTGCCTGCGGCGATCCCCTCCACGATTGCCCGACCTTCGATGCCTGTCAGTTCGGCGGCCGCAGTCGCCGGTTCCGGCTCGGGGAAGGTGGTGGTGGGTCCGGGAGCGAGGTGCACGTCGTCCTGGGCCGGGCGGCTGACCACGACGCTGCGGGCCAGCAGCTGGACGCAGGTGGTGCCGTCGTCGCTGGTGATGCGGCCTCCCGACAGTCCTGTTCCGGTGGCCAGGTCCAGGTGTTCGGTGCGGGCGCGCGCCGTGACGACGCCGTCGGCCGGAAGGGGTGCGGCGGTGACCGCCGTGAGCTGGGAGACCACCGTCCGGCTGCCGGTCGGCACGGACGCGAAGAACGCCCCCGCGACGGCCGAGTCCGCCAGCACCCCGACCGAGGCCAGTGTGGAGTGACCGCGGTGGTCGTGGAAGCGGTTCCCGGTCTCGCCCTCGAAGTCGGTGCCCGCAGGCGACATCGAGCGCACCCGGACCCCCATCATCGAGTTCAGGGGGTCGACGCCACGGGGCCGGGTCGCGGTTGTCGTCATGACGTCATGCGTAGCAGGCGGGGAATCGCCTGCCCCCGCCCGTCCCGGCCGACGGG
This sequence comes from Rhodococcus sp. NPDC003322, assembly GCF_053589555.1. Lineage (NCBI taxonomy): Bacteria > Bacillati > Actinomycetota > Actinomycetes > Mycobacteriales > Nocardiaceae > Rhodococcus > Rhodococcus sp. NPDC003322. The sequence continues at coordinate 129,029 of NZ_JBSFSC010000002.1, read as the reverse complement.
ATCACGGCACGGAGCTGCACTCAGCCGCCGAGACGGGTGTGCATCTCCCAGACGAGCACCTCGGCGGGTTCGTCGGCGGCGGTGAGCCGCTGCCCACCGGTCGCGGTGAACCGGACCGCGTCGCCCTCGGACAATCGTCCGGCGCCCTCGAGGTCCACGGCACCTTCCGCGACGAACAGGTGCAGGTACGGCGCCTCCGGCAGCGTGATGCTGTCGCCGGGGCGCATCCGGGCGACGGACAGCGCGGCGCCCGCATTGTTGATGGTGATCGCGGACTGTCCGCGATGCTTGCGCATGCCCGACGCCACCGCGACCAGGCCGCCGCCACTCAGTTCGTCCTCGATCTCGAGCTGTTCGTAGCCGGGCGTCACCCCGGCCTCGTCGGGCAGTACCCACATCTGGATGAACCGCACCGGGTCGGCATGCTCGGGGCCCGGCGACCCGGCGAGGCGCCACGAGTCGTTCTTCTCGGAGTGCAGGATCCCGGTGCCCGCGCTCATCCGCTGAGCCAGACCCGGGTAGATCACTCCGGTGTGTCCCATCGAGTCCTGGTGCACCAGCGAGCCCCGCAGCACCCACGTGACGATCTCCATGTCCCGATGCGGGTGGGTGTCGAAGCCCTGACCGGGGGAGACGATGTCGTCGTTGTTGACGAGTAGCGCGCCGTGATGGGTGTTGTCCGGATCGTAGTGCTGGCCGAACGAGAAGGAGTGCTTCGAATCGAGCCAGGCGATCCGGGTTGCGAGCCGGTCGCCGGCGCGGCGGACGTCGACGTGCGGGGTGGTCGGTGCCGTCATGCATGCCTCCTACGTGAACTTCGTCCTTCAACATAGCCAGAGGTGGTGATGTTCCCCTCTGTCGTGACCGGTCCGATGCGTGAACGTTGCCGGAATTCGGACGTTCACGGCACGGACGGGCCCGGTCCGGGTGGGTCACCCGGTGGCGGCGTGCATCTCCCAGATCAGCACCTCCGCCGCCTCGGTCGCGGTGACCCGATTTCCGCCGGAACCGGTGAGCCGCAAGGAATCACCGTGTTCGAGTGGGCCGACTCCCTCGACGTCGACGGCGCCGCGAGCGACGAAAAGGTGCCCATAGGGCGCGTCGGGGATCGTCACCGACCGGCCGGTTTGCAGTCGCGCGGCGTGCAATCCGGCGTGGCGGTTGCGCAGGCCGATTGCGGCGTCGTCACGGTGGCGCGGCAACCCGGAGGCGACGACCACGAGTTTGCCGGCGTCGAGTTCGTCGTCGATCGGCAGTTCCTGGTAGCTCGGTTCGATGCCGAATTCGTCCGGCGGAATCCACATTTGCACCAGGTGAACTGGCTCGGCGGCACGCGACCCGTCGGTGCGCACGCGGTCGTTGCGCTCCGAGTGGAAGATGCCCCGACCCGCGCTCATCCGTTGCGCGAGACCGGGATACACGACACCCGAGTGGCCCTCGGAGTCCTGGTGGACCAGCGAACCGCTGAGTACCCACGTGACGATCTCGGCGTCCCGGTGCTGGTGGGTGTCGAAGCCCTCACCGATGTCGACGACGTCCTCGTTGTTCACCAGCAGCAGGCCGTGGGCGTGGGCGGCGAGGTCGAAGTTCCCCGCGAAGGGGAAGCTCTGACTCGAGTCCAGCCAACCGTAGTTCTGGTGCGCACGGTCGCGCGCACGCTGGACCACGATCCCGGTCACGGTCACTCCAATGTCTCGTGGGCGGCGGGAATCGATCCGAGCCGGCCCGCCTGGAAGTCCTCGAACGCCTGGATGACCTCGGCCTTGGTGTTCATCACGAACGGTCCTGCCATCGCGACGGGTTCCCGGATCGGCCTGCCTCCGAGGATGAACACCTCCAGGGATTCGGTGCGCGAGTCCTGGGTGTCGGCCGCCGCGATCGTGATCGTGTCGCCGCGCCCGAAGACCGTGGTCTGGCCCATGTGCACCGGCCGTCGCTCGGTGCCCACGGTGCCGTCCCCGGCGAGGACGTAGGCCAGCGCGTTGAACTCGGGGTTCCACGGCAGCGTCACGCTCGCGCCGGGGGCGATGGTCGCGTGCAGCAGGGTGATCGGGGTGTACGTGGAGCCCGGACCCCGATGGCCGTCGAGCTCACCGGCGATGACCCGGATCAGTGCGCCGCCGTCCGGGGAGGACAGCAGGGCCACCTTGTTGCCGGTGATGTCCTGGTAGCGCGGTGCGGCCATCTTGTTGTTCTTCGGCAGATTCACCCACAGCTGCACGCCGTGGAACAGGCCGCCGGTCATCACCAGTTGCTCCGGCGGGGCCTCGATGTGCAGGATGCCGCCACCGGCGGTCATCCACTGGGTGTCGCCGCCGCTGATGATGCCGCCACCGCCGTTGGAGTCCTGGTGCTCCATGGTCCCGTCGATCATGTAGGTGACCGTCTCGAACCCGCGGTGCGGGTGCCACGGGGTGCCCTTCGGCTCGCCGGGCGCGTAGTTCACCTCACCCATCTGGTCCATGTGGATGAACGGGTCGAGATACTTCAGGTCGACGCCGGCGAACGCGCGACGAACCGGGAACCCCTCGCCCTCGAAACCGCGCGGTGCGGTGGTCACCGACAGCACGGGACGCGCGTTGGCGTCGGGCGCGGTCTCGGCGATGCGGGGCAGCGCGAGGATGTTGTCGACGGTCACGGCAGGCATGGTGTGCTCCTCCGGTCATATAGTTGATTGTTCAACTACCTCACCGTACCTCAACGCACGCGGCGGAGCGGTATTCCCGCGCCTCAGTCGGTCATGGCCGAGACGCGAGTGAGGACGTCCGGGTGCGGGAGGTGGGCGCCGCCGCCGAGGTCGAGCGTCGCGCCGGTCATCCAGTCGGCCTGCTCGGAGAGCAGGAACGCGACCGCCTGCGCGACGTCGTCCGGGTCGCCGACGCGGCCGAGCGGAGTGTCCTCGACGAACTCCGGCGCCAGGGTCGCGCCCGCGGCCGGTGGGGTGTGCACGAAGCCGGGGGAGAGCGCGTTGACGCGGATGCGACGCGGGCCCAGTTCGAGGGCGGCCACCCGGGTGAGCCTCAGTACCCCGGCCTTGGCGGTGCAGTTCGCACCCGTCGCCGCGCCGGGCCGGTGACCGATGGGTGAGGAGATCGCCACGATCGCGCCGCCGTCCTCCATCACCTTCGCGGCCTCCCGGAGTACGAGGAACGTGCCGGTCAGGCACACGTCCAGCGTGGCCTTCCAGTCGTAGAGGGGGAGGTCGACCAGGGCGCCGGGGTGGGAGACGCCCGCGCAGTTCACCACCGCATTCACCGCGCCGTGCTCGGTGCGAACGGCGTCGAACAGCGCGCGCACGCTGCTCTCGTCGGTGACCTGGACGTGCCTGCCGCTCGCGTGCTCGCCGAGTTCGGTGGCGCACGCGAGGGCCGCATCCTCCGCGACGTCCGCGATCACGACGGTGTCGCCCTGGAAGTGCAGCAGCTGCGCAGTGGCCCACCCGATGCCCGAGGCGCCACCGACGACGACGGACACGCGAGCGGTCATGGTTGCTCCTGACGAATGAGACGTGGGTCACCCTACTAGACAGTTATTCATACAAGTGTCTAGGTGTCAACGGTGGTGAGGACCGGCCTTCGTCGCCATGGCGACCACCGCCGACGCCCGGCCGACCCGGGCGCCTACGGCACCAGGACGAACTTGCCGCGGGGGTGGTGTCCCTGCAGTTCGGCGTGGGCGCGGGCGGCTTCGGCGAGGGGGAAGGTCCTGGCGACGGTCACCTCGAAATCGCCACGGCCCGCGAGGGCGATCAGTTCGATCCGTGCCTCGCGGCGGATGCGAGCGCTGTCGGGGTTGCCGCCGCCGATGGCGCGGAAGCCGTCCCGCTCTGCGCGGTCGAACGCCACGATCGTCACGATCCGGCTCCGGTCGGCGACCAGGGCGAGCGAGGCGTCGATCGCCTCGTCGGTGCCTGCGGTGTCGATCGCCGCGTCGACGCCGTCCGGTGCGAGGGCGCGGAGGCGACCGAGCAGACCGTCGCCGTACTCGACCGGGACGACGCCCTGCGCCCGCAGATGATCGTGGTGTGCCCTGCTGGCGGTGCCGATCACGGTCGCACCGCGGGCCTGGGCCAGTTGGACGACCGCGCCGCCGACGGCGCCGGCCGCGCCGTGGACCAACACGGTCTCGCCCGCGGACACCCGGGCGGTGGTCAGGGCGTCGACGGCGGTGGTTCCGCTGGAGAGCAGTGCGGCGGCCTGTTCGAACGACAGGTTCGGCGGCTTCGCGAAGGTCACGGCGGCGGGCACGGTGATCAGTTCGGTGTAGCCGCGTGCTCCTGGGTTGACGATCACCTCGTCGCCCACGGCTATCTGTCCGGTGGGGCCGACGGCGTCCGCCCCGACGGACTCCACGACACCGGACGCCTCGATTCCGGGCCGGATCGGCAGCCGGTCGGGGTCGGCGCCGAATGCGCCGCTGTACGACTTGTAGTCGAAGGGGTTGACGCCGATCGCCCGAAGACGAACCCTCACCTCGCCGGGCCCGGGGGCGGGTACCGGCTCGTCGACGACAGTGAGGACCTCGGGTCCGCCGAACGCGGTGGCGACCACTGTTCTGCCCATGCCTGCCCCAACCCCGGGGGTGCGGAGCGCTATTCCCGGACGCCCCCTTGTTTGCCTTTGTACCGGGGACAAATTTGTACCGAGTGCAAATACGGACGTAGGCTCGAAGAATGACCCAGACTCACGGGCTGCGTGCGACCAAGAAGCTCGACACCTGGCACGCCCTGCGGGGAGCGGCCCTCGAGTTGGTCACGGCCCGCGGGTTCGACGCGGTCAGTGTCGAGGAGATCGCCGCTGCCGCCCGCGTCTCCAAGAGCACACTGTTCAACTACTTCGACTCCAAAGAGGCGCTGCTGCTCGACCCCGATCCGGAGGATCCGGCGCGGTGGCGTGCACTGGCCGCGGCCCGTCCGGCCGACGAGCCGCTGTGGGAGTCGCTGCGGGAGATCCTCGTCGCGGTCGCCTGCCGGGACGAGTCCAAGCTTCTGCTGCGCAAGGCGATGATGGAGCAGTGCCAGGCGATGCTCGAGCCGGCACTTGCGGCCAGCGAACCGTTCAGGGGGTTCATCCGCGAATGGGTCGGCACCCGCATCCCCGCCGAACCGCTGCTCATCGTGCTCGTGGTCAACACCGCCCTCGCGGTCGTGCACACCGCATACCGCGGCTGGCGGCCCGACGACGGGGTGCCGGCCTTCGAGGAGATGCTGCGCCGCGGGTTCGACCTCGTTGGCCACGGACTGCTCGACCTGCCGAAGGTGGGCCCGGTGTGACCGCCCTGCTGGAGCGGCTTCAGGAACTCGAACCGCTCGTCGTGTATCTCGTCGTCAGCGCATTCGTGTTCGTCGAGGACGCGCTGCTGGTCGGATTCGTGGTCCCCGGGGAGACCGCGGCCATCGTCGGCGGCGTGATCGCCAGTCAGGCTCACGTTCAACTCTGGGCGATGGTCGCGGTGGTCGTGGTGGCTGCAATTCTCGGCGACACCGTCGGCTTCGGACTCGGCAGGCGGGTCGGGCCCCGCATCCTGCGGATACCGTTCCTGGCCGGTGGCCGGCTCGACGGTGCGCAGGAGCTACTGCGCCGTCGCGGCGGCCCGGCGGTGTTCTTCGGCCGATTCGTCGCCTACCTCCGCACCGTGATGCCCGCCCTGGCGGGAATCAGCGGGATGCCCTACCGGCGATTCCTCGCCTTCAACGCGGTCGCCGCGCTGATTTTCGGGACCGGCAACGTGCTGCTCGGTTTCCTCGCCGGAAACTCTTACGAGCGAGTCGAATCCGCGCTCGGCAGCGGAACCTGGCTGCTGGTCGGGGTGGCCGCGATGGTGGCGCTCGGATGGTGGGTGCGCCGCCGTTTCAAATCCGCGTCCAGCGCACCCACGCCGGAGACTGACACCGCGCTCGCTCCGCTCCCCGGGCGCTGACCCCGGCGGACGGTCCGGGCGACGCGGTCCGGGCCAGGGAATTCTCAATCGCGTGCCAGTGCCACGCCAGGAACAGTCCGTACGGTCGGATGTATGGCCGTCTCCGCACTGTCCGAGTCCCGTCTGCGCCGCTGGTGGCCCGTCCTTGCCTTGACCGTGGGGGTGCTCGTGGTCGGCGCCGGACTCGGTCTCGGTCTCCGGTCGCCGGCGCCGTCGTCGCAGGCGGTCGCGATCGTCAACGAGGACACCGGGTCCGCGGGGATGGGGGAGCGGGTGATCGGCACCCTCGAGTCGTCCGGGGACTTCAGCTGGGAGGTGGTGGACGCCGACACCGCAGCGGCCGGGAACTACCTTGCCGCCGTCACCATTCCGGAGGACTTCTCCGACGCCGTCGTCTCGCTCGGGAGCACCACCCCGCGGCAGGCAGAACTGTCGGTGCGGCGCGGCGCCGCGGCCGACGCGGACGCCATGTCGCGGCTGACGGCGACCGTCTCCGAGGTCACCTCGGCCACCGGCATCAGGAACCTGCTGTCGGGGATGGCGTCGGCGCGCGCGCAGTTGCAGCAGGCGATGCTGCCCGCCCAACTGCTGACCACCGCGACCGCGGCCGCGGACACCCAGGCCCGGCAGATGCTCGGCGGCGTCGAGGAGATGCTGCCCTACCTGCAGACCGCGAACGACGGCGCGAACCAGCTCGTGGACGTCGCCGGTCAGGTGTCGGGGATGGTGTCGCAGGCCCGCGGGCCTGCGACCGAACTGTCCACGCGACTGACCGAACTCGGGGTGACGATCGGTGACGTGACGACCGGCGTCGGTCGCCTCGAAACGGGATTGGACGCCGTGGCATCGCGGGTCGTCGGGCTCGACGCGGACGCCGCGCACTCGCTCGAGCGCACGTCGGCCGACCTCGCCGAACTGTCCCGGCAGCTGACCGCGATCACCGGACTGCTCGGCACCGGCGTGGGACCGGACACCGACCTCGGCAGCGCGATCGGCAGCGGCTTCGGGCAGCTCGAGTCGGTGTCCGCCCAGCTCTCCGAGGCCGGAGGCCAACTGCAGTCGGGGATCGGGCCGATCGCCGCGCAGGCCCCGGAACTGTTGGGCAGCACCACGGATCAGATCCTGGCCGGGGTCTCGCAGCTGAAGTCGGTGTCCACGCAGCTCGGTGAACAGCTGACGAAGGGCATCGACGCGATCCCCGCCCGCAGTGGCGTGCAGCAGGACGCGATGTCCACGACGATGGCCGCCCCCGTTGCGGTGATCGAGACCGGTGGCACCGCGGGACCGGGTCTGCTCGACACCCGAAACCTGATGGTTCTGTTCGCCGGTACGACGGTGGCGCTCGGAGCGGCCCTGGCCTGGATCGGGACACGCCGGGCGGGATACCGCCCCGGGACCGAGACCGCTGGGTCATAGTTGGGCATGGCAACCTGGCGGGCAGCACACCCGGCGACCCTGCGGGCGGTGGGTGCGGCGGCCGCGGCGGCGAGTGTGGTCCTGGTGGCGGGCTGCGCCGCGGACACCGCGACCGGTGGTACCGAGTCTCCGCCACCGGGAATCAGCACACAGGGCGTCGGCAAGGTCACCGCCGCACCCGACACCGCCACGGTGGTTCTCGGCGTGCAGACCCAGGCCGCGACCGCCGAAGCCGCCCTCGCCTCGAACGCCGAAAAGGCAACCGCGCTGATCGATTCCCTCAAGTCCAGGGGCATCGAGTCGAAGGACATCGCCACCAGCGGACTCTCGGTGCAGCCGACGTTCGCGCCTGCGTCGACCGACATCACCGGCTACCAGGTGACCAACCAGGTGACCGCCACCGTCCACGACATCGCCGGCGCAGGCGCCCTGATCGACGCGGCGGCCGCCGCGGCCGGCGACGCGGTGCGGGTACAGCAGATGACCTTCTCCATCGGCGACGACAGCGACCTCCGCGCCCAGGCCCGCGCGAAGGCCGTCGAGCAGGCCAAGGCCCAGGCCGGTCAGATCGCCGACGCCGCCGGGGTGGAACTCGGGGGCGTGCGGTGGATCAGCGAGGTCGCCGCCGCGCCACCCGGTCCGCTGCCAGGGCGGATGCAGTCCGATCAGGTCGCGTCGACGCCCGTCGAACCGGGAACACAGGAGCTGACGGTCACCGTCTCGGTGGTCTACGACATCGACTGATCTCCGGTCACGCCGGCGGCTGATCGCCGACTGCCCGGAGCGCGGCCAGACCGGCGCGGGCGAACGCGACGTCCTCGTCGGGGTCGGCGCCGCTGACCCCGATTCCGCCGACCACCACGCCGGCCAGGCGCACCGGCACCCCGCCCGCGAGGGTGGTCATCGGCTGCGCGGTCTGCGCGCCGATCAGGTCGATCAACTCCGGGTGGGCCGCCCGCAGTCCGGCGAGATCGCCGGACGCCGCCCCCATCAGCGCGGCCGTGGCGGCCTTCGCTCGTGCCACGCCCGCGGTGAACCACGGCGCGCCGTCCCCGCGAACCACGAGCACGTCGTGGCCCCGATGATCGACGACGGCGACGCTGATCCGCTTGCCGTCCTGCTGTGCCGCAGCCAGTGCCGCCTCCGCGGCCGCGCGGGCCCGGGTCGAATCCAGTTCGTTCTCCATTCGGGGGACCGTACCCGGCGGGCCGGTCCCGCGGGGTGGGACCGGGGCGCGCCGGTCCTTCGGGAGATCAGGGACGGCGGCTCTCGCGCTCGCTCAGGTCCCACTGAGCGAGACGGGATGAAAGTGCTCCCCGTCACACCGCATACGTTCGCGGCAGACCGACGGATTCGGTGTGTTCCCGCGTGCCTTCACCACGGCACGGGTGCGCCTCGCGAAGGAATGTGTATGTCACGCAGACTTGTTGTTGCCCTTGGCCTCACGGCCGCCCTGCTCGCCGGATGCGGCAGTGCCGACACCTCGCCGTCCACGGCGGCGGTGGACCCGAATGCCACGTTCCACTACGCAACGGTCTTCGGCGCCTCTTCCTTCGACCCGCACAAGACGAAGATCACCAGCGACGCGACCATGCTCAACCTGGTCTACGACCGGCTGGTGCATCGGGACACGGACGCCAATCCGGTTCCGGGACTGGCCGAGTCGTGGGAGGTCGCCGATGGCAAGTTGACGCTGCACCTGCGTGACGGCGTCACCTTCCAGGACGGCACCCCCTTCGACTCCGCGGTGGTCAAGGCGAACCTGGACCGGGCGAAGGAGCCGGACTCGGTGACCGCCGCGATGCTCACGGTGCTCACCGGCGTCGAGACACCCGACCCGCGGACCGCGGTCCTCGCACTGTCGGGGCCGGGCGCCCAGCTGGTACTCACCCTGTCCGACCTGCCCGGGATGATGGTCAACCCCAACGCTTTCGGAACCCCGGAGAAGAACGCGGCGCTGGCACTCACGCCGGCGGGCAGCGGTCGGTACACGGTGGCCCGTTCGCAGCCCGGCGCCGAGTACGAGTTCGAGGCGCGCGACGGTTACTGGGATCCCGAAGCGGTCAAGTCGAAGCGGTTCGTGTGGACCGTGATGACCGATCCACAGACGCGGATGAACGGCGTCGCCTCCGGCGAGCTGTCGGCGTCGATCATCACGCCGTTGACGATCGACGCCGCCGAGCAGCAGGGCCTGACCGTCGAGGCGCCGATCCGGATGGACCACATGGCCATCAACTTCAACCGCACTCGTGGCGAGTTCACGAAACTCGAGGTGCGCCAGGCGCTGGCGTACGCGATCGACCGTCAGGCCATCGCCGACACGGCGATGGAGGGGCACGCCGAGGCGGCGACCCAGAACTTCCCGAAGCAGTACTTCGCGTACGACTCCGGGCTCGAGGACTCCTACCCGTACGACCCGGAGAAGGCCAAGCAGCTGCTGGCCCAGGCCGGACTGCCGAACGGCTTCAGCTTCACCGCGATCCTGCTCAACCTGCCGGAGAACCAGCTCGTCGCGCAGATCGTGCAGCAGCAGCTCGCCGCGGTCGGCATCGACATGCAGCTGCGCCCACTGCCGCCGGCGGACGCCTCCCCGACCTTCAACCGCGGTGACGCCGACGCGATCGTGACCACGTTCACCGGCCGGGCCGATCCGTCGATCCTGCTCACCTCGCTGTACGGGGCCGCGTCGCCGCAGAACCCCTCGCACGCCAACGCTCCCGGCTTCCAGGAGGCGCTCGACGCCGCCAACTCGGAGTCCGACCTGACCGCGCGCGGTCAGAAGATCGGTGCGGTGTCCAGGATCGTCAGCGACAACGCCCTGGCCCTGCCGCTGGTGTTCTTCGCGCTCGGATCGACTCTCGACGACCGGGTCGTCGGCTACGAGCCGAACCTGCTCATCGACGAGTGGCGCGGTGTCGGCCTCGCCGCCGAGTAGCCCGAACCGAGACTCCCCTCCCGTCCCGACCGAAGGATGCCTGTGTTCTCACGAAAGCTGACGGCCGCGCTCGCGGTGTCCGCCGCCCTCGTTGCCGGCTGTGGTTCCACCGATTCCGGTGGTGCCACGACCGCCGACGTCGACCCGACCGCCACCCTCCGTTACGCCACCACCTACGGTGCCTCCTCCTTCGATCCGCACAAGACGAAGATCACCAGCGACTCGACCATGCTGAACCTGGTCTACGACCGCCTCGTGCACCGTGACATCGACGGCAATCCGGTACCCGGACTTGCGAAGTCGTGGGAGTTCGACGCGGGCGGAACCGCGCTGACGCTGAAGCTGCGCGAGGGTGTGACCTTCTCCGACGGCGCCGCGCTCGACGCGACCGCCGTCAAGGCGAACCTGGAACGTGCCCTGGCGCCGGACTCGATCACCGCATCCATGCTCGCCGGCATCGCCGCCGTCGACGCGCCGGACGCACAGACGGTGGTGCTGCGGCTCAGCGGCCCCGGCGCGCAGCTGGTCCTCACGCTGTCCGACCTGCCCGGAATGATGATCAGCCCGAACGCATTCGGCACACCGGAGAAGGACGCGGCCCTGGTGCTCAGCCCGGTCGGGGCCGGCCGCTACACGGTGGTCAAGGCGCAGCCCGGTGCCGAGTACCAGTACACGGCCCGGCAGGGCTACTGGGATCCGGAAGCGGTACGGGCCGCGAACTTCCAGTGGACGGTCATGACCGACCCGCAGACCCGCGTCGGCGGTGTCGCGTCCGGACAGCTCGATGCCGGCATCGCGACCCCCCAGTCCATCGACTCGGCGACCAGCCAGGGGTTGGATGCCCAGGTGCAGACGAGCCTGAACAACTACGTCCTGAACCTGAATCGGACGCGCAGCGAGTTCGGCAAGGTCGAGGTGCGCCAGGCCCTCGCACACGCCGTGGACCGGGACGCCGTCGTCGCGTCCGCGCTGGAGGGCCACGGGGAGGCGGCGAGCCAGAACTTCCCCAAGGGCTACTTCGCGCACGACGACGCGCTCGACGGCCAGTACCCCTTCGACCCTGCCAAGGCGAAGGATCTGCTGACGACGGCCGGTGTCCCCGCGGGATTCTCGTTCACCGCAGGCGTGTCGAACCTGCCGGAGAACACCATGATCGGTCAGATCATGAAGGAACAGCTCGCGAAGGTCGGCATCACGATGGAGATCCGGTCGATGACACCGACCGACCTCAACCCCGCGTTCAACCGCGGCGAACTCGACGCGATCCTGACGACGCTGGTGGGTCGTGCGGACCCGTCGCTGCTGCTGACATCGTTCTACGGTCAGAACTCGGCGCAGAACCCGTCCCACGACGACATCCCGGGATTCCGTGAGGCGATGGACGCCGCGAACCGGGCCACGGACGAGGCGCAGCGGGCCGCGCTGCTCGGTGACGTCAACGAGGTGCTCATGAACCAGGCCGCGATGCTGCCGATCGCTTTCGCACAGCTCGGGGCGATCACCTCGGACCAGGTCGTCGGATACGAACCCAACCGGGTCGTCGACGAGTGGCGCGGCGTCGGGGTTGCCGCGAACTGAACGAATCGCGCGTTCCTCGACCGGTTCGGATCGGGGTTTCCAGAACGACGGTAGGTGAATGGGGGAGAGTGACATTGTCTCGTAGGATGATTGCCGCGATCGGGCTGTCCGTTGCCCTGCTGGCAGGATGTTCGAGTTCGACGGAGACAGCGTCCTCGTCGGGTTCGGTGGAGACCGATCCGACGGCGACGTTCCGCTACGCAACGACGTACGGCACGTCCTCGTTCGATCCGCACAAGACGAAGGTCGCGCAGGACAACATCCTGCTCGCCCAGGTCTACGACCGGCTCGTGCACCGCGACGCGGACGCCAATCCCGTTCCCGGGCTGGCGGAGTCGTGGGAGTTCTCCGCGGACGGGTCGACTCTGATGTTCCACCTGCGGGACGGGGTGGTGTTCCAGGACGGGACGCCCTTCGACTCCGCCGCGGTCAAGGCCAATCTGGAACGGGCGAAGCAGCCGGACTCGATCACCACCACGATGCTGGCGCCGGTCGTCCGGATCGACACGCCCGACCGGCGGACCGTGGTGCTCGGGCTGGATGGTCCGGGTGCCCAATTGGTCCTCACACTGTCGGACCTGCCGGGAATGATGGTCAGCCCCGCCGCCTTCGGCACCCCGGAGAAGGACGCGGCGCTGGTCCTGAACCCGGTGGGCGCCGGCCGCTACACGGTGGCGCGCTCGACCCCGGGCGCGGAATACGAGTTCGCGTCCTGGGACGGTTACTGGGACCCGGAGTCGGTGAAGGCCGACACCTTCCGCTGGACCGTGATGGCCGACCCCCAGACCCGGTTGGCCGCGCTGTCGTCCGACCAGATGGACGCCGCGATCGCGACACCGCTGATCATCGACCCGGCGCAGCAGCAGGGCCTGGAGGCCGAGGTGCAGACCAGCCTCAACCACTATGTGCTGCACTTCAACCGGACGCGCAGCGAGTTCGGCAAGGTCGACGTCCGACGGGCCGTCACCCGGGCGATCGACCGCGAGGTCATCGCGCAGGCCGCGCTCGAAGGTCACGGTGAGGCCGCGAGCCAGAATTTCCCGTCCGGCTACTTCGCCTACAACGACGATCTGGCGGACCGGTACACCTACGACGAGCAGGCGGCCAGGAAGCTCCTCACCGAGGCCGGTGTGCCGAATGGCTTCACCTTCACCGCGGGTGTGATGAATCTGCCCGAGAACCAGCTGATCGCCCAGATCGTGCAGGAGCAGTTGTCGAAGGTGGGCGTTCGGATGGAGATCCGCATCATGACCCCGCAGGAGATGTCGCCGGTGTTCAACCGGGGCGAACTGGACGCCGTCCTGACCACCGTGGTCGGCCGCGCCGATCCGTCACTGTTGCTGACCACCTACTACTCGCCGACGTCACCGCAGAATCCGTCGAAGGACACGATGCCCGGGTTCCAGGAGGCTCTCGACGCCGCGAACCGGGAATCCGATCCCGCCGTCCGCGGTGAGCGGATCGCGGAGGCCTCCGCGGCCGTGATGGAGCAGGCGCCCATGGTGCCTCTGGCCTTCGCGGACCTCGGCGGCATCGTCACCGATCGCGTCGTCGGTTACCAGCCGTACCGGGCGATGGACGAATGGGGCGGCGTCGGGATCGCCGCCGCGCAGTGACCCGCCCACCGACGAGGAGGACCGTTTCGTGTTACGCCTGATCGCCAGCCGGCTGCTGGCGGTGATACCGCTGCTGCTCATCGCGACGGCGATCACCTTCAGCCTGGTCTTCCTCATCCCGGGGGACCCGGCGCACCGCATCGCCGGGGAGTCCGCGACCCCCGACCAGATCGAGATGGTCCGGCAGGAACTCGGTCTCGACCGGCCGGTGGTCGTGCAGTACGTGAACTTCCTGACGGGTCTGCTGCAGGGGGACCTCGGCACCAGCTTCACCTACAAGGCGCCGGTGCTGGACATGATCGTCGACCGGATCCCGGTGACCCTGTCGCTGGCCATCGTCTCGGTGGTCATCGCGCTGCTGATCGGGATTCCCGCCGGCATCGTCGGCGGTAGCCGGCCCGGCAGCTGGCAGGACCGGGTCAGCAGCATCGGCTCGACGCTCGGGGTCGCCACCCCGAACTTCGTTCTCGCGCTTCTCCTGGTGATGCTGTTCGCGATGAACCTGAAGATGCTGCCCGCCACCGGGTACGCACCCCTGAACAAGGGACTGTGGCCGTGGCTGTCGCATCTGCTGCTGCCCGCGATCGCACTCGGTGTCGCGGCCGCCGCGGAGATCGCCCGCCAGCTACGCAGCTCGATGATCGACGTGATGCAGCAGGACTACGTCCGCACCGCGACCGCGAAGGGGCTGCCCCGTCGCACGGTCCTGGTCAAGCACGCGCTGAAGAACGCCTTCATCCCGACGGCCACCGTCCTGGGCATGCAGATCGCCTTCCTGCTCGGCGGCACGGCCGTCATCGAGTCGGTGTTCGGGCTCAAGGGTCTCGGCGACTTCGCGGTTCAGTCGGTGCTGTCCGGAGACCTGCCCGCGATCCAGGGGGTGGTGATCTTCGGTGTGCTCGCCACCGTCGTCATGAGCCTGATCGTCGACATCTCGTACGGCTACCTCAATCCGAAGACCAGGAGGGCGGCATGACCGCACTGGACGAATCCTCGTCGGTCTCTGCGGAATCCGTCGCCGACAGCGTGGAGTCGCCGCGCCGGCGGTTCCTGCGCCGGTTCCGTGGCCGCCGCGCGGCACTGGTGTCGGCGGTGTTCCTGATCGTCATCACCGTCGTCGGTCTGCTCGCCCCGCTCATCGCACCGCACGACCCGCTCGTCCAGGACCTGACGGCGCGTCGGTTGCCGCCGCTGAGCGACGGCTACCTGCTCGGCACCGACAACCTCGGCCGGGACACGCTGTCCCGGTTGATGTACGGGATGCGGGTCGCGGTGTCCGCGGCCGCGATCTCGGTCTCGGTCGGACTGGTGATCGGCGTGGTTCCCGCACTGGTCGCAGGCTTCCTCGGAAAGCGCTGGGATGCGGTGATCTCGCGTGTCGCGGATGCCTTCCTCAGCTTTCCGCCGCTGCTGCTCGCGATGGCGATCGTCGGCGTCATGGGACCGAACCTGACCAACGCGATGATCGCGATCGGCATCGTCTTCGCGCCCCGGTTCTACCGGGTGGTCCGTGGTGCGGTGATCTCGGTGCGCGAGGACACGTTCATCGAGGCGTCCCGCAGTATCGGCACGCCCACCGGCCGGATCATCCGCAAGCACATTCTGCCGCACATTTTCTCGCCGCTGATCGTTCAGATCAGCCTGGCGTGCGGATTCGCGATGCTGTCGGAGTCGTCGCTGAGCTTCCTCGGCCTCGGCGTGCAGCCTCCGAACCCGAGCTGGGGCCGGATGCTCGCCGAGGGGCGGGAGGCGTGGAACTACACGCCGTGGCCGGTGCTGATTCCGGCGGTGGCGATCATCCTGGCCGTGCTGGCGTGCAACACCCTCGGCGACGGCATCCGCGATTCAGTCGGGCGAGAGAACAGGAGCGAGCGATGAGCGGGACCCCGTTGCTGTCCGTCGAGGGGCTCGGCGTCGAGTTCCTCACCCACGGAGGGTGGACGCCGGTGCTGCAGGACGTCACCTTCGACGTCCGGGCCGGTGACCTCGTCGGCCTGGTCGGCGAGTCCGGGTCCGGGAAGAGCGTCACCTGTTCGACCGTGTTGCGGCTGCTGCCGCAGCGGCAGTCGCGGATCACCGGTGGCCGCATCCTGTTCCAGGGCAAGGATCTGCTCGCGGCGTCGGAACGCGAACTGGGGTCGGTGCGCGGCAACGACATCGCCATGATCTTCCAGGAGCCGATGACGAGTCTGAACCCGGTGTTCACCGTGGGCGACCAGATCGCCGAGGTGGTCCGACGGCACCGCGGCGTCGGTCGCAAGGCGGCGCTCGCCCGTGCCACCGAGGTGCTCGACCTGGTTGGCATCCCCAACGCGGCCCGGCGGGTGAAGGAGTACCCGCACGAGTTCTCCGGTGGCATGCGCCAGCGGGTGATGATCGCGATGGCCCTCGCGTGCGAGCCGAAACTGCTGATCGCCGACGAGCCGACGACCGCGCTGGACGTGACCATCCAGGCGCAGGTGCTCGACTTGATCCGCGACATGGCAGCGCAATTCGACATGGGAGTGCTGTTCGTGACCCACGACCTCGGTGTCGTCGCGGACCTGTGCACCGAAGTGGTGGTGATGTACGCGGGACAGGTCGTGGAGCGGGCGCACACCGCGGAGCTGTACGACGCGCCCCGTCACCCGTACACGGAGGGCCTGCTCAAGTCGGTGCCGTCGATCGACGGCCGCGCCGAGTTGCACACGATTCCCGGCTCCCCGCCTGTCCCGGGCACGATCACCAGCGGGTGCCGGTTCGCGCCGCGCTGCGAGTACCGGCAGCCGGTGTGTGAGGGCAACGTTTCCCTCACCGATCTCGCTGGTGGGCAACGACTGTCGCGCTGTGCGAGGGTTGAGGAACTGATCCTGGAGGGATGCTCATGACCGTCGACGTCCAGTCGCGCGAGGAGGCCCCGCTGCTCAGTGTGCGGGGACTCAACGTGGAGTTTCGCAGCGGGTCGGCTCTTTTCGGTGGCAAGCGCACGGTGCGGGCGGTCAACGACGTCAGCTTCGACATCCGCGCGGGCGAAACGTTCGCGCTGGTGGGGGAGTCCGGGTCCGGGAAGTCGACCACCGCGCGCGGCATCCTGCGTTTGGTGGACGTCGCCGCGGGCACCGTCATGCTCGACGGTGTCGACGTGACCTCGTTGTCCCGCAACGACCTTCGTGCTGCCCGCCGGAACATGCAGATGGTGTTCCAGGATCCGTACTCGTCGCTGGACGCGGCGCGCACGGTCGGCGACGCGATCGCCGAGCCGCTCGAGGTGCACACCGAACTCGACGCCGACGCCCGTCGGCGACGGGTCGGGGACCTGCTCGAACAGGTGGGCCTGCGTCGCGAGCACGCGCAGCGGTACCCGTACGAGTTCTCCGGCGGCCAGCGTCAGCGGATCGCTATCGCCCGCGCCATCGCCGTCGAACCGAAACTGATCGTCGCCGACGAGGCCGTCAGCGCACTCGACGTCTCCACCCAGAACCAGGTCATCGCGCTGCTCGAACGGCTGTCCCGGGAGCTGGGCATCGCGTACCTGTTCATCGCCCACGACCTGGCGGTGGTGCGGCACATCGCCCAGACGACGGCGGTGATGTACCTCGGCAAGATCGTCGAGTGGGGGCCGTCGGAGCGGTTGTTCGCCGAACCCGCGCACCCCTACACCAAGGCCCTGCTGTCCGCGGTGCCCGTCCCGAACCCGCGCCGGCAACGCGACCGCGACCGGATCCGGCTCACCGGCGAGCTGCCCGACCCGGCGAACCCGCCGTCGGGATGCGCGTTCAGCACCCGCTGCCCACTGGTGACCGACCGCTGCCGCACCGAGGTCCCCGCGGTCACCGATGTCCCCGGCGGCGGTCAGGTGGCGTGCCACCTCGCGTAGCCGAGGCCGCCCGGGCCCGGTCCGAATCCAGTTCGTTCTCCATTCGGGGGACCGTGCCCGGCGAGGTCGGGTGGGTGTTCTAACGGTGGGAACTCCACCGGTGCGGATCGCACTCGAGCGCTGCGCGGTCCCAGCCTCCGAGGTCGGCGGCAGCGGCGTATGTGCTGTGCAGGAATTCGCCGACGGCCGCGTCGGGATCCGGTGCCGAGCGCGCACGCTCGTACGGGAAGAGGAACTGACGGAACTGCTCGCTGTAGAAGGCGCCCTCCGGGACGACGGCGCTGTCGAAGCCGTCCGGGGCCGGGTAGGCGTAGGAGTAGAACGCTCCCTCCTGGCCGCCGCCCGGCCAGAACCCGCAACTGCTCAGCTCGTGCGAGTAGCCCTCGACCATCACCCAGTCGCCGCAGTTCGGGGCGCCTCCGGGGTGTTTCGGTGCCGGTCGACCCGAGAATCGGGTGCACGCCAGATCCATTGCACCCCAGAAGAAGTGCACGGGTGTGACTTTTCCCGTGAAGTACGAGCGAAACTCCCGGATCACGCGGTCGGCCTGGACGAGCTGACGCCAGAACAGCGTCGCAGATTCGGCGTCGTACGACGTGTGCACCTCGTCGTCCGCGAACGGGATTGCGGTTTCGACCTCGTTCGGTGTGGCCCGGATGTGGACCTCGACTCCCATGCCGGACAACGCCCGAATCGTTTGGAAGTAGAATTCGGACACGGACTTCGGCTCGAGCGCCACCTCGGCGAGACCGCCGTCGCTGGTGCGCATCCGCAGCAGGTGGTCGACGAAGTCGAACTCGATGTCGAGCACCCGGGTGCCGTACGGGATCGCGCCGGTGCTCAGTCCGCGCGCGGACACGTAGAGCGTCACCTGCCACCAATGATTGATCATCGGGGACAGTGCCAAGCGGATCTTGCCGACGATCTGCGTCCACATGTGGAGCGTGTCGCGCGTGGCGGTCCAGTCGTCCACACGAAGAGACGGCCACGCCGGCTCGGACGGATGTCGATCGGTCACCGTGCCTCCCTCGACGTGAGTGTTCACGGGTTCGAGATGACGGACGTTCGATGCTCGCGGGTCCAGCCTAGTGCGTCGACAGCCAGGCCGCTGGAGAGTGACGAGCGCCGCGAACCAGGGCACGGATGCGCAGTCGAATCTCCCGTGCCCTGGTTCGTGATTGTTCCGCGCCACCGTCACCGTCTCCGGGGACGCATCCCTCGGAGCGTGGCCCGGCTCGACGTCACGGCAGCGGCGGTGCCAGAGGCGCGTGAGCGGTCAGCCGCCCAGGGAGCCGCTGAAGAAGTCGAGTGCGCTGAAGGCATCGGAAAACGCGCCGAAGAACT
The DNA here is from genome assembly GCF_053589555.1 of Rhodococcus sp. NPDC003322. Classification (NCBI taxonomy): domain Bacteria; kingdom Bacillati; phylum Actinomycetota; class Actinomycetes; order Mycobacteriales; family Nocardiaceae; genus Rhodococcus; species Rhodococcus sp. NPDC003322. The sequence continues at coordinate 110,365 of NZ_JBSFSC010000002.1, read as the reverse complement.
CGGACAGGTAGCTCAGATCCATGTTGATACACCTTTCGGTCGAACAGTGTTGCGCGGTTGCGCATTCACATGGTGTTCGACGAACCTGGCTGTCCGGTGTGCCGAGCCCGGCAGTCCCCTGAGAGATCCGGCCGCGGAACGCCTCGCCACCACCGGGCGCTGCGCGCCGGGAGTCAGCGGTCGCCGAAACGCGCACCGAGCTCGTTGACCTCCGGCAGGCCCATGAACCCGGTGAACTCGTCGAACGCGGGTAGTCCGGGTAGCGCGGCCGCCGGTGTGCCGTCCCTGGCGATGGTGGCGAAGAAGTCCTGAATGGACCGGGTGGCGGCCAGCAGGGCGCCGATCGGGAACAGGACCAGGGCGAACCCGAGTTCGGTGAGGGTGTCCAGCGGCAGCGGGGGAGTGCGTCCACCCTCGACCCAGTTGAACACCAGCCGGTGGCCCTTCAGTCGGGTCGCCACCTGGTGCACCTCGTCGACACTGTTCGGGGCCTCCACGAACAGCAGGTCGGCCCCCGCGTCGGCGTACCGCTGCGCCCGGTCGATCGCGGCGTCGAGACCCTCGACCGCCGCGGCGTCGGTGCGGGCGACGATCAGGAAGTCCGGGTCGGTGCGGGCCGCGGTCGCCGCCTCCAGCTTCGCGACCATCTCCGAGGTCGAGACGACGGCCTTGCCTGCCATGTGCCCGCAGCGTTTCGGGGCCACCTGGTCCTCGAGCTGGATCGCCGCGACACCCGCGTTCTCGTACTCGCGCACGGTGCGAATGACGTTGAGCGGGTTGCCGTATCCGGTGTCGGCATCGGCGATGAGCGGAAGGTCGATCGCGGCGGCCATCCGGCGCGCGTTGTCCGCCATCTCGGTGGCCGTGAGCAGGCCGACGTCGGGCCGGCCGATCATGCTCGCGGCGGTACCGAAGCCGGTCATGTAGGCGGCGGAGAACCCGGCGGCCTCGAGCAGCCGCGCGGACAGGCAGTCGTATGCGCCCGGGGCGAGGAGCGGCTCGTCCGCGTCGAGGAGCCGGCGTAGGCGGGGTCGAACCGCGGTCGGGGTGCCGAGGAGATCTGCCATGGCATCGCACCGTAGCCGGGCCGGGGCGGCTTCGCCGCATGTGTGCACTTTTGGTGGCCAGGACGACGAAAAGCGCGCACAGGCGCCGGAGGCGCCTATCGTGGTGACGTGGCGCACACACAGGGAACGTTCACCGGCAATCACGGCACCCGGATCACCTACGACATCTGGAACCCCGATGGGGAGCCGGTCGCGATCCTGGTTCTGGCGCACGGGCTCGGCGAGCACGCCCGCCGCTACGACCACGTCATCGCGCGGCTGCTTGACCTGGGGCTGGTGGTGTACGCACCGGACCACCGCGGGCACGGCCGCTCCGGCGGCAAGCGGGTCGAGCTCAAGGACTGGCACGACTACACCGACGACCTGCACCGGGTGTTCGAACTCGCCCGCGCCTCACACCCGGGGCTGCCGGTGTACCTGCTCGGCCACAGCATGGGCGGGGCGATCGCCCTCGACTACGCGCTCGACCACCAGGCCGACCTCGCCGGGCTGATCCTGTCCGGTCCTGCGGTCGACGTCACCTCCGGAACGCCCGGCATCGTCGTCGCGCTCGGCAAGGTCATCGGCAAGTACCTGCCGGGCCTGCCGGTGGAGACCCTCGACGCCAACCTCGTCTCCCGCGACCCGGAGGTCGTCGCCGCCTACAACGACGATCCGCTCGTGCACCACGGCAAGGTACCGGCAGGCATCGCCCGCGGCATGATCCTCAACGCCGAGTCCCTGCCGCCGCGGCTGCCGACGCTGACGCTGCCCTTGCTGCTGCTGCACGGCGAGAAGGACGGGCTGGCGAATGTGAACGGCAGCCGGATGATCGCGTCCACCGCGGGCACCGAGGACCTGACCTACAAGGAGTACCCGGGCCTCTACCACGAGGTGTTCAACGAGCCCGAGCAGGAGCAGGTGCTCGATGACGTCGTCGGCTGGCTGAAGGACCACCTCGACTGAACCGCCGGTTCGCGCCCCGGATCCGGGCCGGTTGGGTAACGTGCGGATTTTGTTGCTCGCACGTCGATAGGTTTCTTCTTGAACCCCAACATGTCCCGGCGTCGGTTCATGGCGCTCGGTGCGGGGGCGCTGGGCGCCGCCGCGACCGGATCTCTGCTGCCGCCGTCGCTGCAGGCCGCGATCGCGAACCCCGTCCCGCCGGGTGGGTTGGACTCCGTCGAGCACGTGGTGCTGCTGATGCAGGAGAACCGGGCGTTCGACCACTACTTCGGCGCGCTGCGCGGCGTCCGCGGCTTCGGTGACCCGAACGCGTTGACGCTGCGCACCGGCCGCACCGTGTACGAGCAGCCCGATCGCGACCACGTGGTGGTGCCGTACCCGATCCGCGATTCCGCGGCAGCGCAGCGGATGGACACGCAGAACGTCACCGCCCTCGACCACGAATGGGCAGGCGGTCACGAGGCGCTCGCAGGCGGCTGGCACGACGGCTGGATACCGGCGAAGACCGCCGCGACGATGGCGTACTACGACCGCCAGGACATCCCGTTCCACTACGAACTGGCCGACTCGTTCACCATCTGCGACGCCTACCACTGCTCGGTGCCGACGTCGACCAGCCCCAACCGCAACTACTGGGTGTCCGGATACACCGGGTTCGAGCCGGGCGGAGCCCGCGCCGTGACGAATTCCGCCTACCTGCCGATCCACGGCGGCTACACCTGGACCACCGTCCCCGAACGCCTCCAGGCGGCGGGTGTTTCGTGGAAGACCTATCAGGAGTGGGACAACTTCACCGACAACAACCTGGAGTATTTCGTCACCTTCAAGCAGTTGGCGAGCCGGATGTTCGGACACCCGTCGCTGGTGCCGTACCAGTTCTCGACACTGGCCGCGTTCTACGGCGCGGTCGGTGTCATGCCCGCGGCCGCGCAGGACGCGGCGGTGGCGGCCCTTGCCGCCGCGGCGGATTCGCTCTCCCCGGCCGACCGGCAGTTGTACGACCGGGCGCTGTTCCGGTCGCGGCCCGGCACCCTTGCCGCCGAGTTCCGTAAGGACGTCGACGGCGGGACGCTGCCGCAGGTCTCGTACCTGGTGCCGTCGACCGTCGACTCCGAGCACCCGTCCGACTCGTCGCCCGCCGCGAGCGCCACCCTGCTGTACCAGGTGCTCGACGCGCTCGCCTCCAAGCCCGAGATCTGGGCGAAGACGGTCGTTCTCGTGAACTACGACGAGAACGACGGCTACTACGATCACGTCCCGCCGCCGCAACCGCCGCGTGCGGTGGGCGACGAATGGGTCGCGGACCAGGCACTGGGACTCGGACCGCGGGTGCCGATGCTGGTGATCTCACCCTGGACGGTCGGCGGCTATGTGTCCTCGGAGGTGTTCGACCACACCTCGGTCACCCAGTTCCTGGAGCGGCGGTTCGGGTTCCTCCAATCGGAGATCAGTGGGTGGCGACGCACCGTCGCCGGTGACCTGACGGGCGCGTTCGACTTCGCGAAGCCTCGCTCCCGGCCGTCGCTCACCGCGCCTCCGTCGGCTCCGCCACTGCAACCCCGCTGGGTGCCGTCGCCGCCGACCGCGCAGCGGATGCCGGTGCAGGAGAGCGGAACCCGCCCCGCTCGGGCGCTGCCGTACCAGCCGGAAGCGGACGCCGTGCTCGACGGCGGCGCGCTGCTGGTCACGCTGCGGAACGCCGGCGCCCGTAGCGCCCACCTCGCGATGTACCCGTACGCCGGGGAATTCGAGGCGCCGCGCCACTTCGACGTCGAGTCGTCGGTCGAGTCGTCGGTGCCGCTGCCGCAGGGCCGGTACGCGCTGACCGTGCTCGGCCCCAACGGATTCCGGCGCGAGTTTGCGGGATCGGTGAGCGGCGCCGCCGCGGGGGTGACCGCGCGCACCGCCGTCGACGCGGGGGCGCGGACGCTGACCGTGACGGTCCGCAACGGCGGGGCGACGCCGGTGACCGCGCGGGTCGCGGGCGCCGACCGGACCGTCGCCGCCGGTACCGAGACCGCATTCTCCGTGTCGTCGACGCAGGGCTGGTACGACGCGGCGCTGACCGTGGTGGAGGACGACACCTTCCGCCGCCGCTGGGCGGGACACATCGAGAACGGCGCCGAATCCGTCAGTCAGGGCGCCGTCGCGATCTCTCCCACCGGCGACCTGACGTGGACGCCGCCGCCGAGCATCCCGGGCACCGGGTCCCTGGACACCGGGTCCGCGGCCGGGTCGTCGTCCCTGCTGCCGCTCGGCACCGGATCGTAAGAGGAGGTCGTGATGTCACAGTTGACGCATCGAACGCTCGAGGTGAACGGCATCGACCTGCACGTGGCCGAGCAGGGGGAGGGCGCGCCGGTCGTGCTGTGCCACGGCTTCCCCGGCCTGTGGTTCACCTGGCGCCACCAGCTGGACGCGCTGTCGCGTGCCGGGTACCGCGTGATCGCGCCCGACATGCGCGGCTACGGCCGCAGCAGTGCCCCCGCCGACGCGAGCGCCTACGACCGGCCGCACACCGTCGCCGACATGGTGGGCCTGCTCGACGCCCTCGGCATCGAGCAGGCGGTGTTCGCCGGCCACGACTTCGGTGCGCACCTGGTGTGGGACCTGCCCGCGTGGGCGCCGGGCCGGGTGCGGGCACTGATGCAACTCAGCGTCCCGCGCACCCCCAGGCTGCCGGTACGGCCGACCGTCGGGTTCGAATACCTCGCATCCCAGCACTTCGCGCACGTGCACTATTTCCAGGAGGTCGGCGTCGCGGACGTCGAACTGAACGAACACCCGCGCGAGTTCCTCGCGAAGATCCTGCACGCGCTGTCCGGCGCGAACCGGTACCTGGACTGCTGGGAGTTCCCGTCCGAGGGCAACGGCTACCTCGACGTCCTCCCGGAACCGCCGGTGCTGCCGTGGCCGTGGCTCGGTGAGGACGAGTTCGACTACTACGTCGCCGAATTCAGCAGGACCGGTTTCACCGGCGGGCTGAACTGGTACCGCGCCGAGGACTCCGTGTGGGAGCAGAACGAGACCCTGCACGACGTCCCGGTCGAGGTGCCGACGGTGTTCGTTGCCGGCTCCCGTGATCCGGTGCTGGAGATGATGGGCCGGGACCCGTTCGCCGCCATGCGCGCCCTGGTCCCCGGACTGGTCGGCACCCACGTCATCGACGGGGCCGGGCACTTCGTGCAGATGGAGAAGCCCGACGAGGTCAACGCGATCTGGCTCGACTTCCTCGCGGGCCTCGACGCCTGACGCCGTTCCCTAATGTCACATTGGGGGTCGTCAGGTGACCCGATGTGACATTAGGGAACCGCTGGTGGGGTGCTCGGCTACTTGATGGTGGCGAGCGAGGCCAGGGTGGCGGAGCAGGCGTCCGCGACCTCGGCGCCCTTCTTGTCGAAGTGCGCGGTGAAGAAGTCGGCGTGGTCGGCGTGGTCGTGGAAGTGGTGCGGGGTGAGCACCGCGGAGAACACGGGCACGTCGGTGTCGAGCTGGACCCGCATCAGGCCGTCGATCACCGCCGAGGCGACGAACTCGTGCCGGTAGATGCCACCGTCGACGACGAGGCCGGCGGTGACGACGGCATCGAAGCGGCCGGTACGGGCCAGTCGCTGTGCGTGCAGCGGGATCTCGAAGGCGCCGGGCGTCTCGAAGAACTCGACGTCGGCGGGGTCGTGACCCAGCTCGCGCCAGCGGGCGACGAACGCGTCCCGCGCGTGGTCGACGATGGAGCGGTGCCAGGTGGCCTGGACGAAGGCGATGGTCATGGACAAATGCTAGTGCGGGTCCCGGTCACCACGCGATCCGGACGGTCCCGCGGGGCGTGGATCCCCGCCCGTCGGTGTCAATTACGTTGTGGTATGGCACGTTTCGTGACGTGGGCCACTCGGTCCCCATCCGTACAGTGGGGCCATGGACAAGCCCGACGTGACACTCGAGAACTCCGACGCGGTCTACGACTTCTACCTCGCGCACCAGCAGAACCGGCTGCTCGCGAAGGCGGCGTACGCGACGCTGGCGGCGAAGTTCCGGCCTCGGGTGGGTTTCGCGGACGGTGCGCGGGAGAAGATCCGGGCGGCGGTGCGGTCGAACGCCAGCATCGTGCTGTCGGTGAACCACCTGTCCGAATCCGACCCGTACACGGTGGCCGCGGCGGCGTGGCGCAGCCCGCTGCGATCCGTGATCGGACGCACCCGGGTGCTGGCCAAGGACGAACTGTTCGCCGAGAACAAGCTGCGGGACCGGATCGACCTGATGGGGTCCATCCCCGTGTTCCGTGGCAAGAACCACGGCATGCGCGCCGTCAACGCCGCAGGTCAGCGAATGATGGACGTGTGCGCCGAGCGGATGCGCCGCGGCGACAGTCTCGCGATCTTCCCGGAGGGCACCTGCAACGAGGGCGATCCGACGCAGTTGCAGGCGGTCGGCAGCGGCGTCGGGCACATCACGAGCCGGGCGGTGAGACTCGGTGTGGCTCCGGTGCTGGTGCACATGGGCATCAGCTACGGCGGCACCGGCGAGGGGCGGACAGACAACGTCCGCGGCGCGAGCATCTACTTCGACACCCCGGTCACGGACCTGCCCGAGAAGCCGGCGGCGATCGCGCGGCTGGTGCACGATCGGCTGCAGGATGCCGTCGACGGTGCGGTGGCCCGCTACTGACCTGGTGGTGTCCCCGTCATCGGTACACTGGCGGCGATCTGTCTGGAGGACGTACATGCAGCAAGTGGATGTGACCGCACTGGAGATGGCGCTCGCCGCGGGCGCCCCGCTGATCGACGTGCGCGAGGCCGACGAGTTCGCGCAGGCGCGCGTGCCCGGGGCGGTGCTCGTCCCGCTCAGCGAGTTCACCGCCCGGCTGGACGAGATTCCTTCCGCGGACACGGTGTACGTGATCTGTGCGATGGGCGGGCGCAGCGCGCAGGCGACCCAGTACCTCAATGCGACCGGCGTCAACGCCGTGAACGTCGCCGGCGGCACCGAGGCGTGGATCGCGTCCGGCCGTGGAGTCGAGACCGGCGCCTGAGCGTCTCGTTCGTCAGAAGTTCACGACCAGGTTGTGCCGGCCCGGCTTCATCCAGCCGGTGACGACGCCCTGGCTCGGCTGCTGTTCCGTGCCGCCGCACGCCACGACGAGCCGGAACCGGCCCGCGTCGTAGGTGGTGAACGAGTACGACTTGACCCACCCGTGGGCGCCGGGGACGTCGTCGAGTTCCGCCCATCCGGATTCGCCCTTCTCGGCGGCGACGTACGTCGCGACCGGGGGTGAACTGCGCGCCCCGCTCTTGCAGGACACCGTCCCGAAAACGGTCTGCGGGGTCAGTGCCTGTGCGGCCGGTGCCGCGAGGACGGCAGGCACGGCGAGTGCGGCGGCAGTGGCGGCAAGTCCGAGGAAGCGCATCTGGGTCCTCTCGATCGCACGGCTGAAGACGATCACCAAACGCTGATTCTAGGAACGATTCGTCGTTCGCACGCCGCTTTGCCCGGACCCGGCGGGTGTGGCGCCCGGGCTGTTACCGCCAGAGCCGGTCGTATGCGCTGATCTCGGCTTCGCGGGCGGCCCGGCGCTTGTCGTTGTCGAGGTCCATCGGCAGGCCGTTCTTCTGCAGCCGCCGCGCGCGGTTCTGGTGGATGTAGACCACCGTGAAGAACACCGCCAGGGACATGCCGAGCAGCACCATCGACGCGCGCAGCCACAGTGGCCCGGGGAAGAGCATGAACGCCAGGTACAGCGGGATGAAGGGGACCTGCTGCCGCAGCAGGTGGCGAACGACGTAGTGGTCGCCGGTGATGTCGTTGCGGACCCACTCGTTCATCGACTCGGGCAGCTTCGCCCCGAATGCGTAGGCGATCCACTGCAGCGGGTTGGGGCGGGTGACACCCATCTTGCGTGTGCTCACTTCTCGCTCACTTCTCCAGTGCTCCGGCCGCGAGTGCGGCCTTGTTGATGTCGGTGAGGACGCGGTGCAGCTCTTCGAGCTGCGGGAGCCCGACGCCCAGTGCCGCGACCACGGCCGGCGGGATCTTCTCCGCCTCGTCGCGCAGCGCGCGTCCTGCGTCCGTCAGGTCGACGACGAGCGCACGCTCGTCCTCCGCGCTGCGGGTGCGGGTGATCAGTCCGGACGCCTCGAGGCGCTTGAGCAGCGGGGAGAGGGTCGGTGAATCCAGTTGCAGCGCAGCGCCGATCGCCTTGACGGACATCGGCGCCTCGCCCCAGAGCGCGAGCATCACCAGATACTGCGGGTGCGTCAGCCCCATCGGCTCGAGCAGGGGGCGGTACACCGAGAGGACGGCCCGGTTCGCCACGGCCAGCGCGAAGCAGACCTGCCGGTCGAGGGCGAGTGGATCGGTGTCGGTGGTGGTCACAAATCGAAGCGTACACGAATAGATAGCGCACTAACTAAATTGCGTCGCGTTTCACGTCGAACCGGAATGCGGGGGCATTCCCCGTCCGCGCACTCGCCGCGTGGGTTGCGTCAGGGGGTGCGGCCGAGGAGGGCGACCAGGCGGTCTATCGGTGGGGCGTCGTCGGTGACCGGTTGCGGCGGGGCGAACGGGGTGCGCCCCGGTGGCAGCTGGGGAATCAGCGCCCGGCTGAACGCGATCTGCTCCTCGATCACCGCGTCGTCGTAGGCGGTCGGCTGCCCGATGGCGCGCGCGAGGTCCCACCCGTGCGTGATCGTCTCGACGGTGCGCAGGTTCAGCGCCACCGTCGCGGGCATGCGCCGGATGGGCAGGTCGACCTCGGACTCGAGGGCACCGGGCGCCGCGAACGCCTGCACGAGGGCATCTGCGGCGGCGCGGAATGAGCCGGCCGGGTCGGGTCCGAGCAGGTCGGGCGGCGAGGCGACGGCCGCGACCGGCAGCGGGCGCTGGTGGAGCGCGGACGCGAACATGTGGTTGCCGGCCGTCAGGTGGTTGACGAGCTGGTGGACGGACCAGTCGGTGCAGGGCGTCGGTGCGGACCACTGGTCGTCGGCGACGGCGGCCACCAGTGCGGCGGTCGCGTCGAGTGCCCGGCCGAGGTCCTCGATGGTCGAGGTCATGATTCCGGCCTACCACCGTCACGCTCGCCGAGGAACCCCGGAATTCCCGAAACGGGGTGTTCCGGGGCGGGAAAGTGAGTGATACTGAAAGTGACACACACTGGGAAGGGTGGGCCTGTGGAGCAGAACACGCAGTTCGACGCGGTGATCGTCGGCGCCGGATTCGGTGGAATGGGCGCGGCGATCGCGCTCAACCGGCTCGGCATGACGAATCTGGCGATCCTCGAACGCGAGGACGACCTCGGCGGAACCTGGCACGTCAACCGCTACCCGGGCCTCGCCGTGGACATCGCGTCCGTGACCTACTCGTACTCGTTCGAACCCAACCCGCACTGGTCGCGCCTGTTCGCGCCCGGCGCAGAACTCAAGAAGTACGCCGACCACGTCGCCGACAAGTACGACCTGCGTCGCTACATGCGTTTCGGTGCCGTCGTCTCCGGAGCCCGGTGGGACGACGATGCGCGGCACTGGGTGGTGGCGATCGACGGTCGGGAGCCGGTGACGGGCCGCTACCTGCTCACCGCGACCGGATTCCTGTCGCAGCCGCACATGCCGGACATCGACGGCATCGACGCGTTCGCCGGCCGGATCGTGCACACGACTGCCTGGGACGACAGTGTCGACCTCGCCGGTGCGCGGGCCGCGATCATCGGCACCGGCGCTACCGCGGTCCAGTTGATCCCCGAGGTTGCCCGCAAGGCCGCCGCGCTGACCGTGTATCAGCGCACCCCGATCTGGGTGGTACCCAAGCTGGACATGCCGATTCCCGGTGTGCTGCAACGGCTGTTCGCGAAGGTGCCGGCCACCCAACGTGCCGCCCGCGCCGTCAGTGACGGACTGCTGGAGGGCCTGATGGTCAGTGCTGTGCTGCACTACAGGCAGGCGAAGCTGCTGAACAAGGCCGCCGCCGCGGCGTCCCGGCTGTTCCTGCGGACCCAGGTTCGGGACGCGAAGCTGCGGAGTGCGTTGACCCCCGACTACGACTTCGGCTGCAAGCGGCCGACGTTCTCCAACAGCTACTTCCGCACCTTCACCAAGAGGAACGTCGCCCTCGAGACCGCATCCATCGAACGGATCGAAGCGGACGGCATCGTCACCGCGGACGGCCGCAAGACCGAGATCGACACCCTGATCCTCGCGACCGGCTTCAACCTGTGGGACGTGAACTTCCCGGCCATCGAGGTGATCGGACGGGACCAGAGGAACCTCGGAAAGTGGTGGCGGGACAACCGATTCCAGGCATATGAGGGTGTCGCGGTGCCGAAGTTCCCGAACTTCCTCACCCTGGCCAGCCCGTACTCGTACAGCGGACTGTCGTATTTCACCACCATCGAGTCCCAGATGGCGCACATGACCCGGCTGTTCGGCGAGATGAAGCGTCGCGGGGCGGACGTGTTCGAGGTGACCGAGCAGGCCAACGAGCATTTCCTGGACCGGATGACCGCGAACCTCGACGGCTCCGTTTTCTACGCCGGTAGCTGCAGCACGTCGCGGTCGTACTACTTCAACCAGCACGGCGAGGCGGCTCTGCTGCGCCCGACGTCCACCGCGAACGCGTTCAAGGAGGCGCGCTCGTTCCCGCTCGACGACTACGAGCTGAGCTCGCCGACTGTCGGTGGGTGACGGCCGAGCGGTCATTCACACACCCTTTCGGGCACACGCAGGGGTGCTGGACGTGGTGAAGGGGTGTGCACGCTGGAAAAGGTGTGTGCACGTCGGGTGCTGACGCCCCCGCCGGCGGCCCGGTAGATACAGTTCTTGTCATGGCCACCATTCACCCGTCCGCGACTGACGAGAACTTCGAAGAGCTGCAACAGGACCCGTTCTTCGAGGTGGTCACCGACCTGATCGCCGACTACCTGACCGACGCGTTCGACGACCCGGCAGGTGGGGAGGTGGACCGGTGGACGCTCAGCGCGCTCCCTGCGACCAACCGGTCCGCTGAACGGGAGCGGCTGTTCACCCTCAACGCCGGGCCGATGGAGGTGCTGTTCGTCGAGCGTTTCCTCGAGGACGGGGAGATCGTCGACTATCGGGTCGCCCTGTACGCGTCGCTGTCGGCACTGACCGAGGAAACATCGTCGAGCCTGGACGAACTCGCGCTCCGCTACCCGTTGTTGCGATGCCACCCGACCGACATGGCTTCCGCCGGAGGGGACGGTGTTCTGATCGACTGGTTCGTCTCCGACGACGGGGCCGACGACCAGTTCTTCGATCTGCCCCTGGCGAAGGTGATCCGGCCTCTCGCCGAGCGCCTCGCCGCCCGAGGTCGTGGCCCGTACGCGCAGTACCACAACCGCGCCTTCGCGGCGCACGTGCTCGGGCGGGCGGCCGCCGATGACTGACCCGCTGCCCATCCGGCTGCCGCGCGTCCTTCGCGACGGCGACGACGCCGCGGCGTTGGACGTGCTGAGCGAGTACTTCACCCGCAAGGTCGTCAAGACCGGATACCTGAGGACCGGTGCGCTGTGGGACAACTGGGATCCCAGCGGCCGCCGCGACGCCGATCGCGACGTCTTCACCGCCGACGACCTCGTCGCGGTCACCCTGCTGTCGGTCGAGGTTCCCGGGCAGGGCGCGTTGGTCGTGTTGGGGGAGAAGCGTGCCGAGCTGAGCGCCCTGCTGCGGGAGGTCGGCCCGGACCGCGACCTCGCGGACGAGGACGACGTGCTCACCGAGTCCGCTCCGGTGTGGCGGCTCGACACGGTGCTGCGTGAGATCCACGGCGTCGGCAGGACCACGGCCTCGAAACTCATTGCGCGTAAACGCCCTCGCCTGTATCCGATCTACGACCGGGTCGTGGGGATCGAACTGGGCACCACCGTCACGCACCTCGAACAGATCCGCGTCGCGCTGCGGGCCAACGAGGGCGAACTGCACCGCCGGCTGATCCGCCTGCGTGATCAGGCCGGGCTCGACGAGGCGGTGCCGGCGCTGCGCATCCTGGATGTGCTGGCCTGGATGCAGGGCAAGAAGTACCTTCCCCGCACCGGGTGACGGACCTCCTGCGGGTCGGCGAGTGGGGGCGCCCTCTCGGACGGACACCCCGGCGGGGACCTGCGGTCGATCAGGCCAGCCGACGCTCGAACGCGACCGTCGACTGCGCGGTGGCGATGTCCACCGTGTACACCCGGATGGTGACGGCATCCGGGGCGAGGTCCATCACCATGAATCCGACGTCGGTGTAGTTCTGGAAGAGGTTCCTGCGGTCGACCTCGGCTCCGGCCTTGCCGTGGCTGTTCTTCGCCGACGCGCCCGACACGATCTGACGCGTTCCCTTGGAGGCCGCCGTCGGCTCGAGGATCTGCAGCGAATGATCATGTCCGGAGAGAATGAAGTGGCATCGGCCGACGACGTGGTCCTCGAAGAACCGCTTCGCGTGGACACCGTTCATGGGCTCGACCGGGATCCCGTCGTACTTGCCGGCATCGCCGTGGGGTCCGTTGCTGAGATACGGATGATGGGTGACGGCGATCTTCCACTTCGCCGTCGAGGAGGCCAACGCCGCATCGAGCCAGGCACGTTGCTCGCTCATGAACTGTCCGTTGGGTGACCAATACGGTGAGAGCAGCGGTGGGAGGTACGCGGCGAGCGGGTTGAGGTCGAGCACGAAGAACTCGACGACCGGGTTCCGTTCGGGCACGCGCAGCGAGTAGTACCGGCTGGGCATCCACCACTTCCTGGAGCGCCGGTGGTAGTCGACCTCCTCGTCGCCGCGCAACAGCCAGCCGCCGTCGCCCGGGAAGACCGCGCTGTTGTCGTGATTGCCCAGTGCCATCACCCACGGGAAGTCGAGGCCGTGGTTCGGGTCCTCGAACTTCGTGGTGAACTGGGTGTCGTCCTCGCTGGTGGGGCCCAGTTCGTAGATGTTGTCGCCGAGACCCAGTGCCATGGCGAGGGGTTCGCGGCCGTGGAGGTCGCGAATCGCGTCGGCCACCGCCCACTGAGGCTGGGCGCCGGTGCCCGCGTCACCGGTGAGGAGGACGCGGAGCGTCGATCCGGTGGGAAAGGCGAACTTGTCGCTGTCGGCGGCAGCCGCGGCGGCGACCGCCGGCGTCATCGCGGCGAGTGGGACGGCGGCGCCTGCCACCGCCGCGCCGGTGAGGAATCGCCGTCGATCGATTCCGTCGAACTCCGTCATCGTGTCCTCGTTCGTCTCGAAAGGGTGGGCACCGACACGGAGCAAACCCGAATATGGACAGCTGTTCAACTGCACGGGCCAAATGTCGCCGGTTGTTCACGAACATTTCGGGCCGCGCCGATCGTCGCCCCGACCGCGCGTCGCCTGGGTGAGCGGCCGCCATCGGTGTTGGATGGATCCATGTCTGTGTCTGGGAGCCCGATACCGGGCGGCGTCGTACCCGACGCCGTCCACGACGCACTCGACGTGCGGGGATGGACGGTCCGCGCGGCGTCGATGCGGGGAACCTCGCACGAATCGGACCTGACGCCAAGGCAGGACTCGTACGCCGTACGGCAGGGCAACGGCCGGATCGCGGCCGTCGTCTGTGACGGCCTCGGCGCGATGGAGTACTCGCACCTGGCCGCGGCGGCGGCGAGCGCGGCACTCGCCGATCACCTGCTCACCGCCGACCTGGAGGTCTCCGGCGACTGGACCCCGCACTTCCGGGTGGCCTCGCTGGCGGTGACGCGGGCCGCGGGCGACCTGCTCGGTGACCGTGCGCCGAGCCTCGACGAGGTTGCCGACGTCATGGCCACCACCGTGACCGCGCTCGCCATCGAGGGCGTCGACGGCCCCGGACCGTGGTTGGCCCACGCGGCCACCGTCGGCGACAGCAGTGCGTGGTGGCGTCGCACCCGCTCCGGTGCGCTGGGCTTCGAACCGTGGTTGTTGATGTCCGGTGGACGGCTGACGCGCCGCGAGGTCGCAATCTCACGGGCCCTCGCGCTGCCGGTGCCCGACGACGCGGTCGTCACCGGGACGAGCTACGAGATCGGTCCGGAAGAACTGCTGATGGTGTGCAGTGACGGTGTCGCTGACGCGTTCGAGGACGGCGGCAGCGCCGTCGCCGCCTCGTTCGCGACGGGGTGGACCAACCCGCCCCGCCTCGGCGACCTCGCCGACCGCATCGCGTTCGAGCCGGCCGGACCGGCCGACGACCGCACCGCCGTCGCGGTATGGACGCCGCGCTGACGTTCCTCCACGAGCCGCGCGTCACGTCACGGTGAGCGAGCGGCTGTGCCACCCGCTGGCGCCGTCCGGGATCGGTTCGGCGCGCTGCTCGGTCTGGACGTTCCCGTCGAGGTCGGTGGCGCGGACCTGCAGGGTGTGGGTGCCGGGGGTGGCGCGCCACCGCCAGGTCCACTGCCGCCAGGTGTCGATCGAGTACTCGGGGGCGAGGGTCGCGTCCTGCCACGGGCCGTTGTCGGCGCGGACCTCGACACGTGCGATGCCACGGTGCTGGGCCCACGCCGTGCCCGCGACCAGGACGTCACCGGCGCCCACGTGGGCGAACGCCGCCGGGACGTCGATCCGGGAGGCGGTCTTGATCGGGGCCCGCTCACCCCAGCCGCGCCGTGTCCAGTACGCCTGGGCCCGGTCGAAGCGGGTCACCTCCCAGTCCACGACCCACTTGGTGGCGGAGACGAATCCGTAGAGGCCCGGCACGACCTGCCGGACGGGGTAGCCGTGCTCGAACGGCAGCGGTTGCCCGTTCATCGTGACCGCGAGCATCGCGTCCCGGCCGTCGCGCAGGACCGCGATCGGCGTGCCCGAGGTGAACCCGTCCGAACTGGTCGACAGCAGCATGTCGGCGTCGGGGGACACGCCGGCCTCGTCGAGCAGGTCCTTGATTCGGTAGCCGATCCAGGTGGCATTCCCGGCGAGGTTGCCGCCGACCTCGTTGGAGACGCAGGTGAGGGTGATGGTGCGTTCGATCGGGGTCCGGGCGACCAGATCCGCCCACCGCACCGTGATCTCGCGCTTGACCATGCCGTGGATGCGAAGGCTCCAGTCGTCGGTGGTGAGCATCGGCACCCGCAGGGCGGTGTCGATGCGGTAGAAGTCCTCGTTGCTCGTGACGAACGGGGTAGCCCCGGGGACGGCGATGTCCGTGCCCGGCGCGACGGCCGGTGCCCGGTTCCTCGCTGCGACCGCGGGTAGGACGAAGGCCATCCGGTTGCGCACCGCCCCGGCGATCGTGCCTGCGAGGTGACGTCCGGCCGCCCCCGCGGCCACCGCCACCGCGGCCGCGGTGCCCGCCAGCACGAGAAACCGTCGGCGGGACATGGCGACCCGTTCGGGTGCCGGCTCGTCGAGGTCGCGAGCACGACAGGTCAGGAGCCTCAGGGTGAGAACTCCGGCGGCGACACCGACGATCGTGGGGACGGCGTCGACGGTGGTCGCGCCGGGGCGGGTGGTCGCCGCGTACACCCCGACCGCGCCGAGTGCCACGAGGATGGCGCTGCCGTACGGTCGGCGGGTGCGTTCGACGATGCCTGCGATCGCGGCGAGCACCACGATCAGGACGCTCATGCCGATGAACAACGCCGGCTTGTCGTTGGTCCCGAACGTCTTGATCGCGAATTCGCGTGCCCACGCCGGACTCCGGTCGACGGTCGTCGACCCGACCGCGAAGAACGGGGACGCCGACGAGCCGGTCGGCACCGCCATCAACTCGCCGACTCCCAGAATCACCGCGGCGGCGAGCACTCCCGACAGTGCACGTCCCGGCAGCGTTCGCCACCGGCTCACTTGCGGGCCTTGCCCCGGTTCCGTGTTCGGTTCCCCGTGTGCTTCCGTCGTCATCGGATCCCACGCCCTCTCTGCTCAATTGTGAACGGTTCGGAGCGGCAGCGGAATCGGATGGGTGTCGTGAATCGGCCCGCGAGAGCTTCCGCGAATTCGACCCATCCGATTCGCCGCGGGTGTCGAAAGCCTGACGGCACCGGGACATCGGCAGAGGCCGGGTCCCACGACCGAGATCGACGAACGTGGGAATCACGGTGAAGACGAACCCGACCGCAGCCGCAGTCGGCCTCGCCGCAGTGGCGGTCCTCGGACTGTCCGCCTGCTCGTCCGGCGGTGACGACTCGAACGCGTCGGAGCCGGCGCCGCCCCATGCCCGCCGCAGAGTCGGCGCCCGCGGACATGCAGGCCGATCCGGCCGCAGACCTGGTCGGCCCGGCGTGCGCCGCCTACGTCGAGCAGGTGCCCCACCGGCGCCGGGTCGGTTCCCAGGAACCCCGAAGGTCTTCGGCCCTTGCGGGTGGAGCCGTCATACGGGTACCAATGATCTGCGAGCCGGTAGCGCAACATTTTTCGGCAACCTGCCGCCGAGCAGCATCCCCCGAAACGAAGGAGTTCAACCATGGGTTCGTCCGACGACAGTCTCGCCGCCATCAGCTATTTCGGAGGTATCGGTGCCATCGCGCTCGCGGCGATCGCGACGGGTGCAGGGCTGATGTCGGCGTCGTGACAGGTCATGCGTGAACAGCGCCTGTCCGGACAGTGCGTCCGCGCCACCGGAAGCTGATCAGGCCCACACCCGAGCGGGTGTGGGCCTTTTGGTGCCGACCGGCATCGCCCGGTCGGCGTCGATCGGCCGCCTGGGTTCAGGGCATGTACTGCGCCCGCCAGGCCAGGACCCCGGTGCCGACGGCGACCGCGATCAGCAGGACCGTCCACACCACGCGGGGCAGGTGGGTGAGGACGCGCAGCTGGTCGAGATCCGAACGGCCCGAGTGGGTTCGAGCGGCCTCGAGGATGGTGCGCAGGTTGCCCATCAGCAGCAGCCAGATCGCGGTGTACGCGAAATGCAGTTGCAGAGTGGGGGATCCGTACCAGGCGACGGCGCCGACCGACGCCCCCGACGCGACCAGGACGAGGAACCCGAAGACGTTCCGGATGAACGGGATCATCGCGGCGATCAACGCCACCGCACCCCACAACAGGATCGGCAGGCGGCCCGCGGCGATCAGCGCGGCCCCGGCGAGGCCGAGCAGGGACGGCGCAAGGTAGCCGGCCGCGGCCGTCAGCACCATTCCCGGACCGCGGGGCTTGCCCCGCGACAGCGTCAACCCGGAAGTGTCCGAATGCAGCCGGATACCTGTCAGTCGCCTGCCGGTCGCGACGGCCGCCAGCGCATGGCCGGCCTCGTGTGCCAGGGTCACCACGTGCCGCGTCAGATTCCACAGCGGCCGCCACAGCACCGCGGCCGCGGCAAGCACGAGGGGGAGATACGCCGACCAGCCGGCCCAGTACGAGTTCACCCGACCATGGTGCCAATGCCGTCCGCGGCGATGCGCACGGCGCATCGCCGGACGCCGAAAGTTGCATTGGACGACCACGAACGGGCGTGACTAGCGTCACAAATCGGACGCCGGACGACCCGAGCCGGCGCCGGTTCACGAGGAGCGGTCAATGAGGACGCGCGCAGCGGTATTGAAGGAACAGCCCGGAGCCTGGCAGGTCATCGACGTGGAGCTGGACGATCCCGGCTTCGGTGAGGTGCTGGTCGAGATGGTCGCCACCGGGCTCTGCCACTCCGACGACCACATGGCGGTCGGCGATTCCCCGGTCGGGCACCTGCCGTTCTGCGGCGGGCACGAGGGCGCAGGCATCGTCCGCAAGGTCGGTGCCGGGGTGCGAAACCTGAACGTCGGCGACCACATCGTGACGTCCTTCATCCCGTCCTGCGGGACTTGCCGCTGGTGCGCGTCCGGCATGCAGAACCTCTGCGACAACGGCGCGCTCATCCTCGAGGGGACCCAGCTCGACGGCGGGTTCCGGATGCACACCACCGACGGCGAGGACGTCGCCACGGCGGCCATGCTCGGCACGTTCGCGGAATGGCAGGTCCTCGACGAGGTGTCGTGCATCAAGGTGCGCGACGACGTCCCGCTGAACGTCGCGTGCCTGGTCGGCTGCGGTGTACCCACCGGCTGGGGTTCGGCCACCAACGGTGCCGAGGTGAAGGTCGGCGACGTGGTGATCGTGATGGGTGTCGGCGGCATCGGCATCAACGCCGTGCAGGGCGCCGCGCATGCGGGCGCGGCGCACGTCATCGCGGTCGACCCGGTCGCGTTCAAACGGGAGATGGCGCTCAAGCTCGGTGCCACCGAGGCGTACGAGAACATGGAGCAGGCCACCGAGTTCGCCAAGTCCATCACCAACGGGCAGGGCGCCGACTCCGCGATTGTCACCGTCGGCGTCATCCACGGTGAGCACGTGGGCGAGGCGTTCGCGGCGATCCGCAAGGCCGGCACCGTCGTGGTGACAGCGCAGGGGGCCGTCACCGAGGTCGGCATGCCGATCAACCTCTTCGAGATCTCCATGTACCAGAAGCGGATTCAGGGTGTCCTGTTCGGCATGGGATCGCCCCGCGAGGCGGTCCCGCGCCTGCTCGACCTCTACGCGGAGGGCAAGCTGCACCTCGACGAGCTGGTCACCCGCCGCTACACGCTGGACCAGATCAACGAGGCGTACGCGGACATGCACGCCGGTGTGAACATCCGCGGCGTCATCGACTACGCGAGTTAGTTTTCGGTGGATTTCTTCACCGGCTAGGCTGCCCGGCGGGGGCGGCCGGCCGGTGAAGGGATCGACGGATGGACCTGCGCAAACTGGAGCAGTTCGCCGAGGTCGCGCGTTGCGGCAGCTTCCACCGCGCGGCCGAGACGCTGCACATGTCGCAGCCTGCGCTGTCCCGCAGCATCCAGTCCCTCGAACGGCAGTACGGGGTGCGGCTGCTCGAACGCGGCCGCGACGGCGTCCTGATCACCGAGGTCGGCCGGCAGGTTCTCGCCTCCGCGGACACCCTGCTGCGCGGAGCCGAGGAGCTCAAGAACGTGATGCGGTCGGCCGCCGCGGGCCTGGCGGGAGAGATCTCGTTCGGGATCTCGCCATCGTCGGCATCGAATCTATTGCCGCGCTTGATGACCGAGGTGGTTCGCGACCATCCCGAACTGTCGGTGCGGATCACGATCGACTCCGTCGACGCGCTCACCGAGGCGCTGTTCGCCGGGTCCGTCGAGGTGTTCCTCGCGCTGGCGCATCCCGCGCACTCCCTCGACCGGCTTCGCGTCGATCGGCTCGGTCCCAGCCGGGTGGAGTTCAGCGTCCGCGAGGGGCACCCCCTCGACACCGGAAACCCCGTCCCGGTGGAGGCGCTGCGGGACTACCCGGTGGTCGCGGTCACCGCGTGGAACGGCTACCTGAACTCGCTGCCGGTGCGATTCGACCGGTCGCTGCTGCGGGCCTCGATCGAACTCGACAACTACGAGCTGCTGACCTCCACCGTGCTCGCGACGGACGCCGTGCTCGTGGGATCGGGGTGGACTCCCGGCCGGGGACTCGCCCTGCTCGCATTCAGCGAGGACCTGGGCATCCCCGAGACCGAGGCCGCGATGTACTCGCTGCGTTCGCGCACCCGGTCCCCGCTCGTCGATGCCCTCGTCGACTGGGTCAGGGCGGTGCGCTGAACCGTGAGTCACCCGGCGGGTGGTTGCAGCGCCCGGACGAGCGCCAGCAGCTGGGTGCGCAGGGCGGTCACGTCGCCGACCGCGGCGGTCAGCGTGGTGTCCTCCCGCTCCACTTCGATCAGGCGCCGATAGGTGCGGAGCCCCGCTTCGGTCGCGGTCACGAGCTTCCGGCGGTCGTCGTGGGGGTCCGGTTCGCGGGTGACGTACCCCGCGCGTTCGAGCTTCTCGAGCGTCCGGCTCATGGTCTGGTCGGTCACCCGCGCGGTGCGGGCGATCTCGCGCTGCGATGCCGGTGCCGCCGCGACGGCGTGCAGGACGAACAGGCCGGCATGGGTGAGGTCGTGGGTGCGCAGCAACGACTCCCAGGACTGTTCGACCAGGCGTGCAGCGGTCGACAGCAGGCGTCCGGTGGGCCAGGTGTCGGTGCCGTCGGGGTCCATCGCGTTCCTCCTCCCTCGGGGGCGGGTTGCATTTGTTCAGCAGGCTGAGCAAAATCCCGAATCGGACATGGCCATCGAATCCCTCCGGAGGACGAGCGTGACGACCACGGCACCCACCAGGACTCGGCGTCTGCGCTGGATTCTGCCAGCACTGCTGATCCTCGCCTGGCTCGCGCTCGCCGGCGCCGGTGGCCCGTTCGCGGGCAAGCTGACCGACGTCCAGACCAACGACAGCACCTCCTTCCTGCCCGCGTCCGCGGAGGCGACCGAGGTCGCCCGGCTGCAGAGCGGCTTCCAGGACACCACCTTCGTGCCCGCGATCGTGGTCGCCGAGCGGGATTCGGGGATCGAGGTCGCGGACACCCGGTTCCTCGCCGACGGCACCGCGGCGCTCGCCGGGGCACAGGGCTTCGGTCCGCAGTTCTCCCCACCGATCCGGTCCGAGGACGGAAGGGCGCTGCAGGTGTTCGTCCCCGTCGACAGCACCGGCGAACTGAAGGACACGGTCGCGCAGCTGCGCGACGCCCTCGCCGGCGCGCCCGACGGGCTCTCGGTGCACGTGACCGGGCCCGCCGGCACCGCCGCCGACCTCAGCGCCGCGTTCGGCGGCATCGACGGCATGCTGCTGCTGGTCGCCGGGGTGGTGGTGATTCTCATCCTGATCGTGGTCTACCGCAGCCCGATCCTGCCGTTCGTCGTCATCTTCTCCGCGCTGTTCGCCCTGGTCCTGGCCTGCCTGCTCGTGTACCTGCTCGCGGACGCGGGCGCGATCACCCTCAACGGCCAGAGCCAGGGCATCCTGTTCATCCTGGTGTTCGGTGCCGCAACGGATTACGCGCTGTTGCTCGTTGCCCGGTTCCGGGAGGAACTGCGCCGCGAACGTGACCGCTACCGGGCGATGGCCGCCGCGTGGCGTGCCACCCTCGAACCCGTCGCGGCCTCGGCGGGCACCGTCATCGCCGGAGTGCTGTGCCTGCTGCTCTCCGACCTCAACTCCAACCGCGGCCTCGGCCCGGTCGCCGCGATCGGCATCGCAGCCTCGTTCGTGGCCTCGATGACGTTTCTGCCCGCCGTGCTGGTCCTGCTCGGCCGCGCGTCGTTCTGGCCGCGCCGACCGGAGTACACCGGAGCCGCCGACGACGGTGGGCACGGATTCTGGGCGTCCCTCGCGGCCCGGATCGGGCGCAACCCGCGCCGGTTCTGGGTCGGTTCCGCGCTCGTACTGCTGCTGTTCGCGCTCTTGGTGCCGCAGTTCCGGGCCGGCGGTGTGGCCCAGTCCGACACCTTCCTGTTCGAGGCCGACTCCGTCGCCGGTCAGCAGGTGCTCGGTGACCACTTCGACGCGGGCAACGGGTCACCGGCCGTGATCATCGCCAACGCGGACACGCTCGATGCGGTGCGTGCCGCCGCCGACGTCCCCGGCGTCGTAGACGTCACCGTCCTCTCCGAGGGCGGCGCGGCGAAGATCGTCGACGGCCGGGTCCTGCTGGAGGCGACCCTCACCGATCCCGCCGACTCGCTCGACGCCGAGGACACCGTGCAGCGTCTGCGCGAGGCCGTGCACACGATCGACGGGGCGGACGCCCTGGTCGGCGGGCCGACGGCCACCGACCTCGACACCCGCACCACCGCGGCGCACGATCGCAACCTGATCATTCCCGTGGTCAGCCTGGTGGTCCTGGCGATCCTGTGCCTGTTGCTGCGCTCGCTGCTTGCGCCGTTGCTGCTGATGGGGACGGTGATCCTGTCGTTCGCCGCGACACTGGGCATCTCGTCGATCGTGTTCAACCACATCCTCGGCTTCCCGGGAGCCGACCCGGTCGTGCCGTTGTTCGCGTTCGTGTTCCTGGTGGCGCTCGGCATCGACTACAACATCTTCCTGATGACCCGGGTGCGCGAGGAAGCCGCGAAGGTCGGCACCCGTGCCGGGGTGCTGCGCGGGCTCACCGTCACCGGCGGGGTGATCACCTCGGCCGGGGTGGTGCTCGCGGCCACCTTCTCCGCGCTCGCGGTGATCCCGCTGATCTTCCTCGCGCAGATCGCGTTCATCGTGGCGTTCGGCGTCCTCCTCGACGCGCTCGTCGTGCGGTCGCTGCTGGTGCCCGCGCTCGTCCACGACATCGGCCCGCGCGTCTGGTGGCCGAGCGCGTTGGCGAGGCGGCCCGAGCCGGTGGTCGCCGAGCAGGACGAGACGGTCCGGGTGGCCTAACCGTGGATGCGGGCGAACGGACGAGCCTGCTCGAGTTCGAACGCCAGCTCGAGCAGGGTGCGTTCGTCGCCGTGCGCGGCCGAGAAGTGCACGCCAAGAGGAAGACCCGTCGACGTGGTGTGCAGCGGCAGTGAGATCGCCGGGGTGCCCGCGGCGTTGTTCAACGGCGTGAACGCCGTGTAGGTGATCAGCTTGTCGAACAACGTCTCGAAAGGCTGTGCGGGGGAGAGGAACCCGAGTTCCGGGGTGGTGTGACCGAGGACCGGGGACAGGATCACGTCATACGAGGCGAACAACTGCACCGCCCGGTGTGCCGTGCGACGCAACCGGTAGAGCACCTGCGGGGTCCGCGCGATGTTGCGGCGGTACAGCGCATCCAGGCCGCGGGTCAGGTTGTCGGTGCGGGCCTTGTCGAAGTCGGGACCGAGCATCTTCTTCCCGCCGGCGCAGATCGCGAACGACAGGAACCCCCAGTAGATGCTGAAATCCTCCACGAACTCCGGGCCCACCGGCAGCGGTGCGTCGTCGACGTGATGGCCGAGGTCGGCGAGCAGGTCCGCGGTCGCGCGTACCGCCGCGCGGGTCTCGTCGTCGGTGGGTTTGCCGTTGACCGAATCGGTGACGACCCCGATCCGCAGCCGCGTCGCGCTCGGGCCCTCGACCAGTCTGATCGGCGGCAACTTCGGGTTGCGGCGGTGCCGTTCGGCGGCCGCGTAGTAGCGGGCCGTGTCCCGGACGGTCCGGGTCACCACACCCTGGGTGACCAGGCGGACCGGCATCGACTGGTCCTTCGGGTCCGCGAGCATCCTGCCCCGGGTCGGCTTGAGCCCCACCAGGCCGCAGGCCGCGGCCGGAATCCGGATCGAGCCGCCGCCGTCGTTGCCGTGCGCGATCGGCACCACCCCCGCCGCCACCAGCGCCGCCGCGCCGGCCGATGACGCGCCCGACGAGTACGCCGGATTCCACGGATTGTGCACCGGCTCGGCGGTCGCGAACTCCCCGCTCGGACTGAACCCGAACTCCGGCAGCCGGGTCTTGCCCAGCGACACGAGGCCACTCGACAGCAGTTGCGTCACCGCCGGACTGTCCGCCCGGGCGGGCCGCGGGGTGAACGCCGCGCAGCCCTCACCGGTCGACAGGCCCGCCACGTCGACGTTGTCCTTGACGAACGTCGGCACGCCGGCGAACGGGCCGTCGAGCGGGCCGTCCGCCCATCCCAGGGCCCGCTCGAAGTCGGCGGTCGCGATCGCCGCGAGCGGTGACACCGCCTCCGCCCGCGCGATCGCCGCCTCCACCGCCTCCCGAGCGGTGATCTCATCGGACGCGAGGCGGGCCGCGATCCCGGTGGCGTCGAGGTCGCCGAGGGCGTCGTCGCGGAACGCGTGGACTGCAGTGGTGCCGACGGTCATATGCCCGACTCTAGAGCGGATCGATGTCCGTGACACCGGACTCCGTCAACTCCAGCCACCGGGTGATCCCGATGTCGCGCAGGAACGGCACGTCGTGGCTGACGACCAGGAGCGCGCCCCGGAACTGGGTCAGGGCCTCGGTCAGGTGCTGCAGGCTCGGCAGGTCGAGGTTGTTGGTCGGCTCGTCGAGCAGCAGCAGGCGCGGCGCGGGCTCCGCCAGCAGGATCGTCGCCAGCGCAGCCCTCAGCCGTTCGCCGCCGGACAGCGCCGCGGCCGGCACGTCCGCATCGCGTCCGCGGAACAGGAAGCGCGCCAACCGCGCCCGCACCTGTTCGTCGGTCGCGTGCGGTGCCGCGTCCGCGACGTTCTGCGCCAGCGTCCGGGACTCGTCGAAGACGTCGAGGCGTTGCGGCAGCACCCGCCACGGCACCGCGGGTGGGGCGTCGGCGATCGCGCGCAGCAGAGTGGTCTTGCCGGTTCCGTTACGGCCGACCAGGGCGATCCGTTCCGGGCCCGTCACGCCGAGCTCGACGTGCTGGCCGGTCGGCAGCGTGACGTGGACGTCGAGCACCCACTGTCCGGGGTGAACCACGCTGTCGGGCAGGTCGATTCGGATCTGCTTGTCCTCGCGGAGGGCGTCCTCGGCTTCGCTGAGCGTGCGACGGGCCTCGTCGAGCTTGTCCTGGTGGTTGCCCCGCAGCTTGCCCGCGGAGACCTGCGCCTGCCGCTTGCGTTCGCCGGCCAGGATCGGGGGCAGGCTCGACTCCATCTTCTTGCCGTACCGTTGCCTGCGGTCGATCTTGATCTGCGCCTCGATCAGTTCGCGGCCCTGCCTGCGCACGTCCGCGCGGGCGTCCCGGACCGTGGCCCGTGCGGCCTCCTGCTCGGCCTGCACCGCCTGCTCGTAGTGCGTGAAATCGCCACCGAAGAAGCGCAGCCCCCCGTCGCGGAGTTCGGCGATCGTGTCCATCCGGTCCAGCAGTGCGCGGTCGTGGCTGACCACGACGACGATGCCCGGGAACTGGTCGACCGCCGTGTACAGGCGCGCCTTCGCGTGCAGGTCGAGATTGTTGGTCGGCTCGTCGAGAAGCAGCACCTGCGGGTCGGACAGCAGCGCGGCGGTCAGGCCGAGCAGCATCGTCTCGCCGCCGGACAGGGTTCCCACCGTGCGGCCGAGGCCGTCGGGGTCGCCCGCGACATGCGCGAGACCGAGCCGGTCCAGGGTGGCGACGGCACGTTCCTCGACGTCCCAGTGACTGCCGACGACGGTGTAGTCGTCCTCGGTGCCCTCCCCGGACTCGATGCGGTGCAGCGCCTTTCGCTGCCCCTCGATGCCGAGGACGGCGTCGACGGTGCGAGTGGGGTCCAGGGTGAGGTCCTGCCTCAGGTAGGCGAGATCGCCGCCGACGGTCACGGAGCCGCGGTCGGGTCGCAGGCGTCCGGCGATCAGCCGCAGCAGCGTGGACTTGCCTGCCCCGTTGCGTCCGACCAGGCCGGTGCGCCCCGGCGGGAACACGGCGTCGACGCCTTCGAGCACGGATTCACCGTCGGGCCAGGAGAACGAGAGGTCGGAAAGGACGAGCGAAGACAGGGTCGACAGCGCTCTTGGAGATGAGGACATGGAGCTCCTTCGAAGGGTGGGTGCGGTGCGCACGCGAGAGACGCGGCGCGCGGTCACTACCTCCGAATGAGCAATGGTCTTCCGATCGTCGACAACAGGACGTCCTCAAGGCTAGGGGCGTCCGCTCGTGCGGGCAAGCGAATTTGTCCGGCGTCACCAGGCGGCCCGGTCCGCTACAGCTGCGGGCCCTCGGCGCGCAGGTCGTCGACCTTGCGCATCGCCTCGCGCAGTTCGGCGAGCCACTCGTCCGCGTGCTGGCCGGCGAGCCGGACCGTCCAGGCGAGCGCGTCGGCGCGGGACCGGGCGACGCCGGCGTCGACGAGGGTGTCGAGCACCTTGCGTTCGGGCTGCCGCAGCCGCGTCATCACCGGCACCGCCAGGTGGGTGAACAGCTGGTGGTGGTCGCCGATGGTCACGCCCCACGCGACCTTGCGGCCGTAGCGGTCCTCGGCCTCGTCCGCGATCCGCATCCGCTGCGTCCGGGTGGACTCGCGGAACCGGGACACGCGTCCCTCCACCGCGGACGGGGTGGCCTCCTCGGGTGCGGCCAGCTCGCCGGTCACCACGATCTCCTCGCGGTCCACCTCGATGGTCGGCAGGCCGGTGAACCAGTCGTCGGGCAGGCGGCCGGAGAACCACTCGGCCACGTCGCGCGTGTCGGGCGCCTGCGCCTGCTGCCAGCCGCCGCTGCGGCCGAACCGGCGATTCGATGAGTATCCCATTGCTCTCACCTCGGTTGTTGCAATGATTACTTGATTACAACGCTACGCCCGTTGGCCTTCCGGCGCCACGTACCCGTGCGCCCTTTCGGTGGCCGGGGGCACCGGAAAAGCGCACAGGTGGCGCAGCCGCCTAGGGTCGACCCCATGCGCATGAGACCGGTTGTCGCGGTGATGTCGGTGTCGGCCCTGCTGGCCGGCGGCGTTGCGTGCAGCAGCGGCCCGACGGAGACGGAGACGGCGGCCGAGCAGTTCGCCGACGCTCTGACCCGTCGCGACGCCCAGGCCGCCGCCGACCTCACCTCGGACCCCGCGGCCGCGGCCACCGCGATCCGGCAGATGTTCGACGGACTGAACGCGACGGACGCGCGATTCACCGTCGCGGGCACCGACAGCGACGCCGGCACGTTCACGCTCGCCGCCGACTGGACCTTCGGCGCCGCCCCGACGGAGACCGGAGTCGCGGAGACCACCGGCGCCCCGACCCCGACCCCGACGACCGCCGCACCGGCACCGGAGGACTGGACCTACACCACCAGCGGCGGTGGCCGGTCGGTCGCCGACGGCGGGGCCATCCCCTGGGACCCGGCACTGCTGGCGCCCGGGCTCGACGCGACGACCACCCTGAGATACACCACCCTGTCCGGCGGATCGCCGACCGTGTTCGCCGCCAACGGAACTCCGCTGATGACCGAGCAGACCGTCACCCTGGTCAATCTCGATCCGGCCACCGTCGGCGACCCCGCCGCGGCGGCGGCGGCCCTCGCACCCCTGCTCGCACCGGTCGCGCCCACCATCTCCGCAGCCACGCTCGGTTCGGATCTCGCTGCGACGCAAGGCCGTCCGCTGACCGTCATCACCCTCCGCGACGCCGACCTCGCACCGATCGAGGCGCAACTGGCCGCGATTCCCGGGGTCACCCTCGTCAAGCAGACCCGGCTGCTCACCGTGGACAAGGCGGTGCAGTCGCCGGCCCTCGAGGGGCTTCGGACGATGTGGGAACAGGGACAGGCCGACAACGCCGGCTGGGCGGTGCAACTGGTGCACCCGGACGGCACCGCCGAACGGCTCACCGGACACGACGGCACCACCGCCCCCGACATCGCGGCCACCCTCGACCCCGCCGTGCAGGCCGCCGCCCAGGCCGCGATCGCGGACCTGCCGCAGCAGGCGGCGATCGTCGCGATCCGGCCGTCCACCGGTGGGGTGCTCGCCGTCGCGCAGAACGCCGCCGCCAGCGCCCAGGGCCCGATCGCGTTGACCGGCCTGTACCCGCCCGGGTCGACATTCAAGACCGTGACGACTTCGGCTGCGTTGCAGCAGGGTTCGGTGACCACCGACACCGTGCTGCCGTGCCCAGGCAGCGCGAACATCGAGGGCCGCACCATCCCGAACGACGACAACTTCGACCTGGGATCGGTGCCGCTGCACACCGCGTTCGCCCGTTCCTGCAACACCACGATGGGACAGCTGGCGGTGTCGATGACGCCGATGGCGCTGCACGAGGCGGCGCAGCAGTTCGGCCTCGGCATCGACTACGTCACGCCCGCCCTGACCACGGTGACCGGCAGCGTCCCGCCCGCCGACACCCCCGCCGAGCGCGTCGAATCCGCGATCGGGCAGGGGCGGGTGACCGCGTCCCCGTTCGGGATGGCGCTGGTCGCCGCGTCCATCGCGCACGGGTCCACGCCCGCACCGATGCTCGTCCAGGGGCAACCCGGCGTCGGCGACGCGGGCCCCACCCCGGCACCCGCCGCGGTCACCGACGCGCTGAAGACGATGATGCGGGAAACCGTCACCGCCGGTACCGCGACGCAGCTCACCGACATCGCCGACCTGCGCGGAAAGACCGGCACCGCGGAGGTCGCCGGGCAGCCCGCGCACGGCTGGTTCGTCGGCAGCGAGGGGGACGTCGCGTTCGCAGTGTTCGTCGCCGGCGCGGACAGCTCCGTGCCCGCGGTGGACGCCGCCGGCCGGTTCCTGAGGCCGATCCAGGCCCAGCTGCCACGGTGACCGCGCTCGACTACTTACTGCTCGTCGTCGCCGGATTCGCCGCGGGGCTGGTCGGTTTCGTCACCGGGCTCGCGTCGATCGTGTCGTATCCGGCGCTGCTCGCGGTCGGGTTGACGCCGATCGCCGCGAACGTCACCAACACCGTCGCGCTGGTCGCGGTCGGGATCGGGGCGACCGCGAACTCGTTGCGGGAGCTGACCGAGATGGGGCCGCGGTTGTGGCGGTGGGCGGCGGTCTGCGCCGCCGGCGGACTCGCCGGGGCCGCGCTGCTGCTGTGGGCACCGGAAGGGTCGTTCGAGGCGGTGGTGCCGTACCTGGTTGCGGGCGCGGCGGTGGCACTGCTGGCCCAGCCGCGAATCCGGAAACTGGCCGTCGGCAGGGAGTTCCCGGTCCTTTTCCCCGCGGCACTGGGGCTGGTGGCGGTCTACGGCGGCTACTTCGGGGCCGGCGCCGGGGTGATCTTCCTGGCGCTCACCCTGATCTGCACGGCGCTGTCGGTGTGGCGGGCGACGATCCTCAAGAGCTTCCTGCTCGGGATCGCGAACCTCGTGGCCGCCCTGGCCTTCTCGGTGTCCGGGGAGGTGCACTGGGGTGCCGCGGCGGCGATGGCGCTGGGGGCGCTGCTGGGTGGCTGGTGCGGGCCGCCCCTGGTGAAGGTCATTCCGCCGAACGCGCTGCGGATCGCGGTCGCGGCGGCCGGGTTCGGCCTGGCCGGGTGGCTCGCCCTGCGGTGAGTCAGGTGCCTCGGTCGCGTTCGGTTTCCGCATCCGCACGGTTGCGGCGCTGTCGGAGATAGATCGACGAATCGCTGTGCCGCACGATCAGATACGCCGCTGCGACGGTGATCATCCCGCCCGGCACCACGGCCCACCCGCCGGTCATCTCCGCCACCATCACCATCACCGCCAACGGGGCGCGGGCCGCGCTGCCGAAACAGGCCATCATCCCGACGATCACGAACGGCGCCGGGCTGTCCGGCACCGACGATGCCCACGGTTCGGTCAGCCGCCACACCGCGGCGCCGACGAAGCCGCCGATCACCATGCCGGGACCGAAGATCCCGCCGGATCCGCCCGTCCCGATCGACAGCGCGGTGGCCACGATTTTCAGCAGCGGCAGCATCAGGACTATCCACAGCGGCAGGGCCAGCAGCGAGTCCCGGCTCAGCGCCTCCTGGACCCAGCCGTACCCGCTGCCGAGAACCTGGGGCACGGCGAGCGCGAGCAGACCGACGAGAAGACCACCGACCGCGGGCTTGACGACCTTGCTGCCCGGCAGTCGACGGGTCACCGCGGCGACCCCGTAGAAGATCCGGATGTAGAGCAGTCCCACCACCCCGCCCAGGACCCCGATCACCAGGAACCACACCAGATGCGTGGCGTCGTCGAATCGGTAGTCGGGCAACGCGAACCCGAACAGCGGCTCGTAGCCGAGGAAGGACCCGAACACCCCGTACGCGGTGACCGACGCGATCAGGCCGGGGATCAGCGCCCGGAACTCGAAGTCCTCCCGGTATGGGACCGCCGCGGACAGCACCGCGCCGCCCAGCGGTGCCCCGAAGATGGCACCGATCCCCGAGCCGATCCCGATCGCGACGGCGATCCGCCCGACATCGTCGGACAGGTTCAGCCACCGGGTCAGCAACGAGCCGAAACCCGCCGAGATCTGGGCGGTCGGGCCCTCCCGTCCCGCGGACCCGCCCGAGCCGATGGTCAGCGCGCTGGAGAGCATCTTCACGAGCACCGCGCGGACCCGGATCGACCGCGGATCGGTGTGATAGGCCTCGATCGCGGCGTCGGTGCCGTGGCCTTCGGCCTCGGGTGCGAAGCGAGCCACCAGAGCGGCGGAGAGCAGGGCGCCACCACACACCACCAGCGGGATCGCCCACCAGCGGCGGAAGCTGTCAGAGCCGGAGTCGCCGCCGTCGCCGACGGCCTGCGGCGGTGTGTAGCCGCCGACCCCCTCGAGCAGCAGCCTGCCGGTCCACTGAAGGAGCACCAGGAACACCACCGCACCGAGCCCCGCGATCACCCCGATCGCGATCCCGAGAACCAGCCAGGTCCGGGTGTAGCCGGTGAGCCACAGCCCGATTCGCGTGCCCAGTCGCCGGTTCACGTCGTGGCCTCGGTCAGTGGACCCCGCGCATCATCCGGCTGATCCACGGTGACAGGGCCACCATGACGACCCCGACCGCGATCGAACCGATGCCGATCCACAGGAAGTACGGGGCCTGGTGGTCGGTGTCGTAGAACTTCGCGAGGGTGCCTGCCATCGAGGATCCCAACGCCACCGACAGGAAGAACAGCGCCACCATCTGGGTGTGGAACGCCTTGGGGGCCAGCTTCGTCGACAGCGACAGCCCTACAGGGGACAGGAACAGTTCGGCAAAGGTGAACAGCAGCAGGATGAACACCAGCGCCAGCAGCGGGGTGCCGTTCGGCTGACCGTCGGCGAAGGGGAGGAACGCGAGGAACGCCAGGCCCATGAGCGTGGTTCCGATCGCGAACTTCAGCGGCGAGGACGGCTGCCGCGGACCGAGTTTCGTCCACATCGCCGCGAACACGCCGGCGAAGATGATGATGAACACCGGGTTGATGGACTGCACCCACGAGGCGGGGAAGTCCCAGCCCAGCAGGTTGCGGTCGAGGAACTTGTCGGCGTAGATCGCGACCACGGTGAACTGCTGCTGGAACAGCGACCAGAACGCGGCGCTGGCCAGGAACATCGGGATGAACGCCACCACCCGGCTGCGTTCGGTGCTGGTGATCTGCCTGCTGGACAGGATCACCGCGAAGTACCCGACTGCTGCGGCGATCGTCAGTCCGACCACCACGTCGGACAGGTTGCCGGTGGTGATCACCCCGACCAGGCAGAGCACGACCACCACGAGCACCATGGCGAGTGCCCCGGCGCCGTACTTCCACAGCATCGTGCGCGGCAGTGGGTTCGCCGGCGTCGCACCGATCGTTCCGAGGCGTTTGCGGCCGAGGGTGTACTGGATCAGGCCCAGCGCCATACCGACCGCGGCCAGACCGAACCCGACATGGAAGCCCCAGTTCTTCTGCGCCCACCCGGTCAGCAGTGGGCCGAGGAAGCCGCCGATGTTGATGCCCATGTAGAA
The DNA here is from genome assembly GCF_053589555.1 of Rhodococcus sp. NPDC003322. Lineage (NCBI taxonomy): Bacteria > Bacillati > Actinomycetota > Actinomycetes > Mycobacteriales > Nocardiaceae > Rhodococcus > Rhodococcus sp. NPDC003322. The sequence continues at coordinate 79,332 of NZ_JBSFSC010000002.1, read as the reverse complement.
GATCGAGAAGCCCGCGTCCCGGCGTTCGTCGCCCTCGGCGTACAGGTCGCCGACCAGGGACGTGGCGTTCGCCTTCAGGCCGCCGCTGCCGACCGCGACCAGGATCAGCCCGGCTCCGACGCCCGCCAGGCCGGGGATCAGCGCCAGCGCGATGTGCCCCAGCATCACCAGCACGGCGCTGTAGAAGAGCGTCCGTTCCGAGCCGAGCACCCGGTCCGCGACCCAGGCGCCGAGGATCGTCGACAGGTAGACGGTGCCGCCGTAGGCGCCGACGATCGAGACCGCGGACGCCTCTGAGATCCCCAACCCGCCCTCGGTGGCCGAGTAGTAGAGGTAATAGAGCAGGATGCCTTGCATCCCGTAGAAGGAGAATCTCTCCCACATCTCGACGCCGAACAGGTTGGCCAGCGCCTTCGGCTGACCGAGGAATCCGTGGTCGGACAGCGGCTCCTGGCGGGGCGTCACGACTTCACTCATTGCAGAACCTTCCCACGCGCCGCGCGTGACGGCGCGGCGCAACTCCGCAATGTTAGCGAAGGAAAGTTGTTCAGCGACCCGCGGGGCGCCTCGCCACGCGGGCGTAGATCGCTCGCCAGCCCAGCAGGAACACCGCCAGCACGGTGCCGGCGACCAGGATGAAACTGAACGCGGTGCCCTGCCCGGAGACCACCCGCAGCAGCATGCCGCCGACGAGGGTGCACAGCCAGATCACGATCCCGGCCGGCACCACCGACGCCGGGACGGACTTGTTCCGGTACAGCGCCTCGTTCACCACCCAGCCCAGCGCGAGGCCACAGAGGAACGGCCACGCCGTGGTCAGCAGCCCCGTCAGCGCGTTCGCCTCGTCGTGACTGCGGCGACCGATCGCGCAGAACACGATCACCAGGACGACATCGACGAGCAGGATCGGCAGCACCTTCTTCACGGCGTCCAGAGTAGGCGGCCCTTTGCCTCCCTCTGGACGGGATATGGGCGGACGGAACCGCGTCATGCTCCTAGCGTGGTCGGGACACTGTGATCGACCAGACATTCGGAGGCAATCAAGATGACCCAGTGGAACGACGAGTGTGACGTCCTGGTGGTCGGATCGGGTGGCGGCGGCGTCGCCGGCGCCTACACCGCGGCCCGGGAGGGCCTCGACGTGATCCTCGTCGAGGCGACGGACAAGTTCGGTGGCACCACCGCCTACTCCGGTGGCGGCGGCGTGTGGTTTCCGTGCAACCCGGTGCTGGTGCGGGCCGGCACCGACGACACCATCGAGGACGCGCTCGAGTACTTCCACGCGGTGGTCGGCGACGGTGCGCCGCGCGAACTGCAGGACGCCTACGTCCTCGGCGGCGCACCTCTGATCGAGTACCTCGAGCAGGACGAGGATCTCAAGTTCCAGATGCTGCCGTGGCCCGACTACTTCGGCAAGGCGCCCAAGGCGCGGCTGGACGGTCAGCGGCACACCATGCCGTCGCCGCTCAAGGTGTCGGACGCCCCCGAGCTCCGCGAGGTGGTGCGTGGACCGCTCGACAACGACCGTCTCGGCACGCCGCAGCCCGACGACTTCTTCATCGGCGGCCGGGCGCTGATCGCGCGCTTCCTCAAGGCGATCGGCAAGTACCCCAACGCCACCCTGCACCGGAACTCGCCGCTGGTCGAGCTGGTCGTCGAGGACGGCGCGGTGGTCGGCGCCATCGTCGAGCGTGACGGCGAGCAGGTCGCGATCCGGACCCGCAAGGGTGTGGTGCTCGCGGCGGGTGGCTTCGAGGGCAACGACGAGCTCCGCCGCAAGTACGGCGTCCCGGGCGAGGCCCGCGACACCATGGGCCCGCCGGCCAACCTCGGCAAGGCGCACCTGGCCGGCATCGCCGTCGGCGCCGACACCGGTCTGATGGGCGAGGCGTGGTGGTCGCCCGGCATGACCCATCCGGACGGCCGGTCCGCGTTCGCGCTGTGGTTCACCGCCGGCATCTTCGTCAACCAGGACGGCCAGCGGTTCGTCAACGAGTCCTCGGCATACGACCGCATCGGCCGCGACATCATCGCCCAGATGGACGAGGGCAAGATCACCCTGCCGTACTGGATGATCTACGACGACAAGAACGGCGAGCGTCCGCCGGTGAACGCCACCAACGTCTCCATGGTCGAGACGGAGAAGTACGTCGAGGCCGGCCTGTGGCACACCGCCGACACCCTCGAGGAGCTGGCCGAGAAGATCGGTGTCCCCGCCGAGAACCTGGTCGCGACCGTCGAGCGTTTCAACTCGTTCGTCGGCACCGGCGTCGATCCCGACTTCGGTCGCGGCGACGAGGCATACGACCGGGCCTTCTCGGGTGGCGAGCCGCCGCTCGTGACGATCGAGCAGGGCCCGTTCCACGCGGCCGCATTCGGCATCTCCGACCTCGGCACCAAGGGCGGGCTGCGTACCGACACCGCCGCGCGGGTGCTCGACACCGCAGGCAACCCGATCCCCGGCCTCTACGCCGCGGGCAACACGATGGCCGCGGCGAGCGGCACCGTCTACCCCGGTGGCGGCAACCCGATCGGCGCGAGCATGCTGTTCGCCCACCTCGCGGTCAAGGACATCGTCGCCGGCCGCTAGGCGCGACCGGGGAACCGACGACAAAGCGCACCCGCCGAGGCCCGAGGGGGAGGGGCTCGGCGGGTGCGCCGTCTGTACGGTCGATCAGGCCTGCAGGCCGGCCTCGATCTCGAGGGTGATGGTGATCTTGTCGCCGACGACGGCGCCGCCGCCCTCGAGCGGCATGTCGATCGAGATGCCGAAGTCCTTGCGGTTGATGACGGTGGTGGCCTCGAATCCGGCGACCGGGCCGTTGCCCATGCCCGGGTTCACGCCGTTGAACTCCATCTTCAGCTCGACCTCGTTGGTGACACCGTGCAGGGTGAAGTCGCCGACGACCACGAAGTCGTCACCCTTCGCGCGGACGCCGGTGGACTTGAAGGTCGCGGTCGGGAACTGCTCGGCGTCGAAGAAGTCGGCGGTCTTGAGGTGGCCGTCGCGCTGCTCGTTGTCGGTGGTGATGGACGCGACCTGGATCTGCGCCTCGACGGCAGGCGTGCCGTCCTCGGCGACGGTGATCGCACCGGAGAAGTCCTGGAAACGGCCACGGACCTTGCTGACCATCAGGTGCCGGACACTGAAGCCGACGGTCGAGTGGGTCGGGTCGATGGCCCAGGTGCCGGCGGTCAGGGTCGGGAGGGCGATGGCGGTGGTCATGAAGGCTCCTTGGCGAGTAGTTGAATGTTCAAGCACTGGCAGGTTCAACCGTGCCACTCGCGGAACGCTTCCCGCAACCCGATGTGACCTCCGTCACCGAGGCGGGTCGCCCGGATGTCTGACCGAATGGGTCATTCGTTCAGTCAGGACGAACGAATGACCCATTCGGTCAAATGGGGGCGGGGGCGGGGGCGGGGCTCGGGGCGGGGCCGACTCCGGCGCGGGGTCAGACCGCGACGCGGGCCGCTGCCCGGGCGCGGTGCGCGGCGGCCAGGGTCGCGCGCAGGCTCGACGCCGTCGCCGACCGGTCGACGCCGACGCCCCACGCGCTGTGGTCACCGACCCGGCATCGGACGAAGGTCACCGCCTCCGCGTCGCGCCCCGAGCCGACGGACTGCTGCGTCATCCACAGCACCTCCACCGCGAGTCCGTGTCCGGCCAGGACCTCGGTCAGCGCATCCACCGGACCGGGCGCGGTGGCCTCGCCGTCGAGCGTCAGGTCGTCGAGCGTGGCGCGGACGCGCACACGGTCCCCGTCGGCGACGTGCTCGACTGCCCACCATTGCAGGCCACAATGGTGGGAGTAGGTGTCCCGCAGCAACTTCCACAGCTGCGCCGCCGTCGCCTCGGCGCCGCTGTCGTCCGTGGCGCGCTGGACGTGTCGGGCGAAGTCGATCTGCAGCCCGCGGGGCAGGTCCACCCCGTACCCCGCCTGCAGGAGGTAGGCGATGCCGCCCTTGCCGGACTGACTGTTCACCCGGATCACCGCCTCGTAGTCCCGGCCGACATCGTGCGGATCGATCGGCAGGTACGGCACGTCCCACGGCGCCTCGTCCGGGTCGACGCCCGCCGCTGCTGCGGCGGCGGCGTGGTGGGCGAAGCCCTTCTTGATCGCGTCCTGATGGGTCCCGGAGAACGCGGTGTACACCAGGTCTCCGCCGTACGGGTGCCGGGGATGGACGTCGATCCTGTTGCAGTACTCCACCGTTCGTCGGATCGAATCGATGTCGGAGAAGTCGATCATCGGGTCGATACCCTGCGCATGCAGGTTCAGGGCGAGCGTCACCAGGTCCACGTTCCCGGTGCGTTCCCCGTTGCCGAACAGGCAACCCTCGACCCGCTGGGCGCCGGCCAGTACCGCCAGTTCGGCGCACGCGACGCCGGTGCCGCGGTCGTTGTGAGGATGCACCGACAGGATCACCGACTCCCGGCGTCCGAGATTCCGGTGCATGTACTCGATCTGGTCGGCGTACACGTTCGGTGTCGAGATCTCCACGGTCGCAGGCAGATTGTGGATGACCGGCCGGTCCGGGCTGGCGTCCCACAGGTCGGTGAGGCTGTCGCACACCTGCAGGACGTAGTCCGGCTCGGTCAGGTTGAACACCTCGGGGGAGAACTCGAAGCGGACGCCGGGCTGCGCGTCCCCGCCGCGGGCGACATCCGCGGCGGCATCGATGATCAAGCGGTGCAACGACTCCCGGCCGTGACCCAGAACGACGTCCCGCCACGTGGGTGCCGTTGCCGTGTACAGGTGCAGCACCACGTTCGGCAGTCCGCGCACCGACTCGTAGGTGCGCTCGATCAGGTCGGTGCGGGCGGCGGTGAACACCACGATCGTGACGTCGTCGGGGACCAGGTCCTGCTCGGCCAGGGCGCGGACGAAGTCGAAGTCGGTCTGGCTGGCCGAGGGGTAGCCGACCTCGATCTCCTTGTAGCCCATCGCGACCAGCAATTCGAAGAAGCGGCGCTTGCGGCTGGGGTCCATCGGCTCGGCGAGTGCCTGATTGCCGTCCCGCAGGTCGACCGGAACCCACAGGGGAGGCGCGGTGAATTCATTCGTGGGCCAGTGGCGTTCGGTGATGGGGACGGTCACCCGCTCGGTGTGCGGGCGATAGCGGTACGACGGCATCGGGGACGGGGTCTGACGGTTGACGTTCATGGCGGCACTCCGGGTCGGATCGGACGACCGGCACGATCGAACCCCGCGGCGGGGTGCCGGTCCGGTCAGATCCCGCCGCGGCGGTCGAGGAGCAGTCCACGAACGGCCACGAAAGGTAGGCTAGACCCGAACAACTTGTCTGACAACCCGAGGAGTCTCGAGTGGCCGCCCCGCTGCACCGCAACCTGCTCGCCGACCAGGCCGCAGACCGACTGCTCGGCAGGCTCGCCGCCGGGGAATGGGAGGTCGGCACGAAGCTGCCCGGCGAGACCACCCTCGCCGCCGAACTCGGCGTCGGGCGCTCCACCATCCGCGAGGCCCTGCGGATGCTCACCGGACAGGGACTGCTCCGGGCCCGCCAAGGCGCCGGTGTCTTCGTCGAACGGACCACACCCGTCGTCACCTGGGAGGCGGTGCTGCGGGGCCAGGCGATAGCCGAGGTCGTCGAGGTCCGCAACGCCATCGAGGTGGAGGCCGCGCGACTCGCGGCATCCCGCGCCACCACCGACGACGTCGCCGCGATGCGCCGGGCGCTGACTCGACGTGAGGAGGCGTTCCCGCTCGGGGACCGCGCGTTCGTCGAGGCCGACATCGAGGTCCACCGCGCCGTCGTCGCGGCTGCCCACAACCCGGTGCTGGCCGAGCTGTTCGAGACTTTCGTGCCACGGCTGACCGAGGCGATGGTCGACATGGTCGAGCTGCTCGGGATCCGCGCGCACGATCCCGGACCCGACGCCGACGACCACCGCGCCCTCGTCGAGGCCGTCGCCGCCGGGGACATCGAAGGCGCGGTCGCAACCTGTCGCGCGCACCTCGATGCGATGCTCGCCGCCGTCCGCTGCCCCGGTGAGTGAACCCCGGCCGTCGGATACACACCAGCCCCGACTTACCGAATGTGGGATTCGGTCAGTCAGGCCGACCGAATCCCACATTCGGTAAGGGGGTGGGAGATGGTCAGGCGGGGTCGGTGGGGGTGCCGTCGTCCCGGGCGGTCAGCCGGCGCTCGGGTTGCTCGAACCCGAACTGCTCACGCTGCTCACGGCGTTCGAGTTCGACGTCGAACTCGAGGTCTTCGTGGTGGTGTCCGCGGAACAGGAACGCGAACACGATCCACCCGATGATCGCAACCAGGATGAAGCTCACCCCGCGATAGACGAACGCCGCCGCGACCGCCTCCGAGGCGCTGATCCGGGCGGCAGTCGTCAGCGTCGCGATCAAGGTGGCGTCGACGAACACCAGCCCGCCCGGCGCCAGCGGGATCGTCGCGACCGCCTTGCCCGCCGCGAACGCGATCAGCACACCCGACAGCGTCGGGTTCGCGCCGATCGCCCAGCACGCCAGGCCGAGGCAGGCGACATCCGCGATCCGGTGCACCGCCGACCAGCCCGCGGTGATCAGCCCGTCCCGCTTGCCCAGTCGCACCGACTCGAGCTGGGTGAGCGTCTCGCGCACCGCGTGCATCCCCGCGTTGGCGGGCTTCGAGCGCATCCGGTTGACGCGGACCAGGACCCACCCGGCGGCGGCCTCGATCGCACTCGGGTGTGCGGAGACGTAGCGGACCGCCAGGACCAGCGCGATCAGGCCGACGACCGACAGCAGCAGCGTCACCGGGCTGACGGAGCCGCCGACGAGCAGCGCGCCGCCCAACCCGATCAGCGCCAGTCCGATGCCGGCGATCACGCCGGAGATCGCCAGCTGCCAGGACGCCACCACGGGATTCGCGCCCCAGCGGCGCGTCTCCCGGTACGTGAACGCGGTGGAGAACACCTGCCCGGCAGGCAGCGTGACGGCCATCGCCGTCGACGCGTACACCACGGCGACCGACTTGGGCTGTCCGACGTCGACTCCGCCTGCGTGCAGCAACTGCTTCTGCACCCGGCCGTACCCGCTGAGCGACACGGCCTGGGCGAGCACGCACGCAGCCAGCCAACCCCAGTGGATCTCGGTCAGCGCCCGCCACGAGTCGTGCAGCCGCGGCCACAGGTAGACGCCCTCGGCGACGAGCAGCACCACGAGAGCGACACCGGCGACCCACTTCAGCCACCAGAATCGTCCGCGGACACGCCCGGACCGAGGCACCTCCCGAGTGTGAGGGGTACCCCCGGTCGGGTCGGGCTGCGGCGTCACCACCAGGCCAGCGTAGCCAATCGGATCGAGATCGCCCCGCACCGCGAACCGCTGGTTACGGGTATTGGACCGGTGAGGCCAGATGGGTGACGCGGTTGCGGCCGCGTAGCTGTACCTGGTCGCCGAGCTCCCACTCGGACTGCTCCTCCTCGTCGGCGAAGTACAACGCGCTCGTCGACGCCAGCACCCGGCTGGGGTGGATCTTCGCCAGCTCGGTCAGTCGCGACGCCTCGTTGACCGGGTCCCCGATCACCGTGTACTCGAACCGCTCCGCGGCACCGATGTTCCCGGCCACCGCCAGGCCCGCCGACACGCCGATGCCGATGTCGAGGGCGGTGATGCCGTCGAGGGCGAACCGCAGCTCCCGCGCCGCGGCCAGTGCCGCGGTCGGGGCGTCGGGCCGGTCCAGCGGGGCACCGAAGATCGCCAGAGCCGCGTCGCCCATGAACTTGTTGACGAACCCGTGGTGCCGGTCCACCACGTCGACCACGACCCGGAAGAACTCGTTGAGCAGGCTGACCACCTCGCCGGGTGGACGTTCGGCCGCGGCGCCGGTCGAGCCGACCATGTCCACGAACAGCACCGCCACGAACCGGGTCTCGCCGCCCAGCTCGGTACCGAACTGCAGCGCCCGCCGGGCCACGTCCTCACCGACGTGCTGACCGAACAGTTCGCGCAGCACGCGCCGTTCCGCCGAGTCCTGCATCATCCGGTTGAACCCGACCTGCAGCCGACCGATCTCGGAGCCGTCGAACACCTCGACCTGCACATCCGTCGCGCCGCGCTGCACCCGCTCGATCGCCCGCCGCAACTGGCGGATCGGATCGGACACCTGACTCGCGGTCAGCATCGACAGCACGAACGCCGTGGTGATCGTCATCACGGAGAGCAGCAGCACCGCGATCGCCAGCGCATTCGTCGAGAACTGCAGGTCGGTGCTCAGCTGCGTCGCACAAAGCAGGATGATGCCGATCACCGGCATCAACGTGCCCAGTCCCCACGTCATCGCCATCCGGGTGCCGACGCCCGGCGCGAGGGTGCGGTCGAACCGGCCCTCGGACAACGCCCGCGCCGCCACGGGCCGCAGGATCCGCTCGCCGAGCATGTAGGTGAAGCCGAACGTGGTGGTCGCGGCCATGCAGACCGTCACGATCACCGCGACCGCCAGTTCCGGCATCTCCGAGACGGTGAGGATCACGAACAGGATGCCGCCGATGATCCACAGGATCAGGTGCACGATCGCCTGCCGCAACGGGGCGTGCAGCGCCGCCATCTGCTCGCTGCGGGTGGGCGGGCCGCCCCGCAACTGCCAGCGGATCACCGACCGGAGCATCATCGCCGCTGCGCCGAGGCTGACGACCCCGGCGAGGGCGAGGTAGATCCCGAAGATGACGACGTTGCGCACCCGATCCTCGAGGATCGCGTCGGACTCGGTGATCGGCAGCCCGTACCGGATGAACGCCAGTACCAGTACCGCGCCGATGAAGTTGGCCAGAATCATCGACCCCATGTAGAGCGGCCAACGACTGCGCATGGTCAGCGCGACCGCTCGGTAGGAGGATGCCAGCACAGCGACCAATTTAGCGGGGCGTCGTGTACCCGAGCAGAGCCGGAGGTCCCCAGTGTCGCGCCGCGGCGCTCCTCCCGCGAAACCGCGGCCACGCGCCGTAGTCTCGCCGAGGTGACCGCGAACGACCAGCCGCGGACCCTCCCGCCCCGCGGCGAGGCGCGCCGAGACGCCGATTCGGTGCATCCGCGGATCCGCCTCGCCACCGAATGGACGTGGAGGCTGCTGGTCCTGTTCGCGGGCCTGCTCGCGCTCGGGTGGATCGTCGTGGAACTCGACACGGTCGTCATCCCGGTCGCGCTGGCGCTGCTCGCCGCCGCCCTGCTGCACCCGCTCGTCGACTGGCTGCACGGCAGGGGGGTGCCGCGCGCGGCCGCCGTCGCGGTGGTGCTGATCGCCGCCATCGGTGTCGTCGCGGGCATCATGACGTTCGTGGTCGAACAGTTCGTCGCCGGGCTGCCCGCGCTGACCGATCAGTTCACCCACTCGGTCAACCAGATCCAGGACTGGCTCACCGACGGTCCCTTCCACTTCTCGGAAGATCAGATCCGCCACGCAGGCGACTCGGTCGTCGGTGTCATCGAGGACAACAAGCAAGCGGTCACCAGCGGGGCACTGACCACCGGCCGGGTGATCGGCGAACTGCTGACCGGGGCCGCGCTGACCCTGTTCACCCTCGTCTTCTTCCTGTACGGCGGCGAGCAGATCTGGCGGTTCGTCACCGGTCTTGTGCCGTCGCGGTCGCGGGAGCGGGTCCGGCTCGCCGGCAGCCAGGGCTTCGGCTCCCTCGTCGGATACGCCCGCGCGACCGTGGTTGTTGCGGCCGCCGACGCCGTCGGCATCGGCGCCGGGCTCGCGATCCTCGGCGTGCCGTTGGCGCTGCCGCTCGCGACGCTCGTGTTCGTCGGTGCATTCATCCCGATCGTCGGCGCGTTCGTCACCGGCTTCGTCGCGGTCCTCGTCGCGCTCGTGTCGAAGGGGCTGATCACCGCACTGATCACGCTCGGCATCATCATCGGCATCATGCAGCTCGAGGGGCACGTGCTTCAGCCGCTGCTGCTCGGGCGGGCCGTGCGGTTGCACCCGCTGGCCGTCGTCCTGGCCATCACCACCGGCATCGTGCTCGCCGGGATCGTCGGCGGACTGCTCGCGGTCCCGCTCGTCGCGGTGCTCAACACCGCGATCCGGTCGTTGCTTGCGTCGGACCCCGGCGAGGTGCCCGACGAGGTCGACCTCGCGGATCCGACCCTGCCGCTGTTTCCGGCCACCCCGGACCCGCCGCCGTGAGCGCTTTTCCGCAGGGGGACCGGAAGGGCTCACGGGCGACAGCGCCACTCTGGCGCGCGGCGCAGGTGTTCCGGTTGGCGACCCTGGTGTACGCCGTCGGCTACCAGATGACCGCGGTGGCGGAGTACACCCGTCCGACGCTGAGCTGGGTCCTGGTGGCGTTGATGGCGGTGTGGTCGGGCGTGGCCGCGGTCGCGCTGTCCCGCGACACCACGCGGCGCCGGTGGTGGGTGGTCGCCGATCAGTGCTTCGTGGTCGGCGCGATGTCGGCGACCCGGCTGGTCGCCGACCAGGACTGGTACTCCACCCACCAGAGCCTGCCCACCACGCTGTGGGCGACCAACGCGGTGATCTCCGCCGCGATCCTGAGCGGACCGACGGTCGGGGTGCTGTCGGGGCTGGTGATCGCGGCGACCGGGGCCGTGGTGCGCGGCCAGATCGACCTCGACCTGGCCCGTGACGCCACCGCGCCGGTGTTGCTCTCCGTCGGCCTCGCGGTGGGCATGGCGGCGAACACCGCACGCCGGTCCCAGGAACAACTCGAACGGGCCGCCCGCCTCGCCGCCGCGACCGAGGAACGTGAGCGGTTGGGTCGCGAAGTCCACGACGGGGTGCTGCAGGTACTCGCCTACGTCCGCCGGCGCGGCGCCGAGATCGGCGGTCCGACAACGGAGTTGGCGACTCTGGCGGGTGAGCAGGAGGTCGCGCTGCGGGAGCTGATCTCGGAACAGGCGGCGCCGGTGCCCGGCGACACCGCGGACGTGGACCTGCGGACGCTGTTGCGCGGCGAAGCCGGAACCGCGGTGTCGGTGTCGGCGCCCGCCGAACCGGTCACGATGCCGCGGACGCGCGCGGACGAAGTCGCCGCGGTGGTCCGGACCGCATTGTCGAACGTCGCCCTGCACGCCGGTAGCGGCGCGAAAGCCTATGTCCTGCTTGAGGATCTCGGTGACGAGGTCGTCGTGTCGGTGCGTGACGACGGCGTCGGGATCGCGCCGGGACGGCTCTCCGAAGCGGAGGCCGAGGGCCGGATGGGTGTGTCGCGGTCGATCCTGGGCCGGGTGGAGGCGCTCGGTGGCACCGCCGTGTTGGACACCGCGGCCGGTGAGGGCGTCGAATGGGAGATCCGGGTGGGCAAAGGCGCACCGGAGAAGGGGAGAACGTGACGGACCCGGTGACGGTGATGGTGGTCGACGATCATCCGATCTGGCGGGAAGGTGTGGCCCGCGACCTCTCGGAGGCGGGCTTCGATGTCGTCGCCACCGCGGACGGCGTGGACGCCGCGCGCCGGCGGGCCGCTGCAGCGCGACCCGCCGTGGTCCTGATGGACATGCAGTTGCCCGACGGCAACGGGGCCGAGGCGACGGTCGCGGTGCTGGCGGCGTCGCCGACGTCCACGGTGCTGGTGCTCTCCGCGTCGGCGGAGCGCGAGGACGTACTGGAGGCGATCAAGGCAGGCGCCACCGGGTACCTGGTCAAGAGCGCGTCCGCCGCCGAACTGGTCGCGGCGGTCCACGCCACCGCCGCGGGGCAGGCCGTGTTCACTCCCGGGCTGGCCGGACTGGTGCTGGGCGAGTACCGCCGCATCGCGGGCGCAACGACCGGAGAGACCGCCGTCGACGTACCGCGCCTGACCGACCGTGAGACCGAGGTGCTCAGACTCGTCGCGAAGGGCCTGAGCGCCAAGCAGATCGCGACGCGGCTCTCGCTCAGTCACCGGACCGTGGAGAACCACGTCCAGGCCACGCTGCGCAAGCTGCATTTGGCCAACCGGGTGGAACTGACCCGGTACGTCATCGAACGCGGCCTCGATTGAGATCCGGTCGCGAGTGACCTAGCAGGACGTCGCCGGAAAACCCCTGTGCCGATCGGGTAGGACTACTCATGTCCACGCCGACCTGCGCCCCGATGCTGGGACCCATGGTCAATCCCGGTGGTTCCCAGATCGATCCGCAATTGGTGGCTCGGCTCTCCGGTCAGTTCAGCGCGCTCGGGCAGCACCTCCACGAGGTGGCGGCGGACCTGACGCGGCTCCGGTCGCAACTCGAGGTCTCCGCACCGCAGCCGGTGCAATCGTCGGCGCCGATGCCGATGCCGATGCCGATGCCCACGGCCGCACCGCAGGCGACACCGATGCAGCATCCGGCCGCGGTGCCGTACCCGGTGCAGCCGACCCACCCGGCCCAGCCGATGTACGTGGCGCAGCCGCCCCCGCTTCCCGGTCCCGCTGTGTCGCAGCCCGTTCCGGGTGCCGCCCCCGATCCGACCCGGTCGGCGGCCGCGGCGGCCCCACCGCGCCGCGACCCGTGGTGGCAGCGCGACGGCCTGGTCAGCCGGGTCCTCGCGGTGGCCGGGGCGGCGGTCACCCTGATCGGCGTCGTGATGCTGCTGGTGCTCGCCGCGCAGGCCGGGTTCTTCGGCCCGGTCGCGCGCGTGGTCGCGGGTGCGGTGTTCTCCGGGGCCCTGGTCGGGGCGGGCCTGCGGGTGTTCGGCCGCAGCGGCGGCCGGGTCGGTGGGATCGCCCTGGCCGGCACCGGTATCGCCGGAGGCTTCCTGGACGTGGTCGCCGCGACGACGTACTACGGCTGGCTGCCGCCGGCACTCGGCCTGGCTCTCGCCGCCGCGATCGCCGCGGGCGGGATGGTGCTGGCGACCAGGTGGCGCTCTCAGCCGATGGCTGCGCTCGTCGTGCTCGCGGTCGCGGCCCTTGCGCCCGCGCTGGCCGACGGTCTCACGATCGGCCTGCTGGCCTTCCTGGTGTTGCTGCAGATCGCCGGGTTCGCGCCGCAGCTCGGCAGGGATTGGCCGTACCTGCATGCGGCCCGGACGATCCCGGTGGTCGTCGCGCTGCTCGCCGCGTTCGCATCCGTGTCCTGGGGCGGAGGCGGCTGGTGGGACGGCGTGAACGGTCCGGTCGCGGCGCTGATCGCGCTGGCGGCGACCGTCGCCGTCGTCGGGGTCGGTACGTCGCTGATCGTGGTGCGCAGGCGCGCCGACGACGTGACCGCGACCGCCATGCTCGCAGCCTCGACGCTGCCCCTGCTGCTCAGCGGTGGGGTGCTCGCGCGGTGGACCGAGGTGGCGGTGCAGTGCACGCTGGCCGCCGCGCTGCTCGGGGTCCTCGCGACCGTGCCCGCGCTGCCCGGTCACACCCGTGTCGCCCTGTCTGCGGTCGCGGCGGTGGCCGTGCTCCAGGCGAGCATCGGCGCCACCCCCGGCGACGCACTGCCGGTGACGCTGCTGGTGCTGGCGCTCGGCCTGGTCACCGCCGGAGCCCGGTCCCGGTCCCGGATCGCCTTCCTGATCGGGTTCGGTTTCGCCGCCCTCGGTGGACTGCTGTTCGTCGACGCCGCGCCGCCGGCCGCGCTGGCGACCGCCGCCGACGCCCCCTCGTCGCTGGCGGTGATCGCGTCCGGGGGGCTGCTGGCGGCGGTGACGGTGCTGCTCGTCGTGCACGCCCGCGGTGTGGGATTGCCGGCCGCCGATCGGACGGACGCGGCGTGGGTCGCGGCCGGGGCGGTGACCGTGTACGCGGGCACGGTGGCCGTGGTGGCGGCGGGCGTCGCGGCGCTCGGCGCGCAGCCGGGATTCATCGCCGGGCACTGCGTCGCGACACTGTCGTGGATGGTGCTGGCGAGCGCGATGCTGCGGTGGGGACTCACGCACCCGGAGCGCACCCACCTCGCGCTCGGCGCCGGCCTGGCGGTGACAGGTGCGGCGCTGGCCAAGCTGTTCCTGTTCGACCTCGCCACGCTCGACGGTGTGTTCCGCGTGCTGGCGTTCATCGGGGTCGGACTGTTGCTGCTGGCGGCGGGCACCCGCTATGCCCGGGCCTTCGCGACCGGGGCGCAGCGCGAGCAACCGGGAATCTGAGTGCACTCACCTGCTGCGCCTATCCTGTGCCGTATGGAGGCGAGGGATCTGCGGGTGTCGGATGCGGAACGGGAATACGTGGGGCAGTTGCTCCAGCGGGCGGTCGGGCAGGGGATGCTCTCGCTCGGCGAGTTCAGCGAACGGATGGACACCGCCCTGGCCGCCCGCACCCGCGGCGAACTGAACGCGGTGCTCTTCGACCTGCCGGGGATCCGCGTGGTCGGCGACGACGCGCCGTCCGCACCCGGCACCCCGCCGCCCGTCGGCCAGCCGTCCACCACTCCCGGGTATGCGTCGGCCGGCGCGTACCCGCCCGCCCCGGCGTCGAATGTGATTCGGGCGAAGATGACCAGCGTCAACCGCAAGGGGGCCTGGACCGTCCCCCCGACGCTGCACATCGAGAACTGGCTCTCCGGCGTCACCCTCGACTTCACCTCCGCCGTGATGCAGACCCAGGTCGTGGAGGTGACGGTCGACGGGTTCTGCGGCTCGGTCACGCTCATCGTCCCGGCGGAGGCCACCGTCGACCTGAACGGCGTCGAGACCGTCGGCGGCAGCACCACGAACAAGGTGCGCAGCGGGCCGCCGATCGGACCGCTGCACCTGGTCGTCCGGGGTCAGGTGCGGTTCGGTTCCGTCACCGCGAAGCACCCGTTCGGCACCGGCCTCCGGCGCATGCTCGGCTGAGCCGACGGCTCCCCGTCGTCGCGGTTCGCGCGGGCAGACGCGATCCGCGACGACCCGCGGTCAGTCCCGGCGCTGGCGGGCCAGCAGTTCGCGGACGCTGACGGTCGGTGCGCCCTCGGTGTGCCGATGCCGACCGGCGTTCGGATCGGCTTCCGCGTCGCCCTGGTGTGCGGTGACCGGTGCGGTCGGCGGGGGAGTGGGTGCCGGAACCGGACGCGGTGCCGGAGCAGTCGGACGCGGCGCCGGAGCTGCCGGGCGCGGCGCAGGGCCGGCCTGCTGCTGGGGTGCGGGCGGGGGAGCAGGGACCGGTGCCGGTCGCGGTGCCGGGGGCACCGGCGAGGGCGGCGGCGTCCCACCATTCGTCGGCGCGGCGCCGGGCGCACCGTTCACGGGTGCGCCGGTCGGAACCCGCAGGCTGGACAACCAACTCTCGATCGGCCGGTCCGCGGTGGCGGGCGGCTCGGGTGCCGGCGGCGCCGGGCGCGGGGGCTCGGTCGGCTCCGGCCGAGGCCCACGGATACCGCTTCTCGGCGCGGGCGCGGGCGCGGGCGCCGGCGTGGGGGCCGGGCGAGGAGCAGTGGCGGGCTTCGGCGTCACCTGCGGGATCGGCTCCGTCATCGGCTCGCCGACCAGCGGCTCGGCCGTCGCCGCGATCCGGGACGCGGCGGCGGTGCGTGGTGGCAGCACCCGTTCGATCGCGTCGCGGGTCAACGGCGTCGTCCGACGTCGCGTGGCTTCGGGTCGCGGCACCGGGACACCGACCGCTTCGATCTCGGGGACGTTGTCGGGCATCCGCTCGTCGTCGAGGATCGGCTCGCCCAGACCCAGGCGTTCCTGAATGCGCTTCATCCACGCCGGAGCCCACCAGCAGTCGTCGCCGAGCAGCTTCATCACCGCGGGCACCAGGCCCATCCGGATCAGGGTGGCGTCGATGATCAGCGCGGCGATCATGCCGTAGGCGATGTACTTCATCATCACCAGTTCGGAGAACGCGAACGCGCCGGTGACCACGATCAGGATCAACGCGGCCGCGGTGATGATGCGACCGGTGTGCGCGGTGCCGACCCGGACCGCCTCGGTGGTGCTGGCGCCCTGTGCGCGGGCCTCGACCATCCGGGACAGCAGGAACACCTCGTAGTCGGTGGACAGGCCGTAGATGATCGCCATGATCAGCACCAGCACCGGCGACATGATCGGTCCCGGGGTGAAGTTCAACGGGCCGGCGCCGTGACCGTCGATGAAGATCCAGGTGAGGATGCCGAGGGTGGCGCCGAGGCCCAGTGCGGTCATCAGCACCGCCTTGATCGGCAGCACCAGCGATCCGAACGCCAGGAACATCAGCAGCGTGGTCAGGAACACCACCATCACCACCATCAGCGGCAGGCTGCCGAGCAGTGCCCCGATCGAGTCGTGCTCGATCGCGGGTGTGCCGCCGACCAGGACGGTCACCCCGTCCGGGACGTCCATCGACCGCAGGTAGTCGATTGTCGACTCCGCGTCGTTGCGGTCGACGAGCCCGGCCTTGAAGACGGTCACGTCGTCCTTGGTGGGGTTGTTGATCGTGAACTTCTCGACGAGGCCGGGGGCCTCGCTGGCCTCCTTGACGATCTGGGTCAGCTGCGCGCCCTGCGCGCCCTCGACGACCAGTTTGATCGGCTCGGTGCGGTTGTTCGGGAACAGTTCGTCGAACTGTTCCTGGGCGAGCCGGGTCGCGTTGTCCGGAGGCAGGTAGGTCTCGTTGATGCCGCCGAACTTGATGCCCGAGATCGGGATGGTCAGCAACAGCAGGCCGATCACGATCGGGATCGCGACCTTGAGTGGGTGCTTCATGACCCACTGGGTGATCCGGCCCCAGTAGCTGTTCTCGATCTCCTCGGTGGTCTTGGTCTTGCGCATGAATTTCAGGCCCAGCGCGTCGACCCGGCGCCCGAGGATGCCGAGGATGGCGGGCAGCACCGTCACCGAGATCAGGGCCGCCAATGCGACCGCGGCGATCGCGCCGTACGCGACGGATTTCAGGAAGCCCTGCGGGAAGATCAGCAGCCCGCTGAAGCTGGCGATGATCATCGTCGCCGAGAACACGACGGTCCTGCCCGCGGTCATCACGGTCCGGCGCACCGCGTCGCCGGTGCTGTAGCCCTCGGCGATCTCCTCCCGGAACCGGCTGACCATGAACAGGCCGTAGTCGATCGCCAGGCCGAGGCCGATCAGCGAAACCACCGGCGACACGAACGAGTTCACCTCGGTGAACTGGGTGAACAGCTTCACGACGCCGTTGGCGGCGATGATCGTCAGGCCACCGACGATCAGCGGCAGTGCGGCGGCGACGATGCCGCCGAAGATGAAGAACAGCAGCACACCGACTGCGGGAATCGCGAGGAGTTCCATCCGGTGTACGTCGTTGGCCATCGTGTCGTTGAGCGTTCCGGTGACCGGCTGCAGGCCGGACAACCGCACGTCGATGCCGTCGATGTAGAACTGGTCGCGGATCTCGCGGAAGTTGGCCGCGACCTCGGTGTCGTTGTCGCCGGCGATCGCGACACTGGCGATCGCGTGCTGTTTGGTCGCATCGGCCAGCGCCGCGACCTTCGTCGTCCAATAACTGCCGTTGACCTTGAGGATCTGGTCGGGGTTGTTCGCGACGACGTCCTCGAGGTTCTTCGTGATCTTCGCGGCGAACGTCGGATCGTCGACAGTCTTGCCCTCGGGTGCCGTGTAGAGCAGCACCACGTCCGCCGTGGTGTCGCGGCCGAAGGTGCCGTCGGCGAGCTTCGCGGCCGCCACCGACTCGGAGCCGGGATCGTCCCACCCGCTCTGGCTGAGGTTCTTCTCCAGTCCGAGGCCGTACGCGCCGAGGCCGAGCATCAGCGCGACCATCACCCCGATCACAGTGAATCGGAGGCGATAGACGAGGCGACCCCAGCTGGCGAACACTATTGCACTCCTTGACGTCCGAGGAGCAGAGCGGACAGTGGACGGAACGGCTGCAGCCAGGCGCCCTCGTCGGGCAGCGATTCCAGGCTCACGCGCGGCAGCGGCTCACGGAACACCCCGGGAATGTCCTCGAGGTCGACGAACTCGAGGATCTCCGAGGAAACCGCCCAGCTCGCGTGCTCCCGGAACCCGAGCACCTGCACCGGGACCCCGGTCGCCGCGATGTCCTCGAGCGGCTCGCGGAACGCCTGGCCGTCGGCGGACGCGACCATCACACCGCCGAGACCGCCTTCACGGGCCCGCAGCGCGATGTGGTCCAGCATGTCGGAGTCGACGTCGCTGTCCTCGTCGATCTTCGGCTTCGCGAACACGGCGAAACCGACATTGCGAAGTGCCTCGACCCAGGGGCGGACGACGTCGGCGCTGCCCGGCGCGATGTTCGTGAACACCGTCGCCTCCGGCTCCAGCCGGACGGAACTCGTCCCCGACAGCTCGGCCGTGCGGCCGAGCAGCCAGCGGCCGAGCGCGTCGAAGCGGGGCCGGTACGCCGCGGTGGGCCGGCCACCCAGAATTGCGCCGAGCCCCATGTCGAGGTTCGGCGCGTCCCACACCAGCAGTACCCGGCGTGGCTGCCGGGGCTCTCGGCTGTCGTCGCCGGCGGCCCCGGCCGTGTCCGGTAGTCGTTCGCTGACGCTCATCCGCTGACCTTTCCCCAGATCATTTCCGTGATCGGACGGCCGACGCGATGCGCCTTGTCCTCGAACTTGGTGACCGGGCGCTCGTGGGTCATCGGCGAGTCGATCGCGCCGCTCGCCAACTCGTCCCAGTCGAGCCGGGTCAATCGAGGCTCGCCGTCGCCCGCCTCGGAGATCCATTCTGCGTACTCGGCGTGGTCCGTCGCCACGTGCAGCACGCCACCGGGCGCGAGCCGGTCCGCGATCAGGGCGAACGTCGCAGGCTGCAGCAGCCGGCGCTTGTGGTGGCGAGCCTTCGGCCACGGGTCCGGGAAGAACACGCGCGCACCGACCAGCGACTCCGGCGTCAACATGTTCTCCAGCACGTCCATCGCGTCGCCGCGCAGGATGCGGATGTTGGTGATGTCGTCGCGCTCGATGGACTGGAGCAGCTGCGCGAGCCCAGGGCGGTACACCTCCACCGCAAGCAGGTTCGTGTGCGGCTCGGCCTTGGCCATCGCGGTGGTCGCCGTGCCGGTTCCACATCCGATCTCGATGATGGTCGGTGCCTTCCGGCCGAACCACCCGTCGATGTCGAGCGGGGTGTCCGATACGTCGGCACCGATGGTCGGCCACATCCGGTCCCAGGATTGCTGCTGGGAATCGGTCAGGGCGCCGCGGCGGGAGCGGAAACTGGTCACCCGGGGATACAGGCGGGAGCCCCGTTCGGGAGCACCCTCCACCCGGGGTTCGGCGTCATTCACCGCACCATTGTCACGCATGACCCCGGATTCTGGCAGCTGGGTCTTAAGGGCTGGTTGAGACTTTGGCCCCGGCGTGTCATCACGGCTTTCGCTGCCTTGCGCGCGCTAATGGTCCACGACCTGCACGTTCGCCGGATGTTTGCCAGTTCGCTCCGCGAATCGACTGTCGTTTTCGTTCGCCGGCTGCGATTATCGCCACGCGCGTCGGGGAGGCGCGCACGGGTGTTTCAGCACTGGGGGTGACGCGATGGCGTCGACGAAAACGGTCCTGCAACGGGTGCGGTCGGCACTCGACACGGGCGCTGCAGCGGACCTCGACAGGCTCGTCGGAGCCGTGTGTGCGCCGGTGCGGATCGAGGTGACCGGCCGTGCCGGCGTCGGCCGGTCCGCCCTGGTTGCCGCGCTGGGGCCGGTACCCGGTGCCGAGGTGGTCGAGTCCGAGGCGTGGGACCGCCCGGGGGCGGCCGACCCGGTCCCCACCGGAGACGTCGTGGTCCTGACCGTGCTCGACCCGCCGCGAGGTGCCGACCGGGCCGCCGCGGATGCCGCCGGTGGGCGACTGGTGGTGGTGCTCACGAAGGCGGACACGCTGACCGACCCGGCCGGGGCCGCGTCCCGGGCGGCGGTCGCGCTCGGCGCGCCGTGCCTGCCGGTGACGGCGGTCGGCGCCGTCCGCGGTCTCGGCGCGGTTCGCGACGTGCTCGCGGTGCGGGTCGCCGCGGTCCGGGCCGATCGGGCGGCGGCCCTGCTGACGCTCCTGCGGTCGCTGGCCGGGGTGGCGGGCCTGCGCGACGCGGTCGAGGACCTCCTCGCCTCCGACGACGCCGTGTGGCTCGCGGCCTCCGCGACCGGCGTGTCCGCCGAGGACGGGGACGCCGGCGACGAGGCGTCGCGCTGGCGGGTCCGGCTGAACACCGCGTCCGACGCGGACTCCGCCCGTGCCGCCCTTGCCGGGCACCGCGCGGCCGTTCGCCGGTTGGTGCGTCGTGCCTGACGGGGAGATCGACCGGGTCCTGCGCCGGTGGCACCCCGGCGTCCACGAGTCGTCCGCGCCGGTTGTCGCTGTCGCCGGCCTGCCCGGAACCGGTCGCAGCACCCTGTCCACGCGGCTCGGCGAATTGCTGCCCGACCTCCGGGTCGTCGACGGCCCGGATCCCGTGGCGACCGTGACGGTGACGGTGTTCGACGCCGCGGCCCCGCTCGGACGGGAGGAACTTTCGCTGCTCGAATCGGTCGCGGCGAGCGGGACGACGGTGGTGTGCGCGCTGACTCGGGTCGACGCGCACTGGGACTGGCCGTCGGTGCTCGGCCGCGACGCCGCGCTGCTTTCCGAACACATGCCCGCGGTCGCGCGGCACCCGATCCTGCCGGTGTCCGCCGTGACCGGCCGCGGGCTGCCGGAACTGCGGGCCGCGGTCGACGAGGCCCTGTGCGGCGCCGATCCCGGGCACCCGCGCCGCGCCGTCCTCGAACGGACCCGCGCGATCGTGGCCGAGGCCGCCGCCGACCTGCGGCGTGACGACGACACGCCGCGGCTGCGGGAACGGCGCACTGCCCTGATCGCGGACCGTGACGACGTCCGCGCCGAGGGCCTCGCCGCGCTGCGCCGGCTGACCGCGCTGGCCCGGGTCGACCTCACACATCAGGTCGGCGACCGGGTGCGCGCGGCCGCGACCACGCTGCGCGCCGGACTCGACCGGTCCGACGAGGACTCACTCCGCGAGGTCCCGCAACGGCTGCGCGACGAGGTCGCGGCGTTGACCGTCGAACTGGACGCGGCTACGAGCGTCGCGCTGACCGGGCTGGGAACCCAGGTGCTGGGAGAGACGCACCCGGTGGCCGGTCCGAACCGGCCGCCGCCGGCCGTGGTGGATCCGCAGCCGCGGCACCGGGGCGTCGAGGAGCGGATGGTGATCGTCGTCGGGGCATCCGCGGGGGCGGGCCTGGGCAGGCTGGTCATGTCCCCGATGGCGGGCAGTGCGGTGTTCGACCTGATCGCCGTCCCGGTGACCCTGCTCCTCGGCGCACTCGCCGCCTGGTGGCTGACGCGGATGCGCCGCGTGGCCGCCGATCGTGCACACCTGCGGCAGTGGATCGCGGAGGCGATGGCGCAGGTGCGTTCCGGGCTCGAACAGCGGGTGCTGACCCGCCTCGTCGACACCGAGGCCGAGATCGGCGAGGCGATCGGCCGCGCCCACCGGCAGCGGGTCGCGGCGACCGAGCCGGCGCTCGCCGACCTGGACCGGGCGCTGAGGGAGAACCTGGCCCGCACCTCGGGCCGGGTGGCAGCTGTGGAGCGGGACCTCGCGGTGATCGACCGGGCGCTGGCGGAACCGGGGGACGGAGTGGTGCGTCCAAGTCGGCAGTGACCGGTCTCGGGGACGGGCCGGTGTGACGAGGGAGGGTGGCGGCGATGCAGGACGAGATCCTGATGATGGGGTTGCTCGGAGAACACTCCGTGTCGGTGGAGTCGGGTCCGGCGGACGGGGACATCGTCCTGTTCGATCCGACCGTCGACCTCGACGGCGACGGGATCCTCGACACCCGGGCGTTCGCGGATGCGGACGGGGTGACGGTCGTGTCCGACCTCGACGGCGACGGCCGCGCGGACCACCTGACCAGGGTCGAGGGGGACGGCGGGTACGCGGCCTGGGAGCCACGGCGGGACGCCGACGGCACGGTGCGCTGGGACCGCACCGACCTCGGACAGCTGTGAGCGCGGCCGCGCGGCGTCGTATACGAGCGGATGCGTATCGGAATTTCCGAAAACGCTCAGCAAACTGGACGGATGTCCGTATAAAGGTCGGGTGCGTAACGACGATCACGCACATGTCACACCTTCACCGGGCCGACCGCGGTGGGATGCGCGGGGCCTGTACCTGATCGAAACGGAGATCTACATGTCCCGATCCTCGATGCGCCGGATCACTGCTGTCGCCGCCTCCGGTGCCCTCGTCGCCGCAGGCGCGGTCGTCGGCCTCGGCCTCGGAACCGGTGTCGCCAGCGCCGCCGACTGCAACCAGTCCAGCCACGCCGAGAAGAACAACGCCAGCACCGTGTGGATCACCCACACCTACGACCGCTCGGTCAACGTCACGGAGGCCGCGGGTGGCACCCAGGTCACCTACAAGACGGTGATCGGTACCACCAGCATCGGCAACCCGTACGTCAACACCATCACCGAGTTCCCGCCCACCGGATTCGGTGCGCCCGTCAAGTCGGTCATCACCGCCTTCAACGCAATCGGCGGTCAGCAGCCCGAGGAGGTGACCGCGACCCCGAACGGAGCCGGCTACAAGTTCACCAGCACCGGGTGGTTCGTCAACTCCGGTAACCCGGTCACTCTCGAGACGACCTACGTGGTTCCGAAGGACTCGACCCCCGGCACGGCGATCACCAGCGGTGGCGTCGGCGTCGCTGGCACCGTCGGCGTCAGCAACGAGCTGCCGGACCTGACCGCGTGCTTCAAGGTCCGCCTGCCCAACGCCGGTGAGACCGTGCTCAGCGTCGCGGACGAGACCGGAACCGGTTCGGCCGAGGGACAGCTGTCCTCGACCGGTTCGATCAGCGACGTCCTCGGCGACACCATTCTGAAGGTGATCGAGGGCAGCCTCAGCTGATCCGAGAGCACCACAACCGACTCCGGCGGTGACGACTTCGGTCGTCACCGCCGGAGTCGTGTGACGGCCGTGCCAGATCACTGAATCGGTCCTGTGACCGATCGGACGTGACCCGATTCCCACCACGCGGACCTGCAGCGCTAACCTCTTACCAGGACACCCGGCGCCCGCGTCGTCGTCGACCGTGTGAAACCACTCGCACACGGAGACGGAACAGCGGGTAGTGCCCCGCCGAGAGGGGTCAATCGCGCTACATCGAGCACCGCCGGAGGGCGGGGCGCGGTGAATCGATTCCGGAACACCCCAGGGAGAGTTTGATGACCTCAGCGACCATTCCCGGTCTGAATGGCACCGACCCCGCGCCCACCTCGCACGGCGAACTTCTCGCCTGGGTTCGTGAGGTGGCGGAGCTGACGCAGCCCGACAGCGTCGTCTTCGCCGACGGTTCGGACGAGGAGTGGGACCGGCTGACCACCAAGCTGGTCGAGGCCGGCACCTTCACCCGTCTCAACGACGAGAAGAAGCCGAACTCGTTCCTCGGCAACTCCGACCCGTCCGACGTGGCGCGCGTCGAGTCCCGCACCTACATCTGCTCGCGCGAAGAGATCGACGCCGGCCCCACCAACAACTGGATGGATCCGGCCGAGATGCGCGGCCTGATGACCGATCTGTACCGCGGCAGCATGCGCGGCCGCACCATGTACGTGGTGCCGTTCTGCATGGGCCCGCTCGGCGCCGAGGACCCGAAGCTGGGAGTCGAGATCACCGACTCCGAGTACGTCGTCGTCTCGATGCGCATCATGACCCGCATGGGTCAGGCCGCCCTGGACAAGCTCGGCACCGACAAGCCGTTCGTGAAGGCGCTGCACTCGGTGGGTGCGCCGCTGGCCGAGGGCCAGGCCGACGTGCCGTGGCCGTGCAACGACACCAAGTACATCACCCACTTCCCCGAGGACCGGGAGATCTGGTCCTACGGGTCCGGCTACGGCGGCAACGCCCTGCTCGGCAAGAAGTGCTACTCCCTGCGCATCGCGTCGGCGATGGCCCACGACGAGGGCTGGCTGGCCGAGCACATGCTCATCCTCAAGCTGATCTCGCCGGAGAACAAGAACTACTACATCGCGGCCGCGTTCCCGTCCGCGTGTGGCAAGACGAACCTCGCGATGATCCAGCCGACCATCCCCGGCTGGCGTGCCGAGACCCTCGGCGACGACATCGCGTGGATGCGGTTCGGTGAGGACGGCCGCCTGTACGCGGTGAACCCGGAGTTCGGCTTCTTCGGCGTCGCGCCGGGCACCAACCACGGCTCGAACCCGAACGCGATGAAGACGGTCGAGGCCGGCAACACGCTGTACACCAACGTGGCGCTGACCGACGACGGCGACGTCTGGTGGGAGGGCCTCGAGGGCGACCCGCAGCACCTGATCGACTGGAAGGGCAACGACTGGACCCCCGAGTCCGGCGAGAAGGCCGCCCACCCGAACTCGCGCTACTGCACCCCGATGTCGCAGTGCCCGATCCTGGCCCCCGAGTGGGACGACCCGCAGGGTGTGCCGATCTCGGCGATCCTGTTCGGTGGCCGCCG
Source organism: Rhodococcus sp. NPDC003322 (assembly GCF_053589555.1). Classification (NCBI taxonomy): domain Bacteria; kingdom Bacillati; phylum Actinomycetota; class Actinomycetes; order Mycobacteriales; family Nocardiaceae; genus Rhodococcus; species Rhodococcus sp. NPDC003322. The sequence continues at coordinate 55,049 of NZ_JBSFSC010000002.1, read as the reverse complement.
CAAGACGACGGTCCCGCTGGTCAGCGAGTCCTTCGACTGGCAGCACGGCACCTTCCTCGGCGCGACCCTGTCGTCCGAGCAGACCGCCGCGGCCGAGGGCAAGGTCGGTTCGGTCCGCCGTGACCCGATGGCGATGATCCCGTTCATCGGCTACAACGCCGGTGACTACATCAACCACTGGATCACCCTCGGCAAGAACGCCGACGCCGACAAGCTGCCGAAGATCTTCTACGTGAACTGGTTCCGTCGCGGTGAGGACGGCCGGTTCCTGTGGCCCGGGTTCGGTGAGAACTCCCGCGTCCTCAAGTGGATCGTGGACCGCATCGAGCACAAGGCCGGCGCGCAGACCACCCCGATCGGCTTCGTGCCGACCGCGGCGGATCTCGAGCTGGACGGTCTCGATGTCGTCGCCGCCGACGTCGACGAGGCCCTCGCGGTGAGCGTCGACGAGTGGAAGGCGGAGCTGCCGCTGATCGAGGAGTGGTTCGAGTTCCTCGGTGAGAAGGTGCCGTCCGGTGTCCGCGACGAGTTCGAGGCCCTCAAGCAGCGCCTCGGCTGAGTCACGCCGCTTCACGTTGAAGGGAGTCTTCGATCGGTCCGACCGATCGGGGGCTCCCTTCGGTTGTTTCGGGAGCCGGTGTGGGTCGGTTCGAGTGGCAGTGGTGGAATACATGCAACGAACAGCGACGCCCGGCGTATACGCACGGGGAGAGGATCAGCGATGAGCCAGATCTACAACAACGTCACCGAGCTGGTCGGGCGCACGCCGCTCGTCCGCCTGAACCGACTGACGGACGGCACGCAGGCGCAGGTCGTCGCGAAGCTGGAGTTCTACAACCCGGCCAACAGCGTCAAGGACCGGATCGGTGTCGCGATCATCGACGCCGCCGAGAAGTCGGGCGAGCTCAAGCCCGGCGGCACCATCGTCGAGGGCACCTCCGGCAACACCGGTATCGCGCTGGCGATGGTCGCGGCGGCCCGCGGCTACAAGGTGATCCTGACGATGCCGGAGACCATGTCCACCGAGCGTCGCGTGATGCTGCGCGCGTACGGCGCCGAGATCGTGCTCACCCCGGGCGCCGAGGGCATGGCCGGCGCCGTGAAGAAGGCCGAGGAGATCGTCGGGCAGACCGACAACGCGATCCTCGCCCGCCAGTTCGCGAACCCGGCCAACCCGGCCATCCACCGGGCCACCACCGCCGAGGAGGTCTGGGCCGACACCGACGGTGCGGTCGACATCTTCGTCGCGGGCATCGGTACCGGCGGCACCCTCACCGGTGTCGGCCAGGTGCTGCGCGAGCGCAAGCCCGGAGTGCAGATCGTCGGTGTCGAGCCTGCCGACTCGCCGATCCTGACCGGCGGCCAGCCCGGCCCGCACAAGATCCAGGGTCTGGGCCCGAACTTCGTGCCCGACATCCTCGACCGCGAGGTCTACGACGAGATCATCGACGTCAAGTTCGACGACGCCATCACCACGGCCCGCAGCCTCGGCACGGACGAGGGCATCCTCGGCGGCATCTCCGCAGGCGCCAACGTCTGGGGTGCGCTGGAGCTGGCCAAGCGTCCGGAGAACGCAGGCAAGCTGATCGTCGTGGTCATCCCGGACTTCGGTGAGCGCTACATCTCGACGCCGCTCTTCGAGCACATCCGGGACTGAGCGGTATGGGAGTGCTGCGCACGGTTCGGGAGGACCTGAACGCCGCGCGCGGACAGGACCCGGCCGCGCGCAGCAACGCCGAGAACGCGCTCGTCTACTCGGGGCTGCACGCCATCTGGTCGCACCGGGTCGCGCACCGCATGTGGGCCGTGCCCGCGCTTCGCGGTCCGTCGCGGGTGCTGGCGCAGTTCACCCGGTTCCTGACCGGCATCGAGATCCATCCCGGTGCGACGATCGGCCGGCGGTTCTTCATCGACCACGGCATGGGTGTGGTGATCGGGGAGACCACCGAGATCGGTGACGACGTGATGCTCTACCACGGCGTCACCCTGGGCGGTCGTTCGCTGGCGAAGACCAAGCGGCATCCGACGATCGGCAACCGGGTCACGATCGGCGCGGGCGCGAAGGTGCTCGGCCCGGTGGTGATCGGGGACGACAGCGCGATCGGGGCGAATGCCGTTGTCACCCGCGATGTCCCGGCCGACTCGATCGCGACGGGGATTCCCGCGACGGTCCGGCACCGCAGCGGACGCCAGCACGAGCAGCTGGTCGACCCGAACATGTACATCGATCCCGCGATGTACATCTGATCCCCGTCCCGGCGACTTCCTGAATGGCCCACCCGTTCGGTCCGACCGAACGGGTGGGCCATTTCGGGATCGGGGGCTCTCAGGCGTTGTCGGGCGTGAGTGCCGGCTCGTCGGGGGTGGACAGCGACAGCACCGCCTTGCGGATGTGCTGATGCCGCTCGAGTGCCTTCTCGCAGCGATCGAGAAGTTCCGCGACGGTGTGCTCGACGTCGTCGCCGACCAGGTCGACGGCCGCCACGAGATACACCTGCCGCGGTCCGAGGTACTCCATTCGCAGCATCGTCACCCGGTCCACCTCGGGCAGGTCGAGCAGTGCCCGCAGGCCGGCCTCACGGAGTTGCGGGGACGCCTCCTCGCCGACCAGGAAGCGCCGGTTGCGGTCGATCAGGATCACCGCGATCACGCCGAGGAGAATCCCGACGAGAATCGAACCGATGGCGTCGGGCACCGGGGAGCCGGTCAGCTGGTGCAACAGCACGCCGCCGAACGCGATCACCAGTCCGATCAGCGCGGCCGCGTCCTCCGCGAACACCGCGCGCACCGTGGGATCGGACGTCTTGAGGGCGTGCTCGAACAGGTCTCGGTCCGCGGTCGCCGCCTCGGCACGCACCTGCCGGAACGCCTGCCGGAACGAGATCGCCTCCAGCACGAACGAGATGCCCAGCACCGCGTAGGCGATGTCGAAGTCGGTGGCCGGCTCCGCGTGGAACAGTTCCTGGACGCCGTGCGTGATCGAGACGCCCGAGCCGAGCGCGAAGAGACCGAGCGCGGCGAACATCGACCAGATGTACGCCTCGCGACCGTAGCCGAGCGGGTGCGCCCGGTCGGCGGCATGCCGGGACCGCCGGTTCGCGATCAGCAGCAGCACCTCGTTGCCGGTGTCGGCCCAGGAGTGGGTGGCCTCGGCGACCATCGACGCCGATCCGGTCACCGCGGCGGCGACCGACTTCGCCACGGCGATGGCCAGATTCGCCCCGAAGGCGAGCAGTACGGTCAGGGTGCTCTCCTGGTCCGCGTCCGCCGCGGTGTCGCGTTCGGTCATGGAACGAACGATACGACCGGATGCACTCGGCGGGTCCGACCGACACCGCGCAACGAGTTTGATCTTGAATTGCTAACGATCAACCGCGTATTCCGCCTATTTCCGGCACGGGATGCATACCCTGCTGACGTTCTACCGCTGCCGCGGCCACACGGTGTGGCCGCGGCTTTCCGTGTGTACCACCGAGAAGGGGCCATGATGCCGAGTACCACCATGAAGAGGATCGCCGGCGGCGCCGCGATCACCGCCGCCACCGCCGCGCTTGCCCTGGCGATGCCTGCGACGGCGTCGGCCGCGACCGCGACCGCGCCCGAGCTCAGTGCGTCGGTCAGCGGCGGGGACGTCACCTTCACTCTCACCGACCCCAACACCGGCGTGCTCGACGGGTGCGCGGCCGGCCTGGTCGACGCGGGCCGGGCGATCGAGATCTCAGCCATGCTGGCGGACATCACCAACCCGGCCAACTTCCTCGGGATCCTCAACTCGGGGGTCATCAAGGGCTCGCCGGCGGTCACCACGATCCTGGATCGGTCCGTGACGGTGACGGTCTCGAACCTGCCCGACGGCGTGTACGCCGTGGTCGGCGCGTGCGCCGGGATCACCAAGGACGCCGCGACGGCGATGAAGCCGGTGATCGTCCCGTCCGGCATCGGCAGTGTCAGTGGTGTTCTCGACTTCGGCAGCACGGTGCTCGAGAACCCGGAGGCGATCCCGGTCCTGCTCACCCTGGCCGGCGTGTCGCAGGGCAGCAGCGGCAGCAGCGGCAGCTGATCCAGAGACACGAACGCGCGCCGTACCTTTCGGTGCGGCGCGCGTTCGCGTGTGGAGGTCGTGACTACATGCTGTAGCCGGCGGGCATCAGGACGGACTTGAGCTCGCAGTAGGCGTCGAGGCCCTCGGGGCCGTTCTCGCGGCCGATGCCGGAGTTCTTGTAGCCGCCGAACGGGGCGCCGGGATCGAAGGCGTACCAGTTGATTCCGTAGGTGCCGGTGCGGATCTGCTTGGCGACCTCCAGGCCCTTCTCGACATCGGTGGTGTACACCGAGCCGGCGAGGCCGTAGTCGGAGTCGTTGGCGATCTTGATGGCCTCGTCGAGGCTGTCGTAGGGGATCACCGACAGGACGGGGCCGAAGATCTCCTCGCGCGCGATGGTCATCGAGTTGTCGACGTCGGCGAAGATGGTCGGCTCGACGAAGTAGCCCTTCTCCAGACCGGCCGGGACACCGCCGCCGAGAACGAGGCGCGCACCCTCGGCCTTGCCCTTCTCGATGTAGCCGAGGATCTTGTCGCGCTGCTTGGCGGTGATGATCGGGCCGAGCTGGGCGGCCGGGTCGTCCGGCATGCCCATCGGCAGGAACGGGGCGAAGTTCACCATCGCGTCGACGATCTCGTCGTAGCGCGAGCGCGGCGCCAGGATGCGGGTCTGGCCGACGCACGCCTGGCCGGAGTTCATCAGGCCCGACAGCACGAGCATCGGAATGGTCGCGGGGACGTCCATGTCCTCCAGCAGGATCGCGGCGGACTTGCCGCCGAGCTCCAGCGAACAGCGCTTGAGGTTCTGCGCGGCGATCGCGCCGATCTTGCGGCCGACGGCGGTGCTGCCGGTGAAGGTGACCTTGTCGACGTCGGGGTGCGAGATCAGGTATTCGCCCGTTTCCGCGCCGCCGGGAACGATGGACAGCACGCCCTCGGGCAGGCCGGCCTCCGCGAAGATCTCCGCGACGAGGTTCGCGCTCATCGGGGTCTCGGGTGCGGGCTTGAGCACCATGGTGCAGCCGGCGAGGACGGCCGGAGCGAGCTTGTTGATCAGCAGGAACAGCGGCACGTTCCACGCGATGACCGCGGCGACGACGCCGACCGGCTCACGGAAGACCTTGGTGGTGCCGAAGACGCCGGTGCGCTCCTCCTCCCACGGGAACGACTCCGCGAATCCCGCGTACGCGTTCAGGGCGGCCAGCGACGGGGTCTTCTGCATCAGTTCGACCCCGGCCCGCGGCGCACCCATCTCGGCCGAGATCAGCGAGCACAGCTCGTCGGAGCGCTCCTCGATGAGTTTGGCTGCCTTGGTGAGGATCTCGGCACGCTGCGCGGGCGACGTCTGCGGCCAGGCACCGGACTCCAGGGTGGTGCGCGCGGCGGCGATCGCGGCGTCGATGTCGGCCGGGGCGGCGACCGGCACGCTGCCGACCCGCTCCTCGGTGGCGGGGGAGAACACCTCGAGGCGTTCGTCGGTGGACGGCGCCACCCACTGGCCGCCGATGTAGAGCTTGTCGTAGTCGGTCATGAGTTCTTCCTTGCTGGTGCGGATTTCGTGGAACGCTGGTCGGTGGTGCGGCGTCTAGGGAGCGGTGCGGGCCTCCTCGCCGGCGGCGGGTGTCACGACGCCCTGGCCCAGTAGGTGCCGTCGAGCATGTCTTCGAGCGTCTTGCGGTGCAGGATCATGTCGTCCGGGTCGTCGGGGCGGGCGGACTGGCCGAACGCGATCGCCCGGCTCTGCACGCGGAACATGATCGTCGCGTGCCGCAGCGCCGCGTAGACGCTGTAGTAGTCGAGGTTCTCGGGAGTGTGTCCGGTTAGGGTCGCGTACCGGGCGGTGACGTCCTCGCGGCGCATGAAGTCCGGCAGGCCCGGCAGCCCGGCCAGGGTGGCGAGATCCTCGAAGAACCTGTGCAGGAACACCATCCACGCGACGTCCATTTCGCGGGGGCCGAGCGCGGCCATCTCCCAGTCGAGGACCGCGACCGGCGCGAAGTCGCGATACATGATGTTGCCGATCCGCGAGTCGCCCCAGCACAGGACGGCGGGCGACGGGTCGGCGGGAACGTTCGCCTCGAGCCAGCCCAGGGCCCGTTCGATCAGCGGCGACCGGGGTCCGTCCGCGGTCGCCCACTCGTAGTAGCCGCGCTGGCGGGCCAGGTGCGCCCGGAACGACTCCTCCGCACTCGATCCCGCGTCGTGCAGGCGCAGGAACCCGAAGTGCCGAACCGGGTCGGGAATCGCGTGCAGTTGCGCGAGCACCTCGACGGACGCGTCCTGCAGCACCCGTCGCTGCTCGGGGGTGGCCTCGGACAGCCACGACCCGAAGTTGTAGGGCATCACGTCCGGCGGCACCTCGCCCTCGATGCGCTGCATCACGAAGAACGGCGCACCGAGCGCGGCGGGGTCGGGTTCGGACCAGTAGGTGGCCGGCACGGGGACCGCGGACAGTTCACCGACCGCCTTCATCACGTCGAACTGGGTGCCCATGTCGTAGCTCGGGAACACCGGCATCGAGGTGGCGCCCGGCTCGATGCGGGCGACCAGATCGTGGGTGCGGCGCGTGCCGTCCTCGGTCCACTCGGCGTCGAACAGGATGGTCTCGCTCGACATGCCGTTGGCGTCGGGGAGGTGCACCTCGCACACGCGCGGATCGGCGCCCTCGGGTAGGCGGCCGGTCAGCCAGGACTGGAGTGCGGTGCGAAGTTGCTCGGGATCGCGTCTCGAATCGCTCGGACGCGCGACCTCCGAGAAGTTCTCACCTTCGCCAAACGCGGTTTCTGCTGCGCTCACGGTGCCCTCGTTCCGTCGTCCCCGCGGGCAGGGCGGTGCGCCCGGCCGTCGAGGCAGAGTGTGGTGAGAAGCACACTAGAACACGTTACAGAGTTCCGGACGTGAATTCAGCCCCCATTTCGGTTGGACCTGTAACGAAATTGCGAAAGGTCAGTCGACCAGCGTCAACGCACCCGCCCCGATCAGCGTCGCGCGTCCGCCGAGCGCCGCCGGGACGATCCGCAGCCCGCGGCTGAACGACAACCGCGCATGTCGCCGCGCGGCCGCCCGCATCGGCTCCCACAGCGGGGCGCCGGCCTGACCGAACCCGCCGCCGACCACCGCGAGGTCCAGGTCCAGCAGGGCCGCCGCCGATGCGATCGCCGTCCCGACCGCGGTTCCCGCCCGGTGCAGTGCCGCGAGCGCCACCCCGTCACCCGCGTCCGCCGCCCGCGACAGCTCCAGCCCCGTCGACCCCGACCAGCCGCGGGCGTTCGCCCAGCGCACCGCCGACGGTCCCGAGGCGACCGCCTCGAGGCAGCCGAATCCGCCGCAGGCACACGCGACGTCCTCGGCGCCCGGCACCACGGCGTGCCCGATGTGGCCGGCGTTGCCGGTCCGCCCGCCCGCGATCCGGCCGCCGATCAGGACCCCGCCGCCGACCCCGGTCGAGACGATCATCCCGATCTGGTTCCCGGTCCCGCGCCCCGCGCCGAACCGGTACTCCGCGAGGGTGCAGCAGGCGCCGTCGATGGCGAGGGTGACCTCCGCTTCGGGGAACAGTCCGCGGACGGCGTCGACGAGTGCGAAGCCGCCGCGCCACTCGGGGATGTTCAGCGGCCCGACCGTGCCGGCCGCGACGTCGACCGGGCCGGCCGAGCCGATCCCGATCCGTCGCACGCGGTGCCCGCCCGCGACCTCGGTCAGCAGCTTCTCGGCGACCGCCCACACGTAGGACCCCGGTGTCGCGACGCGGCGCTCGGCGACCAGCGTTCCGTCCGGCTGCACCCGCGCAGCCGCGAACTTGGTGCCACCGATGTCCAGGGCGAGCGCGGTCATCCTGCGACCATAGAGTGCGTCAGCGCCTGCGCAGGACGACGACGAGGTTCGACACCAGGATCTCGCGCACCCACGGCACCTTGACCAGCCACCACGCCCAGCGGGGGTGGTAGCGGGGGAACGCGGCGAGCAGTTCGCCGTCCGGAGTCGAACGCGCCCAGCGCAACCCGTCGGCCGCCCCGACGTCGAACAGCGACACCCCGAACCGGTTCTTCGGCTCCCTGCCGTGCTTGCGGGCGTAACGGCGGGCCGCGTACTCGCCGCCGAACGCGTGCCACGGCCCGGTCTCGTGCCCACCGAACGGGCCCCACCACAGCGTGTACGACAGCACCATCAGCCCACCGGGTCGGGTGACCCGCAGCATCTCGTCCGCCATCGTCCACGGTTCCGGCACGTGCTCGGCGACGTTCGACGAGAAGCAGATGTCGACGGACGCGTCCCGGACCGGCAGCGCCATCCCCGACCCGCGGATGCCGCCGTGCGCGGGCAGCCCGGCCGCGTGCATCTCCGTCGGATCCGGCTCCACCGGAACGTAGGTCGCGCCCGCGCCGCGGAATGCGTCGGCGAAGTAGCCGGGACCGCCACCGACGTCGAGGACCGTCAACCCGTCCAGCGTCCGGCCGGTCGCGCCCGCGTGGAGGTCGGCGATCAGTTCCAGCGAATCGGTGGCCAGGGCGCCGTAGAAGACGTCGGGGTCGGTCTGCTCGTACTTGAAGGTCGACAGCAGGTGCACCGACCGGCGGAGGGTGGCCCGACGGGCGAAGATGCGGGTCACGGGGAGCGCGGTCACGAGGCGCCAGCCTATCGGTCCGGAAACGGTCCGGTCGGACCGCACCATCAGGCCGGGCTGAGCCGATAAGGTGTGCACCGGCCGCCGCCGCGGTCGACACGCCCGAGGTCCAGGAGTAGTGCCGTGCGCGAGGTTCTGTTGTTGTGCTGGCGCGACACCGGGCATCCCCAGGGCGGCGGCAGCGAACGCTATCTCGAGCAGGTCGGCGCCGGTCTGGCCGCGCGCGGCATTTCGGTGACACTCCGCACGGCCTCCTATCCGGGCGCCCCGCGCGAGGAAGTCGTCGACGGTATCCGGATCAGCCGGGGTGGTGGCCGGTTCACCGTCTATCCGCGGGCCCTCGCCGCGATCGCCGCCGGCCGGTTCGGTTTCGGACCGCTCAGGGGCCTCGCGCCGGACGCCGTCATCGACACCCAGAACGGCATCCCCTTCTTCGCTCGGCTGGTGGCCGGCGCCCCGAGCACCGTGCTCGTGCACCACTGCCACCGCGAGCAGTGGCCCGTGGCCGGCCGGCTGGTCGGACGGATCGGCTGGTGGGTCGAGTCCCGGCTCTCGCCGCGGCTGCACCGCGGCAACCAGTACCTGACGGTGTCGCTGCCGTCCGCGGAGGAGCTCGACGCGCTCGGCGTCGATCGCGGCCGCGTCGCCGTGGTCCGCAACGGCGTCGACCCGGTGCCCGCGACCGCGCCGGTCGGGGACGCGGGCACCCGCACGGCGCACCCGAGCATCTGCGTGTTGTCACGGCTGGTGCCGCACAAGCAGATCGAGGACGCGCTCACCGCGGTCGCGACGTTGCGGGACCGCATCCCCGCGCTGCACCTGGACGTCATCGGCGGCGGCTGGTGGGAGGAGAACCTGCGGGCCTGCGCGGCCGACCTCGGCATCGCGGACGCGGTGACCTTCCACGGTCACGTGTCCGAGCACCGCAAGCACGAACTGCTCTCCCGGGCCTGGGTGCACGTGATGCCGTCCCGCAAGGAGGGCTGGGGCCTGGCGGTGATCGAGGCGGCGCAGCACGGTGTACCGACCGTCGGCTACCGAAGCTCCCGCGGCCTGACCGATTCCATCGTGGACGGGGTCACCGGCCTGGTGGTCGGGGCCGACGTCGCCGATCCGGCCGACAACGCCGAGGACGTGACCGCGCTGACGGACGCCGTCGAGGAACTGCTGCTGGACGCGGAGCACCGCACCGAGCTGGGCGAGAAGGCGCGGTCGCGGGCGCGGGAGTTCTCGTGGTCGCAGACCGCGGCCGGCGTGCACCGGGTGCTTGCCGAATCCGCCGCCGGCCGCCACGTGTCAGGGCTGATCGGTGCGGACCCGGCGGCGATGCCGGACGCCGAGTACGCAACCGAGTCCGCCGCCCGCTAGCAGCGCCGCCCACACCAGGTGGGCGGCGGCCAACGCGATCCGCGTCGCACCGCGCTCCGATTGCGGCGCCGGGTCGCCGGGCACCCGATAGAGGGTCAGGTGCTCGTCGCCGAAGACGTGATCCAGCCCGGCGAGCAACTCCTGGTCGCCGGGCAGGCCCGGGGTGCCCTTCTCGACGAGCACCCAGCCGACACCGAGCGCGGACAGGTCCGCCGCGGTGCCCCCGCCGAGCAGCACGAGCTCGACCTCCGCGGCCCGGCCACCCTCCCCGGTGATCTCGGTGAACCCGGCGCCGGTGAACGTCGGCTCCGAAGGGAGGACGAGGAGGCGCCCGGTCTGCGGCACGTCGAGTGGCAGCATCCGCGGCGCGGGATCCAGGACCGGCGCAGGCCCGGAGTACGGGAAGCGGCGGAACGTGCCCACCGGAAGCACCGCGACGTCGCCGTCCTCGCCGTCGAGCAGTGCCGCGACCTGCTGCCACGACGTCGGATAGTGCACCGGACGCAGCGCACCCCCCACACCCCACGCCAGGTCCGGCAGCGACAGCAGCACCGCGACGATCACGACCCCGGCGGCGACCCCGGTCCGCTCCCGGCCGCCCGTCCGCTCCGGCGCGAACACCCGACGTGCCAGACGCGCGCCCGCCGCGACACCCGCGGCCGCGGCCAGCGCGTAGAACGGCACCGCGAGGGCCACCCACTTCTGGGCGTCGCGCAGCAACCCGTACCCGGGCACGTGCACCATTGCCCACTCGCCGGCCACCAGGCCGGGGCCGGTCGCCGCGAGCGCGGGCAGCGCCACCGCGAGCCCCGCGAGTACGGCCAGCGCGACCAGCACCGGGTTGCCGCGCCTGCGCCACAGCGCGGGCAGCCCGCAGCCGACCACCGCGAGCAGCGCGACCGTGCCGACCAGTGCCCACGGTGTCGTCCGGCTGCCCGGCACCGCGTCGGCGTTCCAGATGCCGCCGAGGCCGGCGAGGCTGCCGAGCGTGGCCAGTCCCGGCTCCGCGCGCGCCGCGAACGCCGCCGCCCCGGCCGCATCCGACCCCTGCGCGCCCGCACCCGACAGTGCCGTCGCGACCAGCCACGGCGCCGACGCCGCGACCGCGAGCGCCGCCCCGACGCCGACACGAGGCAGGCGCGGGGCCCGGCCGCCCGGTGCCGCGAGCAGCACCAGCGTCAGCAGCGATGCCAGCACCGCGCCGGTCGGGGTCAGCCCGGCCGCGGCCAGGGGCAGGGCGAGTGGGGCCCACAGCAGTGGGGAGCGGAGCGTGCGCGCGCGGCGAATCCTCTGCGCCGCCACCACGATCCACGGCAGCGCCGCGTACCCGGCCAGCAGACTCCAGTGCCCCTGCAGCAGGCGCTCGGCGACATACGGGTTCCACAGCGTCACCGTCGACGCCACCAGCCGGGCGGCGGTTCCGGCGGAGGGCAGGAGGGCCGCCACCATGCGCGCCGCGCCCCACCCGGCCGCCCACAATGCGAGCAGCAGGATCGCCTTGACCACGATGCCGCCGTCCACGACCGTCGACGCCGCCGCGACCACCGCGTCCTGCGGCACCGCCCGGGCCGCCGCGTCCGACATCCCCAACGCCGAATCCGTCAGGTACGACCGCGGAGTGCTCACCGCGTCCCGCAGCAGCAGATACCCGGGCCCGAGCAGCGGACCCAGAATCAGCAACGTCAACGCCAGGCTGTACCCGGGCACCAGGAACAGGGCCGGCCGTGCGGGCCCGGGGGCCCGGGTGAGCCCCACGGGCCGCTCGATCATGGACCACACGTTATAGGGGACGTGCGGGCGTATTCGGGCGGCGGTGGGGGACACGCGTGGCCGGGTGCCATCATGGGCGGATGACACCTCGCCCCGCCGCCGGCTCCGCCGTGGCCGGGATGACGATGGTGACCGCCGGGTCGATGACCGCGAACGCCCTGTCCTACCTGCTGGCGCTGCTCGCCGCCCGGTGGCTCGGCCCGGCCGGGTACGGAGAGTTCGCCGCGCTCACCGCCGCGCAGCTGGTCCTCGCGGTGCCCGCCCTCGCCCTGCAGACCGTCATCGCGCGGGAGGTGGTGCTCGGCGGCGACGACGCCGCGCTGCGCCGCCTGGCCGCCCGCGCCACGGCCATCGTCGCGGTGCTCGCGGCGCTGCTGGTCGTCCCCATCGCCACGATCCTGGACACCGGGGTCGCCGCCACCGCGGCCGCGCTGCTCACCGCGCCGATGCTGGTGCTCCTGGCCGGTGAGCAGGGCCTGCTGCAGGGCGCCGGGAGGTTCGCGGCGCTGGCGGTGGTGCTCGCCGCGGCAGGCATCGGGAAGGTGGCACCCGCGGTCGCCGTGCTGGTGCTCGGTGGCGGTCCCGGGGCCGCCCTCACCGCGTCCGCGGTCGGGACCGGCGCGGTCGCGGTCGCTGCGCGGCTGCTCACCGGAGACGGGCCGCCGCGCGCGACCCCACGGACCGCGGTCGCCCTCGCCGCCGTGCTGCGGGCCTCACAGGTGCAGCTCGCGTTGATCGTGCTCTCGTCGGTGGACGTGCTGCTCGCGCGGATCGTGCTCGACGAGCACCAGGCCGGGCAGTACGCACTCGGCGCGGTCGCCACCAAGGTCGCGTTCTGGCTGCCCGCCGCGGTCGGGGTGGTGCTGTACCCGCGGATGGCCAACCCGGAGCACTCGGCGCAGGCGGTGCGCTCGGCGCTCGGCGTGCTGGTCGCGGTCGGCGCCGTCACGGTCGTCGCGGCCGCGGTCGTCGCGCCGCTCGTCCCCGCGTTGCTCGGGGAGTCGTACGCTCCGGTGCGGGGACTGCTGTGGGCGTTCGCGCTCTCCGGTGCCTGCCTGGCGGTCCTGCAGGGTGCGCTGCTGTCGGCGATCGCGCGGGAACGCACGTGGCTGGCGGGCGTCGCCTGGTTGGGTCTGGCGGTCGAGGTGGCGGTGGTCCTCACGGCGGTGACGAGCATGTCGCAGCTGATTGCCGTCGCGGCCACCGTCGCCGCCGTCACCGCGGCCGCCGCGAGCCTGCTGGTACTGCGCGGCGCCGAACCGCCCTCCCCTGGGTTCCCGAATGTCCCATCGGATCGCTCCGACTGAACGAACGGGCCATCGGGGAAGTCCCGACGGGCTCACAGCCGCACCCCGACCTCCGCGAGCCGTCGCCGCAGCCGGGTGACGTGCCCGCCGGGCCAGTACACCCGACCGCAGTCGCGGCACCGGCTGAACCGGGTCTGTTCGCGGGCGACGCTGCCGGGCACCCGGTCCCGCACCCGACCCCGCGCGACCGGGTCGAGCACACCGTTGCAGCGCGCGCACCTCGTCAACGCCCGGATCCGCCCGTGCAGGTCGAACCGGTCGAGCACCTCCCGCAGCTGGTGGCGCGGCTCGGTGGCGTGCACGAACGCGCCCCGCGTCACCGCGGACCGGCGCAGCAGCCCGACGTCGCGGGTCAGCAGCGTGCGTGACTCGGAGACGGACACCGCGACCAGGTCGGCGTCGTCGGCGTCGTTGCGGTACCGGCAGTCGAAGCCGAGCAGGCGCAGGTACGACGCCAGCCGGCCCAGGTGCACGTCGGCAACGAACCGGGGTTGCCGCAGTGGTCGCGGCCGCAGCCGGGTCGTTCCCGACAGGTCGAAGCGTTCGAACACCGGGTACACCGCGACCCGTTCGCCGCCGCGCAGCAGCCGGTCGAATCCGACGGGTGCACCGTCGACGAGGATCAGGTCCACCTCGGTGTGCGGCACCCCGAACGCCTCGATGCGGTCCTTCACCGAGGGGGTGCCGGTGAAGTCGTGCCGGAAGGTTCGCCTGCGCAGACTCGGCGCGAGGAAGTCGTTCAGCTCCTCGTAGAAGCGGAACTCGCAGTGCCGGTCGGTGGCAGCCATACAGCCCTCGGCCTCAACCTACGCCCGCCGGGACCGACCGAATGGGTCACCTGGACGGTCTGAGTGACCGAATGGCCCATTCGGTCACCCCGGGGGTGGTGCAACGCGAAGGGCCCGCACTCGGTGAGTGCGGGCCCTTCGCTGCATCTGTCTACAGACGGGTGGTCGGCGGATCCTGGTCGGGCTTGACCTGCGGGATCTCGACGGTCTCGTCGGAGGTGTAGTCGTGGCGCGGGATCAGCTCGGTGTCGGGCTCGTTGTAGTTGCCCGAGTAGGTGTCCGGCGCGGTGCCACCCTCCGGGGCGACCGGGGCGCCACCGGCGACGGCCGGCTTCGCGCCGCCGCGGCCACCGCGGGTGCCGAGGAAGATGCCGGCGATCAGCGAGATCAGGCCGAGGATGCCGGCGATGATCGGCACGGTGCGACCGAAGACCGCCAGCTTGTCCTGGCCGTCCTTCGCCTGCCCGATCTGGTACTCGATGGTGTCCTCGTTGAACGGCAGCGTCGCCTTGAGCACGGTCACCTCGGGCTTGTCCGCGGTGCGCGCATAGTACTGGTACAGCTGCTCCTGGCCCTTGACGACGACGCCGGTGACCGGGTCGACCCACACGTCGCGCTCGTTCTCGTAGAAGCGGGTCATCGTGACGGGGGCGTCGCCGCCCTCCACGCCCCAGGTGGCCGCGGGCAGCGAGAGCTTGTTGGTCGGCGAGGCGACGACCTTCGACAGGTCGACCGGGCCGACCTTCTGGTTGTAGTGGTACACCTTCATCCCGTTGATCTCCGTCTCCTCGACGAAGTCGATGTCCTTGGACTCGCGGGCGTTGATGTCGAAGTACGGGTACGCCTTCTGCTCGGCGTCGAACGGCCACTTGTACTGCAGGCCGGTGTGCTCGACCTCCTCGGCCGGCTTGTTGGCGTCGGTCTGGATGGTGCCGATCGGGTCCTGGATCGGCATCGAGCTCACGCGGTCCAGGGTGACGCGGTCGATGGTCGCGGTCAGCAGGCCGGTGTCGCCCTGCTTGTCGGTGCGGCGCAGCGTCTGACCGGCCTGGACGGTGATGCGGTCGGCGTCGGACGGGTCGACGACGGTGACGTAGCGCTGCGCGACGAGCGGCACGTCGGTGTTGACGACGGCCTTGCCCGCGGTCAGCGACTTGGAGTCGAGGACCTCACCCTTGCCCTCGGCGATCGTCGTGACCTCGAGGTCGAGCGGGGTCTTCTTGAGCTTGCCGACGGTGTACGTCGGGATCAGCAGAGCGGCTGCCAGTAGGAATGCGCCGAGCCCCACCAGAATGCAGGCGAGTGTTCTGCTCGGCCCTGAGCGTTCCGCCATCCGTGAATCTCCTTCGTCTCCTGATGAGCCCGTCTTCCGATGAGCCGCCCCTGTGATGCGGTGACTGGCGCCGCATCGATCGCAGAGTGTCGCAAAACGACACCCAGTGAGCCCAGACAGTAACAGTGTCGAGCGCTCGATTGCGCTGGCACGCCAGATATTGCACGCGGTACGAAACTCGTCGGTACGTCCGATCTGTCCCACGCCGGGCACACTGGACGCGAAATGGATATCACCGCAGCTCCCACAGCAACCCCGTCGACCGCCCCGCACCTGGCGGCGCGCGGATTCGTCCCCGCGCTCGAGGGCATGCGCGGACTGGCCGCGCTCGGGGTGCTGCTCACCCACGTCGCTTTTCAGACCGGGGCGGTGTCGACACCGGTACTCGGACGGGTGTGGGGGCGATTCGACCTGGCCGTGGCGGTGTTCTTCGCTCTGTCCGGGTTCCTGTTGTGGCGTCCGCATGCCGCGGCCGCGCGGGGCCTCGGCGCCCGTCCCCGAACCGGCCGGTACTTCCTGCACCGCGCGGTCCGCATCCTGCCCGCCTATTGGGTCGTCGTCGTGGTGGTACTGATCTTCCTGCCTGCCGCGGGCGGCGGGTGGAAGGTGTGGGCGGCGAACCTGGGTCTGGTGCAGGTGTTCGTGCCGCTGACACTGACCGATGGCTTGACCCAGATGTGGAGCCTGTCGGTGGAGGTGGCGTTCTATCTGGTGCTGCCGCTGCTGGCGTTTGCTCTGGTCCGGTTGCGCGGCGCGGCGGCGCGGTGGCGGATCCCCGTGCTGCTCACGGCAATGGCGGTGAGCCTGGGCTGGGGATTCCTGCCGATCCCCACCCCCGACGGCATCCACTCCGACAACTGGCTGCCCGGTTACCTGCCGTGGTTCGGCGCCGGGATGCTGCTCGCCGAACTCGTCATGCTTTCGGACGGCCCGGTGCACCGGTTCGCCCGCCGCCGCGGGGTGATGGCCGCGGTCGCGGTGGTCGCGTTCGGGCTCTCCTGCACCGACCTCGCCGGCCCGGAGGGCCTCGTCCGCGCGGCGCCGTGGCAGTACGCGGTGAAGATCGCGCTCGGTGCGGTGCTGGCGTTCGCGCTGCTCGCCCCGGTGGTGCTCGGCGACGGAGTCCGGCACCGGCTGCTCGCGGGCCCGGCCGCGCTGGCGGCCGGGCGCTGGTCGTACGGCGTGTTCATCTGGCACCTGCTGGTGCTGTCCATCGTGTTCCCGGTGTTCGGCATCCTGCCTTTCGACGGGCACTTCGTCTTCGTGCTCGTGGTGACGGTGGTGCTGAGCCTGGCGGTGGCGTCCGCGAGTTACGCGCTGGTCGAGGAGCCGGCGCGCCGCGCCCTGGCCCGGCGGGAGGCCAGGCGGCGTGCGGCGGTCGCTGACAGCGGCACCGCGGACCATCCGACCGCGACGACCGCGACCAGCGCCGTCAGCTGAACCAGCCACGAGTGCCCGACGTAGCCGCCGGGGAACCGCCACGGCCCGGTCGAGAGCAGCGCGGCGCCGACCGCGGTGCCGATCCCCGCGGCGCCGACCAGGACACGGGCCGCGGTCACGGGTCCGCGCGCCCGGCCGATGCCCGCGACCGCGGCGAGGACCGCGACCGCGACCAGCGCGCCGGGCCAGCCGGCCACCACCGTCGCGGTGGCCAGCACGCCCGCGGCCCCGGCAGCGGTGCTGTGCCAGGTGCGCGGCGCAGGCCCGGGATCGCGTCCCGGCCGGCGCCGGGGCCACAGCGCGAACACGAACAGCGGGATCAGCGCGAGCAGTCCGGCGAAGATGCCGAGCCGGTACCAGCGGTCGGTGGGGAACTCGAGGGTGACGGTGCCGTCGGTGCCGGCCGGCACGATCCAGCCCTGCTGCCAGCCGTCCACCACGACCGGGGCCAGTTCGGTGCCGTCCGGGGCGGTGGCGACCCAGCCGATGTTCTGCGACTCCGGGTTCACCAGGAGCCGGTCCTCGGCGCCGGCCGTGACGGTCAGTTCGCGGTGGTTCGCCGTCCAGGCGGTGGTCGACACGGGGTCGAGGCGTTGCGGGGTGGATGTCGGCGCGGCGGCGTCGAGGCGGAGTCCGTCGACGGTGAACGCGGGTCCGGGCGCCACCACCACCGACGGTGATCCCGCGGGCAGCGGAACCGGTGCGGTGGGCTCGGCCGGCCCGAACGGTCCGTCGACCGCGCACACCGTCGCGGGAACGGGTGCGCCGGAACGCAACTGCAGAGCGGTCGCGGAGACGGTGGTGTGCACCACGGACCCGGCGAACGAGACGACCGGGCCGTCCGCGCACCCGACCGTGACGGTGCGGTCACCGGCCGGGACGTCCGAGATTCCGGTGCCCGCGACGGTGACGGTCGCGCCCTCGGCGTCGGTGCCGAGCACGCCGATCTCGGCAAATCCGGGCGGCGCCGGCTGCGCGAAGCCGAGCGCGGTCTGGTCCAGCACGTCGTCCCAGTCGACGATGCTGACCACGATGCGGTCGGTGACCCTCGGGGTCAGTGCGATCCGGTCGCCGTCGGTCAGGTCCCGCACCTGTGGGCCGGCGCCGAGGTCGACGGCGACGCGGGTGGCGCGGGCGGGAAGTGCCCCGGCACTCGGGGTCAGTTCCAGCCCGGAGACCTCCACGGGTGCCGGCAGGGTCAGTGTGATCGTCGGCTTCGGGCCCTTGCCGTCGATGCTGTCGCGGGAGGCGGTCCAGCTGGTCCGCCTGTCGCCGTCGACGGCTGCGGCCGGGGAACTGCGCACGTCCGACACGGCTGCGTCGCCGCTCGCCCGCGGCCGGGCCGGGTCGGCGAGGATCGCCTCGAGTTCGGGGCCCTGGCGCGAGCGGACCAGCAGGCGCGGTGCCACCGCGGTGTCCTGCGGCACTGACAGGGTGCGTTCGAAGACGCCGGGCTCCTCCGGCTGCAGGGCGAGTCCGGGGTGGCAGCGCACCTGGTCCTCCGCCTCGACGCAGGCGGTGCGGCCGGGCAGTTCCTGGCCGAGGTCCCAGCCGAGGACGGTCGCGCCGGCGGGGGTCGGCGGCAGGACGGTGTGGTGCCGGATCGGCACCGTCACCGGATCGTCGCGGTCGGTGAAGTCGTCGACGGACAGCTCGCTGATTCCGAACTGCGTTCCGACGGAACCGTCCTCGGTGTGGGTGGCGGTGATCTTCACCCAGTCGGTGCGGCCCGGCGGCAGCGACACCTTGAGTGGCTCCCCGGGTTCGGAAACCCGGACGGCGGTGCTGCCGTTGGCGGTGGTGACCTCGAGCTGCTTGACGGGCACACCGAGAGCGGCCGCGCTGGTCCGCAGGTGCAGCAGCGCGCTCGTGACCGGCTCGTCGAAGTCGATTCGAAGCCATTGCCCCAGAGCGCTTTCCAGGCCGTTGCTGAACCAGCCGGTGGCCTGGTCGCCGTCCACGACCGCGGCCGGTCCGCTGCCCGGTGCCGTCCCGCCGAGCTGGGTGGCGTCGGCCGCCGAACTCGACACGGTGATCCGGGCACCCTCCCACCGGCCGGTGACCAGCTCCGCTCCGTCGACGGGGTAGTCCGCGACCAGGTTGTGGGTCCGGCGCGCGTCGTCCGGGTCGCGCAGCGCGGAGCTGTGGTTGTCGACCTGCCCGAAGTCGGTCTCCCGGTCGGTGGGGGTGTCGGTGACGGTGACGGTGTCCATCGGCAGTCCGGCGCGGGCGGCGTCCGCGGCAAGCAGCACCGGACCGGCGGGCACCCCGTCTCCGTCCTGCGCGCGCCGGGCCGCCAGCCGTTGGAGCGATTCGGGGCCGCCCTGCACGAACGGGACATCGGCCAGGTCGACGGTGTACGGGCCCGCGGGCGGTGCGGCGGGGTCCGACTCCGGGGCGTCGACCCGGAAGATTTCGATTGCCGGGTAGCGGGGCCGCAGGTCGCCGTCGGCGACGATGCCCTCCACCTCGCCCGGGCCGACGTCCTCCCCGAACGTCGCGACGCGGGTCAGGCCGGGGGAGCCCTCGATCGCCCGGTGCACAAGCAGGGGCCGGGTGGACCGGGACGACTCGGGGTCGAGGTCGTTGCGGACCACGACGAACCGGATGCCCTGCCCGAGCAGGGTCTGCGCGAGCCCGGCGGACGGGCTGCCGTCGGCGATCAGGCGCTGGACGGAGTCGAGGGCGCGGATCGCGCCGGGCGGCACCAGCGGCACCGCGTCGCGGGACGCCCACGGGGTCGACGCGAGGGCCTGCAGGGGCTCGTCCCGGGTCAGGCCCCACACCTGCGCGGCGAACGGCGCCCCCGGCACCACCAGCGCGCGGGCGGCGTCCGACCCGTCGGGTGAGGCGCCGGCGGCGTGGTCGCCGAGCCAGTCGGCGGCCTCGTGCCAGTAGGCGGGGACCTCGTCGTAGGCGCCGCGGGGAGCGAGCTTGCCGGTCCACGCGAGCGACGTCGCGAGCGTGAGCGCGACCAGGATCAGGCTGGTCACCGCCACCATCGGTTCGCGTTCGGGGTGGGCGAACGCGCTGCGCCAGCGTCGCGTCGGCACCGATCCGGGGAGGGGCACCTTCGCCAGCAGGTGTGCGAGGCCGAGCACGAGCGGCAGCCGGACCAGCGGTTCGAGCTTGTGCACGTTGCGCAGCGGCGCGCCGCCGGAGTCCAGGAACGTGCGGACGGTGTCGGCGATCGGTGATCCGAGTTCTCCGACGTAGCCGGCGCCGAGCCCGGCGAGACCGACGAACAGGATCAGCGTCAGCCGGCCCTTCGCGGGCATCGACCGCATCGCCAGGCCGGCCATCCCGGCGGCGGCGAGCGCGCCGGTCGCCACGACGGCGGCGGGCTGCGTGACGAGCACGGCGCCTGCGATCCGTTCGGGGGAGACGAACGGGGTCCAGCTGTCGGTGCCGCGCAGCACCTCGGTCAGGCTGGTCCACTGCGTCGTCACCCCGGACGACTCGATGTAGTCGAGGAACGGCGGACTGACCTTGCCGAGCAGCAGCAGCGGCACGATCCACCACACCGTGGCAACCACGCACAGCGGAAGCCACCACGCGGTGAACACCCACCAGCGCCGGTTCGGCCGGTGCGCGATCCACCACAGGGCGGTCACAAGGCACGCCGCCGCGGTTGCGACGGCGTTCACCGCGCCCATCAGCGCGACCGCGACCGCCGACTGCGCCGCCAGCCGAGGCAGCTGCGCTGCTCGTGCGTGGTTTGCGGGTCCAGCGACCCCCGAACCACGCACGAGCGCCGAAGGCGCCTGCAGGGCCAGGACCACCGGCAGCAGCACCCACGGGGCGAGCATCATCGGCAGCGTCTCGGAGGAGATCGAGCCGAGGGTGGTCAGGACGCGCGGTGAGAGCACGAAGGCGATCGCCGCGATGATGCGGGAGCTGCGGGAGCCGACACCGAGCGCCTCGGCGAGCCGGATGATGCCCCAGAATCCGGCGATGAGCAGCAGTGCCCACCAGATCCGCTGGGTGATCCACGGCGGGACGTGCAGGACGTGTCCGACGCCGAAGAAGGCGCCGTGCGGGAAGAAGTAGCCGTAGGCCTGGTTCTGCACCTGCCCGAGGGGTGCGAGCGACGACCACTGGTGCGACGCCCGCTCGAGGAAGCCGAGCGGGTTCTGCGTCAGGTCGTACTTGGTGTCGGCGACCAGTCGGCCCGGCGCCTGAGCGAATGCGAGCAGAAACGCGACGACCGAGGCGCCGACCAGCCACCGCCGGGTCAGCGGTGCGGTGGTCGGCGTCTCGGTGATCGCGTCGTGGGGGATGGAGATCGGCGAGTGACCCTGCCACTCGCCCTTAGTGGTGCTGTTAACGGCTGCCGTACTCCACCTGGTTCAGCAGCGACGAGTTCGCGTTCCCGGTCCGGTCGATGTCCGGGCGGGTGTTGTCCGAGGCGGCTGCGGTGACGCCGAAGACGGTGGCCAGTCCGAGGACCGCGCCGATCACTGCACTTGCCACACCGGGGACAAGGAACTTCATCTCGGATCTCCCAATTGCTGCTGCCTGACGGAAACGTTCGCGCCAAGGTATCACCCGCCCGGTCCGTTTCGGGGCGGCAGGCGAATTCAGATCGTGATGTCGAGCGCCGACAGCAGGGTGCCGAGCTTGGCGGTGGTCTCGGCCAGTTCGCCCACGGGATCGGACGCGGCGACGATTCCGCCGCCGGCCCAGGCCCGCAACCGGCGTCCGTCGGCGTCGAGTTCGGCGCAGCGGATCGCGACCACCCACACCCCGTCGCCGTCGGCGTCGCACCAGCCCGCGGCGCCGCCGTAGAAGCCGCGCGGCTCCTCCACCTCGCGGATCACGTCCAGTGCGGCTTGCAGTGGGGTGCCGCACACGGCCGGGGTGGGGTGGAGCAGGCGGGCCAGTTCCAGCGCGGTGGGAACGGGGTCACGGAGCAGGCCGCGGATGGGGGTGCCCAGGTGCCACACCTGGCCGGTGCCGATCAGTTGCGGCCGCGGCACCGTCAGCTCGGTGCACAGCGGTGCGAGGACCGCGCGGATGCGGTCGGTGACGAACGCGTGCTCGGCGAGGTTCTTCGCCGACGAGAGCAGACGGTCACCCTCCGCCCTGTCGACGTCGGGGTCGGAGTGGCGGGGCGCGGTGCCCGCGAGCGGAAAGCAGCGGATCTCGCGGCCGACGCGTTCGAGCAGCAGTTCCGGGCTGGCCCCGACCAGTGACCGGCCGATGTACTCGCCCCCCGCGGCAGACAGGTCGACGCCGAAGCCGTTGCCGCCGGGGTCGCGGGCGACCAGCCGCGCCAGCAGCGGCCACGGACGCATCTCGGTGTCGGTCTCGACCACCACCGAGCGGGCAGCGACCACCTTGTCCAGCTCACCGGCCCGCAACCGGGACACCAGCGCGGCAACCCGCTTCCGGTGTTCGTCGGGTGCGGGAATCGTGGCGGTGATCCGTGCGCGGGGCGGCGCGGGCACCGCGTCGGGACGCCACGGACCGGCGTCGAACCGGGCGGTCTCGGGGGCGGTCAGCGCGGCCGGGCCGGCCGGATCGAACGGAAGCGCCCCCACCACGAGCGGGACGTCGCCCGCGGCCAGCGCGTCCACGGCGGCGTCGACGGTGTCGAAGCGCGCCCGGCCTCCCGCGGTGCGCAGGGTCCGGTCGGCGCGGGAGAGGAGGAATCCGTTCACTCGGGTGCGAGGTTATTTGCCGGGCGGGACGATCAGCACCGGCCGGTGGCTGTGCCGCAGCACGTGGTCGGCGACGGAGGACTGCAGCAGCGATTTCAGCCCCGTGGTTCCGCGGGTGCCGGTGACGATGATGTCGGCGTCGAGTTGGTCGGCGACCTCGACGATCGTGGTCCAGACGGTGGTGACGCACTCGATGGTGCGGCCCTCCGCGTTCAGGCCCGCACTGCGCGCCAGGTCGAGGCCCTCGCAGTTGACGGTCTTGGCGTCGGTGAGGGCGATGTCCTCGGTGTCCTCGTCGGGAACCCACTCGGGCTGCATGACCCCCGACAGCCCGGACATCCGGGCGGCCTGGCGCACCATCGGTTCCCACGCGGTGATCACGATCGCGCGGTCGGCGCTGAGGAAACGGCCGGCGTATTCGATTGCGCGCTTGGAATTGTCGGTTCCGTCGTATGCGATGAGTATCAGGTCCGCTGGCATCGAGACCTCCTGGAGTCGGGGGGACGATCCTGCTGTCAGGCTACCCGTCGGGCCGGGGCGAGCGCGGTCGCCGCGGGACGCGTCCGGTCGGCAGGTCCCAGGGCATGTCTCCCAATCCCCGTTTCGGCGCCTCTGGCGCCCAATCGCCGCCCCGTTGCGTTGTCGTCGGCGCCGATACAACAGCGGTATCGGCTTCTCCTCCGCCTTACGGGACGACGATTGCTTCGCCAGATGCATCCGAGAGGGATCAGGAGACACGCCCTAGGCTCGCTGTCATGACCCGCATCTGCTCGTTCCGTGTTCTTCCGCTGCTGCTCGGCCTCGGGCTGGTGGCGGGCTGCGGCGACTCGGGAACCGAGACGACGGCGACGACCCCGGCGGCGGAGTCGGCGGAGACGACCGACCTCACCACGACCTCTGCCCCGCAGAGCAGCGCCGCCGCCGCGCCGCTCACGGGCGCGCCCTGCGGCGCCGACTTCCTGGCCGGGCTGACGCCGCGGCAGCGGCTCGCGCAGCTGCTCAACGTCGGGGTGGCGGGGACCGCCGACGCCGTCGCGGTCGTGCGGGACGAGCAGGTCGGTGGCGTCTTCGTCGGCAGCTGGACCGACGAGACGATGCTGGCGAACCGTCAGGTGCCGCAGGTGCAGGCGGTCGCGAAGGTGCCGGTGATGGTGAGCATCGACGAGGAGGGTGGCCGGGTGTCGCGGGTCGCGGACCTGCTCGGCGAGGACCCCGCACCCCGGACGGTCGCACAGACGATGACACCCGAACAGACCTACGAGATGGCGCTGGAACGGGGCCGCGGCCTGCACGGCCTCGGGATCACCGTCGATTTCGCCCCGGTCGTCGACGTGAGCGACCAGCCCGCGAACTCGGTGATCGGGGACCGGTCGTTCTCCGACGATCCGGACGTGGTGACGCAGTACGCCGGGGAGTACGCCCGCGGCCTGCGCGACGCCGGGGTGCTGCCGGTGATCAAGCACTTCCCGGGCCACGGGTCGGCGTCGGGGGATTCGCACACCGGCGCGGTCACCACCCCGCCCCTGGCGGAGTTGCAGACCCACGACCTGGTGCCATACCGCACGCTCGTCACCACCGGGGTCGGGGTGATGGTCGGGCACCTGGACGTGCCCGGTCTGACCGCGCCGGGGGTGCCTGCGAGCATCAGTCCGGCGGCGATGTCGCTGCTGCGGACCGGCACCGGGTACGGCGCACCGGCTTTCGACGGGCCGATCTTCACCGACGACCTGTCCGGGATGAAGGCGATCACCGACCGGCTCAGTGTGCCGCAGGCCGTCGCGGCGGCTCTGGAGGCGGGCGCGGACGTCGCCCTGTGGTTGACGACGGCCGAGGTGCCGGAGGTTCTCGACCATCTCGAGAGCGAGGTCGCGGCGGGCCGGCTGCCGCAGGCGCAGGTCGATGCGTCGGTGCTGCGGGTGGCGACTGCGAAGGGTGTCGTGCACTGCTGACGGTGGGGCGGTGCACTTCCCTCGCCGCGTGTCGGGGCAGAATGGCAGGTGACCCACCCATTCTTACTCTAGAGTAAGATCGACCCCTGGGGACCGACCACGGTCGGCGCCGCAGACTCTGGAGGAACGATGGCCGGCGGAACCAAACGGCTCCCGCGCGCGGTGCGCGAGCAGCAGATGCTCGACGCCGCCGTCGAGGTGTTCTCCGCCAAGGGCTACCACGACACCTCGATGGACGCGATCGCCGCGGCCGCCGAGATCTCCAAGCCGATGCTGTACCTGTACTACGGCTCGAAGGACGAACTGTTCTCCGCCTGCATCGCCCGTGAGGGGCAGCGGTTCGTCGAGGCCATCACGCCCGCCGCCGACCCCAATCTGACGCCCCGCGAGCAGCTGCGGGCCGCGCTGGTCGGGTTCCTCGGGTTCGTCGGCGAGCACCGGTCGTCCTGGATGGTGCTGTACCGCCAGTCGATGGGGGAGCAGACGTTCGCGACGCAGGTCCGCACCAGCCGTGACCGGCTGATCGAACTGACCGCGAAACTGCTCGAGTCGAGCACCAAGGAGCCCGAGCCCGACACCGATTTCGGCATCATGGCCGTCGCTCTGGTCGGCGCGGGCGAGGCGGTCGCGGACCGCGTCGCCGGCGGCGAGATCGCAGTCGAGAAGGCCGCGGACCTGCTCGAGGCCCTCGCCTGGCGCGGCCTGGCCGGCAAGAAGAAATAGGCCCTCGCCGCTGTTGCCCCCGCCTTCGGGCTGAAGGGCACCCTCGTGCGGTCAGGCCGAACGAAGGTGCCCTTGACCCGGCGGGTCGCCGTCAGCGCAGGGTGGCAGTCAGGTGCGGGTAACCCTTCTTCGGGTGCCGCAACGCGAGGTCCCATCCGCTGCCGGCAGATTCGGCGGAGCTCGCGACCTGCTCGGCGTAGACGTTCACCGTCGCAGGCAGCACCACCGGCTTGCCGAACTTCACGCGGTAGGTCACGGAATCCGGGATGCGACCCTCGACGGCGCCGAGGATCGCGGCGGCGCTCCACATTCCGTGCGCGATGGTGCCCGGGAACCCGAAGGCCTTGGCGCCCAGCGACGAGACGTGGATGGGGTTGCGGTCCCCGGAGACCGCGGCGTAGCGGCTGACGGTCTTCTGGTCCACCCGCAGGGTGCGCATCGGCCGCGGCGGTGTCTCGTCCTCGTGCTCGGTCTTCGGTTCCTTGGGTGCGTCGGTGGCATGCATCTTCAGGAAGGTGCTGACCTGGCGCCACACCAGTTCACGCCCCACCGAGACCTCGCTGACGAGGTCGACCTGGGTTCCCTTCGCATGCGGGCGCAGGTTCTCGGCGTGCACCGCGATGTCGAGCGGCTCGCTCACCGAGATCGGCCGCAGCTGCTCGATCACGTTGTCGATGTGCACGGAACCGATTGCCGGGAAAGGGAACTCGCGTGAGGTGAGCAGACGCATCACGGTCGGGAACACGAGGGTGAACGGATACGTGATCGGCAGCGTGTCGCCGAACCGCAGCCCGCACACCTTCGCGTACGCGGCCAGGTTGTCATGGTCGACTCGCAGGCCCGACAGTGCCAGCGTCTGTTTCGGCAGGCTCCGGCGCCCGGACGGCTTCGCGAACGGTAGCGCGCTCACAGCGGCGCGCACGTAGTTGTCGAGGGCGCCCGGCTGGTGTGTGAGTTCGACTGTGCGACCGGTCATCACGCCCCCAGCAGGGACTGGCCGCAGACCCGGACGATCTGACCGGTGACGGCGTTCGACGCGGGGCTGGCGAAGTACGCGACCGTCTCGGCCACGTCGACGGTCTGCCCGCCCTGCAGCAGCGAGGACATCCGGCGGCCGGCCTCGCGGGTCGCGAACGGGATCGCCGCGGTCATCGCCGTCTCGATGAAGCCGGGCGCGACGGCGTTGATGGTGATGTTCTTCTCCGCCAGCACCGGCGCGGTGGCCTGCACCAGGCCGATGACACCGGCCTTGGAGGTGCCGTAGTTGGTCTGGCCGCGATTGCCCGCGATGCCGGCGATGGAGGACACGTCGATCACGCGGCCTCCCTCCTTGAGCGCGCCCTTCGCGACGAGGTGGTCGGTGATCTTCTGCGGCGCAAGCAGGTTCACGCCGATCACCATGTTCCAGCGTGCCTCGTCCATGTTGGCGAGGGTCTTGTCCCGGGTGATGCCTGCGTTGTGGACGATGATGTCCGCGCCGCCGTGCCGCTCGAGCAGGTGGGTGGCGAGCGTGTCGGCGGCGTCCGCGGCGGTGACGTCGAGTGCGAGGGACGTGCCGCCGACCTTGTTCGCGGTCTCGGACAGCGCCTCGCCTGCGGCGGGGATGTCCGCGCACACCACGTGCGCGCCGTCGCGGGACAGCACTTCGGCGATTGTCGCGCCGATGCCGCGGGCGGCGCCGGTGACGACGGCGACCTTGCCGTCGAGGGGCTTCTCCCAGGACTGCGGCGCCGTCGCGTCGGCGCCGCCGATCCGGATGACCTGGCCGGAGACGAATGCGGACTTGGCCGAGAGCAGGAAGCGCAGGGTGGACTCGACCCCGGACAGCCCGGCGGACGCCTTCGGGGAGACGTACACGAGCTGGGCGGTGGCGCCGCGCTTGATCTCCTTGCCGATGCTGCGGGTGAAGCCCTCGAGTGCACGCTGGGCGATGTGCTCGTCGACGCCGCCGGTCTCTTCGGGGGTGGTGCCCAGGACGACGACGCGGGCGCACGGCGCGAGATTGCGGATCACCGGCTGGTAGAACTCGAACAGCTGCACCAGGTCGGTGACCTGGGAGATGCCGGTGGCGTCGAAGACGAGGGCGCCGTGGCGGTCGTCGTGCGGCTGCGAGGCGGGGTAGTCGGAGAGCAGTTCGCGCAGTGGCTCGACGAGGCGGCCGTGGCCGCCGATGAGGATCGGGCCCGCCAGGGCGGGCTCGCCCGCCTTGTAGCGGCGCAGGTGCTCCGGCTGCGGCAGCCCGGCCTGCTTGGCGATGAACGCGCCCGGCGCGGAGTTGAGGAACTGGGAGTAGAGGTCGGGAGCGCCCTTGCTGGCTGCCACGGTCCACCTTCTTGGTCGGTATTTCGTGCACCCGGGCACCGGGTGCGGTGTCGACAATGAACTTACTCTGAAGTAAGTTTGGTGTCGAGGCACAGCCTCGACATCGAGACCTCGTCCAGATGGAGACACCGTGACCACCAGAGCGCGTTCCACCAAGAAGCCGGCCGCCGCGTCCACCGGCGGGCGCGGGCTTCGCCCCGTCGCCATCGTCGGCGGCAACCGTATCCCGTTCGCGCGTTCGGACAAGGCGTACGCGCAGGCGTCCAACCAGGACATGTTCACCGCCACGCTGGACGGCCTGGTCAGCCGGTTCAACCTGCAGGGCGAGCGGCTCGGCATGGTCGTCGGCGGCGCGGTGCTCAAGCACAGCCGTGACTTCAACCTGATCCGCGAGTCCGTGCTCGGCAGCGCACTGAGTCCGTACACCCCCGCGTACGACCTGCAGCAGGCGTGCGGCACCGGTCTGCAGTCGGTCATCGCGGTCGGCGACGCGATCGCGGCCGGCCGCATCGACGCCGGTGTCGGCGGCGGCAGCGACACCACCTCCGACGCCCCGATCGGGGTGAACAACGAACTGCGCGAGTTCCTGCTCTCGGTCAACCGCGCCCGGACCACCGCGGACCGCGTCAAGCTGCTCGGACACGTCCGCCCGTCCATGGTCGGCATCGAGATCCCCCGCAACGGCGAGCCGCGGACCGGGCTGTCGATGGGCGAGCACGCCGCGATCACCGCCAAGGAGTTCGGCGTCCGCCGCGAGGACCAGGACGAGCTGGCCGCCGCCAGCCACAAGAACATGGCCGCCGCGTACGACCGCGGCTTCTTCGACGACCTGGTCACCCCGTTCCTCGGCCTGACCCGCGACGACAACCTGCGCCCCGGGTCGACGGTGGAGAAGCTGGCGACACTCAAGCCGGTGTTCGGCACCAAGCTCGGCGACGCGACGATGACGGCCGGCAACTCCACCCCGCTCACCGACGGCGCCTCGGCGGTGCTGCTGTCCACCGACGAGTGGGCCGCGCAGCGCAACCTGCCGGTGCTCGCGCACCTGGTGGACTCGGAGACCGCGGCCGTCGACTACGTGCACGGAGACGACGGACTGCTGATGGCGCCCACCTACGCGGTGCCGCGGCTGCTCGCCCGAAACGGACTGACGCTGCAGGACTTCGACTACTACGAGATCCACGAGGCGTTCGCCTCGGTCGTCCTCGCGACCCTGCAGGCGTGGGAGTCGGACGAGTACTGCAAGGAGCGGCTCGGTCTCGACGGCGCGCTCGGCAAGATCGACCGCAGCAAGCTCAACGTCAACGGCTCCTCGCTCGCGGCCGGACATCCGTTCGCCGCGACCGGTGGACGCATCGTGGCCTCGCTGGCAAAGATGTTGGCGGAGAAGGGATCCGGCCGCGGTCTGATCTCCATCTGCGCGGCAGGCGGGCAGGGCGTCACCGCGATCATCGAGCGGTAGCCGCGCGGAACCCGGCGGGGCGGCACCTGGACGACGGTGCCGCCCCGCCGCCGTGTGTCTCGCGAATGCGGGCCGGCTGGACGACGATGGACGTCATGAGTGACAACGACGACTGGAACACGAAGATCATCGCCGAGTTCCGGGCCAACGAGGGCCGGGTCGGCGGGCAGTTCGAGGGCGCGCCGCTGGTGTTGCTCCATCACCGTGGTCGCAAGAGCGGCCGCCACGTGGTGAATCCGGTGATGTACCTGCCCGACAACCAGGACCCGGACACGATCTATGTCTTCGCCACCTTGGCGGGTGCTCCGAAGAACCCGGCCTGGTATTTCAACGTGACCGCGGCGGGCGAAGCCGAGATCGAGCGCGGTACCGAGACGTACCGGGTGACCGTCACCGAGGTGACCGGCCCGGACCGCGACCGCATCTACGCCGAGCAGGCCGGGCGCTACCCGGGATTCGCCGAGTACGAGCAGCGGACCAGGGGCGTCCGCACCATTCCGGTGCTGGCGCTGCGGCGGATCTGACCCGGTGCGCGGCGGTTCGCTGCGATCACGCTGATTTCAGACCGTGCGTTCCGGTGCGCGGTGGGTGAGGATGCGAACCATGACTGTTCGCACCTTTGCACTCGCCGACGGACTCGAGGTCAGCGCCCAGGGTTACGGCGCCATGTCGGTCGCCCCGGTCTACGGTCCGGTGGACCCGGCGCAGGCCCTCGCCACACTTCACCACTCGATCGACATCGGCGTCACCTTCCTCGACACCGCCAACGTGTACGGGGAGGGTGCGAGCGAGAAGGCCGTCGGTGAGGTGCTGCGCACCCGGCGCGACGAGGTGCAGTTGGCCACCAAGTTCGGTCTCGTCGGTAACGTCGCCGCCGGACAGCGGGGGATCGACGGGCGGCCCGAGCATGTCGCGGGCTTCCTGGACGCGTCGCTGAGCCGCCTCGGTGTCGACAGCGTCGATCTCTACTACCTGCATCGGGTCGATCCGAACGTTCCGATCGAGGAGACGGTCGGCGCGATGGCGGAGCTGGTGGCCGCGGGCAAGGTGCGGCACCTTGGTCTGTCGGAGGCGACGGGCGACGAACTGCGCCGGGCGCACGCGGTCCACCCGATCGCCGCGATCCAGAGCGAGTGGAGCGTGTGGAGCAGGGACGTCGAGCGCAACGTCGTCCCGACCGCGGCTGAACTCGGGGTCGGATTCGTGCCCTACTCGCCGGTCGGCCGTGGCTTCCTCACCGGGACCTACGACCCGGCCGCCCTCGGTGCGTCCGACCTGCGCCGCCGGTTCCCCCGATTCGATGCCGACGCGCTCGCCGGCAATGCGAAGGTGCTCGAGGTGATCGGCGAGGTGGCCCGCGAGTCCGACGCGACGCCCGCCCAGGTGGTGCTGGCCTGGCTCTACGCCAAGGGCCGCGAGTTCGCGCTGCCGGTCGTGCCGATCCCGGGCACGCGTTTCGCCGCCCGGGTCGAGGAGAACGCCGCGGCGGTGGAACTCGACCTCCCCGCGGACCGTGTCGCGCGGCTCGACGAACTGGCCGCGATCACCGTCGGGGCGCGTTCGGCGGACCCGAGTTGGGTGTCCCTCGGCAGGGAGTAGGACGTCTGCCGGGATCGTCTGAGCTTTCCGGGCCTGCGGCCGTCGGTCGCGGGCCCGGAATGTGTCACGGGCCCGCGACCGACGTCTCGTCGAAGGTCACGGCCATCCGTGGGCGTTGTGTTGTGTAGATCACGAAGTGGTCAACGAGCCCCGCATCGACGGCCTGCCCGCTCGGCGGTGCGTCTTCGGGGGCAACCGACGCGGAATGCGTGGGCGTGGGCGGTCGGAGAAGGCGATCCTCCCGCCCCTCCTCGTTGCGTCGGGGTGCCTGTCTTCGGTCGAATGACCTTGCAGTACAGTGTGATCGGCTCTGGATCTGGTTGCCGGTCTCGTCCGATTCGCGTCGGATACCGACCGGTGTGGCGGTGGCGGAGTGCGGTCGTGTTTGTCGGGGCGTGCAGCTGCGAATCGACAGCGAATGTGAGCCCGGACTTTTATACATTGTCAATGTGACCCTGCTCACTATTCATTGAAAATCCTTTCACCTGCAGCGTTACCTGGTCGTGACCTTTTCGCTGCGTGATGGTGACTCGCGAGGGCCGAAGCCGCCCTGTGTGACACCCGCGCCCGTTCGGAGGCCGAAACCGCACTCGGCCGAATCTGGAGCACGACCAATGTTCGTTTCGAATGCGCGGTCCTTCGTCCGCACGCGCCACTTCGGCGCCGCCCTCGCCGCCGCGTCGGTGATCGCAACCGCGGCCGCGGTCGTCGGCACCGGCGACGGCCCCGTCGCCAACGCCGACGCCGTCGCCTCCGTGACGGTCGGATACCGCGAGTCCGGTGACCTGTTCGCGCACCTGGAGCTCCCGGGGCTGACCGCTGCCGGGTCGGCGTCCACGCCGGGGGGGACGCCGGCGGCCGAGGGTGAGGCCGAGCCTGCGTCCGGTGAGTGGCTCGCGTCGGCGTCCGCGGGGTGGGTGCAGACGAAGTCCACGCCCGCGGAGGAGCAGGCCACCGTCGAGCTGGCCTCCGCACCCGTTCCGGCGGAACCGGCCCCGGCCCCGGCGCCGCCGCCTCCGCCGCCGCTCGCGGTCACCCCGGATGAGTTCGCACGGATCGTGCCCGGCATCTCGGGTGAGAAGATCGCGCAGTACATCCTCCCGCTCAACGACGCGATGGCGCACGGTGGCATCGACAACCCGGTCCGTCAGGCGGCGTTCATCGCGCAGCTCGCCGTCGAGTCCGACGGGTTCCGCACCTTCGAGGAGTACGCCTCCGGGCGCGCCTACG
Organism: Rhodococcus sp. NPDC003322; assembly: GCF_053589555.1. Taxonomy (NCBI): domain Bacteria; kingdom Bacillati; phylum Actinomycetota; class Actinomycetes; order Mycobacteriales; family Nocardiaceae; genus Rhodococcus; species Rhodococcus sp. NPDC003322. Next base: position 23,429 of record NZ_JBSFSC010000002.1, on the reverse strand, counting down.
AGGGCCGGGCCGACCTCGGCAACACTCAGCCGGGGGATGGTGAGCGGTACAAGGGGCGTGGTGCCATCCAGATCACCGGCCGCCACAACTACGAGAAGGTGAGCCAGTACACCGGCATCGACTTCGTCGCGCACCCCGAACTGCTGGCGGCGCCGGAGAACGCGTTCACCACCGCGGCGTGGTACTGGACGTCGCGCAACCTCAACCAGGTTGCGGACACCGCGGGGATCGTCCGGGTGTCCGAGCTCGTCAACGGCGGCCATCACGCCCTCACCCGGCGCATCGAGGACTTCCAGCGTGGACTGGACGTGCTGATCCGCCCCTAGGGGCGCCGGAATCGGTTCGAAGATTTACAGACAGTCCGGACTGTTTGTTGCTATCGTGCCGGTGTGACCCAGGACACGGAACTTCCGACACGGACGCAGGCGCAACGCAGCGCGCACACCCGCCAGAGGCTGCTCGACGCGACGATCGAGTCGCTTGTCGAGCTGGGCTACGCCGGCACCAGCACCCAGGGCATCGCCCGGCGGGCCGGGGTGTCCCGCGGGGCGCAGCTACACCAGTTCCCGACCAAGGTCTCCCTCGTGGTCGCCGCGGTGGAGTACCTGGTGGAGAAGCGGCTCGCCGAGATCCTCGCCACCCGACCCGCGCCGGAACGCGGACTCGAAGTGCTCGTCGACGCCTTCTCGGGTCCGCTGTTCTACGCGGCTCTCGAACTGTGGGTCGCCGCGCGCACCGATCGCGAACTGTTCGAGGCGATGGTGCCGCTCGAGCGGGTCGTCAGCGACGCGCTGACCGGCGGGGCCACCGAGGTGATGGGCGAACGATTCGGACCCGACGGGATCGAGCTGAGCATCGAATTGGCCCGTGGCTTCGCGGTGTCCGCGTTGTTCCGGACCCCGGCCGAGGAATCCGAGCGCCGGGCGCGCCTGTTGCCGGCGTGGGAGGCGATGGTGACCGGGCGATGAGCACCACGACCGCATTGACCGAACTTCCCTCGCACACCCGCGTTCTCGTCGTCGGAACCGGGTTCGGCGGACTCGCCGCGGCGGCCGACCTGGTCCGCGGCGGCCGGGCCGCGGACGTGGTGGTCGTCGAGCGCGCCGGCGAGGTCGGCGGCACCTGGCGGGAGAACACCTACCCCGGCTGCGCCTGCGATGTGCCGACGACGCTGTACTCGTTGTCCTTCGCGCCCAGCCCGAAGTGGAGTCACACCTTCGCCGAACAGCCGGAGATCTTCGACTATCTCAAGGACGTGGCCACCCGCAGTGGCGTCCGGGCACGCACGGTGTTCGACTGTGAACTCCAGGAAGCGCACTGGGACCAGGCGGCCGCGCTCTGGCGGATACGGACCAGCCGCGGTGAGGTCACCGCCGAGGTCCTGATCGCTGCGACAGGTGCGCTCTCGGCACCGAACCTGCCGGACATCGAGGGCCTGGACTCGTTCCGGGGCACGGTGTTCCACTCGGCATCGTGGAACCACGATCACGACCTGACCGGCGAGCGGGTCGCGGTGGTCGGGACCGGCGCGTCGGCGGTGCAGTTCGTCCCGCAGATCGTCGACCGCACACAGCGGCTGACCGTGTTCCAGCGCACCGCGTCCTGGGTGATCCCCCGGTTCAACCGCACCCGCGGGCCGGCGGAGAAGGGCCTGTACCGCCGATTTCCGTTGACGCAGAAGCTCGTCCGCGGTCTCGTGTACGCCCTGCGTGAGGGTTTCGTCGTCGTGTTCGCCTACCTGACCTGGCTGCTGCCACTGTTCGCGCTGGTGTCCAAGGCGCAGTTGCGGGCCCAGGTGTCGGACCCGACGCTGAGACGCCACCTGACGCCGACGTTCACCATCGGTTGCAAGCGGATGCTGCTGTCCAACGACTGGCTGGCCACCCTCGACCGCGACGACGTCGACGTGGTGCCGTCCGGGCTGATGCGAGTGACGCCCACCGGGGTGATCGGGGCGGACGGCGTCGAGCACGAGGTGGACACCATCATCTTCGGCACCGGGTTCACCCCGACCGAACCGCCGATCGCACGGATGCTGCGCGGCGCCGACGGCCGCACCCTGGCCGAGCACTGGGACGGGAGCCCCAGTGCGCATCGCGGAATGACGGTTCACGGGTTCCCGAACCTGTTCCTGATGTACGGGCCCAACACGAACCTCGGGCACAGTTCGATCGTCTACATGCTCGAGAGCCAGTCCACGTACGTCCGAGCGGCCCTGGCGCACATGCGTACCCGCGGTCTGTCCGCACTGGAGGTGTCGGCGCGGGCGCAGGAGGACTACAGCGCCCGAATCGGCGAGGCCCTCGGATCGACGGTGTGGAACCGGGGCGGCTGCAAGAGCTGGTACATGGACAGGCGCGGTCGCAACTCGGTGATGTGGCCGACCTTCACCTGGCGGTACCGGGCGCAGATGCTCCGGTTCGATGCCGAGAACTACCGCACGGTGGCGCGCACGGATGCCGAGGATGCGGCGTGAGTGCCGAGCGTGACTACGACGTGATCGTGGTCGGCTCCGGGTTCGGAGGCAGTGTCGCGGCGCTGCGACTGACGGAGAAGGGCTACCGGGTCGGCGTCCTCGAGGCGGGGCGCAGGTTTGCCGACGACGAGCTGCCCGAGACCAGCTGGAGGATGCGGAGATACCTGTGGGCGCCGGCCCTCGGCTGCTACGGCATCCAACGGATCCACCTACTCGCGGACGTGCTCGTGATGGCCGGGGCGGGGGTCGGTGGTGGGTCGCTGAACTACGCCAACACCCTGTACCGGCCGCCGCGGCCGTTCTTCGACGACCCGCAGTGGGGCCACATCACCGACTGGGAGGCCGAGCTCGACCCGCACTACCGGCAGGCCGCGCGGATGCTCGGGGTGGTCACCTATCCCGGCTTCACTTCGGCGGACCGCATCGTCCGGCAGGTCGCGGACGAGATGGGCGTGGGGGACACGTTCACCGCCACCCCGGTCGGCGTGTTCTTCGGTGAGCCGGGCCGGACGAAAGCGGATCCGTTCTTCGGCGGCGCCGGACCGGAACGCACTGGCTGCACCGAATGCGGCGCCTGCATGACCGGCTGCCGTGTCGGCGCGAAGAACACCCTGGTGAAGAACTACCTGTATCTCGCCGAGAAGGCAGGGGCGCAAATCCGTCCGTTGACCACGGTCACGGGTCTGGACCCGCTGCCCGGCGGCGGATTCGCCGTGCACACCCGGCGCACCGACGGGGTGCGCCGCCGCACCCGGACCCTGACCGCGGACCAGGTGGTCGTCGCCGCGGGCACCTACGGCACCCAGCGGCTGCTGCTGGGCACCCGCGACACGCTGCCCGGGCTCTCGGCCCGGCTCGGCACCCAGGTCCGCACCAACTCGGAGGCGGTACTGGCGGCCACCGCGCGTCGTCCCGCGGGGTACCACCGCGGTGTGGCCATCACCTCGTCGTTCCACCCCGACGGTCGCACCCATGTCGAACCGGTCCGATACGGCAAGGGCAGCAACGCGATCGGGCTCCTGCAGACCCTGCTCGTCGACGGGGGCGGGCGGCTGCCGCGACCCGTCAAGGCGCTCGCGGCGATCGCCCGTCACCCGATCGCGTTCGTCCGCGGCCTGTCGGTGCGCCACTGGTCCGAGCGGACCGTGATCGCGCTCGTGATGCAGACCGGGGACAACTCCCTCGAGCTCGGCGTCCGTCGGGGGCGTCGCGGTCGCGTCCGCCTGGTCAGCCGGCGTGGCCCGGGAGATGCGCCGCCGACCTGGATTCCGCAGGGGCACGAGGTGATCCGCTCGGTGGCCGACAAGATCGGCGGCGACCCGGGAGGATCGCTGGCCGACCTGGCGAACATTCCGATGACCGCGCACTTTCTCGGTGGATGCCCGATCGGGGAATCCGTCGAGACCGGCGTCGTCGACCCCTACCAGCGCGTCCACGGTCAGCCCGGGCTGCACGTTGCGGACGGGTCGGTGGTCAGCGCCAATCTCGGGGTCAATCCGTCGCTGACGATCACCGCTCTGGCCGAGCGCGCCTTCTCGCTGTGGCCCAACCGGGACGAACCGGACCCGCGTCCGCCGCTCGGGTCGTCGTATCGCCGCGTCGACCCCACCCCGCCGCTCCACCCGGCGGTACCCGGGCACGCGCCGGCCGCCCTCGTCCTGCCCACACCCGTGATCCGACCGAACGAGAGTGTCGATCCGCGCGGAACGTGACATCACACGCGGGTGGCGCGGGCCCACGCGGGATCCGCCCGGCGTGCGGCCCGGCCGTCCGTGGGCGACACCGGGTTGTTTGGCCAGCTCATTGTGGGGTTTCTGGGATCGATCACAACTTTTCACAACTTTTTTCTGATTGTGTGTAACGCCCTGTTGTGGAGGGTCGATAGTCAGGTCGTCCCGCGTTGCAGCCAGACCCCCGACCCGGTTGCAGCGCGGGACACCTTTGTCTCTGGCCGTCTCGAGACCGTCGCCTTGTGACCTCCACCGAAAGGCGGCCCGGTTCGCCCCCGCTACCCTGGACGTTCGAAGCGGGTCCTGGCCCAGCGGAACGACACGACCGGGAGGGCCTCGACATGACCGGAGGAACCGACAAGCGCTCGGGTGCGGAGCGGGGAGCCGCGCTGCCCGACGAGCCCGCGCACCTGGCGGTTGACGAGTCCGCCGTCGTCGAAGAGCGCACCGAGACCCCCGTCGCCGAGGACGCCCAGGAGACGGTGGCCATCGACACCACGGCCGCCGCGGTCGAGCCCGACGTCCCGGGCCCCGCGGTCGAGCCCACCGCCCCCGACTCCGTTGCCCCCGCCTCCGCCGTCGCCGAGGACCCTGCCGCCGAGGACGCCGCCGCGGACACGGCGGCCGTCGACCCCCCGGGCTCCGCGGTCGAGCCGGACACCACGGGCTCCGTGGTCGCCGAGGAGACGGTGGCCATCGACACCACGGCCATCGCGGAGCCCGACGCCCCGGGACCCGCGGTCGAGCCCGCCGCTTCCGTCGCCCCCGACTCCGCCGTCGCCGAGGACGCCGCCGCAGACACGGTGGCCATCGACCTCACCGCGGCCGAGCAGCCCGTGGCAACCGAGTACGTGCGCCCGGAGGACGTGCCGACCACGGTCCTGCCCAAGGTGACCCTGCCCCCTACCGCCGCACCGGGACCCGGCGCGGTGCCGCCGTCGGACGTGTCGCCCCCGCGCGAGCAGCCCGCCGGGCCGCGGCCGAAGCAGCCCACCGCGGCGAGGTCGAGCGCCGCTGCCGCACCGGTCTCGGTGCAGCCGCCGTCCGGCGTGCCGTCGGCACCGGCCGAGCCGTCCTCCAACCCGGCCGAGCCCACCCCGACCGCAGGTTCCCGCGGCGGACGCCGTGTCGTGATCGCCGCGGCGGCCGGGGTGCTGACGGCCGGTGCGATCTGGTACGCCGCGGACCTGGCGCTTTCCTCGGATCGGGTGCCGCGGGGCGTGACCGTCGCCGGCGTCGATGTCGGCGGGAAGTCCCACGCCGAGGCCGAATCCGTGCTGCGGGCCGCGATCGACCCGCGCGCACAGCAGTCGGTGCCGGTGCGAGCGGGCGACGTGACGACCGAAGTGGTGCCCGCCGCAGCCGGTCTCGCCGTCGACTGGTCCGCCACCCTGGACCGCGCGGGTGACCAGCCGCTGAACCCGATCACCCGGCTGACCTCACTGTTCACGCACCGCGAGGTCGGGGTCGCCTCGACGCGCGACGAGGCCGCCCTCGCCGCCGCGGTCGAAGGGCTGCGCCCCCGAACGGACCGTGCGCCCGTCGAGGGAGCCGTCGTGTTCGACGGGGTCACGCCGGTCGCGGTGTCACCGTTGCAGGGGCAGACGCTCGACTCGGCCGGCGCGGCGGAGGCGCTCGCCGACGGCTGGGCCGCGTCCGGTGGTGTCGAGGTTCCGGTCACGACCACGCCGGTCTCGGTCACGCAGTCCGGCGTCGAGCGGGCACTGCGCGACGTCGCGACCCCGGCGGCGTCCGCGGACCTGGTGATCACCGGTCGCGACGGCGGCACCGCGGTCCTCACCCGGGACCGGATCGGGTCGGTGCTCACGTTCGCCCCGGACGGCAACGGGGGTCTCGCGCCGCAATACAACGTGGACGCGGCGATCGGCGTGCTCGGCCCGCAACTGGCCGGCACCGAGGTCAAGCCGAAGGATGCGTCGTTCAGCCTGTCCGGCGGGGCACCGAAGGTGGTACCGGCGGTGAGCGGCGAGATGATCGAGTGGCACAAGACCCTCGAGTCGCTGCCCGCGCGGCTCACCGAGTCCGGGCCGCGCACCCTCGACGCCGTGTACGAGCCGAAGCAGCCCGAACTGACCACCGAGGCCGCGAACAAGCTGGGCATCACCGAGGTGATCGCCGAGTACACGACCGGGGGCTTCGAATACGCGTCCGGCGTGAACATCCGGCTGGCCGCGAGCGAGATCGACGGTGCGTTGGTCAAACCGCGCGCGACGTTCTCGCTCAACGACTACACGGGTCCGCGCGGCTCCGCGCAGGGCTACGTCGAGTCCGGGATCATCAACAACGGCCGTCCGGACAAGGCCGTCGGTGGCGGCATCAGTCAGCTCGCGACGACGTTGTACAACGCCTCCTACTTCGCGGGCATGGAGGACGCCGGCCACACCGAGCACAGCTACTACATTTCGCGGTACCCCGAGGCGCGGGAGGCCACGGTGTACGAGGGCGCGATCGACCTGAAGTTCACGAACAACACGGACACCGGTGTGCTCATCGAGACGATCGGCACCAGCTCCAACATCACGGTCCGGCTGTGGGGAACCAAGACCGTTGACGTCGAATCGATCACCGGTGAGCGCTATGCCCACACGTCCCCGAACACGGTGACGTTGCCGGCCGGCGCCGGCTGCATCGCGTCGTCGGGTGCGCAGGGGTTCACCACCTCGGACACCCGCGTCATCAGCGACCACGCGTCGGGTCGGGAGCTGTCCCGCAACACCCGGACCGTGAAGTACGACCCGGTGCCGATCGTCCGCTGCGTCAGCGCGGAACCCGCTCCCGCCGCTGCGGCTCCCGCTCCTGCCGCTGCACCCGCCGCTGCTCCCGCTGCCGCCGCTCCCGCTGCCGCCGCTCCCGCTGCCGCCGCTCCCGCCACTGCCCGTCCCGCCGCCGCCCGTCCCGCCGCGTCCGAGGACGAGTCGGACGAGTCCGGGGAGGAGTCGGAAGACGAGTGACGGCCGGGCCGGCGCGATCCTCGTGATCGCGTTCGGTGGTTCAGTGGGGAATCGGCGCGACGTCGGGGATCTCACCACCGAGAATGCGCCGCTGCGTGTCGCGTAGTTGCCGCTCGCCGAGCCGCTGCAATCGCACTCTGCCGGCCGGGAATCGGCCCACCACATGGTGTTTGACGATGTTTACGGCCAGTCGGCCGATCGGATACCACGGTGGCCGGACCGGAACCTTCAGTGCCCGTACACCGGCCGGGCCGAGGAGCGTGGTCGCCAGCGACAGCCCACGTTCGTACTCGTACCGCCGCCGCAGCCACTGGAAATGGTCGTAGCGGGTGTGCAGGGGCAGATCCACGAGCGATCGGGCCAGCGCGTAGCTGTTCTCGTCGGCCGCGGGCGAGGACGAGCCGATCTGGTACATCATGCGCAGGCCGGCCCGCTCGTCGAACGGGAGCCAGCGCGGGTCGACGCCCATCAACCAGCCCACGTAGCACCACAGGTGCAGGACCGCGTCGGCTTCCTCCCTGGTGTAGCGCACCCCGAGGACCCGGGTGTGAAGCAGGAACGTGATAGAGAACAGGCCCAGCGTGCCGGCCTGGTCGAACTGGTTCACCGGTAGGCCGCGTTCGCCGCTGTCCCAGTCGGTTTCGTGCTCGTGGTGGTAGTCGACGAACGCGTGCATCAGGCGCACGTGCACCGACAGCGTGAACCCTGCGCCGAACCGGTCCAGGCCCCCGTCGGCGACACACCCGTTCCACCAGGTCCCGGTTTCGGCGATCCGGCGGCGGGTGCGCTCACCGGTGAGCCGCCCGGACGCCACCAGTACGGGCAGCGGCCCGGAGTTGTTGTATCCACCCAGCAGTGAGCCGTACGCGAGCACGTCGCCGGCGTCGGACCCGACCCGGCGCAGCGTCCGCGCGCCCAGCGCGACGAGGTCGCGATCGACCCAGTCCGGCGTGTCCTCGATCAGTGCGAAGTAGTCGCGAAGCGGGGCCGGTGCGTCGGGGACGGAGTCGACGCCCTCGGCGAGTGCCTGCCGGAACTGGGCGAGGGTGACGGTGCGGTCCTCGCGCATGGCCCGGACCAGGGCGGCGCTCGGCTCGTCGCGTTCGAGCAGTGCGCGCCGCAGGTGGTCGGCCTCCTGCGGGGTCGCGTCGGGTGTGGGCCAGGCGAAGGGGCGCAGGGGCGCGGTGACCCGGGCGGAGTGCGCGCGGTCGCGCATGTACCGGGAGGGCCGGGCGGCGGTGGTCGTCACAGGCCCACACTGCAACTGACAACGAACGTTGTCAATACCTGGGCGGGCGGGGAATCGGCGATCATCCGAGGCGACGCTGCAGGGCCATCGCGTCGAACGGTGCGCGGCCGAGGGCGTCGTTGTCGAAGTACACGTACACGTCGAGGCCGGCGCGGGCCCAGTCCCCGATCCGGTGGGCCCAGGCGTCGAGGCTGCGGTCGGCGTAGCCGCTCGTGTACAGCTCCGTGTGACCGTGCAGTCGGACGTACACGAAATCGCACGTCGGGGTGTCGACCACCGGAAACCGTCCGGCACTGTCCGCGACCACGAGCGCGACGCCCCGATGCTCCGCCACGCGCAGCACCTCCGGAGTCGTGAACGAGGGGTGGCGCACCTCGACGGCGTGGCGGACCGGCCGGTCGGCGTCCGGGTGCACCACCGCCCTGTCGGTCCGCACCTTGGCGTCGTGCTGCGCCGCGAGGTCGGCGATCGAGGCCGTCGAGCGGGGCAGAGCGGCGAGGAAGTTGTCGAAGCGGTCGGCGTCGAAGGGCAGCGTTGCGGGCAGCTGCCACAGGAACGGGCCCAGCTTCGACTCCAGGGCGAGGACGCCGGAGGCGAGAAAGTTCGCGAGCGGGGCACCCACGTCGGTGAGCCGCTTCATGTGCGTGATGTACCGGCTGCCCTTGACCGCGAACACGAAGTCCGCCGGCGTCTCGTCCCGCCACCGCGCGTAGGTTCGTGGCTGCTGCAGGGCGTAGAAGGACGCGTTGATCTCGATGGACGACATGCGGGCCGCGGCGAACTCCAGTTCGCGTCGATGCGCCAGCCCACTCGGATAGAAGTCGCCGCGCCATCGGGGATACACCCAGCCGGAGATCCCGACCCGGATCCGTGCCACCTTTCGAGGCTATCCCCGGAACCGGCCCGCCCGCGGGTGAGCCGGAGGACGATGGATGCATCTGGCGGACCGAAACGAGGGACGAGGATCATGCCCAAGTATCTGTGGCGGGTCGGCTACACGACGGACGGCGCGGGCGGCCTGCTCGCCGAAGGGGGATCGGCGCGGCGCGACGCGATCCGCACCGCGATCGAGAGCGTCGGCGGCACCATGGAAAGCTGCCACTTCGCGTTCGGCGGTGACGACCTCTACGTGATCGGCGAGGTCCCCGACGAGGTCGCGGCGGCGTCGATGAGCATTCGCACCGCCGCCGCGGGCGCGGCGAGGACGAACACGGTCGCACTGCTCACGCCCGAGCAGATCGACGAGGCCGTGAAACGCCCCGCCGACTACCGGCCCCCGGGTCGCTGACCCCTCGCGTCGGCGGTGTCGACGCCCCCGGCGCGAAAACGGCGATGCCGCGCACCGAAACCCGGTGTGCGGCATCGCCGTTGTCCTGATCTGGGCGGTTCCGCCCGAATCTTGTCGCAGTCCTAGAACGCGGCCTCGTCCATCTCCATGATGTCGTTGTCGACGTTCGCGACGATCCCGCGCGACGCGGTCAGCTCGGGGAGCACGTTCTTGGCGAAGAAGGACGCGGTCGCGACCTTGCCCTCGTAGAACGGCTTGTCCTTGTCGGAGGCGCCGGCGTCGAGCTTGCCGAGTGCGATCTCCGCCGCCTCGAGCAGCTTCCAGCCGACCAGCAGGTCGCCGACCGCCATCAGGAAGCGGACCGAGCCGAGGCCGACCTTGTACAGCTCCGTCGGCTGCTCCTGGGCACCCATCAGGAATCCGGTCAGCGTCGCGACCATCGCCTGCACGTCCTCGAGCGCGGTGGCGAGCAGGGCCCGCTCCGACTTGAGGCGGTTGTCGGCGTCGTCGCGGTCGATGAACTTCTTGACCTCGCCGGCCACGTGCGCCAGGGCGACGCCGCGGTCACGGGCGATCTTGCGGAAGAAGAAGTCCTGCGCCTGGATCGCGGTGGTGCCCTCGTACAGGGAGTCGATCTTGGCGTCGCGGATGTACTGCTCGATCGGGTAGTCCTGCAGGAAGCCGGAGCCGCCGAGCGTCTGCAGCGAGTCGGTCAGGTACTGGTACGCGCGCTCCGAGCCGACGCCCTTGACGATCGGAAGCAGCAGGTCGTTGACGCGGTGCACGAGGTCGCCCTCGGCGCCGGAGACGTGCTTGGCCACCTCGACGTCCTGGTGGGCGGCGGTGTACAGGTACACCGCGCGCATGCCCTCCGCGTAGGCCTTCTGCATCGCCAGCGCCCGGCGCACGTCCGGGTGGTGGGTGATGGTCACGCGCGGGGCGGCCTTGTCGGTCATCTGGGTCAGGTCGGCGCCCTGGACACGCTGCTTGGCGTAGTCGAGCGCGTTCAGGTAGCCGGTCGACAGGGTCGAGATGGCCTTGGTGCCGACCATCATGCGGGCGTGCTCGATGACGTCGAACATCTGCGCGATGCCGTTGTGCACCTCGCCGACCAGCCAGCCGACGGCCGGGACGCCGTGGCCACCGAAGGTGAGCTCGCAGGTGGCGGAGGCCTTCAGGCCCATCTTGTGCTCGACGTTGGTGACGAAGGCGCCGTTGCGCTCGCCGAGCTCGTTCTTCTCGAAGTCGAAGTGGAACTTCGGCACGAAGAACAGCGACAGACCCTTGGTGCCGGGGCCTGCGCCCTCGGGACGGGCCAGCACCAGGTGGAAGATGTTCTCGAACAGGTCGTCGGAGGTGGCGGAGGTGATGAACCGCTTGACGCCCTCGATGTGCCAGGTGCCGTCGTCCTGCTTGATGGCCTTGGTGCGGCCGGCGCCGACGTCCGAGCCGGCGTCCGGCTCGGTCAGCACCATGGTGGCGCCCCAGCCACGCTCGACGCAGGTGGCGGCCCACTGCTTCTGCTCGTCGGTGCCGTTGTTGAACAGGACGTTCGCGAACGACGGGCCCGCCTGGTACATGAAGGCGGCCGGCTGCGCACCGAGCATCATCTCGGCGATCGCCCACACCAGCGCGCGGGGGACCGGCACGCCGCCGATCTCCTCGTCGAGGCCCATGCGGTACCACTCGGCGTCCCACATCGCCTTGAAGGACTTCTTGAAGGACTCGGGCAGGGTCGCCTCGTGGGTTTCCGGGTCGAAGACCGGCGGGTTGCGGTCGGCGTCGGCGTAGGCCTCGCCCAGCGGGCCCTCGGCCAGTCGCGCGACCTCGCTGAGCATGTTCTTGATGGTGTCGACGTCCAGGTCGCCCCAGGTGCCCTCGCTCAGCGGCTTCTCGAGGTCGAGTACCTCGAAGAGGTTGAACTCCAGGTCACGAACGTTGCTCTTGTAATGCCCCATGTCTTCTGTCTCCCTGAGATGGTGCGGTCCAGCCCCTGGTAATGCCCACGTTCTGGCCTTGTCCAGTCTGCGTCGAGGTACCGCCCTAGCGGCTACTCGTCAGTAACTTAGCCGATGTTACTCGTGATTCAGTTAGGTGCCAACAGAACCGCGAAAACCGACAACCAGGGCCTCGCGGCGGTGCTCGCCGGCGGCCTGGCCGGTGCCGGCGCCCGCGGTGTCGCCGTCGATCCACCGCGCCGTGGTCACCGTCAGGGCCCCGGTCACGTCGTCCGCGAGTTCGTCTGGTGTGCAAGGGAACTGATCGTTGTCGATCTCCTTTCCCGCGGGGCCGTGTTCGAGGACGAGCAGGGTGCCGCCGGGGCGCAGCGCGCCGGCGGCGCGGCGGAGGAAGCGGCGGCGTGATTCCGGCGACAGTTGCAGATGGCAGGACAGGACCAGGTCATGCTCCGGCCGATACTCGATCTCGGTCACATCCGCGTTCACCCAGGTCAGCCGCTCACGCGTCGCCCGGGGAAGGGGTGCGGACGCATGGACCGCCTTCGTCAACGCCACCGTCGAGAAGTCCACGGCGGTCACCTGCCACGCGCGCAACGCCAGCCACAGCGCATTCCGGCCCTCGCCGCAGCCGAGGTCCAGGGCCCGGCCCGCCGGCAGTGCCGCGACGAACTCGACGACCGCCGCGTCCGGGGCCGACCCCCACAGCAGCGCTTCCCCGGCGTACCGGCGGTCCCAGTCGTGTGCGTCCATGCGGTGACCGTACGGCGCTGTCGTGGCGGCGTGGTGGACGTCAGCGGTTGAGCGTGGTGCGCAGCAGCAGCACGTTGTAGTTCGAGTGCACAGTCGTCAGGAAATACAGGTCCGGGCCGCTCGACCAGGGGTGGATGTATGCGCCGTAGGCGGTCGGCAGCTCCCGGGTGTCGAGCAGGACCTCCGGTGGCCCCCACGGTCCGGTCGGGGACGGGGAACGACGCATCACCACCGAGTTGAAGTTGTCGGTCGTGAGCATCAGGTACTGGCCGAGGAACTCGTTGTACTGGACGGAGATCTCGCCGACGCCGCCGAAGACGATCGGCGCGGCGGCGTTCACGTCCCCCTTCTTCCACTCGGCGCCGTTCCAGTACTCGTACGCCCCGAGGTCCTTGATCTGCTTCTCGGGCACCCGCGCAACATAGGCGAGCGTGCCGCGTCCCGGCGGGGTTCCGTACTGGTAGACGTAGCCGCCGTCCTTCAGGAACGCGCTCATCTGGAAGTTCCGGTTGCCCTCGGCGTTCGGGCGGGTCGTTTCCGGCGCGACCGTCCAGTTCTCGCCGTTGTCGGTGGAGAAGGCCAGCGTCGAGTTGTTGGTCTCCCACTTGCCGGGTTCACCCCAGTGGTTCACCGACATCAGCGACATGTACTGGACGCCGTCGACCGCGACCCCCGCCGTGGGGATCCGGCTGATCTCGACGTACGGAATCTTCGGGCTGGGCACCAGCTCCTTCGACTGGCCCAGGAAGTCGCGCGGGGTGCTGTCGAAGGCCATGCCGTCGGCAAGATTGTGGTCGGCACTGCGGTAGAGGGTGTTGCTGCGCCACGACCACAGGCTGCCGCTGAGCAGGTTCGGCAGGCCGAGACCGGCCGAGTCGCCGAAGGCGGTGAGGACCTCACCGTTGCCGTTGTCCCACATGATGCCGAGGTCCGTGCCGAGCACGTTGGTGTCCTGGGTGCGGTTGGCGCTGAGCAGGCCGGTGGCCTGGGCGACCGCATTGGTGCGTCCGCGCAGGTCGGGGAGGCCGTTGGTGCCGTTCAGTCCCGGAATCGGATTGACCGCGTTGGGATTCGCGGCGGCCGGTGCGGCGACCGCGAGCGCGGTTGCTGCGGCGAGGGCGCAGGCCCGCACGGCGGTGCCCACCCCCGATCGGCGTCTTCCCGGTACATGTCCACCCATGGCGCGTTCACCCTTCGACTGTTGTCGTGTCCTGTGCCGCGGAAACAGTGGGGCGAGAGCCGGCGTGCCGTGGAGCACGGGGAAGTCTCGCCCCCGTGACGGTCCCGTATGGCGTAAGGGATGTCGGGTGACGATCGTAGTGACCGCGCGCGCATATTTCCGGGAGGAGTGGGACGGATGTAAACGTGTGTTGCGCATGTGGTGATTTCGATGCCGCATTGATCGTTTTCGTGCCACGGCCGGTCACCGCGGTGATAAGAACCGCCTGTGCCGAAATGGTGGACCGTCCAGTCCGCCAACGGAGCCTCACCACGCGTGAAGTGGGCACAGTACGGTGTCAGACGAGGAGTTCGTGGTTTCGCCCGAGCATCCGATGAAACAGAACAGGAGAAAAAGGTCGATGGGTGCAGCGATCGCGAACACCAGTGAGCTTCGTCATTCCGCAATTCTCGGGCTCGGCGTGTACCGGCCCGAGCGGGTCGTGACCAACGAGGAGATCTGCGAGCAGATCGACTCGACCGACGAGTGGATCCAGTCCCGGTCCGGGATCAGGACCCGCCGTTTCGCCGGCCCCGACGAGAGCGTGCTGCAGATGTCCATCGCAGCCGGCCGCAAGGCGCTCGAGGCGGCCGGCCTGACCGGTGAGCAGATCGGTACTGTCATCGTCGCCAGCTCGACCTACCCCGTGCAGACGCCCGCCTGCTCGGCGCTCGTCGCCGAGGAGCTCGGCACCGGCGGCGCGGGCGCGATGGACATCGCCGCCGGATGCGCCGGGTTCTGCTACGCCCTCGGCGTCGCCTCCGACCTGGTCCGGGCCGGCACGGAGGAGCGTGTGCTGGTGATCGGTGTCGAGCGGATGAGTGACTCCACCGAGCCCACCGACCGCTCGGTGCGCTTCATTTTCGGTGACGGCGCCGGCGCCGTTGTCGTCGGACGCGGCGAGGAGACCGGCATCGGCCCGGTCGTCTGGGGATCGGACGGTGCCCAGGGGCGTGCCATCCGCCAGGAACCCGACTGGGTCGACTTCGCCACCAACCCGGAGCAGAAGCGGCCGTGGATCATCATGGAGGGCACCTCCGTGTTCCGCTGGGCCGCGTTCGAGATGGGCAAGATCGCCCAGCAGACCCTCGACAAGACGGGCCTGACCGTCGACGACATCGACGCGTTCGTTCCCCATCAGGCCAACGCCCGCATCACCGAGGTGATCGCCCGGAGCATGAACCTGCCGGAGACGGTCGCGGTGTCGAACGACATCGCCGAGACCGGCAACACCTCCGCCGCCTCCATCCCGCTGGCGATGGAGGAGATGCTGCGCACCGGTAAGGCCAAGCCCGGCGACACCACCCTCCTCCTCGCGTTCGGCGCCGGTCTCGCGTACGCCGGCCAGGTCGTGAAGATGCCGGTGCTCGCCAGCTGACCCGCATCCCCGAACGACGAACCGAAGGCGCCGCCCCACCGGGCGGCGCCTTCGGTCGTTCCGGTGCCCCTCCGTTCACGGCTCCACCGTGGCGATCGTGAGGGCGTCGTCGAGGAATTCGATCGGCACCACCGGCCAGGTCGGATCCCAGTCGCCGGTGGCCGTCGCGGTCCGCAGCCTCTCGAGCCCGGGGCGAATGGTCGGACCACCGTCGAGCAGGTACAGGATCATCGAGTGCCGGGCACAGCTCGCCGCAACGCTTGCGAGCACGGCCAGTGCCTCCTGGTCGCGACCGGCGGCGAACAGGCACGCAACGAGCAGTCGGTCCGCCTGCAGCCGGGCGCGGGTCCGGCGGGTGTCGGCGAGGCGGTCCACCCAGGCCTGGGCGATCTCACAGGCGAGCGCGGTGTTCGCTGCCGCCCCGGTGCGCAACAGAATCCGGGCGGTCGTCGCGTCCTCCAATTGCGCGGTGATCTCCGCGCTGCCGTCGACCACGGCATCGACCGGCGGCAGCGTCGGGTACCGCGGCGTGCGGGTGCGGGCGGTGACAGGAAAGCCAAGGCGGATGCGCTCGTTGTCGATGCGTGCCCGCAGCCGCGGAAGGTCGAGGGCATCTGCGCAACGGGCCCCCTCCATCAGCCGCTCGGCAGCAGCTTCCGGCTCGCCGCGGCGCACCTTGATCCGGGCGCCGGTCACGTAGCGGGCGATCATCAGCTCGACGATGCCGCCCTCGCCGCCGAGCTCGAATCCCTCGTCGAGGAGCCGCTCGGCCTCGTCGAGCCGGTTCTGCTCGTACAGCAGCTCGCCGAGGATCGCGGCGGCCAGACGCGCCGAATGCGAGCGTGGACCGGACGATTCCCTCGCCACGCGCAGCGCCCGACGGAACCAGTCCTCGGCCGACTCGACGGCAAGCTGCTCGTTCGCCGCCATCCCGACCATGCAGTAGCCGTACATGGTGTTGAACGAGCCGCTCATCGCCTCGTGGTACGGGGCCGCCCACTCCACCCAGCGGAACGCGGCATCGAAGTCGAACCGGTACAGGGCCGCGAAGATCTGGACGTTGGCGACGGCGGTCACCACCCACGGCCGGTGCTTCTGAGGCCGGCTCAGGCACCCCTCGGTGAACCGTTCGACACCGGCCGGGTGATCGGCGAATGCGGCGACCACTCCTTCGAGCAGATCGGCCTCCGCCGACAGGTCGGCATCCGGTGTGGCCTCGAGCGCGCTGCGGGCCAGTGCCAGAATGCGCCGGCAGGCCCCGGTCCGCTGCAACAGGACGTTGGCCCAGGCCAACATCAGCTGTAGCCGTGGCCGGCCGACCACAGCGGTCGGTGGCAGTTTGTCCACCAGTCCCAGCAGGGTGACCATCCGGGAGTGTTCGATCAGGTAGGTGCCGTCCCGTTCGACGAGGGCCACCGCTGCATCCGGATCCCCGGCGCGCAGTGCGTGGTCGACCGCCTCACTCAGCAGGTGGTGTTCGGCGAACCAGGCGGACGCGGTGCGGTGCAGTTCCGGAACCCGCTCGGAATGATCGCGGTTGAGCCGACGGCGCAGGTACTTGGCGAACAGGTGGTGGTACCGGTACCAGGTCTCGCTCGGTGCCGAGGTCGGCCCCTCGGTGTCGCTGTCGCTGAGCCGGAGCAGGAACAGATCCCGGGCGGCGACCTCCTCGAGCCGCGCCTGACCGTTGCGGACGCCGGCCAGTGCCGAGGCCAGGGATCCGGTGAGTCGTTCGGTGACGGAAGTGGCAAGCAGGAAGTCGAGCAGGTCGGGCTCCAGGAGGTCGAGGACGTTCTCGGCGAGGAACTCGCCGATCGCCTGGTGCTCGGCCAGATGGTCGATCAGTTCGGTGGGGCTCTCACGCCCCCGCAGCGACAGCGAGGCGAGCTTCAGCGCGGCCGCCCAGCCCTCGGTGGATCGGCACAGTCTCGCGACGTCGGTGTCCGTCAGGTGCAGTCCGCCGAGTCCGACGAGCAGTTCCTGTGACTCCGCCTCTTCGAATCGCAGTGCTGCCGAGTCGATTTCGATGAGCTCGTCGAGTACCCGCATCCGTGCCAGTGGCAGGCCGGTGTTGGTCCGGCTGGTCACGATGACCTGGATGTGGTGGCACCCGTTGTCGAGCAGGTAGTCCAGGGCCTCGAGTGATTCGGGGCTGCTCACCCGATGCCAGTCGTCGATGACGATGGCGACGCGACGTTTGGCGGTGTGGATTCGATTGATCAGCGTGGTCAGTACGTAGGCCTGTGCGTCCTTGCCGTGGTCTTCGAGTGCCTGTCCGAGTTCGTCCGCGAGTTCGGGAGCGACCCGGCTGACGGACTCGACCAGGTGGGAGAGGAACCACACGACGTTGTCGTCGTCGGGGGCGACGGACAGCCACGCGACGGTGACGCCGTCCGCGACGAGCGCTGCGCTCCACTGGGCGGCGAGGGTGCTCTTGCCGAATCCGGCGGGTGCGTGGATCACGGCCAGACGACGGCGCTGGCCGGCCCACAGTCGGTCGACGAGCCGGTCGCGCGCAACGAGTGCGCGCCCGGTGACCGGGGGGCGGAACCGGGTGGCGGGGGCGGGCGGTGTGGTCCTGGTCGATCCGCGGGTGCCGGTCCGCCCGCGGATGCCCGTCATCCGCTGGGTGCCGGTGCGCCGCTGCGTGCCGGTGGGATGCCCGGGGAACGGGGAGACCAGCGCGTTTCCCGACTCGCCGGCGGGGTCGGGCACTGCCATCTCGCCCGCGTTCAATCCGTGCGCGATGGCGAGATCCTGCAGGATCATTCCGAATTCGACAGCGCTCGCCGGGCGGTCGTCCGGGTCCGACGCCATCGCCGACTCGAGCGCCCCGCACACGTCGGCGGGGATGTCCTCGCCGTGCAGGTCTGGGACGGGGCTCTGGGTGACCCGGAGGAACTGCGCGACGACCTGCTCTCCGTCCCGCCGCTCGAAGGCCGCGTGGCCGGTGGCCGCGCAGAACAGGGTCGCGCCGAGACTGTAGACGTCGGATCGGACGCTGGGCGAGCGGCCCTCGAGGACCTCGGGGGCGGTGTAGGCGGGGGAGCCGGTGATCTGTCCGGTGGCGGTCTCGAACCCACCCTTGGTGCGGGCGATACCGAAGTCGGTCAGTTGGGGCTCGCCGTACTCGGTGAGCAGGATGTTGGCCGGTTTCACATCGCGATGCAGGGTGCCCGCCCGGTGCGCGGTCTCGAGGGCGCCGGACATCTTCGCGCCGATCCGCAGCACCTCGGGCCAGTCGAGGGGGCCGTCGCGACGGATCAGTTCCTGCAGTGAGCCGTGGCGGTGGTACGGCATCACGATGAAGGGCCGTGCCGATCGGGTCGTCCCGACCTGCAGGATGTTGCAGATGTTCGGATGCCCGGAGACCGCTCCCATCGCGCGCTGCTCGCGTAGGAACCGCTCGCGGCTGTCGTCGTCGAGCTCACCGCTGAGCACCTTGACGGCCACCGTCCGGTCGAGGCTGGGTTGGGTGCACCTGTAGACGACCCCGAAGCCGCCACGGCCGATCTCCTCGCCGTCGGTGAAACCGGCAGCAGCGAGTTCGGCGGCGACGCCGGAGGGAGTCACACGTTCGGTGAGGGGTGGGTCGGGATCGGGCATCGCACGCTCATGTCCCCGCACCGCCCGGCGGGCACGTTCTCGTCATGTGGTCACCTCGCGGTGCGGTCGAGAACCCCAGGATAATCCCCCTGCGTGCCCGGAGAAACGCCGAAGGGCGCCTCCGCGATGCGGAGACGCCCCTCGGTGTAAGGAAGTCGCTTAGATGGTGCGGACTCCGGTGGCCTGCGGGCCCTTCTGGCCCTGGCCGATCTCGAACTCCACGCGCGCGCCCTCGTCGAGGGTCTTGAAGCCGTTCGTCTGGATCTCGGAGTAGTGAACGAACACGTCGGGCCCGTCACCGTCCTGCTCGATGAAGCCGAATCCCTTTTCCGCGTTGAACCACTTGACGGTGCCTTGTGCCACGTTATTGCTCCTGTTACTGCGAGCCGGCCCTCAGGACGAGGGCTGGTCTCGTGTACAGACTGCCAGCTGAAGCCGTGCGTGTCGACGGCGGGTCTATACTTCGCGGTCCATCGGCGCGTCGCGAGGGCGAGGCCCGGTGGGGTCGCGTGGACCCGGATCGCGCGAATCGGGTAGTGGACTACTCGCGTCGGCGCCCGAGGGGACGCACAGAATCGGCTGATGGGGAGTACCACCGCGCACTCGGAGGTGGGCATGTAGGGACGTCGTGGTCCCGCAGCCCGGCACCACGACCGACGGCGGCGATCGAGGGGTTCGTCGCACAGGGACTGCCGAATCACGATGCAGGGACACCCCGGCCGCAGAACGGACTGGCGCACACGGGTCGGGCGCCGCCGACCGGCCTGGTGGTCGCGCGATCGCTTCGCACGGCGGCCTTGCATCCCCATCCACGTACGCGAAAAATTGGGTACGCAGTGGTCGCGGTCGCGGGCCGCCGGAACGTGAGCGGCGGCGCCCGGCATCGGCGGTGGACCTCGTTCGCCGGCCACCGGCGGTGTACTCGCGGCGGGTGATTCGCCCGC
This sequence comes from Rhodococcus sp. NPDC003322, assembly GCF_053589555.1. Taxonomy (NCBI): domain Bacteria; kingdom Bacillati; phylum Actinomycetota; class Actinomycetes; order Mycobacteriales; family Nocardiaceae; genus Rhodococcus; species Rhodococcus sp. NPDC003322. The sequence continues at coordinate 3,859 of NZ_JBSFSC010000002.1, read as the reverse complement.
GTGAGGAGAGGGCGATGTTCATTCAAGTGATTCAGGGCAAGGTCGGCGACGAGGCCGGCCTGTTGCGGTGCCTGGACCGGTGGAACGACGAGTTGGCCGCGGGCGCGACCGGGTACCTGGGCTCGACGAGCGGTACGTGCGCCGATGGCACCTTCATCTGCATGGTCCGGTTCGAGTCGCAGGACGCGGCCCGGCGCAACAGCGAACGCCCCGAGCAGGGCGCCTGGTGGGCCGAGACCGAGCGCTGCTTCGACGGTCCGGTGACGTTCACGGACTGCGTGGAGGTCACCGAGTGGATGGGCGGCGGATCCGACAGTGCCGGGTTCGTGCAGGTGATGGAGGGTCACACCAGTGACGCGCACCGGATGGTGGATCTGATGTCGCAGGTCGGTGACCGGGTGCACGACGTGCGTCCCGAGATCATCGGCGGCACGCTCTGCAGCGACGGCAAGGACGGGTATGTGGAGGCCGTCTACTTCACCTCCGAGTCGGAGGCGCGTCTGCACGAGAACGTCGAGGTTCCGGATGACCTGCGCTCGCTGTTCGAGGAGGAAACCGAACTGATGGGGGAGGTCTCGTACTACGACTTGCGCGAGCCGATGTTGATGTCCGCACGGAAGGGGTGACACCCGCCCGACGGACGGGCCGGCCGGCGGCCCCGGTATTCCGGAAACGGTGTGCCGGGGTCGTTTGTTGCGTGCATGATTGCGTTTCCGCAGGGAACTCCACCCCTCATCCGATTACAAATCTCACTTAGTTAACTATGAGACCTGAGGTATCGTGACCCTTCGATCGCGTCACCACACCCGAGCGAAGCCGAGAGGTACTTCACTGTGACCAGCGTCCAGGAGTCCGCCGCCACCGCGGCGTCGAATGTCCCCGATATCCACACCACCGCGGGGAAGCTCGCGGATCTGCATCGCCGTCAGGCGGAGGCGACCTTCCCGACCGGTGAGGCCGCCGTGGAGAAGGTGCACGCGAAGGGCAAGCTGACCGCCCGCGAACGCATCGAGGCACTGCTCGACGAGGGCTCGTTCGTCGAACTGGACGCGTTGGCGCGGCACCGGTCGACGAACTTCGGGCTCGGGGACAACCGACCGGCCGGCGACGGCGTGGTCACCGGCTACGGCACCGTCGACGGCCGCGACGTGTGCGTGTTCTCCCAGGACGCGACCGTCTTCGGTGGGTCCCTCGGCGAGATCTACGGCGAGAAGATCGTCAAGGTGATGGACCTCGCCCTGAAGACCGGTCGGCCGCTGATCGGGATCAACGAGGGCGCCGGCGCCCGCATCCAGGAGGGCGTGGTCTCCCTCGGCCTGTACGGCGAGATCTTCCACCGCAACGTCCAGGCGTCCGGGGTGATCCCGCAGATCTCGCTGATCATGGGCCCGGCCGCGGGCGGGCACGTGTACTCGCCGGCGCTGACGGACTTCGTGGTGATGGTCGACCAGACCTCCCAGATGTTCGTCACCGGCCCGGACGTGATCAAGACCGTCACCGGTGAGGACGTCACCATGGAGGACCTGGGCGGCGCGCACACCCACATGGCGAAGTCCGGTGTCGCGCACTACGTCGCCTCCGGCGAGCAGGACGCCCTCGACTACGTCAAGGACCTGCTCTCGTACCTGCCGTCGAACAACCAGGCCGCCGCGCCGCGGCTGGAGGCGACCGATCCGATCGTCGGGTCGATCGAGGAGTCGCTGACCCCGGAGGATCTGGACCTGGACACGATCATCCCCGACTCGGCGAACCAGCCGTACGACATGCACGAGGTGATCCGCCGCCTGCTCGACGACGACGAGTTCCTCGAGGTGCAGGCCGGTCGCGCGGCGAACATCATCGTCGGGTTCGGCCGCATCGACGGCCGCAGCGTGGGCATCGTGGCGAACCAGCCGACCCAGTTCGCGGGCTGCCTGGACATCGACGCCTCGGAGAAGGCGGCCCGGTTCGTGCGGACCTGCGATGCGTTCAACGTCCCGATCGTGACCCTGGTCGACGTGCCGGGCTTCCTGCCGGGCACCGAGCAGGAGTACAACGGCATCATCCGGCGCGGGGCGAAGCTGCTCTACGCCTACGGTGAGGCCACCGTCGGGAAGATCACCGTCATCACCCGCAAGGCGTACGGCGGCGCGTACGACGTGATGGGGTCCAAGCACATGGGTGCCGATGTGAACCTGGCGTGGCCGACGGCGCAGATCGCGGTCATGGGTGCCTCGGGTGCGGTCGGGTTCGTCTACCGCAAGCAGCTCAAGGACGCCGCCGCGGCCGGTCAGGACGTCGATGCGCTGCGCCTGCAGTTGCAGAACGAGTACGAGGACACCCTCGTCAACCCGTACGTCGCCGCCGAACGCGGTTACGTCGACGCGGTGATCCCGCCGAGCCACACCCGCGGTCAGATCGTGTCCGCTCTGCGTCTGCTCGAACGCAAGATGGTCACCCTCCCGCCCAAGAAGCACGGGAACATCCCGCTGTGACCGCGGTGCTGGAGACGGCCGACGTCGAGTTGGACGAGGCCGCGATGCTGGGTACCCCTGTGCCGCAGCAGGATCCGATCCGGTTCTCGGGGAACCCCGACGACACCGAGATCGCCGCCGTGCTGGTCGCGCTCGCCGCGGTGTCGGGAGCTCCCGCCGCCGCCGAGCCGCAGACCGAGGAGGGGTGGGGTTCGCCCGCCCAGATGATGCGCTACGGGTTGTCCGCGGCGCCAAGCACTTTCGTCAACGCCCGCTACGCCCGGTAAAGGAAGACCGATGACCAATTCTCAGAAGCAGATCACGAAGGTGCTCGTCGCCAACCGCGGCGAGATCGCTGTGCGGGTCATCCGGGCCGCGAAGGACGCCGGCTACGGCAGCGTCGCGGTGTACGCGGAACCGGACGCGGACGCGCAGTTCGTGAAGCTGGCCGACGAGGCGTTCGCCCTCGGGGGGCAGACCTCCGCCGAGTCGTACCTGGTGTTCGACAAGATCCTCGACGCCGCCGCCAAGTCCGGTGCGGACGCGATCCACCCCGGCTACGGGTTCCTGTCCGAGAACGCCGACTTCGCGCAGGCCGTGATCGACGCCGGCCTGATCTGGATCGGGCCCTCGCCGCAGTCGATCCGCGACCTCGGTGACAAGGTCACCGCCCGGCACATCGCCGAACGCGCGAACGCGCCGATGGCCGCGGGCACCAAGGACCCGGTCAAGGGCGCCGACGAGGTCGTCGAGTTCGCCAAGCAGTACGGCGTGCCGGTCGCGATCAAGGCCGCGTTCGGTGGCGGTGGGCGCGGGATGAAGGTCGCGCACACCATCGAGGAGATCCCCGAGCTGTTCGAGTCCGCCACCCGCGAGGCGATCGCGGCGTTCGGGCGCGGCGAGTGCTTCGTCGAGCAGTACCTCGACAAGGCCCGCCACGTCGAGGCGCAGGTCATCGCCGACCAGCACGGCAACGTCATCGTCGCCGGCACCCGCGACTGCTCGCTGCAGCGCCGCTTCCAGAAGCTCGTCGAGGAGGCCCCGGCGCCGTTCCTGACCGACGACCAGCGCGACCGGATCCACAACTCCGCCAAGGCGATCTGCAAGGAGGCCGGCTACTACGGTGCCGGCACCGTGGAGTACCTGGTGCAGGGCGACACCGTCTCGTTCCTCGAGGTCAACACCCGCCTGCAGGTCGAGCACCCGGTCACCGAGGAGACCGCGGGCATCGACCTGGTGCGCCAGCAGTTCCGCATCGCCAACGGCGAGAAGCTCGAGATCACCGAGGACCCGACCCCGCGCGGACACTCGTTCGAGTTCCGCATCAACGGTGAGGACGCCGGCCGCGGGTTCCTGCCCGCCCCGGGCCCGATCAGCGTGTACAAGGAGCCGACCGGCCCGGGTGT